>NZ_FOEP01000021.1 GCF_900110775.1 Thalassovita taeanensis | reverse complement strand
CCGACACGACATCGGACCCTGAACACCCCCAGCAAAGGCCGCCACCCGTCGCTGCACCCACGCAAACCACCATTCTGTAACCATTAGCCTTCCGGGCAACAGATTACAGTATGGAAAACCACCGTCAGCGAAAAAATGTATACAGAAAAGGCTGATTATGTTTTTGCGGCGCCGTCTCGGGGCAGATTTCTGCGCGACAAGGGGCGGTTTTGAACACCGTGCAGGCGGTCGTTTCCCTGTCCGCCAGAGATCGTGTCCCATCCATTATTGCCGATGATGGTGTCCGAAACATCCGTGTCAGATGTGCCCGCAATCAACAGGTCAGGGCCGTTCCCGGCGCGGATCAGGCCCTGCCCGGCATTGATTTCAACCGCAGCGGTTTGGTCAGACAGGTTGATCCGGTCATCCCCGATCGACCCCAGATATTACAGCAAGGGCTGCCCCCCAAGGGCGACTAGCCAAGCTTTCGATCCGGCCGCGCAGGTCTACTTCTCCGTCGGTGGCCTGTTGCAGGCGGACGATGTCCTGAAAGGTGGTTGAACTGGCTCAGTTGCGCGACAGTGAGCTGCCCACCGCCGCGCAGAACCTCGATTGAACCAATGTCACCCCAAGACAGGTCATAGAGCGCGCCATTGTCCAAAATATCCTGCCCGTCACCGCCTGCAATGTGAAACCATTCAGGTTGCGGGTTTTCGGACAGGCGAAAGGTGTCATCACCGTTGTTCCCGAACATTTCGCTTTCGATACCTGCGGTCAGCAGATCATGCGCCTGCATGCCCCCCATGCCATTGATGGTGTCGTTTTCACTGGTTCCTTACAGAGTTTCGTCGCCCTCGGTGCCGGTAATTATGCTCATTGAAGTCTTCCTTGAATGAAAAGAGGGGCATCTTTTGGTTTGGGTCTGGGGTTAGGCCAGCAGGTCGTAGTCTATTCCGGCAAGGCGGATGTTGATGGCGTCCTGTGCGGCACCGTCCACGAGGGCCCACAGAATCTGCCCGGTGGGACGGAAGATCACGAAAGCCTCGTCAATGGTGGCGTCGCCCGCGCCGGGGGTGTTTGCGAGATTGACCTGAAACCAGCTTGCCTGTGCGCCGTCCCGGTTGGTGGTCAGGTGATCCCCCTCGACCGAGGAAAAATCCTGTATCCAGTCGCTGCCGTGATCGGGCAGCGATGCGTGAAAGAACGCGTCCGCTCCGGCGCCGCCATTCAGCCGGTCATAGCCCGAGCCACCATTGAGGAAATCACCCCCAGCGCCGCCAAACAGCACATCCCCCCAGGCCCCGCCGGTCAGTGCATCATTGCCCTCCTGACCAATCAGCGTATCTGCGCCGAGGCCACCATCCAAACTGTCATTACCCGTGCCACCATAGGCCAGATCATTGCCCATGCCGCCGCTGATCGTGTCATTTCCCTGACCACCAATGATCGTATCGGACAGGTCCGCCCCGATGGGTTGATAGGCGGCACGCAGGCTGGCGGTGAACAGGAAACTGTCATCCCCCATCAGCAGGTCGTCGCCATCGCCGCCGTTCAGGGCGTCGCGCCCGAACCCGCCGATCAGCGTGTCATTTCCCGCATCCCCGCGCAGCAGGTCATCGCCGTCAAACCCGATCAGGCGGTCATCGCCCGTTCCACCATCCAATGCGTCCGCCCCGTCGCCACCATCCAGCCGATCATTGCCCTCGCCGCCGGACAGGATATCTGTCCCCGTGCCGCCGATCAGCGCGTCATCGTCTCCAGATCCGGTCAGGCTGTCATTGCCGCCCTGTCCATTCAGGTGCCCGGCTTCGGTCAGGGTTTGGGCATCATCGCCGTCGCCCAGAAGGGTAAAGGCGGTGAGGTCGATTTCGCGGGTTTCCTCCAGATAGGTGACGACCAAACGCCCGTCCGCCGTCAGGGTCAGGAGGCTTTCGAAGCGGGACAACCCCATGTCATGCCAGACCACCTCGGGGCTGGTCAGGGCGGTGCCATCCTCGGCGAATTGTTGCAGTACCAGTTCATCATCGACAAGATGTGCCACCAGAAACCGCTCGTCGGACAGGGCGATGGCTTCGTGCAGGTAGCGGCCGATTGGCAGGGTGTACGCATCGCCGACCGGGGCGCCAGTGGCATCATAACGTTGTGCCTGTGTGGTCTCGGTGTTGAAGTGAAAGCCGCTTTGCCACAGGATGACGAACCCGCCATCCGAGGTCGGCGCGATGTCGCTGCGCCCGTTGTTGCTGCTGTTCTCCGGGCCCACCATGATCGGGCCACTGCGGGGGGTGCCGTCGGCTTCGACGATTTGCACCAGCACATTATCGGCTTGTACCTGTGAATAGGGCGGAACATCGGCCGACAGGGTGGTGTCTGTCCAGGAAACGGCAAAGGCTCCGTCGGCCAGTTGCACGATATCCTCGATATGGGTGCCAAAGCGATTGTCGCTTGTGACGGTCAAAAGCAGGATCGGAGCGGCCAGCGCGGTACCATCCGCCGCGTGATGCTGCAGATAGACATGTTGCGGTTCAAAGATATCGACCCAGAGCCGGGCAAAGGCGCCGGTGTCGCTGGGCAGGATTTGCGGATCGGCAAAGCTTTCATCTGCGAGCAGCGGAGTGCGGACCACATCCAGCAAATCCCGGGCGGCATCCAGCACCCGTACGTCCTGGGTTTCCACGTCATTGATGTTATCCGTGGTATAGCGCCGCCATGTCATTACCAGGCTGCCATCCTCCAGCGCGCCAAGCGCCAGATCGAAATGCAGGACGCGGCTGAGGGTGGGGTCGCTGGCTGAAATCAGGATTGGATCGGGCGTGTCACCGTCGGTCGGGTAGAGTTGCAGATAAAGGGCGGTCTGGAACCGATCGCCACTATCCAAGGAGTATAAAACCGCTGTGCCCCCTGAGGAGAGATCTATCCGGGCGGTTTGTGTCCCCAGATTGCTGAAATCGACTTGGGGAAGATAGGGAGCAGGGTCGGTCAGGAAATCAAAAGCGACAGTAATATCGGGCATGGAAAATCCCCTAAATTAGACAACAGCCTTATAATATCAGGCTGTGGTTTGTTATTTTAAAAGCAATTGAACCCTTTCATTTTACCACGCCAAGAGATCGTAATCTACCCCGGCGAGACGAAGGTTTATTTCATTCTGGCCGCCGCCATCCACCAGCGCCCAGATAATTTGTTGGGTCGGGATGTAGATTATGAATGCCTCTTGCACGCCGAGCTGTCCGGCATCGGTGGTTTCAGAAAAATTGGCCTGAAACTGATCGACCGTGGCGGCCGCCCCGAAGTGCAGCACATCCCCATCTGCGGCGGAATAGTCCTGTATCCAGTCTGACCCATGATCCGTAACCCCCAAATGGAAGAACCGATCCGCCCCCGCCCCGCCATTTACCCGGTCATAGCCAAAGCCGCCGTTGATGAAATCATTGCCGTTGCCGCCAAAAATTTCGTCTGACCAGGCCTGGCCGGTGAGCTGATCATCCCCGTCGCCGCCGATCACCGTA
This sequence comes from Thalassovita taeanensis, assembly GCF_900110775.1. Taxonomy (GTDB): domain Bacteria; phylum Pseudomonadota; class Alphaproteobacteria; order Rhodobacterales; family Rhodobacteraceae; genus Litorimicrobium; species Litorimicrobium taeanense. The sequence continues at coordinate 38,825 of NZ_FOEP01000021.1, read as the reverse complement.
TCCACACCATAGCTGCCGGCGATTACATCGTTGCCGACATCGCCGCGCAACTCGTCATTGCCGTAACTGCCGTCGATCGTGTCATCCCCATTGCCGCCATAAACGATATCGCGCAGGTCGGCCTGCGTGTCGCCCGCCAGTATCCAGTCATTGCCATCGCCGCCGATCAGCGTGTCATTACCATCGCCACCAGACAGGATGTCATCGCCCGCCCCCCCATCCAGCCTGTCCGCGCCGCCGCCGCCCAGCAGGGTATCGGCGCCTTCCAGCCCGCTCAGGATATCGTCCTGTTCTGTTCCTACCAGTTGCTCACTTTGGGCGCTGCCGTGCAGGATCAGGCCAGTGGCGAGAGCCAGTTCGCCCAAAGTGCCGCCGCGCATTTCATAGCCCCATAATCCAATGGCGCCCGTGTTGCCGGTGGTCGTGGCTAGGCTGTCCGGCGGTGTTTCAATCCATTCGGGTTCTGGCAATCGGGCCGAGGCCAGCCCTGCCTGCGCCCCGGTGTCCAAAAGCCCGCTGCCGATGGTCCATCCGATGTGTTCATACCGAAACACGATGTCGAAATCGCCCCCGCCCTGATCGATCAGTTGCAATTGAAACGTGTTGCTGACCGTCGCATTCCGTCGGTAAACGCCGACATCGTCCCAAGTGATGGTGACCGTATCGGTGCCGGTGTCGATATCAACCCAGATCCCCCCACTTTCGGCACCTTCACCATCCAGACGCGTATCCACATCCCCCCAAAACGGGGCAATCACATCCTGTGTGATCTGGACATTGTCCGCCGTGGGATAAGTCGGAAGAGGGGATACAAAAGACAGGGTGCCATTAGTGTTCACGAACACCGAGCTGGCGTCGTAAAATACGCCAAAATAGTTCAGCCCACCCTCGAAAACACCCGACAGATCCAGTTCCAGAGATCCGTCATCACTGCGTGGAATAGCGGTTTCCCCATATCCTTCTGCGCCGCCCAACCCGGTTTGTGCGACACCATTCCCTGTGACTGGCATGATCCCATCCTTTCTGTCGCACAGGATGGGCGCGGGATGTTCCGGGCGGGTTAATCGTGATTATCAAAATTCTGCATTTTTAAGACGAGTTTTAAAAAAACCGTCATGTCCAATTGCTAGCGCTGTGCGGGATTTTGTTTTTTTGAGGAACACTCTGATGACCTATACATTGCAATTGCTGCATGCGAACGATCTGGAAGGCGGAGTCGAAGCCTTGGGGCGGGCCGCCACCTTTACCGCGATCGAAGATGCGTTGGATGACACCTATGCCAACACGATCACCGTTTCGGCCGGTGACAACTATATCCCCGGTCCGTTTTTTTCCACGGCGGCGGATTTTTCGATGGGTGGGACACTAAGTGCCGCGCTGGAGCGTTATTTCGAAGAATTGCTGGGTTTTGACTTGGAAGCTGCAGGCATCACCATTGATGCAGGGCGTGGCGCGGGGCGTGTGGACGTGTCGATTATGAACGTGATCGGGTTTGATGCCTCGGCTGTGGGCAACCACGAATTCGACCCTGGCACGTCGGCCTTTGCGGAAATCATCGGGTCCGAAGGCGGCGATGGCGTGATCGAATGGATCGGCGCAACCTTTCCCTACCTGACCTCTAACATTGATTTCAGCGCGGACGGTGCGCTGGGGTGGGCGTTCACTTCGGATGTTCTGACAGCGGATGTGTTCAACGAAAGCGCAACCGATCTGGCGGCTGGACTTACCACGGCTGATATCGCGCCCTCGACCATCGTCGTTGAAAATGGCGAACAGATCGGGATCGTGGGGGCCACCACGCAGTTGATCGAAACGATTTCTTCGACTGGCGGAGCACAGGAAACCACGGGCGGGATCAATGATATGGCCGCGCTTGCCGCGGTGTTGCAGCCTGAAATCAATACGTTGATCGACATGGGCGTGGACAAGATCATCCTGACCACCCACCTGCAGCAGATTTCGCTGGAAGAAGAGCTGGCAACCTTGCTGGAAGGTGTGGACATCATCATTGCGGGTGGGTCGAACACGCTGCAGGCCGATGAAACCGACACCTTGCTGAACGGCGATGAGGCCGCGCGGAGCTATCCGGTCATGGCCACGGGTGCCGATGGGAACCCCACGGTGATCGTGTCGACGGATGGCGAGTACAGCTATGTCGGACGTCTGGTCGTGGAGTTCGACGATAACGGCGTGATCCTGCCCGACAGCATCGACGCTGCCGTTTCGGGCGCCTATGCCGCGCGCGATGACGTGTTGATCGCAACCGTCGGATCGGTAACCGGTGCGATTGGGATCGACACCACCGAAGCTGCTGAAGCCCCCGCCGGGACCGACACCGCCGCCACGGGCCAGGTCAGTATGTTCGTTGAGGGCAATATTCTGGTGGTTGAAGGCACGTTTGAAAACGTGGGCACCTTGCGCGATGTCAGTGCCGATGGGCTGGATGCCGAAGGCAACCCGGTTGATGCGGTTCATCTGCACACGGGCGCTGCCGGGGCGAATGGCCCGGTTATGCGGGCGCTGACCGTCACCGACAATGGCGACGGTTCGGGCCAGTACGAAGGTCGTTTCCTGCTGACCGGCGAAGAACTGGCTGAACTGGATGCGGGCAATGTTTACGTCAACATCCACACCGAAGCCGCCCCTGCGGGGCTGTTGCGGGCACAGTTGCCAGCTGCGGCTGACCTGACGGATGTCACCCCCACCGTCAACGCCGCGCTTGGTTTGTCGTCTGCCGCTGATATTGTGTCTGACCTGACCGACGCCGTGACCGAGATTGTCGAAGCTCGTGATGCCGTGACCTATGGCTATCACGAGGTTTATCTGGATGGGCGTCGCGCCACGGTGCGGACCGAAGAAAGCAACCTGGGTAATCTGGCAGCAGACGCCGCGCTGGAGGCGGCACAGGAGGCCGATGAAACGGTCACCGTATCGCTGCGCAATGGCGGAGGTATTCGCGCCGAGATCGGCGGGTCGGACAACGACGGGCTGAACGAAGGCGACGGGATCCTGTCGCAGTTGGATGTGGAAAACACGCTGCGGTTTAACAACAGTCTGGCACTGGTGACGGTTTCATCCGAAGGCCTGCTGATGCTGCTGGAGCATGGCGTGGCTGATACCGACACCGATGCAGGCAACACCCCCGGTCGGTTCCCACAGATTGGTGGGATGCGTTTCTCGTTCGACGAAAGCCAGACAGCACAGGAGCTGGCCACCGACGGGGATGGAAATTACCTGATCGACGCAGAAACCGGTATGCCGCAGGTCGCGGTTGAAGGGGGGCGCATCCAGACCGTCGCGCTGATTGATCCGGAAACCGGTGAAGACATCATCATCGTTGAAAACGGTGAACTGACCGACGCCGCTCCGGCGCAGATCCGCATGGTGACGCTGAACTTCCTGGCCGATAACAACGGCGATGGCTATCCGTTCCAGGAGCTGGCCATCGATATCCAGTACGTGACCGATGACGGGGGCGTGACCGCTGATGGGGATGCCGAAAACCTGTTGGGCGAACAGCAGGCCTTTGCCGACTATTTCACCGATCATTACGGCGATGAAGACGATGCTTATGCGACCCCGGAACTGGATGTGGCAAATGATACCCGCATTATACAGCTGGCCCGCAATGGCGGCGTAGACAACATCACGCTGGATCAGCCGGATGAAACCATCGCAATCACCCGTCTGGGCGAATTGCAAAGTGGCGAAACCGAATTGTTCACCGGTGGGTCCGAAGTGGTCAGCACCGATGCTGGGATGGCCTATGTCACCAACGGTGCGCAGGATTGGATTGACGTATTCGACCTGACCACGCAAGAGCGCGTGAATACGTTCGATCTGAGCGGGATCGCGAACTACGACGGCGTACAGTCGGTTGCTGTTTCGGGTGGTCTGGTTGCTGCGGCTGTCGCCCGCGAGGCCGCGGATGGCTCGGCCATGAATGGTGTTGTGGCGCTGTTCGATGTCGAGGGGGCATTGCTGGCCACCCTCGAGGTGGGCAACCTGCCCGACATGGTGACCTTTACCCCCGATGGCAGCCGTATTCTGGTGGCCAACGAAGGGGAGCCTACTGATGATGGCAACCCTGCTGGGTCGGTATCGGTGATCAGTGGGCTGGATACTCCGGCCGCTGCAACGGTCACCACTTTGGGCTTTGATGCCTTCAACGGCCAAGAAGCCGATCTGCTGGCGCAGGGTATTCTTTTGGAACCGGGCGTCAGCGTCAGCGCCGATCTAGAGCCTGAATATATCGCCGTCAGCCCCGATGGCACCACTGCATGGGTCACCCTGCAAGAGGCCAACGCCTATGCGGTGATCGACCTGACCACCAACACCATTACCGAACTGCGGGGGCTTGGCCTGGTGGATCACAGCCTGGCCGAGAACGCGATTGATGCGTCTGACCGGGATGGGGCGATCAATCTGCAGACCTATGAAAACCTGTATGGCATGCGTCAGCCCGACTCGATCACGGCCTTTGAATCTGGTGGTGTGCTGTATTTTGCCACCGCCAACGAAGGTGATGCACGTGATGACACAGAATCGCGCATCAAGGATCTGAATCTGGACCCAACCGCTTTCCCGAATGCCGACATTCTGCAGGAGAACGAAAACTTCGGCCGCCTGAACGTGCGCAGCGATCTGGGCGATGCTGACGGGGATGGTGATTACGATGCCCTCTATGCCTATGGCGGTCGCAGCTTTACCATCTACAGCGCAGACGGCGAGATCGTGTTCGAAAGCGGTGCTTTGCTGTCGCAGCTGATCGCAGAAATCCACCCCGACCTGTTCAATCAGGACGAAGGCGAATTCGACAAGCGTTCGGATAATAAGGGGATCGAACCCGAAGCCATCACCGTGGGTGAGGTTGAGGGCCGTATGATGTTGTTTGTCGGGCTTGAACGCGACAGCGGTGTCATGGTGTTTGATATCACCGACCCGGCAGCGCCAGCCTATGTCAACTATATCGACAGCGAAGCCGAAGGGAACGTCAGCCCTGAAACCATCGCCTTTATTTCTGCTGACGAAAGCACCACTGGCACCGCGCAGATCCTGATCGCCTATGAAGGTGATGGGAACACGGCCATCTACGGTCTGGACGATATCACCGTCCAGACCGGCACGGCAGATGCGGATCGTTTGGTGGGCACCGCAATGGATGACCGGCTGAGCGGACTGGACGGAGCCGATACGCTGAACGGTGGCGCGGGCGACGATCTGATTATCGGCGGCGCCACGGATGCGGATCTGTCGGATCTGGTCTTTGCCGGGGCTGGCGATGACACTGTATCGGGGGGGGCTGGGAACGACCGCATCTTTGGTATGGAGGGCAGTGATAATCTGCAAGGGGACGCAGGTGGTGATTTCATTGCGGGCCAGGCGGGCAATGATACCATATCGGGCGGAACCTTGGGTGACACGCTGTTTGGCAATGATGGTGATGATTTCCTGAACGGTGGCTTTGGGTATGATCAGATGGTGGGTGGCGCCGGTGCGGACCGCTTCTATCATGCGGGGACAACTGGCCATGCCAGCGATTGGATCGCCGACTTTGAGGCAACCGACACGCTGGTCTTTGGCGGCACTGCCGATGCGGCTGATGATTTTGTGGTGCAACTCGCTGAAACCGCAGCCGCAGGACAAGAGGGCGTGGCCGAGGCCTTTGTGACTTATCGCGACAGCGGTCAGATCCTGTGGGCGCTGGTTGATGGTGCCGAGCTGGACCAGATCAATTTGACTGTCGCCGCCACTGGCGAAACCTTTGATCTGCTGGGGTAATCCTGGCGTCAGGCACAAAAAAGGCGCGCATGCTTCCCCATGCGCGCCTTTCTCTTTTCGGCCTGTCCCGGAGAGGGGCAACCGTTTTAGTGGTGCACTCTTTTAAGGGGTTGGCATTTTTTCGGCATCGGTGATTGTTCACACCTGCCCTTCTGCGCTATCTCTGCACCCTGAAGCGCACTGCCAGACGATAGCCTCGAAGGAAGAGACACATGCCGCATTACCGTTCCCGGCGATCCACACACGGCCGCAACATGGCGGGGGCCCGTGGGCTCTGGCGTGCAACCGGCATGACCGACAGCGATTTCGGCAAGCCGATCATCGCCGTGGTGAACTCGTTCACGCAATTTGTACCTGGTCACGTCCACCTGAAGGATCTGGGCCAGATGGTCGCGCGTGAGATCGAAGCCGCAGGCGGCGTCGCCAAGGAATTCAATACCATTGCCGTGGATGATGGCATTGCCATGGGCCATGACGGGATGCTCTATTCGCTGCCCTCGCGCGAATTGATCGCCGACAGCGTGGAATACATGGTCAACGCCCATTGCGCCGATGCGATGGTGTGCATTTCCAACTGCGATAAAATCACCCCCGGCATGATGATGGCCGCGATGCGCCTGAACATCCCAGTGATCTTTGTTTCTGGTGGCCCGATGGAGGCCGGCAAGATCACCGTCGACGATCTGGAACAATCGCTGGATCTGGTCGATGCGATGGTTGTCGCCGCTGATGAAAGCTATACCGACGCGCAGGTGGATGAAATCGAACGGGCCGCCTGCCCGACCTGCGGGTCGTGTTCGGGTATGTTTACCGCCAACTCGATGAACTGTCTGGCCGAGGCGCTGGGTCTGGCGCTGCCGGGCAACGGGTCAATGCTGGCCACCCATGCCGACCGCAAGGAATTGTTCCTTGAGGCCGGTCGCAAGATCGTGGACATCACCAAGCGCCACTATGAAAGCGAAGAACAGGGTCTGTTGCCGCGCGATATCGCCAGCTTCGCGGCCTTTGAAAACGCCATGAGCCTTGATATCGCCATGGGCGGGTCCACCAATACCGTTCTGCACCTGCTGGCCATCGCCTATGAGGGCAAGGTGAATTTCACCATGGACGATATTGACCGGCTGTCGCGCAAGGTGCCGGTGCTGTGCAAGGTCGCGCCCGCCAAGCAGGACGTGCATATGGAAGACATACACCGTGCAGGCGGCATCATGGCCATTCTGGGCGAGATGCTGCGTGGAGGGTTGCTGCATGGCGAGTGCCCCACCGTGCATTCGGCCACCATGGCTGATGCCATCGCCAAATGGGACGTGTCGGTTGCCAATGATCCGGTGATCGAAGAGTTTTACCGCGCGGCCCCCGGTGGTGTGCGCACCACTCAGGCCTTCTCGACCCAGAACCGGTACAAGGAACTGGACCGCGACCGCACCCACGGTGTGATCCGGTCTGTCGAAGGGGCCTTTTCCAAAGACGGCGGCCTAGCAGTTCTGTTCGGCAATATCGCCGAAAACGGCTGTATCGTGAAAACCGCAGGAGTGGATGACAGTATTCTGAAATTCACCGGCAAGGCTAAGGTGTTTGAATCCCAAGACGACTCGGTCTCCGGCATCCTGACCGGCAACGTCGAGGCCGGCGAGGTCGTGATCATTCGCTATGAAGGCCCGCGCGGCGGTCCGGGGATGCAGGAAATGCTCTATCCGACCAGTTATCTGAAATCCAAAGGTCTGGGCAAGAAATGCGCGCTCTTGACGGACGGGCGTTTCTCGGGCGGCACTTCGGGTCTGTCGATCGGGCACGTGTCGCCTGAGGCGGAAGAGGGTGGCCTGATCGGTCTGGTGGAAGCCGGCGATCTGATCGAAATCGACATTCCTAACCGGACCATCAACCTAGCGGTGGATGATGCCACGCTGGAGGCGCGCCGCACCGCCAAGGGCCCGCTGCCGTGGAAACCCGCCGCGCCGCGCCCGCGCGCCGTGTCCACCGCGCTCAAGGCCTATGCGATGCTGGCCTCTTCGGCGGCCAAAGGTGGCGTGCGGATCATTCCCGGCGACGACTAAACCGCCATTGATGCAGTTATAAAGGCTCGCCAAATGGCGGGCCTTTGGCTGAAACAGGGTCGAAAACCAGCGCGCGCTGTGCGAATGGATCAGAACAGGAAATCATCTGGCTCCCACATGTCGATATCAACCCGCGCCCCATTTTCGAGGTAGAGATCGATCCTTTCATTCCGCCAAATGATGCGCCCGCCCCATGAGGTTGATGTCAGTGTCAGGGCCGAGATGTCATAGACCATTCCCCAGTCATCCAGATTGACCCGGTCCAGCCCAGGCTGGAAATCGGTGATCCTGTCGGTCTGTCCGTCAGCAGTAAAGACGAACACATCTGCCCCAGCCCCACCTGTCAGCGTATCCTGCCCCGGTCCGGCGATCAGCGTGTCATCTCCGGCGTTTCCGGCGATCTGATCATCCCCCCAAAGCCCCATTAGCAGATCATCCTGCCCGGCCCCCGATAGGGTGTCGGATTGGCCCGAGCCTTGGACCAGATCGCCCAGATTGCCCAAAGGCAGCACCAGTTGCGCCACCCCAGATCCGTCTGCACCGGCCATCAGGACTTGCAGCTCATCGCCAATCACCACGGCGGTGAGTGATAGGATATGCCCGATATCCCAATCCGCCGATTGGGCCAGACTTTGATGATGATAAAGCTGCCCACCGGGTAACAATTCGAACAAGGACAGCCCGGCATCGGTTCCGCCAGTGACGATGAAACTGCGACCGGCGGCTTCGAAACTGTCCAGCGCCATGGCCCCAGCGAATCGGGTGGTTTGATCATCTAGGGCAATATCAGTGACAAACATCGCCCCCATTGGGTTCAACCTGATGGCAGATAAAGTATTGCTGGCGGCCGACACTCCGGCAATGAACCACTGCCCCCCCACGGACAGGGCGGTGATGTCTTCCAGCCCGTTGATCCAGAGCCCGTCCTTTGGACCGAGCGTATCGCGCAGCTCCAGATCGGTTTCGGTCACGACAAAACTGCTGAGCCCGTCTTCGGATGACGAGCTGCTGACCACAAATTCCTGTGTGCCGATGGACAGACGGATCAGATCCGAAACACCCGCAAGGATGGCCTTGGGCGTGTCTTTTTCTACGTCTTGCAGGGTAGCGACCTGCAATCCCGCATCCAGCCTGTACAGCCGCAGTTTGGCCGCCGCCGATGCGGGAGTGGCCAGAAGTAGCGGGGTACCGGAGGTGGGGATGACAACCATCTGTGAGAGGGTCAAAGGATGGCCTTGCGGATCCTCCAGTCTCCATTCCATCTGTAAGCGCCCCGAGCCGGTTTCACGGGCTAAAGATACCGCGCCGGTGGTGCCGCTCGACATCAGGGTCCAATCCTGACCGGCATGGTGGAGCGTGACCATATCGGCGAACGGGTAAGGGGCTTCGGTCGTGCCTATCCACAAGGTGCTTTGGGTCTGGGGCGTCTGGTTTTCGTCCAGGGTCAGAGCGTGGACCTCGCCCGTGGCACTGCTGGCGGCCCAGGCCCGGACCTGTCCCGTTTCCGGGTTCTCTAGTGACCAAATCCAATCGAACAGCCCCATTGATTGGGCATTTATGATTGCACGTATATTCCACGATTCCATACCAGCCCCTACAGCTCATTTTCTCAAGCATAAGCTGCTGCCGACATGGGGCCGGAGGGGTTTGGGTTTTGGGTTTTTTCTGGGAGATTCAGCGCAATATATTGAAAATTCTACTTAAATACGTCGTAAAAGGGCCGCCAGATACAAGGATAGATTGCCTTGCAGGCCCTGACGGTACAGACCGGCGCTCCAGACGAGGCGCAACCGGTGCGGGGCTGAACGATTACGCTCATGCGCGAATTGTTCCAACAACTGACGGTTTTCCGGCGCTAGCCTGTGGCTCGAAGCGGTCAGGGCTTTTATATTATAGGTATTCCATCGCCGGAACCGGCCAGAGATCAGCATCTTGAGGCGTTTTTTCTTGGCGGCAAAGCCACGATTGGCCCCGATCAGGTTGCTGCCATGCTGGCGGTATAGAATCTGGGGGACCTCATCAAACAGGACTTGGCCCCCTGCCCCCGCGATGATTTGATACAGCCACCAGTCATGGACCACGATTTTACGCGCCTCATGGCTGGCCGCACAGACAAGATCCAGCGCCGCGCGATTCAGAATCATGGTATTGCCTCCCGCCACGTTCTGCACCAGGGCGTGCCGGAATGAGGCAGGGCGCGACATCCCGCGGGACAAGCGATGGTTGTTGAGATCCTGATCGCATTCCCAGCTGCGCCCGCAATAGAGTAGTGGAGCGGAGGGATTGGGCGCCTTTTGCAACCGCGCCAGCCCCCGTTTCAGTTTGTGCGGCAGCCAGACATCGTCTTGATCAGATAACGCGATCACATCAATCCAGTCAGGGGTTTGCCGGAGCAGGTTGAGGAAGTTCTGTGCCGACCCGCGCTTGGGCCCCTTTAGCAGGGTGACGGGTAAATCGGGGTGGGCATTGGCGAAGCGGGTCAGGATATCCCATGTCTGGTCAGAGGAGCCATCGTCGCTGACCAGCAGTAAGTCAGGCCGGCAGGTCTGTGTCAGGTAACTGTCCAGCTGCTCTTGCAGATTGTCCGCGCCATTATACGTCGCCAGCAGAATGGCGATTGTCGCCGGTGCCCCGGTGTCAGTCTGGGGCATATTGAGATCGCTGGTCATGTTCGGAACATATCTGCTTTTTCTTTATCAAGGGGCTGTGGCTAGCTGTGACACAACCATAAGATAGTCCTTTTGACAATTCGCATAGCATAGGGGCACAGGGCCGCAAGCCTGGAGGCTCCTAACACTGCGGAAATATGAAGAAATCGTAAACACAGCAATCCTGCAATACAGTCTTCTTTCATCCCACCCCGATACACCTTCAGCAGTCCACTGGCACCACTGAACTCGGGAACGTATCATGTCACAGCTTTCTCCTAGGGTCGAACTTCCCTATTTGCAGCCATCGCAGGCGCAAAAACACGTCACCCACAATGAGGCGCTGCAGCGTCTGGATGCGGTGACGCAGCTTTCTTTGCAGGCGTTTTCAGAGACAATTCCGCCTGAACCCTCCCTCGCAGGAGAGATGTACGGGATTGGTCCTGGCGCGACCGGGGGCTGGGCCGGACAGGACGGGACGCTGGCCTATTGGGACGGGGCGGCATGGCTGTTCATCACGCCGCAAGAGGGGTGGCGCGCCTGGGGCGTGACGGAACAGGAGTTGCGGGTCTGGCGGGATAATATGTGGCAAAGCGCTGTCGAGATGTTGCAAAACCTGACGATGCTGGGCATTGGTACCAGTGCGGACAGTAGCAACCGGCTGGCGCTTGGGGCAGAGGGCGCTCTGTTCAGCCATGCCGGTGCCGGGCACCGGATTAGTATCAATAAGGCATCGGCGGAGGATACTGCCTCGGTTCTGTTTCAGTCAGGCTGGGCTGGGCATGCGGAAATGGGTCTGGCAGGGGACAACGCGTTTGCGTTGAAAATCAGTTCTGATGGACAGAGCTGGCAAACCGCATTGCGGGCGGATCCAGACGCGGAGGAAATAGCTCTGTCCCCGGCAGGCACTCCGCGCATGGTCTTACAGGACGGGGCCTTGCAGGTGGATGTGCCAGTAACCGGTACTGCGGTGCAATCCAGCGTGAAAGATACCAGCGTCGGGCGGTTGCTGAAGGTTGGCGCCTTTGGTCTTGGTGGGGCCGCTGCTGGCCTGACCGCCGCAGAAAATCTGGACGATATAGCGGCCAGTGGGCTGTACTATAATCCGCTTTCAGCAAACACGACGGACAATAATTACCCAGAAGCGTCCGCCGGGTCGTTGCTGGTGATTTATAATGGGCCGGGCGCATGTGTGCAGTATTTTACGGTATATGGGGCCAATCGTACCTATATCCGGTCGCGCGTGAGTGGTGGCTGGTCAGACTGGTCAATGCTGTACGGTCGGGACACGCTCGTCGGCACTGTGTCGCAGGCCGCTAGCGTGCCTACGGGCGCGATCATCGAGCGCGGCAGCAATTCCAACGGTGATTATGTGCGCTTTGCGGATGGGACACAGATCTGCACCATCGAGCGGATTGATACGTCTGTGCCAATCGACATCGAGTACTTGGGGGGGTATCGGTCCGTCGACGTATCGTGGACCTATCCTGCATCGTTCCTCGGTGTTCCTTTCTCCATCGCTATGCCCGTATCAGGCAGCGCTTTTGGTGTCTCCGCGAGAACCTATGGAAGTGCAGGGATTGCGAACTTTGTGTTCACCGCCGTGACCGCTCAATCAGCCACGGATCGAAGGTTTCGCGCCGCTGCCATTGGCCGCTGGTTCTGAGGAGAAAAACCATGAAAATCACACTGATCCCGCAGCGCCGCAATGAGGTTCTTGACCTGTCAAGATCCGGAGATACCCTGACCATCAACGGCGAGACCTTCGATCTGTCCGGTATCCCCGAGGGCGCGAGTCTGCCCCGCGATGCCGTGTCCTGTGACTGGCTGGCCTCGGATATCGAGCGGGTAGATGGCACGCTGCGCCTGTCGCTAATCCTGCCGCACGGGGCAACTGCGCCGGATGCGGCGACGTTCCCCACCCCAATTACGGTTACAGAGGACGGCCCGATTGACCTGCCGACCCATAGCATCGAGGAAGACGCCTGATGCCGAATATCGACCTTTCCCAACTGGTCACCGCAGAGGACAAGGCCACAACTGCCCGTGCGGCAAAATACGCCGATCTGGCCGATCTGCGCTGGCAGCGCGAAACTGGCGGTCTGGACCTTCCTGACGGGCTTTCTGTCACCACCACCCGTGAAGCGCAGGCCCAGATCGCCAGCACGGTGCAGAACATCAGCGCAGGCCTGATCACGGAACCGGTCGCGTGGAAACTGGCCAGCGGCTGGGCCGATCTGACTGCGGCCCAGATCACCGTCATCGCCGGGGCGGTCACAGATCATGTGAGATGCTGTTTTACCGCTGAACGCAATGTGGCCGGTCAGCTTGCCGCACAGCCCGGCTCCCTGTCCGGAATCGATCTTGATACCATTTTTGGCACAGCCTATGCGCAGGCGGCGCAACAGTGGTCATAATGACAAGGTCTGAGTGGCTTCGACCTGTGTTTCGGGGCATGCGATGGTGATATTGCTCTGCTCCAAAAGGTTAAAAAAGGCGTCCGGGAATTCAATAGCATACCCGTAAGCACGATCCGTGAAACAAGGATCGGGAACATGGCTGATCCCTATATGTTTTTCGGGCGCGTTTTGCGCAATATGGCCAATTTCATCCAAGACCTGTGGGTTGCTGCAATCGGCCCGGATCAGGACATCTACTTTCGTCACCGGTGGTGCATGAGGTTTGATGGCGGTGGGCAGCATGGCCCATTTCCGGGCTGCTTGTTCCGCATTCAGGCCTTGCGGGGCGATCCGGTGCCAATATTGGCTGATTCCACGATAATAGTGACGCAATCCGTGATAGGTGGTGCGTACGTGGGTGTCTGGGTTTCGGGTCAATGAGTGCACATCATCCAGCGCCAAGGCCAAGGGAACATCCGGCAGAATACGGCGCACAGCGCCGACGCCATACGCAGCCTCGACCCGCCAGATAAATTCCATATCCCCGGAGACTCTGATCTCATCCCAGCCGCCCAGAGCATCGGTGACGCCGCGCCGCACCAGAAACGAAGAATGGCTCCATTGCAGCAGGGCATGACCAAGCCGCCAATTCGTGGTGAAATGAAACGGCGGCCGGATCCGCGCCCAATAAGTCAGGACCCCCATCAGATCCGGATCCACGGCCAGCTCGGCCAATTGTGTGGCGATCTTTTGCGGATGTGACCAGTCGTCGGCATCATGGGTGGTGATGAAATCCCCCGTCGCGATGGCCAGCCCCCGGTTGCGCGCCGCATAGGCCCCCCCGTTCTGAGGGGCCTGAACCGGAATGATCCGTGGGTCCGCCTTGGCCAGTGCTACAATCTTTTCGAACGTATCATCGGGGCTGGCATCATCGACCACGATGATTTCCAGATTACGGTGGCTTTGTGTGCATACTCCCCGAAGCGCAGTTTCGATATGGTCCGATGCCTTGTAAGCGGGCATGATCACCGACACTTTCCCCATGTCTTCCGTGTTGGGATCGGACAGGCAGGGCACGGTGTTCAGGTTCCCCATCGCCAGAGGGAGTGAGGCGTTGCGACGTCGCAATGGCATCAGGCCGCGAGCTTCGAAAAGCGTATTGATCCGTCTGAGCTTGTCGCCATCCGGCTCCAGATTAGCCAGAGCCAGTTGCCGATCGGCCTTGTGATCGCCCGGGGGAATACGACCTAGTGCACGACGGGCTGCGGGCACCAGCCCGTGGCGCGCATAAATTACGCTTTTCGGGATCAACCGCATCGCCGAATGGGCATATTGCGCTGACATCCCGCCGATCCGCTCCAGGGCCATCAGGGCTCCGTCTTCATCCCCCTTGAAATCCAGCCAGACTGCCAGATGGCGCCCGGCTTCGAACCGGACCTGTTCGGGCAGCTCGGGCGTGTCGCACAGCGATCGTAGGTTTTTTTCGGCCAGATCAGGCAATCCTCCCCAAAGCTCAGCCTGCAATTTGCGCACGGTTTTTATGCCTGCGTGAATCTCGGCAGCGGCCCGGGTCGGGAAACGGGTCTCGGCCTGACCCTGCATCAGGTAGTGCACCAAGGGGTCGATCTGATGCTGAGAAATATCTGGGTAGCGGTCACGGTAAAATACCGCATCGAAATCCGGCCCCGGATTGCGACCCCACCTGCTGCCGTATTTGAGGTAATGCACGGCAGGATCTAGGCCGCTCAGGGGCACGTCAGAATAGTTTTCACAATACCATTGCGGATTGAAAAGCCCCGATTGGCTCAATAAACTTATCTGCTCATGTAGCGTCATGTGGTCTCATTTTCGAAAAGAACAGACACACCGACCGCAACACGGGGCCGGATATTGATTGCTGCGATTTTGACCGGTGTTGCGGGAAACGGCAATGCTATAGCCGCCTGCGGGCAGGTTCTGTCGAAAACCCGGGATATGACAGATGCGAAACCTCATACGGCTTTACAGCTCGGCAGGCGGGAAAAACCGGCTGCTGCTGATTTCTGCGGGGGATGGCTGGCCTTCGCACGACAAAATGACGATAAGTATCTCTAGCAGTTGAATCGCCACAATATTTTGATGGAGTAGTCTTCCAATGCCCGAAGCCCAAGAAGCGTCTGTTCTGAAAACCGCTGCCGAAAGTCACGCGGAAATCCAGAAGCTTTTGCGTAACGAAATCAATTCACTAAAGTCCCATCTGGATGCCAGACTCAAAGAAATCTCTGCCCTGACCGAGCAGATGGAAACCGTCGAGACGCAGACAGAGGCTGTTCTGGTTGATCGGATCGACGCCTTGAAAAAGCGCCATGCTGTCGAATTGCGTCTGGTTCATGTTCTGTATGCCAGCTGGCGGGACGGCCCCGCACATGGAGTGCCGCCTTTTGAGCAGCAGATTGATGCCCTTTCGGCTACGGATTTGTTTGACTCCGCTTGGTATCTGGAAACCTACCCCGATGTGGTAGAAGGCGGCAAAAGACCCAAAGAGCACTACGTGCGCTCCGGGGCATTTGAGGGGCGCAACCCCGGCCCGGATTTCGATACAATATCTTATTATATTGCAAACCCCGATGTCGCAGATACGGGTTGGCCGGCTTTGGTGCATTATGCCTTGTTTGGTAAAAACGAGGGCCGGGCGATCGCCTGACACCCACAGCCGGATCATGTGACCAACAAAGCAGACTTAAATGCCACATAGCCCTCAGGAGCTTTCCGAACCAGATAACTTTGATCCAATCTGGTATTTGCAGACCTATGCCGATGTGCGGGCCGCAGGAATCGATCCTTGGGATCATTATACTCAGGTCGGGCGTTCGGAAGGGCGGCATGGGGGGCCGGTCCAGGCGCGGGAACTGGACCACATATTGTGGCGCGGCTACGCGGATACCGCCGCTCCGGAACTGCGCCGCCTTCTGCACAAAGGTCCACCCCGCGAGCAGGCCGTGGCCGGCTGGGCACTGGCCCGCTGGGAAAAGGAACAGGGCAACCTGACAGCCGCGTTTGACGCAATCCAGGTGTTTCACGCTCATCCCGAAGGGATGCAGATTATTCGCCATCCGGGGCCTTACCTTTTGGGTGTACAGCTGGCACTGGCCTGCGAGGACCAGCCTGAGGCCGAAAAGATCCGTTCTGCAGGGATCGAACGCTTCGGCCCCCTACCTGATTTCGAACTGGCCGGGATGCTGTGCGCCGGGGCCCGCGGGCAGGATGACTGGGAACTGTCGCATTACCTGATCCGGCTTTATGTGCCACACAACGTGATGCCGATCACCCTGCGTCCGGATTGGGATGGGTCGCGGTTCGACCGGCTGGACGGGCAGCCCGGACCGTGGCTGGGGGCGCCTGCGGATACATTGCCTCGGATCAGCGTGATCATACCGGTGTTCAATGGTGCGCGCGGCCTGCCCACCGCGTTGCGCGGGCTGCGGGCGCAAACCTGGCCCAATCTGGAAATCATCGTGGTAGATGACGGATCAACGGATGATAGTCTGGCCATTGCCCGCCAGCAGGCTGACGAAGACCCCCGCATTCGCGTGATCCCCCATGAGCAAAACCAGGGGGCCTATCCGGCCCGCAACACCGGCTTTGCCGAGGCGCGGGGCGATTTCATCGCCGTCCATGATGCCGATGACTGGTCGCACCCACAGAAATTGGAACTGCAGGCCCGCCACCTGATAGATCAGCCCGAACTCAAGGCCACTGTGTCTCATTGGGTGCGGGTGGGGAATGATCTGGATATGACCCGCTGGCGCATGGAAGAGGCATGGATCTACCGCAATGTCTCGTCGTTGATGGTGCGGGCGGAATTGCGCGAGACGCTGGGGTATTGGGACCGGGTTCGGGTCAATGCTGATACCGAGTATTATTATCGCATCCTTGCCGCATATGGGCCAGATGCGATCCGCGAGGTCTGTGCCGGGCTGCCGCTGTCCTTTGGCCGGACGGAAACGCAATCCCTGACCATGCAAAGCGCCACCCATCTGCGCACCCAGTTCAAGGGCGTGCGGCGAGATTACATGGAGGCGGCGCATGACTGGCACGCCCGCGCCCATACAGCTGAAAACATGTATATGCCCTGCATCCCAGGTCAGCGCCCGTTCCGTGTGCCCGAGGCAATCGGGCTGGGCGATCCGCAAGGGCCAACCAGCGCCTATGACCTGCTGTCTGCCTCAGAGCTGTTTGACCCGGATTGGTATCGGCTCAGCAATCCCGATGTCCTGTTGGCTGATCTGAACCCCGTGCGCCACTACCTGAATGGCGGCGCCGGGGAAAACCGCGATCCGGGGCCTTTATTCAGCTCGGGCGGATACCGACGCGCGCAGGGGCTGGACGAAGATGCCATTCCGCTTCTGCATTATGAAGAAAATGGGCGCGCGGCAGCGGCAAAGCCCCTACCCGTTTTCCTTGGGGCTCTGGCGGATATCTCTGCGGATCTGCCGCGCACGCTGGTCTTTGCGCATACTTCAGGCAAAACTCTGTTCGGGGCGGAACGTAGCCTTTTGGGGGTGGTCGAACGCATGGCGCGGCGCGGCCAATGCCCGGTGGTTGTTCTGCCAACCCTGCGCAACATGGGCTATCTGGATCAGTTGCTGGAAATTTCGGCGGCGGTCGAAGTCCTGCCACAAATCTGGTGGCGTGTCTCGTGCCCGCCACAGCCGGAAACTGTCACGGCCATTCGCGGACTGATCCGTAAATACGGGTCGAAAGAAATCCATGTGAACACAATGGTTCTGGATGCGCCTTTGGTGGCCGCCCGCGCCGAAGGTTGCGAAAGCATTGTTCATGTCCGTGAATTGCCAGCTCAGGATGTGGCCCTGCGCCGCAATCTTGGGGCAGATGCCGAAACCCTGCGCCGGATCCTGTTGGAACAGGCTGACCGGTTCGTTGCCACCTCGCAGCCTGTCGCGGATTGGCTGGGCTGCCCGGATCGCACGGTGATCCGTCCCAATTCGGTGGATGAAGATCTGTTCAGCCTGCCATTTCAGCCGGAACAGTGCCTGAATGTGGCCCTGATCAGCAGCAACATTGCCAAAAAGGGCGTGGCTGATTTTCTGGCCGTCGCGCGACTGATCGCGGCTGAAGGGCGCCCCATCCGGTTCCGCCTGATCGGCCCCAACACACAGGATTTACATCTGCTGCGGCCCTGGCCCGACAATGTTGAATTCCGGGACTATGCAGCAACCCCGGCAGAGGCGCTGGCGCAGGCCGACATCGTTCTGAGCATTTCCAAATTTGCTGAATCATTCGGGCGCACGGTGATGGAGGCCATGGCCGCCGGGCGCCCTGTCGTTTGTTATGATCGCGGCGCGCCGCCATTCTTGGTCGAAAGCGGGGTGAGCGGATTTGTCGTGCCAAAGGACGACCCGCAAAGCGTGGCGAATGCGATCCTCGCACTGGAGGCCGCGCGGGGACAGTTGCTACACATGAGCAACGCCGCACGCCAATGCGCGCGCCTTTTGCAGGAACAGGCGATGCAGGCCTGACAAGGCAGTGTGGCAGGTCAGGCCTGCGCCATTTGAGTGGTCAGTTGGATATGTTGTTGACCGCATTGCTCACACCGACAACCGAGCCGATCAGGCCGAGAACCGTCCGGGCCGAGGTCACGACAGCCTCGGTGGCGAACACAGTGTCTTGCGGGTTGATGCCGAATTTGCGCGCAGCAAACAACCCATCTGCCGAAGTCAGGTCAAAGGTAAAAATAACCTGTTCCTGCGTGGGGCCTGCGGTGTTTTTGTGCAACGCTTTCGCTGGATAGTCGCGCAAAATCAGAACAGATTTCAGGTTGGCACGCCCATCGGACAGGCCGCCAATTGTCGAGAGGGCCTCCATCGCGGTGATATGTTCCCGTTCGAAATACACAAGTTCTTCGCGGCCGGTTGCGCCAAGCGCAGTAAAGAACCGTTGGTCTTCTTCGACCACAATCTTATCGTCGCCGCGCAGTGTGGTGTTCAGCTGGGGCTCGGACATCAGCCGCTCGGCCCGGATTTCGTAGCTGCTATTGCCACGGTTCAGACGCACGACCGGGTTGCGCAGATTGGCGCTGATGCCCCCCCCCTGCGCCAAAAGACTGACAATCGTATAATTGCGATCCGGAAGAGGATAGGTTCCTGGGCGGGACACGCCACCAACCAAATCCACCGAATTGCGCAACCCCGCTTGCAAAGACAGCTGCACCTGAGCCGAGGGGACAATAGGTTCGAGCGCCGCCTGAATTTTTTCGCGGGCCGCATCGGGGGTCATATTCCGCACCTGCACCGCGCCTAGATAGGGAATGAAAACCTCGCCCTTGGTGGAGACGGCCAGACTATCCAGCTTCGCCTGTTTGGTGCCGGTCGAAATCAGCAGCGAGTTTTCCTGACTGTCCCAAATGACAAGGTGCAACAAGTCGCCAGTTCGAATCAAAGGGCTTTGCGGACCACGCTGCGCATTGATCCAGTTATACGACCCTTTCCACCCGGTCACAGGCCATTCCCCGAGCACGTTGATATTGTCACGCGACACCGAAACGACTTGAAAACTTGGGTGTTCCCGATGTTTCTCGGCTAGGATTTCCGAGGACAAAGCCGCCCCCCGTGGCAAAGAGCACCCTGCGGTCAAAAGGAGCGAAAGGCATAAAGCCACCAAGGGCATAAAGCGCTGCATATTTACTGTCCTGAAAACTGCTTTATTTGAGAGGTTTGTATCGTCATATGCGCTGCAAAGACAGACCCAATCTAGCCCTGAGCCGAAGCCCTGCGGCCTTCTGCCCGTTGGATTTGCACTCTGGTCCATACGGCGTGCCGGGGCTATTTTGCATAGGGTGTACGCTGGTGCCAGCGCCAGGCGTCTGTGATCATCTGCGCCAATGTGGAACGATCCGGACACCAGCCCAGTTCGTCTTTGGCGCGCACCGAGCCAGATACCAGTTTGGTGCAATCGCCCGCCCGCCGCGGCCCTTCGGTACAGGGCACAGTCTGGCCTGTAGCACGGGCAGCCTCTTGCATGACTTCGCGGACGGAAAACCCGCTTCCAGTGCCCAGATTGAACACCCGGCTGCCCTTGCCCTGTTCCAGCCACTTCAGCCCCAGAACATGCGCATCGACCAAATCCATCACATGGACATAGTCCCGGATACATGTGCCATCAGGCGTGTCGTAATCCGTGCCGAAAATGGTCAAGTCATCGCGTTTTCCCGAAATCGCATCAAGGATCAGCGGGATCAGGTGCGTTTCAGGATGGTGCTGTTCGCCGACCTCGGCCGCTTCATCCGCGCCAGCCACGTTGAAGTATCGGAAAATCACCGCGTTCAGGCCATGTGAGACGCTGAAATCGCTCAACATATCCTCAATCGCGCGTTTACTGGCGCCATAGGCGTTGATGGGCAACTGCACGCTGCTTTCGTCCAGCACCACATTGTCCTGCTCGCCATAGGTTGCACAGGTCGAGGAAAATACAAAATTTCCACATCCGGCTGCGGCTGCAGCCTCGATCAGGTTCAGCGACCCATATGCGTTATTCAGCCAGTATTTCCCTGGGTCGGACATGCTTTCGCCAACCTGAGACAGGGCCGCGAAATGCATCGCGGCCGCGGGTTTGTATTTGGCAAACACTTCGTCCAGACGCGCGCGGTCCAGCAGATCACCTTTTTCAAACGGGCCGAATTTGACCGCGTCTTCCCAGCCGGTATACAGGTTGTCGAATGTCACGGGCGTATATCCCGCTGCCTTCAGCGCCTTGCAGGCGTGGCTGCCAATATAGCCAGCCCCGCCTGTGACCAGAATATTCGTCATAGGGTTTAGTTCCTTGTCACTGGACCGTTCATTGCAGGATCTCTATCAGATCCCCACACAATTCCAAACGCAACAGTCCAAAGAACACGGTTATCTGTAAATATGTACTCACCCTGAAACCACGTGAGAGGGAACAACTTATGCGGTCTTTATACCCGCCTTTGTGCCTAATACGTGCTTTGCATCTCGTACGCCATTTCGTAGAAATCTCAAATATTGAGTGTTTATTCTTCGCCGTCAGTGGCAGGACCGTGGGACAGCACACAAAGCAGGAGCATACAATTGGACGCCCAGACACGGCAGAAACAGGATGAAATCTTAGGGTTGTTTCAGGATGAATTGACCGCTTTCCGGCTGTTGGCGCAGGAACGTCTGGATGAACTGGAAGTCTTGGCGAAAGCCCTGACAGAAGCCGCTCGGCCTGCAGAAACGAGCCAGATGCAAGAGCTGGCCCGCCGTCATGAGATCAACAAAGCGTTGATCCATACCCTTTACACCACTTGGCAAAAAGGGCCGCCTGCGGGGCTGCCGTCAATAGCAGAGCAAATCGCCATATTGGAAAGGTCCGACCTTTTCGACGGCGCGTGGTATCTGGACGCCTATGTGGATGTGGGCCCAAGCGGCATGAGCCCGCATGAACACTACGTACGTTCGGGCGCATTCGAACACCGTGATCCGGGGCCAGGGTTCAGTACGACAGCCTATTACATGGCTAATCCCGATGTGGCCTTTTCAGGATGGTCGGCGCTGGTGCATTATGCCCTGTATGGGCAAGCTGAAAACCGTCCATTGGTCTGAAATCAGCGCTCCAACACACCTGAAAATTCATCAAACAGCGCCGCGCTCAGGCGCGCAAGTTCGGCATGCAGGATATCACGGTCACCAAACAGCCGCGCCAACCCGGCCTGTTGTTCAGCATATACCTCAAAAAACGCTGGTGTCATTGCAAAGTCGGCCATCAGCTCGGGGATTTCTTGAAACGGAACATCCAGCAGGTTCAGCCATGTACCGGGCAGAGCAAGCTCATGAACACGGTGAGGAGTCCCCGCGACATAAAGCGGAACCGCACCCACGGCATAGGCATCGAACAGTTTTTCGGTCACATAGGAATACTGGTGAGTGTTCTCAATGGCCGAGACAAAACAATAGCCCCCGTCAAGCGTCAGGAATTTATCCAAATGCCAATCCGTCAGCCCCTGCCGGGGCGGCGTATCATGCCACCCCTGCCCCAGATGCACCATTTCCACCCCCTGACAGGCTTCCGCGATAGCCGTGCGCTGGTTACAGATGGAAAATACCCCGGCCTGCGGAAAGGTCACTTCATACCGCGGTGATTTGCGCCGTGCCATCATGAACACCGCTTGCCCTAGGGAGCTTGTGAGATGCTCTTTCCAGCCGGAAGCGCTGCGCATAGAATTCCGGCTAAACCAGCGGGTGTAGCGCGTGGAGAAGTGCGCACTGGTCAGCGGAAAATAGGGGATTTTGTCGAAGTCATAAATCGCGCTTGTAACATGGTTCAGCTGCGTCAGCGGCAGCGGCCCGTCGGGCGTGTCATGCACCAGATCCCGCTCAAGGGGGGACGTGCCCCAGCACGTATCCCAAAATGGTTCTTCCGATAGTAAAATCAGGCGCTGATCCCGCGACAGGCTGCGGCGCAGACCGGCACCGAAAATCTCCAGATCCTTGGTATGGGAAACCGCCACAATATCGGCCCGGCCCGGATCCTCGGTCACCCGTATCTGGGGCAGGCAATGCGCGCGGATCTGGGGATACGCCAACGGTTGCCGATGGGCATATGTCCCGATGGCGCAAAAGGTGATCACGACGGTTTAATCCGACCCGAAAAGATCGCGGGTAAATACCTTTTGGGACACATCTGACAACTCGTCGGTGCTCCGGTTGGCGATGATTATATCGGCCCGCGCTTTAAACTCGGACAGATCGCGCACAATTTCGGAACCGAAGAACTGATCTTCCGCCATTGTCGGCTCATAGATGATGATCGGAACACCTTTGGCTTTGATCCGCTTCATGACTCCCTGCACCGAGCTTTGCCGGAAATTATCCGATCCCGCTTTCATCACCAGCCGGTAAATGCCAACACAACTCGGCGCGGACAGCAACACCTGTTCAGCGATAAAATCCTTGCGGGTGCTGTTGGCTTCAACGATAGCGCGGATCAGGTTTTGCGGCACTTCGGAATAATTTGTCAGAAGCTGCTTAGTATCCTTTGGCAGGCAATAGCCGCCATAGCCAAAGGACGGGTTATTGTAATGGTCCCCGATCCGCGGATCCAGCCCCACCCCGCTGATGATCTGACGCGTGTCCAACCCACGGCTGAGTGCATAGCTGTCCATCTCGTTGAAGTAGGCCACGCGCATCGCAAGATAGGTATTGGCGAACAGTTTGATCGCCTCGGCCTCAGTAGGATCCGTGAAGAGAATGGGAATATCGGTGATTGCAGCGCCCTGTTTCAGCAGATCGGAAAAGGCGCGGGCGCGGTCCGATCTTTCGCCCACGATGATCCGGCTGGGGTACAAGTTATCATACAGGGCCCGCCCCTCGCGCAGAAACTCGGGGCTGAAGATCACCCGGTCCGTTTCCAACGTCCGGGACAGCGTGTCGGTAAACCCGACCGGCACGGTCGACTTTATCACGATTGTTGCCTGTGGCGCCTGGGACAGCACGGCGCGAACCACCTCCTCCACACTGGAAGTGTCAAAGAAGTTGGTTTTAGGATCGTAATTCGTGGGCGTTGCCACGATTACAAAGTCCACTCCCTCAAAAGCTTTGTCCGGGTCCAGTGTGGCGATCAGGTTCAGCGGCTTTTCAGCCAGATAGGTTTCCAGGTCCTTATCCACGATCGGACACTGCCGGGCGTTCAGCTGGTCCACACGCCCGACATCTATGTCCAGCGCGCGCACTTCGTTATGCTGTGCCAGAAGTACAGCGTTGGACAGGCCCACATACCCGATGCCGACGACGGCGATTTTCATTCCGGCCCTACCTTCACGTCGCAACATCCCCTGATCGGCCCGGCCTCTTAACCGCACCGGACCAATATGTGACCCTCACTTACTCAGGGCAAGCCCTTACCCTTTGGCACCCTGCCCGCGAGCATAGACGTCCTCATAGCGGATGATGTCATCCTCGCCCAGATAGGAACCTGTCTGGACTTCGATTAGAACCATGGGCACTTTGCCCGGGTTTTCCATACGGTGGACTGCCCCCAGCGGAATATAGACCGACTGATTTTCCGTCACGAGATTCACCTCGTCATCGACCGTCACTTTGGCGGTGCCTTCCACCACGATCCAATGCTCCGATCGGTGGTGATGGCTTTGCAGGGACAAGGCCGCACCGGGATGAACATGGATACGTTTCACCTGAAACCGGTTGCCTACGACCAGGCTTTCGTACCAGCCCCAGGGGCGGTAATCGCGCGGCAAGGTTTCGGCCTGCACGGCACCTTTGGCCTTCAGCGCGGCCACAGCTTTCTTGACATCCTGCGCGCGGTCCTTGTGCGCCACCAGAACAGCATCCGGCATCGCCACGACGATCACGTCGCTCAGCCCGATCCCAACCAGTTGCTGGCTCTCGGCCTCGGCCCGCAGCAGCGTATCGGTGCAGTCGATCGAGGTGGCAGGCCCATTGGTCACGACGCCTGTCGCGTCCGGGCCGCTTTCGCGCCAGACCGCATCCCAGCCCCCCAGATCTGACCACACCCCGCCATAGGGTATCACAGTCAGGTTGTCGGCTTTTTCCATCACGGCATAATCGATCGAGATGTCTTCCAGATCAGCCCAAGGACCGGGTGCCAGACGGATAAAGCCCAGATCCTTTTCTGCCCCATCCACAGCCTGGCGCACAGTCGCCAGCATGGCGGGCTCATATTTTTCAAAGGCTGAGATTATAACCGAGGTCGAAAACAGGAAAATACCTGCGTTCCACAGATGTTCCCCCCCCGCCAAAAGCGCCTGTGCCTTAGCCTCGTCGGGTTTTTCGACAAAACCTTTCAGAGGTTGTGGTACGGGGGCAAAATCCGCAGTCGGTTTTTCAGACATGGCCAGCCAGCCATAGCCGGTTTCGGCCCGGTCCGGCCGGATCCCGAAGGTCACCAGTTGCCCAGCCTCAGCGGCCGGTACCGCAGCCAAAACAGCCTCACGGAACTGGTCCGCCTCGGGGATGACATGATCCGACGGTGCAATCAGCATCAGCGCGCCCGGGGTCTGGGCCTCAAGCACCAACGCAGCCGCCAGAATTGCGGGGGCGGTGTTACGCCCCTCGGGCTCAATCAGCGTGGCCGCCGACGCGGTTTCCACCGCCGCCAACTGTTCCAGCACGATAAAGCGAAAATCCGATCCGGTGATAATCATCGGCGCGGCGAATCCTTCCCCCGACAGACGCAGCGCCGAAGCCTGAAACAGGCTTTCCTCGCCAGTCAGCGTAGCAAACTGCTTGGGATAGGACTTACGTGAAAGGGGCCAGAGCCGTGTACCGGAGCCGCCGCACAAAAGAAGGGGGTGAATATTTTGCGTCATGCACAGAAATTCCCTGAATATAATTTAACGACGGAAATTGTCTTGGTTGTCCAGAAACCACTGATAGGTCTCGGTCAAGCCGTCTTCTAGGCTGACGCGGGCCCGCCAGCCCATATCGGCCAGTCGGCTGACATCCATCAGTTTGCGCATAGTCCCGTCCGGTTTCGTCGGGTCGTTCGATATATTACCAGTGAAACCCGTGACTTTGGCCACCATCCGTGCCAGTTCCATGATCGACACATCCGTGCCGGTGCCCACATTGATATGGCTCAGCATCGGTTCAGTATTGGCAGCATAGGTGGCTTTGTCCAGCTCCAGTACGAACAGGCTGGCTTCGGCCATGTCATCAACATGCAGGAATTCGCGCATCGGCTTGCCCGAGCCCCAGATCACCACCTCATCCAGCCCTTCTTGCGCTGCCTCATGAAAGCGGCGGATCAGGGCGGGCAGAACATGGCTGTTTTCCGGATGAAAATTATCGCCGGGCCCATAAAGGTTCGTCGGCATCACCGACCGGTAATCCACGCCGTGTTGCCGGTTATAGCTTTCGCACAGCTTGATCCCGGCGATCTTGGCGACGGCATAGGGTTCATTGGTGGGCTCCAGCGTGCCGGTCAGCAGCGCGTCTTCTTTCATCGGCTGCGGCACAGCCTTTGGATAGATGCAGCTGGATCCCAGTTGCAGCAGGGTTTTGACCCCCGCCGCATAGGCCTGATGGATCACGTTGCATTCGATCATCAGGTTTTCATAAATGAAATCGGCGGGATAGGTGTTGTTGGCGTGAATGCCGCCCACTTTGGCCGCGGCCAGGATCACCACATCGGGCTGTTCGGCCTGCATAAATTCGCGCACGGCGGCCTGACTGGTCAGATCCAGTTCGGCATGGGGGCGGGTGATCATGCTCAGATCCTCGCCCGCGGCCTTGCGTGCCTCAAGCTGGCGCAGGATTGCGCCCCCTACCATTCCGCGATGGCCTGCGATGTAGATCTTCATCTCACAACGTTCCTTTCGAGATTACATCTTTTCTCAATAC
Source organism: Thalassovita taeanensis (assembly GCF_900110775.1). Lineage (GTDB taxonomy): Bacteria > Pseudomonadota > Alphaproteobacteria > Rhodobacterales > Rhodobacteraceae > Litorimicrobium > Litorimicrobium taeanense. The sequence continues at coordinate 12,564 of NZ_FOEP01000021.1, read as the reverse complement.
TGCTGAACGAAGGACAGCTTGTTTTTCGGTATGCTGCAATGGTCTCAGCCTTCCTGCCACTTGGCGCGCATTTTTTTCCGTTCTTCGTCGGACCAGAAATGTCGAGCGAAACGACTTTCATACATTTTGTCGAGGAAGGCTTTCGGAAACGTGGCCATACTTTTCACCTTTCGGTAAGCTTCGGCATAGTCTTTGCGCGATCCGTCGTTTTCCCGTTCGATAAGAATTTTCTCACCCAGCATTTCGGTCAGCACTTCTTGTTTGGTTTCGTCGGGACAATCCAGGCGGAACAGCAAGAAGCGGTGCTCTGGAAAATAGACCTGTTTTTGATCCTTAGGGAATGTGCTCTGGTAGACATCAAGACCTAAAAAGGTTTTGACCTCATTATCGAACCAATTCAGCGGTAAGTTATGGTTATACTCGGAAACGAACCGATCAAATAGCGCTTGGGCATCACCGGCTGAAGGCGTCACTCCGTGTAGAAACTGGAAGGTTTCGAAAAAAGCACTAAGATTTCGTTCTAGCGGGTCCCTGACCAGCGAGATGAAAAGGTAATCTTCGGGATGCTCTAGATAGTCTTTCTTGTTTGCCATCGCTTGAGTAACAAACAAATACGGCATCTGGTTGCGATCGGTGGAACGTTTTGCCAGCGCGATTAGCGTTTTGTCGTTCAGATTATGGATCTGGTGGCATTTCATTCCAGTGGTTTCGATCCCTCGGGTAAGGGAAGTCGAGGCCACTTTGCCCATTGTATAAAGGACCGGTGTGACCTGATAGCGTGAAATATGAAGAGTCATGTGGAAGTTTCCTTTCCCGCGATCAAAATCCCACGAATCTGAACCTCGCTTGGTAGGTTCTGCGGTTCAATCATGTTGAAAAATGGGTGAAACGGCTCTTGTTTGGTATCGTGGACGCTGAGTTCTATAGTTTGGCTGCCCAATTCAGGCAGTTCCCAATCATGCCAAAGAAGAGGAGCGTTCATGAACAAGGCCGATCCGTTTCGGAGCACTTCCTTGTGCAAGGTAGGGATGAAAGCATTTCCATTCCGATCGGATAATTCAAGGATGCCCGATTTCGGTCGCGAAAGAAAAGAAACCGATATGATTTCGCCCGGTACCGTCAGGGTAATTGACTGTCCGGCCTTCATCACTGCCGTGTCGAATTTGAAAATCGAGTTGCTGAAAGGCCGCTTTTCCATGCTTTCAAAACTGTCGGCACCCACCAGAAAAGGAGCATCGAACGGATTTGCTGTGAGCGGGGCTGGTAAAGCCGTATCGCAATTTTGCGCCTGCATCCCGTCGCATATGATTTCGGCTATTGGGCCAATGGCTGCCTCGCCGTAATGCATGTTGTCGAAATAGGGGACTGCTCCTGAAAAACGCGCCTCCAGCTCATCATGAACGTTGATGAGAGAGAAGCCGTCGTAATGCTCCGCCCAAGCTTGCATGCCAGCAAGCAACTGCCGCGAAGGTGCCCGATGGTGTTCAATCTGCGATGCAAAGAAGAGGCCGTACACAGCCGCAGTCGGATAAGTCCGACGAACCAAGCGTATAAGGCCTTCGTAGCATTTTTGCCAAAAGGTCAGGTCGCCATGCCCCATGAGTGACACGTCGTTTATAGAGTATTCCAGAAAGATGATCTCGGGATCATCCTCGAGACCGCAAGCCAGAAATTGCTCTAAACCCATCACCGATCCGCTAATGCCGACAGCATAGTTCTTGGCAGTTACCGGACGGTCGGTTCGCTCTTGCATGCTTTCAATCAAAGCCGGAACATATCCGTTGGCCATCCGGGTGTTGGAGCCGCCTAAAAAGACGACTTCCAACGCTTTATTCTCTATTCCGCCGGTCACAGGCCTTACCCTTCAACGCTCACAGGCACGTCGTGGCCGTGTTCTTTCAGGAAGGCGTGGCGTTTTGCGACCTTCAGGTCTTCGGCAACCATTTCGGCGCACATTTCCTGCGCGGTGATCTCTGGCACCCAGCCCAATTTTTTCTTGGCCTTGGCTGGATCGCCCAACAGGGTTTCCACTTCGGCAGGACGGAAATAGCGGGGATCGATGCGCATGACGACGTCGCCAACCTTCAACGCCGGGGCGTTGTCGCCCTCGATCGCGGTAACGGTTGCTATTTCGTCGACACCGGTGCCGGTAAATTCAAGCGTCACACCGATTTCAGCGGCAGACCAAGTGATGAATTCACGTACCGTATATTGCACGCCGGTGGCGATCACGAAATCATCGGGTTCATCCTGTTGCAGCATCATCCACTGCATCCGGACGTAATCTTTGGCATGGCCCCAGTCACGCAGGGAATCAATGTTGCCCATATACAGGCACTGTTCCAGACCTTGGGCGATATTGGCCAGCCCGCGGGTGATCTTGCGGGTCACAAAGGTTTCGCCGCGGCGCGGGCTTTCGTGATTGAACAGGATGCCGTTGCAGGCATACATTCCGTAGGCCTCGCGGTAGTTCACCGTGATCCAATAGGCATACATCTTGGCAACCGCATAAGGAGACCGCGGGTGGAACGGTGTTGTTTCCGTTTGCGGGATTTCCTGCACGAGCCCGTAAAGTTCTGAGGTGGAAGCCTGATAGAAGCGGGTCGTCTTTTCCATGCCCAGAAAACGGATCGCTTCAAGCAGCCGCAATGCGCCAGTTGCATCGACATCGGCGGTGTATTCAGGTGCTTCGAAACTTACGGCAACGTGCGACTGTGCGCCAAGGTTGTACACCTCGTCGGGCTGCACTTCTTGCAGGATACGCGTGAGGTTGGATGTATCCGTCAAGTCACCATAGTGAAGCTTGAAATGGGCATTATTCACATGCGGGTCCTGATAGATATGATCAACGCGCTGCGTATTAAACAAAGATGCCCGACGTTTGATACCGTGGACCTCATAGCCTTTCTGCAACAATAATTCAGCAAGATAGGAACCATCTTGTCCGGTAACACCCGTAATCAGTGCTTTTTTCATTATTTTCTTTCCATTCCTTAAATAGTCTTAATATTTGGGTTCGGATGCCCAAACGTTCTTTTAGGCACGAGGATGCGCAGCACTGCCGGGTTGGTACAAACGACGAACACGCTGCAAGTGGACAAGTGCAGGATCGTCCGCCGCGAGCTCCGTTTCGGCCCTCTTGATCACTTCAGCGATGCTCGTGTCCGAGTTCAATGCTGTCAAGGGACGTCGACCCAGAAGGATCTCAGCGCTCAGAATAACGATATCCTCGCGCAGGGCACTTGCCTGATCCACGCCCGTAGCGTCGGTCGGAACAAAGGACCGAAGGGCGGGGGCCGCGAGGCTAGATGTACTGGCGCTCTTGACGGCCTGCGAGATGATGTCGGCGAAAACTTCGCGCAGTTTGTGAATATTGTGACGCTCCACCGCACGGGCCCGTCCCGCAGCAGCTATGCCAAGCCGGGTCTCTGGAGTTTCGTAGAGTTCCTTGATCGCTGCGCTCAGCGCCACCACATCGGACTCCGCGACGACCTTGGCAATCCCATCGCCACTCAGATATTCGATCGTCGCCGTGCCCATCGGACCATGCGCGAGGACGGCCGCCCCCGAAGCGAGGCATTCGGGCATCTTGTTGGCCATACTGTATTGCACGTAACGCAGGCTCGTCTCATCGAAATTATAAGCGATCAACAGCAGATCGGCCTCACTGATCCAACGCCGGTATTCAGGGATGGTCTTGTCCGCGAGTTCGAGCGTCGTTGAGGGGAAGGAAGCGAACAGCGGATCGCATTCCTTCTTCCACCACGATTGCGTGCTAATCTCAAAGCGGATGTCGAGCCCTGATTTTGCCAGAATGTCCACAGCCTCGGCCACCCGCAGTAGGCTGGCGCGATTCATGTCCGGAGCGATGCCACCGGCGTAACGGATAACAAAGGTGCGCCGCTCGGGCCGCCGCAACAACGGCCAGTCGGCTGGGTCAATGCCATTCGCCAAAGGCCGGAAGGCACACGCGTAACGCTCCGCGAAGGCAGCTGACATCTTTTCGCAGATCGACAGGTTGGCCGACGAACGAGCGATAAGATTCAAGAGGTCCGGGCGCATCGCGTCCCAATCCGCCGACGCCTCGATTTCCATCCGGGCCGGCCAGTCGTCCATGATCCAATTGATCACCGGCACACCCAAGCGGTCGATCTCGGCCATCGCGAGCCGGTGCAACGGCGCCGTTTTCGGTGTCGGGCGATAGAGGATCGCCTCCGGTTTGAAGGCGTCAATCATTTCGAGAGCTTTGGCTGTGTCAACCCGGGTGCGGACATAACGGCCGTCGCGGCGCTGAATCGAAGCCAGCCCATCGGGGCCGTCGGTAACGAACTGCAGCAACGCTTCGTCCGGCCATTTCGCGAGAAAATTAGCCTTGATCTCGCCGGTGGCGGTGCCATTACCGATAGCGGTCATGTCAAACACCAAAAGCCGCGGGACTGCGTGCCGGGTTTTGCCCCTCGAGACCTTAGGCCGCTCGGTCAGAGCATCGGTGCTCAGTGCCTCGACCATGAGCTTCTGCGCCACACGGTTGTGCATCATGTCAATGCGCGGGAAAGCCTCGCGGAGCCGCTTGATCAGCGCACCGTCAGTGGCCTTCAAATCGCTCGCCGCAGAAATGTTCTGCGTCCATTCGGTGTAACGGAAACGATGGGCAAGCGACTTCCACAGCGCAAGCCGTTCCGGATCGCGCAGCGCATCCTCACTGAATAGGATTTCGAGGATGCAGTCATAGGCCAACCGCTTGTCGACGTCGCGGATCATCCCCCAGCTCTGCGGCTCCCAAAACTCGGCGATGAATGCTTGAAAATCCGGATCGCCAGTAGCGTAGATCGCGTTGCCGTTGATGTGGCGGGTGTTGGCCTTCGACAGCATCTCGCCGCCGCGATAGGCGCTACCGAGAATCCAGAAGTCCTCGGCACCGTCAACGATGGTTCGCAGCCGCTCCAGCCAGCCGCGGCGCAGCGGCAGGCAGTCCACTTCCATCAAGAAGGAGTAATGGCCGTATTTCGCCATGCAATCCATCGAGCGGAAAAACTGGTTGTTCGGCCCCGACTTGAATCCCTCGCCACCGACCTCCTTGGTGTAATCACGCTGGTAGAGGTCAGTCTTGCCTTCGAGTTGAAGATATTCAAAAGCCGGGCCGCGGAAGAACCGCTCCATCCCGGTTTCTGCAAAAGCCTTCTCGATCGCCGGTTGATGCTCGCGCCCGCTGACGTTGTTGAAGACGAAAACCAGCATTGGCCGTTGCGCCATTTCCGGCTCTACAGAAGGGCTTAGCTCAACGCTCGCCCAAAGTTTAAAATTGGTGAGAATGTCATCGACTTCGCGGAAGTTACAGGGCACGAATACAGCGCCCAGTCGGCTTTCCCCCAGCGCCTTGTCGATCGGCATCAACGGAAAGACATTACGGTCCGACAGGGTCGATTTCGGGTTGGTATTGTAGATCTGACATTCGAGCTCATTGGTCTCGAAATCCTTGGCAACAAGTTCGAAAGCACGCGGGTGCAGGTCGCCCTGATGCGCGGCCGGGTTGGGGATGTTATAAAGATCGCCCGCTTTTTGGTAGCCATCGAAGAAATAGTTCGGATTCTGCTTCGGAGTCCTGGCGATCTTCAGCCCGACGCCTTCGGTGGGTTCCGCTTCCGGCAGGATTTCGACATAGCGTAGATCAATGCCCATCAGCAGCAGCTGGCGATAGCCCATGTTCGCCACGAAGCGGACTGCGTGCGAGCCGGTGGTGATCTTTGAGGTGTCGGAGATGCGGAACGCAGGTTCGTCGAAAAGCGGTGGAAGACCGAGCTTCTGGGCGTTGCGTGGATACCAGTGGCGCGAGGTTTGATCGAAGATGACGAAATCCGGATTGCCGATCCGATGAGGGTGGTGTTCGAAGAACCCGCGGTGCAGAAACAGTTTCTTGACCAGACCGTCGCGGTAAAGGCGCTCAATCTCTGTGTGATGGCTGCGAATGACCTGATCATCAAGGCAGGCGTAATAGCTCGGATACCAGCCGATCCGGTCCCAGTAGCGATAAGCCGCGTTCATCCCTAGCGTTGAGAAGCCATTCAGCCGATGAAGATCAAAGCCGCGTAGCGAAGGGCCGTTGCCGATAACCACGCAGGTTTTCTTGGGGTCGAAATCGTTCATTGCGCCGTCTCCGTTCTTGCCGCATCGAGGTTCCCGAAGAACCCCGCGAGCCGCCTGATCGCCTCATGGCTGGCCCGGATCACCGCATCAACCGTGTTCGATCCGTTGTGCGACCCGAAAATACAACGCTCCATGCCGCGCAGCGGGCTGTCCATGGACAGCGGCTCGATCTCGAACACATCCAGCGCGGCGGAATGAACCCGCCCTGATTGCAGGGCTTCAATCAGGGCCGCCTCGTCGATCAGCGGCCCGCGAGCCACGTTGACAACGCGAAGGCCCGGCTTGCACGCAGCAAGAACACCAGCGTTCAGCATATGGAAATTTTGTGTGTTCAGGGCGCAGGTGAAAACCAGGAAATCCAGACCTTCTACTGCCTCGGGCCAGGCTGCCCGCTCCAGACCTTCGAACCCGGCATCGCCTTCAACACCCGGATCATAGGCAACAACCGTCAGCCCCAGCGCCTGCAGACGCTGCACGGTGTTGCGCCCGATATCGCCCAGACCGATCACACCGGCGCGTTTCCCGGTCAGGCTGATGCCCGCCGGTTTCGGCCAGCCACCCGCCCGCACACCGCGGTCGATCAGAAACAATTCCCGTGCAAGACCGATCACAAAGCCGGTCGCCACATCGGCCACTTCGGCGCCGAACATCATCGGCGTGTTGATGATCGGAAGACCCAGATCCTTGCAGGCGGCGAAATCGACATTATCAACCCCGATCCCCCACTTCACGGCTGCCGTCAGGCGCCCGCCCTGCGCAGTTTCGAATACGCGACGGGTGGCCGGGTCGTCGCCGATGATCCAGCCGTCATATTGCGGCAGCTGCGCGCACAGTTCATCCTCGGTCATCACCTGGGTCACATTCGCGCGATGCAGGCGCAGGCCACGCTCCGCAGCATAATCCACAAACAGGTCGAACTGCCCCAGCATCGGGGGGCATGTCACAAGAATGTCTTTCATTATTTTGCCGCCTCTCTTGCCATGCGTATCCCGGCCAGTGCTTCGGCCAGTTCCCAATCTTCGGGAGTGTCGATATCCGACGCCTCCATCTTATCCATCTCATGTAACAGAGGTTTTTTTCCAATCCGCGCATTGGTTTTGGCAAAGCTGTCGCGCGAGAAGATATAGAGGTTCGAATTTTCCTCGTACCACGGCTCCAGATCCTGGGTCTGAATTAGGTTGTCGGGATCATGATTCACCGCGCTGGCATCCGCCTGATAAAACCGCGTCTGGATCTTGTTCACGGTGAATACGCTGTCTGCATCCCCGGTGGCCACACCTTCAGCATACCGCTCCAGCGCCGCCCGAACCGTGTCTGCGGTCAGCAGTGGGTTCGTGGTGTGGGTCATCAGATAGGTGTCTGCCCCGACCGCAGCGATATCATCCGCCAGGATCAGATTCATCGACACGGTATCACCGCACAGTTCGGGCTTGCGGTCGCGGATGCGCACCCGGTCCGTTTCCACCAAACCGTTTTCGGCCAGAATATGACGGGCGTCGGTGTTGATCACCACTTCGTCAATCTCATCGACAGCCAGCAGCGTATCCAAAATCCAGCGAAAAAGGGGTTTCCCATGCAGCGGGCGGAAATTCTTTCCCTTAACCCTTTGACTGTTGGCCTTCATGGGGAGGAGTGCGATACAACGGCTTGAGCCACTCATCTTTATCTGCCTTTTCCGTAACTTCCGGATAGAAGTAATATTGTTTCAATTCCTGAGACATGCGCCGGTGATCGTGGTTGCCCTTGTAAGACCCCACAAACTGGTTCCAACGATAACGCAGCATGTCCTGCTTGCTGGTCGAGGTGATGCCGTGGCGTCGGGCGGCCCGCCAGTCCTTCCATGTGCTTGACGCAACCCAGCGCAGCACATCCATCGGCGTCACATGCAATTCTGGCATAATGGCGCGCAGGGCGATGGCCTCACGCTCAAAACGGCGGCGAACCTGCGCCCAGCTTTCCCGGTGGTGATGGAAAACCGGCGCCTCGGCGACATAGGCGATCTTGTGCCCCTTGGACCAGACCCGCTTGGCCAGCTCCATGTCTTCCAGACCGGTCAGCTCTTCATCGAACTGATAGTCCTGCCAGACCGGCCGCAGGATTGCCGAATTCGCATTGTTGCAGAAGAATTCCTTCTGCGGGATCATGGATTCCGCCGGGTAGTATTTGGCAAAGATCCGACGTTCGCTATAGTTGCTGCTATCATCCCCGATCTGACGCCCATAGGCGTAAGACGCTTTGCCGTCGATCAGCGGATGGCACAGGTTCGCCAGCCAATGCTCGTCAGCGGGTACGCAATGGCCCGAGATCAGAACCAGAATATCGCCGCCGCTAAAATCGCACCCTCGGTTCAGTGACCGGCCAAAGGAAAACTCAGATTTGTCGATCGTGGTGATCCGTGCGCCCCGTGCTTCAGCGATCTCAACCGTGCCGTCCGTTGACCCTGAATCGATCAGTACCATCTCAACGTCAAAATCGGTTTTCTGGCGACCAATCATCACCAGCAAATCATCAAGATGAAGCGCCTCGTTAAGTGTGCGAATGACAATACTTACAATCATTTCAACCTTCTACGTCGTAACGTTCTAGTCATAAATTCACCGCGTTTAAGACATCTCACTGCACTTCAAACATCAATGCAGTCCCGCAGTACAATCAATATCAGTCAAATACCCTATAGCACGTTCCCTATGACAACAGTCTGTTCTTGTCCAGCAACTAACCGCCACTCCCACTTCCGTTGCACAAAAAATGGGCACCCAGAGTTCATCCTTCGTCACATCATAGACATTCATTTTTGCACCCGGTGGCGTAGGGTGACGTTGAGCTTTTCAGCGTTGTAGCTTAGGCGACGCGAACGGTATTAACGATCCTCCCGCCGAACCCCTGCTATTGTTGCGACCATAGATTGGGAGGGGTGTATTTGATAGATATCGACGTTCTGGAGATCAATCTGGGAAAAACCATTTGTAGCCTTGCTGGGCGAGACGCAGGGGAGCCGTCCGGGTTTCGGCAATCAGCAATGAGACTTCGTACGTGTGTGGACGCCCCCATGAATGCAAGCACTTTTTTGGCACGATCGGGCATGTGATCAGGTGCGGTCGTGTGTCCGGCCTCGAAGTTGCGGCCTTTCAAGCGCTGCGGGCCTGTATGGAGATATGCAGATCGGGTCCAGTTCGCTTACCCGCGCTCGATGGCGCGTCGTCCGGAATAATGGTTCTCCCGATCCGGTCTCTTGATCGTTTGCCCTTACGTTCCTCCGTCCTGCTCACATCCGCGGCAACACACCGGCGATTTTGACCTATGCGGTCACCATCGCCGGATCTCTGTAATCTTCACCTTTACGCATCAGCGCCCAAGCTGTTCGGGCCATGCGGTTGGCCAGCGCCACCGCGACCAGCATCTTCGGCTTACGCTCCAGCATCCGCGCGAGCCACGACCCCTCGGGCGCACCCTTCCGGGCAGCCCACCGAACCACCGCAACGGCCCCGATGATCAGTAGCCTTCGGATATCGCGCTGGCCCATCTTCGACGTCCGCCCGAGCCGCTCTTTGCCGCCGCTTGAATGTTGCCTCGGCGTAAGACCGACCCATGCCGCAAAATCGCGCCCCTTCGAGAAGGTTTCCATAGGTGGCGCAAATGTGGTGATCGCCGCCGCGGTGATCGGGCCTACTCCCGGGATCGTCGCCAGCCGGCGCGCGGTGTCGTCGACGCTCGCACGTCGGCGCAGTTCAGCATCCAAATCCGCGACCTTCTCGCTCAAACCTGCGATCTGGTCCAAAAGCAGTCGCGCCAGATCCCGCACCGCCGCAGGCAGCGCGCCGTCGTCGCTGTCGATGACCGCGGCGAGACGTCCGACATGGGCGGGACCGGTCGGCGCGACGATGCCTTGTTCGGCCAGATGAGCCCGCAGCGCGTTGATCGTCTGGGTGCGTTGTCGAACCAGTAGGTCGCGGGTGCGATAAACCATCGCCGCCCCCTGCTGTTCTTCGCTCTTCACCGCGACAAACCGCATAGTTGGCCGAGACACGGCCTCGGCAATCGCCTCCGCATCGGCCATGTCGTTCTTCTGGCGCTTCACAAACGGCTTCACGTAGGCCGGTGGGATCAACCGAACTTCATGGCCAAGATCACCGATTACCCGGCCCCAGTGATGGGCGCTCGCGCAGGCCTCCATCGCGACTACACAAGACGGCTGCTGCGTTAGAAACTTCAACAGCTGCACGCGTGATAGCTTTCGGCGGAATATAGCCGAGCCATCAGCTCCGGCACCGTGCGCCTGAAATACGTTCTTGGCCAAATCCAGGCCGATGATGCTAACCTCGTTCATGGACGCTCTCCTTCGAAGCGGTGTTTCAACACCCACTACCTTGGCACATTAAATGCCGCCGGGGGGCGTCCACCCCATCGCTTACGTTATCTTGGTGAGCGACGCATACGCCTAGGGTCAGGATGCATTGATTTCGTCCGCTCCGCGTGATTCACGGCTCTTAAAACGGAGCGGTGACATGGACAATCTTTTCTGGCTGACCGACGCGCAAATGGCGCGTTTGAAACCCTTCTTTCCGAGGTCGCACGGAAAGCCTCGAGTTGATGACAAGCGTGTGCTGAGCGGCATAATCTTTATCAATCGTAATGGCTTGCGCTGGCGTGACGCCCCTGCCGCCTATGGCCCCCACAAGACGCTCTACAGCCGGTGGAAGCGTTGGAGCGAGAAAGGTACCTTCGCGCGGATGATGGCGGGTCTGGCCGCCCTGCACGGCGAGAAGAACACAGTGATGATCGATGCGACCTATCTGAAAGCGCATCGCACGGCGTCCAGCCTGGGCGTGAAAAAAGGGGGCGTGGTCGCCTGATCGGTCGCACCAAGGGCGGCATGAACACCAAACTGCAGGCCATCTGCGACAGCCAGGGGCGCCCGCTCGACCTGTTCGTCACCGCCAGTCAGGTCAGTGATTACATCGGCGCGCGGGCATTGCTCAGCGGCCTCCCAAAAGCCAACTGGCTGCTCGGAGATCGCGGCTACGATGCCGACTGGTTTCGAGAAGCTTTGAAAGACAAAGGGATACGCGCCTGCATCCCAGGTCGAAAGCAACGCAAGACCCCGGTCAAATACGACAAGCGCCGCTACAAGCGGCGCAACCGCATCGAGATCATGTTCGGCAGGCTCAAGGACTGGAGGCGCGTCGCGACGCGCTATGACCGCTGTCCCAAGGTATTCCTCTCTGCCATCGCCCTCGCAGCTGTTGTCATCTATTGGTTATGAATCCTGACCCTAGGTACCCGCGTTCGGCACTTAGATGTCGCTCACCCATCAACTGCGCAAAGGAAACTCTCGAACTGCTGGGCATAAACAGCCCCCGAAAGCAGGGAACTTCAGCCCCAGAATTTGAGCTTAAAAATGTTGCCGGAGAGGCTCATGCAGGGCTTTCAATAGCGCTGGATTATCTTTGATGAGTATGTTCTTTTACAGGTGTATTATTGTTTTATGGAAAGCCGGAATGCAAGATATTACGCTGAAAACAGGCCCTGAAACGAATGAAAAGGGTCCTATGTTGCATCTCGTACTGCCTCACAGCGATCATGCTTCCCGCCTGCGCCTGCTGGCAAGCTCCGCTTTTCCAGGTTTCGGAATTTTACCTCATAACAGCCTGCAAGATGCGCTTTTTCAAAACCCGCCTGAGCTCATCATCATCCCTCTTGAAACACCTATGGAGGCGCTGGCGCAGCGCCTTGCCGCCGGGCAAGCGTATGATACAGCTCTGCAGGATTGGATGGAGGAAACGGCGACCGGGCTCAGCGCCTACCGCAAGGCGCGGCGGCGTATTCAACTGCTTGCCCGCACCCCGTTTCTGGTCGGCGACCCGGAAAGCTGGGCTGCCTTGGCAGCACGGCAGGGCGTGACGACCCGGCCCTTCGACGCGGATATGCCCCCACCTCCCAAAAACAACGGGATCGATGCGCTGTACTATCTGCTTGCCGGGCATCTTTTACAGACCCATCCCCGCGCTCAAGCTCTTGCCGCCGAGGTCGAGGCCATGATCAGCGGTCCTTGCCCCTCTTTGGAAAATAGCCCCTGGCTGGTGCAAACCGCCCTGCAAGACGTCCGCGCGCAGCATGCCCAAGTTGATACCCTGTTAACCGAACGCGATTTGCTGCACAATAACCTGTCAGAAATTCTGGTGCAGCTCAGCACGACGCAGGCCGAACAGGCCAGACTGGCAAAAACACGGCAAGAGCTGGAAAATACGCTCAACGCACAAAGCAGTATGCTGAAAACCAGTCAAAAAACAACGACGCAGGTCCGGAAATCCATTCACGATATCAACAAAGAACGGGACCTTCTGCGCGAAAACATGTCCGGCCTTCTTGAACAGTTGAGCACCGCACAGGCCAAGCTGGCCACACTTGTAGATACCCGGC
>NZ_FOEP01000017.1 GCF_900110775.1 Thalassovita taeanensis | reverse complement strand
TGTCGGTCTGCCGGAGTTTTTGAGACTGCGATCCATTTGTTTTCAATGACTTACCTGTGTCGCATTTCTGAGACTGATTCAGGGTATGTGATACTGGACGCCGATTTGAGTCACCATTGGTGAGACTATCCGGCATCCATGCACTGAGTAAGTTATGTCCGATAATTTTCCAGCTGACAAGGATTGGGAAGAGGCCGAGCGCCGCGCGCAAGTGATCGCGGAGCTGCCGGTCCAGCTCACTCAGGGCAATGTCGACTGGGCCATGCGCCAGTTGAATGTCAGCCGATCCACGCTCTTTCGTCTGGTGAAGCAGTTCCGCGAAGACGGGCGGACCAGTGCACTGCTACGGGATACCCGGGGGCCCAAACCGGGCATGCAGCCCCTGAACCCGGCGGTGGACGAGATTGTCTCCCGCCATTTCAGGGAGTTTTATGCCACCCGCCGCAAGCCCACCAGGACACGGTTCTGGCGGGAGATCGCTGCCGATTGTCAGGCGCAAGGGTTGGCACCACCCTCGATCCGGCGTTTGGGCCGCTGGCTGGAGGGGCACGATCAGGCAAACCTGATGGCCCGACGTGAAGGCAAGGACAAGGCTGAGCGACGCCATCTGGCCACGCCGGGAGGCCTTACTGCAGACAGCCCTCTCGATATCGTCCAGATCGACCACACCAAGGCCGATGTGACAGTGGTCGACCCGGTGACGCGTTGCCCGCTCGGTCGTCCGACGCTGACTGTGGCAATCGATGTGAACACCCGCATGGTTTTGGGGTTTCATCTGTCGCTGGAGCCGCCATCGCTTCTGGCTGTTGCTCTGTGTCTGACCCATGCGGTGATGGACAAATCGCATTGGCTCACTGCGCGAGGTATCAGCACGGATTGGGCTGCGCAGGGTATCCCGATCGCGATTTACGTGGACAATGGCGCGGAGTTCCACGCGCGCGCCTTTGAGCGGGCCTGTTCCGAATATCAGATCGACCTGCGGCACCGACCACCGGGAACGCCGCGCTATGGCGGCCATATCGAGCGCCTGATCGGCACGATGATGGGCGCGATTCACCTGCTGCCGGGCTCGCATTTCTCGAATATTTTCGAGCGCGGTGATCTCGACGCGGAAGCCGAGGCGGTGATGACGCTCAGAGAGCTGGAAACTTGGCTCGCTCTCGAGATCACCGGCTCCTACCATGCGCGGGTCCACAGCGCGCTGGAAACGACACCTGCAGCGGCTTGGGCGGCGCGGACGAACGAGGTCCGGATCCAAATCCCGGCCGATCTCAGGCAGTTCCTGGTCGATTTCCTGCCCTCCGAGCAGCGAGTTTTGCAGCGCGACGGCCTGCATCTCTTCCACATCCGCTACTGGGCGGACGAGTTGCGCTGGCTGATGGGCCGGGAAAGCCGCAAGTTCACGCTCAAATACGACCCGCGTGATCTTTCGCGCATCTTCGTGCTGACAGAGAACGGGATCATCGAAGCCCGGCCGGCGGATCTGACCCGACCTGCGGTCACGCTCTGGGAGCACCGCGCAGCGCGACGCGCTTTGCGCGAGGCCGGGCGCCGGTCGGTAGATGAGGAACTGATTTTCAGGACGATCGAGGCGCAGCGCGACCTCGTCGACAGTGCCGAGCGGCAAACTAAGGCGATACGGCGCCACCAGGCGCGGCGGGCGCATCTGGCCCCTCTGCCGATGATCGATGTGACACCGGATGCCGCCGCGCGAGATGCCCTGCCTGCGCCGGAAGGGGAGGGGAGCCCGTTCCTTAGCCATCCCGGCTTCAAGGTCGAGGAGTGGTACGACGATGACTGAGTTCCCGCATCTCTATCCAGGAGCCGGCAAGATCGCGGCGCTCAGCGCCGAGGAGCGCATTCACCGGATTCGCGCCGACCGCTGGGTCTCCTATCCCAGGGCCGAGGCTGCCTTGGAGAAGCTGGAAACGCTGATGTCGTTTCCCGAGCGCGCCCGCATGCCGAACCTGCTCATTGTCGGTGACAGCGGCATGGGCAAGACGATGATCATCGAGAAGTTCACCCGCGATCACGCATCGAGCTTCGACGAGACCAGCGGACGGCTACATATGCCGGTTGTCGCCGTGCAGATGGTGTCTGGGCCTGATGAATCGCGCTTCTACCGCCGGATCCTGGCGGCGATCGGTGCCCCGGAGCCGCCTCGGGCGACACTGTCTGTGCTGGAAAGCCTGGCCTTGCGTCTGCTCGCCGAATTGCGTCCGGGGATGCTGGTCATCGACGAGATTCACAGCCTGCAGGCGGGGACGATCCGCGAACAGGCACGATTCCTGAACATGCTGCGCTTTCTGGGCAACGAGCTGCGCATCCCGCTGGTCTGTGTTGGTACAGCGCAGGCTCGCAACGCGCTGCGCACCGATGATCAGCTGGTGCGCCGTTTCGAGGCCTTCGCGTTGCCGCCTTGGCGCGAGGGCGAGGATCTGAACGGGCTGATGAGCACGCTCACGCGCACGCTGCCGCTTCGGCGCCAAAGCCAGATCGACGAGAAGGCACTCACGCGGATGATCAAGGTGACTGGCGGCATCACCTCGGGCATCTTTTCGATCTTGTCGCAGCTGGCGATCGCCGCCATCGAAAGTGGCGAGGAACGCATCCTCTCGCGCGATATTCTGGGCGGCGACCGGTTGCAGGCGGTCCTGGGAGAGCCGGTGTGACGATGTGCGGGCGCCTGCCGGTCGTATACGCCCCAGAGGCTGACGAGCGGCTGTCCTCCTGGATCGCGCGTATGGCCCCGTTCTACGCCATGACGGTTTCGGAATTCGTCGCCACGCTTGGCCTGAAGGGGCACGACGTGTTCGACCTGGAATGGCGTCTCTCGGAAGGGCAGGGGGCTCTGATCGCGGCTCGGATCGGCCTTTCGCCCGAAGCAGTGCAGGCCATGACATTCCGGGAGTTCGGGCCACAGGCGCGTTTGATGATCGCGCGGAAGAGCCGGTATTACTGCCCGTACTGTCCCGAAGAGCCGCAACGCAAATCCACAGCCCTGCCGTGGCGATTTCGCTGCCCGGTGCATGGTGTGGAGTTTCGGGGCGCCACCGGCGAGACCCTGTCCGATCGGTTCGGTACGGATTGCTTCAAGAAACTTGAAGGGCATGCCGAGGTCGGTGCCGCGCATCTCGATGCCTGGGCGCGCAGCGCGGGGCAGGGCGACCTGGAAGCGCCCGAAGTGCTTCAGCTTCTGACGGTGCGACATCGCCGGGCCTCGCCGCCGAACGTTTGCGAGCAGCCACGAATGTCTTTGAAAGACCGCCGGGACTATCATGATTTTTTGACCACGCCGATCATCCGACAGGCGCTCACGGTCGTAGTTCCCGAATACGATCAGGTGGCGCCAGTGCTTGCCAAGCCAGTGCGTCCCGGTCTCCACGCCCTGGCGCAGGGCTCGCTCTTGCAGTGTTTCGCGCTGGCGGTCGGCGCCGGGCGGATCATTGAGGATCCGGTCAAATGGGCGATCTCAGTCATGCTCATGAGCGATGCGGAGGCGCAGGGACGGGTCCGGCAGGCGATTGACG
This sequence comes from Thalassovita taeanensis, assembly GCF_900110775.1. Taxonomy (GTDB): domain Bacteria; phylum Pseudomonadota; class Alphaproteobacteria; order Rhodobacterales; family Rhodobacteraceae; genus Litorimicrobium; species Litorimicrobium taeanense. Next base: position 91,478 of record NZ_FOEP01000017.1, on the reverse strand, counting down.
CATGGCCTCTTTCGTTGAGGCGAAGCATCTCGGCCCGGTTCTGGCGCGCTGAGCGCGACGAGAGAGCACGGCAGTCTGCAGAAAAAGCCGCGAGACAACGCCAGTCTCACAAACTCCGACTCATCCAGTCTCATAAATACCGGTACGGAATCTCATGAACCCCGGTTCGTTTTTCAGGGAAGTGCTTGAATCTCATCAACACCGGCCATCCGACAAATCCAGTGATGACATTGAACTGATTTTCAGCATATCTTTTAATGTCCGATAATGCAAACTTATTGGACGTAATTGAGAACGACAAGCTGAGGCGGTTTATTCGGTATTTTCTGGCTAAAAGCGCCGCACGAGTGTAGGGTCTGAGCATGACATTTGCCCGGCCAGATCACATCAGCGACCGCGACATGTTACCGCGGATGCCCGCTTGGGTCACCTCCGCGCACGCTGAAACCCTTGAAGATGTTTCGTTTTTGTCGGGCGCGGCGCTGAACCACCTGCATCTTGTGTTGCGACGTGAAGAGGTGCCCCAAGCCTTGTTGCGGGACCGGCTCGCGTTGCGTGCGGCCGAGGCTTGCGTCGCGTTCTCTGGACGGTCGGAGCGGGCAGGGGAGTTGCGCGATGCGGCGCACCTGTTGCGGCCCGGCGATCTTCCCGGACCGGGCGGTGAAACCTACCTTGCCTGGCGGCGTGCGGTGGAGCGGCCGGTGTCGATCAAGGCTTTGGGACGAGCCTTGCCGGCCTTCGAGACGGGCCAGAATGCCGCGTGGCTCGATGCGGGGAAAGGGGCGCCCGTGGCCCGGGCCGCGATGGCGCTGGAGGCGGTGCTTACCGGAGCGCCGCGTGCCGACGTGCCTGCGCTGATTCTTGCTGATGCAGCTCTGGCACGGGCGCTTGGCTGGGATCATCTCGTGCCGTTGTTGGCCGCGGGCCTGAAACGCGCCGACCTGCGCAAGCAAGGCGACGACTTGCGCTTGACCTGTCACAGGGCGCTGATTTCATCGACGATTGAGGCCGTGCGGCAGGCTTCCGACCTCGCGCGTCGGACGACGCATTTGAAGGCGGTTGCCCCCAAACTTCGCGCCAAGAGGGCGGGCGAAGCGGTCGAGATGTTCCTGACCCGCGATGCGGTCGCGCCCTCAGTCTTGCCTTTGCCCGACCGTGCCGCGCGGCGACTGTGCGACCGGCTGGTCGACCTCGGCGCGGTGCGCGAGCTGACCGGGCGCGACACTTTTCGGCTCTACGGGGTGTGAGCATGGCCAAGGATCGCGCCGACCCCGAACTGGACCGCGAGTTGTCCGACCTGCCGCCCGAGCTGCGCTGGCGCGAATGGATGCGCCGGATCGAGGCGGTGCTCTTCGCCTCTGCCGCGCCGGTGCCGCGCGACGACCTCGCGCGCGTGGTGGGGCAGGGGGTGTCGATTGACCTGCTGGTCGAGGATCTTGCCGCCGATCTGGAGGGGCGGGCTTTCGAGATCGCCCAGGTCGCCGGCGGCTGGATGTTCCGGACGCGGGCGGCCTATGCCCCCGCGATCCGAGCTGCGGCAGACGTCGGCGACCAACTGCTGGACTTGAGCGAGTTCGACGTCGCCGTCCTGGCAGCCATTGCCTACCACCAACCGGTCACCCGCGACGGGCTGAAGGATATCTTCGGCAAGGAGATCAGCCGTGACCTGATCGGTCGGCTGCATGCGCGCGACCTGATCGGGACAGGGCCAAGGTCGCCGCGTCGGGGGGCGCCCTATACCTTCGTCACCACGGAGCAGTTCCTTGTTGCCTTCGGTTTGGAAAGCCTGCGCGATCTTCCCGATCGGGAACAGTTGGAGGATGCGGGAGTTGTCGACCAAGCACCAGAGGTCGATTTCGGGTGACGCATTGCCGATGCTGAAAGTGAAGTCCGCCGTTCTGCTTATCGTTTCATTTGCCGTGCAACGATTCTTCTGCGTTCTGCAAAAAGCCGCATGATTGCAATGTGAAAATCGTTTCATTATTTCTGAACGAAGCCTCGTGCAATTCTAGCGACAAGGCATTCCCTCCTCGTCGTTGTGGGCGGATAGCGGTCATTCGCTACAAATGCAAAAATGCTGATACTTTTAACGGAAGCAGACCTTCAACTTTTCTGGATGGTTATTTCGATGAGTTGCGGTACAACCTTAACGAGCCGAATGTTGAGCCGCTATTGCAGTTAATTTTTCTGATGAGGAACTTAGGGTGCGCACAAATTATGCATTGCTCGTTCGTGCGCTACCGCCAGATAGTCTTGAAGAATTTGTTAGCGATTGGCTGGAACAGCGGGTCAAAGACTATCACAGCCATGAGCTTTGGCGCGGTACAGGTGACATGGGCCGCGACGTCACTGGCTATATTACTGATCAACGCATGGAGGGTCCTTGGGATAACTTTCAATGCAAACAGCTCAGCAGTTCGCTGAAAGAAGCCTCTGCATTCGTCGAGCTTGGCAAGATTTTTATGCATGCCTCAAACGGTGAGTTTTCATTGCCAAGGTCCTACTATTTCGTCGCGCCCTATGGCGTTGCAAGAGCAGTCCAATCATACATCGCGCACCCTGAGCGCTTTCGTAAAGCTTTCCTTGAACACTGGGACACAAAAATATCCAAGAAGCTGGTCAGCCGGCAGACTATTGTTTTAACGCCCTTGATCGAGAATACCATCAAAGCCTTTGATTTCACGCAAATCCACTGGCTTGATTCTACAAAGCTTGTAGATGACACCGCTTGCAAAGTGGCTCTCGTAAAGTGGTTTGGTAACGACCCTGGAAAGTCCCCTCGTGGCGTTGTACCTAGCCAGATACAAGGCGTTGAGTCTGAATATATCAGCCAGCTGCTTGATCTCTATGAGCAACGAGGACCCGGCAAATTTCCTGATGCGGCAGCTGCACTTGCCAGTGCGGAATTTGGAACCCACTTACGCGATCAAAGAACACGGTTTTTTGACGCCGCCGCGTTTGACCGTTTCTATCGTGACTCGACCCCAACAGAATATCTTGCCGATTTTAAAGATGAAATCTACCACGGCGTAGTCGAAACACATCGCGAGAAGCATGCGGATGGTCTAGACCGAGCAAGCAAAGTCATGAAGCAAGCCGCAGTCCTTCAGCCTTCTGGTGTGTTGGGCAAGCACGCGGGCCCGCAGGTGAAGCAAGGAACCTGTCATCAGTTTGCTAACGAAGGAATAAAGGGGCGGTTGCCATGGAAACGGTAGAAGACCCAATTGACACCCCTCACCCATTTAATAGCACTTTGGAAACAGGCATTCGGAGTTTGATAGTTCTCGAAGCTTTATATCCACGGCAGTGTGATCTCATCGAATTGACATGGCTTGATCACATCGTCGTTCATACTGGAGATTTTGGCGTCGACGACGTGCCGAAAAGTCTACACCCCGATCTGCCTAACCGAACAGGTGAACTGCTTGTGCGTCGTCAACTCGTTGAGCGCAGTTTGCGCCTTATGCAACAGGTACACCTTGTAACCGTGGTTGATACAGAAACGGGTGTTCAGTTCAGCGCAAGTGAAGAGGCACCAAGTTACCTTGATCTACTGCAATCTCCATATTCAGTCCAACTCAAGCGCCGCGCAGAATGGATGGCCAAAACGTTCGGCGGCCTAACTTCGGCACAAATCCGGGAACTCGTGGAAAATAAAATTGGGCGGTGGACAGCAGAATTTCGACAGGAAGAAACAGTATCAGGGCCCGCTAACCTATGACTGGCATTCACCTACGTCACCTGATTTTTACTGGCCCTGCAATTGAGCCGTCAGGACTAGAATTTCAAGACGGTCTAAACATCGTTTTTGGTGCTTCAAACACTGGCAAATCTTTCGCCTCACTCGCTCTCCTCTTCATGATCGGGGCCATCAAGGCCCTGCCCGAAACTGATGAAGTCGTGGGCTATGATGCGGTCTGGCTCGGCATTGAGCTGTCGGATGGCAGTAAAGTCACGTTGTATCGACCGACACGGGGTGGGCACTTCAAATTGTATGAAGGGTTGGTTAACGCTGAAAGCCAAATCAAGGGTAAAACCCTACGTGGGCAGCACGAATCTCGCAGAACCGATACCGTTTCTCATTTTCTGCTCGAAGCTATTGGCTTGGCTGGAAAGCAGGTTGTGAGAGATGGCAACGGTAAAAAGGACATCTTGTCCATTCGACTTCTGTCCCCATATGCCGTCGTTTCAGAAGAGGACATCATCGCAAAAAGAAGCCCTGTTCTGTCCTCAGGATCTCCCACTGAGCGGACATTTGAGCAGAACCTGTTCAAGCTTATTTTGACCGGCATAGATGACGCGTCTGTCGTGACCGTGCCCAAGCCCACAGAACGAAAAGTTGCGAAAGCCGCAAAGCTTGAATTGATCGATGAGTGGATTGAGCAGCTCACTAACGAATTAGGTCCCGAAGCTCCAACAGAATCTGAAATTGAAGAGAAGTTAGATCGCCTAGACAAGAGCGCGGCGGGTTTGCTGGACCAGCTGCAGGGAGCGCAAAACGAACTTGACGACCTCGTTGGGAAGCGACGGGCTGCTTTGGACAAACGGTTGGAGCTCAATGTGAGAGCGGATGAACTTGGGATAACTCTTGACCGCTTCTCCAAATTGCAATCAGTCTATGCATCGGATTTGCAACGCCTTCAGTCTATTGAGGAAGGCGGTTTTGTCCTCGTCGCTATGGCAGGCATGGCTTGTCCCGTCTGCGGGGCCCCTGCTGAGGCGCAACAGCACAATCGTGCCACTGCCGAAATCGAAATGGCGCATAAGGCCGCTGCCGCCGAAGCCAACAAAATTGAGCGCGAACAGCGTGAACTGTCGCAGACAATGACATCTCTTGCAGCGGAAGCGCAAGGTCTTCAGCGGCAAGTGACCCGGCTCAAGAAAGACATTGAAGACTTCGACGGTAATATCGAAAATGCCCGCCCTAAGGAGGTTTCGGCGCGGAAAAGCTATGAGGCCTATTCCGAAGCGCAGGACGAAGCTCAGAAGATCTTGGCGCTCTATGAACGCCTTACAAAGCTCAATGCGCGCCGCGAGAAGATCGCCTCACAACCCACCAAACGCGAAGGAGATGGCCTTACAGTAGGGCCGGATTCAACAACTGCATTTAAGTTTGGGGACACGGTAAAGAATGTGCTGAAAGCTTGGAAGTTTCCTGATGCTGAGAAAGTACAATTTGACCCGGTTGCCAACGATATCACCATCGGCGGCAAAGCACGCGCTGCGAACGGCAAGGGTGTTCGCGCGATCCTACATGCTGCATTCAATGTGTCGGTTATTGTCTATTGCATCGAAAATGATCTACCCCATCCAGGCTTTCTTGTCTTGGACACGCCACTGCTGACCTATCGCGAACCGATGAAATTCCCCAAATATGGCGAACTATCCGAAGACGAGATTGCGCTCAAATCGACAAGTCTTGCAGAGCACTTCTATCGCCACCTCGCAAGCCTAAGTGATCAAGTGCAGTTCGTGGTAATCGAGAATTCAGATCCGCCGGAGCAAGTGCAATCACTTGCAAGGATAGAAACCTTCACTGGATTAGATGGGAACGGCAGGTTTGGCCTTTTGGAGCGTTCTGTCTAGGTCTTAAATGTCAAAAATCTCATGCATTTTTGATCCTCCGCAGCACATGCAACCTATGCCCGAAATTGGAAGAGAGGCAATGTAGATGCTAGAACTGATCAGACTGCTTGAGACCTCGGGTCAAACTGTTCGGTCTGATTTTTGGCGTTGGTTTGAGAAAATTCCAGTTGCCGCAAACTGGACAGTTGCCTCGGACTACAGCGTTGGAAATAAGAATAAGAAAAGTGATGCGTTTTCTTTTGTTATTATGCCAAAGCATGACACCGACGAAAATATTGCATCATGGATTTCTGCGTTCGCGCCGAAGGACCTTAAGAAAACTCGTACTCCTTCGAACGAATTCCTAGATTATTTTTGCTCACCGGTGACCTTCAGTTATAATTTTCTCGTTGAGAAAGACAGCAACTACCTGAAGGCCGCAATCACAATAGACGCAATGAGTTCCATCGCAAAAGATCTGCGAGACGTAGTTGTGGATTGGAGATCCGCAGAACCCAGAAACGTACAATACTACTCCGATCTGGACCGAAAACTTCAACTATTGGAAGGTGAACTTTCCAGTAAAAATCCATCAACGGCGCTTCTACGGAGAATCTTTCTGGTTGCTTCATTTGGGGCGCTTGTTTTCCACCTAATTCATGAAGGAAAATCGCCGCTAAGTATTCGCTGGATAAGTGATCGCGACGCCATGTTTGATCGGCACGATGGACTTGCATTCGATCTTGCTTGGTTGCTGTTTCAAATTATGAGGCGGCGCTCGGGGGGTGTCATTGATGTTCTTAGGCCGCAACTCATATTTGCTTCGCCGCTTATGGACGGCATAACAAAGCACGACGAGTTTGTTAGGCTGCCTGACTATTTGGCCGGTACGCTTGCTGACCTTCGGTTGCCCAATGTGATGTTCAGCCATCCCAAATTCCCGAATATTTTCAACAAGCTCTTTGTAGATGCATTGAACAATGCGATAGTTGAGATTGTGGCACCAACCGGTCGCATCACATCGCGACGCCTAGCGTTTGGAAATCCGCCTAAGGGCGCTAATACCATGAGGTATCACGAGTAGAGCCTATTCAACTGCAGATCAGTCATGTCAGAGAGCGTCTTTCCTTCATGAGCAATGTTGTGAGGTAGCTTCGAACACTTTAGGAGGTTTGTTGAACTGATAACGTGAACTGGGTGGATGATGGCGAAAGATGAGTATTCTAGCTTTGTAGAGCTTTATCTTGTCGAGAAAAATGGGTCCGACTATCTGAAGCAAGCCGTGAAGAGGGCTTCGGATTGTTTGATCATGGCTCCTCATGGAGGCAAAATTGAGCCGGGGACGTCTGAGTTGGCTAAAGCCGTGGCGAGCGAAGACCATTCGCTGTACCTATTTGAGGGCATTCGGAAAAGACCTCACAGTGATTTGCATGTGACGTCTCATAAGTACGACGACGAGGAAGCAATTGATATTGTCAGCGAGCATGCTGTCGTAGTTGCTTTCCATGGTCGCAGAGACCGCGATGATCCCGCGACTGTTCATGTTGGAGGGCTGGATGCGGCTACCAGAGACGCCATAATTAATGAACTTGCGTTGGAGGGTTTCAATGCTGCTGTTGGGTGCGGTGAGCTTGCTGGAGAGCATAAGAACAACATCTGTAATCGAGGTAGCCGATCATCGGGTGTACAACTTGAAATTCCGAAGTCTCTCCGAAACGATCTGCTTTCCGAACCCGACCTTTTCAACAAATTCTCTCGCGCCGTGCGGAAAGCCATTGTCTAGAGCTGAGGAACGGACTGCTTTGCACAAGCGGTATGAGATCATCTGCAAGTTGTTTTTTGCATTTGCAGCGAATGGCTGGAATGACGGGCGGCGGCGCAGCACGTGTATTGGGCTGTGATTGATCGGAATGGGCCGCGTTTGCGCGCGAAGAGTGGAAACTTACCACTTCCGCCAACTTAGCCCCAACGTTGCGGCAACGGCTTCAGGGCAACCAGCCTGAACACGGCTGCGATATGCGCGGACAGATAGCCCGTTTTCCAGCGCAATTACTTCCCACTCATCATCGGGATTATGCGCCATTTCCCGCACCCCTTCAGTTGCGGCTCTTTCTTCCGACCAGCCTCGTTTGAGCCGTTGTTTGAAGGTTTGGAATGCTATCCCATTTTCTTCAGCAACAGGCCATGCTGGAAGGCCGTTCTCTAATGTAGCCAAGCCATCACGATGCCGACTTTCAAAGGCAGCACGATCATATGGGTATTGAGTATGCTCGCAGGGAACCGTCCACACCTTTGCTCCATTCTCTGCGTCCTCTAATCTCACCGCAGAGGCATCATTCAAAGGAAATGGCTTCAAGCCATAGCGGCTACAAAGCCACCAGGCATCTTCGCGACTTGCGGCCTTGCCGATTGTCTGACCGCCCAATGGAGCGACATAGTTGATCATCAATTCTTTCCGTTTCAAAAATGACAGGAGTGGCTCGTTTGTAGTTTTTGTTCGACTACATGTAAGCACTCTGGACCGCCGGAAAACAGATGTGAGTAGTCATTTTTTTCATAATCGCAAATGGCTGCAGCATCCTCAGCCCATCAGTTCGAACATGAAAAGGTTTTGGGTTTGCGGTGAACGTCCGGAAAGTGGGCTGCAATCGCAGAAACCCAACGACGATATCAACGTCGGCTTTGGGCGGGAAGCCGACTTTCGCTGCGAGCGCAACATGCAATTAGACTATGTAGAATGCGGACTTTGGGAAGGGCGGGCAATCTACGTTCAGGGACCAATTTTTTGGTGACAAATTTCAGTTCGTCGAAGCAAACTTTCGAGAACCGGAAGCGTTCCAAATTAGCACGACCAACCCAAAAGATGTTTTACATCGTACGTGTTCAACCTTAGCGTGGTCGGATTAGGTTTAGTTGTAAGAAGGCAGTTTATATTGGCAGACGAGAAGACAGCGAACGATGTCTCAGTTATTGAGGTCCTCCAGAGATTTGAACAGGATTTCGCAACCTTTTCTAAAGCAGTAGAGAACGGCGAGTTCGCTTTTTGGATTGGATCTGGCATCTCGCGGAATGCACCCAATTTGGGTGATCTTCTTATCAAGGCCGCAGAGTTTCTTCGTGAAAAAGCAGTCGTTGAAGACGGTAACGGGAAGTTCTCTAACACCCTACGAGAACTGCTAGAGATTGCAGAGTTTGGGCCGGAATTACTGGATTCTAACCTCCAAGTTCAGTTTTCCGATTGGCCAGACCAAGAAGCTATCATCTCCCGACTTTGGAACCAGTACTCTGAAGTTCTGGACCTACGTGTGCCTGATGAAGACAGTGATTACATCTTATGGGACGCAATAGGAATCCGCGAAGCATTTGAAAATCCCGCTCCTCCAGCAATCGAACACCTTTGTATTGCAGCGCTAATTCTCGAAGGGGTCGTGCGAAATATTGCGTCAGCCAACTGGGATACTTTTATCGAGCAGGCAGTAGAGAAGTTAAGTCCAGGCGCGTCTAATATTATTCAGGTTGTAGTCGACCCGATCCAACTCAGAACTCCGCCTGGACGTGCAAGGCTTCTCAAGTTTCACGGATGTATTCGTCACGCTACCGACGAACCGGGTACATTTCGGAAATATCTCACGGGGAGCACTACGCAGATATCGGACTGGCCTCAAACCCCACTATTTGCTGCAGTTAGGAATGAACTTGTTGGCATAGCGACCAATCAGAAAGCTCTTGGTATGGGGCTGTCAATGCAAGACCAAAACTTGCATCAAACTATATCTAGAGCAAAAGAGGTCAATCCTTGGCCTTGGCCAAGCGAGCCCAATGCTCCTGGTTACGTCTTTTGCGAAGACAGACTCAAAGCCGGTCAACGCGCAGCTTTAAGGCTCGTTTATCGGGACAGTTATGATGCCAATGCTGCTGATATCATCGCGGGCGCGCATTTACGAGCTTGGCCAGAACAAGTCTTGATTGGGCTGCTTCTCCAGCTAACATTTCATAAGCTAGACTACCTATTGAACGATTGGGTCGCCAATATTGGAAAGGATGACTTCAACGCCGAGCTCAGTGCTTCACTCAAATCGTGTCGTGACTTCATAGCCAATTCAGCAACCGACAACCGTCAAACCTTCTTTGATCAGGCTCATCTGACGTGGCCGCGCCTTCTGTCGCTGTATCGTAAAGGTACGGTTCCAAAATCGGCTGGCACTTATGAGGCAATAAGCGCAACTTCGCTTTCCCAACTCCCTGGAGACCAACTCGCACGCGATTCTCATCTTGGACAGCTAGCCCTCGCTTTGTGCCTAATAAACTATGGCCGAACTCAGGGTCTATGGACGTTATTACCGGCCCTAAACGACGAAATCGAAGGCGGGTCCTTAACTGTCACAGGAACTTGGCCGGGAGCCGAACCAAGACCGCTATTCATTGTGAAGTCTGTCACTGAAGCGATCATTTTGGAGAAAGATGGGGCATTTGAGGGACAAGGTGCTATCGTAGTCCATGCGGACAACCTTTGGCCCCGACTTCGTCCTGATGGAGGAAGCACACGAAGCGCACGTAGCCCTCGTTCCTCGCCAGGACGCAACGCGAGCGTACGCACTACTCATTTGAGTTTAGAGGCTATGCTGGAAAAGAGTGACAATCTACAAAACCTAAACACCGAATTTGTTACACAGGCATCCGTATGAATGATTCCCCTCTAGTCAAAATGGTAGCTGATCGGTTACTCGAAGCGGGCTATGGACAGTTGGATACACCATTCCGCATAGCTTCCGTCGACTTCAACTTCACGCTAGCTTTCCGAGGAAATGCTAGAAGGGCAAATGATCTTGTATTGATAGTAGATACCACGACTGGAGAACACGGAGATCGCGATGCCAAACGTGTTAGCCAAAGAATCGCTGGACTAGGTCGCGCGCTAGATGTTTCTCAATCAAGGCTTGTGATCACAGCAATTTTGGTTGGTGCAGTGTCCCATAGTAGTGTTGAGGATTTATCCGAAAACTGCCGAGTTCTCACTGTTGACAACATCTCGACAAATCACATCGATGAAGTTGCACGTCAGAAAGCTAGGCGTCAACTAGACGATAGGATAAGCGTGTTGTTGCCGCTAACGTTGCCTGAAAGCTCTGCAGTCGTCGATGACGATGATCAGTCAGCAATTGAGCAATTGCGAATGGCTGTTCCAGCGGCAATGGACCAAGATTTTATCAGCAGGGTTCTCGAGGCCTCTAAAATTGGAAAAGAAGCTGTCGAAAACAGCCTCATCTCTTCTCTTGAAGGCTCTCTAGAAAAGGAGGAGAGCGATGTCTGATTTTTTACTGAAAAGCCTATCAGTCAAGAATTTTAGAAGCATAAAAGGAGCCATAAACGTACCTCTCGACGCAAATGTGGTACTAGTGCATGGAGAAAATGGGGCCGGAAAGACTAGCCTGCTTTCAGCTATTGAGCTGGCTCTAACAGGTAAAGTGCAATCACTATTGCGAGCAGATCGTTCATACTCATCTCAGCTTCTTTATCGTGGAGCAACGGATGGAAGAGTCAGCGTTGCGGTAGAGAGACACGGTGAAAGCAGAGACTTTGGATCATCGATTCATGACAGTGGCATAGATAGTCTCTCAAATTTTGAAGATGACTTGGCTGAATTCTTCAGTGAGAGAGCCTTTTTGCCTCAGGCTCTACTTAGTCAACTACTTCAAATATATCAAGAATCCAGCTCAAGTATGGATTCGCCACTAGCAAAATTTGTGGGTGACCTCTTAGGTCTCGACCGCCTGGATGCTCTCGAGAGTGGCCTCCAAACGCTGAAAGATGTTCGCAACATTCGTAAGAGCTCTGAGAAGTGGATGGAAATTGAAGCAGAGGTCGATAGCCTTAACGTAAGCTGTGAAAATAAATCGAATTTTCGAACCGAGACGCAGGCGAAAATCAATGCACTGCTTTTAGAGTTGCAGGAACGGTTGCTGGTTCTCGATATGGACAAGGACGCGTCGGAAGACAGCTTCCAGGAACTCATTGAGCTGGCGCTTATACCCACACATGAAAAAGAATTGCGTAGCACGATTGGTAGGCAAAGGGAGCTTTCGGCCATTCGTCAACAAATCGAAGCGGCGAGCACGTTCTCGCAGGCAGATTATGCATCTATTTCTTCCGAAGCGGCTGAAGTGACCAGTGAATATGAACTTTGGAAGTCCAACCATCTAAGCACTATTGAAGATCTGGAAATCCGCTTTCTTTCATTTCTCCCGCGCACATCCTTGAGCGGCGACTTTTTAGAGTTCTGGGAAGAATCCCTCGAACATTTAACCACCGAAAAAGAACGCATTGAGAAGAGGCTATCCGCTGCAAGATCCGATCGCACGGACGCTAGCGTGGATAGAGAAATCGTTAATGTGTCCAATAAGCAAATCGAAATTATTGATGAAGAACTTTCAACCATCCCGTCAACGTCGGAGAACTTCGCATCCCTCCTTTCGGAGTTAAGTGGTTACATTAATGATGAGATATGTCCCATCTGTGATCGTGACTTTTCGGAGCGTGAAGCAGGCAACCTTACGGATCACGTTCATAGTAAGGTTCGTTTGTTGTCGGCTTCAGCTGAGAGACTGCTAGCATTGGGAAGGGCTCGTAACGACGAAGAGACACGGTTGCGGTCGGCCAGCAAGAGAATAGATGAAAGGCAAGCTCGGTTGCTGCCAGACGACGAAGTGAATTCTCTCGAAAGACGGCATGGTGACATTCAAGCGATGACCCTCGCAACGAAAAAAGCAGCCCAGATTCTTGAACGAGGCAGAGCTCTAAGGGCCTCGGAAGTGGCAACTCGGCGCGGATTGAGCGACTTCCAGTCTATGAACTCAACACTCACTGCGGCACGCGAAACGCTGCAAGCTTTTGCATCGGAAGTCGGAGTCGATTTGAGCCATTCGAAAAACTCTCTTTCCGATTTAGAGATACAACTAAGCGAAGCTCTGTCAGTACGAGAGCAAACACATCAACGTTGCGCCTCTGCTCAAACTCGAATTCGTGAACTGAGGAATGACCTTCTACGCATGGTCGACGAGCGTAGAGCGCAGGATGTTGAAATCGCAGAATTAGAAGGTGAACTGAAAAAGGCCAAGAGTGCATTTGAAAGAGGTCAAGGCTTGAGGAAACAGGCCTCAGATTTGCGAACGATCGTTGATAACGTTCGATCAGGCATAATCCGAAGTGAGTTCAATGATCGATTGAACCATTTGTGGCGTGACTTGTTCGTTCGACTTGCTCCAGACGAGCCATTCGTTCCCGCATTCAGCGTGCCGGAATCTAGCACGCAGCGTCTTCAGCCAAAATTGATAACAAATTTCCGAAATGGTGGGGACGCAGGGGGAACACCAGGTGCCATGTTAAGTGCCGGCAACCTTAACACTGCCGCACTCACGTTATTTCTCGCGCTGCATCTGTCTGTGCCTAAGAAGTTACCATGGCTGATTTTGGACGATCCCGTCCAGTCAATGGATGATGTTCATATCTCGAACTTTGCGGCACTCCTCAGGACGCTTTCAAAAGAACACAATCGACAGGTAATGATAGCCGTCCATGACAGACAGCTATTTGAATACCTACGCCTAGAGCTTAGCCCGGCATTCCCAGAGGATACCCTTCTCACACTTGAAATGGCGCGCAGCGAAGACCAAGATACAAATTGCTTGGCAAAAAGAATATCCTTCAAAACTGACTTGACCTTTGGGCAAGTCGCTTAGAGCTACATAAAGCCTACTGGAGAGGTCGAGGTGGATACTGGAGAGCCTCAGCCCCGAGCAGTTTCAATTGCTTGCTTCACTTCTTCAATACTCAGTGGCGGGTCCTTACTGTGGACCACATGGTGGCAGGTTGCACACAATGGAACCAAATCTCGCAAAGGATCGACTTTGTGAACCTGTCCCTTTGTGGAGATCGGCACAATATGATGAACATGGATCAGCCCTGCTCCCATCGCGCCATACTTTTGTTCGTAGTTTAGGCCGCACGCCAAACATGTCGGCCCAAAGTGTTGAATGCACCGCCGTCGAGCAGCGGCGTTCCGTTCATATTTTGTCAACTCAATCGACGTCGGCGTACCTTCAAATAATGTGCGCACCTTCAGAGATGGGGGGATATGAGCTTGTTTCACCAATGTCATCGGATAACTCATACCAAGCGAAAATCGACCTTCCTCTGAAGTCGCTGACATTCTCCAAATACCATACTCACCTATGCTAAAACTTGATTGCGGGGGGGGTTCATGAAGCCGAGACTCCATTTCGCCGCTAGCTGGATTGTGCCACATTTTACGCATGTCCGTGTTACGCTCATGTTGATAAAAAGCTGGCCACTCCCCTAGTTGCCCTATCCAGCTTTGTCCTCTGGCATAACTTCTTGCGGCGATCTCTAAAAATTCCGCAGAAGAAGGCACCGCAATATCAATCTGAAATGGGGGGCCATCGGAGCCCTCTGGTGGCCTCAGGTATGCGTAGTTTTTCGTTTTCTTGACCAACTCCCACCCTCGGCGAGGTAGAATTACGGGAAGCGTAAGAGCTGCTGAAAATCGGTAGGTGGAAGGGCCATATTTTTTTGGCGCTTTCCCTGAAGGCTCTAAATGAACAGTTTCAATCGTCCAACCTGGAGGGTGGTGCGTGCCCGCAGCAGGTTCATTCAAATCGAAATTATCGTCAGTATCATTTGTCATATTACTTCAGTAAGCCAATGTACTTTCTCCGCAAGCGAGTTTTGGCCATGCCTGCTTTGAGTCGAGAGCGATCTTTGCTTGGAATGGGGCGAATGGCGCAAAAGTCCCGGACACCGTGAGTTCACACAGCCGAAGACTTCGCAATTGCGGCGAACGTCGGCTTTGTGGGCTGCAACTGCAGCATTGTTGGGTGACGGCCAATGGCAGCAAAGGGCCGGAAGTGCCCTTTGAGCATGATAGGCCCAATGGCAGCTCCGTCCCGCGTTGCTGACCTCGGCAGTCGGAAATGCTGTACGATAGACGAATGGCCGGTCAGGTGAAGCTGCGGCGCAGCGCTCGGCTATGAAGCGAACGAAAGGTCAGGGCTGTTCATGTCGATCGACAGCAAGGGCCGTTTACGTTGCTTGGCTCTTGTGAGCCTGACCGCGTGAACCCAATTGGTCATGATTTCCTATCGTCACGAATCCTTCCTTTGCCTGAACACTTTTGGGACGGCGGCTTCATTGTGCGATCTGTTCCAGGCCCAGCGTGAGCCGCGGAAGCTTCTGCTTGAAGCGGTCAGAAACTAAGCTACATATCTGACACTTGGAGGCGATCATGCAAACCACATCCCAAGCGATCAAGGCCTATGCTGAAGCATTGCCGGAGGGTGCGACCCTGTCGGCGCGGGAGTTGTTGCACCTCGGAGAGCGTGCGGCGGTCGATCAGGCGCTGTCGCGGCTGGTGCGGCGAGGGGAGCTTATGCGTGTGAGGCGAGGATTGTTCGCGTCGCCTGTGAAGACCCGCTTCGGGAACCGGGCGCCCTCGGTTCAGGCCGTGGTTGAGCACATTGCGAAATCAACCGGTGAGCGCGTGTCGCAAAGCGGAGCGTCGGCAGCGAACCTGCTCGGCATTTCGGCGCAGAATCCTTCCCGTCAAGTGTATTGGACCTCCGGGCCGAGCCGTCATTTGAAACTCGGAGTGCAAAGCGTCGAGCTTAAACATGTGCCGAGCTGGCAGCTTCGAGCACCCATCAGTCGTGCCGGGTACGCCTTTCGGGCGCTCGCCTATTTCGGCAAATCCGAAGCTGCTCAGGCATTGAGGCGTATCAAGGCGACGCTGAACGAAGAGGAGCAGCGCGAGCTTCTGAGCCTTCGCGCCTGTGCGCCAACCTGGATGGCCAAGGAACTTAGCGCGCTCGCGTCATCGCAATGACAGAAAGCCAAACTTACTTTTCCCTGTCGCGCGAAGACAAGATTGACGCGCTGGAAGTGGCTGTCTCGAAGCTGGGGCGGCCCGCAGACCTCTTGGAAAGCCGAGCACATCAAAAAACGTGACCAAGCATTTTTCATAATCGGGATCGTTCTCAAAATCAGTCATCTCTGATCCATCTTCAGCCGAGGAGTTTCTCTAGCTCTTCCCCTTGGGCGGCATGCTTCTTGGGGTTATCTGTTTTCAGCTTGTTCACGTTGATTAGCTTCCATCTGACCGCCGGAAGCTCGGCCGCTTGAGGGCGGTCGATCGCGTCGAAGTCGGGATCGCCTTCATGCAGGGTTCTCAGAAACCTCTTCGCGTCCACATCCATGCGGCATTGGATGTCCCCGATCAGGCGGTCGCGCGTTGCGATCAATTCCGTAAGGTTGACCGCTTTCTTCGTCATGCCCTCGAATTCTCGCGCGTAGGGCTGATCCAGATTGATCAGGTTTGGGTTCAGCAGTTCGTGCGGCGGGCGTGGTGAACTCGCGACGTAGATCAGAAAGGTGCGGAACAACTCGTCGGTAAACCCTTCGTTCTCGTAGAGGAGCTTGACGTCGTAGAGATCTCGCGGGTGCTGGCGATCGACGGCCGCATGTAGCTTACCGCCGAACAAATCCTCGAAGGAGACGATGTTCATCATCGCGTATCCGAACTCTTCCTCGACGGCTTCCGAGACTTCGCGTTGTTCCGGAGCATGCACGACGCCGCGGGTGACGGGGGAGGTTTCGATCTTGATTTCCGCTGCGCCGAGACGTGCGAGCGCGCGTGTAGCGCCGCCGCCACCGCCCGCAATGCGCTGCGCTTTGGCGCCGGTGATGCCGCCTTCGATGGCGGCGGCAATCCGGTCCATCGCGTCGTTGATCTCGGCGAGGCTTTCTGCGCGATCTTTGATTGGCAGATAGGTCAGATCGATATCGACCGAGAGGCGCGGAAGGTCGCGATAGAAGAGGTTGATGGCCGTCCCGCCCTTCAGCGCAAATATCTCCTCCTTTGCGACATACGGCAGTATGCGCACGAGCAGGGCCACTTGGGCGGCATAGTCTTCACGCGCCATGACCACGTTCCTTTCTTACAAACTCTTCGGGCACCATGATCCTGTAGCGCGGATGTATCTTGCCGCCTTTAACCAATGCGCGGTCGCCGCTGCCGAGGTCGAACTCTTCCGGATCGAGTCGCTTGCGCCAGGCATGGTCGTGGCGGTCGGCGAACACGAAGAACAGGCGTTTGACCTTGATCTTCTTGCAACTGCTGAGCAGCGCCGCGAGGGTTCTCGGGCGCAACGTCGTCAGGCTTTCGAACGCCATGTCGAGGTTGTGAAAGCTCTCTTGATTCGGCAACTCGTCCAGCGCTTCGAGGATCGCGCGTTCCGGCGAGGACATCACCAGTTTCCAGTCCCATGGCAGGGACGATGCTGTCTCGTTGAGATTATTTAGTGTGTCAGCGACACCCAACTCCGGATCGGAGAACAGCGATACGCTGCGTGGGCGGAGTTCGGCGTTGAGCGGCAGTTTTTCGAGCCAGTTGGGGATTTTTGAGCCGTAGAGCCAAACCGTGCTCTTGTCTCCGAGGGAGAGATAGTGCGCATAGCCTTGCAGGCTCAATGCCGTCACCCCGCCGATATGGACAGGGTAGTGCATGATGTGCTGGAGCGAGAGCAGGCAGGTCTTCCAGTCGAGTGTGTTCGTGGTGGCGCTGCTTGGTGCGGGGCGGCGGAAGACGCCGCGGCCAAGGCGTTCTAGCCAGCCGCGTTGGACATAAGCGTAGGACGAACGCCGGCCTATCCCGTGGTGCTCAAGCCAGACGGAGTCCACGAGGAACCCCGTGGGGACAGCCTCAAGAAGGTTCTTTAGTTTTTCGTGTTCTTGTCCGCTCATAAGCGACACAATGATATATTTTTAAAGAGACCGCCACTTGTTTCTGTGGAGACCTGTGAGATAGTCCGTCAAGGATGGACAAATTTTCACATTCTCAAAGAGATTGGTGGTTGTCGGCTCTGAAGCTCACCAGCAAAGCAGGGCGGGGATGCCCTCGAAGGGCTGAGAAGACACCCGGCCATTCGGATCGAAAAGTTGGAGCTTTGTGCTCATGTCGAAGCAGCTGCGCCAAACCAGAGTCAGGTTTCACTTTCGATCGCGGCGCTCTTTTGCCCAAACAAACATCGCACCGACGGCTGCATTGGCTTGCTGCACGCTGAACACTTCCGGTTCGAACGCGCCCGCCCATTGCTTTGTATCACGATGTTCCGGGTGGTGTTTGTCGGTCAGTGCGTCGAGAAACTCTTCGTAAGAGTAGGGCCCCCCACTGTCCTCTGGCGGACACGCGCGTTCTCCGGCAACACAGGCGGGAAAGTCCTGATCTGGTCTTCCGGTTGTTTTGCCAACTTTCTCGACAGTGACGAGGTGTCGCCAACCATCGCCGAAATCGTAAGTGTATGTGAACTGACTGCCTTTCTTGACCAGCTCTCCAAGAGTAAACCTCTTCTCGTCCTTTCGGCCATCGTCAGGATCCCAGCTGTCGTCACTTTCGTCGCGGGCCTCGAACCTGTCCTCGCCAATCTCGAACTCATGCAAATGATAGTCTTGCCACGGCATAGCGCCCTGAAGAACGGAATGCAGGATGTCCAAGCTGATGTCATTCGGCACGAAGATCCGGCGCCAGATGGGTGGTTTGATGCCAATAAGTTCGATTTTCAGTTCAATCAAAATGTGTTCCGCCTGTTTCGATGGCCTTGTCGTTGAAGCAACCTGATTTTTTGGACTGAAGCATTCAAGGGGAAACTTGATTGTCGTTGCCTTGAGGTCATCTGCTGCGACACCCGTCCTACCAATTGAGTCTGCATTTCCAGTGGTCACGATATTGGCCCCGCTTATTGCGACCGATATGAGGGCACGCCTTAGTTAAAATCCCGGCTTGGAAACAACTTCTTTCCCTGTTCACGCGGATGCCGGGCCGTTGAACCGCGGCCGCCGAACGTGGCGTGGCCTACTGAACCGGGCTGGCGACCTCCTGCGTCGGTGGCCGGTTGCCCAAGGCTCGAAAGCATCGGCGAGATGTCCTCGATCCGCTCGGCGATCACATGAACGACCTGTCCCTCGCGTTCGATCCGGCCAGTGACGCGCAGAAGCCGCCCGGCGATCACCGCCTTGCGAAAGGTCTCGTAGACCCGGCTCCAGACCACAACGTTGGTCACGCCAGTTTCGTCCTCCAGCGTCAGGAAAATCACGCCCGAGGCCGTGCCAGGCCGTTGCCGCGTGATCACGAGACCCGTCACCGTGATGCGCCCGGTGGTTCGATCCAGACGTTCATGCGGCAGACTGTCCGGCAAGCGCGGCCGCAGCAACTCCATCGGATGGGCGCGCAGAGAAAGCCGCAGTGCCAGGTAGTCCTCGATCACCTCCTGCCCGAGCGTCATCGCCGGCAGCGTAACCTGCGGTTCCGCTCCGCCCTCACCGTCGGCCCCGAAAAGGGGCAGGGGCTTTGGCCCTCGCAACGCCCGGGCGGCCCAGAGCGCATCGCGCCGATTGAGACCGAGCGAGGCGAAGGCATCCCCTTCCGCCAACCGTTCCAGTGCGACCGGCCTGACACCAGCCCGGCGCCACAGGCTTTCGACGTCCACGTAGCCGTTGCCGCGGGCGGCCTCGATCCAGACTGCATCCTCCTCCCGCATGCCTTTGATCTGCCGAAACCCGAGCCGCAACGCCAGCGTTCCGTCGCCGCGTGGCTCGAGGGTGCAGTCCCAGGCCGAATGATTGACCGAGACGGCCCGGATCTCGACGCCATGCTCACGCGCGTCGCGGACGAGTTGCGCGGGGGCGTAGAAGCCCATCGGCTGGCTGTTCAGCAGGGCACAGGTGAAAACCGCCGGATGGTGGCGCTTCAGCCAAGCCGAGATATAGACCAGCCGCGCAAAGCTCGCCGCATGGCTTTCCGGGAAGCCATAACTGCCGAAGCCTTCGATCTGGGCGAAACATCGCTGCGCAAACCCCGCCTCGTAGCCGCGGGCCAACATGCCCGAGATGAACCGCTCGCGGAACGCGCCGATGGAGCCCATCCGCTTGAAGGTTGCGAGTGAGCGGCGCAGCCGGTCCGCCTCGCCGGCCGAGAAGCCGGCCGCGACCACCGCGATCTGCATGGCCTGTTCTTGGAAGAGGGGGACGCCATAGGTGCGCCCCAGCACCTCCATCATGGCGGGGCCGAGGTCTTCGACCTTTTCCTTGCCCTGACGGCGGTTGATGAAGGGATGAACCATGCCGCCCTGGATCGGGCCGGGGCGGATGATGGCGACCTCGCAGACCAGATCGTAGAATTTTCGCGGCTGCATGCGCGGCAGGAAGTTGAGCTGCGCCCGGCTTTCGACCTGAAAGACCCCGACCGCATCGGCTTTGCAGAGCATATCGTAAACCACAGGATCCTCGGGTGGCACATTGGCGAGGCTCAGCTTCAGGTGACGGTGATCCTCCAGCAGCCCGAAGGCCTTGCGGATGCAGGTCAGCATGCCGAGCGCCAGCACATCGACCTTCATGAGCCCGAGCGCGTCGATATCGTCCTTGTCCCACTCGATAATGGTGCGATCCTCCATCGCGGCATTCTCGATTGGGCAGAGCTCGTCGAGCCGGCCATGGGTGATCACGAAGCCGCCGACATGCTGGCTCAGATGCCGGGGAAACCCAATGATCTCGCCGATCAGCTTCGCTGCCAGCGCCACGCGCCCGTCGGACGGATCGATCCCGGCGTCGCGCATCCGATCTTCTCCCGGGGCGCTGGCCGACCAGCCCCAGATCTGGCCCGAAAGCCGCGCGATTATGTCTTGGCTCAGCCCCATGACCTTGCCGACCTCGCGGATCGCGGCACGTGAACGGAAATGGATCACGGTCGCGGTCAGCCCGGCGCGATGGCGTCCGTATCGCTCGTAGATCCATTGGATCACCTCTTCGCGCCGCTCGTGCTCGAAATCTACGTCGATATCCGGCGGCTCGCCGCGCTCTTTTGAGATGAAGCGTTCGAAGATCAGGGTGATGCTCTCGGGGGGCACTTCGGTCACGCCGAGCAGGTAGCAGACGACCGAATTGGCGGCCGACCCGCGGCCTTGGCACAGAATGCCCTGCGAGCGCGCGAACGCCACAATGTCATTGACCGTCAGGAAATACGGCGCATACGTCATCTCGCCGATGAGCTTCAGTTCCTTGTCGACCCGCGTCACAATGCGGGCGGGCGGCCCCTCTGGATAGCGCCAATGCAGCCCCTCCCGCGACAGCCGTTCGAGCCGCGCCTGCGCGGGCTCGCCGTCCCGCGCCTCGTCGGGATATTGATACCGCAGATCGTCCAGCCGGAAGGCGCAGCGGTCGGCGATCTCCAGCGTGCGCCGGATCGCTGCCGGATAGCGATGGAACATCCGCGCCATCTCGTCCGGGGATTTGAGCCGGTGTTCGCCATTGGTCAGCCGACGCTCCCCGATCGTGTCGATGGTGCAGCCCTCGCGAAGGCAGGTCAGGACATCGGCTAGCGGACGCCGAGACGAGCGATGCATCATCACCTCGCCAAGGGCCACCAGCGGCAGGCCGGTGTCCTGGGCGATCCGCGCCAGCTGGTCGAGGCGGGTAGGGTCGCGGCCGTCATAGCGCGGGGCCGCGCCAAGAAAGCACTGGCCGGGGAAGGTGCGCAGCATATGCCGCAGATCACTGGCACACGCTCGGACCGGGTGCTCCATCGGGTCGGGTGGTAGCGCGATTAGCACCATGCCCTGACCCCACTCCGACAAATCCTTGCGCGTCAGATGACATTCGCCTTTCGTGGCTCGCCGCTTGCCGAGGGACAGAAGCCGGGTCAGCCGCGACCACGCCGCAATGTCCGTGGGCAGGGCGAGCCAGTCGACCTCGCTGTCGGTCAGCACGATCCGGGCGCCCGGGATCAGCTTCGGCAACACCATGTCCGGCCGAATTCGGGGGGCATCGCCTGCCGGCATGTGCTGCATCGTCTGGCGGCTGGAATGATCGGTCACCTGCCGGGATCGGATCACCGGACCAGCCTCGGCCCCCTCGCTCGCGGCGCGGGCCTCCTCGCGCAGGCGGGCCAGTTCCTTCAGGGCCGAGAAGGCCCGCACCACGCCCGCGACCGAGTTGCGGTCGGTGATGGCGATGGCCCTCAGGCCCAACTCGGCGGCACGCGTAACCAGTTCCTCGGGGTGCGAGGCCCCGGTCAGAAAGGTGAAATTGCTCGTCACGCAGAGCTCCGCATAGCCGGTCATGCGAACTCTCCCTGCGCGAACCAGCTCTGCGCGGGCCAGGTCGGGGCCTGTGGCGTGTGGTAGAGCCAAAGCCGTGGGCCCTCCTGGGTTTCTACCCGCCAGTAGTCGCGCAGGCCCGAGCGCCAGGCCGGATCGTCGAACCACCATTCCGGTGCGATCCGTTCCGGTCCGTCCGCACGTAGCGTGGTGAAAGACATGCGCCGCCAGGCGAACCGGGCGGGGGGATGACCGGGTTGTCCAAGCCCTTTCGTCGTGACCAGCTCAGGCGGAAAGAGGATGATCGGTCGATCTGGTCCACGATGTGGCGGCGGAGATTCAGCGGCGCTATAGGCGGCCGGTGCTACTAAAAAGCTCCGCTCGGGGATTTTGCTGGCGGCAGGCAGGAGCCGCAGGACCCTGTCGAAGCCCAGCCGGTTGCCGAGCCGCGAGAAGAGATCGGCCAGCGCGTCCTCGCGGTCTATCGTTCGGGGTCCGCCGATCTGCTCAGGTGGCAGGTCTTCGGTCACATGGGCAACGAGGCGCAGCGCTTCGATCCCGAACCCAGCTTCGACCTGCGACACGCCTTTTGCAAAGAGCGCCGCAATCCGCTCGGGATCACGCATCGGCCGGGCCAGCCCGATCTCGACTTGCGCGGTTTCCCGGTCGACCCGGTGCAGTTCAAGCCGCAGCCGCCGTGCGCCGCGATGGTGTTGGGCAAGTGTGCTGCAGAGTCGGTCTAGCAAGCGCGCGAGGCCCGACATGACATCGGCCTCGAGGCCGATAGGTTCCGGCATGGTCAGCCGCACCCCGAAATACGGCGCGTCCGCCTCGGGAGAGACCGGCTCCGGTTGAAGGCCGAGCGCCTGGTCGAGACGCAGCACCAGAGCCGGACCGAACCGTCGCGCGAGGGGCGCACGCGGCAGATCGGTGAGATCGCCGATCCTGTTCAGCCCCATCCGGGCGAGACCTTCCGCCACATCGCTCCCGATCCTCAGCGCTGAGACGGGTAGGCTCGCGATACCCTCCTTCGCCGCGCCCTCGGGCAGGATGCCGCCGCCATGACGGGCCAGCGCCTGGGCTGCGCCACGGGTTTCGGCGATGGCGCTCGAGAGGGTCAGGCCGACCCGTTCCAGCCGCGCATGAAGGTCGGCCCGCATTTCAGCCTCGCCGCCGAAGAGATGCGGCACACCGGAGATATCGGCGATAAGCCCGTCCGGGCCGTCGCGCGCCACCATCGGCGAATAACGCCCCGCCCAGCGTCTGAGGCCTGCCAGTGCGGCCGCCTCTCGCGCCAGATCGGCGGGCCGCGTTATCAGCTCGGGACAGATGGCGCGCGCATCGGCCGCCGCCATGCCGAGGCGCAATCCCCGCGTCTCGGCGGCTTGGTTCAGACAATGCACATGATCGGCATTCCCTGACCTATGGATCAGGGCGAACGGTCCCTCAACGGGACGTCTCCGCTGGCTCGTGTCGCTTGCAAGCCGCGGAAACCGGATCGACAGCAGCCGTCTTACCATTCCAGTGCACAGTCCAAGCTCTTAATGTTTCCCTTTTGTTCTTAATAAGAGCCCATTGATGCAGAGTCGAGTCCCGCCGTTCCGCCGCAATCGGGGTACAATGCCACCGCGTCTCTGCAGCATTGCTGCCCTGGCCTTCACGGATCAGCATGAGCCCGGTGGTTCGCCCAGCTTCCGCGGCCAGTTGCAGGCGTCGCCCGGCGATCAGGGAGAGGGGCTTTTCCGGCTCCGCGATTACCAGTCCGACCCCTTCAGAGCGCAGCGCTTCCTCCGCGGCCCAGAGCAGGTCGGTCTCGTTTGCAGGGCGAATGAGATGCAGCCGCTCCCCGACGCCTTCGGGCAGACCCCGGAGCATTGGCTGGTGCGGGGCATGACCGGGAATGATCCAGATCAGGGCCTCGGTGTGTCGGGCGGCTTGCAACAAAGCGAAGCTGCGCCGTCCCGGACCTTCCGCCTCATGGACCCGGTGCCGGACCAGGGCAAAGAGCTCGCTCGGAGCGGACTCAAACCGCATCCTCGCGCACCCCCTCGGCAACGATCTTCAGCATCCCGTCCGGCAGGGGCCGCTGCAGCTTCAGGGCGTCCTCGGCCGGTGCGGTCAACCAACGTCGCCATTCCTCGGGCTGCGTGAGGACGACGGGCATGGCTTTGGGGTGGATCGGCGCAACTTCGGCGTTGGGCGGGCAGGTCAGGAAACCGAAGATCTCCGCTGTCACCTCGCCTTCCTTCAGCTTGCGCACCGAGGTCCATGTCGTTCGCAGCGCGGCGAAGAAGGCGAGCGGCCGATCCTCATCCAAAGCGAACCAGACCGACGAATTGCGCGGCGCACCCCGGCGCCCGTCAATCTCCGAAAAGCTCGTGAAGGGCACGAGGCAGCGATGTTCGACACCGAGCCAGCGCCGCCAGTGGGGAGAGCCGACGTTGCGGATATTGGTGACACCCTTGTCGGTACGTTTGCCTTCGAGGAACTTCGCAGGGGTCGGCATGCCCCAACGGGCCATTGTCAGCGCCCAGGCAGCGCCCTCACCATGCCGGATGATCGGTGCTGGATAGTCAGGCCAGATGTCGGTCAAAGGAGGCAGGTTCCCAGTAGCGTCAACCAGATCCTCGTCCTGCTCAAGCATGTTGTCGAACAGGTGACGCACCGCGTCCTGGCTCTTTGTCTGGGAGTAGAGGTTGCACATCTGAGGTACACTCGGGAATCGGAATACGGTTTCGAATGAGAACAATAACAGAACATGCGGCTGCTGGAAAGTGTGGCGGATTTAGCCAGCGCCAACTTCACGAGGAAGGGCGACACAAAAAGAGGCTTACGCAATGCACCTTTCTGAGATCTGTTCTAGGCGCAGTCAATATCAAGGTAAGATCTTGGCCCCTCCTGCCTTTTGATCAGGACCGCGCCCTACTCGGTCGGCTGCACGCAGCCGCCCTCCCCGAGCTGAAACGTCGCCTCTCCCTGCGACGTGCTGCTGGCCGGGCACTCTCCTCCGGAGCCAGCCCGACCAGCCGTCGCATGGTCGTGGCAACGCTTCATCGCGGCCGTTCCGGTAACGGTCGCTGGGGCGGGGGGGTGTCTAAATGGCCTCGTCCCGCGAGTCCCAGCCGGTGATAGTCCTCGCTTTGCCCGATACGCTATTCTGCGCCGTCATTACCGGCTGCAAACGATGTTCGACGACCACCGGATTGCATTGGTCGTAGCTGGCAGAGGGCCGGGAATCAGCGCGATGCATGAAACAGCTAGCTATCGCGACCGCTTGTCTGTTCCGTTCGACGCCCGGATGAACCGCGCCAAATGCAGATGCCTCGACGGTCTTCTTGGGGATGGCCAGCCTGATGACACACATCGCTTTGCCACAGATGCTAGCCGTCGCGACACGTTGGGCAGGGCTCGGCAAAGCTCTAACTCGTCCGGGTACGGCTCGGGGCGAGAGGGCAGAAATGACGCCGCCCCTGGCATCTCTCTCAGCTGTTCCTCCACTTTCGTTCATGGCCACCGCACTTCTCCCGATGTCTGAGTTGCATGACATGTTGGTCGCAGCTGTCGTCCCGTCCACAAAGGTTGTCGCCGATCTTTTTCCCCTGACCCACCAAAGACCAAAGGTGGGTCATTCCTCGCGCATCAAAAAGACCGGCGCCTGCCCCTCTCCGCTGCGCTTCGCCTTCGGTGTGGCCGGGCCTTGGCCAGCTGCAAGGTGACCATCATTGCAACGCAAACAAGGAGAAGAGCAATGACCACGAACTGCATCAAATTCACCAGCGTCGACATCGAAACCGCCAAGGGCACAGGCTCCATCTCGACCCTGACCTTCGACCTCGACATCACGGTCGAACCCGTCGCGAGCGCGAACCCGATGGCCCCGACGCACCGCGTCCTCGGCCGCTCCCCGCGCGGAAAGCTGGTCGAGTGCGGCGGCATCTGGAAGAAGCAGAACAAGGAGACCGGCGCGGACTACTTCACGCTGACCATCCGCGACCACGGCTTCAACGCCAACCTCGGCAAGGCGGCGAACCAGGACGATCTGTCCCTGCAGGCCGTTATCCCCTGGGGGCCCAAAGACGCCGCCTAAGCTAACGGCCAGACCGCTTCGGCGGTCTGGCTTTTTCTCGTTCCGGGGAACTAGCCCTCGACCGGCGCACTATCGGTGTCCGAAGGATGCCGGATATTTCGGACGTGGACATAGAGTCGGGTAGTCAGACTGGATAAGTCGCAGATGCGGTTTCAATAGTTCTGTTCAGTGACGGCGTTGATCGTGCAAGCCAGAGGCGAAACCGAAAGTCAGCAGTGAGAACTGGGAGCCCATTTAGCGAGCCAAGCGCACCCCTTCCGGCAGTCGAGCAACCCGCCCAGGGGTGTCTTTGCGAGGCTCCCAGGGGCGGCGAATTCGCCCTGTGCCGCAGGCAACGAAATCGCAAATCATCGTCATGCATCCCAGGGCAACGTCTCACGTGAAGGTCACCGCCGCGCGCCTTTCCGTCGACCTGTTGGCCTTAGAGATCGCTAGCCCGGGGTCGAGCGGACGGCAACGCCGGGGGCAGGTTTCTGGACGGCTGATGCGCTTTACGCGCTGCGGGGCATCGCTCACAACAAACCTGCCCCCGGCGTGCTCCATTTCATTCCGCCCCGTGCCGGGTGCAGCCCGCTCTCATGCCCCCGGTCTTTTCCACGATCCGTTTGGGCGACGATCGTTGGGCCGGATCACATCATGACACTCGAACAATCCATCGACCTCGCCGAACTGCAAGCCGACATGGCCTTCGAGGCCTACCTTGCCGCCTTCGATGAAGACGCCCATCCCGAGACGCTCGACAGCCTCGAGACCGAGGCGCTGATCGCCCGCAGCCGCTACGACGGCCTGCGCACTGACGTAATGGGTCACTGACCCAGATACCCCTGCGGGTCTTCAGATCCGCAGGGGTCTGACACGGTCTCTCAAAAGCTTCGTGACGCCCTCATAGGGCGTGACTCGCGCCCTCGAGCGCGGGCAGTTTTCGTGTACATGGCACCCGATCCGTAACCGGTTCGGGCGCTCGATTTGCCTGTCGTCACGTGCTGCTTAGGCACCCGTTTCGGCAGCTTGTTCCCCTCTCCTTCCACGCATCAGTGACCACTGGGCTTGATCCGTGTCGCGCTGCACGGGGGCTTTGAAAGCGTTCCCAAACGCTCTCAAAAAGACACATCATGCAAAAAGCAATATTGCGCAATGTGACGTATTGAGATATAAGCGAAGGAGAGAAGAAAGACGTTGGCAGGATATGGCCAATGTTTGCACATTTTGTCCGAGGGGTCTGTCATGGGCGTTTCCCGCAAAGCTGAATGCTCCGCCGCGCGCGAACGCGATAGCGAGCAATCGCGTTCGCGCGCGGCGGAGCATGCATCATTTTCCCGGAAGCGGGAGAACGCCCTAGTGTCGAGACCAGCGAAAAACCTGAAGCTTGAAGAGCGCATCGAAGTGGCGCGGCGCTTCGCGGCGGGCGAGAGTGCGAAGGAGTTGGCGGCGGCGTTCGGCATCTCTCCGCGCCATGTGAACCGGCTCGCGAAAGAGGAGGCGGGCGAGGGCATCGCGGTGCGCGATCCGAGCGAGACAGTGGCGTTCCGGGCCAGCCGATCCGAGCTGGACGCTTTCGACGCGGAGTGGCGTGAACGGGGCTTTGCCAACCGATCCCAGGCACTCAACGCGGTGCTGCGCGGACGGTGCGGTTTCCTCGACGTACCCCGTGATCTGGTCGCGGAATTTTGCGCCGCGTGGCGTCAGGCGAAGGATGTGAGCGACGCCGGATTGGTGCTCGCCAAGGCGGTCCATCGTGGTCGGCTGGAGGTTTCGGAGGCGGACCGCTCGGTGCTGATCGAACTCCTTGATCTGGCGCAGTCCATGAGCCGTGATTTGGGCCGGATGAAGGATGCGGCACAGGCGCTACGTCATCAGGAGGGACCGCAAAAGGAAGAGGGGCAGGGGACGGAGAGCGCGGTTCTGGAGGACAGCTCGCCCGTGACAGGCGGCGGTTTAAGGCTGGTGCGCAATGGCTGATCCGCTCGCCCTCTACGCCTCGGTCATGGGGCGGCTCTGGGAGGATGAGCGCATCCGGGGCCAGGCCGCGGCGCGGATCGACGCGCGGCTGGCGGGGCGTCGGCAGGGGCGGAGTTTCGCGCGCGTCGGATCGCTGTCGGCGCGCAACGCGCTGAAGGCGGCCTCGGGCCAGAGCCGCGCGGCGGTCTTCAAACGGATCCGGGCAGGGGGCTGCAAGACGCGTGCCTCGCTCGGGGCGCAGATCTCCTACATCAACGATAAGGCGGTCTACACCTACTCGACGATGACCAATGCGCTGACCGATGCGGCGGTCCTTTCTGAAGAGCAGAAAGAGGACATCATCGAGGATTGGGCCGGGACCTGGCGCGGCTCGACCAAGCTCGGTTTCACCTCACACATGTTGCTGTCCTTCCCGACCGACGTGACGGCAACCCAAGTCCGCGACATCGCGATGGACTGGACGGAGCATTTCTTCGAGAGCGGCGAATACGGCGACCAGTGGGACTATGTCCTCGCGGTTCATGACGACCGGGCGCACAAGCATACCCATATCATCCTGAACAACCGCGGTGTCGAAAACGGCACCTGGTTCTCCTGCTGGGCTGAGGGTGTGATGTCGCCGCAGCTCATGCGCGAAAAGCAGGCCGAGATCGCGGAACGCTATGGTGTGATCCTCGACGCCACCACCCGGCTCGAGCGAGGTATCTTCGAGAAACCCGCCGGGATCGAAGAGATCTACCGCGCCAAGGAAGAGGCCCGCCTGCCGCGCGAGATCGTCATGACGGCCCAGGAATCCGCCATCGCGCAGGCGCAGGTCGTGGGCTTCGCCAAGGACTACAAGAACCTCGCCGACCTGCTGGACCGGATGGACCAGCGTCACATGGCACGTGCCGTACGCGGCATGGCAGACGGTCTCGGCTCCGGCACGCCCTGGAACTTCACCGAAGGAGAGATAGACATGAAGGACATCAAGACCGTCGGTGATGCGATCGACTACTCCGAGCGCACGATCGAGGCGCTCAGGCTCAAGACCGAGGAACTGGACCCGGCCGAGCGCGCCGCCTTCGAGGCCAAGGCCGCGCCGATCATTGCGGACCTCTCGCAGATGGTGCCGGACCCAGACCTGCGCGCGCGGTTTGGCAAGCAGCTCGAAGAACCCTATCCGCCGGGGGCGGGCAGCGAGGTGCTGATCGCCGCGCTGCAGTCCGGCAATGACGATGGGCTGCGCGATGTGCTCGCGCGGGCCAAGGAGTTCGGGATGGATAGCGAAGAGTTGGTGGCGCGGATCAGTGCCGGCGGCACGCGGAACTACGGCATGGCGCAGGACTGGGTCGAGCGGGACATGAACGCGGTGCTGGCCAAGGACGGCCTGAGCGTGGAGACCGCGAGTGACGACCAGATCGATGCCGCCCTCGAAAAGGTCGACGGCGTGATGGACGCGCTGATGGAACGCGCCAAGGAACTGGGCGTCGAGATCGGTCGGACCCTCGCGGACGAGGAGGAGGCGACGTTGCCCCTCATCGACGAAGACGACCGGACGCCCAATCCCTACCTGCAGGACCTCGCCGACATGTTGCGAGATGGCAAGCTCACCGAGGAACAGGAAGCGACCGTCGAGCGGACCCTGCAATCCGAGCTCTTCAAGGAATTGGGTGAGGAGGGCTTGGCCGAACTTCGGCGCGGCAACTACGAGGTGCTGGATGCGGCTCTGCCGAGCAAGCTCGACCAGATCACCGTCACGCAGGAATTCCTGGAGATGACCTTCGAGGAGACCGGCGATCAGGTCTTCACCGACCGCGCCGCCGGGTTGCAGCAGGACAAGGCGACGGAGGTGGCGCGGTTGCGCGGCCAGCAAGAGGCCCAGGAGTTGGGGCGTGATCTTGCCCGAAACAAAACACTAGACCGCGGCCTCGATGACGAGATGGAATTCTGAAGGGGATGACCAGCATGACCAAGACACTTCCTCTCTGGGCCGCGCTCCTCTTCGGCGTGATCTGCGGCGCCGTCATCGGCACCATCGTCGCCGCCTTCTATCTGACCCTAGCCCTGAAAACCGGGTTTCAGAGTTTCGACATGCTGGCGCTCTGGAAGGCGAGCGCCGGCACCCGCGCGGCGCACCCCGAAGCCTTCAAGGTGGGGTTTGGCGCTGTCGGCTTCGGGGCGATTGGCCTCGGTGCGCTGGCGCTGGCCTGGACGTGGAAGAAGGAGCGCGACGATTACGGCTCGGCTCACTGGCAGACAAAGGCGGAGCTGAAGAAGAACGATATGCTGCAGGCCCCCGGCAAGGGCTTCGTCTGCGGCAAGCTCGGCGCGCCGAGCTCTAGGCCCGAGTTCATCTCCTCGACCACCATCCCCCATGTGATGATGGTGGCGCCGACCCGTGCGGGTAAGGGCGTCGGCTTCGTGATCCCGAACCTTCTGAGCTTCGCGGGCTCGGTCGTGGTGCTCGACGTGAAAGGTGAGAACTTCGAGAAGACCGCCCGGCTGCGGGCGCTCAACGGCGACGAGGTCTATCGCTTCAGCCCCTTCGATTGGGCCAACGCCACGCACCGCTACAATCCGCTCGCCCGGATCGCCAAGGCCCCGAGCTTCGCGCAGCGCTTCACCGAGGTGTCGATCCTGGCCGACCTCTTCCTCGACAAGGACAACAAGCAGCTCGACACCTTCTCTGAGGCTGGCAAGTCGATCTTTGTCGCGGCCTGCCTGCTGGCCATCCAGCGCGGCACGCCGAACCTTGGCGAGGTGAACAAGATCGTCGCCGGGGGCGAATACAAGAACGCCCAGTACAAGACCTATGCCGACGAGGCCGAAGAAGACATCCTGCGCGAGCTCTGGACCAATGCGGCCTCAGCCTCGTCGCGGCTTCTCACTTCGAACATCCAGGCGCTGATGACTGCCGGCCTCAAGCAATGGGACAATCCGGCGGTCCGCTCGGCCACCGAGGCGAGCGACTTTGATTTCTCGACCTTCCGGAAGACACCGCAGTCGCTCTACATCGCCGTCTCCGAGGATCACATCGCGACCCTGGCGCCGCTCCTGCGCCTGATGTTCGCTGATCTCATCGCGTCGATCCGCCTGAACGAACCCGGCCCGGACGAGCCTTGGCCGGTCATGATGATGATCGACGAATTCCAGCAGATGGGGGCGATGCCCTATCTCGAACGTGCGATCCATTCATTGGCGAGCTATGGCGGCCGCGTCGCGATGATCGCTCAGTCGCTGGCCTCGCTTGACCGGATCTATGGCCCCGAAGGCCGCGAAAGCCTCGAGAACGGGGCAGGGCTGAAGCTCTACATCACGCCACGTGATCAGCGGACGGTAAGAGAGGTTTCTGCCGCCGTCGGCAGTACAACCCGCGAGGCCGTGACCCGCATGTATGGCCGCAACAAGGGCTTCCTTGGCGCGACCTCGACCTCGGCCCGGCTGGAAGAGCGGCCGCTCCTGTCGGAGACAGAGGCGCGCCTAATGGACCCCGACGAGGTCATCATCCTTGCCTCGCCGCAACACCCGATCAAGGCGAGCCGGATCAAGTATTACGACGATCCGTTCTTCAAGGAGATGCTGGCCCGGCAGGAGGGCAAGGCGTTCCCGTACCCGCCGAGCGTGCAGGGGGTGGGGCCGTGGAGTGGCGACGCTGATGACGATGCCCGTGAGGGTGAATCGCGGAAACCTGCAGAACGCGCGCCTGTGCGGGATCGTTCGCAACGCCGTGAAGCGCGGGCGATGAGCGTGATGGCGCTCGAGGGCGGGCGCGGGCAGCCTGAGCCCGAGAAGCTCGAGCGGGAAGCGGCGGTGCCGAAGGAATGGGAAGCGGCGCTCGACCGGCAGGAAGATTTTATCGAGGAGTTGTTGGGTGGGTGAAGGCCTGACCATGACTCGATCGGCCCAAAGGAAACATCCAGCGTCCATCTTTCATGTTTCAGCGCGACCCGATATAGGAGATATTCGCTGCACTCGCAAAACCCACTGAGCTGCGAATTCACTCAACGCGAGACGAGCTGCCTTTCATGCAACCTCCGACCGGCCTCCCTGAGGCAGACGTTGATTGAATTTACAGCGTACAAACTCCTTCGGCGCTGCCGGTAGCTAGCTGATGCTACCACAAGGCGTACAGTTCTTCCTTCAACCGCTCGCTTCTTGTCATCTCCTGCAATGTGCGTTTCGGCAGACCTAACCCTTTCCAAAGTGCGACAACCGCTATCTGAAGTCTTAAGCATTTGTCCCAGTTGCTGTACCAGCCGATACTCGGCAGATAATCGGTCAAGTAATTCTCGGTGCGCCACGCCAAATTTCGATTTAGAAGCGCCTCGTAAACTGCATCGAAAGCGTCGTTCACTAGAACTTGAGAACCATCGGAAGGTTCGTGAAAGGCCTGAACGAGCAAGAAAACTTGAAAATCCAATGCGGTAGAGCTCGAGAGGTCGTCTTTGGTTTCCTCTAAGCGCTCAGCCCAAACAGCGATCGGCACGTGGCGCTTGTCAGCATTGAGAAGGTAGCGGCAGGCGAGTAGTTGCGACCGTTTCTTTGCCGTATTTTTTGCATAATGGATGATCCAATCTGGTCGGTTCCTAACGTACTCGGTCCAAGTTTCCCCGATGTCCGGTAACGCTTTCGATGGTGAGGCCGAAACGCCATCAATCACAGATGCAGTAACTGCCTCTGGAGCACAATCGGCTACCATTTCGACAAGACCGGAGTGATTTCGGCCAATAATGAATTGAACAAGCTTCGCAATCGACGGCTTTTTCGCCCGACTCTCTTGAAGCAGTGACAGCAGGGCCTCATCGCTGAGGGTGTTTACGCGGCTATCCGCAAGATGCTCTATTGAACGACCGGATGCTCGCACGAACGCAGCTTCTGAATCTTTAAGAAGATCCCAGAGAAAGTCGGCGTTCTTTTTGGGTGTAATTCCATCAAACAGGCTCT
This sequence comes from Thalassovita taeanensis, assembly GCF_900110775.1. GTDB lineage: Bacteria > Pseudomonadota > Alphaproteobacteria > Rhodobacterales > Rhodobacteraceae > Litorimicrobium > Litorimicrobium taeanense. The sequence continues at coordinate 58,784 of NZ_FOEP01000017.1, read as the reverse complement.
CCGCAAAGGGTCCTTTGCGACTTGCTTCCTTCGACAGCAAAGCGGCCAACTCGGTAGGATGAGCCGTGATCCAGGTCTGCACCGTCGACTTTTCCACTGGCTCTGGATCGGGCAGCGCGTTCGAATTTGGCATACTGGTTATAGCTTGTAGTACTTCAAACTGATCGAGGTCGGGCAATACGGAAAACTCAGCAGCTGCAGGTTGCATGATTTCTCGCTTGAGAAGTCCAGCCACCTCTTGCGACGGATACCAGTGCACAATTCTTGACAGAGTTTGATCAGTGTCCAAGGCGCCGCTCTCATGTGAGAAAAGGAGTTCATATAGCTGCGCAAGCTTGACCAAATCTCCATTTTTGCTTTCAGTATCAGCGCCATAACGCCACAGAAATCGCCGAAAATGAGTGGGGAAAATTTCGGCTACGTCATTGGTAATTTTAGAAATGATTGCATGTTCTAATGGCCCGAATTCTCTTTCTTCCTTGGATTTAGGAGTCGCGAACTCGATATCGAAGTTAGATTTTGAACGCGGTTTTTGCCCAGTAAGTGGAGCGAGCCGAAATGAAAACTGGCGTCGCAATGCAGGCCACTGTTGGGACCACAAAGCAAGCATGGCTGCTTCCATGTCTTTCGAAGATCGCAGCACCAATCTTTTATCTGCCTCAAAATACGTGCGTACAACCAAATCAAAAATAGTTTCCGGGTTGATTGATTGTATATCGTGCGAACCCGCCGAAAGGTTCAGTTCTAGATGCTCTGAAAAGTCGCGGTATTCCCCAACCTCCTTTGGCTTATGGAACATTGCAAGGATACTATTTAGCTGGGTAATACGAGATAGGTCGGCGTCATCCAAAAGAAGAACGTGGGTCCATACACAACCAGGACGCGGCATCTCTGGTGCACGCCAAGTTTTCATTAGGGCATAGCGTTTTTCACCCGCAACAGGGCGGCCGGACAAATAGCTTTCCGTGCCGGTTTCAATACGCGGGTCCCAGTCTGTGTCTGCTAAGAGGGATGTCGCGAGTTTCTTCGACGAAGTCTCGCTGCTTGCCAACAACGTGTGGCCGCGGTCGTACCCAAAAAGAAACTGTTCGATCCGCAGAGATTGCTGGCTAGATGATGCACTACGCGTCATCGTCGTTCAGCCAAGTCAATGGAAGTGTAATGTCATTCGTAGTTTTTTCATCCCAGCGACACTGCACCCGGTTAGCGGGATCGACAGCGAGGAGCTGATTTCGTGCCGCTCCTTCGAATGACCCTCCTTGCGCAGATATCCCGCAGTGGCGAACATCGTATAATTCTGAATTGGTTTCGAGATATTGCGCCAACATAGGCATCTCACGCGCAAGCCACTCTGACGGTTCAACTTCGTCAGCCGCGACCACGTCCCATGCCGAGATCGCAATAACGAGCCTACGGCGTCCTTTCCGGAGAACCGGTGCCTGTAAGATCTGTAAGATATCAATGATCCGGGTTTGCTCGGGCATTCTGCGCGGATCAAAATCTACAACTCTATCAGATTCGGCAGCCTCGCCTCGTTCGGAGGCTATGTCTTGCTCGGGTTCAGAACCTTCATCTGGGAAGTGGAAGTCAGTCACAAATAGCGCATCGTTCGCGCGATCCGCGTTGACGAAGAACAGAATGCCGTCCGAGTCCTGGAGGATCGACACAAAATCCTCTTCACACTCGCGATCGGCAATAAGTGACAGGAACGTCTCACCTGAGAAATCGGGCAGCCGAAGTACGGACCTGTTGCTGGTCGTTGCATCGCGAACATGCATTTCAACCAGTTCCTCACTTGAGGTGAGCGTTCGCGGAACTTGCTCGCACTTCAACCAGATTCGCTTGATTTCATTTAAGTATCGTACGTCACCGGAAATCTTATCGAGAAGGATCGATGAAGCACTGCCAGCATCTAGGATGTGCCAAAGGGCAGCCAGAAAGGTTGTTTTGCCAGAGTCCGGGTATCCAAGTATAACGTGCTGTTTTTGGCTCATGAGATCTCTCCGAATTCTCGGTTTTCTGCGAGAAGATCGAACCTTGTATTGATTGCTTTGATCGGCGGGACGCGAACTGGGTCCGGCTCCTTCGCGCTGAGCCAAGACTGAAGGAGAACGTCACAACCATGTGCTTGTTCAAACTGGCTTTGCGGATCGCGCGCTGCGATCTCGAAAAGTGTCACAGACGCCAGACGGTTCCCAAAATCCTGAGCAATCCGCTCGACTGTTGCTTGAACTCGCGCGACGGTTTGTTCTACGTTACCTGCTCTTTCGATGTCGTCCCGTTTGGTCAGGATGACTTGGAGGTGCTGTGCTGTCGAAAGCGTACCTGAATCCACCATGGCGCGCACCAACTGGCGGGCAGTATCGAGGACCTCATGCTGTTCTTCCGGTCGTATAAGGCGGGCACCATCAATCAACACTGCGACGGTTCTTGCGAGCCTTATCTCTTGTAGGTCGTACAAATGTGCGGGCGTGTCGAGGCCTTCCCTGTAGCTCTCTCCGGCACGATCGGAAAGAAAGAGGTCGGCTGTCTGTGTCGGCTCATTTGCAGGCGATGTCGCAAGGTGAAAAAACTGAAGACCCTGAGAAAGAGATGTGCGAGGTGTATCTGGGCGATCCATCCCTGAACTTGCTCTCGCGTAGTGACCAACTTCCTCAAACGCTGTCAATGTACCACTACCCGCAAAGACACGGTCAGCAAATGGACCTCGGTGAAATCGAGCATAAATTGAACAGATGAGAGTTGATTTTCCACTGGAGGTGTCACCTACGATCGCAACCATTTGAGCCGGTCGTTTGAGCAAATGCACATTCACGTCTTCTTGCGTGAAAGGTTCTCCCCTCGGCAGACGTACCTTGGCAGACTTAGTCTCCTCTGAAATAGGGGCCTCATCCGTTTCAGTGCTATCGGCCGGACGAGCTTTCACAGCCGGTTTCCCGAAGTTCGGACACGACTTCACCGGGTTATGACCCTGAAGACAGGAGCCATTCTCACCAATTTGGCAGTCAGGATTACTACAAATTTGATCTTCCAAAACGTCCTTCCCCCCGCTCAGCTTGAAAGCGCGTTCAGGAGAAGGAATTCGCGGAAACTCTGATTGGCTAGCTCACTCGGCGAAAAGGCAGCTGTTTCTGACAGGCTTCCGTCATTTCCATACATTTTTTTCCATGCGGTTTGAGAGCCAACTTCGCTTGCCCGGGAAATCGCATTGTTGACGCTGCATAAATCTCGAACATCAGCAATCGTGCTGTTGGGAGTGACGTCCGATAATTCTTCAAGGGTAAACAGTTTGGGGATAGCTTCTATCTTGATTTTCGACGGCTTGTCAGTTCGACCCTCGCGGAGCGCCTTGTTCATGAGAAACGTCCCTGCTCTTGGACCGAGGTGTGTACGAGACAGTTTGGCAAGCTCTGATCCGATTAGAAATGCTGCTCGCCCTGGTTTCATGTCTGCGTATGACTCATCAACAAGGCGGCTCTCGCCACCAACTAACCACCACAACATGTCCGTTTCTTCACGCAGTCTGGCGATCTCTGACTTCATTGGGCTAAGCGCCGTATTCATTTGCTGAGCAAGATGTTTGACCATCTCGTGGCCATCGATATTGAGCTCTTTTAGAACGCGATTGAAGCTGGGAAAGTCATTCTGCGGAACGAGTTCTTCCGCTGAGCCACCTAAGTCTTTGTTCAAGGATTTTGCACGGATCAGTTTGATATCGAGCGAGCTACGGGTTGAAAGTGCCAAGTCGTTCGCCGCAGCCTTAATGATTTCGACAAATTGAGGGTAGACCTCTGCTTTGCGGTGCCCAAAGGCATTTGCGACAAGGAAGACCAGTGCTGTAAACTGATCGTCCTCCTCTCGTATCTGGTGAGCAATAAGGGCCATTGCTAGAATGGCTATTTCATTTTTGTTGGTAACCATCGAAAAGGCTTCATCAGCCTCTGATATCGGATCCGAAAGCCATCCGGTGTCTTTGCGCATTGGCAGGCCAAAATACGCACGCACAGCGTCGATGATCTGCGGCCGCGTTAGATTCGCCGCAATCGTCTTAAATGGTTCGATGCGTAGCGGGATGTTTGCGGCGTCAGGCGAAAGGCCCGCATGTCCGTAGCAATCTGCAAGTTCGAGTTGCTGCATGTCTGCCCTCATTGTTCTTGTTCCGGTAGTTTTGCAGGAGTGGCTGCATCAATTGCGGCCTTGAGTTCATCAAGTAGATCGCGTTCACGAGCCCGGAGCAAGACCCGACGGAAGCGTTCGTGGTCGGGCAGCTTGGTGTCCGCCTCTTCAAAGAGATCGAGGCTGCCCGCAATCTCCAGCTTCTTGCTGAAAGTTAGTTTGAAGTACCGGATGCTGAGTGTTCGTAACGAAGTCATGGAGGCGTCCTCCTCAATCACCGTTCCGTCCGGAACCGGCGAAGCCTCAGCCACGTTATCACTTTTTGATGGCGTTTGGGGAGCGGTCCAAGCCTCCAAGGCAATCGATTGACTGAAATGATCAGCAGCTCCGTCCATTTTAGGGACAAACTGCGTCGGTCGATTTTGCCAGACTCTGATATGAGCTTTTATATCGAGGGTACGTTTGTTGCTTTCAGTATCGACTGATAGCTCCAGAAGATTGTAACCCGGCTCCCAGCCATCCTCTCGCCTATCGGGATGCGCTGCGCTTGCAGCGACTCTAATCCAGTCGCGGCCCAATACTACACGATTGGTATGCTCGTGGCCGAAGATCTGGATTTTTGAAACTACGTTCAAATGGTCTTCAAGTTGTTGGCCATTCGCCAGCCAATTGTACGGGTGGTGGCACATGACCACATGCGTCACCCCATCCTCATGAGTTATTCTTTGCGCGGACGGGTCAACATAAAGCGATCTTTCCTTATCGTTTTGACTTGAGACAAACGCGGAGTTCAGGCCGGTGATGCAAAGGGTCGACCCGTCGTTCAGCTCAAAGCGCCGTTCGACTGTTGTTCTGTCGGGAGGCAGTAGATCGCAAAAATACTGTGTTGCAAAATCATTGTAGTTCTCAATTGACCGATATAACCAATCACGACTGTCTTCATCGTTGAGAAGCTGGGCGAGCTTCCCTGGCAGAAGCTTCGAATCTGCGGTCGCTTTAATGTCATTGTGAATAGCTTGAACTAAGTGTTTTTTGGTTATGGTTTGCTGAACGTCATGGTTGCCTGGAATGACCATTATAGTGCTCGTATCGCACCCAGCCGTCTCGCAGACTTGTTCAAGCCATTTTTGGGCGAAATCGTATTCGTCTGCATCACCTGCATAGGCGATGTCGCCTGATACAAGAACTACGTCTGGTGTCGCACCTATTGTTTCGCATTGTTGGCGAAGATCACGCAGCAGAACGGTGCGTACATGGTGGTCTTGATCCATGGGCGAACCCGCTTCGCCGTTCTTGAAGTGAATATCTGAAAGATGCAGGATCAGCATATCAAGACCGTTGATTGCTGTGTCATGCTAAAGCATCGACGTGAGGCCAACTGTGCAGGAATTGCATCCAACGCTTCGTATGCTATGTTCTGTTCGCGCATTTTTACCGCTAAGCCCCCTAAATTGGTTTGCAGTGTTTCGATTATTTGCCGATCACGCTGGAATACCCTCACCAAGTGGTCCAGTCTGTACAGTAGGCCATGGTAAGTCTTTGGTCTATTGAAACAATGCTATTGGCGTTGGCGGGCAGCAACACAAAGCGCTGTGCGATTCGACCGTATCATAATGGCGACGCCATCGTTCGTTTAAGATTTGAGACTCTCGCGACGTTGTGAAGATCTCGCCGGTGAGCAGTTCGTCCCTGAAGTGGGCGTTGAAACCCTCGCAGCACACTTCCGCTTTCCGCCGACCAAGGTCGTATTCTCGCGGCCCCAACGATTAAGCGGAATCTGCGCATCTTGTAGGAAGTAGATATCAGCCTGGCAAATAGAATTCCGTAATCCCCCGTTTCCCCTCGGCCCGCCCAAGCTGCACGATCACATCGATCGACTTCCGGATGTACTCGTGCACCTCGGCGAAAGTCAGCGGTGTCCCGGCCTGCAGCACCATGATCGCCAACCGGTCGATGGCGAGTTCGGCGGTCTCGGCATGGATCGTCGAGACCGACCCGCCGTGGCCGGTGTTGATCGCTTCGAGATAGGTCAGGGCTTCGGCACCGCGCAGCTCGCCGACGATGATCCGGTCGGGGCGCATGCGAAGGGAGGCCTGCAAGAGGGCGTTGGCGCTGCGTTGCGACCCGGCGCTGCGGTCGGCCAGGAGGGCAACGGTGTTCGGCTGTCCTGGGAACAGCTCGAAGGCGTCTTCGATAGTGATGAGCCGCTCGTGCTCGCTCACATGGGTCAGGAGGTGACGGGCGAAGGTGGTCTTGCCGGTCGAGGTGCCGCCGCTGATCAGGACGTTGAGCCGGGCCTCGATCAAGGTCTGTAGCGCGGCCTCAAGGTTTTCTTCGGCGAGGGAGGCAATGTTTTTCATCTTCTCGGCGCGGAGGGTATCGAGAGAGACGGCCTTGCCGAAGAGATAGGTCGGGGCATAGTCCCGGACGCTGCCCGAGGCGAAGAGGCGGATCGTGATGGAGGCCCCGCGATCGATGGCGGGCGGTACGGCGACCTGGACCCGGAGAGGGCGGCCTGCATATTCCACCTTGCCGGAGACGAGGGGGTTCTTTTCAGAGACGCGGGCCTTGGCATCGCCGACGATGGTCTGGGCCATGTTGTGGGCTGTGGTCCGGTCCACGGTCTGGCCTTCGTGGCGCATGGTGGCGTCGCCCGCGACCTCGAGCCAGACCTTGCCGTCCGGGTTGATCGCGATCTCGACCACGTCGTCACGCCTTAGAAGGTCGCGGAACGGGTCGAGATAGCGCTCGAGGTATGAGGCTGGTGACGCCTGCTCCATCAGTAAATCACCACATCCCGATCCACGAGCACGGTGACCGAGGCGCCCTGATCGACATAGATCGTGGGTGTGATCGAGACCTGATCGGCGATGACGGACCCGACCGCGTCCTGCAGATCGCTGCCGACATCGCCCAAGACGATGCTGGTGGTTTCATTGCTGGCACTCTCCGCCGCCACGGCGGGTGCCGCCCCGATCACGGAAATCAACGCCGCCCCACCGAAGCGCTCGGCGAACTTGGTGTCAACAGGACCGGTCAGGCCCGAGCGGCCGAGTTGGTCTCCGCCCACGGCGGCGATTTCCATCGAGGTGCCGTCCGGTGTCAGCACGCGGGTCCAGAGGATAAGGATGCGCTTCTGGTGCATCTCGATCCCGGAGCGGTATTGGCCAAAAAGGCGGGAGCCCCGGGGGATCAGGATCCGGTCCCCGGAAAACGCCGGGACCGGTTCGGAGACGACCGCGACGACGGAGCCCGGCAGATCGCTGTTGATGGCGGTCTGGAGCGCGGCCTGGATGACGGACCCTTGGGTCAGGGTGCGCTCGGGATGGGTGAGGCGGGCGGCCTCCTGCACCTCGAGCGGTCGCGCACTCTGCAGGAACTGCTCATTGCCCGAGAGGGCTGGCCCGCCAGTGCCAGCGGCAGCAGGATCGGCCACCGCCGCGCCACTTTGGCCACCCCGCGGACCGTCGGCATAGACCACGGCGGGGGATTTGATTTGCGCGGTCAGAAGCTCCTCGGCGACCCGTTCAGCCTCGCGCTGACGCTGTTCCTCTTCCTGTCGGCGGCGTTCTTCGAGAAGACGCCGATCCGCAATCAGCCCTTCGCGGTCGAGCTCGGCCTCGAGCCCCTCACGCTGCGCCCGTTCGGCATCGAGCATGGCCTGCAGGCCTTCGATGCGGGTCTCGGTCTGGCGCTGCAGGTTGGCCAGCTCGACTTCCTTGGCGGCGAGAGTCGCTTCAAGCGCCGCCTTCTGTTCGTCGAAGGCTTCACGCAGGTCGGCAACAGCGGACTGGATCTCCGAGTCGCGCGCGGCCTGGCTGGCGGCCAGCGCCTCGCGGAGCTTGGCGATCTCGGCCAATACCTCGGCACTTGGTTCCGGGGCTGGGACGGCGGGCACATCGAGCGCTTCCTCGACGGCGATCAGTGCGTCATTGACCCGTTGCTCGGTCTCGTCGGGTGGAAACTCCAGCCGCCCGCCGGTGCCGGGGCGGCGGTCCTGGAAGGTCTCGACATCGGAGGTCTCAAGCGCGCTGTCGCCCTCCTGCAACCCGGTGGCCAAGAAATACGCCACCCCAGCCCCGCCAAAGGCGAGGGCTGCGGCGAGCGCAGCAACCCCGAGACTGTTGCCCCGGCGTTTGGATTTACCGCGTTGGCTGAATTGATCGAGGCGGTTCTGAAGGTCGGGAGGGGTTTGATCGGCCATGGTCAGTTGCTCACATAGATCGCGCTTTCGTCGCGCCAGGCGCAGATCGCCTCATCGCCGATGCGCAGCGTCCAGTAGGTGTTCACCCCAAGCACCCGGACGGTGTTGCCTGCCTGCGTCCAGTTGACCGTGCGCTCGCGGCCCTGGTCATCGGCCTTGAAGAGGGCGGGCTGACGGGCGTTTTCCGGGAAGACGAAGTACGTGTAGCGCCCGTCGTCGTAGATATGGCTGGGGCGGAAATCCCCCTCGCCCGAGACGCGGTAGTTATAGTTGCGCGGTGCCTCGAAGCCTTTGGGCTGGGTAGCACCCGCCGCGCGGCGTTCCTCATCGGGGTAGCGGAAGCGGATTTCGAAGAACATGCCGGTCCGGTTCGGGATCGAACCTTCGCGCAAATGGAAGGAATAGGTGCGGCGGTTGGTGATCACCGTCATGTTGGTCGAGGCATTGGCCACATGCGGCTTGATGGTCAGCACGTTGCCGAGCTCCGGGATCGGGTCGACCTGGAAGCTTTCGGTGTCGCCGACGATCACCGCCTCGAAGCGTTCCCCCGCCCCGAAATGGATCGTCGTCGAATGTCTGAGATCGGTTTCGATCCGGTAGACCTGGTTTTCGTTATAGACGGCGGTGCGGATGCGGATGTCGAGCGGGCCGCCTTGCGGCGTGGCCTCGGCGAGGGCTGCAACAGGAAGAGCAAGCGCTAGGAGAAACGTGGTGAGGAGCGCGGGCAGGGATTTCATCTTGGTCAGTTCTCCAGGGTCTCGGCGTCGACGCGGTAGGAGGTCACCACGAAGCCCAAGGGGTTGGCCCAGACGTCCTGAAGGCGCTGGCGGGTTTCGGGTTGGAAGTCGTAGCCGACGGTTGCGACGTAAGACCGGGTGACGGTGCGGGTGTCGCGGGGACGGCGCAGCGTGCGGGTGAAGCGGACCTGGGCCACGCCGCGCTCGATCTGGTTCACCGATTTGATCACGACTTCGATCTTGGCGTCGCGGCCATAGACGGTGATCGGGTAGTCCTCGTTGGTGGAGGACCAGAGATCGCGCAGCGTGCGCGCGGCATCGCCGCCCGAACGATCGAGCACCGAGTTGATGCGTTGCTCGCCATCGGTCAGGTCATAGGTCTCGCGGTCATCCACATAGGCTACGAGATTGGCCTGGATGATGGCGTCGCTTTCCGAGAGCGTCAGTGCCTGAACTGCGGCGACCCGATCCATCTCGCCGGTTTCCTTATCGACCACGACCACGAAGGTCTCGGTCGATTTGAGGGGAAAGAGGCTCGCACCCGCGACCATGCCGGCCACGCCGACCAGCACGCCTGCCGCCGCGACGAACCAGGCGAAGCGCTCACGCCGCCTTGGCCCGTAGATGAAATCCGCTTCGAAAGCGTCGCGGTCAGGCGCGGGAGAACTGGTCACAAGATTCTTCAAATCAGTCGTCTTTCACATCAGGGTTTGCGGAAGGCCTTGGCGGCGGAGAGAAGCGCGCCAGGGCTTTGCCGGATCATCTCGCCGGTTTTCACCACGCCTGCGTTGGCCATCTGGTTCAGCTCGTGGGGGGATTTGCCGGTGGCGAGGCGCGCGGTCGCGCCGGTGCCGTACTCCCGCGTGTTCACGAAGCCCTGACGTGCAAGGCCCGTGAGGCCCACGGCGTTGGAGGCAATGCCCACGACGCCGGTGAGGTTGGAGGCGATGTAGGGCACCGAGGCCATGATCCCGGCGCTCAGGATCAGGATCACGAGAAAGGGCAGGATGAGGCTTACGGTCTCCACATCGTTTGGCGCGGCGGAGGCGTCCCCGATGGCCTCGGCGATGGCAACAATGATGCCTGCGGCGCCGGCCGCGGCGACCGGCATGAGTGCGTAGCCGATGGTGGCGCGGGTCCAGGCCTCGAAGAGCGATTGGGTGGGTTTGAAGAGCGAGGTCACGATCATGAAGGGGGCGATCACGATCATCAGCGCGAAGACGATGCGGGCGAAGGCGATGATCCCGGCGGTGACGGCGGCGAAAGCGGCGGAAAGGACGAAGAAGATCGCACCCAGGACCGCGCCGAAGACCCAGCCCGCGCGGTCGCCGATCGTATCGCCATAGGCGGTGATGCGGGCGACCATGTTGTCGAGGCTCGCGTAAACCCCGACCTCATCGCCAGAGCCGGTAAGCGCCAGGATCGAGGCGCCGATGGAGTCGGGGACGTCCGTGACCACGCCATAGATGACGCTGAAATTGTCCCAGCTCTGCGCGAAGATCCCCACCAGAGCGATCTTCATCCCGAAGGCAAAGCCGGTGCCAAAGGGCAGAGGGCGCAGCTGCATCACCGCGTTGATCCCGAGGAGCGCGACAAGGAGCGTTGCACCCGCCGAGATGACATTGCCCACGGAGGCCGCCGACGAAACAAAACCGTCCTGCGCCACGGTGTTCACCGCCGCATCGACCTGGCTCAGGATGTCGCGAATAACGCCCATCTATTCTGCACAGACCTCCGCGACTTGTGCCTCGATCGCATCGGCTTTTGCGTGGAGCTCCAGCACATTGAACGGCAGGCGCGGATTGTCTGAAGTCTGGAACCGGGGCAGGGCGGTGAGCGCCTGATCCCAGGTGAACTGGTCTAGCAGGCAGGTGCAGCTCTCCGAGGCGAGCGCCTCTTCGGCGATCAGGATGCGCAGGATCGCGCGGTAGCCGTTGCGGAGATAGGCGGTCTCGGCCAGGTCTGCGGGCGGTTTCGGGACCCGGCATTCATCGGCCCCGTCCCGCGCGATGGCCATCGAGCTGAAGGGCCGATCCTGACCTGATGCCGCGTCGGGCAAGACAAGGAGGCCGAGCGGCAGTGCAAGCGAAAGGCTCAGAAGTCCGGCTTCCATCAGGGTGAAGCGGCTCGGGGTGAGCTTGGGCCTCCTCATGGATCCACCGCCATCGAGCGGAACTTGCGCTCATCCGCGAGGGTCGCGGCATCGACAACGCCGAGCTGGCCGGCGCTGACGCCTTGCGCCGCTTCCAGCCGCCAGATCTGGGTCAGGATGATGCCAAGCTCGGCGGTGACGCGGGTGTTGAGATCGACGGCGGCCTTCAGCCCGTCCTGTTCGTCGATTTTGCCAACCATCACTTCCAAGCGCTCGAGACTTAGGCCCGCCTCTTCATGGCTTTCCTGCGCGGCGACCGACAGCATGGCGCTGGCCCCGGCCGAGGTGGCAATGCGGTTGTCGGCAGGCTGGTCAGAGCCCGAGAGCGTGCTCAGGCGTTCCGAGGTGAAACCGCTGCCCGAAAGCACCCGCTCGACCGAGGCCGACAGTTCCGCGCCGGGATTGAAGCCGCTCAGGAAATCGCCGCTCGCGAGCGACTGCGCGGTATTGAGCGGGGCCACCAGCTTCCCCCGCAGCGCGCGGAATTCTTCGACCGTGGCGAAGAGTTCACCCAGCCCGCTGCCTTCGATCAGCGAGGTCAGTTGCGCCTCAAGGTTGGTGAGCTGCGACAGTTGAGTTTCCAGTTCCAGCCGCATCGTGGCGAGCTGCTGCATCTGGACATTCAGATCCTCGGCCATGTGTTCGAGCTGGGCGACGAGTTGGCCAAGCTGTGAGCCATCGAAGGTCGGCACGCCCTGAGCCGTGGCGGGGCCGGAGACCCCGAGCGTGGTGACCGCGGCTACGGTCAGCAGAAAAAATCGTCTCATTCGGGAACTCCCATCTGCATGAAGTCGCGCTCGGCCAGCCGGTCGGCGACGAGGTGTTGGGCATAGGCCGCCTCGCGCTGCTGGTTCGCCGCCATCAGCCGGACGCGGAGGTTGAGAATGCGGCCGATCTCGGCCTTGGCGTAGGTGTTGAGTTCCCAGGCCGCCTTGGCATTGGGTTGCGCGTCGATCTGCAGGATGATCGCGCGCAGGCGGTTGATCACCTGTTCGGTGGTCGCCGAACTGTCGGCGGCGTAATAGACGCCCGCCTCGGAGATGCTGGCATATTCGGCGAGGGCAAAGTCCGAGGGCGAGAGCGTGCCGAGCGCGTCGGCCCCGCCTACGACGGCGAGATATTCATTGTAAAACTTGGAGATGTTGCGCACATAGCCTTGGGTCTCGGCAAAGGGCGGCACGCCGCCGTATTCGATCACGCGTCCCGGCCCCGCGTTATAGGCCGCGAGCGCATGGGGGATGTTGCCGAAACGGTTGAGTTGTGTGGTGATGTAGCGCGCCCCGCCGCGCAGGTTATCTTCCACGTTATAGCGGTCGACGCCGAGATCGGAGGCGGTGCCAGGCATGAGCTGGGTCAAGCCATAGGCCCCGACCGGACTAACGGCTGCGACATTGAAGCGGCTCTCTTGCTTGAGCAGGGCCTGGAAGAGGCACCGCCACTGGGTGGCGGAGAGACCGGCGCGGACCACACCGGGGGCACCTGCGAATTCGCCCGCGACCTCGACGATCATCATCTCGACCGTCTCCCGGCCCTCGCCGAAGAGGCGGTTGTTCATCGGGTTCGGATCGGTATTGGGATAGACCGCCGCCACCCCGAAATCCGCATTGCCCTCGAGCGCGCGAATATCGAAGCCTGGGCCGGTGATCGCGGCGGTCATCTCCTCGAGAACGCGCAGCTGGTCGGCCTGCACGTCCGCCAGCGTAGACTCCGTCCGATCCTTGTCCTGTTGGACGCCCAGATCCTCGGCGAGCGCCGTCACCCGTGCGATGGCGCGACCGATCGCGGAATTATCCTGTGTCGGCACGCCCTGGGCGAGCGCGGGCAGGGCGCTGAGGCCGAGGCAGAGCCCGGCGGATATGATCGCGGCGCGGCTCATTCCGGACGGGGCAGGAGTTCGAATGTGCAGTCGGGTTTTGCCGTGTCCTGAACCGGAGCGCCCATGGTAGAGACCGAAAACGCGGACCGCGTCACCTGCGGCGCGCCGTTGCGTCCGAAACAGGGCGAGGTCTGTTCGGTGTAGGTTTCGCACGCGCTCAGCAAGCCTGCGGTGGCGCAAAGTGCGAGGAGGGGTTTAGAACTCATATCACATGTCTCCAGAAATCGGGATTGGCGCGCCAATCGGCGGGCACGCGGGCCTCGCCGGTGGCACCACCGCCAAGGATGGGAAGCGACTCGCCGAGCGCGGAGAGATCGGCATCGACGAAGACGCTGTCACCCGCCGAGCGGACAAGCGCGATGCGCTGGCCGATGGTGGGCTGCACGAGGAGTGCGGCCTCCTTGGCGTTCACGCGCAGGAAGTCGTAATCCGAGATGGTGGCACGGTCGTTCGGGAAGAGGATCTGGGTCGGGACGGTCTCGACGATGGTCTTGCCGACGCGGCTATCCCGCAGCTGGCTCGGATATTGCGTCATCATGATCACGACGCAGTTCATCTTCCGAAGCGTCACCAGCCAGTTTTCAAGCCGCGCCCCGAAATACGGATCGTCGAGGAGCTTCCAGGCTTCGTCGAGCACGATGATGGTGGGGCGGCGGTCCTCGACCACGCGTTCGATCTGGCGGAAGATGTAGGAGAGCACAGCCATGCGCTCAGTGGTCATGTCGAGGATCTCGGTCATGTCGAAACCTATGATGTCACCCGCTAGCTTGAGGCCCGCCCCGCGCTCGGGTTCGTCGAAGACCCAACCGTAGCGCCCGCCTGGCGCCCATTCGGCAACGCGGGACTGCAGCTCGCCGTCGTCATCTAGCGACTGGAACAGCGTCTCGAAACTGGCGAAGCGCTGCAGCGCCGCACCCGCATCGGCGTTCTGGCCGACCGCGCTTTGGATGTGGCGGGATTGCTCGCCCGTCAGTGTGCCACTCCGCGTGAGAAGCGTCGCAAGCCAGTCCGAGAGCCATGCGCGGCCACGTTCATCGATTTCGGTATCGAGAGGGTTCAAGCCCGTGGGCACGCCTGCCCGGATTTCATTGTAGCGGCCACCAAGCGCACGGACAGCCATTTCGAGGCCGCGATCCTTATCGAAGAAGAAAAGCCGTGCGCCGACCCGCTGCGCCTGCGCCGCGAGAAAGGCGGTGGTCAGTGTCTTGCCGGTGCCGGTGCGTCCCAACACGAGCGTATGGCCGACCGTGGGTTCCTTGCCCGGGTTGCCTGCCTCGTGGAAATTGAAGCGATAGCCCGAGGTGCCGACCGTCGGCAGCACGGAGATGGTTTGGCCCCAGGGGGATTGGTCAGGACCACGCCCCTCGACGCTGCCATGCAGGGCCGCGAAGTCGGCGAAGTTGATCGAGGAGATCGGCGTCTTGCGGGCGCGGTAGCCGAAGTTGCCGGGCGACTGTGCGAAATACGTGGCTTTCAGCGCCATGTTCTCGCGCACGATCACCGACATGATCTCCTGGCCCACCCGCTTGATCTGGGCTGCGGCGCGTTCGAGCGTGTCGCGGTCGGGCGCATAGACTGCGATGGAGAGGTGATGGTCGCCAAAGGCGATGCGGCCCGCTTCCTGGTCGTCGGCGGCTTGGCCCAGTTGTTCCCGCAAGGAAACGGCGGCATCGTCGGAGGCATGCATCTGGCGGATGATCCGTTGGATGCGTTCGGCCATGATGTTGTTCGGGATCGGGCTGAAGGAGTTGGTCAGCACGATGTCGAGCGGCAGGTCGAGCGCGTCGAGGAGCGTGACATCCGTGAGGGCCGGATAGGTCTTCATCGAGAAGAGCGCGCCGTATTTGACCTGACCGGTCACGGCGTCGGTCAGGGTGACGACGTCGCCCTCAAAGGTCGCGCGGCAGTTGCTCAGGGTGTGCGAGAGGGGCAGGGCGCTTTGCCCGAAGGCAATCGGGGAGAAGCTGCCCGCGTTCAGCGTATTGAGATAGCCCAGCCATTCACCGCCCGACTTCGTGAGCCGCACAGGGTTGGCGGAAGCGAGCGCCACCTCGAAGAAGCCCGTGACCTCGTTCAGCTCCTGCAGGCGCGTCGCGCGATCCTTGACCCAGGCCTTGCGGGCCAGCGCGCGCAGGAGCGGAATACGGGCCGAGATATCAGGCCGCCGGATCACGCTAAGATAGAGCTGGCGCTTGGCCGGGCGCAGGTCTTTGACATGGGCTTGCCAACGGGCGTCGATCGCGGCGGCGAAGCTGTCACCCTCGATGGGGCGCATCCCGAGATCCTGGGGTACGGAGATGCGGTGGATGTAGAAGCCGAAGGCATTGCCGGTCTGGGCGACGATGGCCGCGACCGCGCGTTTGAGCGCATCGAGCCGGGCGTCCTCACTGGTCATCGGATTGAGCCCGTCGAGGCGCAGGGTCGCCATGAGGTCCCCCTCGCGCAGCACCATCACATCGTCACCGGCGAAGGCGAAGTACGGCAGGTGCTCCGCGAGATAGCTTTCGCGCGCGAAGTCACCGCCGCCTGCTTGACGCAGGGCGGGCCCAACAGTGGAAAGCGTGCCTGCATCAAGCGCCAAAGCTGTCGCCTCCGTGCAGCTTTCGGTTCTTCGTCGGGCGGACTGAGCCGTAGGAAACGCGCAGTACCTCGAAGAAATGCGGCTCCCGGTCAGCGACGAACCAGAGGATCGGATAGGCGACCAGACCGATCAGGAAGAAGACCATCGACTTCGTCCAGATGAACGGCAGAACGACCCCGCTTGCCAGCACCACGAGGTATCCGACGGGGAGACCCAGATACTTGGGCGGACGGGCGAGACCCAGAAAGAGGGGGGATTGTTGGGCCATTAGGTGCCTGTTTTGCTTAGTTCAAAAGGAGTGTCTGGAACCCGAACCGAGGCAGCGTTTGCGCAGCACAACGCGTTCGGACCCACCGAAGGATGCCTTCTTGCGAAACACGCACAGTGCTTTCCAGCTCATCACGAGAACCCATCCACAATCGTGCCAGCCGAGAAGATCAGCACGATCCCGATGATGACCGAAGCAAACCAGCCCCAGTTGAGCCGTCCCATCATGCACATGAAACCGGTGCCGATGACCGCGAGCGTGGCGACCGCGATCCCGATGGGGCCGGTCAGCGCGGCCTCGACGGTCTCCAGCATGGTCTGGATGGGTGACAAGTCTTGGGCGAGGGTGGGCGTTGCGAAAGCCGCCAAGGTTGTGGCGACAGGCAAGAGGCGGCCGAGGCGATGTCTGAGCATGCGAAGTTCCCTTGTTTTACTGAAGGTCGATGAGGACGGGCGCGCGAGTAGGCACCCGGTCCGCGACGCGGGTGTCCGGGGTGGCAACGGGCGCACCTGAAAGCCGGGACCGGATCCGATGTATGCGGGCGATGTAGTCGCGCGTCTCGGTGAAGGGCGGGATGTCGGAATACTCGACCACGCGGTGCGGGCCGGCATTGTAGGACGCGAGCGCGAGGTCGATGTCCTTGAAGGTCGCCAGCTGCGCGAGCAGATAGCGCGCCGCGCCGTCGAGGTTCTGGGCGGGGTTCCGAGGGTCGACACCGAGGGCGCGGGCCGTGCCGGGCATCAGCTGTCCCAAGCCATAGGCGCCTTTGGGGCTGACGGCGGTTGGGTTGTAGCTACTTTCGGCCTCGACGAGGGCGCGGAATAGGACCTGCCAGTCGTCTGCGCCCAGACCAACCTGGCGCAGAGCGCGATTGCCCTCATGTTGGACAGCCGTAGCTTGGATTAAAGAGAGGATGTTGTCGCGATCGGAAGGCGGCGTGGCACCCAGAGACGCCAGAACCACCTCGACATCAGCACTTTCATCCAACACCGCCCAGGCAGGTCTCTCGCCGTGGAAGGTCCAGCCAGAGGTCCGGGCCGTCCCGTCGCGGCCGAAGGCGATGACGTCAGCCGCGCTCCTCGAGGGAGATGCTGTAGTCAGGGCCAAAGCGCAGATCGCGCCCGTCACCGAACTCAAAGTGATGTTTGAAGAGCCCTGGCCATATGTTGAAATACCGCGGCTCGGGCCCGTGCGGGGTGATCCGGGTCGAGACCAGAATGGCTTCCGGCTCGCCCTTGCGCAGGTAGATGCACTGGTAGCGCGGCTTGCCATCGTCCGTGAACCCCACGAGTTCATACCGGCAGCGGAACGCGATGCCCTTTTCGGACAAGTCTTTGACACCATCGATGGTGATCAGGATCTGGTTGCGCGCTATCGGCATGTTCGGACTCTCCCCATGAGAGCCCTTCTACTGGATGACAGTAAGGCCATAAAGTCATATGGAGTCAATACGACATATTGCAGATAAATACAAATTGCACGATAGTTGCCGCAACTTTTGCGGGAGAGTGGCATGAGACGACGGGTGATGGCAGCAGCAATAGGGGTGATGGCAGCGCTCGGAGCGCCGGAGAAGGCGCGGGCCTATGACATCGACTGCGCCATCATGCTGTGCATGGCGGGTGGGTTCCCCCCGAGCGCGGTCTGCGCCCGCGCCTATCGCACGATGATTCGTCGGATCACGCCCTGGCCGAGCCTGCCGCCCTTCGGAGTCTGCACCTTTGCCCATGTGCCGGTCGAACTGGGCGGCCCCGGTGGGGAAGGTGAGCTCGACACCAGTCTCCCTGAATACGAATGGCTGAACCGGACCCATGTGATCTGGTTCACCGGGCAATCGTATGAGACGCGCGACGACGGTCGGAAGTGGAGATGGTCCATCAAGTCATGCGACCGCGAGAACCGGATCTGCCGATACATTCAACGAGTCAGCGGCGCGGACAGGCCTTGGTCGGAAACATTCATTTCTGAGGGTGGGCAGGTGGTGAAGTTTCCGTCACGCGGTCGTGGTGAGTTCTACACCCGAGGCATCTTGGTCGAATACGGGGACTATGAGGGCAACATGGGCCACTCAGAGTGGTTCTCCTACTGATCTTCGTTATCGGGCATCTTGAGTGAAACTGCGCGCACAATGGCAAGATTGACGTCGTAGGTTTCGGGATCAACAAGCTGGCGCCTGCTTACTGATCCATCGTTCCACCGGTAGTCAGTAAACACATGGATTTCCTGTGTTCCTTCGATGATAAACCCTTCCTGAAAGGGCCAGCCTGTCTTTCTTTTCGCCATGTACCCACGCCACTCGTACTGTTCTTGCCGTTACTTCTTTCGTGATGAGGGGTGCCGATCAAACCCGCAGGAAACGGACTAGCGTCTTGCAAAAAGCTCTTCGGGGTCGACGTTGAGCGCCCGGGCGATGCGTTCGAGGAGGTCGAGGGAGGCCGCAAATTTGGCGTTTTCGACCTTGCCCATATGGCCGCGGCTCACGTCGGCCCGGTGAGCAAGCTCCTCCTGGCTGAGGCCGCGGGCGCGTCTCAAGTCTTGGATGTTCAGTGCTACACGGTCCCGCAAGTTCATGCCGCTGAGACGGGCATGATGAGTGAAATATCGCCACGCGATATATGTTACATTCGAAAGTGTGGAGGATCTTACTAATACAGAGGCGAGGTCGCCAAGTCGATATGTCTACCCAATGGCAGGGCACTTGATAAACCGTTTCGCGGGCATTCTATCCATCAGTCGTTTTCAAAAGGGCGGAACCGGAATTGCCGGTGCCGCCAGTTGGTCGTCCACAGAGAGATGATAGAGGACGAATTCTACAAGAAGTTTTATGTGAGGCCATGCTGTTTCTTGTCATTGTGTTTTGCTTTGAAACGGCAGATCTCCGGTTGCATCCCTATGGAAGTCTCACAGTTCCAACTGTGGTGTATCCTTACTGAGCATCTGTCGAAACTATGGGAGAAATCGCTTTCATCAGGGCACCCTGACGATTGGGAAGGTTCACGATCTCAGCGGCAACAAGGCGGTCGCCGCTTTTCAGATGCACCTCCAAAGATGGTGGATGCTGTGATGCATCACTTTGCACCAGATCGTAACCGACCGCTATTCCAACGGCCTGAACCTTCATATCTTTGAGATCGGACCAAAATCGTGGCGGCACAGGGGCTGGGCGTTCCTTGTTACAAATGGCTGCTGCCGCAATCTGAGCCTGCGTGGTTGCATTGTGAACGGTTTCTATACGCAGTTTTCCAGGCGCAAATTTGTTGTCACCGCGGGCGCAATCGCCGATTGCAAATATTTTAGGGTCGGATGTCCGCATATCCTGATCGACGCAGATACCATTGTCACATTCCAAGCCTGCGGCTTCGGCAAGCTCCACATTGGGTGTGGCGCCGATGCCCGCCAACACAAGATCGGCCTTTACCTCGGCCCCATCGCCAAGATTGACCGAGGAAACGCGGTGATTAGCGGCGCCAAACCCTTCAATTTTTTTATTGAACAGGAATTGGACACCAGTATCCGTTAACTTCTGAGTGACGAAATTGGTTGTTGCAGGGGAAGCAACGCGGGCCATGGCGCGTGCGGCAGCCTCTATAACCGTGACGGTCTTTCCTAGATCGACTGCGGCAGAGGCCACCTCGAGTCCAATGACACCGGCACCAATGATCACAACATCGCGACAGTCGGGTCCGGTCAGGGCCTGGCGAAGTCCTGCTGAATCGCCAAGATCTCTCAGATAGTGAATCCCTTTCAGATCCACCCCCTGCAAATCAAGACGGCGAGGCGACGCCCCTGTTGCAAGAATCAAGGTATCGAATTTCGTCGTCTTCCCATCTGAGAAGCGAATTCTCTGCTCATTCCTGTCAATGCTGACGACTTTTCGCGCACGCATCAGCTCGATGCGATTGTCTTCGAAAAAGGAAAGTGGGCGTATCGGAGTCGGGTGCGGCCTGTCCGGCCCGAGCAGCCAGGTCTTGGATAGAGGCGGACGCTGATAGGGGAGCGCCACCTCCTCACCAATAAGCATTATCGCGCCTTCGTATCCATTTTTTCGCAAGGTTGCGGCAGCATTTGTGCCAGCTACTCCGTTGCCGATGATGACAGTTGTGTCCATGTTTTCGTTCCTCCCTGGGTATGTCGAACGTTTAGATAAGGCCAAGCGATCGTGCGATCAGTACCGCTTCGGTACGGTTGCCGGCTTTGAGGCCTCGCATTATTTTCTTGAAGTGCCACTTCACGGTGTCTTCCGTGACATGCAGGCGCGCTGCAATTTCCTTGTTGCTCAACCCAAGCGCCGCATGTTGCAAGACCCTGACTTGTTTTTGGCTGATCAGGGCTGATCTATCCACAATTCGGCGTTGATCGCCCCGCCCCTTGTTCGCCGGTTCTGCAATCACGGGAATTTCGGTTGCCGTTTGATCCAGGAGCGCTCTCGACTCTGGGCAAATGACCCGCAGAAAGTGGCACCTGTTCACCAAAGATCTGAAGCTGCCCAGTTGTTGCGCTTTGTGATTGGCTTCGGCGATTCGTTTCAGCGCCTGCTTTTCCTCACCCATCAGGTAGAGTGTGGCCGCAAGCGTATATTGTGCTCGAATTTCTCCACGTTGGTCCCTTACGGCGGTGAAATCTGAAAGAGCTTTGCGAGCCTGTCTTTCCGCCAGACCCAGTTTGCCGTCATGCAAAAATCTTGAGGCTTGCAGCAACGCGCTTTCCGCCTGGATGGCACGGTTCTGGTTTGGCAGAAAAAGCAAGTCTTCGTCCGATGGGAGAGGCTCGGCCGCGAGAGGGGTTCTCGTTCGGGTTCCCATGGTAAAGACTTCGGTGCCCAACCGAACCAGCATGTCCAACCGTTTCAGACCGCGCTCTTTCGCCAGCAGGCGGCAACGTTCAAGTAACAAAAAGGCCTGCGATGTGTCGCCCTGACGGATATAGATTTCGGCCGCGCTTCGAACGGTATTCCAAACGACATCCGTCACTCCAAATTTGAGTGCAAAATTCAGAGCCTCCTGCACGGTGCTTTCGTCGGGCGTAATCGACCCGTCTTCTGCCTGAATCTGAAGCTCCATGGTCGCGATCATGCCCTTGACAAAGGGCGTTCGCTCATAGGCAACGTTTTCATTTTCCTGTGCACGCCGAATTTCGCTGCGCGCGCCATAGATGTCGCCATTGAGCAGCCTAGCCAGAACGCCGGCGGTAG
Organism: Thalassovita taeanensis; assembly: GCF_900110775.1. Lineage (GTDB taxonomy): Bacteria > Pseudomonadota > Alphaproteobacteria > Rhodobacterales > Rhodobacteraceae > Litorimicrobium > Litorimicrobium taeanense. The sequence goes on along the minus strand of NZ_FOEP01000017.1, from coordinate 37,659 downwards.
CAAGCCAGCCAAACGCATAGCGGTGACGGACTGCGCCGCTCACGACCGTGGCAGAGGCAATTTGATCTGAAAGGACAGCAAACTGCCTGTCGGAGGCGGCAATGAACGCTCTGCAAGTCTGCGCGGCGGCCCGCCCGACCGGGTTGGCTAATCCATACGTATCAATCCAGGTCGCGCAACTCGCGTCGCTTTTCTTCAACTCATCGTGTGTGGCAAGACCAATGGCTCGGACCAGTTCAGCCCATCCATTTGGGTCTTCCTGGCCCGTGGAGGCGGAACCTCGGAAGGTATTCAACTTCTCCAGAATATCCTGTGCTTCACTTGCACGTTGACTGAAGAAAAGCACCCAAGCATACCCGATGGCCAAGGATGGCATCTGAAACAATTTGGCCCGTGGAATCCCGGTGAACCAGATAGTCAAGGCTTCGATCTCTCCCTGCCTCAACGCAAGGTCCAACAGAGCTTGGTCAGAAAGCCGTTGGGCCCAGTTGTGATCTTGGGCCCGCAGAGCAACATCAACGACCAAGCGATGCTCTTTCCTTCGCCAATGCCAGAATGCGATACGTTTCAGAAAATACGATCGGCGTGACCCGTTTTCCTCGATGAAACGATTGCGCAGATACGCTCGAAGCGTGGGATTAATTTCAAAGCAGTTTGGCCTGTCAATGCTGGCCGTCAAGAGACTGTTAAGAGACGCGAGTTCAGCCAGTTTACTACCCGAATCGTGAGTCTTAAACACATAGTCGCAGGCTTCGGACGTGATTTCCTCCAGCCAGCTGGCGTTGATCAGGCAATCCCGGAGCGGCTGAGATACCTGTGCCAGAACGTCGTTTTCAAAATAGGCCTGAATTTCTGGTAGGTGAACGATAGCCTCGCCAGACGTATTCGATTTTCCGGCCAGCGCGCAAAGAAGTGGCCAACCGCCTGCCATGTTGAATATCTTCTTTGCTCGGCCGGTTTCCACCGGAAGAACCGACCGTGTCTCGTCGAGAGTGAAGCTCAATTCTCTTGGGCCGATTGTCACCACATCCGAAAGAACCGACAGGGTGACCATCGTACCTGGCAGGCGCTCGCTCACCGCCAATCGAACGGTTTCTGGCGTTTCCAGTGTGATCGTTTTCAGAAACCTCTGGATTGTGGCGGAGTCGGTGACACCATCAAGACAGATTGTGACACGCTTTTCGCGACCTATAAGAAGGCGCAGAGCGGCGATCTTGAGGCTGCGCCTAGACTGCATGCCGGAAAATTCCTGCGGCGCTAGCACCGCGACAATCGCGTTCGCGACTAACTCAGCCTCACAGACGCCCTCTTGCCAGAACGACGACAGGTCCAGATAGACACAGTCCTCCTCTCGGTCGATCGCTGCCTGGGCGCACAAGGCGATCTGCACGGACTTGCCGAAGCCACGGGGTGCCTTGAAAAGGAGGCACTTCGCGCCGGAGTGCCCCACAAAATCGAGCCGGTCACGTCTTAGAGAGCCCTGAACCAATTTTTTTCGTCGGGCATTCATCCGGTTCACGAAATCGGTAAGGTCGTCAGGGGTTGCGCTGGAGGTCGTGATCATCCCTCCCTCCCCGAAGTGATGTATCGTTGGCGAACTGACAATGTACCTTTAGCACACAGAACTCAAAACTACACGAACGTGTAGTTGTTCGGTGATGCGGTTGGATCGATCAATACTCCCCAGTGCCGAGCGGCAGGAAGAAGCAATGCGTAACGCATTGACTCCTGACCGCCGCCAGGCGTGACAATGGCATTCAAGGGAGGAATGGACTGATGAAGGATCTGAATGAAGCGGACACGGCTGAGGCCGGAACCGTTGAAACATATGTTGACAAGAAAAGATATTTTTGGATCTTGTCCGTATTCTGGCCGGCAACGCCGCTGATCGGACTTTATCTGGTATTGGAAACAGGCTGGAGCATCTGGTACGGAACTGTCCTAGTTCTGTGGTATATTGCGGTGCCGTTGCTGGACGCGATGTTCGGCGAGGATTTTTCGAATCCCCCCGAATCGGCCGTGCCTGATCTTGAAAAAGACCGCTACTATCGTGTGCTCACTTATCTGACCGTGCCCATGCATTACGCGGCTTTGGTCGGGTCCTGCTGGTGGGTCGCGACCCAGTCGATCAATGCGTTTGAGTTCATCGCGCTTGCTCTGTCGCTGGGTATTGTCAACGGATTAGCACTGAACACCGGGCATGAATTGGGGCACAAAAAGGAGACCTTTGACCGTTGGATGGCCAAGCTGGTGCTGGCAGTCGTAGGCTATGGCCACTTCTTCATCGAGCATAACAAAGGGCACCACCGCGACGTGGCGACCCCGAACGATCCGGCAACATCGCGAATGGGTGAGAATATCTATTCCTTCGCAACCCGTGAAATCCCCGGTGCTTTCAAACGTGCTTGGGAACTCGAAGAGGTGCGCCTTAAGAGAAGTGGTAAAAGCGTCTGGAGTCTGGACAACGAGATCCTTCAGCCGATGATCATTACGGTCGTTCTTTACGCCGGGCTGCTGGCGTTCTTCGGGCCCATCATGCTTGTGTTCCTGCCCATTCAGATGGCGTACGGATGGTGGCAGCTCACTTCGGCCAACTACATCGAACACTATGGCCTGCTGCGCGAAAAACTGCCCAATGGAAAGTACGAGCATCAAAAACCGCACCATTCGTGGAACTCGAACCATATAATGTCCAACCTGATCCTGTTCCACCTGCAGCGGCACTCGGACCACCACGCGCACCCCACGCGGTCCTATCAATCACTGCGCGACTTCAAGGATCTGCCGGCACTGCCCTCGGGCTATCCCGGAATGTTTTTCGCGGCGATGATTCCGTCGTGGTACCGTTCGATCTTGGATCATCGTGTCCTGGACTGGGCCAAAGGTGATTTGAACAAAATTCAGATCGAACCCGGCATGCGTGAATACTATGAGCGCAAATACGGATCGGTCGCACCTGCGCAACCTGCCGCTATGCCCGCCGAATAAAGTTCAGGCATACCGCGTTAGACACTGGAGTTGGCTCGGGTTGGGCCAGCCCCGACCTGCCAAATAACACCTTGCTCTCATCCGAAGGCAGGGCCGCAGGAAGAACCTACAGAAAATGGGAACGACGCACATGCTCGCCTGTCAGCACGCGTGTGTAAGGGAGGAATGAACAATGGCGACATATCAATGCCCGGATTGCGGATACACCTATGACGAAATCCAGGGTCACCAGCACGAAGGTTTCCCGCCAGGAACACCTTGGTCACAAGTGCCCGACGACTTTTCTTGCCCGGATTGCGCCGTACGCGACAAGCAAGACTTTGTCCTAGTCGGCGGTGCCCCGTCCGGCGAGACTGCGACCGCTCAGGTCATTGAACCCGCACCCGCGCCGATCCCGGAACCCGCACCCGTGGCTGCGGCACCTTGCGCCCCTGCCGCGCCGCAGTCGCCCCAATCTGCTCCGGCGACCCCTGCTGCCGGAACGGCCTACCGGAAATGGCTTTGCATCACATGCGGTCATATCTACGACGAAGCCCTTGGCGACGAACATGAAGGTTTCCCGCCCGGAACGCTGTTTAGTCAGATCCCCGATGATTGGTGCTGCCCTGACTGTGGCGCCACGAAAGAGGATTATGTCCTCTACGAAGAAAAATAGGAGAGCGACCATGAATCAGGCTGCATCATTTCCTGCCAACACAACCAACGCGGATGCCATCCGGTCCGCATTTGACACCCAGGTGCGGGCCCAACTTGCCCGGCGGGCCGGTTTTGACCGGAAGGCGCGCATTGCACAGCTGGATCGCCTGGCAGATGCCGTCAAGCGGAACGAGGACAAAATCATCGCGGCTTGCGCCGCTGATTTTCGAAAGCCCGCTGAAGAAGTAAAATTGACGGAGATCTTTCCTGTACTTCAGGAAATTCGACACACCAAGCACCATCTGAAGTCGTGGATGCGCGGCAAGCGGGCGCGCGCGACTTTGGGAGTACTTGGCACCAAGGCACGAGTTCGCCCCGAGGCCAAGGGCGTTTGCTTGATCATCGCGCCATGGAACTATCCGGTAAACCTCGCGCTTGGGCCGTTGGTCTCTGCAATCGCTGCGGGCAACAGTGCCATTATCAAGCCGTCCGAGATGACGCCGAATGCGTCCCAGGTCGTTATCGACATCGTGGAAGAGGCCTTTACACCGGATCTGGTCAAGGTCATCGAAGGCGGCGCCGCAGTTTCACAGGAACTTCTTTCGCTACCTTTCGACCATATTTTTTTCACGGGCAGCCCGGCAATCGGGAAGGTCGTCATGGAGGCCGCCGCGAAAAACCTGACATCGGTCACTCTGGAACTTGGCGGCAAATCGCCGACCATTGTTGGCCCGAATGCCAATATCAAGAAGGCCGCACGCAACATCGTCTGGGGCAAGTTCTCAAACAACGGGCAGACCTGTATCGCACCGGATCACGTGTATGTGCACCGCGATGTGTCGTCCGCGTTCAAGACCGCGATCCAAGCCGAGATTGGAAGGGTCTATGGAAAGACGCCCGAGGCACAAAAAGCAACGCCCGACTATTGCCGGATTGTGAATGAACGGCACTTTGACCGGGTTCGCAACCTGATTGAAGATGCCCGCGCCAAAGGTGCAAGTATCCTTCAGGGGGGGCAGACCGATGCAAGCCAGAATTTCGTTGCCCCGACGCTAATATCCGAAGTTTCGGATGATATGGGAATCACACAAGAAGAGCTGTTCGGACCAATCTTGCCGATCATTGAATATGTCGATCTGGACAAAGTCATTGACAAGATCAACGCAAATCCCAAGCCGCTTGCCCTTTATATCTTCGACAAAAGCAAGAGTTTCGTCAATCAAATCATCTCGCGCACCTCTTCGGGCGCGGTGGGCGTGAATCTCACAGTGGTGCATTTCCTGCATCCGAACTTGCCGTTTGGCGGCGTCAACAACTCCGGCATCGGGGCGGCTCATGGTGAATACGGTTTCAAGGCCTTTTCCCATGAAAAAGCCGTGCTGGAGGAAAAGCACTCCATTACGCACATGCTTTTCCCGCCTTACACGGGTTTTGTACGCCGCCTAATCAATATCGTGGTTCGAGTGCTCGGCTAAAAGCCGCTCCGAACCAATAGGGAGAGAAGAAATGTACGACTATATCATCGTTGGTGCCGGATCCGCCGGTTGCGTTTTGGCCAACCGGCTGTCGGCAGACCCGGCAAAACGCGTCGCGCTTATCGAAGCAGGCCCAAAGGATAAGAACCCCCTGATACACATGCCACTGGGGATCGCCTTGTTGGCCAACAGCAAAAAGCTGAACTGGGCATTTGACACCGAACCGCAAGAGCACCTGAATGGCCGTAAGCTATTCTGGCCCCGCGGCAAGACGCTGGGCGGTTCGTCGTCGATCAACGCCATGATCTATATTCGCGGGAACAAGGCCGACTACAACTACTGGGCGTCAGAGGCGGGGACGGAGGTCTGGGGCTGGGACCGCATGACAGACCTGTTCAAGCGGATCGAAGACAACCATCGGTTCGGTGCCACCGACACCCACGGCAAGGGCGGCGAGCTTTCCGTTAGCGAGCTAAAAACCGTGAACCCCCTAAGCCGCGATTTCGTGCAGGCCGGACGCGAACTGCAGATTCCCCATAATGGCGACTTTAACAGCGGCGACCAAGAGGGGTTGGGCATGTACCAGGTCACGCAAAAGGACGGGCGGCGCTGGAGCGCGGCGCAAGCCTTTCTGCGTGGGGCTGAAGCCCGGTCCAACCTTGAAATATTAACCGACGCCCGCGTGACCCGGGTCGTTATGGAGGACAAGACAGCAACCGGTGTTACCTTGCGGGAAGGCGGCGAATATCGCCAACTGCGCCTCAATGCTGGCGGCGAGGTGATCCTGTCCGGCGGGGCCGTAAATTCACCGCAGCTTCTGCTTCTGTCCGGTATCGGGGATGCCCGGGAAATCAAACGGCATGGCCTTGCGGTCGTTCACGATCTTCCCGAGGTCGGCAAGAACATGGCCGACCACCTTGATGTGACGATCATGCATGCCGCAAGTTCACGGCGCCCGATCGGTGTCGCTCTCAGCTTTTTGCCACGTGGCATTGGCGGATTGTTTTCCTACATCTTCAGGCGCAAGGGGTTTATGACGTCGAATGTGGCGGAAAGCGGCGGGTTCATTAAGTCGTCGCCTGATCGCGACAGGCCGAACGTGCAGTTTCACTTCCTCCCTACCTACCTGAAGGATCATGGCCGCAAGATCGCACTTGGCTATGGCTACACCCTTCACATTTGCGATCTGTTGCCCAAAAGCCGGGGCTATATCGGTCTCAAAAGCCCGGATCCAATGGACGACCCCCTAATTCAACCGAATTATCTGAGCGATCCGGAAGATCTGAAAACGATGGTTGACGCGTTCAAGGCGGCGCGCAGGATACTCGACGCTCCGGCGATGTCCGCGCACAGCAAATACGAAGTTCACCCCGGAAAGTCCGTACAGACCGACGATGAAATCGCGGCATTCATCAGGGAAGGCGCAGAGACGATTTATCACCCGGTCGGTACATGCCGGATGGGGGAGGACAAAGATTCGGTTGTCGATCCCGAACTTAAAGTTCGCGGCGTGACGGGGTTGCGGGTGGTGGATGCGTCCATCATGCCAAGCCTTGTCGCCGGAAATACCAACGCCCCCACCATGGCCATTGCCGAGAACGCGGCTGAGATCATTCTGGGGCAGGTGCGCGTTCTTGATCGGAGTCGGTCCGTTGCCTAAGAACAATGAAAAGCAAGTAAAAACAGACACATGTAACGGATGCGATGGAGTTTGTTGCAAGAAGCTGCAAGCCGCAACCAGCAGCTTTCAGGCTTTCCAGAACGATCAGAGCACAGCCAAAAATCTAAAATCCAATGAGGAAGCCAAATGCACGGACAAATGATGGCGATGCCACTGACAATCCACTCTCTTATTGATCACGGTGCTCGCTACCATGGAGACACAGAGATTGTGTCGGTGGAGACGGACGGCTCAAAGGCAAAGACGACATGGAAAGGTATTTCTGATCGGGCGCGGCAACTCGGCTCAGCGCTGACAAAACTGGGACTCTTCAAAGGGGATCGCGTGGCGACGATTGCCTGGAATAATGCGAGGCATTTGGAGTGCTACTTTGGTATTTCCTGCGGCGGGATGGTGTGCCACACGATCAATCCGCGTCTATTTCCCGAGCAGCTTGTCTATATCATCAACCACGCGGAAGACCGGGTCATCTTTTTCGATAAGACGTTCCTGCCGATAATCGAAGGGATCAGAGAGAAGCTGACGACTGTCGACACGTTCGTCCTTATGTCGGAGCGTGACGAACAGGCAGCAAGTAAAATCCCCGGACTTGTGTTTTACGAGGATTTCCTGGCCGCGGGGGATGAAAATGCCGATTGGATGGATGTTGACGAAACTGACGCGTCCAGTCTTTGTTATACCTCCGGCACCACAGGAAACCCCAAAGGTGTGCTCTATTCTCATCGCTCCACTGTCCTGCATTCGCTGGGCGCCGCGTTGCCTGACACGCTGAACTTTTCAGCGCGCGAAGTGATGATGCCGGTTGTTCCGATGTTCCACGTCAATGCCTGGGGTGTTCCTTATGCCGCCGCGATGGTCGGTGCCAAGCTGGTCTTGCCGGGGCCGGGTCTTGATGGTGACAGCCTCGCACGGCTCATCGACGACGAACGCGTGACGGTCGCGCTTGGTGTTCCGACAATCTGGCAAGGGCTGCTTGCATCGCTCGACAAGCTTGGTTCCAAAGCCGAGTCGCTTACAAGAACAGTGGTCGGTGGGTCGGCTTGCCCGCCTTCGATGATCGCCGAGTTCCGCGAAAAATATGGCACAGAAGTCGTCCACGCTTGGGGTATGACCGAAACCTCGCCTCTCGGGACTGCAAACGCCTTGCTTGAGCGCCATGCAGGCATGACCGAAGAAGAACAGGCGAAAGTTCGTGAGAGCCAGGGCCGCCCGCCCTATGGTGTGGAACTCAAGATCGTGGACGATGAAGGCAACACACTTCCCGAGGATGGGGCCGCGCAAGGCAATCTTCGCATTCGTGGCCATTGGGTCGTGGACAGCTACTTCGGTGCGAAAGCCGACACGACTTTGGAATCCGATGGGTGGTTCGAAACCGGCGATGTGGCCTCGATTGATGCCGATGGGTTCATGACCATTCGTGATCGTTCCAAGGATATCATCAAATCGGGTGGCGAATGGATTTCCACCGTCGAACTTGAGAGCATTGCGGTCGGTCATCCAGATATTGCTGATGCCGCCGCCATCGCAGCGAAGCATGAGAAGTGGGACGAACGCCCGGTTCTCATTGCGGTGCGGGCGCAAGGAACAAACCTGACGGAGAAGGAATTGATTGCCTTCTTCTCTGACAAAGTAGCCAAGTGGCAAATCCCCGATGCCGTCGTTTTCGTGGAGGAATTGCCGAGAAACGCAACTGGCAAGGTGCTTAAGAACAAGTTGCGGGGGGCCTACGGGGACGTGCTTCTGGCGTAACCTGAAAACATGCAGGCGAAATTGCAGATCGCATTTTCCGCCTGCATGTTGCTGCGCGTCAAGCGCAGTAAACCAACCAAAGGGAGGAAGAAATGAAATACATTGGTTTGATGTCGAAAGTGCCATATGCCGCGAAAATCATCGCTATCATGATGATCGGCTGCTTTGTATCGCTCCACGCCGCAAATGCGGAATCGCTTTACGCTAAAGGAGATTGGCTTGTCGGCGTGAACGCAGCAAAGGTGTTTACTGGGGAGTCTCTGGACTCAATTAGTGCGGGTGGAGCTCCGATACCGGGAGCAGATATTGAAATCACAAATGACACGACACTGAGTTTCGATGTCTCCTATTTCTTGAACTCATCTGTAGCGATAAACTTCTTTGGCGGTTTGCCAGCAAGTGCCAAACTAACAGGGGCAGGTAGCCTGGCAGGATTGCCCGTTGGGGAGACAAAATATGGCCCTGCTGTCTTATCGCTTCAGTATCACTTTGCGACCAGATCATCTTTTAGCCCGTATGTTGGTGCCGGCATAGCTCGAATTTTGTTTCTGGAAGAACAAGGGGGGGCATTGGGGAATTTTGACCTGAAAGACGCTTGGGCGCCCGCTCTACAAGTTGGAATGCGCTACCAAGTGAGCGAGAATTGGTTTGCTAATGCTGATATACGTTACACGCCATTCGAAACAGATCTCTCTGGGACACTCGGTGGGGCACCGGTCAGAGGCAAGGTATCGGTGGATCCAACAATCCTGAATATTGGTTTTGCTTACCGCTTCTAGGGCTTTGTCCATGGTAGAACTGCCGCGAAACGCGACTGGCGGAACCTCGAAAAGTAAACTCCTGGAAGTGTGTAGAAACGGCTTCGACCTGAGTAAGAGGCCGACACTGGATAGTACACGGCCTGCTTGACGAAAAAATGAAGAAACGGAGTAGATATGAAAGATATCGTAGTATTGGATGGTGCGCGAACAGCCATCGGAACCTTTGGCGGCTCTCTTGCGGGCACGTCTCCGATCGAACTGGGTAGCATCGTGGCGAAAGAGGCGCTTGCGCGTTCAGGCGTCGAAGGCAAGCAGATTGGAAACGTTGTTTTTGGCCATGTTATCAATACAGAACCGCGCGACATGTATCTTAGCCGCGCGGCCTCTATCGCTGCTGGCGTGCCAGAAAAAGCGCCGGCAATGAACGTCAACCGGCTCTGCGGCTCTGGGCTACAAGCTATTGTGTCAGCGGCGCAGTCGTTGATGCTGGGTGATGCTACCTTTGCTCTTGCCGGTGGCAGCGAAAACATGAGCCGTTCGCCCTATATCGTGCCGGCCGTCCGTTGGGGGCAGAAAATGGGTGACACGAGTGCGATCGACATGATGCTTGGGGCGCTGAATTGTCCGTTTGGCACCGGGCATATGGGGGTAACGGCGGAAAACGTCGCCGCCGAATATGACATTTCGCGCGAGGCTCAGGACACATTTGCCCTACAGAGCCAAGAGCGTGCCCTGAACGCGATCAATAAAGGATTTTTCAAATCCCAGATTGTGCCCGTGGAGGTCAAAGTCAAACGCAACATGGTGGCGTTTGAGACCGATGAACATCCCAAGGCCAGTACGCTTGAGACGCTCGAAAAACTGCGTCCGGCATTCCAAAAGGATGGCACCGTGACAGCGGGAAATGCTTCGGGCCTCAATGACGGGGCAGCGGCGATTGTCCTGGCCACGGCAGATGCTGCATCTAATGCGGGGTTGAAACCGCGCGCGCGCCTAGTCGGCTATCACGTCGCGGGGGTACGCCCGGACATAATGGGGATCGGGCCAATTCCGGCAGTAGAGGGGCTTTTGAAACGTACAGGGATGACCATTTCAGATTTCGACGTAATCGAGTCCAACGAAGCCTTTGCGGCACAAGCTTTGGCCGTGAGTAAGACACTTGGTCTGGACAACGACAAGGTGAACCCCAACGGTGGTGCGATTGCCTTTGGTCATCCGATCGGGGCGTCGGGCGCGATTATTTTTGTTAAAGCGCTCTACGAGATGGAGCGCACCGGCGCCAAACGCGCTCTGGTCACCATGTGTATCGGTGGCGGGCAGGGCATCGCGGTTGCTATCGAAGCTGTATGATCTTGGAGTTGTGAAGCCAATCTGCGCGATGACCGTAGATAGATCATAATGCAGCAGAAACCAACTGACCTTTGGCCCTTTTCTGCAGTGTGGTCGGCGATCTGCGTGAGATAATTCGCAGTTTCTTCTGACAATCGGCAGGCCTCCGCGGGGGCCGCCCTTCCCTCTGAATACGCAGCGTAGGAGTATCATGATGAAGATTATAGTCCCGATCAAACGGGTGATCGACTACAACGTGAAGGCCAAGGTGAAAACCGATGGCTCTGGCGTCGATCTCGCGAATGTAAAGATGTCGATGAACCCGTTCGACGAGATTGCGGTAGAAGAGGCGATCCGTCTTAAAGAGGCAGGTGTTGCGACCGAAGTTGTCGCGGTGTCGATTGGCGTGAAACAGGCGCAGGAAACGCTGCGCACGGCGCTGGCCATGGGCGCGGATCGCGCGATCCTGGTTGTGGCGGCCGATGACGTGCACACCGATATCGAGCCGCTGGCGGTTGCCAAGATCCTGAAAGCAATCTGCGACGAGGAACAGCCACAGATCGTCATGGCGGGCAAGCAGGCAATCGACAACGACATGAACGCGACCGGTCAGATGCTGGCCGCGCTCCTGGGCTGGAGCCAGGCGACCTTCGCATCGGAAGTTAAGGTCGAGGGCGACAATGCCATCGTCACCCGCGAGGTCGACGGCGGGTTGCAGACCATTTCGGTCAAGCTGCCCTCGATCATCACCGCCGACCTGCGCCTGAACGAGCCGCGCTATGCCTCGCTGCCGAACATCATGAAAGCCAAGAAAAAGACGCTGGATGAAAAGACCGCCGCTGATCTGGGTGTCGATGTCACCCCGCGCCTGAGCGTGGTCAGCACTGCGGAACCGGCAGCGCGGGAAGCGGGCGAAATCGTTGGCTCGGTCGACGAGCTGGTTGCGAAACTCAAACAAGCGGGGGCCGTGTAATGTCTGTACTTCTTCTGGCCGAAGTCACCAACGGCGAGCTGGCGCTGGACGCCACCGCCAAAGCGGTCACCGCTGCCAAGGCCCTGGGCGATGTCACTGTTCTGTGCGCGGGCGCCTCTGCCGCTGCGGCGGGTGAGTCCGCTGCCAAGATCGACGGCGTGGCCAAGGTTCTGGTCGCCGAGGATGTGGGGCTTAGCCACCGTCTTGCCGAACCTGCGGCCGAGTTGATCGTGTCGCTGGCAGGGGGGTACAGCCACATCGTTGCGCCGGCTACCACCGACGCCAAGAACATCATGCCGCGCGTGGCCGCGCTGTTGGACGTGATGGTGATCTCGGACGTCACCGGCGTTGTCGATGTGGATACGTATCAACGCCCCGTCTATGCGGGAAACGCGATCCAGACCGTGAAATCGGGCGACGCGACCAAGGTCATCACCTTTCGCACCTCGACCTTCGACAAGGCGGGCGACGGCGGGTCGGCGGCTGTGGAAAACGTGGCCGTTCCGGCGACCGAGGGCCTGTCGTCCTGGGTCGAAGACAAGGTGGCCAAAAGCGACCGCCCGGAACTCACTTCGGCTGGCGTTGTCGTCTCGGGTGGCCGGGGCGTGGGTTCGGAAGAGGACTTCAAGATCATCAAAGCCTTGGCCGACAAGCTGGGCGCCGCTGTTGGCGCCTCCCGCGCGGCGGTCGATAGTGGTTTTGCCCCCAACGACTGGCAGGTCGGCCAGACCGGCAAGGTCGTGGCCCCGGATCTTTACATCGCCGTCGGTATCTCTGGCGCGATCCAGCACCTTGCGGGGATGAAGGACAGCAAGATCATCGTCGCCATCAACAAAGACGAAGAGGCCCCCATCTTCCAAGTCGCAGACTTCGGCCTAGTCGCAGACCTTTTCGACGCCGTTCCAGACCTGACAGAGAAATTGTAATCCCGGAGCCTGACAAATGACTTATACTGCCCCTATCGACGACATGATGTTCGTCATTGAAGACCTTTGTGGTCTGAATAGCGTATCCAAATTGCGAGGCCTTGAGGACGCTACGCCCGATTTGGTATCCGCAGTCCTGGAAGAATCCGGTAAGTTCGCGGGACAAGTCTTGGCTCCGCTGAACGTGGTCGGTGACCGAGTTGGTCTCACTTTCGAGGATGGCAAGGTTCACACTCCGGATGGTTGGGCAGCGGCCTACCACCAACTGGTCGAAATGGGCTGGAACAGCCCCACCAGTGATCCTGAACGCGGCGGAATGGGTCTGCCTACCGTCGTCAATGCCTGCATTCAGGAAATGTTTAACGGCGCCAATACTGCGTTCCAACTATGTTCGGTGCTGACACAGGGCGCGATTGAGGCGATTGAAGGTTATGCCGATGAAGCCCTCAAGACAGTCTACCTTCCCAAGCTGGTGACGGGCGAATGGACAGGAACGATGAATCTGACTGAGCCGCAGGCCGGTTCCGACCTCGCCGCGATCCGGTCAAAGGCAGAACCGACTGGCGATCACTACCTTGTTTCAGGCCAGAAGATCTTCATCACCTACGGTGAACACGAAATGGCCGAGAACATTATTCACCTGGTTCTGGCACGGCTTCCCGATGCACCTGCTGGGGTCAAAGGAATTTCGCTCTTTGTTGTGCCGAAATACTTGGTGAATGCGGACGGTTCTCTGGGGCAGCGTAATGACGTCCGCTGCATTTCTATCGAGCACAAGCTAGGCATTCATGCTAGTCCGACCTGTGCTCTGGCCTTCGGCGATAACGGTGGCGCTACCGGGTATTTGGTGGGCGAACCAAACAAAGGCCTGCAGTACATGTTCGCTATGATGAACAATGCTCGCCTAGGCGTAGGGCTGCAGGCAGTCGGCATTTCAGAACTCGCTACTCAGCATGCGATCAAATATGCGATGGAGCGCACACAGGGGCGCACCACTGCGGGTTCCGAGGAAACAATTATAGGTCACCCGGATATCCGCCGTATGTTGGGTCTGATGAAAGCACGAACTGAAGCCGCTAGGGTAATCGCATATCGTGCTGCGACGTCTCTTGACTTTGCACAGCGATCATCAAACTCGGAGGAACGGGCACGTCACCAACGCCGAGTGGATCTGCTTATTCCCATCACCAAGGGGTGGTCGACAGAGCTTGGTATTGAGAATGCATCACTTGGGGTGCAGATACATGGCGGCATGGGCTACATTGAGGAAACCGGCGCAGCGCAACATTTGCGCGACGTGCGTATTACTACAATTTACGAAGGAACAACGGGCATCCAAGCCATTGATTTGGTTGGAAGAAAAATCCAGCGCGATGGCGGAGTAGCGGCCATGGAACTTGTCGCAGATATGCGCACGACCGCGAGAGCTTTGAGCGAATTGTCGACAAACTATGCAGATTGGGTGGCGATTTGCGGTGCCGTCATGGATGCTGCCGATAAGGTCGAAGAACTGACAAATTGGATTTTGGCCCAACGTGGATCCGAGCCGCTAGCGGCTGCCGTGACTGTTCTAGAGTGTTTTGGAATTTGTCTGGGTGCATGGGTAATGGGAGACGCAGCAATAAGTGCCTCAGAGCGGATAGAAAGAGGCCGCTGCCCGATGCATGCAAAAACCAAGTTAAAAACTGTGCAATTCTATATGAACAATGTTTTTCCCAAAGCAGAAGCGCTTTCCTCAACGGTCAAGAAGGGAGCTAAGTCCATACTTGATTTGTCTGCAGCCGATTTCTGCGTGGATGCATGAGACTTAAATTTCAGGAAGGTCAAAGCAGCCGTTCGAAGGGGCGAAAATGATTGCCGTAATCAAGCGCAATGGCGGAGATACTGTCATGTCAAAGGGCTTTTAACTTAGCGTCCAAATTGGGTGATGCGGGTGGCCTATTTTACAGAAGTGCCTCTGGGAAAATCGCCCAATAGTTGACCGCAATGAGTAATTGAAGATCAGCTGAACTATGCCGATCGAATCTGAAGGGTAAGCGAAAATGAACAAACTCGCATGGGGCCTTGAGCGAGCCAAGTGCTCAAGGGCCGCGGTTATCGGTGCCGGAAATATGGGGGGCGGTATTGCTGCGCAATTCGCGAATGCTGGCGTACACGTTGAACTATTGGATGTGCCAGGAACTGGTCTTGCACGAAACGAACCGGCTCAACTCGGTTTGGAAAAACAACAGGCGTCACGGGCGTTCATGGGAGCTACGTCGGTAGGTCTCGTGCGCGTCGGCAACACGGAGGATCATCTGGATCGCATCTCTGAAGCTGACTGGATCGTAGAAGCGGTCATTGAAGACCTTACGGCCAAGCGAGCACTTTATAAGCGCATCGAGCCTCTATTGAAGCCAGGGGCAATCATATCTTCGAATACCTCCACAATACTGCGGTCGAAATTGATTGAGGGGCGCAGCAAAACTTTCAAGGATAGCTTTGTCATTAGCCATTTCTTCAACCCTCCGCGTAGAATGGAGTTGCTAGAGCTTGTCGGTTCCGAAAACGGAGCGACTTTTTCCCATGCTGCGGACATAGCGCGTTTCGCATTAGGAAAAACCATTGTGGAATGCCGAGATACACCCGGCTTTATTGCAAATCGCATTGGATGTGCCTGGATATCAGTTGCAGTTGTTGATGCTATTCGGCTGGGTCTTGGGGTAGAACAAGCGGACGCCGTACACGCCGGACTTGGAACACCAAAAACTGGTGTTTTTGGTTTGCTCGACCTGATCGGCATTGATGTGATCCCATATATATGGGGATCTTTAATGACGTCATTGCCCGACGACGATCTAATCAACATGTACGATCTTCCGGCTCTCGAGATCATTTCTAAGCTCATCGAAACAAGCAGATTCGGGCGAAAGACGAAGGCGGGCTTCTACCGATTTACGAATGACAACAATCGCGAAGTGGTTGATTTGAGAACTGGAAAATATAGGTCACATAACGGGTTTAGCGCGAGCGACCTGCCTGGACAAGGTAAGGATCTGAATGCTCTGCTATCGGACGAGACCTATCTTGGAGCTTATGCCCGGTCAATACTAGCGAATGTGGCTGTTTATGCGACCAGCAACGCGGACGCAATTGCACCAAGCCTTGCTGAAATAGACACAGCTATGCAACTCGGGTATGCTTGGCGACAGGGCCCGATCGAAATATTGGGCGGATTGACCGCCAAAACACAAGCAGTTCTCTCGGAAAGTTGCGATGTCCCTGTAGTTCATTTCGCAGTCCCTCAGTTGAAGAAAAGCCGCGATGCCGACCGGATAAATCTCGCCCAGCTGCAAAACTCGCCACTGGCATCGAACGCCGCCGCTTCTCTTTGGGATATAGGAGATGGCCTGGTGTGCTTAGAGTTCAGGTCCAAAATGAACGCCATTGATGGCGATGTATTGAATATTCTTAGCGAAGGGTTGAACGCGCTAGAAGGCTCAGCGCGCGGCATGCTCGTTGGCAACCCCAATGCTAGCCTATATTCAGCGGGGGCCAATCTGAGCGCGATCGCGGCGCTAATCGAAAAAAACGACTGGAAAGCTCTCGAAGACTTCGTGCGTCGTGGTCAGGATCTTTTCGTAGCGCTCTCACTTGCACCAAAACCCAGCGTGGCCGCCATTCCAGGGCTTGCATTGGGGGGTGGCTGTGAGCTTGCAATGTTTTGTACTGAAACTGTTGCGCATGCGGAGGCGCGGCTGGGATTGCCGGAGCACTTGGTTGGTTTGATTCCTGCATGGGGAGGGGGACGGCGGTTGCTGTCACGGCTCAACCGGACAGGTAACCACGCGCTTAGCGATTTGACCCCGCGAACGATCTTTCAGGCAATGACGGCGAACGGTCCGACCGGTTCCGCGCGGGAGGCTAGCGAACGGGGGCTTCTTGATTGCGAACAGGAATTTATCATGCACCGTAATGATCTTTTAGAGGCCGCGCTCCAGAAACTAGAATTTCTCACCAGTGGTTTTTCTCCGAACAAACCAACCACCTATCTACCACTTGAAATGGGTTTAGTGGCCGATCTAGTCGCCCCTTTTCGAGAACAGCATTACGTAGGAGAGTTGTCTGAAGATGATTTGAGAGTAATTGGCAGCGTCGCAGAATTGTTAACGGGCGGATGTCAAGAGCAGAAAGTCCGCACAATAGGCGAAGTTGAGTATTCAGCGTTCGAGCGAGAAATCTTCATGAAAATGGCTAGGCACCCGCTCACGCTCCGACGTATCCAATATATGTTGAAAACGGGTAAGGCATTGCGTACATGATCCTTCCATTTGGAGTGCGAAGTGGTTCTCTATTGTAGCGACCAAAACATTCGATCGCCTTCAAGGCTGAGCATAGGCCTTTGGCGATGGCCGAACGTCGGGATCGCATATACGGTCTTAAAAGGCTGCTGAAAAACAGGTGTTTCGACGCCTGTCGCGGAACATGATTCACCGACGCCACTGTGGTGATGATGGTGCTGATACGCGGCTCGGATAAGGTGACGGGATCGTTGTTCTGCTACGCCAACATGGAGGAACGCATCCCTGCGTGGCATCCGCTGCGCAGGATCCAGACGGTCGTCAACGATGCACTACGTTCCCTGGATGCTGAGTTCAACCGTCGGCGACATGGCCCAGACCGTTTATCGCGGCCTCGAACGGGTGCCGTCAAGGCCCAAGAAGCGAAAAACAATTAACCAGGCCTGTTCCGAAGGGAAGTCGTTATGACTCAGTGACTATTGCAGCGACCTGTTAGATTTCCGGCAAATCGAGGGCTGGATCACCCGCCTTAAGTTCGTCTGTCGATGCATTTTCTAAAAGCCAGAGAAAGGGAAGCCCGGGTGCCGGGCTTGAAAGGATAGAGAGAGCCTCATCCGGGTCCGGCGTGACAAGGATCCTAACCATGGCAAAGACCGCGACCCGACCGAAACCCGCCACCTCGAAGAAAACCGAAGCCGCCGGATTGGCAACGCCCGCCAGCGCTTCCGATATCCGCCTGATCCCGCTCGACCAGTTGGAACCCAGCCCGTTCAATGTCCGCAAAGTCGCCACAAGTGCGAACGATGACGCGGAACTCCTCGCAAGTATTCGCGAGACTGGCATCAAGCAAAATCTGGTAGTCCATGCGTTGTCTGGCGCACGTTTTGCCGTCGTTGCTGGTGCCCGTCGCCTGAAAGCGTTGAAGCAGCTTGCGCAAGACGGCGTCATTCCCTCTGACCACCCCATCCCTTGTCTCGTAGAAGACGAGTGCAATGCCATCGTTACCTCCGCCACAGAAAACCTTCAGCGCGCGGCGATGCACCCGGCGGACCAGTTCGAAGCTTTCAATAAAATGATCGCCGAGGGGCGCAGTGAAGATGAAATCGCGCTGAAGTTCGGCGTCTCCGTCGACCTGGTCCGCCGCCGTCTCAAACTCGCCCGTGTCGCGCCCGAACTCATCGAGCAGTTTCGCGCGGGCGATCTGACCCTCGAATGCGTGATGGCCTTCACGCTGACCGACGACCACGATCGCCAACTGGCGGTGTGGAACGCGGTGAAGGGCGGCTATCACATCCACCCGCAAAGTATCAAACGCCAGCTGACCGAGACCGCACATTCGGCGAACTCTGCGCTCGGGCGTTTTGTCGGCATCGAGGCCTATGAGGCGGCCGGTGGCGTCCTGCTGCGCGACCTGTTCGATGATCGTGCCAGCGCCCATATGGAAAACCCCGACCTCCTGGAACGCCTCGCCATCGAAAAGCTGCAGGCTGCGGCCAAACCGCTCAAAGCGGAGTGGAAATGGGTCGAGGTGCATCTCTCGGTGGACTATGGCGCGTTTCGCAGTTTCGGGCGGGTCTATCCGCGGGACATCGAACCCGATCCGGACCTGCTTGCCGAAGAAGAGCGTCTCGTCGCACGCGAAGAAGAACTGGCGGCGCAGAATGACGGTGAGGATTGGACGGACGCCGAGACCGACGAATACTATGCCATCGAGCCGCGTTTGCGTGAGATTGAAGCCCTTCAGCGCGAACGGCAGCCCTATGCCGACGAGGATCGCGCCATCGCCGGCGTGGTTCTGACCATCGGCCATGACGGGGCGTTGCGCGTCGAGAAGGGCCTCGTGCGGCCCGAGGATATTCCCGCCGCGCCCGAACCTGACGAGACCACCGCAGATGCGGATGGCGCCCCCTCCCCTGCCCACCCACACGTGACGCCGCCGACCTCCTCCACGCCGGTGCCGAGCTCCGACCCGGCCGCGACGTTGCGCAAGGCGGACGGGATTTCAGCGAGCCTCGCCGACGATCTGCGTGCGACGCGCCAGCACATCCTGCGGGCGCATCTGGCGGCGGATTTCGAGGTGGCGTTCGACGCGATGCTCTATGCGCTCTGCGAGCAGGCTCTGGGGCGGTCCTACAACAACGAGGCGCTCGACATCTCGATCCGGCCTTTCCAGGCGCAAAACCGCGAGGTGCTGCATGGGGATACTGTCGCCCAGAAGATGCTCGAGGCACTGGAACAGGACCTCGCCACCGACTGGATGAAGCTGGAGAAGCCCGAGGACTTCCGCGCGATGTCGGCGCTGCCTGTCGCAGACAAGCAGGCGCTCTTCGCCTGGGCATCAGGTCTGGCGCTCAAACCGCAGCTTTCCTCCGACAATCGCCCCTCCCCGATCATCGAGGAGATTGGCGCGCGTCTTGACGTCGATGTGGCGGCCTGCTGGCGCCCGACCGCGCAAAACTACTGGGGTCGGGTCAACAAGGGACATACGGTGGCCACGGCGCGCAAGTTGATTGGCGACGACTACGCCGAGGATCGCAATCGCGAGCGTAAGGGCGATCTCGCCGCGGCCATGGAGCGGGCTTTCGCCGAAACGGCCGGCGAGACGGAAGGTTTTGACGCCGCCACGGTCGCCATAACGACTCGTTGGCTGCCCGACGGGATGCTGTTTGCCGGTGCGACCGAGGCTGCTGCCGACATGGGCAACGACGCGCCCGAGGCCGAGGCAGGCGACGTGCCCGCCGCAGACGCTCTGGCCGAGGCGGAAAGCGATGAACCGTCGTCCTTGCCCGCCTTCCTCAGTGGGGACGCGGCCTGACGAAGCAAACACCGATCTGATTGCCACATGAGCTTTGGGCCGCCCTCACATCGAGGGCGGCCCTTTCCGGCTGGCGGGTTGCCTACAGCCGATATCAGATCGGCTGGCCCGTCCCGGAGACATCCCATGACCACAACACTAGACCTTGACCCCGTGCGGGAAGCCGCGCTGATCGCCGCGCAGAACGATACATTTCGACGTTCCATCCTTGGCAATACCCCGGTCGCCGATGCCCCGCAGGGCCAGTTCGTGATGACACGCGGCGTCGCGGCGCTTGGGCCTGACGCCCAACTGGAACTTATCCGCCGTGTTGCCGCCTTTGACGGGTTCAATGCCGATAGCGACCCGCAGGGCTGGCACGAGATGGGGGTCATCGACTTTCAGGGCACGACGGTCTGGTTCAAGATCGACTTGTATGACGTCGACTATCAATATGGCTCGCCCGAGCCCTCCGACCCCGAACAGACGCGCCGGATTCTGACCCTGCTTCTGCCGTCGGAATACTGACGCCTCCAATCCCAACTCACCGCCCCGGACCGTCCTTGCACAAAGGGCGGTCCTTTCGCGCTGGCGGGTTTCCAAGGGGTGCGATGGTTGCGTCCCGCCCGCCGCAGGAGACCAGACATGCCCAAGACACTCGACTACCAGATCACCCTCTACCCCGCACATCGCGATGGCGTCTTTGTCGTTACACAGTTCCAGATGCTGGGGAGCTACCCCGAGAAGCGTGTCCAGGCTGCGGGCATGGATGATCTGATGGACAAGGTGACGCAGTTCGCGATGGAGCACGGTGAGAGCTGCAGCGCCTCGGTGCGTTGCCTCGCCCCGCGCAAACCGCCTGGGTTCAAACGCGCGACCGAGGATCTCTATTTCAACCTCGTTGACCGGACGGCTGAGAAACGCGGCGACGCTGCAGCCTGAAGCCCCCCAAAGGAAACCTCGGGGGCGGCCTCGTGCAACGGTCGCCCTCCCCTCAATTCCAAAGGACCAAAAACATGACACAAGCGACTGATTTCTACGCTCAGATGCTCGAATCCCAGAGACATGCTGCCGAACAGCGGGTGCAGACCCGCGCGGCGCTCCTTACCGAGCTGCGCGCCCTCGGTGTGAGGAGCATCGAGGTGCAATACGAAGGCTACGGCGATTCCGGCAATGTCGAGGATGTCGTGGTGACACCTGACACGATTGCCCTGACAGAAGACCTGCGGCGCAGGGTCGAAGACTTCGGCTGGGACTTCGCCTATGCGCTGAGTCCCGGCTTCGAGAACAACGAAGGCGGCTATGGCGAACTGACCTGGGCGCTCGAGGCGGACAAGATCGATGTCAGCCACTCGAACCGCTATATCGAGACCAACACCACCGAACACGAGGGGCTCTGACATGGCACATCCCCTCCACCACGCCGAAAGCTCTGCCCGAAAGTTCGGCGGTGTGCCTGATGACTATCAGTTCGTGCATGACTGGTTTGACTCATCCAAAGAGCACCTCGCGATCTTTACGCATCGTGCACACCGGCACCACGCGCTCGGGATCTTCGAGGCCGAACGACTGTTTGGGCGCAGCCTGACCAACAGCGCGGGCCGGGTCGTCCCGATCCGCTGGATTGGTGAGCAGCATGTGCGCGAAGACTGCCAGGGGCGCATCCCGTCGCTGGCGGACTGGCTCGGACGCATCCAACCGGAGCCGTGGATGGCCAATGGCCGGATCGATAATGATCTGACGCAGATTTGCAGCGATCCGCGCGCGGTCTGGATCGAGGCGGTCTCCAATCACCAGACCATTCTCGGTTTCGAGGATTGGCTCCTGAAAGTCTCCGTCGAGCACGTCCAACACCGCCAGAACCGCGCCGCCGCCTAATCCGCCGGACGGTAAACTTACCAACCACCTGACCACGTCCAGATCGACCCGCATACGCCTTAACCGGCCTGGCGGGTCGATTGCGTTTCAAGAAAGGAAATCGACATGCATGACCCCGTTTACGAGGAGGCCTACCAGGGCCACACCATCAAGATCTACCACGACCCGGATGCTGAGAGCCCACGGGAGTGGTCCAACCTCGGAACGCTGATCTGTTGGCATCGGAGATACCGGCTGGGCGACAGCCACCAGTTCGACAGCCCTGAGGCATTCTTGCGTGACCTCGCAGACGTTTTGGATCAGCGTGATTTCTCTATGGAACAGTTGCGCGACCGCGCCGAGCGCAGGGCAATCATTCTGCCCGTGTTTCTCTACGATCATTCCGGACTCGCGATGAACACCATCGGGTTTCCCTGTCCGTGGGATTCGGGCCAGGTCGGTTTTGTCTATTTGACGCTCGAGGCGGTCCGGAAAGAGTTCGGCGTGAAACGCGTCACCAAGGCGCTGCGTGAAAAGGCCGAAGACATCCTGCGCGGTGAAATCGTCAGCTACGACGCCTATCTCGACGGGCGGGTCTATGGCTATGTGATTGAGCAGGACGGCGAAGAGGTCGATGCCTGCTGGGGGTTCGTCGGCGATTATGTGACCGACTGTTTGCCGGAGGCACGGCGTGCGGTGCCTGATCATGAGCCGAAACAGTCAACAAATTCCGATATGGCTCAGGCCCACCCATAGGCAAATCGGTCTACTACGGCGGGCAGGATTTACAGCGCGGCCTTAGCAAGCTTGATGTTCCGTCAATGCTGCAATGCAGAAATAACATAGGGCAGCTATTGTGCAGGCGCAGCATGGCCCCTATCTTAAGTCATGTGATCAGTTCCTCCTCCTCCCTGAGCTGATCCAGAATAATCGGCGGCATCCACCTCCTCCCGGATGCCGCCTTTTTATTTTGTGGCGATTTCACAATCGGCGGATTCGGGCCCCTAAACGCTCAACACTCTGAGGTATCAACAGGTTTTAGAACTCGGTTGTGTTCGATGTCTGGCTGCAGGTCTCTCGAACAGCAACAGAGGATCCCTACCTGAGACTGGCTTGTAATACGGCGCTCATCGTCTGCGGAGCCCGCCCGAGGATACGTGACAGCGTGGGATCGACGGTTGAGAATTCACCCGCCCGCGCCGCGCGGTAGTAGCCCAACATAACGGCGATTGAGCCTTCCGGGACACCGGAGGCCCGCGCATTTGCTTGCAGGACATCTTCGCTGATCAAAACGCGTTCGACAGGCCTGCCCCTTATCTGACCCGCGCGCTCCGCCAGCTCGGCAAGGTCGAACGCTTCCGCCCCGGTCAACGGTGGCGTCGGGCCGTCAATCACCTCCTGCCCCACCAGCAGCGCCGCATCCAGCGCAGCGAGATCGTCATGGGTCGTCCAGGCGACTTTCCCATCTTGCGGGGCAGCCAATCGCCCGGCTTTCAAGCCCCTGGCATTCATCATCACGGCACTCGCCGCGTAAAAACCGTGGCGCAAGGCCGTCCATGCCAGCCCCGATGTCGCGAGCATCGCTTCCGTTGCCGCATGATCGCGACCCGGAGGGAAATGCGAGTCCGGCGAACTGGACACCTGACTGGTGTAAAATATGCGCTCCACCCCAATGTCGCGGGCCACGTCGATGGCCGTCGCGTGTTGCGCCAGAGGATTACCGTCAGTCGCCGCAGCGTTCGAAGACACGAGAAGCAAACGTTCGGCCCCGTCCCAAGCCTGGCGCAAACTCTCTGGATCGTTATAGTCGCCTTGGCGTACGCGCACACCAAGCGCCGCGAATGCCTCAGCTTTTGCGGTGTCGCGGACACTGACCCCGATGCGCTCAGCGGCGACGTGATGCAGCAGATTTTCAACAATTTTGCGGCCAAGCTGGCCCGTTGCCCCGGTCACGATCAACATGGCTTTGTCCTTTCTATTTCTGTCCGCCGGACCCAAATGTTGGTCGGCGCTGGTTACACCAAGAGTATCCACTGTTCTTTATATCTTTGATAATCTGCCAAATATCGAATAGCCTGTTCTCCATGAAGAACAATATATCCCAAGACGATCTGATCGTGTTTCTGACGGTCCTTGACGAGGGGGGCTTTCGAGCGGCTGCGCGGCGTCTCGGGGTTGCGCCGTCAAACGTCAGCACGACCCTGTCCCGCATCGAGACACAGCTCGGTGTCCCGCTCCTGTTGCGTACGACGCGCAGCATGCGGGCGACGGACCAAGGGCGAACGCTGGCCGCACGGATCGCGCCCCTGATGGCCGAGGTGCGCGCGGCTTGTGCCGAAACTGCGGATTCGACGGGTCGTGTGAGCGGCCGGTTGAAGATCAATGTGCCGGGCGCGGTCATGCCCGATATCCTGCCGCCTATTCTGGCCACGTTTCAGCATCAACACCCGGCTGTGGAGGTCGAGCTTGTTGTCGACAACGGCTTGGTCGATATTATTGAGTCTGATTGCGATGCGGGAATTCGCTACGGCGCATCGCTTGAAAAGGACATGATCTCCATCCCCATTGGACCGCGCCGCCAGCAGATCGCGCTTGCCGCCTCGCCCGCCTATTTGGAGGCACATGGTTGCCCAGAGACTCCTGCACAACTGACCACCCATGATGCGATCCGATATCGCCTGCCGGGTGGGCCTCTGCTCCCGTGGACATTGCAAGCCGGAGGTAAGGCCATCACGGTCGAGCCTGTCACACGCTTGGTCCTCAGCGTGAATGCCCTGAACTCTGGGTTGAGTTATGCGCGGGCGGGAATGGGGATCATCGCCATGTTCCGCAATTGGCTCGAGGGCGATTTTCGCGCACAGACGCTTGTGCCGATCCTGAAAGAGCACTGGCATCCTTTGGATGGGCCAAGGCTCTACTACCCCAACCGGTTTACATCCAACGCGTTACGGGCATTCATTGAGACCTGCCAGAGTAAGGTCTCTGGGGATGAATAAGGTTGCAAATTACCAGTGAAAGTTCGGTTGCAATCACATTCTCTGTGAGCGCTGTTAGGACCTGCCCAAAAGAGCGAGAGACAGGGCGGGAGGGGTGACCCCTCCCGGGTGAGAGAGTGCGCGTGGGCTGGGGATCCACCCTCAACCCCGGAGATTGCCGATGAATACTCACCCCCATTCCGTCCAACTTGCAAGCGAGCCGAAAGCCCCTGCCCTGCCAGAGGCCCTTGGCTTCGCCCAACGCCTGTTGCTGGCTGCGAGAACCCTTGTGCCGCAGTTCGAAGCGGGTAACCCCATCGACGCCTCTACGCTTCGCGCCGCAATGGAGGAGGCATTCGGCGCCAGCGACACCAGGGGTGCCTGGGTCTGGAAAGACGCCTATGAGGCCGCCGAGATCGCCCAGATCCTGATGCTGTCGCGCTATGGAACCCTGATGCAGCGGCAGGCACCCTCGCCGCAGGCCTTCCTCACTATGGTCGAACGTCTCGCCAGTCTGGCTCCGTCCCACACGCGGCGCTCCGAAGACAGCGTGCGCTTGCAACAATTCTCCACGCCGCTGCCTCTTGCGGCCGTCGTTGCGCAGGCTGCGGGTTTCCGTGCCGATGACCTCGTGCTCGAGCCCTCGGCCGGCACCGGCATGCTGGCGATCTTCGCCCGGGTCGCCGGCACCCGCCTAGCGTTGAATGAACTCGCTGAAACCCGCCGCGCCCTGCTGGGACACCTGTTCCCCGATGCCGTCGTATCAGACCACGATGCCGCGTCGATCGACGATCGGCTGAATCGGTCGGTCTTGCCCTCGGTCATCGTGATGAACCCACCATTCTCCGTGGCCAATCATGTCGAGGGTCGGTTTCGGCAGGCCACCAGTCAGCATGTCCTGTCTGCACTGGCGCGCCTAATGCCAGGTGGACGTCTTGTCGTCATCACTGGCGAGAGCTTCCGCCCCTCCACCAAATCCTTCCAGTCGACCTTTCAGCGGATCGCTTCAAGCGCCGATGTGGTGTTTTCCGCCGCGATTGAGGGCAAGGTCTTCGCGCGACATGGCACCACGGTCGACACGCGGCTCACCGTGATCGACAAGTGGACTGTCGGCGCGGAAGAGACCGCTCTGGGCGATATCGAGGCCGCCTATCATCCGATCTGCGCGACCACGGCCGAACTTCTCTCCGCAGTGCTCACCCATTGCCCCGAGCGCCGCAACCCTCCGCCCTGCCCCACCACATCGGCCCTGTCGGTTCCGAACCACTCGAGCCGCTCCAACCTGCACGCCCTGCGCAACGCCGCCCGTCACGAAACCCGCGCCCTCGCCGAGGAACGCGCGAAGCACCCTTTCGATGACATCGACACGGCCCCGCTCGACTACTTGCCAAAAGCCTGGAGCGAACCAGAGGGTACGCTACAGGACACGGTCTACGAGGCCTATGACCTTCAAGGGATCCGGATCGACGGCGCGGCGGAACATCCGACCGCGCTGGTGCAATCCGCCGCCATGGCCTCGGTCCCGCCGCCCGTGCCGACCTACCGCCCGGTTCTGCCGAAGACCCTCGTCGAGGATGGCCTCCTCTCTGCTCCACAGCTCGAAAGCGTCATCTATGCTGGCAATGCCCATGAGACGCACCTGAAGGGCTGGTTCAAGCGCGGCGAGATCGAAGGCCATCTGATGGCAGCGGCCGAGGGTGACGAGGGCGCCTTCCGCCTGCGCAAGGGCTGGTTCTTGGGCGATGGCACCGGCTGCGGCAAGGGCCGGCAAGTTGCGGGCATCATCCTCGACAATTGGCTACAAGGCCGCCGCAGGGCGGTCTGGGTCTCAAAAAGCGACAAGCTCATCGAAGATGCGCGGCGCGACTGGATGGCGCTCGGGGGGCGCGAGGGCGATATCGTGCCGCTCTCGAAGTTCCGCCAGGGCAGCGATATCCGCCTGCCCGAGGGTATCCTCTTCGTCACCTATGCCACGCTGCGTTCGGCCGAACGCGAGGGCAAAGCCTCCCGCCTCGACCAGGTGACGTCTTGGCTCGGCGACGGGTTCGACGGGGTCATTGCTTTCGATGAGAGCCACGCCATGGCGAATGCCGCCGGCGAAAAGTCCGACCGCGGCGACAAGAAGGCCTCCCAGCAGGGTCTCGCTGGTCTCGCATTGCAAAATGCCGTGCCTGATGCTCGCGTGCTCTACGTCTCGGCCACCGGTGCCACGGTCGTCGGCAATCTCGCTTATGCTTCGCGCCTCGGTCTCTGGGGCACTGGGGATTTCCCTTTCGTGACGCGGGCCGAGTTTGTCGCCGCGATGGAAGCCGGGGGCATCGCTGCCATGGAGATGATCTCGCGCGACCTGAAGGCGCTTGGGCTCTATCTCGCGCGGTCCCTCTCTTACGCCGGGGTCGAATACGAAATGCTGGTGCATGAACTCTCACCCGCACAGATCGCGATCTATGACAGCTATGCCGATGCGTATCAGATCATCCACACCAACCTCGAGGCAGCCCTTCAAGCGTCTGGCATTTCCTCCGAGACCGGCACGCTCAACCCCCAGGCGAAATCCGCCGCGCGCTCCGCCTTCGAGAGCAACAAGCAGCGCTTCTTCAACCATCTCATCACCGCCATGAAATGCCCCTCGCTGATCCGCGCGATCGACGCCGACCTGGCGGCGGGTCATTCGGCGGTGATTCAGGTGGTCTCGACCAGCGAGGCGGTGATGGAACGGCGCCTCGAAGACATCCCGCCCTCCGAGTGGGACGATCTGCAGGTCGATTTTACACCGCGTGAGAACATCATGGACTACCTGATGCACAGCTTCCCGACTCAGCTTTTTGAGCCTTACACAGACGAAAACGGCGATCTGCGGTCTCGCCCCGCCCTCAATGGCGACGGCAATCCGATCATCTGCCGCGAGGCGGAGCAGCGGCGGGATGATCTTGTCGAGCATCTTGGGGCCCTCGCCCCGGTGCAAGGCGCGCTCGACCAGATCCTGTGGCATTTCGGCGGGGACGCTGTAGCTGAGGTCACGGGTCGCAAGCGGCGCATAGTGAAAACGCGTGAAGGGCGGCTCAAGGTCGAGAACCGCCCCGGCTCCTCGAACCTTGGTGAAACCCAAGCCTTCATGGACGATGCCAAGCGCATCCTGATCTTTTCGGATGCTGGGGGCACGGGACGCAGCTACCACGCCGATCTTGGGGCCAAGAACCAGCGCCTGCGGGTGCATTACCTGCTGGAGCCCGGCTGGAAGGCCGACAATGCGATCCAGGGGCTTGGACGCACCAACCGCACAAACCAGGCGCAGCCGCCACTCTTCCGCCCCGTCGCGACCAATGTGAAAGGCGAGAAGCGGTTTCTCTCCACGATCGCGCGTCGCCTCGACACGCTTGGCGCGATCACCAAGGGGCAGCGCGAGACCGGCGGTCAGAACATGTTCCGCGCCGAGGACAATCTGGAAAGCCCCTATGCGCGGGCGGCGCTGCGCCAGTTTTTCTACAAGCTGCGCGCGGGCAAGATCGAGGCCTGCTCCTATGCAAAGTTCCAGGAGATGACCGGGCTGACGCTCGATGAGGCGGATGGCACCATGAAAGAGACCCTGCCGCCGATTCAGCAGTTCCTGAACCGCTGCCTCGCGCTCCGGATCGACATGCAGGACGCGATCTTCGAGGCCTTCGGCGGGTTCCTTTCGGCCATCATCGAAGATGCGCGTCAGGCAGGCACGCTCGATGCGGGTCTTGAGACGCTCAAGGCCGAGAAATTCGTGATCACCGACCGCAAGGTGATCTTCGAGCATGAGGCGACGGGGGCCATAGCCACCGCGCTCACCGTCGATTGCACCGATCGCAACGATCCGCTGACCCTGTCCCGGGTCAGACAGATCTGCGCGGACACGAAGGGCGCGACGCTGTGCTGGAACACCTCCTCCAAACGCGCGGCCCTGATGGTGAAGGCGCCGGCCTTCATGGATGAGGACGGTGTGCCGATCCTGCGGGTGAAACTGCTGCGGCCCATGGCCACCGAGATCCTCGCCCTTTCCGAGTTCTCGAAATCGCATTGGGAAGAGATCGATGATGGGATGTTCGAACAGCTCTGGCAGGCCGAGGTCGAGGCGGTGCCGGAGTTCACCACCTCGAGGGTCACGCTGATCTGCGGGTTGCTCTTGCCGATCTGGGACCGGCTGCCCGCCGACAACATGCGCATCTATCGCCTGCAGACTGAGGATGGGGAACGCGCCATCGGCCGTCTGGTCAGCCAGGAGCAGCTTCTCAATGTCTACGCGCGCCTTGGGCTCGACTGCCAGATCGAGATGTCGCCGCAAGAGGTGTTCGGCGCGGTCATGGATGCAAGGACATCCCTGAACCTTCTTGGTGGCTACCAACTGCGCCGCTCGCTGGTCATGGGACAGCCGCGGCTCGAATTGATCGGTGCGTTGGGCGCGGCCCTGCCAGGGCTGAAGGCGATGGGCTGTTTCACCGAGGTGATTCAGTGGAAGACGCGGGTGTTCATCCCGGTGGACGGCATTGACGTGCTGGCGCGGGTCCTTGACGAACATCCCGTTGGCACCAGCGCCGCGGATGCCGCCGCATGAGCGCGCGGCGCAGTATCGCAGACCTCTCGGCCGATCTTGCAGACCGTGCCGAGAGTTTCTGCCGCCAGTATTTCCCCGAAGGACGCAAACAGGGCAACTATTGGCAGGTCGGGGATACCTCGGGCGCAAAGGGTCAGAGCCTTGCCATCCGGCTGCAAGCTCAGGGTGGGCGCAAGGCCGGGTCCTGGACCGACTATGCGACGGGGCAATATGGCGACCTGATTGACCTGCTGCAGGAACGGCTTGGGTCTGCCACGCTCAAGGAGACGCTGAGGGAAGCCCAGTCCTTCCTCGGCGAAGTCCCCTGCCCTGCCTTACCTGGTGGAACCCAAAGGGCTGAGCGCTCGGATGCAGCCTCCAGCAAACGCATTGCGCGGGCGCGCAAACTCTTTGCCGCTGGCAAGCCGGTCCTCGGCACATTGGCTTCCACCTATTTGCAAGGGCGCGGGATCACACGATTTGGTCCGGCGCTGCGCTATCACCCGAGGGTCTTTCTGCGGCAGGGCGAGGACGATCCCAATCTGCCGCAAAGGGCCCCTGCCCTGCTCGCGAAGATCACCGACAATCGGGGCCAGATCACCGGATGCGCAAGGGTTTTTCTCGACCCGTCCACCGGCGGTCTGGCCGAGATCGAGAGTCCCAAACGGATCCTCGGGCAGCTCTATGGCCATGCCATCCGTTTCTGGTCCGGGACCTCTGGCTCCGATCTCATCGTCGGCGAAGGGCTCGAGAATACCCTCTCGATCGGCACGGCTCTCCCCGAGTTCGATCTCGCCTCCTGTCTCACCGCCACCCATCTCGGCCTCTTCATCCCGCCGCCGGGGATCAAGCGGATCTGGATCGCGCGGGACAATGACGAAGCTGGACGCAAAGCATCAATGAGATTGCTTAACAAACTGGAACCGCTTGGAATTTCCTGTGGTGATCTCTTGCCAAACATGGGCGATTTCAACGACGATCTGCGGGCTCTTGGCAGAGATACGCTGCGCCGGTCCTTGTTCGGGGCCATGAGAGCACAAGGTCTGGAGATCGAGGACGGGTGACCACCAACCTCCCCGGGGATGTCCGACAGGGCAAAGGTTCCGCGGGTTCGATCTGATCCCATTTGGAAAAGGGGAGCGATGGACCGGCGGGTCGGAGCAGAGTGCTCCTCGCCCGGGCAGCAATGCGCCCCGCACCAGAAAATTCCCCTGTCCCTTCAGGCCATTCCTCGCGGGAACAATTTTCCGGCCCGCGGCGCATTCTCCGCTGCGCTCCGATCCTGACGGATGCGGCCCGGTCGCCGCCGGTCCTGGTATCGCCCCATCCAAATCGGGTCAGATCAAACAGAGGAACCAGAAAATGCCCCATCAGACAGACATACAAGAGGAAACCGGCGTGACCTCCGCCATTCTCGACCACCTCGCACTTCACGGCGCAACACCGGGGCCCGGCGAGACCGATCATCGCCCCCTGCCCCAGCCAGATGAGGTCGAGCTTGCCATGGCGACGCTTTTCGACACCACCACCGGTCTCCTCATCGGCAGCCAGTTGGAAGACAATCTCGAAGAGATGCTCTGGTCCCTGACCTTGATCTTCCATCGCCGGCTCACCCATATCCAGAAGCTTCTCGACGACAACGAATACGAGGTCCGGGAAAGTTTGGGCGTACAGGATGGCTCAGAAGTCGCCTCGGTCGAACTCGAGCGCCTCCAGATGATCGGGCTTAAGCTCTGGGACCATCGCGACGCTTTCGAGCAGATGCGCGATCTGGCCGTGGACCACTTCTCGGCCGCCACTGGCTCGCCGTGGCTGCCCCGCACCGGATCCAAAGTCTCACATCGCGGCCTGACCTCTGCCGTGGTGGATAGCCGGGCCTATCTCTCGGCCAAGCGCCGCAAGGAGACCGAGGTGCACTGCCCCGAAGGCACGCGGATCGCCTTCTCGGGCGGGGACTATCACGCCTATGATCTGATCTGGTCCGTCCTCGACGCCACGCACGCCAAATACCCCGACATGGTGCTCTTGCACGGCGGCACACCCAAGGGTGCCGAGATGATCGCGGCCCGCTGGGCAGATACTCGTGGCGTCACCCAGGTGGTCTTCAAACCCGACTGGAAGAGCCACGGCAAGGCTGCCCCCTTCAAGCGCAATGACAAGATGCTTGAGACCATGCCGCAGGGCCTGATCGCCACGCCGGGTTCGGGCATCACCGAGAACATCGTCGACAAGGCCCGCAAGCTCGGGATCCGCATCAAGAGGATCGGGGCTTAGGCCCCGGTTCGTTCAAACCGTGAAATGGACTACACCCGTCGGAAGATAAGCGCCCTTGTTGCGCACCGTAAACGTCTATGTCCGCGACGGCTTCTTGGCAGAGACCGTTCTTGAACGTACCGGACGGCCGACTGCCAGCCATTGTCGCAGGCATCAAGGGCTCAGATCCCGACATCACGCTTCGGGCTATCTGTGATCGGCTGGAGGTGATGCGCGAACGCACGCCCCGTGGACGCACAAGCTGGCAGCCGTCATCGGTCAAGATGCTGTTGGAGCGGGCCGAGAAGCTGGGGTTGCTCGACTAAGCTCCCCGAGAATCGCCCATCCGATTCTGTCGGCTGATTTCTGTACGCACTCACAATACATCTTGTGGTCATTTCATAGCGGACAACGAACTGTTGAAGTAGAGTGAGAGCACGGTCGCCCAAGACGCTGATTTTTAACAGTTTACCGTCGCCAGAAATAGGTGCCTTCAACACCACTGGACCGCTCAACGGTTTGGTCTGGATTTATCCACCATATCTGTTAAGCTCTGCAAAACAATAAAGACTTGAGGGCAGTAATGAACGGGATACGGGCCTCCCAGAGATTTGAAGTCATGTCCAAGCGGCTTGGTAGTCGGTTGCGTGAACATGCGCAGGAAACCTTCCCACCGGACGCTCAGAAAGGGCTTCGCCGCTTCGCCATGCGGGAAGCGGCTGAACTGCTTCGCATCAATCAGAATACCTTTCGCCATCATGTGTCAAACCTCGAAGGCTTTCCCGAAGGTGTCCTGGAGGGCGGCAACCGCCGTAGCTTTTCTGCAGAGGAGATGGTCGAGGCACAACGCGTACTTCTGGAGACCGGAAGGATCAAGCCAGAAGAACACCCGCACAGAAGACCTGGAGAGGCTTGTCAGATCTTGACGATCTTCAACCTGAAGGGTGGCTCCGCCAAGACGTCATCTGTTGCCCATGTAGGTCAACTACTGGGTCTGCGCGGCTACCGGGTCTTGCTGATCGACCTCGACAGCCAGGCAAGTCTGACAAACCTGTTCGGGGTTACTCCCGAGCTCGATCCGGATATGCCGACTTCATACGATCTTATCCGATCCGACGATCCATTGCCCGCAGCAGAGATCATTCGCAAAACGAACTTCCCGACCGTGGATCTGATCCCGGCATCTATGGACATCATGGAGTACGAGTTCGAGGTCGCCTTGAGCTTCAGACACGGCGCCACCACGTTCCATAGCCGCATCCGGGAAGCGCTTGAGCCCGTCCTCAATCGATATGATGTGGTGATATTTGACACCCCACCGCAGCTGAACTTCTCGGTGATCTCTGCCCTCTTTGCATCGACCGGGGTCCTGATCCCGCTCAACGCGTCGATGCTCGATGTCATGTCGCTGTCGAGTTTTCTGGGCATGGCGAGCAACCTAATGGGCGTCGTCGAGGCACACGCCCCAGAACATGGACTGAACTTCGTGCGCGTTCTGATCACCCGCTACGAGAATACGGATGGTCCGCAGGTGCAGATTTCGTCTCTGCTTCGGACAGTCCTCGGGGATGCCGTGCTATCTGCCGAGTTCCTGAAATCAACAGCCGTAGGTGACGCTGCGAACACCCAGCAGAGCATCTTCGAGGTCGAACCTCGCGACGTGAACCGCAGAACTTACGAGCGCGCGATCGAGTCTGTTTCGCGCGTGACCGACGAAGTCGAACGCGAAATCCTGAAGGCATGGGGGCGTAGCCATGGCGCGTAAGGTCTTCGGGGACTCACTCAAGAACGCGATGGGCAAAACTCCGCTTTCGGACGAGGATCTGGATGTGAAGCGCACGAGCCCGACTGTAGCTCGCGCTCAAGCATCCGTGCTAGAAGAGGATAAACACGCCACGCGGCTGATCGACCCGACCACCATACGCATGTCCGCGGTCATGGACCGCATCGATCCAAGCGATGGTCTGGATGAACTTGTCTCGTCGATCCGCGAGCACGGTCAAAAGGTTCCAGTGCTAGTTCGCCGAACCCAGGACGGTGCGCTTGAGATCGTCTATGGACGCCGTCGGCTTCTCGCTTGTCGCCAACTTGGTCAGAAGGTCCGCGCCACGGTCATGGAGATGACCGACGAGGAAGCTCTCATTGCCCAAGGCGTGGAGAATAATGCGCGCCAAGACCCATCGTTCATCGAAAGGGCCCTGTTTGTCGCCGGGATCATTCGAGAACTTGGGAAAACCGACGAGACGCGCAAGAACGCTCAAACAATCGCTTACCGGGCACTTCAGATCGATGAATCGCTCGTCTCGCGGATGAACCGTATCGCGACGGGTATCCCGATAGAACTGATCCAGGCTATCGGACCTGCACACGGCGTTGGTCGGCGGGTCTGGGAGAAGCTCTTCAGGCTGTGCGAGAAAGACGTCGCGAGAGCCCGAGAAGTTGCCAGCGAAATTCCTCGCAACTTATCAGGCCCCGACCGTCTCGAAGCCGCGGTTACCTTGCTGACAGCCACCAAGCCGTCGACGCAGAAGACACATCCCAGTGAGCGGGTGAAGATCGGCCGAAAGGGCAACCGCATCACCATCGACGTAGACGCTGATCTTGCCCCGCGAGTTGAGGAGGCAGTCCGGAAGTTGGTCACCGAGCTTCTTGACCGCGATCAAGATGGGCCAGAGTGACGACCCCGTGTCTTGACCGCGGTCAAGACATCAACAGCAACGAGCAGAAAACGAAAGGAGGACCGGCTAGAAAAGGAAAGACCCCCCGAAAGCGATGCTTCCGAAGGGCCTCAATCAGTCTCGACACCTGATTGATACCCCCAAAACGAATCGATTTCAACACCGCTCGCGGTGAACGGGGAAGCTTTTTCTTCCGAAACACCATGAGACATGCAACTAAGGCAACAACCGCCCTGGCGGAACGGACATCTTTACCCTGCCCTAACCCCTATGAGCTTCTGGGCCCGGTTCGCGTAATGAGGAAGGAGCTCGGCCTAACAACCAATGACCTCGCCGTTCTGACCGCGCTCATTAGCTTCCTACCCCGCAAAGAACGTGAGATTCAGGACAGCCAGCGACTTGCACTCACTGTCGTGTTCCCATCGAACGCTTCTCTGTCAGAGCGCGCAAATGGACTCGATGAGAGAACACTTCGACGCAGCCTGGGACGTCTCTCAGCTGCTGAACTGATCGAACGCAAGAACTCAGCAAATGGCAAACGCTTCCCGCTACGGTATGGAGGCGTCATCAGAGATGCCTTCGGTATCGATCTGAAGCCCTTGATCCAGAGGTACGGCTCGCTCACGACGCAAGCCTTGCAGCTCACCGAAGAACGCGAGCGCTTGCGCTCACTGAAGGCTGAGGCGTTGGCCCTACGTGCATCGCTAGTCCAACAGACACGATTCGATGAAGCAAAGGTCTCTACCCTCAACATGATCAGAAATGTCCTGCGTCGAGCGACATTAACCATGGATGCAGTCCTGAGCGTTATCTCTGAACTTAGAGCCCTCGGAGCCGATACAGACGCATGCTACGGTGAACTCCATACCGCAGCGAGAGATGAAACCGAAGATAATTTACAAGCTTTCGAACACCAGCATCATGGACCACATTCCATCGATCTGCCCGCCACAAACGGACAAAATGTCCGGCACATAGAGTCTATAAAAAAAGATATTAATAAGATTGCTGTCACAACAGTCCGATACCCTGAACAAACTACGCGAGCCAAACCCACGATGAACCGAGACCCAGCACAAATGGCATGGGAAGACTTCACCCATGTTACGGGATTTTTCCCAGATCCGCCTCGCTCAGGAGAAGCTCTTACCCGCATCCTATATGACCTCGCTCGATTGCTTAGAATAAGCCAGGATGAACTGAAGCGTGGAATCCAAAAAGCTGGCGCAGGAAAACTGCTTCTCGTTTTCGACTATCTGATTGCACGAGCAGACACGATCAAACACCCTGATGCCTATTTTGAAAGGATCCTACGCACACAACTTGCTCCCACACGTGCTTCTTGACCGCGGTCAAGAAGCACCATGAGATCGAAAGAGTGACTTCCGGCGGTCGTCTTGGAGTAAAGCTGATGATGAAAACAGTCCGGAAAATCACTCGATCCCCGTCCCGGGATATCCCCTTCGACAAGCTGATACTGAACCACTCCAACGTCAGTCGCAGTAGGACAGGCCTATCCGTCGAGAACCTGGCCGAAGACATCGCGCTAGTCCCTCTTGCAGAGTTTAAGCGTGCGGGATACGGAGTCCGCGATTCTCGCCGAGCATGGTTCTCTTGCGGAAAAAATGCACCGCGTCACCCCTGCCCTGCTCGCGGTCTATGCCGAGGACGGCGTGATGCTGGAGCAGCCTATGGCTTTCACTGTAAACTCGGGTCACGCGCGTCAGGTTCAGGTCTGGGATGTAATCAATTCATCCTGGAACAAGGAGCCGTTCCAGCTCTGGCACATGCTGACTGACCTCTTTCAGGGCGATGACGGCGGTTGGATCGAAGACACTGCGCTGCTCGATCGCCTGATGACGCGAAAACTCCAGGCCGAGACTCAGACCAGTGCGGTTGAGAGTTGGAAGTGGATCATGGTAGCACTTGACCTGCCCTACAGCTACAGTCACGACCTAAGGTCCCTGCCCGGCGAGCCGGAGCCGATGACGGATAACGAAGGTGCCACTCATGCCATGCTGGGCGTCGATTATCGGGCGCTGGAAGAAGAAAATGCGGGTCAGGGTGAATTGCCGGACGAGATCGACACTCCGGGAGCCATGGTGAAAAAGTTCGAGACCCGGTCATTGACCTTTGATCAGTCGGAAGTCGGTCGGGCAGGGGTGTTCGACACATTTGACCGTTACGGCGCACTCGCTGTCTATCGCCGCTATTTGCGCCCAGAGAATGAGCTCCGCGAAGAGACCGCGGTCCAGAACGGTGCTACCATGTTGGAACTATCATCATGTAGGGTGGTCACGCCAATCGGAGCTGACCTGCCGAAGGATCAAGATGACGGAGCGGCCGGTCATGAAGTTGACGGCTCCCTGGACGCTGGGGTTGCATAAAGCTATGAGACGTTCTCCGGATGACGCACTCTGGGATTACGTAACTCTCTTCGGCGAGAGCAGCCATCTGGCCCTGCTGGCGCATTGCCTTAGCTTTGGCGCCAACGCGCTTCTTGGAAAGGTGAACCCTAGCGGGCAGGCATCTTGGGAGCTTATAACCCGGCGGCCTTGGTCAGGTTCACCCGGAACCGATCACGGCGGCGTTGGTAACGGCGGGTCATCTCGGCGGAAGCATGGCCGAGCTGCTTCTGAACATAGCGCTCATCCACCTCAGCCGAGGACGCGAGACCGGCGCGCAAACTGTGGCCAGAGAACAGCGCTAGGCGCTCTTTCTCGGGCAGCTCTGATCGGATGCCCGCGTCCAGGACCGTACGCTTGATCAGGCGGGCTACATGCTTGTCGTTGAGCCGCGTTTCGGAGGCCCGTTTGCCATCGCGCGAGGTGCCGACGAAGACCGGACCGAAGTCGATCTTCGCAAAGTGCAGCCATTGTTCCAACGCGTGCACGGGGCAGGTCTGCTCCTTGGAGCCGCGGCCTATCTCCACCTCGCGCCAGCCCGTCTTGGCATTGAGGGTGAGCAGGGCACCCTTGTCGAAGATCTCGATCCAACCGCCAGAGTCCGGCGTGTCGTCCTTGTGGACGTCAAGGCTGACGCTCTCCGAGCGGCGGAGGCCCCCGGCGTAGCCCAGCAGGAGGATGGCGCGATCCCGTAACCCGCGCAGATCGAAGGGCAGGGTGGCCACCATCGCGAGAATATCTTCGGCTAAGATCGCTTCCTTCTGTACCGGCGGGCGCGCGTGCTTGCGCTTGATCCCGGCCAGCACCGTGGCGATGTGCCGGTTCTTGCGATCGAGGGCAAAGCCGCGCTGCGCATAGTTCCAGGCGAGACCCGAAAGGCGGCGGTCGATTGTCGAGACCGATAGGGCAGGCGAGGGGCCCGTCCCGGAGGCCATGTCCGCGAGATAGAGCCCGATCATCTCTGCTGACGGTGGCAGCGGCTCGACGCCCTTCATTCGGCACCAGCGCGTGAAATGCGTCCAGTCCTTCGCATAAGCTTTCAGCGTGTTGTCGGAGGCTGCGGCGCGCGCGTAGTCGCGGGCGGTGTCGACCAGGCGATCGAGGCCGCCTGAGCCCGCGACGTGGGCGGGTAGGGAGATATCATCGCTTTTTTCTTGATCTCTCTCGTCGTCCTGGGCGATACTAAATGCACCAGAGTTTGATGATGTCGACTTCTCGTCCTCTGAGGCCATTTTCCAGTGAATCCTGTCGGTCTGCCGGAGTTTTTGAGACTGCGATCCATTTGTTTTCAATGACTTACCTGTGTCGCATTTCTGAGACTGATTCAGGGTATGTGATACT
>NZ_FOEP01000020.1 GCF_900110775.1 Thalassovita taeanensis | reverse complement strand
CGAATTATCAGAAGTTCGCGCAGCCCGCGTCGCGGTTCGCGCTGGTGGGCGTGTTCGTGGCGAAATACGCCGACGGCGTGCGCGTGGCAGTGACCGGCGCGTCCGAGGGCGGCGTGTTTCGCTGGGCCGAGGCCGAGGCGGCGCTGACGGCGAATTTCAGCCCGGCGGCGCTGGCGGGGATGAGCGTGGACGCAGACGGGCTGATCGGCGACCTGCACGCCACACCAGCCTACCGCGCGCATCTGATCGGCGTGCTGACGGGGCGGGCGGTGACGGCGGCTGGCTGAAAGGCTGGCGCAAGGGCGGGGGCCGCGCCCCGCCCGCGTTTTGCGCGCGCTAAAACATAACGCTTCAGGCGGGTTTGCGTGCGACGAAGTCGAGCAGGGCGGACTGGCCGGAATGGCCGCGGCCTTCCTGAACCTCGCGGGTGTAGCTGCGGCATTCTAGGATGTCCCAGCCGACAAAGGCGGCCCGCAGGATTTCGTCGGTATACATATTTTCCACAAATGGCGGCCCGCCGGTGCCGAGGGCAATCTGATCGGGCGTATAGCCATGCAGCAGAATCAGGCCACCGGGGCGGACGCTCTGCTTCATGCCGTCAAACAGGCGTTTGCGATCCTGCGGCCCGACGAACTGAATGAAAATCCCCGCAACCAGATCATAGGGCGTGGGCCAATCATGGCTGAGCACGTCTTGCTGTTGAAAGGTCACGCTGACGCCGCGTTCGGCGGCCAGCGTGCGCGCCTTGGCGATGGCGGAGGGCGAGAATTCGAGCGCGGTCACGTCCATGCCCTGCTGCGCCAAGTAGACCGAATTGCGGCCCTCGCCGTCGGCCACGCTGAGCGCGGTGGCACCGGGTGTCAGCAAGGCGGCATGTTCCGTCAGGAACCGGGCCGGGTGTTTTCCGAAGACATACTCGGGCGTGGCAAAGCGTTCTTCCCACATGGGGTGTCCTTCGATCAGCAGAAATGAAAACGCCCCCACGTTCGGATAAACGCGGGGGCGTGAAAATGTGGCAGATCGGCGCGATCTTTACTTGGGCAGCGGACCGATCAGCATGATCATCTGGCG
Source organism: Thalassovita taeanensis (assembly GCF_900110775.1). GTDB lineage: Bacteria > Pseudomonadota > Alphaproteobacteria > Rhodobacterales > Rhodobacteraceae > Litorimicrobium > Litorimicrobium taeanense. The sequence goes on along the minus strand of NZ_FOEP01000020.1, from coordinate 47,955 downwards.
GCCTTCCATCTTGGGGAAGTTTTCCACCTTGCCAACCTCTTTGGTGTCTTCTGCAACACGCTCGAGCAGCTCGCGACCGAGGTTGAGGTGGGCCATTTCACGACCACGGAACCGCAGGGTGATCTTCACCTTGTCGCCGTTTTCAAGGAACTTGAACACCGAGCGCATCTTGACGCCGTAATCATGGGCATCAGTGTTCGGGCGGAACTTGATTTCCTTGATCTCGATGATCTTCTGCTTTTTACGCGCTTCGGATTCCCGTTTCTGAGTTTCGTACTTGAACTTGCCGAAATCCATGATCTTGCACACGGGCGGCACGGCATTGGGCGAAATTTCGACCAGGTCCAACCCAGCCTCCTCGGCCATGATCATCGCGCGTTCAGGGGATACGACACCGACGTTTTCACCGTCAGCGCCGATCAGCCGGATGTCACTCCCGCGGATGCGTTCGTTGATGCGAGGGCCGGTTTCGCGCGTGGGAGGCGCATTATGAGGTCTGCGGGCTATGGTATTGTTCCTTCGGTCATTGGAGAATTTCGAGGCTGCAAGGTAGCCTTCCATCGGTTTGACTTCAAGCGGCAAATCAGCGGAACTGAGCCGATTTTATAGCCTTTCCCCCTTGCTGCTTCCTTTGAATGTGCGCATCTGTCACCGAGTATCACATAGGCTGCACGAATGTGCGGCCCATTCAACGAGAGGACAAATGCCATGAAAAACCTGCTGTGGGTTGTTGTTGCCATTCTTATCGCGGTGGTCGGATATTTCGTCCTGGCGCCAAAGGCACCCGAGGCCGTGATGGAAGAGGCGCCGGCGGCGATCGAAGCGCCGTCGATGATCGAAAAAGCGGCGCAAGAGGCCGAAGCGGCTGCCACCGCAGCGGCAGAGGCAGCCAAAGCTGCGGCTGACCAGGCGGCGGAGGAGGCAAAAGCCGCTGCTGCGAAGGTTGAGGCCGAGGCGGCGGCTGCTGCTGCGAAGGCTGAAGAAGAAGCGCAGGCGGCGGCTGATGCGGTGAAAGCGGCGGCTGATGCGGCGGCGACCGAGGCGGCTGAAGCGGCGGCTGCGGCTGAAGCGGCGGCAAAAGAGGCGGCTGACGCTGCGGCTGCGACCGCGACGTCGGCAACCGAAGCGGCGAGCGATGCTGTGACTGAGGAGGCAACGGAAACCGCAACCGAGGCGGCCACCGCAGTGACGGATGCCGCCACAGAAACCACCACAGACGCGACAACAACCGCGACAGAGGCCGCAACCGAGGCAGCCCCCAGCATGACCGAGATCTTTTCGGTCGAGGGATTCGATTATGACAAAGCGGCCGAGGCCATCGACGCGTCGGATCTGAATGTCGGGGTCAAGCTGACCACCAAGGCGGCGCTGAAAAAGGCGCAGGACAATCCCGAGGTTCTGAAAAGCGTGCTGGAGCAGGCGCGGGACCTTCTGGGGCTGGGCGGCTGATCTTTCTCAGCTGTTAAGATCTGTAAAACAACAATGCCGCGCTCTGGATCAGGGCGCGGCGTTTTTATGTCAGGTCGGTGGCTGTGATCAGTCGACGAAGGCTTTTTCGACCACATATTCCTTGGGGTCGGAATTGGCGCCTTCGCGCAGGCCGTAGCCTTCGAGCATCTCTTTGAGTTCGATGTTGAAGGCCAGGTTGCCGCAGACCATCGCCCGGTCGGTTTCGCGATTGATCGGCGCGACGCCGAGATCGCGGAAAGCCTCGCCCGAGCGCATCAGGTCGGTGATCCGGCCCATCTTGGGGCTTTGTTCACGGGTGGTGGTCGGATAGTAGCGCAGCTTGTCACCGATCAGTTCGCCGATCAGGGGATCGTCTTTCAGCCCGGCAATCAGTTCGGCACCATAGGCCAGTTCGCCAACTTCGCGGCAGGTGTGGGTGATGATGACCTCGTCATAATCCTCGTAGGTTTGCGGTTCGCGCAGCAGCGAGGCGAAGGGGGCAAAGCCGGTGCCGGTGGCGAAGAACCACAGCCGTTTACCGGGCAGGATCGCGTCATGCACCAGCGTGCCGACGGGTTTGGGGCGCAGGATGATCTTGTCGCCGACTTCGATGTGCTGAAGCCGCGAGGTCAGCGGGCCGTCGGGCACCTTGATCGAGTAGAACTCCAGCTCCTCGTCCCACGACGGCGAGGCGATGGAATAGGCGCGTAGCAGCGGCTTTTGCTTGCCGTTGGCGTCAGGCTCGCCCATCAGGCCGATCATCACGAACTCGCCCGAGCGGAACCGCAGCGAGGCGGGGCGCGTGACGCGGAAGGAAAACAGCCGGTCGGTCCAGTGTTTGACCATGGTGACGGTCTGGGCATCGGGCAGGGTGGGCAGTTTGACGGGTTTGGCTTCGGTCACGGGTGTCATCTCGGTCATAATAATGTCTCTGGCCGATGATAAAACCGGCATTCCCTAGTTATCTTTGATCCATGTCAGTTGAAAGGCGCGTTTGCGCCGTCAGCCGGCGCGCAGCCGCGACTGATAGTCGTGGGCCTGCCAATCGGCGCGGAACGCCCATTGATTGTGCGGCTGGCGGGCGGCGAGGTCATCGCTGATTTCAACCTCGTCAAAGCCGGAGCGGCGGGCCATGGCATATTGATCTGAGATCACATGGCCACGGGCACGCAACCGACCGGTATAGCCCAGAAGCCGCAGGCGCCGGGCGATGGTGAAGCCACGGCCATCGGCGAAGCTGGGGAAATCGACGCGGATCATCTGAAGGCCGGGCAGCCTGTCCGTCAGCGTTTCGGGGGCGGTATCAGAGGGCAGGTCCAGCGCAATTGCATCGTTGGCGGCCTCGCTCAGCGGGGTGATGTCGGCGGTCCATGTGTCGGGGCCAAAGCCCGTATCGGTGACGATCACGCTCATTGTTGTGCTCCTGTTCTGACCATTTTTCCATCCACCATGTGGATGCCGCATTCGATTTTTTCCGTTCCACGCCAACGGCCTGCGCGCTCATCTTCACCCGGTTTGACGGCGGATGTGCAGGGTTTGCAGCCGATCGAGGGGAAGCCGCGGGCAACCAGTGGGTGGCGTGGCAGGCGGTTGTTGATCAGGTAGTCCTGAACATCCTGCTTGTCCCAATGGGCCAGCGGGTTGACCTTGATCCGGCGGTCTTCTTCGTTTTCAAAGAAATCGAGCGCCGAGCGGGTTGTGCCCTGAAACCGTTTGCGCCCGGTGATCCAAGCATCAAACCCCGACAGCGCCTGTTCCAGCGGCCGGGTTTTGCGCAGGGCGCAGCAGGCATCAGTGTCGCGCATATGCAGCGTGCCGTAGGGGTCCTGGGCTGCGACCTCGGCCGTGTTGGCGTGGATCACGCGCATATCCGTCAGCTCCAGCCGCTTGGCCACGTCGCGCTGATAGTCCAGCGTTTCGGGGAATAGCATCTGGGTGTCGATGAACAGCACCGGAGTGGTGCGGTCGATCATTGCCACCATATGCAGCAGCACCACGCTTTCGGCCCCGAAGGAGGACACCATGGCGATGCGCCCGACCTGAGGGTCGGACATGGCCCGGCGCAACACCGCGCTGGCCGCGTGGTGCTTGTAGCGCGCGTTCAGGTGCGTGACCCGCTCGGCGACGGGGGACAAGGGGGCCTCAAGCGGCATTTTTTCGGGCCGCCTCTGGGTAAAGCGCAGCTTTGAACGGGTCGAGGCCAAGGCGGCGGTACGCGTCGAGGAAGGTTTCCTCGGGTGTTTCGCGCAGGTCGAGATAGGCCAGGATCAGGCGTTCGATGGCGGGCACGATCTCGGTATAGGAAAAGCCCGGACCGGCGCGGGTGCCGACCACGGCGTCTTCGGTGGCGCTGCCGCCGAGCGTGATCTGATAGTTTTCCACCCCGGCGCGATCCAGCCCCAGAATGCCGATGTGACCGACATGGTGATGGCCGCAGGCGTTGATGCAGCCCGAGATCTTGAGCTTGAGCGGCCCGATGTCGTGTTCCAGTTTCAGCTCGTCAAACCGGGCCGCGATCTGTTGCGCCACGGGGATCGAGCGGGCGGTGGCCAGCGCGCAGTAATCCATGCCGGGGCAGGCGATGATATCGCTGATCAACCCGATGTTGGCGGTGGCCAGCCCGGCGGATTTCAGCGCTGCGTGCAGCGCGGGCAGGTCGGATTTATGCACATGCGGCAGGATCACGTTCTGCTCGTGGCTGATACGCAATTCATCGTGGCCGTATTGCGCGGCAAGGTCGGCCATCAGGCGCATCTGATCGCTGCTGGCATCGCCCGGCGTTTCGCCGTGGGCCTTGAGGCTGATCGAGACGATGCCATAGCCGTCGGCCTTGTGGGGGCTGAGGTTGGTGTCGGCCCAACTGCGGAAGATCGGGTTTGATTCGTATTCCGAATCAAAGGCTTGAGTGTCTTTGTTGATGTAGTTTGGTGCGGCGAAATGGGTTTCGATCTGCGCGAGCATGGTTTGATCGATGCCGTCGAACTGCGGGCGCAGTTCGGCGAAGCGAGCCTCGACCAGTTCCTGCATCTTCTCGAGCCCGTTTTCCAGCACGGTGATCTTGATCCGCGCCTTGTATTTGTTGTCGCGCCGACCCAGCAGGTTGTAGGTGCTGACGATCGCCTCGAGATACGGTAGAAGATCAGCTTTGGGCAGGAAGTCTTTGATAACTTTACCAATCAGCGGGGTGCGGCCCAAGCCGCCGCCGACGATCACCTCGAACCCCGGCTGGCCGTTCTGGGTGACCATGCGCAGACCGATGTCATGGGCGCGGGTCACGGCGCGGTCGTTGGGGCTGCCGGTCACGGCGAATTTGAACTTGCGCGGCAGGAACTGAAACTCGGGGTGGTCGGTGGACCATTGCCGGATCAGCTCGGCCACGGGGCGCGGGTCGGCGATTTCGTCGGCAGCGGCCCCGGCGAAGTGGTCAGCAGTTACGTTGCGGATGGTGTTGCCGGAGGTCTGGATCGCGTGCAGGTTCACCTGCGCCAGCGCATCCAGCATGTCGGGCACGTCGGGCAGGGTCGGCCAGTTGTACTGGATATTCTGACGCGTGGTGAAGTGGCCATAGCCCTTGTCCCACTTGTCGGCGATCAGCGCCAGCTGCCGCATCTGCGCGCTGTTGAGCGTGCCGTAAGGGATCGCCACGCGCAGCATATAGGCGTGCAATTGCAGATAAAGACCGTTCATCAGGCGCAGCGGCTTGAATTCATCCTCGGTCAGCGAGCCGTCGATGCGGCGGGCGACCTGTTGGCGGAACTGGTCGTTGCGGGTGGCCAGAAAGGCGCTGTCGAATTCGGAGTATTGATACATCAGGTCAGCCCCTCTTGCTTGCCGTGGAAATAGTTCGAGGGGCCGGTGCGGCGGAATTCCTCGCGGAAGTGCGTGGGTTCGGGGCCGGTCGGGCCTTTGGCAACCTCGGCCAGATAGACGCCAACGACGGTGTTCTGCTGGCGCTCGGCCTCGAGCTGGCGCAGCTGGGCGTGGGCCTCGTCCTCGATCAGTTCGGCCTGAGCCATGTCGCGGGTCCAGCCGTCCTGAGGGGTGAAATAGACAACATCGCCTTCGAGAAGGGCATTGGCGGTTATCACCTTGGGAGTGAAGGGGCGTGGCATCAGAGAGTCCTTCCGCTTGTGGCTGTTCCGGCCCGGTGAGCGCGGTTGACAGCGTCGGTGGGGCATTGGTTGACTTACTGTCCAATATAGAAAATATTCCCCCTATTGCGCCAGATGCGCCCACCGATAAGAATGATGTGGTTGGGTTTTGGCGCAACGTGGGGAAATATTCCGTAATTACCGGAGGTCGGGAAATGTCAGTTCGGTTGGATGCGACAGATCGGAAAATTCTGGCAGAGCTTCAGCGCGATGCCGGGCAGTCGTTGGATGAAATTGCACGCAAAGTCGGCTCGTCGAAGACGCCGGTTTGGAATCGCATTCGCAAAATGCGCGAAGCCGGGGTGATGGGGCCGCAAACAGTGGTTCTGGATGCTGAAAAGCTGGGGTTCGAGGCGTGCTTCTTTGTGCTGATCCGAACCTCGGAGCACGAGGCGGACTGGCAGCACAAGTTTCTGAATGCGCTGCGCAATCGCCCTGAGGTGCAGGAGGCGCACCGGTTGGCGGGGGACATTGATTACATCCTCAAGGTGCGGGTGAAAAACGCGCGGGCCTATGATGCGTTTTATCAGGCGCTGATTGGCGAGGTGAAGGTGCACAACGTCACGGCGCTGTTGTCGATGGAAGAGATCAAATCGACGACGGAACTGCCGCTTGAGGTGTAATCAGGCGGTGTCGATCATCAGCCGTTCAAGCCCGTGGAAATGGTATAGGTTCCCGTAGGTTGGCGGCTGAGTAAGGCGCAGTTCGGGCAGGCGGTCAAACAGGATCGGCAGGGCGATGCGCAGTTCAAGCCGGGCCAGCGGCGCGCCGACGCAGAAATGCAAACCGCCCCCAAAGGAAGAGTTTGTTCGTATTTTTCTGTCAGGGTCGAATCTGTCGGGGTCGGGCCAGAGCGCGGGGTCGCGGTTGGCCGCCCCCAGCAGCAGCGCCACCCGGTCGCCACGGGCGAAGCTGTGGCCAAAAATTGTTACGTTTTCATAAGCGTAGCGGGTGAACATGTGCAAAGGAGGATCGTAGCGCAGACATTCCTCGACGGTTTGATCAATGTGGTCTGGGCGTAGCGCGGCGGGGGCCGTGTTGGTTTCCAGCAGGGTTTTGACCGCGTTGCCGAGGGAATGCACGGTCGCCTCGTGTCCGGCGTTCAGCAGCAGGATGCAGGTGGTGATCAGCTCGTCCGTGGACAGGCGAGCGCCGTCTTGTTCGGCGGCGATCAGGTGGGTGATGAGGTCATCGGCGGGCGCGGTACGGCGGGCGTTGATGTGACCGGTCAGGAAGGCGGAAAACTCCTGCGCGGCGGTGACGGCGGCGTTTTCGATCTCGCGGCTGCGGCGGGCCTGATACATGGCCACCATGGCGTTGGACCAGTGCAAAAGCTGGTCGGCCATATCCTCGGGGACACCAAGCAGGCGGGCGATGATGATGACGGGAATGCGGGTGGCATAGGCGGGCAGCAGGTCGACCTGATCGGGCGGAAAAGCGTCGATCAGGTGGTGGCACAGTGTTTCAATCTCGGGTGTCAGCGCGGCGATGCGGCGCGTGGTGAAGGCGCGCAGCACCAGCGCGCGCAGGCGGGTGTGGCGGGGCGGCTCCAGTTCCAGCATGGAATGCGCCTCGATGTCATAGAAGGGGCGCAGGTGCGGCGGAATGGCGGGGGTCAGTTCGGGCGGCGCTTCGCGGCCAAAGCGGCGGTCTTTGAGCAGGGCCGAGACAGCGGCGTGGGAGACGGCGCAGGGCAGGCCGTAGTCGCGCCAGAAAAACAGATCCCCGGTGGCGCGGGCCCGGTGGTAGAACGGATAGGGGTTTTGGACAAAACCGGGCTGGGTCGGGGATTGGTCGAATGCGATCATGCGGGCAGCTTTGTCATGCCCTCTGGCCAATGCAAGGGGCGACGCGATAGATTGCGGCGCATGAAGCGATCCGTGTGGCGGCGTCTGACCGTGTTTATCCTGTTTTTGTCGGCTGTGACTGTCTTTGCGGGCGGGGTGTGGCGCTATGGCTATGTGCAGGCGCTGGACCAGGTGGCGCAGCGCGGCGAGGCGGATCTGACGCTGGCGACGGACCGGCTGACGGGGCAATTGCAACTGTATCAGCAGTTGGCGGTGCTGATGGCGGATCATCCGGGGCTGGCCGGGTTGAACGGCGCTGCGGATGTGGCGCGGGCGCGGGTGTTGCTGCTTGAAGTGGCGGATAAGACGGCAGCGCTGGATGTGCTGCGGGTTGATTCTGCGGGCCGGGTTTTGGCGACGGCCAACGGGACCGAGCCGGACATGGTCGCGGATCAGCCCTATTTTCAGCGGGCGCGGCAGGGGGCTTTGGGCGAGCATCATGGAATCAACGCGGTGACCGGGCAGCGGGCCTATTATTTTGCGGCACCGAGTTTCGATGGCGACGGGGTGTTCAGTGGCGCGGTGGTGGTGGTGGCCAATATCGGGCGGGTCGAGGCCGAGTGGCGCGGGGCGCGCCCGGCGGTGTTTTTCACCGACGACGATGGGGTGGTGTTCATTTCCAACCGCAGCGAGCTGTTGTTCTGGCAGCAGCGTACGGGGGGCGGGCTGCGTCCGCAAACCGGTGCGATGCCGGATTTTGCCATGCGCCAGACCGGGAGGCATGAGATGTGGCTGGCGGATTGGTCGCCCTATGTGCCGCGCCGGGCGTTGCATCTGGCGCGGGATTTGCCAGTGATCGGCATGCGGGCCGAGGCGTTGATTGATGTTGATCCGGCGCGGCGGCTGGCGGGGTTGCAGGCGGCGGTTGTGGCGGCGGTCTGTCTGGCATTCGGGGCGCTGTTGTTTCTGGCGACAGAGCGGCGGCGGACGCTGGCCTTGGCGAATGCACGGCTGGAAACGCGGGTGGCCGAGCGCACCGGCGAGCTGTCGGCGGCGAATGCGGCCTTGCGGCGCGAGGTGGCCGAGCGCAGTGCCGCCGAGGCGGCACTGAAGAAGGCGCAGGCCGATCTGGTGCAGGCGGGCAAGCTGAGCGCGCTGGGGCAGATGAGTGCGGGCATCAGCCACGAGCTGAACCAGCCATTGATGGCGATCCAGCAATATGCCGAGAATGGCGCGTTGTTTCTGGATCGCGGCAAGCCGGGCGGGGCGGTGCAAAACCTTGAGCGGATCAGCGCGCTGGCCAAGCGCATGGCGCGGATCATCAAGAACCTGCGCGCGTTTTCCCGGCAGGAAAGCGAACCGGTGACGCGGGTCGATCTGGCGATGGTGGTGGGCAGCGCGCTGGAACTGAGCGAGGCGCGCCTGCTGCAGGAGGGGGTGGCGCTGGAGTGGCACGCGCCGCCCGGCCCGGTCGAGGTGATGGGCGGCGAGGTGCGGCTGGGGCAGGTGGTGGTCAATCTGATCAGCAACGCGGTGGATGCGATGGCCGGGCGGACAGGCAAGCGGATCACGATCACGCTGCGCCGTGCGGGGGGGCAGGTTTTTCTGGATGTGGCCGACACCGGGCCGGGCATTCGCGAGCCGGAGCGGATTTTCGATCCATTTTATTCGACCAAAGAGGTTGGGGCCTCGGAGGGGATGGGGCTTGGGTTGTCGATCTCTTACGGGTTGGTGCAGAGTTTTGGCGGCGTGATCCGTGGACGAAACCGGACTGGCGGCGGCGCGGTGTTCACGGTCGAGCTGACGGCAGCGGCACAGGAGGCGGCGGCATGATACGGCGGGTGATGGTGGTGGATGACGACGTGGCGGTGCGCGAGGCGCTGGCGCAGACGCTGGAGCTGGCTGAGCTGAAGCCGCGCGCGGTGGGGTCGTTCATCGAGGCGAAGGATCATATCTCGGCCGGGTTCGAGGGGGTGATTGTCTCGGACATCCGGATGCCGGGGCGCGATGGGTTTCACCTGCTGGAGTATACGCAGGGGGTGGATGCCGAGCTGCCGGTGATCCTGCTGACCGGCGAAGGCGATATTCCGATGGCGGTCAAGGCGATGGGGCAGGGCGCGTTTGGGTTTCTGGAAAAACCCTGTGCCCCGGCCGATCTGCTGGCGGTGGTTGAGCAGGCGTTGAAAAACCGCGCGCTGGTGTTGGAAAACCGCCGCCTGAAGGCGCAACTGGAGGCGGGCGACCCGGCGGCGCGGTTGTTGTTCGGAGCCTCGGCGGTATCCGAGGGGTTGCGGGCACGGGTGCGGATCGTGGCGCAGGCGCGGGCTGAGGTGTTGGTCATGGGCGCGCCGGGATCAGGGATTTCCAAGGTGGCAGAGGTGATTCATCTGATGTCGCCGGTTGCCAAGGGACCGTTTGTGAAGCGGCCCGCGGCGGGGTTGGACCGCGCAGCGTTCGAGGCGGCTTGCGAGGCGGCGGCGGGGGGCAGCCTGTTTCTGGACGAGCTGTCGAACATGCCGACCGAGACGCAGTTTGCCGCGCTGGAACGGATCGAACGGGGCATGACGGCGCGGGTGATTGGCGGCACCACCAGCGATCTGCGGGCAGCGGCGCAGGACGGGCATTTCAACCCGGATTTGTTTTACCGGCTGGACGTGATGCGGGTGCGCATTCCGTCGCTGGCCGAGCGGCCCGACGATATTCCGGTGATGTTCCGGCAATATGTGGCGCAGGCCAGCGAGCAGGCGGGGCTGACCCCGCCCGAGGTGACGCCGGATGTGGTGGCCGGGTTGATGGCGCAGGATTGGCCGGGCAATGCGCGCGCGCTGATGAGTGCGGCGATGCGGTTCGCGCTGGGACTGGGTGCGGGAGAAGGCGAGGCGGACAGCCCCGGTGCCGATCTGGGGCTGGCCGAGCAGATGGCGCGGGTGGAGCGCAGCCTGCTGATTGCCGCGCTGCGCCGCGAGTTGGGCCATGCCAGCGAGGCGGCCAAGGCGCTGAAGTTGCCGCGCAAGACGTTTTACGACAAGTTGGCGCGCTATGGGATCAAACCCGAAGAGTTCCGCTGAGCCGGTTTGAGGCTGGGCTGCGCGGGATTCGGGCGCGGGGGCGTTCTGCTGCTGTGCGGATTTTCGCACAGTGATGCATCAGGCCTGTGCGGATTTCCGCACATTGCTGCTTTGCGGCATGGCGGGTATGTGTTGGGCGCATACCTAAGCGTTTGAAATAGTGGGTGTTTTTCAGGCGCTCAAAAAACGCTCACTTTTGCTTGAGTGGAGCCTCACCTTTGGGAATGTTCTGCATGTCGCGCCCGAATGGGGCGCACTGAAACGTTTTCGAGATTTCGGGAGGAGACCGACATGAAATTCCTGACCACTGCCGCAACGGCGCTGGCGCTGACTGTCACCGCACAGGGCGCGTTTGCAGCCTGTGACGATGGCGAGATTGTCATCAAGTTCAGCCATGTAACCAACACCGACAAACACCCCAAAGGCATCGCCGCCACCCTGTTGATGGAGCGCGTCAACGCTGAGATGAACGGCAAGGCCTGCATGGAGGTTTTCCCGAACTCGACGCTGTATAACGACGATCAGGTTCTGGAAGCGATGCTGCAGGGCGACGTACAGTTTGCCGCGCCCAGCCTGTCGAAATTCGAGCAGTTCACCAAACAGTTCCGCATTTTCGACCTGCCGTTCATGTTCAAGAACATCAATGCGGTAGACGAGTTCCAGAACTCGGAAACCGGTAAGGCGATGAAGCAGTCGATGACCCGCCGCGGTCTGCTGGGGCTGGCATTCTGGCACAATGGCATGAAGCAGATGTCGGCCAACAAGCCGCTGGTGCATCCTACGGATGCCAAGGGCATGAAGTTCCGGGTGCAGAACTCGGATGTGCTGAAGGCGCAGATGTCTGCCCTTGGCGGTTCGCCGCAGCCGATGGCGTTTTCCGAAGTGTACGGCGCGCTGCAAACCGGCGTTGTGGACGGTCAGGAAAACACCTGGTCGAACATCTATGGTCAGAAGTTCTTTGAGGTTCAGGACGGCTCGACCGAAACCAACCACGGCGTGCTTGACTATATGGTCGTGACCTCAACCGATTGGTGGGACAGCCTGCCCGAGGATGTACGCAGCCAGCTGGGCACAATCGTCGCCGAAGTGACTGCAAGCCGGAACGCTGCTGTGGCCGAAGTGGATGCGCAGGCGCGTCAGGCCATTCTGGATGCGGGCGGCGTGATCCGCGAACTGACGCCCGAGCTGCGCCAGGAATGGGTCGATGTGATGAAGCCCGTGTGGACCGAGTTCACCGCTGACGTCGGACAAGAGAACATCGACGCGGCCCAGGCGATCAACGCCAAACACTGAGCCTGAGATAAAGGCCAACTTGCCCGGCCCCAGAAACGGGGCCGGGTTTTCCATATCCTTCGGAGGGAAGGGGCACGCGATGTCTGCGCAATGTCAGCCGAAAACGGCGCTTGGCCGAGTGGTCAACGAGATCGAGGAGACCGGAATCGCGCTGATCCTTGGTCTGATGACCGTGATCACCTTCGTCAATGTGATCCTGCGGTATGGGTTCAACACCGGATTGATCTGGGGCCTCGAGGCGGTAACGTTTCTGTTCGCCTGGCTGGTGCTGTTTGGCGTCAGCTATGCGGTCAAGGTCACGGCGCATTTGGGGGTGGATGCGTTGCTGGTATTCTTCAGCCCGAAACTGCGCCGGGTTTTGGCGCTGTTGGCGGCGGCGGTCTGTATCGCGTATACGATGCTGCTGCTGAAGGGGGCGTGGGATTACTGGGCGAATTTCGCCAACCTGCCACAGACGACGGGGCGCTGGTTTCCCACCGGGCTGGAAGAGATGAAGCGGACAAGTTTCCGTGGCTGGTACGAGGTGGTGGATATCCCGTTCCCGGAATTCCTGCGCTGGATCGAACCGGTGATGAACGAGGGCGAGCATTACGAGAAGCTGCCGCGGTTCATCCCCTATGCCATCCTGCCTTTCGGTATGGCGCTGCTGCTGTTCCGGTTTCTTCAGGCGACGCTGCGCCTGATCCGGGGCGAGGCCGAAAGCCTGATCGTCAGCCATGAGGCTGAGGATGCCGTGGAAGACGTCAAACACATGAATTACGAGGAATAAGCCATGGAAGTTGCAGTTCTTTTTGCCATGGTCATAGGGCTGATGCTGATCGGGGTTCCGATTGCTGTCAGCTTGGGCATGTCCTCGATCGTGTTCCTGCTGGTGCTGGGCGATACCTCGCTGGCGTCGATTGCACAGACGTTGTTTCAGGCAATGGCGGGGCATTACACGCTGCTGGCGATCCCGTTTTTCGTCTTGGCATCGTCCTTCATGTCGACGGGCGGGGTGGCCAAGCGGATCATCCGGTTTTCCATCGCGCTGGTGGGGCACTTTCCTGGTGGTCTGGCGATTGCGGGCGTATTTGCCTGTATGCTGTTTGCCGCGCTGTCGGGGTCAAGCCCGGCGACGGTCGTGGCGATTGGATCCATCGTGATCGCGGGAATGCGGCAGGTGGGATACTCCAAGGATTTCGCCGCCGGTGTTATCGCCAATGCGGGCACGCTGGGCATTCTGATCCCGCCCTCCATCGTGATGGTGGTCTATGCCTCGGCCACCGATGTATCGGTCGGTCGGATGTTCCTTGCGGGGGTCATTCCAGGCCTGATGGCGGGCACAATGCTGATGCTGACGATCTATGGCATCGCCAAGGTCAAGAACCTGCCCAAGGGCGAGTGGCTGGGCTGGGGCGAGGTGTTCTCCTCTGGCCGTGACGCCGGGTGGGGGCTGTTTCTGATCGTGATCATCCTTGGCGGCATCTATGGCGGGATTTTCACCCCGACCGAGGCCGCGGCTGTGGCGGCGGTGTATGCCTTCTTCATTGCCAGCTTTGTGTACCGTGATATGGGGCCGCTGGCCCGACCAGAGGGCGAGCGAAACCTGAGCTTGATGGACAAGCCACTGGCGCTGATCACGGTCTTCTTCCACCGCGATACCCGCGATACGCTGTTCGAGGCGGGCAAGCTGACGGTGACGTTGATGTTCATCATCGCCAACGCACTGATCCTGAAGCATGTGCTGACCGATGAGCAGATCCCGCAGCAGATTGCGGGCGTGATGCTGGAAGCTGGCTTTGGAGCGGTGATGTTCTTGGTGATCGTCAACGTGATCCTGCTGATTGGCGGGCAGTTCATGGAACCGTCGGGTTTGATCGTGATCGTGGCGCCGCTGGTGTTTCCGATTGCCATTCAGCTGGGCATTGATCCGATCCATCTGGGCATCATCATGGTGGTCAATATGGAGATCGGGATGATCACGCCTCCGGTCGGTTTGAACCTGTTTGTGACATCTGGCGTGGCGGGCATGCCGATGATGCGGGTGGTGCGGGCGTCGCTGCCTTTCCTGGCGGTGCTCTTCGTCTTCTTGATCATGGTGACATACATTCCGATCCTCAGCACCTGGCTGCCGACGACCTTCATGGGACCTGAGATCATCACCAACTAGGCGTGATCCGAATGTGCGCTTCCGCGCGCCGATTGTGAAGAAACTGAGAAGCGACGCTCTGTATCGGGGCGTCGCTTCTGTTTTAGGCCTTTGCCCGTTTCTTTCTGATGAAAATACTCAAAATCCGACCTTCCCGATCACGGAGCGGCTGGATTTTGGATATTTGCAAAATGTGAAAGGATCAGGTCGTGCTGGCTTCGAGCGCTGTGATGATCGCGGAAAAGTCATCTGCTGTCAGGCTGGCGCCGCCGACCAAGGCGCCGTCGACATTGGAGATGGTGAAGATTTCAGCTGCATTTTCAGGTTTGACGGAGCCGCCATAGAGCAGCCGGGCCGAGCGTCCGACGCCTGCGCCGAAGCGGCGTTCGAGGCGGGTCCGGATGAAGTCGTGGACTTCGCCGATCTGGTCGAGGGTGGGGGTCAGGCCCGAGCCGATGGCCCAGATCGGTTCGTAGGCGATCACCAGGTTTTCACCGGTGGAATTGTCGGGCACCGAGGCGGAGAGCTGACCGCCGATGATGTCGAGGGTATTTGCGGCCTCGCGTTCGTCAAGGGATTCGCCGAGGCAGATGACGGTTGTCAGGCCAGCGGCGTGGGCGGCGCGGGCTTTGGCGCGGACCATTTGGTCGGTTTCCTCGTGATCCTGGCGGCGTTCGGAGTGGCCGAGGATCACGGCGCGTGCACCGGCATCAGCCAGCATGCTGGCCGAGATGTCGCCGGTATGGGCGCCTGAGGCCGCAGCGTGGCAATCCTGCCCGCCGATCAGCAGCGGGTGGTTGCCAAGTCTGGCCGAGGCCGCAGCGAGCAGTGTGGCGGGTGGGCAGAGCAGAAGATCGACGGCGGGTGCGGCGTGGCGGGTTATCAGGCGGTCCAGTTCGGCCAAGTCTGTGCTGAGCCCGTTCATTTTCCAATTGCCTGCGGCCAGTTTGCGTCGCATCATGCGTTTCCCCGTCAAATTGATTATTTTTCTGTTGTGGGCATCTTTGCCAGTTGGGCGCTGAGGTCAAGATCTGGCAGGATGAGAGTGACCCCTTGTGGGCAGAACGATGTGGAGGTGGCGATGATTCCATCCATTGATGCCGCAGCTTTGCAGGCAGGTGATCCGGCGACGTTGCGGCAGATGCGGCACGGCGCGCAGGAGGTCGGGTTTCTGACGGTGCATAATACCGCGATTTCGGCGCAGGAGGTTGTGGATGTGATCGAGGCCTATCGCGGGTTTTTCCGGTTGCCGCAGGCGCAGAAACAGGCGGTGGATATGGCGCGGACCGGGGCGAACCGGGGCTGGGGGGCTGCGTTGGCCGAGCAGGTGGACCCTGACGCGAACCCGGATTTCAAGCAGGTTTTCGATTGCGGATTCGAGCTGCCGCCGGGGGATCCGTTGGCGCGCCTTGGGGTTTATGCGCCCAATTTGTGGCCAGAGGGGCAGGCGGAATTCCGTCAGGTTGTGCAGGATTATTACGCCAAGGCGCTTGGTGTGGCGATGGGTTTGCTGCGGGGGATTGCCGCAGCGATGGGCGAAGATCGCAGTTACTTCGATGACAAGTTCAGCCGCCCGATGGCCTTGCTGCGCGGCAATTATTACCCGCAGCGGCCGGATTGGGCCGGGGAGAAGGATTTCGGCATTGCCGCGCATACTGATTATGGCTGTCTGACCTTGCTGGCGACCGACGGCACGCCGGGGTTGGAGGTGCTGACCCGCGAGGGGACTTGGCTGCCGGTGGCGGCAGAGCCGGGCACGTTCATCATCAATTTCGGTGAGATGCTTGAGATGTGGACGCAGGGGCGCGTGGTGGCGACTTCGCACCGGGTCAAGGGGTCGGCGGCCGAGCGGATTTCAGTGCCGTTGTTTTTCAACCCCAATCACGACGCCAACGTGGCGCCGATGGGGTCGGGCAAGGTGATCCTGGCGGGCGAGCATTTGTCGCGCCGGTTTGAGGAGACCTATGTTCATCTGAAGGCCGGAAGCCGAGCCGGAGCTTAGGTTTTACGGGCCTTCTTGCGCGCCTTCTGCTGGCGCTTTGCGGCCGCGGCGATATGGGCCGGGGGCAGCGACAGGCGTGCCCAGTGCAGCGCCTCGTCGGGGTCATCCAGCGCGCTTTCGGGCAGGGACATCAGGCTGTTAATGGCCTGCGTCCGGCCGCCGCGTTCATAACTGAAGGGGGTGGAGCCCGCTTCAAGGAAGGCGTGTTCGGTGGTCGCGTCGGATTTCATGAACAGGGTTCCGGCGCTGCTGATCATCGCGAACATCACGTCGTCTTCGACATAAAGCCCGGCGCCCGAGAACATGCGCCCGGTGCGGATCGGGCCAAGACCGGCGAAAAGGTCGCGCAGGTGATCCAGAAACTCTGGATCGACGGCCATCTTACATGCCTGCAAACTTGATGGATTCGCCGCAGCCGCAGGCCTCGGTCACGTTGGGGTTGTTGAAGTGGAACCCGCTTTCCAGCAGCGAACTGCGGTAATCAATCTCGGTCCCGAAGAGGAACATCTGCGCCATGGGGGCGATCATCACCCGCGCGCCGTCCTGTTCCACGACCTCGTCCATCGGATCAACCTCGGAGGCGTAATCCATGGTGTATTCCATGCCGGCACAGCCGCCTTTTTTGACGCCAATGCGCAGGCCCTTGTGACCGTCCTTGGTCATCAGGCGCGCGATTTGCGTCGCGGCGGCGGGGGTGATGCTGACGGCCTGTTTGCCGGGAATGCCGAACATGGGTTTGGTCCTGTTGTGTTGCTTGTCTGTAATCTAGGGCTGTTGGGCGGCAATCTCAAGCGGGGGCAGGCAAGACAACAGCCATTGGGTGGCATAAGCGGCCAGAATTGCCCAGCCGAACGAGGCCAGAGTGCCGATGATGACATATTCGGCTGTGCGTTGGTCGCGGGTGGCGGTGCCGAAGCGCAGGATTGATTTGGAGGCGACCAGAAAGCCAACGCCCAGCGGTTGGCCCAACAGAATCAGCGCGAAGATCAGGCCGCGTTCCAGCATTCCGATCAGGCGCCCGCCCTGTTTCAGCCCGTTGTTGCGAATGCGGGTGGCGTGTGGGCGCATCAGCAGGCCAATTGCGTATTGGCCTGCGGTGATGGTGGCGATCAGCCCGGCCAGCAGCGCCATCAGTGGCAAAAGCTGCGGCAGGGCGGCCCACATCCCGGTTTGCCACAGGTCGGGCACCAGCACGGCCACGACGGCCAGTGTCACCAGATGCGCGGCCTGATCGGTCATGAAACCTGACAGCCCGGAGAATCGGCCATAGGTTTTGATGCAGTCGATCAGCAGGTGCACACCCGCCAGCACCAAGAGCGGGGCCGAGGCCAGTTGCCCGGTGGTGGCCTGTGCGGTCAGCAGCACCAGCGCCGCATGCAGCAACAGCACGCCGAACCGCGCCTTGTTGCGGATAATCCAGTCGGTTTGCAGCACGAAGTCGGCCAGCATATGCGCGAACAGCAGCGCGGTGAAGGTGTGGATCATGCGGGCGGCTCCGGTCTGTGGGGCAAGGAAAAGGGCTTGCTTTTAATGCTGGCAGGTTAATTCGCTTGCATCTTAGGGGGCGGTTTCGATCAGCGCCAGCGCCTCGGTCAGGGCGGCGTATCCGGCGCCGGACAGGGCCTGATCGACCGCTTGGCGGGAAATGCCGATCAGCGCCGCAGCTTCGGTCCGGGTGGGCGGTGTGGGGGGCAGCATATGCAGCAGGGCGCGGGCCTGTGCCGAGGTCCAGCTTTGGCTGATATGGTCGGCCAGGCAGGTGGCTGCGGCGAGCGCACCGCCGCTTGCGTGGGTCATGGTAACGGGGCCGGTCATCGCGTCCAGCCCCCGGCCCGAGGCGACGAAAGCCGCGCCACCGGCGTGGTTCAGGTCGGGCGCGTCGGGCAAGGTAGCGGGGCCAGTGGCGATTGAAACGCGGGTGGACAGATCCTTGCCGCCGATACGCAGGGCGGCGCGCAGATACAGTGCCGCGCGCAGGGCCATTTCGGGATGCACCAGATAGATTTGCCAGCCATCCCCGCGGCTGCGGGTAAAGCGGGGCGACGCTCCGCCTTGCCAGTCCGAAATCTGCTGCGCGGCCTGTGCCAATGCCTGTATCGCGTTTTCGAGCCGCGCGCGGGGCAGCGCGGTGGATGCGATCAGGTCTCCGGTCAATACGGCGATGGGGTGGGTCATGCGGCCTCCGTCAGGCGAGAGTGCCGCAGGATTGGGCGTTTTGCAAGTATTTTTACTTGCATTTTGCGAAAGCAGGTAAAATAACTTGCGAAGTGTTTACATGAAGCCGAGTTCGAGGCGGGCCTCGTCGCTCATCATTTCCATGCCCCATGGCGGTTCCCAACACAGGTCAACTTCGACATGTTTGACGCCATCCATCGGTTCAATCGCCTCGGCGACCCAACCGGGCATCTCGCCTGCGACCGGGCATCCGGGGGCGGTCAGCGACATGGTGATGTGGACTTCGTTTTCAGGGCTGATATTGATCGTGTAGATCAGACCAAGGTCATAGATATTGACCGGGATCTCGGGGTCGTACACGGTGCGGCAGGCCTCGACCACGGCATCATAGAGCGGATGATCGGTGCTGGAGGGCGCGATCAGCGGGGCGCCTTCAAGAGGTTCTGCGGTCTGGGTCATCTAACCTGTCCATTATTTCCTGAGTGAAGATATAAGGAACGCCGCGCCCGAGGTAAAGTGGGGCAGGGCAATCTTGGTGTGTGCGGGGCCTTGCGGGGGGCTTCTTGCTCAATAGGATAGCTTGTTCGCATAGAGAGGCCCTGACATCTTGGCATTTGCTGCAAACTGTCCGATAGGGGGGCGTTTGCCGCGCAGGCTCGGCGAAACGGGGCCGCGTGTGGGACGGGGTAGTGTGAGCAGAAGGGGTAACGAATGACGGCACGGATTGAATTTAGGCTGAACGCCACTGATGGCAAGGCGCGCACCGGCGTGATAGCGACCCCGCGCGGTGATATTCGCACGCCGGCCTTCATGCCGGTGGGCACGGCGGCGACGGTCAAGGCGATGCTGCCCGAAAGCGTGGCGGCGACCGGGGCGGATATCCTGCTGGGCAATACCTATCATCTGATGCTGCGGCCAACGGCCGAGCGGATTGATGCGCTTGGCGGGCTGCACAAATTCATGAACTGGCAAAAGCCGATCCTGACTGACAGTGGCGGGTTTCAGGTGATGAGCCTGTCCGGTCTGCGCAAGATGAACGAAGAGGGAGTGACCTTCAAATCGCACATCGACGGGTCGCGTCACACCCTGACGCCCGAGCGTAGCATGGAGATTCAGCGGCTTCTGGGCAGTGACATCGTGATGTGTTTCGATGAATGCACGCCGTTTCCGGCCGAGGAAAAAGTCGCGCTGGAAAGCATGCGGATGTCGATGCGATGGGCGCAGCGCAGCCGTGATGCCTTTGGCGACCGGCCCGGCCATGCGCTGTTCGGCATTCAGCAGGGCAGTATTTTCCGCGATCAGCGCGCTGAAAGTGCGGAAAAGCTGAGCGATATCGGGTTTGATGGCTATGCTGTTGGCGGGCTGGCAGTGGGCGAAGGTCAGGAGATGATGTTCGATGTGCTGGATTATGCCCCTGATATGCTGCCGCAGGACAAGCCGCGGTATCTGATGGGAGTGGGTAAGCCCGACGATATCGTGGGCGCCGTAGCGCGCGGGATTGATATGATGGATTGCGTGCTGCCGTCGCGCTCGGGGCGGACGGGGCAGGTGTTTACCCGCCACGGCGTGGTGAATATCAAGAACGCCCGGCATCAGGATGATCCACGGCCTTTGGACGAGGCATGCACCTGTCCGGCGTGCCGCAGTTATTCGCGAGCCTATCTGCATCATGTGTTCCGCGCGCAGGAGATGATCAGTGGGATGCTGCTGACATGGCACAACCTGCATTATTATCAGGAACTGATGCAGGGGATGCGCGACGCGATTACGGCGGGCACATTCGAGGCGTTTCAGGCGGCCTTCCACGCGCAGCGGGCCGAGGGCGATATCGAGCCGATGTGATCGCACATGGCAAAGGCGGCGCCCGAAAAGGCAAAACCCGCCGCCGCGTGCAACCATCAGGGGAAAATCAATCATCTTTCCAGAACGCGCCTTGCCGATGCTGCGATGCGAGGGCATTCTGACTGTAACGAAACCGTTATACGGTTGAAACGCGCGGGGGAGACCCCAGATATTGTATCGTGAAAGGGACGGCGGGGCCGCCGATGACCGGGGCCGCATCGTCTGCTGATAATAAAGGACCGAGTATGCAAGAGCCACTCAACCCCTCCTATCCTGTCCTGCCGCTGCGCGACATTGTGGTTTTCCCCCATATGATCGTGCCGCTTTTCGTGGGCCGGGAAAAATCCGTGCGCGCCTTGGAAGAGGTGATGCAGGATGACAAGCAGATCCTGCTGTCGAGCCAGATCGACCCTTCGGTCGATGATCCGGCTGAGGACGGGATTTACAAGGCTGGCGTGCTGGCCAACGTGCTGCAACTGCTGAAGCTGCCCGATGGCACCGTTAAGGTGCTGGTCGAGGGGCAGGCGCGTGTGCGGATCACCGAGTTTCTGGAAAACGAGTCGTTCTTCGAGGCGAAGGCCGAGTATCTGACCGAAATGCCGGGTGACGCGGCGACGATCGAAGCGCTGCTGCGCACGGTTTCGACCGAGTTCGAACGCTACTCCAAGGTCAAGAAAAACATCCCCGAAGAGGCGCTTGTTGCGGTCTCCGAAGCATCGGAGCCTGCGAAGCTGGCTGATCTGGTGGCCGGGCATCTGGGCATTGAAGTAGCGCAGAAGCAGGAATTGCTGGAAACGCTGAGCGTCAGCGAGCGGCTGGAGAAGGTTTACGGCCTGATGCAGGGCGAGATGAGCGTTCTTCAGGTCGAGAAGAAAATCAAGACCCGCGTCAAAAGCCAGATGGAGCGCACCCAGCGCGAATATTATCTGAATGAGCAGATGAAGGCCATTCAGAAGGAGCTGGGCGATGGCGAAGAGGGTGCAAACGAAATTGCCGAGTTGGAAGAGCGGATCAACGCCGCCAAGCTGAGCAAGGAAGCGCGCGAAAAGGCCGATGCCGAGGTCAAAAAGCTCAAGAACATGAGCCCGATGAGCGCCGAAGCCACGGTGGTGCGCAACTATCTGGATTGGATGCTGTCGATCCCGTGGGGCGTGAAATCGCGCGTCAAAAAGGATCTGCACAAGGCGCAGGCGGTTCTGGATCGCGACCACTATGGACTTGAAAAGGTCAAGGAGCGCATCGTTGAATATCTGGCGGTGCAGCAGCGCAGCCAAAAGCTGAAGGGGCCGATCTTGTGCCTTGTCGGGCCGCCGGGCGTGGGTAAAACCAGCTTGGGCAAATCGGTCGCCAAGGCCACGGGGCGCGAGTTTATCCGCATCTCCTTGGGCGGGGTGCGTGACGAATCTGAAATTCGTGGCCACCGTCGGACTTACATTGGGTCGATGCCGGGCAAGATCATTCAGGCGCTGAAAAAGGCGAAAACCACAAACCCGCTGATCCTGTTGGACGAGATCGACAAGATGGGGCAGGATTTCCGGGGGGACCCGGCCAGCGCCATGCTGGAAGTGCTTGATCCTGAGCAGAACTCGACCTTCGTGGACCACTATCTTGAGGTCGAATATGACCTGTCGAACGTGATGTTCCTGACCACGGCGAACTCCTATAACATGCCGGGCCCGCTTCTGGACCGGATGGAGATCATTTCGCTGGCCGGTTACACCGAGGACGAAAAGCGTGAGATCGCCAAGCAGCATCTGATTGCCAAGCAGGTCAAGAACCACGGCCTGCGCAAGGGCGAGTTCGAGGTGTCGGATGATGCACTGGACGAGATGATCCGCCGCTATACCCGCGAAGCGGGCGTGCGGAACCTTGAACGCGAGCTGGCCAAGCTGGCGCGTAAGGCGGTAACGATGATCGTCAAGGGCGAAGCGAAGCAGGTCAGGGTCACGATCGACAATCTGGACGAGTTCCTGGGCGTGAAGAAGTTCCGCTATGGGCTGGCTGAAGTCGAAGATCAGGTCGGGGTTGTTACCGGGCTGGCGTGGACCAGCGTGGGCGGCGATCTGCTGAGCATCGAGGCGTTGCGCCTGCCGGGCAAGGGTCGGATGAAGACCACCGGCAAGCTGGGCGATGTGATGAAGGAATCCATCGACGCGGCGAGCTCTTACGTGCGGTCGATCAGCCCGAAAATTGGGGTGAAGCCGCCGGTGTTCGACAAGATTGATATCCATGTCCACGTGCCCGATGGTGCGACGCCCAAGGACGGGCCGAGTGCGGGTCTTGCGATGGTGACATCGATCGTTTCGGTGCTGACAGGCATTCCGGTGCGCAAGGACATCGCCATGACGGGCGAAGTGTCATTGCGGGGCAACGCGATGCCGATCGGCGGGTTGAAGGAGAAACTTCTGGCGGCACTGCGGGGGGGCATCAAGACGGTGCTGATCCCGGAGGAAAACGAGAAGGATCTGGCGGATATCCCGGACAACGTGAAAGAGGGCATGACCATCATTCCCGTTTCCCATGTCAGTGAGGTTCTGCGCCACGCTTTGGTGCGTGCCCCCGAGCCGATCGAGTGGGACGAAGCTGCGGAAGAGGCCGCAGCGGCGGCAGCTTTGAACAAAAGCCGAGGCGAAGGCGCCACGGCGCACTAAGCGAAGCGATCATGCATTGAGCTGTTTCGGCGGCGCGTCCCATCGGGCGCGCCGCTGGCATTTCGACCATATGTAGATAAAATTGACGCATCTGGCGGCTTTGGCCGGATTGTCTGTAGTCGATTAGTGGATTTACACCCCGTGCTGCGCTATAAGTGGGTCAACAATAATCAATCGAGGGCAGCAGGCACCATGGCACGCGCAACGACACCGGCAACCACATCAACCCGAACCACAACCCGCAAGACGCCTGCGCGCAAGCCACGTGCAACGGCACCCGCTGTGGAAGCGCCTGAACCGGTTGTGGTCAATAATGACATCCCGGTTGTGCTGGGGATGGAGATGAAAAAGCGCGAGTTGATCGAGCTGGTCGTGGAACGCGCAGGCGTGAAGAAAAAAGACGCAAAGCCCGCGATCGAAGCGATGCTTCAGATTCTTGGCGAAGCGCTTGCGGACAGTCGCGAGATGAATTTGCCGCCGCTGGGCAAGATCAAGATCAACCGGATCAAGCAACTGAGCAATGCCAAAGTGATTACCTGCAAGCTGCGCCGGAACGATGCTGCGGTTAAAGCGCCGACAGAGCCGCTTGCAGAACCGACAGACCCCCTTGCAGACGCCGCCGAGTGAGTCTAAAAGCCGCCCACCGGGTGATTAGCTCAGTGGTAGAGCGCTTCGTTCACATCGAAGATGTCAGGGGTTCAAATCCCTTATCACCCACCATCATTTCCATTTAAGATCAAATTCTTAAACGAAAACGGGCGCGCCAGTATTTGGTACAGCGCCCATTTTTGTATAGTGAATTCAAGCCGTCTGGGTCTGTTCTGAAAGCGGGTTTCGGTTTCTATCGAATTTCTGGACGCAAAGCGCACACGGCCTTGATGGCTTGCGGGGTCTTGAATTTCGAAGAGGGGATGGTGGGTGATGAGAGGCTCGAACTCCCGACATCTTCGGTGTAAACGAAGCGCTCTACCAACTGAGCTAATCACCCGTGAGCGGTCGTTTACCCAAAGCTGCGGCCGGGTGCAAGAGGTATTGGGCTTGAAAATGCGCGGGTCGGGCAATCCTCTGCGGATGAAGCTATGCGCATGTGATCAATGAAGCGCGGACCTTCGTTTTGTCGGGCTTTTTGGCAGCACTGGCCTGCATGATTTGGTGCGGATTGCGCGATGCGCTTTGATACCTGTCGCGGAGCGCGCTGCTGGCGCTGAGGTCAGACAGTTTCTGTGCCTGTGCGGTTGGGGGATCATGGTTTTTCGGATAATGATGCTTTCCTTTGGCAAACCTGCGTGGTGTTATCCGCGCGGAACGATATTTCGCAATGAGGAATGAAGGGGAGAGAGATGGATTTTGGAATGAAGGAGGCGAACCGGGCGCTTCTGGCGCGGGTTGCGGAGATGATCCGAGACGAAATTGCGCCTTTGGCGGATGAATATCACGCCGAGATCCCCAAGGAAGACCGCTGGCAATATACCGCGCGGCAGGCCGAGATCCTTGAAGGGCTGAAGGCGCGGGCCAAGGCGGAGGGGCTGTGGAATTTCTGGCTGACCGACAGCGACAAGGGCTTTGGTCTGAGCACGGTCGAATATGCCTATTTTGCCGAAGAGATGGGCAAGACCCCGCTGGGCGCCGAAGTGTTCAACTGTTCTGCGCCAGACACCGGAAACATGGAGGTATTCGAGCGGTATGGCACTGAAAAAATGAAGGCAGACTGGCTGGCGCCGCTGTTGGAGGGGAGCATTCGCTCGGCCTATCTGATGACAGAGCCGGATGTGGCCAGCTCGGATGCGACCAATATCTCGATGTCCTGTGTGCTTGATGGCGACGACTATGTTCTGAATGGAGAAAAATGGTGGGCGTCGGGGGCGGGGGACCCGCGGTGCAAGGTCTATATCGTCATGGTGCGGACCGGCGGAGAGGATCAGCCGAAACACCGTCGCCACAGCCAGATCGTGGTTCCGGCCGGAACCGAAGGGATCGAGATCCTGCGCCCGATGCAGGTTTATGGCGATGACGATGCTCCGCATGGTCATATGCATTTGCGGTTCACCAATGTGCGCGTGCCGCGCGAAAACCTGTTGCTGGGCGAGGGGCGTGGTTTCGAAATCAGCCAGGGCCGCCTTGGGCCGGGCCGCATCCATCACTGCATGCGGGCGATTGGTCAGGCGGAATCAGCCTTGGAGCTGATGTGCAAACGCTCTCTGGAGCGGGAAGCTTTCGGCAAGCCACTGGCGCAGCTGGGGGCGAATTATGACATCATCGCTGAATGCCGGATGGAGATCGAGCAGGCGCGCCTGCTGTGTCTCAAGGCGGCTTGGTATATGGATCAGGGGGATGCCCGTGCTGCGGCGCCCTGGATCAGTCAGATCAAGGTTGTGGCTCCGCGTGTGGCTCTGAAGGTGATTGACGAGGCCGCGCAGATGTTCGGCGCGATGGGTATCAGTCAGGACACGCCGCTGGCAGGGAAATGGACCCATGTACGCACGCTGCGTCTGGCCGACGGACCGGATGCAGTGCACCGGCGTCAGGTCGCGCGGGCTGAGCTGAAGAAATACACTCAGCAGAATATGTAGGTGTCGGTTCTATGAGATGGTGAGGGGGAGGGCTTTGGCCAAGCCCCTCGCCGGATGTGTCGACCATCAGGCGGAATGCCACTTCAGGTGTGCGATATAGCTCGCTCATGCGGGCGTTATTGAGGTTCGTATACTCTGAACTAGAAATCGCCGCCCTGTTGGAGCGGCGATTTTGGCGGTCTCCCAGAGGCGATGCAAACGCTGATGTTTTTTGCAGCGTCCTCGCTGCATTCTTATTTGCCCTTCCCTCCTCCGGAGGAGCCATTCGAACGACCGCCGCCCGAAGGGTTTCCTGTCTGAGAGGGCCATCCTCCGCCATTACCTTGACCTTTACCCATCGACACTTCTCCTTTTTCATAAGTGAGCGCTCTCAACAGTCAGTGACAACGGTGGCATCATTGTGGCAGACGAGAAAATTTCAGGGGAACGCTGGCGCGTAAGCCCGACACCACGAAGGCTGTTACACCAGCCAAAGATCCTGATCTTTAACACATCCGGTAAGGGGCTTTGGCCCTCCCTTTTTTCTGTCTGCGTGGCCGCCGTCGTCGTCACCGGTGCGCTGCTGGCGGGTGCGGGACGCCTCCGGCGGGAGTATTTGAGTCAGAAAGAAACCTGAGCTTGTTCACGAGGAACACGTCCAGCGCTTGCTATTTGTGGGATTGCGCGGCGCGGGTTACTCGGCCGGTTGGAAGCCTTCGATCAGCTGTCGCAGGCCAATTGCAGCGCCTGCGAAGATCGCCAGAAAGGTGACTGGGGCCGAAAAGGCCAGCACAGAGAAGGCCGAAAGGCCTTGACCGACGGTGCAGCCCAGTGCCAGCACGGCGCCCGCGCCCATCAGCGCGGCCCCGGTGATTTGGCGGCGTAGTTCGCGTGGGTCTTCGCAGGCCTCCCAGCGGAAGTGGCCCTTCATCAGTGAGCCGATGAAGGCGCCGAGGACCACACCGAGGACTGACCCCACGGCGAAGGATGGCGCGCGCGCCGAGGCTGTCATCGCCCAGAGCAGAGTTTCACCGACCGGTGCGGAAAAGCTGTGCGAGACTACGGGCACGTCGCTGAAGCCGGTGCTGGCGACCCAGGTGCTGCCGACCCAGCCAGAGGTGATGGCAATGCCAACCACAACCGACCAGAACAGCGATTTTCCGTCGGTGAGGAACCCGCGGGAGGTCAGGGCGGCGGCAATGATTGCGGCGCCGATCACCATGCCAATGCCCGAGAGCGGCAGGCCGGTCCATGAGGACAGCAAGTGCGCCAAGCCGGGGGGCAGGTCGTTGATCACATCCTGTTGCGGGAAAAGTGTTACGCGCAGGTGGGCCAATGGGCCCGACAGCACCACATAGGCTGACACGCCCATCACCAGCACGATCACAAAGGCGCGCATGTCGCCGCCGCCTAGTCGGGCGATCGAGCCGTAGCCGCAGTTCCCCGACAGGGCCATGCCATAGCCGAACATCAGCCCGCCCAGAATTGATGCCATTGGCATCCAGCGGATGGACAGGTAATAGGAGCTTTCGGTGTGCAGAAGGCCCATGGCCGAGAGGCCGAAGCTGCCCAGCACGGCCACGCCAATGGCCAGCGCCCACATCCGCATCCGCCGGTCAGAGCCGCCGTAAAGCAGATCCTCGATCGCGCCCATGGTGCAGAAGCGGCCCAGCCGTGCGGCAAGCCCCAGCAGCACGCCGCCGAACAGGCCGACCAGCGCCACGCGCATTTCATCGCTCAGATATTCAAGCATCGCCCGGAGCCTCCCCTCAACTGACGCGGTCTGTGACGGGGTCAGCCCACAGGAGTGGCGCAGAACAGGTCATAGACCAATTCGAGTATACGTCGGGGGCGGTCATCGGCCAAACGATAATAGATCGCCTTGCCCTCACGCCGGGGAATGACCAGTCCTTCGAGGCGCAGGCGCGACAATTGTTGTGACACGGCGGCTTGTCGGGCCGACAGCAAGTCTTCGAGTTCGGTGACGGATTTTTCACCGGTCACGAGGTGGCACAGGATCATCAGCCGACCTTCGTGGCTGACTGCCTTGAGGAAGTTGGATGCGATTGTGGCATTGTCCACGATCTTGTCCATTTCCTGTTCGGAGATGGTATTTGAAAGCACCGGCAAAGCCATGCCAGACCCCTCTCAGGCTGTTTTCTGTGTCATCCGGGCGTTTTGCCCCATTTTTTCGGTTCCGTCCAGCTAAACGCCGCACTGCGGCGCAATCGGCGTCAGCTGGCGCCGGGAAAGTCGGTTTTTGCGCTGAGCATCATCTCGAGCAGGCCCCAGAAGAAATCTTCGCCGGGGTAGCCCTCGATCCGGCCGATTTCCTGACCGTCTTCGATCAGAACGAAGGTGGGGGTGAAATTGATTTTGCGCACGAAGGTCACGCCCTCGGGCGGGGCGTCGGCGATGTCGATCATCCGAAGGGGGGCATATTTGCCGGCGTCGGTCTTGGGATAGATCGGCCCGATCTTGGTTTTCCACTGGATGCAATAGATGCATCCCTGACGCTCGACCATGATCAGTTCGACTGCTTGTGCCGGGAGGGACAGACACAGCAGAGTTACAAAACCAAGGACATAAGAACGCAGAACCATGAAACACCCGATTGACGGCAGCTTGTCCCACAACATAAATTGAATATGTAAATTGATCAAGGAGTCGCACCAATGCTTGATATTTCCTATGCGGGGGCGGCGCTGGCGGGGCTTCTGAGCTTCTTTACGCCCTGCATTCTGCCGATGGTCCCGTTTTACCTGTGCTATATGGCCGGGATTTCAATGTCCGAGCTGCGCGAGGATGGGGCGATCGCGCCGGGCGCGCAGCGGCGGCTGGTGATTTCTGCGGTGTTTTTTGCGCTTGGGGTCAGCAGCATTTTTGTGATGCTGGGCATGGGGGCGACGGCGCTGGGGCAGGCATTCGCGCAATGGAAGCAGCCGCTGAGCTATGTCGCGGCGGCTGTTCTGTTACTGTTCGGCCTGCATTTTCTGGGGGTTTTGCGGATACCGTTGTTGTACCGCGAGGCCAAGATCGAAAGCAAAGCCGAGCCGACCACCGTGCTGGGGGCCTATGTGATGGGGCTGGCGTTTGGGTTTGGCTGGACGCCGTGCGTGGGGCCGGCGTTGGCCTCGATCCTGATGGTGGCCAGCGGGATGGGCGATATCTGGCGTGGCGGGTTGTTGCTGCTGGTTTACGGTTTGTCGATGACGGCACCGTTCATTGTCGCGGCCCTGTTTGCCAAGCCGTTCCTGAAGTGGATGCAGCGGAACCGCAAATATCTGGGCTATGTCGAAAAGGTGATGGGGGTAATGCTAATCATTTTTGCCATATTGATCGCAACCAACGCGGTTAATCTGATTGCAGATGCAATGATTCGCTGGTTCCCCGGCTTTCAGTCTGTTGGCTGAGGAAATGAGGGAGGGAAAAATGAAACATTTTCTGATCGGGGCGCTGATGGCGGTTGGGCTGGCCCTGCCGGTTTCAGCGTCGGAAATGGGCGATGATGGGCTGCACAAGGCGGCTTGGATGCGCGATACGTTCAAAGATCTGCGCGAGGATCTGGCCGAGGCCAATGCCGAAGGCAAGCGGCTGGCGATCATCGTCGAGCAGCGTGGCTGTATTTATTGCAAGAAGATGCATGAAGAAGTGTTCCCGCTGCCGGAGATCGATTCGTATATCACCGAGAATTTCTTTTTCGTGCAGTTGAATATGTTTGGCGATATCGAGGTGACCGACTTCGATGGCGAAAGCCTGCCGGAAAAGGACATGGTGCGCAAATGGGGTCTGCTGTTCACGCCAACCATGATGTATTTTCCACAAGAGGTTGCAGAGGGGCAGACTGCAGCACAGGCTGCTGTCTCCGTTATACCGGGCGCGTTCGGAAAGGGGACAACCCTTGCCATGATGCGTTGGGTGAACGAAAAAGCCTATGAAGGGGACGAACCTTTCCAAAAATATCTGGCAAGGACGCTGTCCGAGTAATTTAGTTGTTATACTGACTTGATATCTGGTCAGGGCTGCGATCCGCCGGTAAATTCACGTTCATGAATTTGTTGTTGCAATCCGGTGGTGCGGTGAACTACGGTATACTAAGCTAACACAGCAAAAAAACTGGTAGCCATGGGAGGAAACATGAGGCTTTCAACACTGACACTGGCGGCAACGCTGGCTGCCGGGGCGGCATTTGCCAATCCGGTCGCGCCCGCTGACGTGGTCTTCACTGAAGACGGCGCCGTCGAGCAATCCCTGAGCGGCATGGCCGGTAACCCCGAGGAGGGGGCCAAGATCATGGGGTCCAAGCAATTGGGCAACTGCGTCGCATGTCATTCGATTTCCGCCCTGGCCGATGTTCCTTTTCAGGGCAATGTCGGTCCGATGCTGGATGGCGTGGCCGATCGCTGGACCGCCGCAGAGCTGCGCGGGATTCTGAGCAATGCCAAACTGACCTATGATGGCACGGTTATGCCTGCCTATTATAAGGTCGACGGGTTCACCCGCCCCGGCAATGCCTATACCGGCAAGGCTGCTGATGGCCCGCTGGATCCGCTTCTGTCGGCCCAGCAAATTGAAGATGTGATCGCTTTCCTGGGCACTCTGAAAGAGTGACAGGCGGCGGAAGAGTAAGGAGATGAATATGGAATTCTCAAGACGCGATACGCTGGCGCTTGGGCTGGGGGCGATGGCGCTGACCATGCTGCCTTTCCGGGCACATGCGGCAACGGATGATGCCATCGCTGCGTTTACCGGCGGTGCGGACATTGCAGAGGGCGGCGTCACGCTGACCGCGCCCGAGATTGCCGAGAATGGGAACACTGTTCCGATTTCGGTGGCAGCAGAGGGCGCCTCGGCCATCATGGTTCTGGCAACCGGCAACCCGACACCGGGCGTGGCGACCTTCAACTTCGGCGAATTGGCCGGGGCGCACTCTGCCTCGACCCGAATCCGGTTGGCGGGCACGCAGGACGTTGTGGCAATCGCCAAAATGGCCGACGGCAGCTTTGCCAAAGCCAGTTCGACCGTCAAGGTTACCATCGGCGGCTGCGGCGGCTAATTCAGGTTCACAGGAGTTAATATCATGGCAGAAGGTGTAAAACCCCGCGTCAAAGCCCCCAAATCGGCAGCTGCCGGTGAGGTGGTCGTTCTCAAGACCCTGATCAGCCACCAGATGGAATCGGGTCAGCGTAAGGACAAGGCGGGCAATAAGATCCCGCGGTCGATCATCAATCGCTTTACCTGCGAGTTCAACGGCAAGAGCGTTATCGATGTGACGATGGAGTCGGCGATCTCGACCAACCCGTATTTCGAGTTCGAAGCCACGATCCCGGAAACAGGCGATCTGAAGTTCACCTGGTACGACGATGATGGCTCGGTCTACGAAGAAACCAAGTCGGTCAAGGTCGGCTAAGGATATCAAAAAAAGGCGCCCTGTTCCCTTGTGGAGCAGGGTCGCTATAGGGAGGAAGCTAGATGAATTTCAAGCCAATGACTGCAATCGCTGCGCTGCTTTTGTCGGTTCCGACATTTGCGGCTGCGGATGCGGACGATGATGTTCTGATCGTCAATGGCGAGACCGAGCTTGTGACCAAGGCCCCGGCCCCCGCCCATCTGGACGGCGCGCTGGACGAGGTCATGTCGGGCTGGCATTTCCGGGCTGACGAAACTCAGGCTTTGGAGATGGATGACTTCGACAACCCCGGCATGCTGGCGGTCGAGGCTGCGGCCGAGGTCTGGAACACTGTTGACGGGTCCGAGGGCAAATCCTGCGCTTCGTGCCACGACGGTGTTGAGCAGAGCATGAAGGGCGTTCGCGCGGTTTATCCCAAGTGGAATGACGCGGCGCAGCAGGTTCGCACGATGGAGGCGCAGATCAACGACTGCCGCGAAAATCGTATGGGGGCCAAGGCGTGGAAATATGACGGTGGGGATATCACCGACATGGTCGCGCTGATTTCGCTGCAATCGCGTGGGATGCCGGTCAACGTTGCGATCGACGGCCCCGTGCAGGCGACTTGGGAGCAGGGTAAAGAACTGTACTATGCCCGCACCGGTCAGCTGGATCTGTCCTGCGCCAACTGCCACGAGCAGAACTATGGCAACATGATCCGCGCCGACCACCTGAGCCAAGGCCAGACCAACGGCTTTCCGGCGTACCGTCTGAAGAATGCCAAGTTGAACTCGGTTCACGCACGGTTCAAGGGCTGTGTGCGCGATACGCGGGCAGAGACCTATAAACCCGGTAGCCCCGAGTTTGTAGCGCTGGAACTGTACGTTGCCAGCCGCGGCAATGGCCTGTCGGTCGCCGCGCCTTCGGTGCGGAACTAAGCGAATGTTGTGGGGCGGCGCTGCTGCCCCACACCCTCGAAACGATCGCAACATTTTGAAAACTAAGGCCAAAATGGCCTGACCTCTGGCGATCATCGCGAGGGGCATGTGACCACTTTAACTGCTCGGAGTTTAGAGCCATGATCTCTCGCCGCGATTTTTTACAGGTAAGTATGGCCGCATCCGCGATGCTGGGCGCATCTGGATTTGGCAACTGGGCCCGTTTGGCGGCGCAGCAGAAGCTGACCCAGGATCAGCTGTTGGACTTTGATACGTTCGGCAATGTCAGCCTGATCCACGTCACCGATATTCACGCTCAGCTGAAACCGATTTATTTTCGCGAACCGGAGATCAATCTGGGGGTCGGCAGTGCGAAAGGGCAGGTGCCGCATGTGACCGGCGCCGATTTCCGCAAGATGTACGGGATCGAAGATGGCAGCGCCTCGGCTTATGCGCTGAGCTATAATGATTTTACATCTCTGGCGCAGGGTTATGGCAAGGTTGGCGGGCTGGACCGCGTGGCCACTGTGATCAATTCGATCCGCGCTGCGCGCCCCGATGCGCTGCTGCTGGATGGCGGCGATACGTGGCACGGGTCGTACACCTGCTATCACACCGAGGGCCAGGACATGGTCAACGTGATGAACGTGCTGAAGCCGGATGCGATGACGTTCCACTGGGAATTCACGCTGGGCGGTGACCGGGTGCGCGAATTGGTGCAGGATCTGCCGTTTGCAGCGCTAGGGGCGAATATTTTCGACGCTGAGTGGGATGAGCCGGCCGAAGATTTCGCGCCCTACAAGATGTTCGAGCGGGGCGGTGTGAAAATCGCCGTCATCGGGCAGGCGTTTCCCTATATGCCCATCGCCAACCCGCGTTGGATGTTCCCGGAATACAGCTTTGGTATTCGTGATGAGCGGATGCAGGAGGTTGTGGACGAGGTGAAGGCCGAGGGCGCCGAGCTGGTCGTGCTGTTGAGCCATAACGGTTTCGACGTCGACAAGAAGATGGCGAGCCGGGTGAAGGGGCTTGATGTGATTCTGTCCGGGCACACGCATGACGCGCTGCCCGAGCCGGTTCTGGTTGGTGAAACCATCATCATCGCGTCGGGATCGAACGGGAAATTCGTATCGCGGATCGATCTGGATGTGCGCGATGGCCGGATGATGGGCTTCCGCCACAAGCTGATCCCGATTTTCAGTGACGTGATCGAGAGCGACAAAGAAGTGGCTGCGGTGATCGACGCGCAGCGCGCGCCGTATGAGGACGCGATGAGCGAGGTGATCGGCCAGACCGACAGCCTGCTGTATCGTCGCGGCAACTTCAACGGCACTTGGGACGATCTGATTTGCGATGCGCTTCTGAGCGAACGTGAGGCGGATATTGCGATGTCGCCCGGTGTGCGCTGGGGCCCGAGCATTCTGCCGGGGCAGGATATCACGCGCGAAGATATTTGGAACGTCACCAGCATGACCTATGGCCAGGCGTATCGGTCTGAAATGACTGGGGAATTCATCAACGTCATTCTGGAAGATGTTGCCGACAACCTGTTCAACTCCGACCCTTATTATCAACAAGGCGGCGACATGGTGCGGATTGGCGGCATGGGATACCGGATCGACATCAATAAGCCGCAGGGCGAGCGGATCAGCGAGATGACCCTGCTGAAGACCGGCGAACGGATCGACCCGGCCAAGAGCTATGTCGTGGCCGGTTGGGCGAGCGTCAACGAGGGCACCGAGGGCCCACAGATTTGGGATGTGGTCGAAAATCACATTCGCAAGCAGGGCACTGTCACAGTTGCCCCCAATAACAGCGTCACGGTGGTGGGGGCTTAAGCCCTAAATGCCAATTTACGCTTTACAGTCCGCATCAAATTCATAAAAACGAATTTGATTATCTAATAGGAGGCAAAGACAGATGACAGTCCGCTTCAAAGGCAAACCCCCGTCGCGGCGCGCGTTCCTGCAAGGGGCATTGGCGTCGGGTGGCGCGATTGCCGGAGCCACCGCGGCCAGTGCCGCCGGTCCCGACCCGTTGATTACCGAGAAACAAGAATGGGCGCAGGCCACTGGCGAGGGCGTGGATGCCACGCCGTACGGTCTGCCGATTCAGTTTGAATCGGATGTGGTGCGGCGCAATGTGGAATGGCTGACGGCTGATACGATCAGCTCGATCAACTTCACGCCGATCCATGCATTGGATGGCACGATCACACCGCAAGGCTGCGCGTTTGAGCGTCACCATTCGGGGGCGATTGAGCTGCGCAAGGAAGACTTCCGCTTGATGATTAATGGCTTGGTCGATCGGGAGCTGGTTTTCACCTATGCTGACCTGGAACGCTTCCCGCGCGTCACCCGCACCTATTTCCTGGAATGCGCCGCCAACACCGGCATGGAATGGGCGGGCGCACAGCTGAACGGGTCGCAGTTCACACATGGTATGATCCACAACATGGAATATACCGGTGTCACTCTGCGCACTCTGCTGGAAGAGGCGGGCGTTAAGCCCGAGGGCAAGTGGGTGATGGTCGAAGGCGCAGATGCTTCGTCAAACGCGCGCTCGATCCCGCTGGAAAAAGCGATGGACGACTGCCTTGTCGCCTTCAAGGCCAATGGCGAGGCGCTGCGCATGGAGCATGGCTATCCGGTGCGTTTGTGCGTGCCCGGCTGGGAAGGTAACATGTGGGTCAAGTGGCTGCGCCGCATCGAAGTGGGTGATGCGCCTTGGGAAAGCCGCGAAGAGACCAGCAAGTACACTGACACGCTGGAAGATGGCACTAGCCGCAAATGGACTTGGGTGATGGATGCGAAATCCGTCGTCACCAGCCCCAGCCCGCAGATGCCGATCACTCATGGCAAGGGGCCGCTGGTCATCACTGGCTTGGCGTGGTCGGGCCGTGGCGCGATCACTGGCGTCGATGTGTCGATCGATGGCGGCAAGAACTGGAAAGAGGCGCGGCTGGCTGCCCCCGGTCAGGACATGGCTCTGACCCGGTTCTATCTGGATCATGACTGGGACGGCTCGGAGATGTTCCTGCAAAGCCGCGCCAAGGACAGCACTGGCTATGTGCAGCCCACGAAGACGCAGCTGCGCGAAGTACGCGGGCTGAACTCGATCTATCACAACAATTGTATCCAGACCTGGTGGGTGAAACCGAACGGGGAGGCAGAGAATGTCGAAGTATCGTAAACTAGTGATCACCACGGCTTTGGCCGCATTGGTCGCAAGCCCGGTTCTGGCGGAAAAGCTGGGGCTGGGACGGGCTGCACTGCCCGAGGAAGTTGCCGCGTGGAACCATGATGTGCGCCCTGACGGGCTTGGTTTGCCTGAAGGAACGGGATCCGTCGAGGACGGCGAGACGATCTTTTCCGATAACTGCGCCATGTGCCACGGTGAGTTCGCCGAAGGTGTCGACAACTGGCCGAAGCTGGCCGGGGGCATGGGCACACTAGACCGCGACGATCCGCTGAAAACGGTGGGGTCGTATTGGCCGTATCTGTCGACGACGTGGGACTATATCAACCGGTCGATGCCGTTCGGCAATGCTCAGACACTGACCCCGGACGAGGTCTATGCGATCGTGGCGTATATTCTGTATTCCAACGATATGGTGGACGACGATTTCGTGCTGTCGAAAGAGACGTTTCTGGATGTGGAAATGCCCAACGCCGATGGGTTCATCATAGATGATCGTGCTGAGACCGAATATCCGCAGTTCTCGCAGGCGCCGTGCATGGAAAATTGCAAGGCAGAGGTGAAGGTCACAATGCGGGCGGCCGTTTTGGACGTGACGCCGGATGTCGCGGGCGACGAGGCTGCGGCCGAAATGGCGCCAGCGGCTGAGGAAGAAGCTGCGGCAGAACCTGTTGCTGCGGAACCAGTTGTAGCAGAACCTGTAGTCGTTGCACTTGATCCGGAGTTGGTGGACGCAGGCAAGAAGGTGTTCAAGAAGTGCAAAGCGTGCCATCAGGTTGGCGAAGGTGCTGCGAACAAGGTGGGCCCACAGCTGAATCATCTGATTGGTCGGACTTTGGGCGGCGAAGAGGGCTTCAAATACTCCAAAACCATCGTCGAGATGGGCGAGGGGGGACAGGTCTGGACTGAAGAGGCTTTGGCCGAGTTCCTTAGCAAACCCAAGTCCTATATCGCCAAGACCAAAATGTCCTTTGCCGGTCTGAAGAAGGACAAGGATATCGAAGCGGTCACGGAATATCTGAAATCGTTCTCGCAATAAGCAAGATCGCGGGCGGGGCGGGGTCGACCGGCCCCGCCCTGTCCCGCATTTTTTGACGATCACATGTACCGCGCGTATTTGTGATCGTTGCAACCACCCTCCTTCCTCGCGGAAACAGCTAATTTGGCCTGCTCCCCTTGCGGCTCTCCGGGTGCACGACTAAGACTCCGTTAGCACCTGATTGGTAAGGGTGCATGAGACAGCAGCAGGCAGGCGGATATGACAGACCCAATTGATACCTACATGAACACTCTGGTTCCGATGGTGGTTGAACAAACCAGCCGCGGGGAGCGGGCCTATGACATTTTCTCGCGCCTGCTGAAGGAGCGGATCATCTTTTTGTCCGGTCCGGTGCATGATGGGATGTCCAGCCTGATCGTGGCCCAGCTGCTGCACCTTGAGGCGGAAAATCCGACCAAGGAAATCAGCATGTACATCAACAGCCCCGGTGGCGTGGTCACCAGCGGTCTGTCGATTTACGACACAATGCAATATATCAAGCCGAAGGTGTCGACCCTGGTGATCGGGCAGGCGGCCTCGATGGGGTCGTTGTTGCTGACGGCCGGTGCGGCGGGAATGCGGTTTTCGCTGCCCAACAGCCGCGTCATGGTGCACCAGCCTTCAGGCGGGTACCAGGGGCAGGCGACGGACATCATGATCCATGCGCAGGAAACCCAGAAACTGAAGACGCGCCTGAACGAGATTTACGTGAAGCATACCGGGCAGACCCTTGAAAAGGTTGAGGCCGCCCTTGAGCGCGACAACTTCATGTCGCCTGAGGAAGCCAAAGACTGGGGGCTGATCGACGAGATCGTCGAAAGCCGTGCCAAAACCGGCGAAGAGGCCGAATAACCAACGACGCCCTGCGTCATCGTATGCGGGGCGTTTTTGACATTGTGGCGGCGAGGGGCGTGCCCTAAGCTGTGTGCCCAAGGAACTTGGGGCGGCTGCAAAGCCGTAGATAGTGCGAGACGAGGCCTGAAAGGGACGAAATGGCGAATAATTCCAGCGGCGACAGCAAGAACACACTTTACTGCAGCTTCTGCGGCAAAAGCCAGCATGAGGTTCGCAAGCTTATTGCCGGCCCGACTGTGTTCATCTGCGACGAATGTGTCGAGCTTTGCATGGATATCATCCGCGAAGAGACCAAAAGTGCAGGCCTGAAATCCAGCGAGGGTGTACCTACTCCGCAGGATATCTGTAATGTGCTGGATGACTATGTGATCGGTCAGGCGATGGCCAAGCGGGTTCTGTCCGTGGCGGTTCACAACCATTATAAGCGTCTGAACCATTCGCAGAAATCCGGCGATATCGAACTGTCGAAATCCAACATCCTGCTGATCGGCCCGACGGGCTGCGGCAAGACCCTGCTGGCGCAGACGCTGGCGCGGATATTGGATGTGCCGTTCACGATGGCGGATGCCACCACGCTGACTGAGGCTGGGTACGTCGGTGAGGATGTTGAAAACATCATCCTCAAGTTGCTGCAATCGTCGGAATATAACGTGGAGCGCGCGCAGCGCGGCATCGTTTATATCGACGAGGTCGACAAGATCACGCGCAAGTCGGAAAACCCCTCGATCACCCGCGACGTATCGGGTGAGGGTGTGCAGCAAGCGTTGCTGAAGCTGATGGAGGGCACTGTTGCCTCGGTGCCGCCGCAGGGCGGGCGCAAGCATCCGCAGCAGGAGTTCCTACAGGTCGACACGACGAATATCCTGTTCATCTGTGGCGGGGCCTTCGCCGGTCTGGACCGGATCATCGCGCAGCGCGGCAAAGGCAGTGCCATGGGCTTTGGTGCCGATGTCAAAGACCCGGACGAGCGCCGCGTGGGCGAGCTGTTCAAGGCGCTTGAGCCAGAAGATTTGTTGAAATTCGGGTTGATCCCGGAATTTGTCGGTCGTCTGCCAGTGATTGCCACGCTGGAAGATCTGGACGAAGACGCATTGATCACCATTCTGACGCAGCCAAAGAACGCGCTGGTCAAGCAGTATCAGCGCCTGTTCGAACTGGAAAACGTGCAACTGACCTTTACCGATGATGCACTGAGCGCCATTGCCAAGCGGGCGATTCAGCGCAAAACCGGGGCGCGCGGGTTGCGTTCGATCCTCGAAGAGATTTTGCTGAACACGATGTTTGAACTGCCCAGCATGGACAATGTTGAAGAGGTTGTGGTCAACGAGGAGGCGGCGACCTCGGCTGCGGCGCCACTGATGATCTTTTCGGACGCCAAAAAAGAAGGCGCAAGCGCGGGTTAACTCGACAACGATATCATACATTAAGGCGGGCGGTTGCCCGCCTTTTTCATGGCGCAGAGCCACTGGACCTTTGTCGTCATATGGTACATATCAAGGCAAGGCATTGCGGAGAGACCGATGGGCATTCTGAATACCATTTTGCGCGCATTCACTTGGTGGGACGGGCAGACCCTGAACACACAGCTTTACACTTGGCGCAAGGGTGTCAAAGTAGGCGAGGATGAGCAGGGCAACATCTTCTACACCACCAAAGATGGCAAGCGTCGCTGGGTTATCTATAATGGCGAGATCGAAGCCAGCCGGGTTAGCCCCGATTGGCATGGATGGCTGCATCACACCTATAAAGATGCGCCGACTGACAAGCCGATGGTGCACAAGCCTTGGGAAAAGCCGCATCAGGTCAACTTGACCGGATCGGCGCTGGCTTATGCGCCGACCGGATCAATCCGCCGCGCACAACCGGCGGAGCGCAGCGATTACGAGGCGTGGTCGCCCGAATAAGGCAGGCATTATGTCGGAAAACAAAACCGAGGTTCTGGTCGGTGCGGCGGTTCTGGCCGTGGCGATCGGGTTTATCATTTATGCTGGACAGCTGGCCGGGTTCTCAGGCAAATCCGGTGGTTATGGGCTGAATGCATCGTTCCGCTCGTTGGAGGGGATTACGGTTGGCACTGATGTGCGTTTGGCCGGGGTCAAGATTGGCACTGTTACCGATATCGCGCTGAACCCTGAAACCTTCCGGGCTGACACGACTATTTCTGTACAGGACGGAATTGAAATCCCGGACGACAGCGCTGTTATCATCTCCTCCGAAGGGCTGCTGGGCGGTAACTTTGTTGAGATTGTGCCGGGCGGTTCACCGTTCAATTTCGCAGCGGGAGATGAGGTCGAAGATACTCAGGGCTCGGTCTCTCTGATCTCGTTGCTGATGAAGTTTGTGTCCGGTTCGTCGGACACGGCGCCGCAATGAAATGCGCGGCGGCGCTACTGCTGTCTCTGCTGGCAGGAACGGCGACCTTGGCCGAGGAGGTCAGCGTTGGGCGTGGCGCAGTGTTGCGTGGGCTGGACAAGGTCAATGCGCAGACCACGGATATCGAGCTGGATACCGGCGGCAGGGCGGCCTTTGGTCGGCTTAGGATCGAACTGGGGGAATGCCGCTATCCGCAGGGCAACCCAGCGGGCGATGCCTATGCCTATCTGATGATCCATGAAGAGGGCGTGCAAATTCCGATCTTTCAGGGCTGGATGATGGCTTCGTCGCCTGCGCTAAATGCGTTGGACGATTCACGTTATGATGTTTGGGTGATCCGCTGCAAGACGTCCTGAGCCGAGCGTGGCACCGGCGGTCTGGTGAAATCAGCGCGACCTGAGAGAGCCATGTGCAACTGTTGATGATAGGTGGCGCGGGGAATTTCCACTGCCCCAAGAGAGGCGAGATGCGGTGTGATGAACTGTGTGTCAAACAGGACAAACCCAGCCAGCCGCAATCGATCAACCAGATAGGCCAGCGCGATTTTTGACGCATCCGTGCGTCGCGAGAACATGCTTTCGCCAAAAAACGCGCGCCCGAGCGTAACGCCATAAACCCCGCCGACCAGAGAACCGTCCATGTGGACCTCAAGCGAATGGGCATGGCCAAGCGCATGCAAGCGCATGTAGAGCCGGTAAATTTCTGCATTTATCCAAGTTTCGCCGCGATCGGCGCACCCCTCAAGCACGCCATTGAAATCAGCGTTGATGCTGATGCCGAACCCGCCTTTTCGCATCCTGCGGGCCAGAGACCGGGAAATATGGAATCGATCCAGCGGAAATACACCGCGGCGGCGCGGATCGACCCAGAATAGTTCGGGGTCGTCTCGGTGTTCGGCCATGGGAAAGATGCCCGACGCATAGGCGTTGAGCAGCAATTCAGGGGTCAGAATGGGGTCTGTGCTATTGTCCATCGGCGGGAGTTGGGCCTGTCTGACGCGGTACCGTGGGCAGGCTGGCTGCCCACGGTATCACGATGTCAGCCAGCCAGATGAGTTTCCAGCCATTTTTCCAGCCAGTGGATATTGTAGGTGCCGGAATGGATGTCGTCTTCCTGCAATAGCGCGTGGAAGAGTGGCAGCGTGGTATCCACACCATCAACGATCAATTCGCCCAAGGCGCGGTTCAGGCGCGCCAGTGCCTCCGGCCGGTCGCGCCCATGCACGATCAGCTTGCCGATCAGGCTGTCGTAGTAGGGCGGGATTTTGTAGCCATCATAAAGCGCCGAATCCATCCGCACGCCCAGCCCGCCGGGCGCATGATATTGGGAGATCGTGCCAGGGCAGGGCGCGAAGTTCGGCAGTTTTTCGGCGTTGATCCGAACCTCAATGGCGTGGCCATTGATGGTCAGCTCGTCCTGCGTGAAGGACATCGGCAGGCCTTCGGCAACACGGATCTGTTCGCGAACAAGGTCTACGCCGAAAATAGCCTCGGTGACCGGGTGTTCAACCTGAAGCCGGGTGTTCATTTCGATGAAATAGAACTCGCCATTCTCATAGAGGAACTCGACCGTGCCGGCACCGATATAGTTGATCTTGGCCACGGCATCGGCACAGACCTTGCCGATCTGCGCACGCTCTTTCGGGGTGATGCAGGGGCCGGGGGCCTCTTCGAACACCTTCTGGTGGCGGCGCTGCAACGAGCAGTCGCGTTCGCCCAGATGCACGGCCTGACCCTTGCCATCGCCAAAGACCTGAATCTCGATATGGCGCGGTGTGGTCAAATATTTCTCGATATATACCTCGTCATTTCCGAAGGCGGCCTTGCTTTCGGCCCGTGCGGTCATGAAGGCTTTTTCCATGTCGGCGGCGGTTTTCGCCACTTTCATTCCGCGCCCGCCGCCACCAGCAGTGGCCTTGATGATGACCGGATAGTCGATCTCCGCGCCGACGCGTTTGGCGTCATCAAGTGTTGGCACGCCGCCATCCGAGCCGGGCACACAGGGCACGCCAAGGGCTTTCATCGTGTCTTTGGCCGTGATCTTGTCGCCCATTACGCGGATATGTTCGGCGGTGGGCCCAATAAAGGTGAAGCCGTGATCTTCGACGATCTGCACAAAGTTGGCGTTTTCCGAAAGAAAGCCATAGCCAGGATGGATCGCCTGCGCGCCTGTGATTTCACAAGCCGAAATGATCGCGGGGATCGAAAGATAGCTCTCGGTCCCCGATGGGGGGCCGATGCAAACGGCCTCATCGGCCATGCGTACATGCATCGCGTCGCTGTCGGCGGTCGAATGCACCGCGACCGACTGGATGCCCATTTCGCGGCAAGCACGGATCACGCGCAACGCAATTTCGCCTCGGTTGGCGATTAGGATTTTATCGAACATTGCCTGCGCCTTATTCGATGATCATCAGGGGCGCGCCATATTCCACAGCGGCGCCATCTTCGACCAGGATACGTTTCACGGTGCCGGATTTGGGGGCGGGGATGTGGTTCATGGTCTTCATCGCTTCGATGATCAGAAGGGTGTCGCCTTCGGTGACCTGAGCGCCGACGGCGGCAAAGCTGGGCGCGCCGGGTTCGGGCTGAAGATACACTGTGCCGACCATGGGCGAGGTGACTGCTCCGGGGTGACTGGCGGGGTCATCTGCGGCAGCCACGGCGGGGGCGGCTGTCAGGGCGGCGGTGGCCGGGGCGGCGGCAACAACTTGGGTGGCCACCTGCGGGGCGGCCTGCTGGGCACGGCTGACACGGACGTTCAGGCTGTCGCTGTCGCCGTATTCGCGCATGACCTCGACTTCGGTCAGATCGTTGGTGCGCAGCAATTCCGCCAGCGCCTGAATGAAGGCGACGTCAGAGTCATGGTTTTTCTTTGTCATAGTATCCTCGACCGTTTGTCGGTTGCGTAGCTTTGGGCGTGGCCCGCGCCTGTCTGGCTGTCTTATAGGCGATCCGTGACGGGGCGGAAAGCACCCTATTGCGACGTCGATTGGGGGTGTGAAGGAAATTATCGGGTAAAGTGACGTCACGGTAAAAATTCCAGCGGTCTTACAAGGGCATTCCCGACAATTTTGCCACCAGTTCAGGAAGTTTGCGCGCCTGAAATTTTTCCAGCAAACGCGCCCGGTAGACTTCGATCGTGCGATAGGACAGATTCAAATCCTTGCCTATTTCTTTGCTGGTCATGCCGCGGCAGGTGAGGATCGCGACCTCGCGTTCACGCGAGGTCAGTTCGACCATCGGGCGTTCCTCGGACAGGTCGGAAAACGACCAGATACCACGCAGGAACGGGTTTTGGGGGGTCAGGGACTGTCCTCGCACACGGCACCAGAACAATTGCCCCGAATTTCGCTTCATCACCCGCTCGTCGCTGTAGCGGCCGGTTTTCCGCATCATGGCCAGTCCGCGCGCGCCGATGCTTTTGTAGTCTTCCATCGAGGCATAGAACCGCGCCAGCGGCACATCCCGAAAGCTGCTGGATGTGCCGTCAAAGATTTGGGCGAATTGTCGGTTGCAGCCGCGAATGATGCGGTTTTCCAATATGCACAGCCCGACGGGGGCGTATTCAAAGGCAAGATCGCTCAGGTCCATGGCGCGCAGTATTGCGCTGGTTTGCGCCGAAATAAAAGAGCTTGAGTATTACTACCAATTGATCCGCTACGGCCATGCTGCTTTGTTACGCGCAGCAAGGGGAGAGGCTCAATGGTATATATTTCGGGATGGGGGCACACGAAGTTCGGGCGCCAGGCGGATCGTTCACTGGAGGCGCTGATCATCGAGGCCGGGCGTGAGGCGTTGAGAGACGCGGGGATCGCTGCGGCGGATGTCGATGGCATGTGGCTGGGGCATTTCAACAGCGGCATGGTCAGTGATGGGTTCGCCGCGTCGATGATGATCGGCATTGATCCGGCGTTGCGGTTCAAACCGGCAACACGAGTGGAAAATGCCTGCGCCAGCGGGTCGGCTGCGATCTATGCGGCGCGGCAGGCGATTCTTTCGGGGGAATGCAAGGTGGCGTTGGTGGTGGGCGTCGAAAAGATGACCCATCTGCCCACCGAAGAGGTGACGCGGGCGTTGAGCATGGCGTCTTACCAGCCCGAGGAGGCAGGGGTGTCTTTTCCTGCGGTGTTTGCGCAATTCGCGCAGGCGTATTTCGCAGAATTTGGTGATAAGACGCTGGCATTGGCGCAGATTGCAGCCAAAAACCATGGTAACGCGATGAATAACCCATTGGCGCAGCTTCATAAACCTTTGACTGTCGAATTTTGCGCTGTCGAAAGCGAAAAGAACCCAGTGATCGCGGCGCCGCTGAAGATGTCGGATTGTTCTCTGGTCAGCGATGGCGCCGCAGCGGTGGTTCTGGTGGCCGACGACCTGCTGGGGGATGTGCAGAAAGCCGTGCGGATGCGCGCGGTGGCGCAGGTCAACGATGTGTTGCCGATGTCGGCCCGCAAGCTGACGGATTTTGAAGGACCGACACGGGCGATCCGGCTGGCATATGAGCGGGCGGGGATCAGTGTGGCGGATCTGGATGTGGCAGAGGTGCACGATTGCTTCACGATCGCCGAGCTTTTGATCTATGAGGCGATGGGCCTTGCCCCCAAGGGGCAGGCCGCGCGCCTGCTGGAAGAGGGCACCGTTCACGCAGGCGGCGCACTGCCGGTGAACCTGTCGGGCGGGCTGAAGGCCAAGGGCCATCCCGTCGGCGCCACTGGCGTTTCGATGCATGCCATGATTTCGCGGCAGGTCACGGGGCGGGCGGGGGCAATGCAGCATCCGGGAGCCAATCTGGGGTTGGTGCTCAATATGGGCGGATCCGGCGTGGCCTCCTATGCCTCGATCCTGGAGGCAGTGAAAGTATGAATATCGCTCTTTGGCTGGCCCGGCAGGCGAATATCGGCCCGGATCGTCCAGCACTGTTTCTGGGGCGCGATTGCGTTGCAGATTATGGCACATTCCA
Organism: Thalassovita taeanensis; assembly: GCF_900110775.1. Lineage (GTDB taxonomy): Bacteria > Pseudomonadota > Alphaproteobacteria > Rhodobacterales > Rhodobacteraceae > Litorimicrobium > Litorimicrobium taeanense. The sequence continues at coordinate 4,106 of NZ_FOEP01000020.1, read as the reverse complement.
CAATCGTGCTTTGCAGGTGGCGGGCTGGCTGCGCGCGCAGGGCATTGCGCCGGGGGATCGGGTGGCGATCTTCATGAAGAATTGCCCGGATTTTCTGATCGCGGAATACGGTATCTGGTATGCCGGGGCCGTGGTTGTGCCGATCAACGCCAAACTGCACGGGCGCGAGGCCGCGTGGATCATCGAGGATTCGGGCAGCAAGATCATTTTTTCCTCACCCGGCCTGACCGAGGCCCTGCAGCAAGCTGAAACCGATGGGCAGATTGTTGATATCGCTTCGGATCAGTACGTCGCGATTTTTACCGGTGACTTGGCACAGCCAGTTGCGCGGCGCGCCGACGATCTTTGCTGGCTGTTTTATACGTCGGGCACGACCGGGCGGCCCAAAGGGGTGATGATCACCCACAGAATGCTATGCACAATGTCACTCAGCTATCTGGCGGACGTGGATCAGGCAACGGGCGAGGATGCCGTGTTGTATGCCGCGCCAATGAGTCATGGGGCGGGCATTTACAACATGCTGCATGTGTTGCTGGGCGCGCGCCATATCTGCCCGCCGTCGGGTGGTTTTGACGAGCCCGAGATTTTTGATCTGGCGCGGCATCACGGCAATATTCAGATGTTTGCTGCCCCGACGATGGTCAAGCGGATGACCCATGTGGCCAAGGAAACAGGGGAAACTGGCGAGGGGCTGCGCACGATTGTCTATGCTGGGGGGCCGATGTATCTGGCGGATATCATTGATGCTGTTGATCATTTCGGACCGATCTTTGTGCAGATCTATGGTCAGGGCGAGGCGCCGATGGGCATCACTGCCCTGTCGCGCGATGATGTGACGGATCGCAGTCACGCGCGATGGCGGGGCCGGCTGGCCTCGGTCGGGCGTGCACAGGCGGCGGTCGAAGTCAAGATCGGTGATGCTGCGGGGCAGGAGGTGCCGCGCGGCCAGGCGGGCGAGATCATGGTGCGCTCGGATGTTGTGATGTCGGGGTATTGGCAGAACGAAGCGGCGACCGCGAAGACCATCGTCGATGGCTGGCTGCTGACCGGTGATGTCGGGTTTATGGATGAGGACGGCTATGTCACGATGCAGGACCGTTCGAAAGACATGATCATTTCGGGGGGCACCAACATCTATCCGCGCGAGGTGGAAGAGGCGCTTTTGACCCATCCTGATGTACATGAGGTCAGCGTTGTCGGGCGCGACAATGCCGAGTGGGGCGAGGACGTTGTGGCCTTTGTCGTGCTGGGTCCGGGGGCGGTGCTGGACCGCGCGTCACTGGACCGGCATTGTTTGGATCAGATCGCACGGTTCAAGCGGCCCAAAGATTATTTCGCGCTGCCGGAACTGCCGAAGAACAATTATGGCAAGGTCCTTAAAACCGACCTGCGTAAACGTCTGAAGGAGATGTGAGATGGCGGATCTGAGTGGAAAAACAGCTTTGGTGACCGGATCAGTTCAGGGGATCGGGCTTGCGGTGGCGGAAGCTTTGGCAGAGGCGGGCGCGCGGATCGCGGTGCATGGGATCGCGGGCGATCATCAAATCTACGAGGTTTGCAAACATCTTAAGACGCTGGGCGCACCCGAGGCCGAGTTCTTTGCCGGTGATCTGCGAGACCCTGATCGGATTGACGAGCTGATGCAGGCGGTCGCGGCCTGGGGCGGGGCGGATATCTTGGTGAACAACGCGGGTGTGCAGCACACCGCACCACTGGCGCAGATGCCGCGCGAGACATGGGAGGCAATCTTGTCAATCAACCTGTCGGCGGCGTTTTACACAATGCAGGCGGCGATGCCCGGCATGGCTACGCGCGGGTATGGCAGGGTGATCAATATTGCCAGTGTCCACGGGTTGGTCGCCAGCAGGGACAAGGCCCCCTATGTGGCAGCCAAGCACGGGTTGGTTGGGCTATCACGGGTTGCAGCCCTTGAATATGCGGCCGCCGGACAGCGTGAAAAGGGCGGGGTGACGGTCAATTGCATTTGTCCCGGCTGGACCGAAACCGCCATCCTTGGGCCCCAAATTGACGCCCGCGTGGCGGCCTTTGACGGTGACCGGGCGGCGGGAATCGCCGATATGGTATCGGAAAAACAACCCTCTCAGCGTATGTCGGACCCATCCGAGGTTGGCGCCTTGGCCCTGTGGCTTTGCGCTCCTTTGGCTCACAACGTGACGGGCACGGCGATTCCGATTGATGGAGGATGGACTGCGCAGTAGCGAGTATTATTCCGAATTTCCCTGCAAACTCAACATTATGTATATACATTAGATATATGTTGTGTAAGGTGCGGTCCAAACCTTTTGGGATAGAACGGCAAGGAGATACCGCAGATCATGGCAGAGTTATTGAAAATCAAGGGCATCGGGAGCGCCACGGCTCAGAACCTCGCGGCGATTGGGGTAAAGACGCCGACCGATCTGGCTCGGGCGCGGCCCATGGATTTGGTTCAAGTTTCTGGGATCGGTCCAGCGCGGGCGATGCTATTGATCGCCGCCGCAGGAGAGGTCGCCGCAGTTTTGCCGGACCTGCCGCCTGTAGTGGAAACGGCACCTGCACCGGTTATGGATGAGGCCGCGGTGACCGCCGAGAGCGGCAAGGGGGCCGGTAAAAAGGGCAAATCCAAGGCTGCGGATGTGGAAAAGGTGAAGGCCGAAAAAGCGAAATCCAAGAAGGGTGCGAAAAACAAGACGAAGCCCAAGAAAGATGAGCCCAAGAAAGTCCGGAAGAAAAAGGACACGGTAAAAGCTGCCAAGGTTAAGAAGGCCAAACCGAAGGCCGAAGCGGTCAAGGCCACCAAGTCCAAGAAAAAGTCGAAGAAGAAATAGAGTTTCATACAAACCCCGCCATGCAGGCGGGGTTTGTTTTCTCCGCGCGGGGCAGCGCTGAAAAATCAGCAGCGAACCAAGCGATATGTTCCGTCGCCCAATGCCACCGCGCATTGTTTTGTTTGCTGATTCTGTGCCACAACCGTTCCAGCCGCAGCCCCGGCCAGTGCTCCGATGATCACCCAGTCGCGGTCAGCATCCAGCGCTTTCGCTGTGATCATCCCCAGCGAGGCGCCGGTCAACCCGCCGACGACCATGCGTTCTTGACTGGTCATATTATCGCAGCCGGACAGGGCCAACAGGCCAGCGCTGGCTAAAAGCATAAGTTTGACGCGCATTTTAATCCCTCCAATGTTGCGGACAGAACCATTCGCATCCACATTTTTCTTTTTGGCATGTTTTTGCCCGGCGTATTTTGACGTCGGTCAATTCGCATAAAAAACTATGCGGTGGGTGTGCGCATGTTTTTTGGAAAAATAGGCGAGGACCGCCCCAGCGCGGGCGGTCCTCATCCTAAGGTTCCGTGGGTTACCCCCTATTCATTCTGTTTTGGATCAGGTCGTTGACGACGGTTGGATCTGCGAGTGTTGAAGTGTCTCCGAGTGCCGCGTAGTCGTTTTCAGCGATTTTGCGCAGGATGCGGCGCATGATCTTGCCGGAGCGGGTTTTCGGCAGGCCGGGGGCCCATTGGATCAGGTCAGGCTTGGCGATCGGGCCGATCTCGGTGCGGACCCAAAGCTCAAGCTCTTTGCGCAGGGCGTCGGAGGGGGCGATCCCGTTCATCAGCGTCACATAGCAGTAGATCCCCTGACCCTTCAGGTCATGCGGATAGCCGACCACCGCGGCCTCGGCCACTTTGGCGTGGGCCACGAGCGCGGATTCGACCTCGGCCGTGCCCATCCGGTGGCCCGAGACGTTAATAACGTCATCGACCCGACCGGTGATCCAGTAGTAGCCATCGGCATCGCGGCGACAGCCGTCACCGGTGAAGTAATAGCCCTTGAAGTCGCTGAAATAGGCCTGCTCGAAACGCTCGTGATCGCCCCAGAGCGTGCGCATCTGCCCCGGCCAGCTGTCCTTGATCGCCAGCACGCCCTCGGCCTCGACCTCGGTGATCTCGGCCCCGGTGGTGGCGTCCAGCAGCACAGGCTGCACGCCGAAGAACGGCTTGGTGGCCGAGCCGGGCTTGGTCGGGATCGCGCCGGGCAGCGGGGTCAGCATATGACCGCCGGTTTCAGTCTGCCACCAGGTGTCGACGATCGGGCAGCGGGTTTTTCC
>NZ_FOEP01000019.1 GCF_900110775.1 Thalassovita taeanensis | reverse complement strand
ATCCGGTTGGCCAGGGCATCGGGGGAAAACCCCGCAAAAACAATCGAATGCACCGCACCGATCCGGGCGCAGGCCAGCATCGCATAGGCCGCCTCGGGGATCATCGGCAGGTAAATCACCACCCGGTCGCCGCGCATCACGCCCTGCGACAACAGCACATTGGCCATCCGGCAGGTCTTTTCGTGCAGCGTTTTATAGCTGATATGCTGCGCCGGAGTGGCGGGATCGTCGGGCTCGAACAGGATCGCGGTCTGATCGCCGCGCGTCGCCAGATGACGGTCAATGCAATTGGCAGCGACATTCAGAACGCCGTCTTCGTACCATTTGATATCAATCTGACCCGGCGCAAAGGAGGTGTTCTTGACCTTCGTATAGGGCGTGATCCAGTCCAGACGCTTGCCCTGCTCGCCCCAGAACCCCTCAGGATCCGAAACCGACGCCGCATAAAGCGACGCATAACCAGACGCATCAACATGCGCATCACCCGCAAAAGCGGAAGGAACTGCGTGAGTTTTTTCGGACATTGGAAACCTCGGTCTTTGAGTGGCGTGTGGCGCTTTGGCGGAAACTAGATGGCTAGATATTCTTCGCGCAATTCCTTATTTTGCAGCACTTCGGCGGCAGATCCATCAAAAACGATGGTGCCAGTGTCAAGGATAACCGCGCGGTCGGCAAGTTCCAGCGCGCGCACGGCGTTTTGTTCGACAATAACGGTGGTGATGCCTTGTTCCTTGATGGTGCGCAGGGTTCGCTCGATCTCGTCTACAATCACTGGGGCAAGGCCTTCGTAGGGCTCATCCAACAGCAGAACCTTGATGTCGCGCGCCAAGGCACGGGCAATGGCCAGCATCTGCTGTTCACCACCCGAAAGCGTTACGCCCTCTTGGCTGCGCCGCTCGCCCAGACGCGGGAATAGCTCGTACAGGCGCTCGATCGACCAGCCGATGGGCGGGGCAATCTGTGCAAGTTTGAGGTTTTCTTCAACTGTCAGGCCGGGGATTATGCAGCGGTCTTCGGGCACCAGCCCGATGCCCAGTTGTGCCGCCTCATAGGCCCGTTTCAGGTGTAGTGGCTGGTGATCCAGCCAGACCTCGCCCTTGGTAATCTGCGGGTCATCCATCCGGGCGATCGCACGCAGGGTCGAGGTTTTGCCCGCCCCGTTTCGGCCTAGCAGTGCTAGAATTTCGCCCTCGTGCACGTTGAAGCTGACACCCTGAACGATATAGCTTTCGCCGTAATATGCGTGGATATCCCACACAGACAGAAAGGCGGGGGCGGTTTCGGCGAGGTTCTTGCCTTTGGAGAAATCGGGTTTGACGTTCATGTTGGTTTCTCCTGTTACGCGCTTTCGCCCAGATACGCTTCGCGTACCTTGGGATTGCCCTTGATGTTTTCCGGCGCGTCCTCGACCAAGGGCGTGCCCAAGGCCAGAACGGTGATCCGGTCGGCGAGCGAAAACACCACATGCATGTCATGTTCAATGATCGCCATGGTAATGTCACGCTTTGCCTTGATCTCTTTCAGCAGATCGATGGTGTTGTTGGTGTCGGCGCGCGCCATGCCTGCGGTGGGTTCGTCCAACAGCAGGAGTTTTGGTTCCTGTACCAGACACATCGCCATTTCCAGCCGCCGCTTGTCGCCGCGTGACATCGAGGCCGAATGCATGTTTCGCTTGTCTATCATATTGACGTCGATCAGCATTTGTTCGGCTTTTTCGATCAGATCTTTCTGGCCAAGCATATCACCGACGGCGTTCAGCTTGAACGCGCCGTCGCGCTTGGCAAAGCAGGGGATCATCACGTTTTCGAACACCGTCAGGTCGCCGAAAATCTCGGGCGTCTGAAATACCCGCGAAATGCCCATCTGGTTGATCTGATACGGCTTGCGCCCCAGCACAGACTGCCCGTCGAACATCACCGATCCCGTGTCGGGGATCAGCTTGCCCACCAGAACGTTCAGCAGAGTGGATTTGCCCGCACCGTTTGGTCCGATGATGGCGTGGACCGTGTTTTCCTTAACGCTGAGGTTCACATTGCCCAGAGCTTGCAACCCGCCGAAGCGTTTGTTGACGCCTTTGACTTCAAGGATACCCATGATGTGCTCTCCTTATTCCGCAGGTTTGGTTGTGGTGTCGGTCTGGTCGGCTTTGCCGCGGCGAAACAGCCGGGCAATGCGTTGACCACCTTCGACAAGCCCGCCGGGCAGGAAGATCACCACCAGCATGAACAGAATGCCCAGCGTCAGATGCCAGCCTTTGCCGATGAAGGGGTGGAGCACCCCGACAATTAGGTTTTCCAACCCATCAGGCAGCAGGCTGAACCAGCCATGCAGAACGTTGTCGTTGATCTTCGAGAAGATGTTCTCGAAATACTTGATGAAGCCTGCGCCCAGAACCGGACCGATCAGGGTGCCGGCACCGCCGAGGATGGTCATCAGAACGACCTCGCCCGACGCGGTCCATTGCATCCGTTCGGCACCTGCCAGCGGATCCATTGACGCCATCAGGCCACCGGCAAGACCGGCATACATGCCCGAGATCACGAAGGCCGCCAAAGTATAGGGCCGCGGATTCAGGCCGGTATAGTTGACTCGGTGCTGGTTCGATTTGATCGCGCGCAGCATCATGCCGAAGGGCGATCGGAAGATGCGGATCGCCAGATAGAAGGCAAGCAGCAGCATTACAGCACAGAGATAGTAGCCGACATTAAACTGGAACAGCCAGGCCCCCAGATCCATCTGATAGGTCGAGCGCAGCTCGATCCCGAACAGCGAGGTTACGGGGATGCCGCCGGTTTCGGACACCGACTGGCCCAGAACGCGCGGGTCCTGCAGTGTCAGTTGGAGGCCGGTTTCGCCGTTTGTAATGGGCGTCAGCACCGAATAGGCGAGATTGAAGCTCATCTGTGCGAAGGCCAGCGTCAGGATCGAGAAATAGATTCCCGAACGACGCAGGCTGACGAACCCGATCAGCAGAGCGAACAGGCCTGAGACGATGACCGACAGCATGATGGCGGGGATCACGTTCATGCTGAGCAGCTTGAACATCCAGACGGCGGAATAGGAACCGACGCCCAGAAAGGCCGCGTGACCAAAGGAAAGATAGCCCGTCAGGCCAAACAGGATGTTGAAGCCGATGGCAAAGATGCCAAAGATCACAAACCGCTGCATCAAGTCAGGGTAACCCGCGTTGAACTGCGCCATGGCGCTGCCTTCGGGGAAGGGGTTTAGGATAAAGGGCGCGCAGAGCGCCAGAACGGCGACGACCAGCAGCAAAGTGGCGTCTTTTTTGGTGAGACCCAGCATGGATTAGTCCTCCATCACGCCCTTGCGGCCCATCAGGCCACGCGGACGTGTCAGCAGAATGATAATAGCGACGAGGTAGATGATGATCTGGTCAATGCCGGGGAACAGCGATTTGATCTCGTTCATCGAGGAAAAGCTTTCCAGAATACCCAGCATGAAACCGGCCAGAACAGCACCGGGCAGGCTGCCCATGCCGCCGACGACCACCACAACAAAGCTGAGTACGAGGAAATCCATACCCATGTGGTAGTTCGGAGAGTTGATTGGCGCATACATCACCCCCGCAAGTCCCGCGACGGCTGCCGCAAGGCCGAACATGATCGTAAAGCGCTTGTCGATGTTGATACCCAGTAGGCCCACGGTTTCGCGGTCTGCCATGCCTGCGCGCACGACCATGCCGAAGGTGGTGAATTGCAGGAAGGCAAAGACACCGCCGATAATGACCGCAGAGAAGGCAAAATAGACCAGACGCCAGTAGGGATAGATGATCACGTTGGGATCAATCCCCAGAAGGGCGCCGAAATCGAACGAACCACGAAACGCGTCGGGCGCGGGGGTGGGAATAGGGTTGGCCCCATAGAAATACTTGATGACTTCCTGCAGCACGATGGCTAGGCCGAATGTCACGAGGATCTGATCGGCATGAGGGCGCTTGTAGAAGTGCTTGATCAGGCCGCGTTCCATGATGAAACCGATGCTGATCATTATCGGGATCGAAAACAGGATCGACAAAGGCACCGCCCAGTCGATGATCGCTGCCCCGGTTTCCGGGCCGAACCAGCTTTCGATATAGGGAGTTTTGATCTTGGCCGGATTGCCAAGAAAGTCAGTCCTTGTTGGATCGATGGTTTCGAAACTCAGGTTGAGGATTTTCGACAGAGTCACGGCACAGAACGAGCCGATCATGAACAACGCACCGTGGGCGAAGTTCACAACCCCCAATGTGCCGAAGATTAGCGTAAGCCCCAGCGCGATCAGCGCATAGGCTGAGCCCTTGTCGAGCCCGTTCAGGATTTGCAGGATGATTGCGTCCATTGTCCCCACCTTGGGTTTTTATAAATTGGCGACCGCCGTCGCAGACAGGCACACAGACAGAGCGCGCCCTTGGGCACGCTGTCTGAAACGGGGGCGCGCGCAAGGCGCGACCCCGAGTTGGCCGTAGATTAAGCGCCCGGGTTGCAGGCACCCAGCGCGCCGCCCGCGAACATCGGGTGATCAGGGGCGTATTCGACCTGACCGCGCGGTGTCACTTCGACGATTTCCAGCAGGTCATACTCGTTGGCAGGGTTTTCCTTGCCGCGCATCACCAGCACGTCTTTGAAGCACTGGTGGTCTGCACCGCGATAGAAGGTCTTGCCATTGCCCAGACCGTCGAACTCGAAATCTTCCAGAGCCTCGACAACGGCACAGGGGTTGAACGAACCGGCCCGCGCCACAGCATCCGCATAGAGGATGGTCTGTGCATAGCAGGTCTGAGCCGCGTTCGACGGCGGGAAGCCGTATTTAGTGCCGAAGGATTTCACGAACGCTTTGGTGCCCTCATCCTGCAGGGTCCACGACCAGTTGGTCGAGCCAAGGATGCCTTTAATGTTGGCACCAGCGCCTTTTGCCATCAGCTCGGAGTAGAGCGGCACGACGATTTCAAAGTTCTTGCCGTTCACCTGCTTGTCGCGCAGACCGAACTGTACAGCCGCAGTCAGCGAGTTGACCATGTTTCCGCCGTAGTGGTTCAGGACCAGAACATCGGCGCCCGAGTTCAGAACCGGCGCGATATAGGACGAGAAATCGGTCTGAGCCAGCGGGGTCAGCACGTTGTTGACGGTCTGCCATCCCATGGCTTCGGTCGCGGCTGCAATCGATTCCTGCTGGGTCCAGCCCCAAGTGTAGTCGGCCGTCAGGTGATAGGCGCGACGCTCAGAACCGTAGAGTTTCTGCAGCACGGGTGCCAGTGCGGCGCCCGACATGTAGGCGTTGAAGAAGTGGCGGAACCCGTTGGCTTTTTTGTCTTTGCCGGTCGTGTCGTTCGAGTGGGTCAGACCCGCCATGAAAATGATGCCAGCCTCTTGGCAGAGGCCCTGAACAGCCACAGCCACACCGGAGGACGATCCGCCCGAAATCATGATTGCGCCGTCTTTTTCGATCATCGACTTGGCCGATGCGCGCGCAGCATCTGATTTGGTCTGGGTGTCACCGGTCACATATTTGACCTCTTTGCCCATGATGCCGTTGCCTTGCAGCGCTTTCGAGCTGAAGGTGTTCAGCATTCCGCCGTCACCGCCGCCGTTCAGATGTTCGACCGCCAGCTCAAACGCGCGCAGCTCGTCTGCACCTTCGTCTGCATAGGGGCCGGTCTGCGGCACGTTGAAGCCAAGGGTCACTGTGCTACCGGTTGGCGCGTTGGTAAAGCCGCTGTGGCTTGCGGCGCTCAGATACGTTGGCAGCGCCAGACCAGCGCCAGCAACGGCACCGGTTTTGAGCACGCCGCGGCGAGTCAGGTTGGTTTTGGACATGGAATCCTCCCGTTTCGTGAAGTGTGGAGTGCGCCTCCTCTGCGACCCCACGCGCACTATTGTGCAAATTCATTATCACGCCGTAAAAGAAAATTTCGCAACAATGGCTTTTAACGAAACGATTTTTTTGTAAACTAATCCACAATACCGTAGTATGCTGTGTAAAGAAATTTTTCCGCGGTGCAGAAACGCATTGAAATTGATAGGAAAAGAAAATGTCGCAACGTCAGTTGACTGGGTCTCGGATCCGCGAGCGTCGGATCATGCAGGGGCTGAGGCAGGCTGATCTGGCCAGAACGGTCGGTATCTCGGCATCCTACCTGAATCTGATCGAACATAACCGGCGCAGAATCGGTGGAAAGCTGTTGCTGGCGCTGGCATCCGCACTGGGGGTCGAGCCGTCATCATTGACCGAAGGGGCTGAAGCGGCGCTGATTGCGACCCTGCGCGAGGCGCGCGCTGCTGACCCCGGTGCTGCGGCCGAACCGGATGCGCTGGAGGATTTCGCCGGGCGGTTCCCCGGCTGGGCGGTGCTCTTGGCGCGGCGGCATCAACGGGTGCTGGAGCTAGAGCGCACGGTCGAGACGTTGACCGACCGGCTGACTCATGATCCGCATCTGGCGGCTTCGATGCATGAAATGCTGTCGACTGTGACGGCGATCCGCTCGACCGCAGGTATTTTGGCCGAAACTGCCGGGCTGGAACCCGAATGGCGCGATCGCTTTCATCGCAACATAAATGAAGATGCACAGCGGCTGGCGCAAAGCTCTCAGGCATTGGTGGCGTATCTGGACGGTGAAGTTGAAGCCGAGACCAAGCTTGGATCTCCGCAGGAAGAGCTGGAGGCCTTTCTTGTCGAGGCGGAGCATCACTTTGCCGAACTGGAAAAGCCCGGAGGCACACCTGAGGCTGTCGTGCAGGCGGCCGAGGTGCTTCAATCTGCGGCGGGACGGTCTTTAGCGCGGGCGTATCTTGAGCGCTATGTGGAGGATGCGCGGAAAATGCCGCTGGAGCAGGCGCTGAAGGCCCGCGCCGAGTTGGGGCCGGACCCGTCAGCATTGGCGCTTCGGTTTGGGGTTAGCTTGCCGTTAGCGATGCGTCGGCTGGCGGAATTGCCTGCGCGCGACGGCGAGGCGCCCGTGGGGATGGTCAGCTGTGATGCCTCAGGCACGTTGGTGCTGCGCAAGGCGCTGCCAGGCTTTGCGCTGCCACGGTTTGGCGCGGCCTGTCCGCTGTGGCCGCTGTTTCAAGCACTGTCGCGGCCGATGGTGCCAATCCGCCAAGTGGTGCAGCAGGCCGGACGCGGCGGCGGCGTGTTTCGTACCTATGCAATTGCGCAGCCTGCCACCGAAGTCAGCTTCGAGGAGGAGCCGCTGTTCGAGGCCCATATGCTGATCCTGCCGGTTGAGACGCAGGTGCGCTTGCAGGACAGACCCAAAGAGGTCGGTGTCAGTTGCAGGATTTGCCCGCGCGAGGCCTGTGCGGGACGGCGTGAGCCGTCGATCCTGACGGATGGGTTTTGACTTGTCGCCGAAACTTGGCGATAAATAGCCGAAGTAACATGTGACGGACGCTCAGGGGGGACGATGGCATGGGCAAACGTGTCCTTGTGATCGAGGATGAGCCGAACATCATTGAGGCGATCAGTTTTATTCTGTCGCGCGATGGCTGGACGGTGGATACTCATTCAAATGGTCATGACGCAGTGGAGGTGGTGCGCCGCAAGGCGCCCGATCTGGTGATTCTGGATGTGATGCTGCCGGGTAAAAGCGGATATGATATCTTGACCGAGTTGCGTCACGATCCGGTGACGCAGACATTGCCGGTGCTGATGCTGACCGCGCGCGGGCAGATCAAGGATCGCGAGCTGGCCGAGCGGATCGGGGCCAGCCGGTTCATGACCAAACCGTTTTCCAACGCCGAGGTGCTGGAAGTGTTGCGCGAGTTGGTGCCGCAATGAGCAAGAAGCGCCCGACGCTGTTTCTGGAGCGCCGCAGTTATCGGTTGCGCCGGGTGATGGATGCGGCGCGAATGCTGCCGGTGATTGGCGCGATGCTGTGGGGGGTGCCGTTGCTTTGGGCCGCTCCGGGGGGAGACCACGGCGTTTCGACCTCGCGTGCGATGCTCTATGTGTTCGGGGTATGGATCGTGCTGTCGGCGGTGGCGCTGTTCTTGTCTCTTTGGCTGAACGAAGGGGCCGAGGGCGATCCTGCGGAGGGCCCCTAGTGGCAACGCTGAATATCCTTGTTGCAGTCTGCCTAAGCTATGTTGCGCTGCTGTTTGCGGTGGCATTTCTGGCTGAGCGTGCGGCACTGCGCGGGCGCGGCGGGTGGTTGCGCTCGCCGATCGTCTATACGCTGTCGCTATCAATCTACTGCACGGCATGGACGTTTTATGGTGCGGTGGGCTATGCGGCGCGGTCGGGGCTGGAATATCTGACGATCTACATCGGTCCAACACTGGTGATGATCGGCTGGTGGTGGGGACTGCGCAAAATGGTGCGGATCGGGCGCACCCAGAGGATTACCTCGATCGCGGATCTGATTTCCTCGCGGTATGGCAAATCGAACCTGCTGGCGGTCTGTGTGACCTGCGTGGCGGTGATCGGCACCACGCCCTATATCGCGCTGCAACTGCAATCGGTAACACTGTCTTTTGCCAGCTTCGCCCAGTCCGATCCGCAGGTGATGCAATTTGCCGACAGCAAAATCACGGCCCTTTGGGTGGCAGTGGGGTTGGCGCTGTTTACCGTTCTGTTTGGCACGCGCAATCTGGATGCTAACGAGCGTCACCATGGCGTGGTCATGGCTATTGCACTGGAGGCGGTGGTCAAGCTGTTTGCCTTGTTGGCGGTCGGGGTGTTTGTTGTCTGGGGCGTGGGTGGTGGCGTCAGTCAGACCCTTGCGCGGATCGATGCATCGGACATTGGTCAGTGGCAGGTACAGGGGGGACGCTGGACCGCGCTGATTTTCCTGTCTGCAGCGGCGTTCCTGACCCTGCCGCGGATGTTTCAGGTGCTGGTGGTGGAGAATGAGGATGAAAACCACCTGCGCACGGCCAGTTGGGCCTTTCCAACATATCTGATGCTGATGAGTCTGTTTGTGGTGCCGATCGCGGTGATGGGGCTCGAATTGATGCCTGAAGGCGCCAATCCGGATCAGTTCGTGCTGACCGTCCCGCTTAGCCAAGGGCAGGATGGTTTGGCGATGCTGTCGTTCCTGGGCGGGTTTTCCTCGGCCACGTCAATGGTCATCGTGGCGGCGATTGCGCTGTCGACGATGGTATCGAACCATGTCGTGATGCCGATCTGGCTGGGCCTGACCGGTGGCGGGGCGATGATCTCGGGCGATGTGCGCCATGTAGTGTTGCTGGCGCGGCGACTGTCGATCGCGGGGGTTCTGGCGCTTGGGTATTCCTATTACCGGTTTTCCGGTGGGGGCGAGGCGCTCGCCGCCATCGGGCTGATTTCCTTTGCTGGGGTGGCGCAGTTTTTGCCTGCGCTTCTGGGCGGCATTTTCTGGCGCGGGGCCACGCGGATCGGTGCATTAGCCGGGTTGGGGGTTGGGTTTTCCGTCTGGGTTTACAGCTTGTTTTTGCCCAGTTTCGGCGCGGATGTGTTTCTAAGTACCGGCTTGATGCAGCAAGGCCCGATGGGGTTGGGGTGGCTGCGGCCGCAGGCGTTGTTTGGCATTGCCGGGTTGGACCCGGTGGTGCACGCGGTGCTGTGGTCGATGTCGCTGAACGCGGGGACGTTTATCCTGATGTCGCTACTGAGTTTTCCCGAACCGCTGGAGCGATTACAGGGCGCGCAGTTCGTCAACGTGTTCCAGCATTCCGGAAATCCGCAGGGCTGGTCCGGTGGCGTGGCACAGTCCGAAGATCTGATGGTGATGGCGCAGCGCATCCTCGGTCCGGTCGAGGCGCAAAGCCTGTTCCAGCGTGAGGCCGAGGCGCAGGGGCTGGTCGGGTATTTGCCAGAACCGACGCCCGATTTCCTGCAAACTCTGGAGCGTGAGCTGTCCGGATCGGTCGGGGCGGCGACGGCGCATGCAATGGTGGCGCAGATCATGGGGCGGGCGACTGTATCGGTTGAGGATCTGCTGGCAGTGGCTGACGAAACCGCGCAGATGATGGAGTATTCCAGCCAACTTGAGGTAAAATCGACCGAGTTGACCCGCACTGCGCGGCAACTGCGGGCGGCAAATGAAAAGCTGACGCAATTGTCGGTGCAGAAAGATGCGTTCCTAAGCCAGATCAGTCATGAGTTGCGTACGCCGATGACCTCGATCCGGGCATTTTCGGAAATCCTGCGCGATGCCGACGGGTTGAGCGAGGCTGAACTGACCAAATACGCCTCGATCATTCATAGCGAGGCGATCCGTCTTACCAGGCTGTTGGATGATTTGCTGGACCTGAGTGTGCTGGAGAATGGTCAGGTCAGCCTGAATATCCAGCGTGGGGTGTTGTCAGAGGTGCTGGATCATGCGGCGTCGGCGACTGGAGCGGAAAGCAGCAGTTTGCGGATCATTCGTAAAAGAGGCAGCGAGGCCGTGCAGATGCAGACCGACCTTGACCGTTTGAGCCAAGTGTTCATCAACCTGATTGCCAATGCCCAGAAATATTGCGACGCAGATAGGCCCGAACTAACGATCCGTGTGCTGGAGCGCGATGGCTATCTGATCATCGACTTCGTCGACAATGGCACGGGTATTCCGTCGCAGGCTCAGGGATTGATTTTCGAAAAGTTTAGCCGCGTCAGCGACCAGAAGGCTGGGGGTGCGGGGCTTGGCTTGGCGATCTGCCGTGAAATCATGGCGCGCTTGGGTGGGGCAATCACCTATCTTCCGGGGCAGGGAGGGGCTGCATTTAGGGTCAGCCTGCCAATGAAAGTCAGCCTTGCAGCGCAATAAACCTGTGACTGTAAAGACTGTGGTAACTTCTGTCGTCCTAGAGTGGCCTGAAGGATCCGCAGAAGCGGTGCAGAGGTCATGGGTAGCATGCGTTCAGATACAGTTCTGCGCCGCAAGACGGCGGCCTCGAAAGAGTGGCATGAGGCGCGCGTCATGTCTCCACGTCGGGCCTTGCGGTTGGCACTGTGCCGCACTGCCGAAGTGGGGCTGTCGCTGCCGCTGGCAGTTTCTGGGGTAGAACGGTTTCGGACCGACCACGGCTCACTGATGGCGATGCTCGACGAAAGCGGGTTGATGGTCTGTGTTGAGGCTCCGGGGCAGGTGCGCGGGGTTATGGTGCTGGACCTTCAGATTCTGACCGCGTTGATTGAAACCCAGACCATCGGGTATATTATTTCACGCTCGGCGCAAATGCGTCCGACGACACGGACTGACGCGGCGATTTCGATGCCGCTGGTCGATGGCACGCTGCGCGAGTTCGAGGCGGAGCTTGCCCGTCAAGAAGATGCCTCTTGGACCAAAGGCTTTCGCTTTGCCAGTTGGGTCGAGGAAAAGCGCGCTTTGGGTGTAGCCTTGACCGCGACCACGTTTGAGACGTTTCACCTGACGCTTGATATTGGTGACGGAGATCGGAAGGGCGAGGTTCTTTTGGCCTTGCCGCGCCCCGATCCAGTATTCCAACCCGCGCCTGAGAGCAAAGTCGATGCACAAGATGCGGGGCTGGGGCGCGGTCTGATGGAGGCAAAGGCGAAGCTGGACGCGGTGCTGCTGCGGCGGGCGATGTCGCTGGAAGAGGTTGGGCAGCTACGGGTTGGGGATGTGTTGATGATTCCACCGCGCGCATTGGCCGAGGTGCAGTTGGAAGGCGTTGGCCGACAAGTGGTGGCCTCGGGCAGTCTGGGACAGATCAACGGGAACCGGGCGTTGCGATTGACAGCATTGGGGGCACCAAACTCCGCTGAACAGGCCCCGGAGGGTGAAGCTTCTGAGCAGGTTTCGGTCGATCTGGCAGATGCTGGGCTAATCGAGCAAAAGAAAAAACCACGGATGGCGCGGCCTGCAGACGTGCCGATGGCTGCGACGGAGATACCGCTTTTGGGCGACGGTGCCGAAGAAGGGGCTTCTCTGACACAGGACACAGAGGCCTTGTTGTCCGAGCTAGGGCTTGATCTTCTCGAAGAGCACGAACAGGGACTCTATCCCGCGCCCGCGCTGCAGTCATGAAGCATGTATGCGAACGATCAGACCAAGCTGCGTTCAGCCTTGATTTTCCAGTCGGGGGCGCAGCTGATCAAGCATATACCCCGCCGCAGCGGTCATGCTTAGGATCTCATCCGCCGAACGGTGTCCTGCCTGCGACAAAGCCCAGATCACCGAGCAGCGTGTGCCTGAAGCGCAATAGGCCAGAACAGGCCCATCGGCTGTATCAATCGCACCGGATTGTTGCGCCACACGCTCAGGTGTCATGGTCTGATGTGTGAGGGGCAGGATCACGAAATCCAGCCCGGCATCTTGTGCGGCGGCGGCGATGGCCGCCGCCTGATGTGAGGCTGGAACCTCTTCATCCGGGCGGTTGCAGATCACGCGGGCAAACCCGGCCGCCTTGATCGCAGGCAGATCCTCTGCACTGATTTGCGGCGACACGGAATAGCGGGGCGTGATCTGACGGATATCCATACGGCAGCTTTATTCTGCGGGCAGGGCCCTGTCCAGCCTCAGCCGCAACATCGGCGCAAGATACATCCCTGCCAACATTGCCGCGACAAACACCCAGTGCCCCGGGCCGCCATAGGAAAGCGATGCAATGGATGGCCCCGGGCACAGGCCCGCCAACCCCCAGCCGAAGCCGAACAGGACCGAACCCAGCACCAGATCGCGGCCGATCTTGGGTTCGGGCGGGGTCGGAAAATCGCCTCCGACCAAAGGCTTACGCCCCGGAACGAAAGCCCAGGCGATGGCCATGGGAATGATCGCCCCGCCCATGACAAAGGCCAGCGTTGGGTCCCAGTCCCCAAATACATCCAGCCAACCCTGCACCTTAGCCGTGTCCGTCATGCCAGAGATAAACAGGCCCGCCCCAAACAGGCCCCCCGCGATGAACGCATAGATCAGACGCATCAGACAATCCCCAGAAGATGACGGAACAGGATGACGGCAATGCCGCCAGCCCCGATATAGAATACAGTGGCCACGATTCCGCGCAGTGAAAAGCGCGAGATTCCGCAGACGCCGTGTCCAGAGGTGCAGCCATTGGCAAAGCGCGTTCCGATCCCCACAAGGAGGCCTGCCGCAACGATCACGGCGAAATTGCTGGTGATATGTGTGTCAACGGCCCGGTAGAGAGGATAAAGTGGTATCGGCAGCAGGAACACCCCTGCCAAAAAGGCCGCGCGCTCTTTCCAGCTGTCCCAGCCGCTGCGATCCACGAGGCCACCAAGAATACCGCTGGCCCCCATGATGCGGCCATTAGCCAGAAGGTATACTGCCCCTCCTGAGCCGATCAGCAAACCGCCAATCAAACCCCAGATCCAATCTTCCTGCATTGTGATGTTTCCTGTTATCGTCCGTGAGTGGTGGAAAAGACCGCGTCTGTGTTCGCCCCAGCGCGGCCTTGGTGAGAGTGGCCCGGCAGGCGGGCCGGAGTTACAATTTGTTGATCGGCACCTTGAGGAACACATCCCCTTTTTCATCCGCAGGCGGCATTTGACCCGCGCGCATGTTGACCTGAAGGGATGGAATGATCAGCTTCGGCATCGCAAGAGTTGCATCGCGAGCGTCACGCATCTTAACAAATGCGTTTTGATCCTTGCCTGCGCCCACATGGATATTGCGGGCCTTCTGTTCGCCGACAGTGGTTTCCCAAGCATACTCATCGCGACCGGGTGCCTTGTAGTCATGACCGACGAAAATCCGGGTTTCATCCGGCAGGGCCAGAATTTTTTGGATCGAAGCAAAAAGCGTTTCGGACGATCCGCCAGGGAAATCACACCTCGCGGTGCCGAAGTCCGGCATGAAGAGCGTATCACCGACAAATGCGGCATCGCCGATTACATAGGTCAAGCATGCAGGGGTGTGGCCGGGAGTGTGCAGCACATCACCACGCAGCTGGCCAATATGAAAGCTGTCGCCCTCGACAAACAGCTGGTCGAATTGCGAGCCATCGCGCTGAAACTCGGTGCCTTCGTTGAAGACCTTGCCGAACGTATCCTGCACGATACGGATATTGTCGCCAATTCCGATCTTGCCGCCAACCCGTTCCTGAATATAGGGCGCTGCAGAAAGGTGATCGGCGTGTACATGACTTTCAAGCAGCCATTGCACATCCAGATTTTCTGCGCGGACATAGTCGACGATTGCATCGGCGGATTTGGTATCAGTGCGCCCTGAAGAGTAGTCGAAATCCAGCACGGAATCGATCACAGCACAGGCGCTGCCTGAAGGGTCGCGCACGACATAGGAGATGGTGTTTGTCGCCTCGTCAAAGAAGGCGGTAACGACTGGGTTCATGTTGCGTCCTCCGTTTAATTTAACATATAAGCTTTTCTGCATGTGAGGCAAGCCCAGTTTGAAATTCGAGCCCTGTGCGGGAATTGATGTGTATCAAAGCGGGTCAGTAACGGCTGTGCGAGTTTTCGGTGGTAACAGGAGAACCGCGAAATGACACTTATCGAACAACGCCGCGCCGCGCTATTGGCCCGATTGGCAGAATTGGACAGCCGTCTTCACGCGATTGAAGCCGAGCTTGAGGTGCCGCATGCCAAAGACTGGGATGAGCAGGCCGTTGAGCGCGAAGGCGAAGAGGTTCTTGAGCAACTGGGGCAGGCTGGACAAGACGAAATTCGTCGCATTCGGGCAGCGTTGCACCGTATTCGCGTCGGTGAGTATGGAGTTTGTGTTCAGTGCGGCGAGCAGATTTCTGCTGAGCGACTGGACGTTCTGCCCGCGACGCCATTGTGTAAGAGCTGCGCCGCCCAACGCGATTGAAACTTAGCGGCAACCCCGAGGAGGGAATGACGAGATGGACGAGAAACTATACCTGAACAAAATCAAAATGTTGGAGGCCAATATTGCCGCTGCAGACGACGCGGGTAAGCTGGCCTTTCAGTCCGAACTGCACAAGGTGATCGCAGAGATGCGCATCGCGGGGGTCGCAGTGCCTCTACACCTGCAAGAGCTGGACGAACAGCTCACAGATGAAGCCACGGAATCGCGCTTCGACAACCTGCCAATCTGAAACAATAGTACCTCAAGCCGCAGAAAAGATTGCCTTTCCGCCTCGGCATTTTGCACATACTCTTAAGAGTATTGATGATGCTGTGGCGGGTGTGCTGCGCAAGGAGGTCTGGTGTCGGCGTTGGTTGGATACGAGTTGCACGATGGTATTGCCTGTCTGCGGCTAAATAATGGGCCTCAGAACCTGCTGTCTCAAGCGCTCAGACAGGCGCTGTTGCAGCAATTGCAAACCTGTGCCGATGATGGGCAAGTGCGCGCGGTCGTGCTGTCTGCGAATGGCGCAATGTTTTCTGCCGGTCTTGAAATGCGGGAACTTGAGCACCCTGAAGAGGTGCCGACTTTGTCAGACTTGTGCTTGACGGTTGAACGGATGGACAAGCCGGTCGTCGCCGCGCTGCGTGGGGTTGTGCTGGGCGGCGGGTTGGAGTTGGCGCTGGCCGCCCATGCGAGAGTGGTTGATCCGCGGACGCGGATCGGAATTACCTGCCTTCCGCTGGGGTTGCTCCCGTCGGCAGGGGCCACGCAGCGCGCTGCGCGTTTATTGGGAGCGGGGCGAGCGTTGGGAGTTTTACTGTCAGCGCGGGGCGTGATTGTAGGGTCCGAAGCGGCGCGCGGTTTCGCAGATGAGATCGCTCAGGATACACCCGAAGCAGCAGCGATTGCGATGGCCCTGCGGCTGCTGGAGCGGCCCGAAGAGTGGGTGCGTGGCCGCGAGAGCGAAGAGGGCTTTGCCGATCCGATTGCGTATCAGACGCAGATCGCCGAATGTCGGGCCCGGTTTGGCAATAAGCTTCCGCCTGTCGAGAAAAAGCTTGTGGACTGCGTAGAGGCTGCCATCCTGCTACCGTTCGAGGCGGGGTTGGCCTTTGAGGAGGCTGCGGCGGAGGAATGCCGCCTCTCGGAATACTCTGCCGGAATGCGACACGCGTTTTTTGCACAGCGACGGGCGGCGAATATCCCTGAACGGCAAGCCGCGAAGGCATTTCCGGTCAATGTTGTCGGGATTGTCGGGGGCGGTCCTCCGGGGGCGGCAATCACAGTGACCTGCCTATTGCATGGGCGAAAGGTGATCTTGTTCGAGCGCAACGCCGAGGCTGTTGCTGCGGCAAAGCAACGTGTTGACGCTGCATTTGGAGAGTTGGTCCTGTCCCGCAAGGTGAGCGCAGAGAGCCGTGTGGATCAGTCGAACCGGCTGGAATTTGTCACCGATCTTGTCCGGCTGGCCGAGGCTGATCTGTTGATCGAAACGGTGTCTGACAACATGAAGACCAAACAGCAGGTCTTTGCCGCATTGGGACGTGTAGCCAGGCCAGGTGCGGTGATGGTTAGCAACTCTGCTTTGCTGTCCGTGTCGGATATTGCGGCCGCCTCGGAGCGGCCCGACGATGTTCTGGGGCTGCATTTTCACGGTCCCGCGCATCAGGCTCCGCTGGTTCAGCTTATTCCTTCCGCCCGAACAAGTGCTCAGGCGCTGGTGACGGCGGCGGATTTCTCGGGGGATCTGGGCAAGGTGGTGGTGCGCACCGGCACAGGTGGCGGGACGATGGGGGAGTCCCTCATGTGGGCGCTACGCGAAGCGGCCTTTGGTATGATGGTGCAGGGTGTCGCCCCCACAAGGATTGATGCCGCACTGGCGGAATTCGGTATGGTGCATGGTGTTTTTCAGGCGCTGGACCGGGCCGGGCTGGACGTGACCCTGTCGCGGATGGCCTTGCTTCATGGACATAATGATCTGCCCGGTGAGCACATGGCGCTACTGTCCACGCTGGTCGGGGCAGGGCGTATTGGGCAACGGGCAGGGCACGGGGTTTATCGGTGGTCGGACGCCGGAGAACCTCACGAAGATCCGGTGCTGAGCAGGTTTTTCCCCGCGCTTGCGCAGTCCCCCCTGCAGATAGACGATGATGCGATCGTGCTGCGCTGCATCGCCGCGATGGCCAATCAGGGCGCAAAGCTGCTGCGCGCAGGGGGCGCGCTGCGACCGTCAGATATCGATGCGGTGATGGTTCTGGCGCACGGCTTTCCCAGACACCGCGGCGGGCCGATGAAATCGGCCGATATGGCGGGGCTGTTCACTGTGCTGCAAGAACTGAAGCGGCAGGCTCCAACAGCCCCCGATTTGTTTGCGCCAGACCCCGGTTTTGCCGCGTTGGTGCGCAATGGCGAGGCATTTGATGTGCTGAATCGGTTAGGGCGCAACCGGCGGCGTATACCAGGTTAAGCGACCCCGATTGCGATGCTATCAGTCGAGAAAAACGCCAACCACAACCATCATCAGTCCGATTACCGACAGAAACAGCGCGCCAAGATTGACCGGTACTACTTTTTGTACGGCGGCGCGCAGAGCCTCGTCGCTCAGTCCAGCGCGCTTGGCAGCGGCGATCTTGAAGATACACCAGATCAGCCCCGCCAGCCCGGTGACTGAAACCAATGCCCCGATCCAGATCAACCCTTCCATAGTCCATTCTCCCACGCTGTTTCATGCTGCGGGTACCCGATTGCCGTCGCAATGGCAACGCGACGCAATTTCGCAGATGCCACCTTGCAGGCTGGACGGGGGAAGGTTAGGGAAATGAAAAACCGGATGGAGGCAGCCCATGGACGAGACCACATTGCAAGATAGCTACAAGGTGACTGCTGATGAGCTGCGCCAGTTCATCGAGCGGTTCGAGCGGCTGGAAGCCGAGAAGAAAGACATTGCCGACGCGCAAAAAGAGGTGATGGCCGAGGCCAAGGGGCGCGGTTACGACACAAAGGTAATGCGCAAAGTAATTGCCCTGCGCAAGCGCGACCAGAACGACATTGCCGAGGAAGAGGCCGTTCTGGAAATGTACAAAGAAGCACTTGGCATGAGCTAACTCTGGATCGGGGTTCGCTGGGGGCAAGGAACGGGGCGGTTCTGTCAGGGGGGCTGAACGCCCTGCATTATGTCGCGATCATCTGCACCCCGGGAATGCGCGAAATCTGGAAAACATCATCGTCGTAAAATTCGGTGAGGTCCTCAATCAGCTCATCTGTCCAGCCGGGCAGATCGACCTCTTGCTCGATCTCGTTCTCCAGCGCGAACTTGTCCAGAAAGGCTGCGATCACCCTTCGCTTCTGGATTTCATTCATCACCGGATGTGTTTTGAGGTAGGCGCGAAAGCGTTTCATGCCTTCTTTACTCATAATCTCGCTTAGCAGGTCAAACCCGCCAGAGATCTTGGCGTTCGGCTCCAGCCCGGCCATGTCACGGATCAACTGAGCCCAAAGCAACGGTGTGTCCTCATTGCACCAGATCGTCATCTGCACCGAAGGGACGGCCTCGCGTAGGCGCAGGATCAGTTCGCTCCACCGTATATAGCGCGGATCGGTTCCGCCCATGAAATCCATGAAATCGCCGCCCGGAGATTGCGAGAAGACTGCGGGTAGAAAGGTGGCCGGATTGCGGATGGCCATGAATAACTCCACCTGATCCGCAGCAAACAGCTCGCAAAATCGTGCCAGCTTTTCCTCGGCCCCAGGATAGATAACGCCCTTGTTGATGGCGGATTTGGGGACAGAAAAGAAATTTTCGTTCGATAGCACCAGCCGATCGGGTGGATCGCTTTCGAGGATCGCATCCAAAAGCAGAGCACGGGCGTCCGGGGCGGGCGGGGCCTTGCCCATCGCCTGAAGCGTGTCCCGGATTAGGCGACGATACCGCGAAGGGCCGGGCACCACGATGCCCTGTTCGCTCAATGCACCACTGTTCTTCAGAAGGCATTTGATCAGCCTGTCTTCATCTGTGTTATGTGCACCTGCGTGAAGAACGACCTGCATGCTTCTCCTGTGGCGTGGCTATCGTTAACTGTCGCCAGTATAAGCTGTTTTCTGGACAGTTAAACCGGATTCAGGCAAGGAAGCCGCATGAGTGACACAACGCCAAATGTGCAACGCATCAAAGCGGGCCACCACCGCGTAAGCCTGTGGTCTGTCGGAGCCATTGTGATTGCCGCTATTGTCATGCTGCCGATCGCCGCTGTGGTGTGGATAGCGCTGACGCCGGGCGACAATATCTGGCCACACCTGTTGTCGACGACCCTTCCACGGTATCTGCGCACGACAGTGGTACTGATGTTGTCTGTGGGCATGTTGGCGGGGGCGGCGGGCACCGGGGCCGCATGGATGATTACACGCTATCGTTTTCCGTTGTCGCGCTGGTTAGAATGGCTGCTGCTGCTTCCGCTAGCGATCCCTGCCTATATCGGAGCATATGCGTTGGTGGATCTTCTGGAGTATGCCGGGCCGGTGCAGACAGGGCTGCGTGCTTTGATGGGCTGGGAGTCTGCGCGTGACTACTGGTTCCCGCAGATCCGCTCTCTGGGGGCGGCGGTGATTGTGCTGGCGGCGGCACTTTATCCTTATGTCTATCTTCTGGCACGCGCCGCGTTCAGAGAACAATCCGGCGCATCTGAGGAAGTGGCCAAGTCGCTGGGAGCCGGTGGATTCGAGCGGTTCCGCAGGGTGGGGCTGCCACTGGCGCGGCCTGCGATTGCGGCGGGCATGGCGATCGTGATGATGGAAACGGTCAATGATTTTGGCACGGTGGATTATTTTGCGGTGCAAACACTGACCACCGGAATTTTCAGTGTCTGGCTGGAAAGTAACAATGCCGGGGGGGCGGCGCAGATCGCCTGCGTTGTGCTGGTACTGGTGGTTTTTCTTGTTACGCTGGAGAAAATCAGCCGTCGCAGGATCCGGTTCTTCAGCCTGTCCAACAGTCATCGGGCTGCCAACAAGACCGATCTCAAAGGAATGGCTGGCTGGCTGGCGACGCTGGCCTGCCTGATCCCGTTCGGAATGGGCTTTGCGCTGCCTGCCGTGGAAATCTTGCATCATGCTATGCTGAATACTGAGCGATGGTCGGATCCGGGGCTGTTGCGCGCGTTGATCAATACTTTGACGGTTGGGGGGACCGCAGCCGTTCTGACCGTGCTTGCCGCAGTGTTCATGGTGTACGGTGTGCGCCTGTCGGGACGGGCGCTGCCACGTCTGTTGCTGCCTCTGACAACCATCGGGTATGCCGCGCCGGGGGCCGTGCTGGGGGTGGGTATTCTGATCCCACTGGCTGCGCTGGACAACACGCTGGCCGATGCTGTCGAGGCGCTGACGGGATTTGATATCGGGCTGGTTTTGACCGGGTCGGCGCTGGCGCTGGTCTTGGCATACGGGGTGCGATTTTTCGCGATTGCTCAGGGTGCTGCTGATGCGGCAATGGATCGGGTGTCGCCTAGTTTGCCAATGGCGGCGCGGTCGCTGGGGCGCACGCAGGGGCAGGTCTTGGGGCAGATCTATTATCCGCTGATCCGGGGCTCGATTGGATCAGCGCTGTTGCTGGTCTTCGTCGATTGCGTCAAGGAACTGCCTGCAACGCTGTTGTTGCGGCCTTTCAATTTCAACACGCTGGCGACGCGCGTGCATGATCAGGCCTCGCTTGAAAATCTTGGGAACGCGGCCCCGGCGGCGATATTGGTGATCGGTGTCGGGCTGGTTGCGGTGGCAATGCTGGCGCGCGCCTCTCGCTGAGGGCAGGATTCGCGGGCAGGGAGGCTCCGCGCGCATTCTTTTGAAATGAAGGGGTTTTAGTCATTCTGTCACAGAGCTAGGGTTAACTTCATGGCAAGACGTATGCCGTAGCCCTGAGCGTGTCAGGCACGCGCCACGCGACGGCGCGAGCCCGGTTCCGGACCAGTCGCACGAGGCAGAGCAACGCAGAAGGACCGTTCAATGGAAAGATATGCCGTCTTTGCCGGGGTTGTGGGGCTGACGCTCCTTTCGGCGCTTGGCCTGATATGGAGCGCTTGGTATCTGCTGCCGCTGGCCGCGTTTGGTGCACTGGCATGGTTGGGGCTGCGTGACGTCACGCAAACGCGCCATTCCATTTTGCGCAACTATCCAGTCGTCGGACATTTGCGGTTTTTGTTCGAAGAAATCCGCCCGGAAATTCGACAATATCTGATCGAGAGTGATCAGGATGAGGAGCCGTTTTCGCGTGATGGCCGCTCGTTAATCTATCAGCGTGCAAAAGGTGTCGAAGATAAACGGCCTTTTGGAACCAAGCTGCGGGTTTACGATTCGGGCTATCAGTGGCTGACCCATTCGGTTGTGCCCAAGCATATCACCGATCATGATTTTCGCGTGCGTATCGGCGGGCCTGATTGCAAGCAGCCTTATGATGCGTCAATCTATAATATTTCTGCGATGAGTTTCGGTGCGCTGTCGGCAAATGCGATTCTGTCGCTGAACAACGGCGCTAAAAAGGGCAACTTCGCCCACGATACGGGCGAAGGCGGGATCAGCCGCTATCACCGTGCAGGGGGCGGCGACCTGATCTATGAAATAGGCTCGGGCTACTTTGGCTGCCGCACAGAAGATGGTCGGTTCGATCCCGAGAAATTCCGCGAACAAGCGGCGTCGCCACAGGTCAGGATGGTTGAACTGAAGCTGAGCCAGGGGGCTAAACCTGGTCATGGCGGGATGTTGCCAGCCTCAAAAATTTCGCCCGAGATCGCTGAGGCGCGGGGGATCCCGATGGGGATAGATTGTATCTCCCCGGCGTCGCACCCGGAGTTTTCGACTCCGATTGAGTTGATGGAGTTCATCGGCCGCATGCGCGAGCTATCAGATGGGAAACCTGTCGGCTTCAAGCTGTGCATCGGTCACAGACGCGAATTCATGTGCATCGTGCGCGCCATGCTTGAAACTGGAATCGTGCCGGATTTTATTGTCATTGACGGGAAAGAGGGCGGCACTGGGGCGGCACCGCTGGAATTTGCCAACCATATGGGCATGCCCTTGGTCGAGGGATTGACGTTCGCGCACAACACTCTGCGCGGTGTCGGGTTGCGCGACCGGATCAAACTGGGCGCATCGGGCAAACTGGTGACGTCGTTCGATATTGCCAAAACACTTGCGCTTGGTGCGGATTGGGCCAATTCGGCGCGTGGTTTCATGTTCGCGGTGGGCTGTATTCAGGCGCAGGCCTGTCACACCAACCATTGCCCAGTGGGCGTGGCCACGCAGGATCCGCTGCGCCAGCGGGCGCTGAACGTGGCCGACAAATCCGAGCGGGTCTATCGTTTTCATGATAATACACTAAAGGCACTGGCCGAGATGACCGGGGCGGCGGGACTGGATCACCCAGGTAAATTTTTACCTCACCATATGCTGATGCGTGAAAAGGACCGGGATATGGTTACCGGCGAGCAGGTTTACCCATATCTGCCCGAGGGTTTTTTGCTGCGCGGAGAGCAGGATAAGTTCGGTTATCTTGAACGCTGGCAACGTTCCAGTTCAGAGAAGTTTGAACCGATCGACACTCGATACGTTTAGTCTCGACTAATTTGAATCTCGCGCATCAGCGTGCCAGTGGCGCGGCTGAAGACCAGAATACGATCATCCTCGGTGACGACCGCGTACCATCGCCCGGTTTGGGTGAAGGCCAAAGCCTCTGTACCGTTTGGCAGGACAAGGCTGTTGGGTAAATCCGGGCCGGGATCTCGGAAACGGATGACAATCAGTGTGATGATCACTAGAAGGCCAGCAATCATAGTGCCAGTCAGTCCCGTGACCAACAGGCGCAGAAACCTGAGATTTGCCGCATTGACCGGCTGAGGGGAATTTTCCATGGGCACTATCCGCCTGTCCATCCGGATCCATGCTGATCCGCCTGCGCGCCTTGATAAAGCGCTTTCACGTGATGTGCCAGAAGATGCGTCGCTGTCGCGGACTCGTTTGGCGCGGCTGATCGCCGATGGCCACGTGTTACACAACAGGCAGGTGGTCACCGACGCTAAAGTGCGGGTCAAAGAGGGCGACATCATCGACATAACGGTGCCGCAGGCCGAGGACAGCCACATCGGTCCCGAAGACATCCCGCTTGAGGTGATTTTCGAGGATGACGACCTGATCGTGATCAACAAACCCGTGGGCATGGTTGTGCATCCGGCACCTGGCACACCGACGGGCACATTGGTGAATGCGCTGCTGCATCATTGCGGTGATACGCTGTCGGGGGTGGGGGGCGAAAAGCGCCCGGGTATCGTGCACCGGATCGACAAGGATACCAGCGGGCTTTTAGTGGTCGCAAAATCTGATCGCGCCCATCATGGGCTGGCCAAGCAGTTCGAGAAACACACGGTTGAGCGGTATTATCAGGCTGTCTGCTATGGCGTGCCTGATGCCAATGACCCGCGCTTGCGCGGCGTGCGCGGTATCAGTTTTGAGGCTGGCAATATTATGAGGGTAACCACGCAGCTGGCCAGGCACAAGACTGACCGGCAAAGACAGGCTGTGCTGTTTACCGGCGGGCGCCATGCGGTAACGCGGGTGCGGATTGTGGAGCCTTTCGGGGCGCCTCCGGTTGCTTGTCTCGTGGAATGCTGGCTGGAAACCGGGCGCACCCACCAGATCCGGGTGCATATGGCACACGCAGGTCATTCGCTGATTGGCGATCAGACCTATGGCGGTCGACGCAAGCTGGCGGAAAAGGCAATTGGTGCTGCGGGCCTTGCCGCTGCACGCGATTTTCCGCGCCAAGCGCTTCATGCGTCGGTTCTGGGGTTTGTCCATCCGGTGACGCAAGACGTGCTGCGGTTTGAGGCCCCTTTGCCAGATGATATGACACAGCTGATTGCGGCGCTGCGGCTTGTTACTCAGGGCTGAAATACAGATACACCTGCGCGTGAGTGCACTGATATACTGATTTTCCTGCGACGGATGTGCGCGTATATAACGTATTAGACGTTATAATGGCCCTTGAACGTCGTGTTTCGGGTGCCTATGTGGATGTTAAGCTCTTAAACATTGATGCGAGAGGAACAGGGATATCATGAGCAACTATGCAAATCTTCCGGCACCGACCCCCGAAGGCGGACTGAATCGCTATCTTCAGGAAATCCGCAAATTTCCACTGCTGGAGCCAGAAGAGGAATATATGTTGGCCAAGCGCTGGGTCGAAGAGCAGGATACTGCCTCGGCTCACAAAATGGTCACGAGTCACCTGCGCTTGGCGGCCAAGATCGCCATGGGCTATCGCGGCTATGGTCTGCCGCAGGCCGAGGTGATTTCTGAGGCTAATGTTGGCCTGATGCAGGCCGTAAAACGGTTCGACCCGGAACGCGGCTTTCGTCTGGCGACCTATGCGATGTGGTGGATCCGCGCCTCGATTCAGGAGTATATTCTGCGATCATGGTCGTTGGTGAAACTGGGCACGACCTCGGCGCAGAAAAAGCTGTTTTTCAATCTGCGTAAGGCCAAAGCCAAGATTGGCGCGCTTGAAGAAGGTGATCTGCGTCCTGAAAACGTTAAACGGATTGCCACCGACTTGGGTGTCACCGAGGCTGAGGTGATCAGTATGAACCGGCGTATGTCCGGGGGCGATGCTTCGCTGAACGCGACGGTCGGCTCTGAGGGCGAGGGGACAATGCAATGGCAGGACTGGCTGGAAGATGAAGACGCGGACCAAGCCGCCGATTACGAAGCGCGTGATGAACTGGATACGCGCCGGGAAATGTTGACCCAAGCCATGGACGTGCTCAATGATCGGGAACGCGATATTCTGGTGCAACGTCGGCTGACTGATAAGACTGTAACGCTTGAGGATCTGAGCACACAGTACAGCGTAAGCCGGGAACGTATTCGTCAGATCGAAGTGCGCGCCTTTGAGAAACTTCAATCTCGGATGCGCGAACTGGCAGCGGAAAAAGGCCTGATGGCCGAAGCCTGAGTCTTGTTCCACCCCGCCATATTGGCGGGGTGGTCCCCCAAACCTGGAGAGTGTCATGACTGAAGATACCGAAGCCCTGACTGACCCCGTCACACCGGAAGAGCCTGTTCGCCAGCCGGACCCCGAGAAAAACGCCATCTGGATGCGGTTGCTCTATATGGTTATTCTTGCAGTGCTGTTCGGTGTTGCCGAAACGGTGCTGCTCGTGGCTGCGATTCTGCAATTCGGCTGGTTATTGTTCACCAAGAAAAGGAACGCCCAGATCGCTGAATTCGGTTCCAAGCTCGGGTCTTGGATGCAGGCCGTCGCCCGGTTTCAGACCGCCTCGACCGAGGATAAACCCTTTCCTTGGGCTCGCTGGTAAGCTCTGTTCAGCTTTCACCGAACCAAAAACACGCGTGCGCAGGCATCCCGCATAGGCCACCTGCGCATTTGTTCAGTTAAGACGCGCGCGCAATACGCGTAGCATGTTTTCGCCCATCACCTTGCGGATTTGAGCCTCTGACAGGCCTGCATCCAACAGCGCCTGCGTAAGCGCGGGCAGCTCCGAGGTATCAAAGGCGGTTTCCACGGACCCATCGAAATCCGATCCTAGAGAGACATGGTCTTCGCCTACGGCCGCGATGGCCGCAGTGATCATTTTTGCGATGCCGGTAGGCGTGATTTCGTCGCAGGCGACCTCGGCCCAGTATCCCATGCCGATCACCCCGCCAGTGGCGGCGATTTGTTGCATCAGATCATCGGGGAAATTGCGTTTCACCGGGCAGTGGGAATGCAGCCCCGTATGCGACAGCACGATTGGAATATCGGTCATGGCCAGTACGTCGCGCGTTACTTGTTCGCTGGAATGGGCGACGTCAAGGATCATGCCGCGTTTGGCAACTTCAGCCACGACGCTGCGACCAAATTTGGTTAGGCCGTGGTTGCCTTGGCCGTGCAGCGACCCGCCAAGTTCGTTGTCAAAGAAATGCTGCAAGCCGATCAACCGATACCCGGAGTCCTCGAGCTTGTCGAGATTTTCAAGCTTGCCCTCCAGCGGATGAGCCCCTTCGATCCCCAGAAGCCCGGCGGTTACGGGCGCGCCAGCAGCGCGGGCTTGGATGACCGCGTCCAACTCGGCGCGCGTCGTGACGATTTTCAGATACTCCGGAGCGGCGCGTTCGAACCGGTGTAGCTTCTGGGCCTGATACAGCGCGCGTTGCAGCAGGCTTTGCCACGTGCGGACCGGCCAGAGCTGACCAAAGGCCAGAAGGGTGATATTGTCAAACGCATCATCCGAATTTTCCTCGTAGTTCAGCCCGGCGGGGCTTTTGGTGACGGCGGTAAAGACCTGTATCGCCACCCCGCCTTCACGCAGGCGGGGTAGGTCCACTTGTCCATAGTCCCCCCGTTCGGTCAGGTCACGGTTCCATAGCAGGCTGTCGGCGTGCCAGTCACCCACGACTAGTGTGTCGTGCAATCCCTGCGCCTCCTGCGAGACCGGATAGGGTTCATGCGCGATCACTGTGTTTTTGGATTGCTCCACCAAAGCGGGTGCAAAGACCCAAAAACCCACTAGCCCGATCAGCGCCAACAGCAAAAGCCGCCCCAGCCATTTTCCGAATGTGCGCATTACGCCTCTCCCTTGTTTCGCAGCATGATAGGCGCAGATCTGTGATTCACCCAAGCGTGACGTGGCCCCCACTTGCGCTAAAGCCGCGCACGGCCCATTTTGGTATAAAACGGAGGGATTGCCATGGCTGGTGGATGGGCGCGCGACGGTGCAGTGAACGAACAGATCGAAGCCTCGATCAAGGATGAACTGGCTCGGATGGAGGCCAGAAAAGGGCCTGTGGGGCAAAGTCTGGCCCATTGCGCCGAATGCGAAGAGCCGATCCCGGAGCCACGCCGCGCAGCGCTGTCGGGGGTGAAGCTGTGCATCGAGTGCCAGCGGGACCGCGACATCACCTTCAAACAGCGTGGCGGTATCAACCGGCGCGGGTCAAAGGACAGTCAGTTGAAGTGAGAGGGCAGGCGGCGACACGAGTATGCAAAGATCAATGGGCATCTCGAAATGATCTTTCATCGTGATCGAGTGCCTGAGCGCGCACGAGCCCTTTGTTGTTTGCGGCAAGACCAAAAGTTGGCCCTGCCGGATGAGGTTCGTTCCATAGCGTCAGCGGGCCAAAACGCTTGCTATGCAGCTGTCGCCCGACAGCTGGACTGCGGTAAGGGTTATCCCTCCATGGCTTCCAACTCGTCAATCATGCCTGAGATCATGCTGAGGCCCTTGTCCCAGAATCTCGGATCAGTGGCGTCCAGCCCGAACGGCGCCAACAGCTCTTTATGGTGCTTCGATCCGCCCGCTTTTAGCATGTCGAAATATTTCTCTTGAAAGCCATCTGGGTTTTCCTCGAACACCGCATACAGAGCGTTCACCAGCCCGTCGCCGAAGGCATAGGCATAGACGTAGAAGGGCGAATGGATGAAATGCGGGATATAGGCCCAGAAGGTTTCATACCCGTCCATGAAGTCAAACACCGGCCCAAGGCTTTCGGCCTGCACTGACATCCACAGATCGTTGATGTCTTCCGGCGTGAGTTCTCCGTTGCGGCGGGCGGCGTGGAGTTTGCACTCAAAGTCGTAAAACGCGATCTGGCGCACAACAGTGTTTATCATGTCCTCGACCTTGCCCGCGAGCAGCACTTTGCGCTCGGCCTGAGTCGTGGCCTTTTCCAACATCTTGCGGAAGGTCAGCATTTCGCCAAACACGCTGGCCGTTTCCGCCAACGTCAGCGGGGTCGAGGACAGCATTTCGCCCTGACCTGCGGCCAAGACCTGATGCACGCCATGCCCCAACTCGTGTGCCAGTGTCATCACGTCGCGTGGTTTACCAAGATAGTTCAGCATCACATAGGGGTGCACCTCGGTCACGGTCGGATGAGCGAAGGCCCCCGGCGCTTTACCGGGCTTCACACCGGCATCGATCCAGCCTTTGGTGAAGAACGGCTCGGCAATTTCGGCCATGCGCGGGTCAAAGGCGCCATAGGCCTCCATCACGATACCTTCCGCGGAGGGCCAATCGACGATCTTCGTCGTCTCCATCGGCAAGGGCGCGTTGCGGTCCCAGACCTGCATCCGGTCGAGGCCCAGCCATTTTGCTTTCAGTGCATAATACCGATGGCTGAGCTTGGGATAGGCGGAGACCACAGCGTTGCGCAATGCCTCGACAACTTCGGGCTCCACGTCGTTGGACAGGTGACGCCCGGTTTGCGCCGTGGGCATTCCGCGCCAGCGATCCAGAATTTCCTTTTCCTTGGCTTGGGTGTTGTGAACACGGGCGAAGGTCTTGACGTTCTTGCCAAACACTTCTGCCAATTCGCGCGCTGCGGACTCGCGCGTGGCGCGGTCCTGTTCGGTCAGCAGGTTTAGCGTGCCTTCGATGCCCAGGTCTTCGCCGTCCACCTCGAATTCAAGCCCGGCGATGGTTTCGTCGAACAGTTTTTCCCACGCATCACCGACAACCCCCAGATCATGCAGGAATTTTTCCATCTCATCCGAAAGCTGGTAGGGCTTCATTGCGCGGATGCGGTCGAAGACAGGCTTGTAGCGTGCCAGATCAGCGTTCTGTGCCAACAGGTCGGCAAGGTGCGCGTCCTCAATCCGGTTCAGCTCCAGTGTGAAAAACACCAAAGGCGTGGTGAACTTGGTGATCTTTTCCTGCATATCCGACATGAACTTGGCCCGGTCGCCATCAATCGTCAGCTGGTAATAGCGCAAACCAGCGAAGGACATGATCCGCCCCGCAATGGTGCTGATCCGTTCGTTGCGCATAACACAGTCAAGAAATCCGGCGGCATCCAGTGCGGCCAGCTTACCTTCGTAATCGGTGGCAAAGCTGGCGCAGGCCTGCTCCAGCCAGTCCAGATCGCGCTTCAACTCAGGTGCGTCCTCTGAGGTGTACAGATCGCTGAGGTCCCATTCTGGCAAATCCCCCAATCCTTTGGCGCCGGAACCGGCATTGGCATCGCGGACGGGGAAGGGCAGGTGGAACATCGGGAAACCTTTCAGAATGTCTGGACAACAGACATAGGCTGCGCGCGCTGATGGCTCAAGTGCTTGTGCCCACGCAAACCGCCGCTAAAGTGCCGAAAAACGGAGGATGATCATGCGCTTTGTCAGATATGGAGAGTTCGGAGAAGAAAAGCCCGGTGTGCTGGATGCGGCGGGGCGGGTGCGTGACCTGTCCGGCGTGGTGGGCGACTTGGCGGGCACCGTATTGGGGGCCTTACCGCGGGTGGATCCCGAAACGCTGCCGCTGGTGGCGGGCAACCCCCGTTTGGGCGTGCCAGTAGCAGGAATCGGTAAGTTTATTGGCATCGGGTTGAACTATTCCGATCATGCTGCCGAGGCGGGAATGGAAGAGCCAGCGATGCCCATCGTGTTCATGAAGGCCACCAGCAGCATCAGCGGGCCGAATGATCCAGTTTATCTGCCGCGCGGATCGGAGAAATCGGATTGGGAGGTCGAACTGGGCGTGGTGATCGGAAAAACTGCGAAATATGTCACTGAGGCTGAGGCACTGAACCATGTTGCGGGCTATTGCGTGGTCAACGACGTGTCCGAACGCGCGTTTCAGATTGAGCGGGTGGGGCAGTGGACCAAGGGTAAAAGTTGCGACACGTTCGGGCCGATTGGGCCTTGGCTTGTGACGCCAGATCAGGTCGGCGACCCGCAGGCGCTGGCGATGTCGCTGGATGTAAATGGCAAGCGGATGCAAACGGGGACCAGTTCGGCGATGATTTTTAGTGTGGCACAAATCATCGCGCATCTAAGCGAAATGATGAGCCTTCAGCCGGGCGATGTGATCGCCACGGGTACTCCGCCGGGAGTTGGGATGGGGATGAAGCCGCCGGTCTATCTGACCGAAGGTGATGTGATGGAACTGGAGATCGAGGGACTGGGGCGTCAGCGACAACAGGTGCGGCGCGACGCCTGATCTGATCAGGCCGTGCGGCGTTCAGACCCATCGGGGGTTGAAGGCTGCGCGGTGGTGCCGTGGGTGGCGAAGAAGCCTATGATTTCGGCCATGACCTGATTGCGGATGGCGGGCGTTTCCATCAGAACTTCGTGTTCTGCTCCAGGCACTTCGATCAGGTTCCCGTCCGGCCAAGCGGCCATGCGGTCGCGAATACGGGCGGCATCGACGATGCGCTCGTTGCCGCCCAGATAGGTCAGGCACGGCAGCGCGGGAGAGGGGCGTTGCGCTATCGAACGGGTGTCCAGAAGTGCCTCATGCAGCCAATTCATGCTGGGGCCGCCGAGCGACAGTTCAGGATGGCGGTTCAGTTGTTCTTGCATGAAAGCATACATTGTCGGGTCGGTTGTCAGTGTATTGTCTTCAAACGGCTCCGAAGTCACATACGCCGTACCGCGCGTGCCAGGGGACAGGGTGGCACCAATGCCCAGCATGCGGCTGACGCGGGTCAGGGTCCAGGCAACGGGACGCAGCCCGCCTGCAAGCAGGATGCCCCACATTGGCCCGGTAAAGACGCAGCCCCTGACCGGAAGCCCTTCCTGCAGCGAACGCAGCCCGATACCACCGCCCATGGAGTGCGCGATCAGAAACCAGGGCTGCGGCAGGTCCATATCCTGTGCAGCGCGCAGGGCTGCGGCGACATCGTGTTGGTAATCTCTGAACTGCGCCACATGGCCGATCATTGGGTCATCAATCAGCCGGTCGGCCAAGCCCTGACCGCGCCAATCAATGGCCAGCGTGGCATACCCCGCTTCGGAAAGGTCAGCGGCGGCATGGGCGTATTTTTCAATATATTCCGTGCGGCCAGGGAACAGCAGAACCGTTCCTTTGCCTGCCTGAGCATTCCACACCCCCACCCGGATTTTCACCTGATCGTCCGTGGTCAACCAAAAGGCGCGTCCATCGGGAGCGCCATTGGCGATGTCGGAAAGAAAGGGGGCTTCATGCTGCATATCAGGCGATGATCGCACCCAGCTTCATGGCCATGCCCATGTCGCCGTCCAGTGTCAGTTTGCCGCTCATGAAGGCCGCTGTGGGGTTCAGGTCGCCGGCCATCATTGCTTCGAATGTGTCGGCATCGGCGGTCAGGGTCACGTCGGTGTCTTCGTCGCTCGCGCGCGCACCGGTCGAATCCACCACGATCGAGCCTTCGCCTTCAATCACGAACTTGGCTGATCCATCGAAATCGGCGCCGACGACTTTCTCGCTCAGCGCAGCTACGGCTGCAGTAATCTTGTCGCTCATTTCTGTCTTCCCCAATATTTGATACCGCCGGGTCTGTCTTTTCCCGGAAAGCGCGTTACAGTTAATTCTGTTATGAGCGCGCAGATACATACAAACAAACTTATCGTTGCGGCACTTGGGCTGATAGTCACGTTTTCCATACCTTTACAGGGGCGGGCAAACGGGAACGGCACGGGTGATTCTGTGCCACTGATGCTTGAGCAGTTGCGTCAGGCCGATCCGACCGACGCGGCGCGGCTAGACCGTGCAATTCAGATGCAGTGGCGGCAATCGGGTTCAGCTGCGATGGATCTGCTGCTTAAACGCGGCAAACAGGCTCTGGAGCGTGGCGATACGGTGACGGCGCTGGAGCATCTGACGGCGCTGATCGATCATGCGCCTGATTTCGCCGAGGGTTGGCATTTGCGCGCCAGCGCCTGGCACAAGGCCGCCGAGCCGGGGCTGGCCATCGCGGATCTGGAGCAGGTTCTGCGCCTGAACCCGGACCACTACGAAGCGCTGTTTGGTCTGGCCGTCATCATGGAGCAACTGGAGCGTCCGCAACTGGCATATCGGGCCTATGCGCTTGTTCTGACGATCCACCCGCAATATCACGCGGCTGCGGATGCGATTGCGCGTCTCGAACCGCTGGTCGAGGGCTTGGAGCTCTAGTCGGGGAAATGGCAATGGCCCAGAATTCGCGGATTACGGCGGTCCTTGGACCGACGAATACCGGCAAAACGCACTATGCCATCGAACGAATGTTGGGGCACAGGACGGGCATAATCGGCTTGCCGCTGCGTCTGTTGGCGCGCGAAGTTTACGACAAGATCGTCGCGCTGCGCGGACCGTCTGTTGTGGCGCTGGTGACGGGCGAAGAGCGGATCGTGCCCCCGCGCACCCAATATTGGGTCTGCACAGTCGAGGCGATGCCCGAGGGAATGGGCTGTGACTTCCTAGCGGTGGATGAGATTCAGATTTGCGCCGACCCTGAGCGCGGTCATGTTTTCACCGATCGATTGCTGCGGTCACGCGGTTTGCACGAAACGCTGTTTCTTGGCTCGGACACGATGCGCCAGACGATTGCGGCGCTGGTGCCTCAGGCGCAATTCATGCGGCGTGAGCGATTGTCGCAACTGGTTTATTCCGGCTCGAAGAAAATCAGCAGGATGCAGCCGCGCAGTGCGATCGTCGGGTTCTCGGTGGACAACGTCTATGCCATTGCCGAGCTGTTGCGGCGTCAAAAGGGTGGGGCGGCAGTGGTGATGGGCGCACTCAGCCCGCGCACCCGAAACGCGCAGGTCGAACTCTACCAGAACGGTGATGTGGATTATCTGGTGGCGACGGATGCAATCGGGATGGGGTTGAACCTGGATATCAACCATGTGGCGTTTTCGTCGCTGGCCAAGTTTGATGGGCGGCGGATGCGGATGCTTATGCCGAACGAGCTGGCCCAGATCGCCGGACGCGCCGGGCGTGGAATGTCCGACGGCACCTTTGGCGTGACCGGCGACGCCGCCCCACTTGAAGATGGCGTGGCGCAAGCGATCATGGATCATCGCTTCGCCCCGATTCGAAAGCTGAATTGGCGCAATCCGATGCTGCAATTCGGCACGGTTGAAGCGCTGATCAACTCACTGGAAACAAGTCCTGATGATGAATTACTGCTGAAATCGCGCGAGGCTGACGACCTGATGGCGCTGAAAACTCTCAGTCAGGTGGCGGAAATCCGCGCGCGCGCTAGTGACGGTGCGTCGGTAAAGCTGCTGTGGGATGTGTGCCGCATTCCCGATTTTCGCGGCATCAGCCATGCTGAACACGCGGGTCTTCTGGAAGTGATTTTTAACTATCTGCACCAGCGCGGGCAGGTACCGAATGATTGGATGGCGCGACAGATCAAGCGGATCGACCGGACCGATGGCGATATTGACACATTGTCGAAACGTCTGGCTTTTATTCGCACATGGACCTATGTCGCGCAAAGATCGGGCTGGGTTGATGACGAAAGTCATTGGCGCGGAGCGACACGCGCTGTAGAAGACCGACTGTCGGATGCGCTGCACGAGCGTTTGACCCAAAGATTTGTGGACCGGCGCACATCCGTGCTTTTGCGCCGGCTCAAGCAGAAGGAGGCCCTTTTGGCCGATGTGAATGATAAGGGTGAAGTGACCGTCGAAGGCGAATTCGTCGGTCGTTTGGAAGGGTTCCGATTCCGTCAGGATAAGGATGCGACAGGGCAGGAGGCCAAGACCTTGCGGCAGGCCAGCCTCGCGGCGCTGACCCCGCATTTCCATCTGCGTGCGGATCGCTTCTATAACGCGCCCGATACCGAGATCGATTACACCGAACAGGGCGGCCTCATGTGGGGCGATCAGGCGGTGGGTAAATTGGTGGCTGGCGCTGATCCGCTTAAGCCGCAGATCACTGCTTTTGTCGATGACGAAGCCGGGCACGACGTGGTCCAGAAGGTCCAGCGTCGGTTGCAGCATTTCATCGACCGCAAGATCGCAGCGCTGTTTGAGCCGCTTCTGGCGCTGTCGCGCGACGAAACGCTGAACGGCTTGGCGCGTGGCTTTGCTTTCCGCATGGTCGAAAATATGGGCGTGATCCCGCGCAGCGAGATCGCCGATGAGGTCAAGGCGCTGGATCAGGAGGCCCGCGGCGCATTGCGCAAGCATGGCATCCGGTTCGGCCAGTTCACCATCTTTATGCCGTTGCTGCTGAAGCCTGCGCCGACGCGTTTGCGCCTGGTGCTGTGGTCGCTGTCCAACGGCTTGCAAGAATTCCCCGAAGCGCCGCCGCCAGGTCTGGTGACGGTGCCATCGGGCAAGGATGCGCCGCAGGGGTATCACACCATGGCGGGGTATCGTGCTGCAGGTGATCGGGCGATCCGGATCGATATGCTGGAACGCTTGGCTGACATGCTGCGCGGTGAAGACAGCCGCGCGGGCTTCGAGGCCAAGGCCGATATGCTGTCAATTACTGGCATGACGCTGGAACAGTTCGCGGATCTGATGCAGGGGCTTGGGTATGCTGCCGAAAAAGGCGAGCGGGCCAAGGCCAAGGTGACCCCGGCGGCCACCGCTGCGTCGGCTGAAGCGGTTGAAACGCCTGCCGAGGGTGACAGCTCGGCTGCTGAGGGCGCCGTCGTTGCGGCGCCGGTCGAGGCCGAGCCGGTTGATGTCGTGCCCGCCGAAGCGCAGGTGGAGGTCGCACCTGCCGAAGTGGCAGAGGCAAAGCCCGCCGAGGCAGAAGCGCCCGAGTTGGAGACGTTTTATACCTTCACATGGGGGCGGCGCCCGCAGGGCGCAGGCAAGCCACGTGGGCGGGGACAACCCCGCACCGGAGAGCAAGCGCAGGAGCGCCCGCAAGGCGCCAAAGGTAAACCGCGTGGAAAAGGTGGAAAGCCGCGCCGCGACGGTCAGGGTCGTGCACCTCAAGGTGCCAAGGCTTTTGAGGCGCGCCCCCCCCGCAAGGAGAAGGCAATTGACCCCGATAACCCTTTCGCCGCCGCGCTTATGGGACTGAAGGATAAATCCTGATCCGGGGCTGGGCTAGACGGTGAGTGATCCCGTGCCCAAACTCCGGCTCGACAAATGGCTCTGGCACGCGCGGTTTGTCAAAACCCGTGGGCTGGCGGCCAGTCTGGTTGTCGGCGGACATGTGCGCGTCAATAGCGCAAAAGCCGCCAAACCGGCGCATATGGTTGGGCCGGGTGATGTTCTGACCTTTCCACAGGGCGACAATATTCGGGTGGTGCGGATTCTGGCCATTGGCCTGCGCCGCGGTCCGGCCCCTGAGGCGCAAATGCTTTATGCCGATTTGAGCGAGGTCAAGGACGATGTCCCGCGCGCCCCGCGATATGAGGGCAAAGGGCGCCCGACCAAGCGCGAAAGGCGAAAACTCGATCTTGATCGCGCGCAGGAGCTTGAATGATCGGGAACGCTGTTCTAGCTAGTCCGGTAAGAACGAAAGATGAGAGACAGATATGACTTACGTCGTGCTCGACAACTGCATTGCCTGCAAATACACTGATTGTGTCGAAGTTTGCCCCGTGGATTGTTTCTATGAGGGTGAAAACATGCTGGTGATCCACCCGGATGAATGCATTGACTGCGGCGTGTGCGAACCTGAATGTCCAGCCGACGCAATCCGTCCCGATACCGAGCCGGATATGGAAAAGTGGGTCGAGTTCAACCGGAAATATTCAGAAATGTGGCCGGTCATCATCACTAAAAAAGACCCGTTGCCCGAGTCCGAAGAGCGCGACGGAGAAGCTGATAAGCTGACCAAATACTTTTCCGAGGCTCCCGGCGAGGGGGGCTGATTCGGGGCTACTTCGGTCTCAAAACGGAAAATGATCAAAAGGATGAAAGGAAACTTGGCCATATTTTGCTGAGTTTTATCGCGGTTCTGTTGTGTGGCGCTTTCGGATGCCGGAATTTTGTGGTATATGTCAAAAACATGACGAAGACCGCCTGATCCCGTCCACATGCGCTGCTGCCCATGGACGGTTTAATTCGCGCAAATTTCTGTAGTGACGAGTGTATGAATGTACCTCGCCATTTTAAGTGTTGCCGATGATCAGGTCGTCCTTGCGAGGAAGGATTGCATGAGCAAAACGAAGAAGTCCGAATTCAGCCCGAACGAATATGTGGTGTATCCCGCCCATGGCGTCGGTCAGATCATTTCGATCGAAGAGCAGGAAATTGCCGGTCTCACGCTGGAACTGTTCGTCATCTCGTTCGAGAAAGACAAGATGACCCTACGAGTGCCGACCAACAAGGCTACTGAAATTGGGATGCGGTCACTGTCGAGCCCCGATGTCGTGTCCAAGGCGATGACGACGCTGAAGGGCAAGGCCAAGGTCAAGCGGGCCATGTGGTCGCGCCGGGCCCAGGAATATGAGCAAAAGATCAACTCGGGCGATCTGATTGCCATAGCCGAGGTGGTTCGTGACCTGCATCGCACCGACGATCAGCGCGAGCAGAGCTACTCCGAGCGTCAGCTTTATGAAGCGGCCCTTGAGCGTCTGACCCGCGAAGTGGCCGCCGTTTCGGGCAGCGACGAAGTCGACGCTGCCAAAAAGGTGGACGAGGTTTTGGTGTCGCGCGCAGCGTGACGCCATTGCTAAAGATAAAAATGGAAAAAACCGCGCTTTCTGGTGCGGTTTTTTCATGCCAAGCGTTCAGGCCGTCAGGCTCAGAAGCAGAATAATCTCGGCGATCTGTTGGCTCGCGCCCAGAATATCTCCGGTTTGTCCGCCGATTTTTGCTTTGGCGAGCCAACCGAACCCTGTGACAGCAAGCGTTGCCAGAATGATCGGCGTCAGAATCGCTGTGCCCGAGCAGACCAGCCCGATCATCAGCGCCGCTGCAAAAGCCAAAGCCGCAGTGCCTGCCGCAGGACGGCCTACACTGTGCGATAGGCCGTCGGCGCGTGCGTGGGGTAGGGCGGCCATAAGCGCGGGCATCCCGGCGCGCGACAGCGCGGCCACGGCGATCAACGGCGCCCAGACTGCGCCGCCCGCGTCGAGCAGCAGCGACAACGCCCACCAGCGCGCCAGCAGCGAAAGCACCAGCGCAATCACACCATAGGTGCCGATGTGGCTGTCCTTCATGATCGCCAACCGTCGGGCTTTGTCCCAGCCGCCCCAAAACCCATCGGCGGTATCGGCCAGCCCGTCCTCGTGCATGGCGCCGCTGGTGATCGCAAAACAGCCTAGCACCAGCAATGCTGCTACAGGCGCAGACATCCCAAGCGCTAGCGCGACCGTCCCGACCAGCCCGGCAATCGCCCCCAGAATGGCGCCGACGAGCGGATAGGCCCAGCCCGCTCTCGCGCTACGTGCATACGCCGCTTCGGGCAGATGCGGCAGAGGCAGGCGGCTGAGCAGGCTCAACGCGACAGCCGCATCGAGTGGTCGGATCAGGGAAGTGTCGTTTTCGCGCATGGAACCGGCCCATTGTGTCCTTGCCCCCCGATAGCATTGCGGTAAACACGCAGGCAACAGACGACAGACGAAAGAGTTGCCATGACCGCCTTTTCTTCGCTCGATGATTTCCGTGACCAGTTGGCGCAGGCCCCTACGGCGGATCTTTCGGCCCGCAAAGAGGCCGAAGCCCGCAATGGCCAGTTGACCAAGCCGCCTGGTGCCTTGGGGCGTCTGGAGGACTTAGCGATCTGGTATGCGGGCTGGCGGGGGACCGGACGGCCTGAACTGACTGCGCCCCAAGTGATTGTCTTTGCAGGAAATCATGGCGTAACGGCTCAGGGCGTGTCGGCCTTTCCGGCAGAAGTCACCGAACAGATGGTGCTGAATTTTGAGCACAGCGGAGCGGCGATCAACCAGTTGGCCAAGGCATTCGGGGCAAAAATGGATGTTCATGCGTTGGTACTGGATCGTCCCACTGCCGATTTCACTCAAAGTCCGGCAATGAGTGACGGCGAGTTTCTTGAGGCGCTGACGACGGGCTGGAACGCCGTCGATGTGGGGGCGGATCTGCTGGTGACTGGCGAAATGGGTATCGGGAACACCACCTGTGCTGCCGCCATCGCGCTGGCACTCTATGGTGGCGTGGCCACCGACTGGACCGGGCGCGGCACCGGTTTGGATGATGCAGGTGTAGCCAACAAGGCGCGTGTGGTGGCTGAAGGGGTTGCTCTGCACGGCGACAAGGGCGACGGGCTTGAGGTGCTGCGGCGTCTGGGCGGACGCGAGCTGGTGGCGATGGCCGGGGCGATTGCGCGCGCGCGCAACCTGCGCATTCCGGTTCTGCTGGACGGGTTCATCTGCTGTGCCGCTGCCGCCTGCTTGGAGGCCGCGCAAGCGGGCGCGCTGGATCACTGCCTCGCAGGTCATGTTAGTGCCGAGGCGGCGCACCCGCAGCTGTTGCAGCGGCTGGACAAGGAACCACTACTGTCGCTTGGGCTGCGTCTGGGGGAAGGCTCGGGCGCCGCGTTGGCGATCGGGATCCTCAAGGGAGCCGTTGCCTGTCATTCCGGCATGGCTACCTTTGCCGAAGCCGGTGTTTCTGACGGCTAGGCGCGCGGCCTAGCTTTCTTTCGCCTCTCGCAATTCCAGCTGTGCAAGAAGGGCGGCCTCCAGCTCTTTTTCCAATTCACGCGCGCGCGCAACATAGGCGGCGTTCTGCGATGATGGCACTTTGGGATCCCAGACCTC
This sequence comes from Thalassovita taeanensis, assembly GCF_900110775.1. Classification (GTDB taxonomy): domain Bacteria; phylum Pseudomonadota; class Alphaproteobacteria; order Rhodobacterales; family Rhodobacteraceae; genus Litorimicrobium; species Litorimicrobium taeanense. The sequence goes on along the minus strand of NZ_FOEP01000019.1, from coordinate 11,538 downwards.
GGCCAGTTCGCGGATCGCTTCGCGGTCGTGATGATAGAATACGCGCTCGGCCTCGGCTGCCTCGTATTCGCTGAGGCCAATGTTTTCCAGCACATACCGCCCGGCGCGCAGCGAGCTGTCGAACAGCTCGCGGACGATATCATTGGCGCCAGCCTGATAGAGTTGAAACACGTGGGTGCGATCGCGGGCGCGGGCGATGATGTGCAGGTCGGGTCGTTCGCGCCGGGCCAATGTCACAAGTCGCGTTGCAGCTGCGGCATCGTCCAGCGCGACAACAAGAACGCGCGCTTCTTTTAGCCCAGCAGCGTGCAGCAGCTCTGGCCGGGTCGGATCACCGAAAAAACCCTTGAAGCCAAACTTCCGCATAAGTCTGATCGTTTCCATATCGTGGTCCAGAACCACGGTCTTAAAACCGCTCGATTGTACCAAACGGTTGACGATCTGACCGAACCGGCCGATGCCCGCAATGATCACCGGACCTTGTTCATTGATTTCGTCGGGTTCGTGTGTGTCGCTCTCGGTCATCCGGCGGGACAGCACGTCATAGAGGATAAACAACAGGGGCGTCAGCAGCATCGACAGCGCCACCACCAGCGAGAGTTTATCGGCCAGCGCAGGGGGTAGAACGTGTTGCTGGCGTGAAAATGACAGAAGGACAAAGCCAAATTCCCCAGCCTGAGCCAACGACAGGGTGAACAGCCAGCGGTTGCGCCCTTTCAGGCGGAATATCCGACCCAGACCATACAGCAGCGCGCCCTTGATCAACAGTACGGCAACCGTCAGCCCGAGCAAATCCAAAGGTGCTGCAAACAGGATCGAGAAGTTGATTCCGGCACCTACGGTGATGAAAAACAGCCCCAGAAGCAGGCCTTTAAAAGGTTCGATATCGCTTTCCAACTCGTGACGGAATTCGCTGTTGGCCAGAACGACCCCGGCCAGAAATGTGCCAAGTGCAGGCGACAGGCCGACAGACGTCATCACGAATGCAATGCCCAGAACGATCAGCAGTGCCAGCGCTGTATACATCTCGGGTAGGCGTGCGTGATGGATAAAGCGGAACACCGGGCGGGTCAGGTAAATGCCGGCAAGGATTACCACCAAAACAGCGCCCAGTGTCACCAACGTAACCCCCCAGCCTGGCAGGCCCTCGACCAAAGACAGGTTGGCGCCATGCTCTCCGGCGGTTTTGACTTCGGACGCGCGCGCGATAGATCCATCCGCGCGCAGCATCGCGGTGGGCGCATGGGCGAGAAGCGGCATTAGCGCCAGCATCGGGATCACGGCAATGTCCTGCGTCAGCAGGACAGAAAACGCCGAGCGCCCGCCGTTGGTCTGCATTAGCCCCTTTTCCGACAGGGTTTGCAGCACGATTGCGGTCGATGACAGTGAGAAGATCATGCCGATGGCCAGCGCTGGCTCCCACTCTTGCCCCAACGCCATCGCCAGCCCCATCATTGCCAGCGCGGTCAGTATCACCTGTGCCCCGCCCAGCCCGATCAATCTGTGGCGCATATCCCAAAGCGCGCGCGGCTCTAGTTCCAGCCCGATCAGAAACAGCATCATCACCACGCCGAATTCGGCGAAATGCTGCAGATCCTGAATGTCGGTGGCCACCAACCCTAGCACGGGCCCGATCACGATGCCCGCAGTCAGGTAGCCCAGAACCGAGCCTAGCCCCAGTCTGGCGGCCAGCGGCACCGCAATCACGGCGGCGGCGAGAAAAATCGAGGCAGAAAACAGAAATTCTTGCATGAAAGGTCTTTCAGGTGGGCAGGGGGGCGTCTTGTTTGAATTGGTCCATCACGATCTGGCTTTGCACACGTGACACTGCCGGATGGGGCAACAGGGTCTCGTGGATGAGGTGGTTGAGCGACGACAAATCCTCGCAAAAAACCCGTAGCAGATAGTCGGCTTCGCCGGTCAGCGTCCAAGCTGAGATCACTTCGGGCCGCAATGAGACCAAGCGCGCAAAGCTGCGCGACTGATCTGGTCCGTGGGTGCCAAGTTGCACCTGCACAAAGGCCTGCACCCCCAAGCCCAGCCGCGCCGGGTCCAGCTTGGCGGCATAGCAGGTGATATACCCCTCGGTTTCCAAACGTTGCCGCCGCCGCCCGGCTTGACTGGGCGACAGGTTGAGCATCTCGCTCAGCTCCTGAGCCGTCAGATGCGCGTTTTTCTGTAGGGCGGCCAGAAGCCGTTTGTCGATATGATCAAGCATGTGCGTATTTTCCGCGTGTATTGTCAAAGTAGCGCAATAGTTACGCATGGCAATGCGGTTTCGGTTGTCATTATGCGCAAATTTTCGGCGATCCCGAGCGTATTCTTTTCGCAGAACAACAGGAGGAACGCAGATGGGACCTTTCCCGCATCAGGCCCCCAAGGCCCGGATTACCCCGCAAAACCCAGCCGGCACCGACGGGTTTGAATTTGTTGAATTCGCCCACTCTGACCCCGATCAGCTGCGCACGCTGTTTGCGTGCATGGGGTATGGCCTCGTGGCCCGGCACAAGCGCAAGGATATCGAACTGTGGCAGCAGGGCGATATCACCTATGTTTTGAACGCCGAGCCTGACAGCTTTGCCGCGCGGTTTGCCGACGCGCATGGCCCCTGCGCGGCGTCCATGGCATGGCGGGTGGTAGATGCGCAGGCGGCGTTCGCTCACGCGGTTTCCAAAGGTGCTGAGCCTTACGAAGGGAACGACAAGACCATGGACGTGCCCGCGATCAAGGGCATTGGTGGCTCGCTGTTGTATTTCGTCGACCAGTATCATGACACTAGCCCCTACAACGCCGAGTTTGACTGGCTAGCGCAGTCAAAGCCGAAAGGGGTGGGGTTTTACTATCTCGATCACCTGACGCACAACGTGTTCAAGGGCAATATGGACAAGTGGTTCCGGTTTTACGCTGACCTGTTCAATTTCCGAGAAATCCGGTTCTTTGACATCGAAGGGAAATTCACCGGGTTGTTTAGCCGGGCTCTGACCTCGCCCTGCGGCCGTATCCGTATCCCGATAAATGAAGATCGCGGTGAGACCGGGCAGATTGTCTCGTACCTGAAGAAATACAATGGTGAGGGGATTCAACATATCGCGGTCGGGACCGAGAATATCTATGACGCTACTGATGCGATTTCCGTCAATGGCATTCAGTTCATGCCCGCTCCGCCTCAGGCCTATTATGCGCTCAGCAAAAACCGTGTTGTCGGTCATGATGAACCGCTGGATCGGATGGAGAAACACGGTATTCTGATCGACGGCGAAGGCGTGGTTGATGGCGGCGAGACGAAAATATTGCTGCAAATCTTTTCGAAAACCGTGGTGGGGCCGATCTTTTTTGAATTCATTCAGCGCAAGGGCGACGATGGATTTGGCGAGGGAAATTTCAAGGCGTTGTTCGAGTCGATCGAACAGGAACAGATCAACGCGGGTGAGCTTGCAGTGGACTAGAACACCACGAACAAGGCCCGGTTTAGCCGCGCGGCATGGTCAGAACGATACTGCGGCCTGATTTGACATAGCGAAGCTCGGTCTCGCCAATTGCTGCGACTTTTCCGCCGTCGATGGAATCGCCGATCTGCACCTTTTTGTAGCGCCCGTTGGACAGGCGCACCAAGGCACGGCGACTGGCGGGTTTGCCATAAACCCCAATCAGATTGACCTTGCGCAGGTTCAGCGCATTCGTGACCGTGGCCTGCCGCGCGACCGAGGCTGAAGAGGGAATCGAGGGTTTGACCGAGCGGGGCGCCAGGGTGGCCGCAGCCTGTGTGACTTCTGCCTTTTCGGCCCGTTTTACGATCTGCTCGAAATTTCCGGGGCGAGCCTTAGGTTTGATCGATGCGGCTACGGCTTGCTCGGTCGGGGTTTCATCGGCCTCAGCAGCTTGTTTTTCAGTCTCGGGGCGCAGGCGCGGGCGCAGCTTGGCCAGTTCGAGGCGGGACCGTCCTCCCAGTTGAGTACGTTCGGTCTGTTCGATCAGATCACCGGGGCGGGGCTTGGGCCTGAATGCTGCCAGCCGGGCACGTTCCGGGGCGGATTGCGGTGTTTCAGCAAAGCGCGTGGGCGTGGGGGGCGGAAGCAAGGCAGGTTTCCCAGCATACACAATCACGCCTTCGGGGGTAACCGCGCCCTCGGGCGTTGCCTTGACCAGTCCGCGCTGGTCGGTATCAAACACCGTGCCCACCGCAACTGGCGAGGTTTGCCCACGCGGTGGCGCATCGCTGAGTGCCGCACGGGGATCGGGCAGGGCGACCGCATCGACAGCCAGAACCGGATGATCAATTGAGGCTACATAGAGATCATCCAGCCCGGTCTGATCCGGTGGAGATGGCTGATCAGGTGCCATTTGCCAGATGCCCGTCGCAGCATATCGCGCTTCGACCTCCTCAGCGGTAAGGGGCGGGGCAAGCTGCGGTTGGGCAAGTACCTCGGGTGGCGCACTGGTCTCCGCAGGGTCACTGGCGTCACTGTCGAGCGCAAGCGAGGCCATCTGCACCTCGTCTTCTGGAACGGCGGCAGCGTCGGCTTCTTCGGCGAGTTCTTCGGATGTGGGATCACGCAGGTCGCTGACAGCAACGGTGTCGCGATGCTGGAAAAGCCCAGCCAGTCCATCCTGAGAAAACATTGCAGCCCATGCCGCAACAGCGGCAAGAAACAGCAACAAAGCCGCCGTCAGGATCAGCCCCAGAAAGCGCGGTTTCCCTCCGACCAGCGCCGCATCCGCGTCGGGCGTGCGCGCGCCAAAAATCGTCATACGCTGACGCTCGCTCTGAACTGCGGGTACTCGTGCGGCGGCGGATTGTGCAGGCACAGCCGGGGAGGCGGCGTTGCGTTGCGCTCGCGAGAAGAACGAGGTGCGCTCCGGCACCACTGCTTCGCCGCTGGGGTCGTCGGGGCGCAGGCTGGCGGCGCTTTTTAGCAGGACGTCAGCATGGGCGTCATGACCGCTTTCCGCTATTGCCGTCTCAGAACCTAGGGTCGGGGAGGGGGGCGACGGCGAGGTTGCCAAAGGTTGAGGTGTTTCAACCGGAATTTTGGGCGCGCTAGGCGTATCGGAGTAGCGCGCGGCCCCGGTCAGGTGCTTCTTTCTGCCGCGTTTATCGCTGTTTTTGGTCCCCCGAGTGGCACGGACGGACGAAAAGGCGGGGGCCGCCGGAGGATCGGCTGGCGGAGCCACGATCACAATGGGTTTTGCTGTTGAAGGCGAGGCGTCCGGATGCTGTCCTGCCTCGGATGCGTTAAGTATATCCGGCGCGCCTGAAATGTCGGGATTGGATGCTGACCCCGGTGCTGGCGCAGCGGGGAGTTCGGGCGCAGGCTCGGGTGGTATTTCCGCAGTACCAATCACGCGAATCGGCTGAAGGTCCCGCAGGATTGCCCCTGAGGAATCAGCTTCCATTTCGGCACAGGGCGCGGTGCCAAAAAAGGGCTCGCCCAGAAAACTACCTGCGTCGGGGGTTGCAACAAAGCTGACGGGGTTGAACCGGTGGTCGCGGGCAAACGCCTCGGCTTCGAGCAAGGTTTCACGGGCGACGGCGGCAATCAACAATTGCCCATCCTCGACGGACCAATCATAGGCCAGATCCCCGACCGCATAGGGCGTAGCCCCGTCTAGCGCCTGCTGTGCTTGCACTTCTTGCTGGGCAGGGTCAGAGGATTGCACCGTAACGCTGAGATATTTGATCTGCTCGTTTGGAATAACAACTTTACTGATCACGCCCTTCGGTTCCAGCCGCAGCGCGAAACCATACAGCTCTGCCAAAATGGTCGTTAGATCTGGCGCGCCAAAGCCAACCTTGCCCACAACATGCCATCCCGACGGCACACGGTGCAGCAGGCCAATGCCTTCAGCAGACAGAGTCAACGCGAAATTCGGCTTCATGTTACCTGCAATATCATCCCCAGAAACGCGACGGGAGTCCCGTTCCACTCCAAAGGAATTTTATAGCAGCTTCCTGCCGAGGGAAAGAAAAACTGCACCTTCCCTCTTGCTTAGCGGCCCGTAACGCGCAGGTTGGCAGAGTAAACCGAGGAGGATCCCGATGAAAACGCTTGCACCGATTTTGGCTTTGGCCCTGTCCGTCACCCCTGTTATTGCGCAGGAAACCGTACCACGGCAAATTAGCGTGACTGGCGAAGGTCGGGTGGATTTGGCACCGGATATGGCGGTAATCACCCTTGGTGTCACCCAGCAAGACCGCTCGGCCCAAATCGCGATGGATCGTACGTCGCAGGCGAGTGCAGCGGTGCTGGCGCGTCTGACGGAACTTGGGCTGGCCCCACGTGATGTGCAGACCAGCGATCTGTCGCTGTATCCGCAGCAAGATCACAGTGGGTCTGGGCCTGCCAAGATTACCGGCTTTGTTGCCTCTAATACGATCCGCATTCGGGTGCGCGATCTGGATCAGCTGGGCGCGCTGCTCGGGGCGGTGCTGGAGGATGGCGCAAACCGGTTCGAGGGGCTGGCATTTACCTTGCAAAATCCGCGCCCGTCACAGGATGAGGCCCGCAAGCTTGCGGTCGCGGATGCGCTGCGCAAGGCGGCGCTTTTGGCTGGCGCTGCTGGGGTTGAACTGGGCGAGGTGCTGAGCATTTCCGAGGGTGGTGGCGGAACTGCGCCCAAGATGATGATGCGCGGCGCCGCAGCCGAGATAAGCAGCGATGTCCCCGTGGCGGGGGGCGAGGTATCTGTCACCCAGCAGGTCAATGTGGTGATTTCGTTGCGCTAAGGTGGCATAAGGCTGAAACGAAACAGGGCCGCCAAAGTGGCGGCCCCTTGCTGTGTTTTTTGGGGCTTAGCCATTGTTGGCGGCGGTCAAAGCCTGATCCAAATCGGCGATCAGGTCTTTGGCATCCTCGATCCCGATCGAGATCCGCACCACATCTGGCCCTGCACCTGCTGCGACCTGCTGTGCTTCGGCCAGTTGCCGGTGCGTGGTTGAGGCGGGGTGGATGACCAAGCTGCGCGTATCGCCAAGGTTCGCGACATGAGAGAAAATCTCTAGCGATTCAACGAATTTCACACAGGCCGCGTAGCCGCCCTTTAGCCCAACGGTGAACAACCCGCCGGTGCCTTTGGGATAAAGCGCCTTGGCCCGCGCGTGATAGGGCGAGGACGCCAGCCCGGCATAGGTGACACGATCCACCGCCGGATGGTTTTCCAGCCATTCGGCAACCGTTTGCGCGTTCTCGCAGTGGCGCTGCATCCGCAGTGACAGCGTTTCGATCCCCATCAGCGTATAGTGCGCCGCTTGTGGGTTCAGGGTCATCCCCAGATCACGCAGGCCGATGGCAATGCCGTGGAAGGTGAAGGCCAGAGGTCCGAAGGTCTCGTGAAACTTTAGGCCGTGATAGGCAGGCTCGGGCTGCGACAGGGACGGGAATTTGTCACTGGCAGACCAGTCAAACTTCCCGCTGTCCACCACTACGCCGCCGGTCACAGTTCCGTTGCCGGTCAGGTATTTTGTCATCGAATGCACGACCAACGTTGCGCCCTGGGCAATCGGGTTGCACAGATATGGTGTCGCGCTCGTGTTATCTACGATCAACGGCAGGCCCGCTGCATCAGCAACCGTTGCAACCGCCGGAATATCGGTCACATAGCCGCCGGGGTTGGCCACAGATTCGCAGAACACTGCGCGGGTGTCGTCATCGATCGCTGCCGTAATCGCATCCAGATCGTCGAAATCGACGAATTTCGCCGACCAGCCAAAGCGAGTGATCGTCTGGCTGAACTGGGTGATAGACCCGCCATAAAGCCGGGTGGACACAACGATATTGCGCCCCGGCGCCATCAGCGGGAACAGCGCCATGATCTGCGCCGCGTGGCCTGACGAACAGCAGACCGCGCCAACACCGCCCTCAAGCGTGGCAATGCGTTCTTGCAGAACGGCAACCGTCGGGTTGGTTAGGCGGGAGTAGATATATCCAACCTCTTGCAGGTTGAATAGCGCGGCGGCGTGGTCGGCATCGCGGAACACATAGGCCGTGGTCTGATATATCGGCGTTTGACGCGCGCCGGTGGCCGGATCGGGCCGGGCGCCGGCATGAATTTGCAGCGTGTCAAAGCCATAGTTGGGCGTATCGGACATAATGGGTCTCCTCCTGAAACTGACTTGCACAAAGGGATAGGTCATCCGATCCTGCCAGACAACTGCCTGCCACTTCCCGTCTGCGCGAAAGGACAAAACATGCGCTCTGCCTTCCATCTTGCCTATCACGTCCGCGATCTGGATCAGGCGCGGGATTTTTATTCCGGCCTGTTGGGTGCGCACGAAGGTCGCAGCACCGAAACCTGGGTCGATTTTGATTTCTTTGGCCACCAGATCAGCCTGCATCTGGGCGAGCCGTTCGAGACGACTGACACCGGAAAAGTCGGCGAACACATGGTGCCGATGCCGCATCTGGGCGTGGTGTTGGAAATGCCTGACTGGGAGGCGATGGCGGCACGGCTGCAGGCGGCGGGCGTGGCATTTGTGATCCCGCCTTCGGCTCGGTTTCAGGGCCAGCCCGGCGAGCAGTGGACTATGTTTTTTCGTGACCCCAGCGGGAACCCGATCGAGGTCAAAGGCTTTGCCGATTTCGACTTGGTGTTTGCAACATAAGATCGTGAAAGCATACTGTATCTTTATGTTGACGGATTCTCGATTTGGGCATACTGGTGCAGTATGTTGAGGTTAGGAGTTCCAATCATGGACACCAAAAAAAAAGCTATCAAAAAGACCACCAAACCCGTTGCCAAAGCTGCGCAGGTCAAACCGGTAAACAAGCGTCAGCAGCGATTGAACCGCTTGGCCAATGCCAACAAGGTCACCTTCTCGCTTGAGCCAGAAGTGCGGGATCTGTGCGCCGCTGAAGCAACAAAAGCGGGCATGGATGTGGGGCACTTCCTGCAACGGCTGGTGGAAAATCACCTACTGGATCACGCCGAGCCCGGTGATCTTCTGGCCGAGCGTTTGCGGGCCAAGCGTGCCGTGATCGACAAGACCGTCGAGCTGGCACAGAAGCTTGACCAGGACGGCAAATTTGACGAGCATTTTATCCTGACCGTGATGAAGACCGCCACTCAGGATGCCGATTACGTCACGCTCTATGAAGCCGCGACGGGGGCGGTGCTCAATGATAATCCCGAAAAAGCGAAGCGCCCACTGAATCAGCAGCTTGGCCGCCTGATCAAAAAGGCTGTTGGCGCCAAAAGTAAGAAAAATATTGCTGGAACTATCGCGCGCGCCCAGACCGAAGGCGAGGTGATTTCGACTTATACATTGCTGGAAAAAACCGCCTGAGGTCGAACCGCTTGAAAACGAGCAGGGGGCGCCGCCCCCTTATCGCATCCAGTAGCCGTTTTTCTTAATTGTATTGCGTATGGCCTGCTCCTTGCGGGGCAGGTCATTGCGGTCAAACAAGTCGCGCACTTTCTGGCCACGCCCCTGATAGATCATTCGCTTGATCGGCTCGTATTGCTTGAGTACCTTCTTGATGCGGTTCGGCTGGGCCACCCGCTCCAATACCTCCACTGCGCGGTCGCTTTCTCGTGCGTACAGCAGTGGCAGCAGGCGATAATGGCACGATACTTCGCCATCCAGTAAACCTTGCGGCAGAATTGTGCGCCCTCCGCCGAAGCTGTGGATCACAAGCGGTAGTGCGACTTGATCCAGCCACGGATTCATCTGCTGACAGACCAGCTCGCTCGGCGGATTGTTTTTGATTTCAACTGCGTATTCGGTGAACCTCTGGCCGAACAGCTTGGGACATTTATAGTAGAAGAGTCCGGCGTTGAAGTAGAGATAGCGCCGCCAGTATTCGTCCGGCTGACTGAGATCCAGGCTGCTGTCGAAATCCAGCCCGAATTTGTCGTATAGCGACTTCCATATCTCTGTGTATCCAGGCCCATATAGCTCGATTTGCGGCCAGGTGCCTTCGACCTTGAGCGACGCTGTCGGCCGGTCAAAATCGAATGGCACGCGCGCTAGATCATCTAGAATCAGAGTGTCGGTATCAAAAAACACAAACGGCTCACCCTCTGGCAGGGCGCTGAGTGCCTCGATCTTGTTGCCATATGGGTATGACTGGCCGAAATGTCGGTTTTCAAACGGTAGAATTTCAACGCCCAACTGTTCTAGGAGTTCCTGTATCTGCGCATTGCGGATACTGGGATCATCCTGCCAAAGTGGGCCAGGTTGTGGCACAGCGACGAACAAGCGGCCTTTGAAGCCGGGGTTGGTGTCACGCAACGAAGCGGCGAACAGGATTGCCTCGTACTGCAGGCGGTTGACCTGACCGACGATGACAATGTTGAAAGGTTGGATTTCCGCTGCCTGTTTGGCCATCTTTGTGACTGTCCTGACCCAATTTTGGCTTACTATAGGCGCAACGTCTTGTTTTCAGAAGGGGCTACGAGGATTGAATTGAAGGGAAAAAGGAATTTCCCCGATCAATACATTTATGTTTATCACTGCGCTGGCAGCGCATATCGGCAGTCAGGCTTGTTCCGATGTCTTCGACGAGCGCCAATGCTTCAATAATCCGATGCGTGGGAGTGCGATCACCGAGTATCCAAGCGCCCTGCAATTAGATGCAAATGTAGGGAAGTTCGGGCCTTGGTGCACGAAACCGCCACTTGCCGAACCGGCGAACTCGGAATTGCCAGTATTTCGCGAGAAGAAAGTGGGAATTAGGGGGCTTGCATCGGAAATACACCTCGACTAAAGAAACAGCGCACGCCGCTGAGGCCCGCGACGACCTACTGAATTGTGATCGCTTAGCGTTCAGTCACAGCCTTGGATGGTGCAAGTTTCCAAGCGTATATAGCGCTTGCCCCTATAGCTCAGCTGGTAGAGCAACTGATTTGTAATCAGTAGGTCCGCGGTTCGAGTCCGTGTGGGGGCACCATTTAAATCAATATATATCAAGTTGATAGCGGCGTTTTGACGCCGATGATGTGACTGGGGTTCAGCCGTTTTGCAATTACTTTTGCAATTGGATTCGGAGCTTAATCTTCACGCTCAGCTAGCCGCCTGTTCTGATCAATCTCAGTCATTGGCGCTTCCAACCCTTTGTAATAAAGGGACTTGATCGTTCCGACGCTCTCTTTCCCAGTTAGCCACTCAACGATGTACCGCCCGTAGTATTCATCCATGCCTTGTTCGCCACGCTCTGATTGCGCGTCTTTCCGCCGCCAGTTCGATATGGTCGATGCGATCTCCAGCATGTCGAACGTCGACTTGCTTGGCTTAACCTTCTTGTCTGGGTGAAATTTCAGAGCTTGTGCTAACCTATCGCTTGGGGAGTTCGCGTCATGCTCCATCAAGCGTTCAGCGGCGAATCTCAGGTAAGCTAAAGCCCAGCCCGGTAGCGGTGCACCATCATCTATGCATTGCGCGATCATCGCCCATGCCTGATTGGCATCGCCCTCTTCATTTATCCCTTCTTCGGCAAGCGAGTTGAGGGGTAATCGCCGCTAAATTTAGTGGTGTTCAAAAGTAGAATTTTCTCGGCACTATATCTGAGGAGATTTTTGATGAAGACAGCACGATATAGCGAC
>NZ_FOEP01000008.1 GCF_900110775.1 Thalassovita taeanensis | reverse complement strand
AAGATGGTCTTTCCGTGTGCCGCCGACTTTCGGCAAGTGGATCCGTTCCGATCCTGATGTTGACCGCGCTCGGGGAGGAAACCGACCGGATTGTTGGCCTTGAAATCGGCGCGGATGACTACCTAGCGAAACCCTTCAACCCGCGTGAACTGGTCGCCCGGATCAAGGCCATCCTGCGCCGTTCGACTAAAGCTGAGCCCTATGCAGGTACACTTTCGGGCCGACGTATCGCATTTGCCCATTGGATAATTGACACCGACAGTCGGGTACTTTCGAACGAGGACGGTGAGCAAATCGATCTGACCAGCGCGGAATTCAAGCTTTTGACCGTCCTGCTGGAACGTCCTCGTTTTGTCCTCAGCCGCGATCAGTTGCTCGATCTGACGGCAGGCCGCGCAGCGTCAGTATTTGACCGGACCATAGACAATCAGATCAGCCGACTGCGCCGGAAGATCGAGCTTGATCCGTCGCGGCCGCGCATCGTCACGACTGTGCGCGGCGGCGGCTATTGCCTGGCTGCCGATGTCCACGAGTTGAGCTGATGCCGCGCCCCTTCGATAATCTTCGTGGGCAGTTGGTCCTGCTGATCGTCGCGGCGCTTGCTGTCGCACAGACGATCAGCCTGTGGCTGTTCGTCGACGAGCGTGGTCTCGCCGTGCGCGCCGCCTTGGGTTTCGAAGCGGCAGGCCGGGCCGCGAACGTCGCGCTCTTGCTCGAAGAGGCGCCGGAGTCTTTGCAGCAGGCGATCCTGAGAGCGGCGAATTCTCCGTTGGTGCGCTTCGATCTTTCGGACATTCCCGCCGTAGACCATGAGAGCCATGCCGATGGTGGAGCCGTGGAGGCGCGCGTTCGCGGACTTCTGGGTGGCGCGAACGATCGGGAAATCCGCGTGGAATTGCACGAGGTCGAACAAGGCATTCCGCCGATGCCACATCTCGCGCCAGAGATGGCCGAAATGCATCTCGCGATGATGCGGGGCGAGCTTTCCGCGATCGAAATGCAACTGTCGATCGCCCTCGCGGACGGGCAGTGGCTGAATGTCGGAACACGGTTCGAACGGCCGCCGTTGCAGTGGCCATGGGCTTCAATCGTCAGTTTCGGGATCACGGCGGCGATCATTCTGGTCTCGGCCTGCTGGTTCCTTCTAACCCGTCTGACCGGGCCGCTTCTGCGCGTCTCTCGCGCAGCCGACCAGCTTGGACGAGGCGAAGCCGTCGATCCGTTGCCACTGATCGGTCCGAGCGAGGTGCGCGGCCTCACGCAGGCCTTCAATCGGATGCAGGCGAGACTGACGCGTTTCGTCGCGGACAGGACAAGACTTCTTGCGGCATTGGGCCATGATCTGCGCTCTCCGCTGACCGCCATGCGGGTGCGGGCGGAGATGGTGGACGAGGACGAAACGCGTGACAGTCTTGTCGCCTCAATCGAGGAAATGCAGGAGATGGTCGATGCAACGCTTGCCTTTGCACGGGGCATGGCCAGCTCCGAAGTCTACGAGACGGTGGATCTGGGTGCCTACCTGAAGCAGTTGCAGGCCGACATGATCGACGGCTTCACCCTTGATACAGCCAACAGCATAAGCGTTCGCTTGCGCCCCCAATCGGTGCGCCGCGCCCTGCGCAACATCATCGAGAACGCGCAGCGCTATGGCGGGGGGGCCGAGGTCACCTTCGTACATGACGCCGAATACGTCCAGATACGGGTCTCCGACAACGGACCTGGGGTTCCCGAAGCCGAACTCGAGCAAGTGTTCGAGCCGTTTTTCCGGCTCGAAAAATCCCGCTCGCGCGAAACCGGTGGGACCGGTCTTGGCCTGTCGATCGCGCGAACGATTGTGCGGGCCCATGGCGGCGAAGTAGCGCTGACGAACCGCACCGAAGGCGGTCTTCTCGTGACCGTCACTTTACCACTCGAAACAGAACCTGATCAGCAAGAAAGGAACACCTCATGATAAAAATGATATCCGCTGTAACCCCGTCAACCCTAGTATTGTCCGCCGGAGCCGCGCTCGCTGATCCTGCGGACAGTTGGGGCGACAGTTTCGGTCACATGATGTGGGGAGGTGGATTCGGCATGGCTGGCGGTTTGATGATGCTGTTGTTCTGGGGGGCGATCATCGCACTGATCATGTTGGCCGTCCGTGGCTTCTCGGCCGGGTCTGGCTCTGGCGGCAAATCGGACGCGGCAGACATTCTTCGCGAACGCTATGCCCAAGGTGAAATTGACGAAGAGGAGTACGAGCGCCGCAAGGCGAAACTCGAATTGTGACGCCAAGGCTGATGCTTTTGATGCCCACCGAACTATGAATCATTAACTATCGACCTTCCCGCCATGGAACGCTGTGTCCACTTAGGGAACGGCCGAATGATTGGGAAATCGGACAGGTTGTTTTCGCCTTCGGATTCGACACCGCAGTGTTCCAAACCGTGCTGCCCATGAGGGTTTCAATGTTCCATGGATGCATATTGCGCGCCGTTCGTGTTCACAGGCCTCGCATTCAGGTCATTTTGGCACGGCAACAAATCGCATGATGTCAGTAACCCGAAGGTAGATATTTGAGGATCACCAGCTAGTGACAGCCGGGTTCGCGCGCACTTTTTTGCGATGCTACGAACTGATACAAAATTCACTGTTATGTCAGACGAACTCGCTTGACCCTCCAGTGCTGGAAGGCGGTTTATGCACACCTGATAGGCAAGAAATCAGGAGCAAGAATGCCATGGTAGAGCAGGCACCCTTTGTAATCCATAGACGTCGTTTCGTACTGGCTGCGGCGGGCGGCGTAATCGCGTTGGCTGCGCCGTCGTTACTCCGGGCGCAGGAAGCGGAAACGACGCGTCGGAACTTATCGTCTTTCCGCACGCACGAGTGGCGGGACCATTTCGAGACTCTGGACAAAGGTATCATCATTTCGGATACGATCACGAAAGTGTTGCAGCATTGGACCGCCGATGGCGAAATGCGAATCTATCCGACATCGGTTCCCCTGACCGATGAGTTGACAAAGCGGGGCTATACCGAGGTTGTCGAAAAAAGGGAGAACCCGAGCTGGGCGCCAACGCCGTCGATGCGTGAGCGCAACCCCGAATGGCCAGCACTTATTCTAGGCGGAGACCCCGCCAATCCGCTGGGCACCCGTGCGCTCTATCTGTCTTGGCAGTATTACCGGATCCACGGAACGCAGGATACTCGGAAGATCGGGCGCAAGTCGTCGAACGGATGTATTGGCCTCTACAATGAACATATCGAGGAAGTCTTTGACAGAACGGCGGTGGGAACACAGGTCAAATTGATCTGAAGTGGACAGATGGCTGCGAGGGACCGTAGATAATGAACAAGGCACTTCTGGCCGTTGTGGCCTTTCTGTTGGTCGGCGGCTTGGCGATTTATTGGAACACCTCCCCATCTGGTCAACAGGCGGCCGGTCACTCGATGGTGCCACCGGACACAAGCGGCGTGGCCCGAGGGGCACCCATCGTGGAGGTTTCGGTGCCGACGGACCTGTCAGCGAATGCACAGATCGGAAAACGCGCATTCGAGGCGAAATGTGCCGAATGCCATGGCACCAACGCAGCAGGTCAGAATGGTGTTGCGCCGCCACTTGTGCACAAGATCTATGAGCCTTCACATCATTCGGACATGGCTTTCGTTCTAGCGGCCAGGAACGGTGTCCGGTCGCATCACTGGAATTTCGGGAATATGCCGCCGGTCAAGGGACTGACAGACGCTGACGTCAAGATGATCACGCAATTCGTCCGGGAACTCCAAGAAGCGAATGGCATTTTCTAACAGATTGAAGGGTGAAATTTTTTTACGGGGAAGTTGACCAATCGCCACCGACCGCGACTCTTCCAGAGCTTCTTGCCGTGCGCGGCTGGACCGTCGCAGACCTGAACTATGATTTGCTCGGCAGCTTGACTCGGCAGGGCGACGTGTTCGGTGGAATTCGGCGCGGTCGTGTAAACCGAAACTCGGTTCCTCCCTATTTGCGGCTTGCCTGCGGTGTCGGTCAATCTTCTGGCTATCAGGTTGCTGAAAGCAGCAGAGACGATCACCTTACGGGTGTTGCAGCCGAACTACGATCAATGCGACGGGGCGCGCCAGAGCTCCATACTATTTAAGGCTAGGAGAGAACATGATACGACGGGATTTCCTTTTGCGTAGCGCTTCGGCGGCCGCTGTCCTTCAATTGCCCAGAGCGGGGCGCGCCTTGACGCCTCAATTTGACGAATTCAAAGCTCAGGTGAGCGCGGTCCAGCTCGCGCCGCCGCCTTATCCAAAGACAGAAATATGGGGCTATGACGGCATGATGCCCGGCCCGGAGTTGCGGATCGCGCAGGGTGCCCGCGTTCAGCGAAAGTTACTGAACGCGCTGCCACAGGCAAGCTCGGTCCACTGGCACGGAATCCGGATCGACAACGCGATGGACGGCGTCGCCGGGCTGACCCAAGCCGCCGTCGAACCGGGCGAGAGTTTCGATTACGACTTCGTTGTACCTGATGCCGGAACCTATTGGTATCACGCCCATGCGAGGTCCATCGAACAGGTCGCCCGAGGGCTTTACGGCGCGCTGATTGTTGAGGAAGCGGAAGCTCCGGAAGTGGATCGCGAGGAGGTTCTGATCCTGGACGATTGGCTTCTCGATCCCGAAACCGCACAGATCAATCCCGACTTCACCTCTGCGCATTCCCGCAGCCACGCAGGCCGCATGGGAAATTTCGTTGCGACGAACGGACAGTACGGTCTTGCGATCGATGTGCGTCAGAATGAACGGCTTCGACTGCGTCTGATCAATGCGGCCAACGCGCGGATCTTCGTCGTTGATATCGCCGGAATGGAAGGCTGGACCATCGCGTTGGACGGGATGCCACTGGCGCAACCCCAGAGGCTCGGCGAACCCCTCATTCTCGGCCCCGGCCAGCGCGCCGATCTGATCGTCGACGTGACTGCCGACTCCGGTGAAACGGCCCATCTGGTGCGCCTCGACAATGGGGAAGGTATGTCACAGGTTGCCCTTACCGTGACCGGTCGGGCGTCCGCCGTACGCCGGGATGACCCCCCTGCCCTGCCGAGGAATGCGAATATGGATGTTCCGGGCCTAGACAATGCGGTTCCCGTTCGCCTTAACATGGAGGGCGGTGCGATGGGCCGGATGCAATCGGCGGTCTTGAACGGTGAACGGAAATCCTTCCGCGATCTGGTCGACGAAAACGAATACTGGGCCTTAAACGGCACCGTCGGAATGCCCGATGCACCGCATGCCGGTCTCGCTCTCGGGCAGACCGTCAAGCTTGAGATTAGCAACGACACGTCCTTCCCGCACGCGATGCACTTGCACGGGATGCATTTCCGCGAAATCGGCGAGGATGGCACATTGGGGCCGCTCCGGGATACGATAACGATGTTCCGAGGGGAAACGCGGACCGTTGTCTTTGTCGCCGATAATCCAGGCGACTGGCTGTTTCACTGCCACATGCTCAGCCACGCGGCCGCCGGCATGATGACATGGATGCGAGTGACGTGATGCGAAGATACCTGATGCTGTCGGTGATTTTTCTGGGCGGTGGCGGAGCCGCAGCCTGGCTCATGAGCACGGCCGGTGTGCAGACCGAATCTACGCCGGAAGCCGCCGACATTGCACAGGGTGAAGATCTTTACAGAGAATATTGCGCGGCCTGCCATGGCGCCGATTTGGAAGGACAGCCGGATTGGCGGTCGGCCGGACCAGATGGCGTCCTGCCTGCACCGCCGCATGACGAAACCGGTCATACCTGGCATCATCCCGATGGCGTGCTGTTTGACTACACCAAGCTGGGCGGCAAGGCCGCTCTTGCCCTCCAAGGGGTCGAGTTCGAAAGCGGCATGCCCGGGTTCGGCGACCAGCTGTCGGACGCCGAAATCTGGAACATCATCGCTTACATCCAATCAACGTGGCCGGAGCGTCAGCGCGCTATTCAAGCCGAACGAAGTGCTGACCAGCGACAGCAGGAAGGCAACTGAACCGCGTCCGAGAAAGGCGCTGAATATCTTTGGGTCGAGGAAAAGTTGGACTGGTTGTCGAGCGAAGGTGTGGCGCAATCGAGTTACCGCCCATCCACGGACGCATCCATTTGGTCGAGTGCGCTTAATCGACTTGGCACGACAGGACGCTGGGTACGTGATCCGGCAAGTTTTGCACCAGTAATTGCAGTCCCAAGGGTTATTCAGGTCGCGGCTGGCGCCGACACATCGTATCCTGCGTTTTGGATCGCTTCCGACACCGCCCTGACGCTGAGAAAACTCTCGACCGAAACGGTATGCGTGCTCAAGTCGCACGAAACGGTCGCAGTTGGGTCAATAGACCTAATCGCCTTGTCAATTGTTGCGGTGCAATGCCCGCAACTCATTCCCGGAACTGTGAAGCTGCTCATATACGTCTCCTTCTCTCTTATCTTCAGGTGGGCGCTTCCAGCGGAGGAAGGTCAAGGGCAAAAAAATATTCTGAAAAGCTTGACCTTCCAGTTGGTGGAAGCCCTAGATATCTTACCCAGAGACGAAGGAGACGCTCATGCCAATCACACAAGACCTGCGGGTCTCTGTCCAGAACATGTCCTGCGCATCATGTGTCGGTCTGGTCGAGCGCGCGCTCTCGGCGCTGCCCGGGGTCGAAGAGGTCAATGTGAACCTTGCGGCCGAAACTGCGCAGGTCCGAATCGACTCGGAAACCCGGATACCGGAGCTGATCGACGCGCTGGATCGGGCCGGCTATCCCGTCCGGACGCAGACTATTCGCCTGAACGTCTCGTCCATGTCCTGCGCGTCCTGCGTCGGCCGTGTCGATAAGGCGCTGGCGGCAGTGCCTGGCGTTCTGGAGGTCAACGTCAATCTCGCCTCCGAGACCGCAACCGTGACCTATGTCGAGGGCGCGATGAAGATCTCCGATCTAATGAAAGCTGCCACAGACGCCGGCTACCCTGCTGAACCGGCGGACAGTGTCTTGCCCGAGGAGCACAGCGCCCGCAAGGCAGGCGAAGCGCGCGATCTGGCCCGTAAGACCGCATTCGCGGCGACATTGGCGCTGCCGGTTTTCCTGCTCGAGATGGGTGCACACCTAGTGCCGGGGATGCACGAGATGATCGGCCGCACCATCGGTCACCAGACAAGTTGGATGATCCAGTTCGTACTGACGACAGTTGTGCTGTTCTGGCCCGGACGCCACTTTTACGCCAAGGGCTTCCCCGCGCTTCTGAAGGGCGCGCCCGACATGAACAGCCTCGTCGCCGTTGGCACCGGCGCAGCCTATCTCTATTCTCTTACCGCGCTCTTTGCGCCTGCGCTGCTGCCCGTGGCGTCCCGTGCCGTTTACTTCGAGGCAGCGGCAGTCATCGTCGTGCTGATCCTTCTGGGCCGCTGGATGGAGGCGCGCGCCAAGGGCCGCACCGGTGCCGCGATCCAGAAGCTTCTTGGCCTTCAGGCCCGCACCGCGCGAGTTCTGGTGGACGGGGAGCCGCAGGACGTCGCCATCGAACGGATCGGCACCGGCGATATCCTCGTTGTGCGTCCCGGCGAACGCATTGCGGTGGATGGGGAGGTCACGCAAGGCAGCGCCCATGTCGACGAGAGCATGATCACCGGAGAGCCGGTTCCCGTCTCCAAGTCCGAGGGTGATCCGGTCACCGGCGGCACCGTCAACGGCACCGGCAGCTTCCAGTTCCGCGCCACACGTGTCGGCGCCGACACGACGCTCGCGCAAATCATTCGCATGGTGGAGCAGGCGCAGGGCGCCAAGTTGCCGATCCAGGGCCTGGTGGACCGGATCACGCTGTGGTTCGTGCCGGCGGTCATGGCACTGGCCGCGTTGACCGTTCTGATCTGGCTGCTGTTCGGCCCCTCGCCCACCCTGTCCTACGCGCTTGTGGCCGGGGTCTCGGTCCTCATCATAGCCTGCCCCTGCGCCATGGGACTGGCCACGCCGACCTCGATCATGGTCGGTACTGGGCGCGCAGCCGAGATGGGCGTGCTTTTCCGCAAGGGCGACGCGCTGCAACAACTGACGTCGGTGAATGTTATCGCGCTCGACAAAACCGGCACCGTCACCCAAGGGCGCCCCGAACTGACCGATATGGTCCTGGCCGACGGGGTCGACCGGGCCGACATCCTGGCACTGGTGGCGGCGGTCGAGACGCAGTCCGAGCATCCCATCGCCGAAGCCATCGTGCGCGCGGCCCAGGCCGAGAACGCGGCACGTCACGACGTCGAGAGCTTCGAATCCATCACGGGCTACGGCGTTCGGGCCAAGGTTGCCGGCCACGAGGTGCTTGTCGGTGCAGATCGCCTGATGGTCCGCGAAGGACTGAGCATCGGGTCGCTGGCCGAGGCGGAGGGCCGCTTGGCCGTGCTGGGCCGCACGGCATTGTTTGCCGCGGTGGATGGCAGGGTTGCAGCGGTCATCGGCGTGTCCGATCCGGTCAAACCCGCCAGCGCGGCCGCCATTGGCGCGCTGCACCGCCTCGGGCTGGAGGTCGCTATGATCACCGGCGACAAGCGCGAGACAGCCGATGCCATCGCACGCGAAACCGGCATCGACCACGTGATCGCCGGCGTTCTGCCCGATGGAAAGGTGGCCGCACTAAACGAGCTTCGCCAAGGGGGCCGACGGATCGCCTTCGTCGGCGACGGCATTAACGACGCCCCCGCGCTGGCACATGCGGATGTCGGTATCGCCATCGGCACGGGAACCGATGTGGCCATCGAATCCGCCGATGTGGTGCTGATGTCGGGCGATCTGCGCGGCGTGGTCAACGCCTTTGAAGTATCAGGCCGCACGATGCGCAACATCCGTCAGAACCTGTTCTGGGCGTTCGGCTACAACGTCGCGCTGATCCCGGTGGCTGCGGGTGTGCTCTACCCCACGTTCGGCTTGTTGCTCTCGCCAGTCCTGGCTGCCGGAGCCATGGCACTGAGTTCGGTCTTCGTGCTGACCAACGCCCTTCGGCTACGCAGGGTCCATCCCATCATGGAAGAAGCCAGAGCGCGCGGTGGTGAAGAGGCCACTTTGCTATCCCCTAACCCTGTCGCCGCTGAATAAGGAGAACCTGATCATGAATATTGGAGATGTCGCCGCCCTTTCTGGCCTCCCAGCCAAGACGATCCGATACTACGAGGATGTCGGGCTTGTGAAGCCTCTTCGCAGCACGAACGGCTATCGCACATTCCGTGAAAGCGATGCGCACAAGCTCGCGTTTCTCGGCCGTTCCCGGGCGCTCGGCTTCAGCATTGAAGACTGCCGCAACCTTATTGCTCTGTACGAGGACGAAAAACGCGCCAGCGCCGAAGTCAAGGATATCGCCGAGCAGCATCTTGAACGGATCGACGACAAGATTGCGGAGCTGAAGGAAATGCGCGCGACGCTAGCACATCTAGTGGACGCCTGTGCCGGGGATCACCGCCCGGATTGCCCAATCCTCGCCGATTTGGCAACGAAACACCGCGGCGAAGAGCAACTCAAGAATACTGCGTTGTAGGGTGCGAGCGTTTGGCTTGGGCGATCCTCTTTGCGATTGTGCTCTTCGGTTTGAGCGGACTTGTGCATGTCCGTGCGATGAGTTTCGTCATGACGGCCACCAAACGCACTCCATTCACACAATCAAGCCGCCTCTTATTTGCCCTCTATACACTCGCGACCGCCCACATAGGTGAAGCCGGGCTCTACGCACTGGGTTTCAGTTTCGGCGAGTTCTTAGGTATTGGCGGTTTCGCTCAAGATAACGTCGATTCATTCATGGATGTTTTCTACTTTTCCGTCGTCAATTACTCCTCGCTGGGGCTTGGCGATATTTATCCCACGGGTCATTTGCGCTTTCTTGCCGGCATCGAGGCCCTGAATGGCTTTCTCCTCATCAGCTGCTCGGCCTCTACAATCTTCCTCGTGGTCACGAGAAAGATGGATTAGGAGCGCCACAAAACCTCACCCGAAAAGAGTTGGAACCCTCCATCGCTGGAAGGTTGTTGATGTTCTGAACGGGGATGGAACAAGCGAAAGGAGCACGTCATGTCATATTGGAGATTTGCCGCCATGATCGCGACCTCGACGGTCGTGATGTTCGGGCTGATGTATCTCAACACCTATCTTCTGACCCATGTTTTCTGGTCCGAAACCCGAGCCTATATGGCGCTGTTGATGGGCGCGACGATGGCGATCATCATGTTGGCCTTCATGCTTTCAATGTATTCGAGCAAGACCGTAAATGCCGCTATTTTCAGCGGTGCCGTCGTCGTGTTCGCCGCCTCGCTCTGGCTCGTACGAAGCCAGGTCACGGTGGGCGACACCAGCTACATGCGCGCGATGATCCCACACCATTCGATCGCGATCATGACATCGAGCCGCGCCGATATCTCGGATCCGCGCGTGCGCAAGCTCGCGGACGAGATCATCTATGCGCAAGACAAGGAAATCGCGGAAATGCGCTATCTGATCAACGATATCGATGCATCCGGCGACACATCCGAGACTGCAAGTCTCGAGAGCCCCCGTATCGTGAGCTTGGATCAAGCCCTGTCAACAGCAAACGTCGCAGTGCTCGACCCCGGCTTCCTGACGAAAGAGGATATCGCGCAGCTTCTGCCGAATGGCGCGGTGTGCACATTCAACTATACAACCGGCAGTCCGGCCTCACTGGCATTGGGTGAGATCGATGGCGCAGCCGTCGGGCTCGTCAAGCTGAGCGGCGATCTCGTCCGGGTCGAACAGAATGCAGCCGGCGAATTGGGCACAGAAGGCCTGTCGATCCGCCTTGGCGTTCCCCAAGACGGTGCTGCGCTCGAAACCGCAGGTACCGAACCGGTCGATGCGACTCTGACGATCGAGCTCGATGCCGGTCTGACCGCCGGATTCCGGGGATTCTACAGTTGCGGGGCATGACATGAAGCACCAGTCAAGCACCCAAGCGCAGTCGGCGACGCTGTACCGCATGGTCATGCCGGGCCACCTTTGCCCCTACGGTCTGAAGTCCAAAGACTTGCTGGAGAGGCAAGGGTATGAGGTTGAGGACCACCATCTGACCACGCGTGAGGAAACCGACGCGTTCATGGAAGAGCACGGCGTCGAAACCAGCCCGCAAACCTGGATCGGGGACGAGCGGATCGGTGGATATGACGACCTTCGGGTCCATTTCGGCATCGATGCGCCGGAAGACGAACGCTCGGACACGTCCTACCAGCCCGTGATCACGATCTTTGCCGTCGCGTTCCTGATGGCGCTCGGTTTGTCGTGGTACAGCTTCGAGAACATTTTCACCCCCCGCGCCCTGGAATGGTTCATCTCGATCTCGATGTGCTTTCTGGCCGTACAAAAACTTCAGGATGTCGAAAGCTTTTCGACCATGTTCCTGAACTACGACCTGCTGGCGCGTCGGTGGGTACGATATGGCAAAATCTATCCGTTCGGAGAGGCTTTCGCAGGTATCCTCATGGTCGCTGGGGCGCTGACCTGGCTTTCGGCACCGGTGGCCTTGTTCATCGGCACTGTTGGCGCAGTATCGGTTTTCAAGGCGGTCTATATCGACAAGCGTGAATTGAAATGCGCCTGCGTCGGTGGTGACAGCAATGTGCCGCTTGGCTTTGTCTCGCTCACGGAAAATCTGATGATGATGGTCATGGGGATTTGGATGCCTATCAGGGTCTATCTGATCGGCTGAAAGGCGGGTGCCGTTTTCATATCCCTCGGACTCGTTCTCCCGATAGATGCGCAAGTCGGACAGCACTGCGAAAAAGGGTCAAGCTGAATGGACCAGATAATCGAAGCATTCACGACCGGGGCGGGCATGCTCTGGAAGGCGCTCTGGGCGCTCATCTTCGGGTATATCATCTCCGCAGGCATCCAGATTTTCGTGACACGGGATCAGATGGCGCGTGTTCTTGGCGACCGTGGTGCCAGGAAGGCAGGCATTGCCGGCTTCTTTGGGTTTGTGTCATCGTCCTGTTCCTTCGCGGCTCTTGCCGCGTCGCGTTCGATCCTCGTGAAGGGTGCGCATCCGGTCAATTCGATCGCCTTCCTGATTTCATCGACAAATCTGGTGATCGAGCTTGGAATCGTCCTTCTGGTCCTGCTGGGCTGGAAATTCATGGTGGCAAATTTCATGCTTGGCATCCTGATGACGATCTACGCCTATGCCCTCACCCTGATATGGCTTCCAAGGTCGTTTGTCGAAAGCGCAAAAGAGCATGCGGAGAAGGCCCAGTCCGACGAAGGTATGGACAGGGACCAGACCATGAAGGGTTCGTTCCGCGACAAACTGCTGTCCCGCGAAGGATGGGACCGGATCGCCCGCGCTTTCTTCATGGAATGGAAGATGGTCTGGAAGGAGATCCTCTTCGGCTTCACGGTCGCGGGTTTCATTTCCGTCTTTGTGCCGCAGAGCTTCTGGAACGCGATCTTTCTGGTCGGAGATGGCGGTGCGCAGGACGCGCCGGGCTTCCTGATCGTTCTTGAAAACGCGCTGGTGGCACCGGTCGTGGCCTTCTTCACCTTCATCGGGTCGATGGGCAATGTCCCCCTGGCTGCGATGCTCTGGTCGCGTGATGCGTCGTTCGGAGGCGTGATCGCCTTTCTCGGAGCCGATCTTGTTGCTGCCACGGTGATATGGGTGCACGCAAAATATTACGGCTGGCAGTATGCGCTCTATCTTTCAGGCTTGCTGTACCTGTGCATGGTCGCTGCGGGAATTACGGTGCATTACCTGTTCGCTCTCGTAGGGATGATCCCGACCGAGCGGCCTTCGCTTCAGGAAATGGTCCGGTTCAGCATCGATTACACGTTCTTCCTCAACCTGATCTTTCTTGTCATCGGGTCAGCACTGATCTGGCTTCACATCAGGAATGCCGAGGAAGACTAACCGATTGAGGCCAAGAATGGGAAGGTTCCCAGAAGCCAGTAGGCAAACCGGGACAATTGGCCGGTCATGATGGCAACGCCCATGATGATCATGGCGACGCCCGCGGCCTTGTAGAGCCAGCGACCGGCTTTGCCGATCTGTCTGACCCGTGCGGCGATGGCGTCGGTGAACAGCGCGGCCAGCAGGAACGGCACGCCCAGCCCTGCGGAATAGATCGACAACAGCCAGATGCCGTCCGACATACCGCCGGATGTCGAACTGAGCGTCAGGATTGCGCCGAGGATCGGCCCGATGCAGGGCGTCCATCCAAAGGCGAAGGCCAAGCCCAGGACGTAGGCTCCAAGCGGGCGACCCCCCGGAATGTCGAGTGTGAAGCGGGTGTCACGCGAGAACGCTTCCAGACGGAAGGCACCCAGCATGACCAGTCCGAACAGGATGATGATCGCCCCGCCCAGATAGTTGAGCTCAGTGCGCCAAGTCAGCAGCAACGACCCGAGCGCGCTGGCCCCGGCCCCCAACGCGACAAAGACCGTGGAGAACCCCAGAACGAAGCAGGTGCTTAGGCCAAGTGCCCCGGCGCGTGCCCGCAGGCCGACCGATCGCGTCGTGCGCAAATCCGGCTGGCCTGCGATGTAGGAAACATAGCCCGGAACCAGTGGCAGGACGCAGGGTGACAGGAAGGAAATGGCCCCCGCCAGAAAGGCCGCGAAGATGCCGATGCCGGAAATATCCATCATGCTTTATGCTCGGCGCTGAAGGGTCGCGCCGCCCACCAGAAGGCAATCAGCGGGATTACGATCCATTGCAGCACGGGCGACAGCCCTGCATCGAGGACCGGAATGATCGGCATCAGGTCCGAATAGGCCCAAGCCGTGCGGATCACGATGTTGAGCCATTCGCTGAACAGCGTATATCCCAACCCGAACACCACCGTCAGGACGGTTACCGAGCGTCGCGTCGGAGCCACGAAGGGCCAGCCACGGCCGGTCAGCATCAAGGCAAGCACCAGCGCGCTCATGGCAATCAGGATGTCGCCACCCGTGCAATGAACCGCGGCGAAGACGATCTCACCCCAGGTGCCCTCGTTCCAGATCGTGTAGAGCGGCATATGGGCGAACTCCCAGATCAGATTGGCCGGGATGATTACCGAAAAATACCGACGTAGCGCTGTCAGGGATATTCCATCCGCCGAAGATGGCATGACGCCAGTCGCGGTGACACTCATTGAAACACCCCTGTCACCCGGTCCCACCAACTGCGTTCCCGGCGTCGATGCTGGGCATTGTTGATCAACTCGCTGACATAGAGGATCAGGTTCACATTCTTGAAATCCATGCCATGGAACTTTGCGGCGAACCGCCCGCCGATATCCACGACATGGGTGACCGCACCGTGCATCATCATGTCGCTGTCGGCGGTCGTGGTGAACTCGAGCCCATAGTCCCGCGCCACAAGGCGCGTCGCGTCGTCGCTCTGATCGGGCCGTTTGGTCAGAATGACCCAGTTGCTCGGATCGAGCCCATGCCGGTCCGCGTAGTCGCGCAGAACGTCCGGCGTGTCATTCACGGGATCGGTTGTGATCGAGATGAATTGCACCAGATCCCTCATCGGCCCGTCGTTGATCGAAGCCTGGACCGCCGCGATCTTTTCCGCATGGAGCGGGCAGATATCCGGGCAGTTGGCGTAGATGAAATGCAGGATGACGACCCTTTCGCTGAAATCCGCCAAGCGCACAGGATTGCCCTCCGCATTCTGCAACTCGAAATCCGGGGCCTGTGCCGCGTCGATGGCCTGGAAGTATGGCTCCATCTCGAACATCCGGGCATCCAGATTTTCACCCGGATGATCGGCGGAGGCCGGAAAGGCGATCGTGGCCGCAAATGTCGCCAAGGCGGCGCGCCGGGTCAGATAGACAATCAACTGCATCACCTTTCGGATTGATCGGGCTTGCCACCACCCGCATCGTCGCATTTCCCGCCGGACCCGCCCTTCATGCACAGACCAAGCCCGCACATCGCGGCACAGGGTGCCAGCGAAACCAAGACAGGCGCGAGACCGATCGCGGTGAGCCATCCCCAGTTCAGCGCCATGCCGCCGCCCATAACGGTTGCCGCACCGACGAACAGCAGTCGTCTGCGCGTCAACCACCGGGGCCAGTTGCCTGCGCTTTCGATGTCGGCGGCACCCGCATCGTTGGAAGATGATATGTCGGTCATCCGGAAAATCCTTCTGAAGTTTGAGTACTGGTCATTCTGATAACTGGGCGGTCAAGGGCGGGCGGCGCTCTTTCAGGGGCGCTTATTCGATAAAGCCTCGCAAGAAGGAGACCATCTCGGGATCATCCCATTCGGCCGGGCCGACCAGTCTCCCAAGCTCCCGCCCCTGCGCGTCGATCAGGATCGTTGTCGGCAGACCGACGGTGCGCAGCGCGGTCATCGACAGCATGGTCTTGTCGACATACATCTTGAGATTGTTGACACCGATCTCGTCGTAGAACCGCCGCACGACGGGCGACCCGGCCCTGTCGATGGACAGGGCGACAACCTCGAAACGGTCGCCGCCAAGTTCCGCCTGAAGTGCATCCAGCGTCGGCATCTCTTCCCGGCAGGGGACGCACCAGGTTGCCCAAACGTTCACGAGGATCACCTTGCCACGAAAATCCTCCATGTCCCCACGGCTGCCGTCCTCGGTCTCGTAGCGCACATTGATCACCGGCTGCGGCGTGTCGTGCAGTGCGAAGCCTTGCGGCCCGGCAAACGCCGTGCCGACGGACAATGCCCAGACGAGCAGCGCCGTTTTGAGATATTTCATGGCGTTGGCTCCTTGCCGGCTTGGGTTTTCAGATCACGGACGATCGGCAAAAGGGTTTCCTCCAGAATCGCTCGCGTGATGGGGCCGACATGGCGGTAGGCAATGGTGCCGTCGGAAGTGATGACATAGGTTTCAGGCACGCCGTAAACACCCCACTCGATGCCCGCACGTCCGTTTATGTCGGCCCCGATGCGGGTGTAGGGATCACCCAGTTCGTCTAGCCAGGCGCGCGCCTGTTCGGGCGGATCCTTGTAGTTGATCCCGTAGAGCGGCACTTCGCCCGTGGCGCTCAATTCCATGAATAGCGGATGTTCGGCGCGGCAGGGCACACACCACGAGGCAAAGACGTTCACCAGCGAAACATGGCCGATCAGGTCCTGCGTCGAAAGACCTTCCTCGCGGCCGAGCACCGGAGCGAGTGCAAACTCCGGTACAGGCTTGTCGATAAGCGCGGACGGCAGATCATCGCCCTCGCTGAAAAGCCCCCAGCCAAACAGGACCATAAGGGCCAAAGCCACGACGGGCACCAGCACAAAGCCGAGATTTCTCCGGCGGGGCGTGGGAACAGTCATATTGTCACGATAGCTGGTCATGGCTGTGCTTGCTGGTCCTCGCGGGTCCGCTCACTCTGAAAGGCACGTTCTTTGTCGGGCCAGGTGCTCTTGATGTAGTCGACGATCGACGTGATTTCGTCATCTGTCAGTACGCCCTCATATCCGGGCATGTCGCTTTCATAACCGGCCCCGACAATCGCCGCCGGTCCGCGTTTCACGATGTCGAACAATACGCGGTCCGTATGATGCCAGGTATGACCCGACGCATCATGCGGCGGGGCAGGCAATCTGCCGTTCGGCAATCGGGTGCGCCAATCAGGCTGCCCCTCCAGGTTTGCGCCATGGCAACTGGCACAATTCTCCTGATAGAGACGCTCGCCCATGCGCAAGTCGCTCTCCGCCGAAACGGGAGAGACCGTTGTGGCGAGCAAGACCGCGGCGAGCCTAATGGTGTTTTTCATGTCGCTTGTGCCTTCTTCTGGCTATCCAAATACAACGAGAGTGCGACTATCGATGCCACGACAAGCAGGACGCACGCCCCCAGACCAATCCCCATCGACAACAGGCCGTCGCCGTTGCTGTCGCCCTCATTCCGCATCTTGGCGCATTTCTATTTTCCGCTGTCCGAGCGGATGTATTTGACCAAGGCGATTGCCGCGAGCACCAGCACCGCCACGATGAGTAACCAAACCAGTCCCATCGCGATCATCATGCCGCCACCCATCATTCCACCATCCATCATCATGCACTTCATCCTTTGTTTTCCCTTGAAACCGGTCAGGCACGGGATCGCACCAGTCCGCGCAATTAATCATTCGACCGCATAGACGGTCGGGTTCACACCTTCTTCGACGGTGTAAATCTTGAACGGTTCCTGCTTCGCGCCCCCCATACCCGGCGATCCCAACGGCATGCCGGGAAGTGTCAGACCGGCAATGTCCGGGCGCTCATCAAGCAACTTGTTGACGACATCAATTGGCACATGACCGCTGACGACGTAGTCACCCAGAAAGGTCGTATGGCAGCCCTGGAAATCGTCCGGGATACCTGCATCACGGCTGATCTGAGCCAGATCATGGGTCGGCTTTACCTCGACCGTGAAGCCATTCTCGCGCAGGTAGTCCGCATAGCTCTCGCAGCATCCGCATTGCGGGTTCTTGTAGAGCGTGGCCTCTTGCGCTGCTGCAGGCGCGGCATTCAGGCTCACTGCAAGGACAGCGGCAGCACCTGCGGTGCCAAGACTGGCAAGTCCAATTAGTTTCTTCATCGGTTCTTTCCTTTCGTGGTGATCGTTACGTGAGATTGTTTCAGGTTTTGGTCGTGCCAGGATCGACACGTATGATGCCCATCATGCCGGCCGCCTGGTGTTCCAGGATGTGACAATGGAACATCCAGTCTCCCGGATTGTCCGCCACGAAGGCGATCTCGACCCGTTCCTCCGGTGCCATCAGGACGGTGTCCTGCCATTCGCGATGCCGTGTCGGTTGCCCGTTCCGTGTGATCACACGGAACGAATGTCCATGAAGATGCATCGGGTGATGCCACGCGGTGCGATTGTCCATCTGCAGCACATGCGACGTGCCCTGCGGCAGGACCAGCAATGGATCCATCATGTGCCCCGTTGCTGCTTTGCCGTTGATGAACCACATGTTGCCTTCGCGCATCTGCTCCATCATGGACCCCATGCCGCCGCCCATCATCATCTGCCCCATCATGCCGCCATTAAAGATGATCTGATGCCGCGTGGCAGCTTGCATATCGGGTTCGGCCAGCGGGTTGGGTGGCAGTTCCATCGACCAGTCCGGGACCGCGTCCCGTAACCGATCCGGCCCGTAGGCGAGATCGACCAGACGGTATTCCAGATCCCTGTAGAAGACATCGGTGATGGTCAGGCTCTCTCCGGGCTTGCCGGTCATATCAATCACCAGATCGACACGCATGGCCGGACCGACCACCACGATGTCATCGTCTGGTACATGAGGTGACACGGGTTGACCGTCCAGAGCGACCACGACCGGCGCAAGCCCCCCGAAATCCAGCCCGAATATCCGCGCGTTCGCTGCATTGACCAGCCGAAGGCGGATGCGTTCCCCGGATCGCACCGCGATACGGTCAGGGATCTGGCCGTTGATCGTCACGGAATTGCCGATACGACCGCCGTGCATCGCGTCGTGCCGGCTTCCGAAATCTGTCGCAATCTGTCCGTCGCCGGTCATCCGCCAGTCATCGAGCATCCAGGTCAAATCGCGATCCACGCGGATCGGGTTTGCTTCCTCGACGATCAGCGGCCCGTAAAGCCCGCGCCCGACCTGTTCCGAACTGCGCTGGTGCGGGTGATACCAGAATGTACCTGCGTCCAGCGCATCGAATTCGTAGAGAAACTCGCCACCGACCGGGATCGGGTCCTGTGTCAGGAACGGCACACCGTCCATCGCATTGGGTGTGCGAATGCCATGCCAGTGGACCGTCGTCCCTTCATTTAGCCCGTTCCGGGCCAGAACCCGAATTCGGTCTCCCTGCCGCACCCGGATCTCGGGGCCGGGGAGGGATCCGTTGTAGCTCCAGACGTCGGTAGGGCCGTAGGGTGCCGGTCGCAGGGCGGCTTGTCCGGCCGCAGCGCGTAGCAAGAATGGGTCCTCTGTCGGACCTGCCATCGCTACTCGTGCCGGTGACAGAGTGGATATGGCCGTGAAAGCGGCACCGGTGCGCAGCACGTGCCGTCGTGAAATCAGTCTGTTGAGGGTCATTACTTCTGCCTTGATCTGAAAGGGTCGCACTCAGCCAGCTTCGGCCAAGGCAACGGTCAGGCCCCGCAACAAGCGAGGCCGCTATCAGGTTCAGACAGGCAGCTTGGGAGGAAATGGATCAAGGGAGGGAACCGCGCCAATCGGGATCACAGGTCCCGCGACCGGGATGACAACACCGAAGGCCATCTCAAGCGTCATCGCTGACGTACGAGCTACGATACCGGCCGTAGTTCCCGCGCCACAAGGGACTGTACACCCACCCTCGCAGGTTATCCCGTCAGCAAATCCGATCGGATCGCATCCGCCGCAATGGTCGTCCCCGCTTTCAGCGCCCACCATCTGAGCCATTGCTGCCTCAGCCGCATTCGCTGCCGATACATCCGGCGCAACCACGGCACCGAAGCTCAATGCAAGAATCAAAATGAGGCGGAAAACGCAGATCATGCGATCCTTATGCAAGCTTCCAGTAGGGGGAGGTCAAGAAGTATCCCGTAACATAGGCGTGACATTGCCACGCGGGTACTCACTGATTGGCCAAAAGATGCCCGAGGTTGGTTTCGGGGGAAAATCTGAGGCGAGACTGCGGACTCATCCAAGGTCTGTTTCGGAGCCAGGCAACCACCCGCATCTTTTCATGCGGGTGGCTGCCCTTGTGTCAACTTGCGTCTTTGAATTCGGTGTATTCGCCGCGCACCTGGACAGTCACGGTTGCGGGCTGGCTGTCCCGATTCCGCCAGAACCATCCGTGTTCGCCGTCGAATGCCGCGATGATCTCGCCCTCGTCGCCCGTCGAACCGCGGCCCTTTTCATAGGTCACCGAATTGCCGCCGCCGTGGCCGTGCATGTCAAAATTCACCCGACCGCCATCGACCAGCATTCGGTATTCCACCGTCTGGCCCTCTTCCATGACCAGCTTCCACTCGGCACTGTCGCCGGGTGCAAGCGTAAAGGTGGTTTCGTCACGCCAGATTTCGGCCTCCTGTGCATATGCCGTGCCGACAAAAAGTCCAAAGATATCGTTCATAAGGCTCGACTGCTCTTCGGCTTCGATCTCCAACAGCCTGTCGGCTTCGGCCTCCTCCGCAAGCTGGGCTTTGATCTCACCCATCTCGCTCAGCCCGAGAACCCCGCCGATCCCGGTCGGGTCGATGTTGTATTCGGCAGGCAGCACGACGGTCACAAGGATCGCAACGGCGCTGGCCGCCGCAATGGCAGTGGAACGGATAAGCTGCGCGGAGCTGGGAAGCTCATCAAGGCTCGGTTTTTTTGCGTTAAACATTTTGGTCTCCTAAATTCTCAGGTGGCTACGAAGTAGCCGGTGATTTGCAGGCCCATGAGGATGAATCCCATGGACATCATGACGACGTTGGCGGTGTAGGCTTGGCGGAAGAAGCTTGGGGATTTCCGCCAGAAGCCCATGACGATGAGGATCACGGCAAGCGCCATGATCTGGCCAAGCTCGACGCCCACGTTGAACGCCAGAAGATTGGCCAGTAGGCCCTCTGACGCGATCTCGTAGTCTAGGATCTTCGTGGCCAGGCCCGTGCCGTGGAAGAAGCCGAAGATCAGCGTTGCGGCCTTGGTGTTCGGCTGGAACCCAAACCAGCGCTGATAAGCCCCGAGATTGTCGAGCGCCTTGTAGACGACCGAAAGGCCGATGATCGCGTCGATGATGTAGGCGTTGATGCCCCAGCCGAACCAGACACCGGCCAGCATCGTGGTCGAGTGCCCGAGGGCGAAGAGGCTGACATAGATGCCTACATCCTTCATCTTGTAGAGGAAGAAGACGACGCCGAGCAGGAACAGGATGTGATCGTATCCCGTGACCATGTGTTTGGCGCCGAGATACATGAAGGGGATGATGTTCACCCCCCAGATTTCCTGGATATAGCCTGCGTCACCTTCTGTGACGGCATGGGCAAGAGCGTTTTCCGCACCCAGGACGAGCGCCGAAAGGGCAATGAAGGACAGGATCACGATCCGGCGTATGCCGGGATCGGTCCAGCCCTGGTGGACTGTATTCATGGATTGAACTCCGCATATGTGTTGATGATCGAATGCAGCGCGCTGTTGGCACGCAGTCGATCAGACGCGCGGAGGTCTTTCGATTTGGTATGTCTGCAAGGTGTTCGACGTGGCCGAACTCAACGGCCATGCGGCTCTATAAATATCGAGCGGGTGCGGCGATCGGTCGGGGCCAGGCACGACCGCCTGACTGTGATCGTGATCGATGCTGTCATGGCTATGTCCATGCATGGCCCAGGCGAGGTCTTCTTCCAGTCCATGCGAATGACCGTGCTCAGCAACCATTTCTGCGTGCTCTTGAAGGACGCCGATGACTGAGGGTGCGTGCGAGGTTGCGGGCACCACAGACCAGAGGAGTACGGCCAAACATAAGAGTGTCGCAAACGCGGCGTTTACAACTGTCCTCAAGGTATCCATAGGATCTGCCCGTCTGCCCGTCTCTAGCGTGGTGCGTCGTGGCACCATCTTGTTCTATCCTCCCGGGGGGGATAGAACTACTTTATGACAAAACATCCAGTCCATGCAACCCATCCCGCCCTTGTCGCCCGGCTGAAACGCGCTGACGGCCATTTGCGCGCCGTGATCGAAATGATCGAGGCGGGCAAACCCTGTCTGGAGATTGCTCAGCAGATGCAAGCGGTCGAAAAGGCCGTGACGAACGCCAAGCGTGCGCTGATCCATGATCACATGGACCATTGTATCGACGTTGAAAGTTCTGAAACTGATCGCGCCGAGTTGCGGGCGATCGCCCGATATCTCTGAGGCTGACCATGCTCGATATTCTCTCCGACCGCACTTATCGGCACCTGTTTCTGGCACAGGTCGTAGCCCTTCTGGGTACCGGACTCGCCACAGTCGCACTCGGCCTGCTCGCCTTTGATCTTTCGGGCGACGGGGCGGCGCTGGTCCTCGGCACAGTCTTCACCATCAAGATGGTTGCTTATGTGGGCATCGCGCCCATTGCAGGGGCTTTCGCAGACCGCGTGCCGCGCCGCGCGCTTCTGGTGACGCTCGATCTGGTGCGTGCCGGTGTCGCGCTCGCACTGCCCTTCGTGACCGAGGTCTGGCAGGTCTACGTCCTGATCTTCCTTCTTCAATCGGCTTCCGCCGCCTTCACGCCGACCTTTCAGGCGACGATCCCGGACGTTCTGCCCGAAGAGGCGCGCTATACCCGCGCGCTGTCGCTGTCGCGGCTGGCCTACGATCTGGAAAACATCGTCAGCCCGACGCTGGCGGCCCTTCTGCTCGCGGTGATGTCCTACAATTCGCTTTTCCTCGGCACGGTCCTCGGTTTCGCCGCATCGGCCCTTCTGGTTGTTTCGGTCGTGCTGCCCAGTCCCCGCCCATCCGAGCCGCGCGGTGTCTATGACCGCACTACGCGCGGCATCCGCATCTATCTGGCCACGCCCCGCTTGCGCGGGCTCTTGGCATTGAACCTCGCGGCGGCGGCGGCAGGTGCGATGGTGCTGGTCAATACCGTCGTTCTTGTGCGCGGCTCGCTCGGCCTTTCGGAAAGTGCTCTGGCCTGGACGATGTTCGCCTTCGGCGCAGGGTCGATGATCGCCGCGCTGGTCCTGCCGCGTGTTCTCGATGTGTTGCCGGACCGGCCCGTGATGTTCGGCGGAGCCACGCTGATGGTGGCTACTCTGGTCGGTCTGGCGTTGACGGTCCTTGGAGCGGGCCTTGGCTGGTCCATCCTTCTGACAGCCTGGTTGCTGGTGGGGCTCGGATATTCCGCTGTCCTCACCCCTTCCGGCCGACTGCTGCGCCGTTCCGCCCACGCCGGGGACCGCCCGGCACTCTTCGCGGCGCAATTCGCGCTGTCCCACGCCTGCTGGCTTGTGACCTATCCGCTGTCGGGATGGCTGCTGACAGTCTATGGTGTCGTTCCCGCACTGATCGGACTGGCCCTCATCGCCGCCTTCGGAATGCTCGCAGCGCTGAAACTCTGGCCGTCCGGCGATCCCGTTGAGCTTGAGCACACCCACGATAATTTGCCACTCGACCATCCCCACCTAAGGGGACATCGCAGGCACAGCCATGCCTTGATCATTGACGAGAGCCATCCTCGCTGGGCCACGCATTTATAAGCCGCAGCAAGAGACGAAGACTGGACACGGGCGGTTCGTTTTCATCCATGCGGACATTCGTGCTTCGAGCAAAATTCATCAAAGTGGGCTCGATGCGCGAATTTTCTGCAAGTTTGGCGGACAGAAGCGTTGACTCTAACATAAACTGTCGGCCCCCCGACAAAGAGCACGGCTTAAGTTGCGACCCTCCACATCCGATACCGCCCCTGCCCCGTCATCTCGTGGATCAGACCACGCGCTTCCATCCAAGCAAGGTTGCGCTGGATGGCAGCCCGGCTGGCGCCGATCAGGGCCTCGGCCATCGGAGCGGACACGAGCGGCCATTCGGTAAGTACCGCGCACAAGGCCGGGGGCGTGCGGCCGGAAAGCGGGCTCATCTCGGCTTCCGCCCTCGCCGACCATGCCTCGATATCATCGAGGTGACGCATTGCGGTCAGGCATGCGGTCTCCATCCCGTCAAGCCAACGAGACAGACGGTCAGCGGGTGGGCCACCGGAGCGCAATCCTCCTGCCCCGCCCATGGCCAAAGGCGCGAAGAGCGCCCCCTTGCCCTCACTGGCCACGATCCGTGCGGCTGTGACCGCCGCTTCCATCCGGTCGCCGTGCTGCCCGAGGCCCGCGAGACTCCAGAGATGGAAGCCCATGCAAGCGCGCGTGACTGGGTGAAGATCGGCGGCTTGCGCCATAAGATCGAGCCAACCGCCCGCGCGTTCCGCGAACGGTTCGGCTTCAACGCCGAGGTTCTCGGGGTCGCGGCGGTCGAGGAAGGCGGACAGGTCCACTTCCGGTCCAAGGCCGCCTGTAAGACGCCGCACTGCCCATCCGACACGCGCGAGCGCCGCGGTGTCGTCCTGCACGCCGGACAAGCGCATGGATTTCCAGAGCGCCAGCCGATCCGGGCCAATTCGGTCGCCTACAAACCAGCTGAGGTCTGCCGCCTCCATCAGCGCGAGCCTGTGCCGCCAACCTTTCGGGCCACGGCGCAGCCGGTCGTCCAGCGCGCCGATCCGGCCAGCCACACGGGCGAGACGCGCGGCATTGCCCGCCTCTGCCTTCCGCCAATCGTCGAGGACTGCGGTTTCACGAAGCTCTGCCCTAGGTCCGGGCGGCAGATAATCTGGCTCCTCGTCCATCGGACCGGGCAGGAACCACAGGTCGTCCTCAGACGTCTCTTCAAGCCCCTCCGCATTCACAAGAGGATCGTAAAAAATATCATACTGCATAGATACTTGAGTCTTCATGTATGCAAAATACCGCACTTTTGCATTTTACCAAAGTGTTTTGTCAGAGTGCGCCTGCACACCTTATATAGCACGGGCGCGCGATGGTCTGCGAGAGCTCGCTGATCGCGCTCAGCGTATGGAAACCAAGGGTTCTCTGCTGAGCAGCGCCACAGTGCACGCCCTTGCATTCGTTTTCAAACGGTCGTTTAGTAGAGGTATATGAAACTGCAAAAGGCCTGTTTTGATGCTATTGATAGGCTACGCGCGCGTTTCAACCGAGGATCAGACCCCCCTGCCCCAGTCGCAGGCCCTGAAATCCGCGGGGTGCGCCGAGATCCATGAAGAACAGGCCTCGGGCGGCAATCGTGCGCGGCCGGTGCTTGCGCGGGTGTTGGAGCGCATCGGCAAGGGCGACACGCTGGTGGTTGTGCGTATCGACCGGTTGGCGCGTTCACTGTCGCATTTGCTGGAGGTGATTGAACGGCTGGAAGCCAAGGGCGCGTTCTTTCGGTCAATCCAGGACCCGATCGACACGGCATCGCCGCAGGGCAAGTTCACG
This sequence comes from Thalassovita taeanensis, assembly GCF_900110775.1. Taxonomy (GTDB): domain Bacteria; phylum Pseudomonadota; class Alphaproteobacteria; order Rhodobacterales; family Rhodobacteraceae; genus Litorimicrobium; species Litorimicrobium taeanense. Next base: position 122,683 of record NZ_FOEP01000008.1, on the reverse strand, counting down.
CTGCAGGTTCTGGGTGCAGCCGCCGAGTTCGAGCGCGCCCTGATCCGTGAACGGACCAAGGCTGGGCTTGCCAACGCACGAACAAAGGGGCGGGTCGGCGGAAACCCTGGCCTACGCGCCCGGGATCCGGCTGCGCTACGCAAGGTCCGACTGGCGCGACAGGACGGATATATGGAACGCCTGAATGAAACTGCGCAGGACTGGGTGCCCCATGTGCGTCGGCTGCGCCCCGATCTGGCTTGGGAAGATGTGGTGCGCATCATCAACGGCCCCCTACCCGAGGCCCGGCGCTGGACGCAAAGCCGTCTGCTGCGCGCTGTGAACGCCTATGTCCGCGATGGGTTCCTCCCCGCGACTGTGCTTGATCGCGCGGGCCCGCGTGCGCGAGATGATCGCCTGCCCGCCATCGTCGCGGGTATCAAGGGCGCCGATCCCGACATTACGCTTGAGGCCATCTGCGCCCGCTTGGAGAACATGCGTGAGCGCACACCCCGCGGCCGGACAAGCTGGCAGCCATCATCAGTGAAGATGTTGCTGGAGCGGGCGAAGCGGCTTGGGATGCTATGAGTGAGTTTTGACGCTAAGCCTGTTCGTCACATCAGGCGACATCTCCAATTGAGTGGCAACTTTACCCGCTAAGCAGTTTATCCTTGCAAATCTTCCATCGTGTGGAGTAATTGCAAGGTATGTATAAGCGCCAAACTCATCACTTTGTGCAATCCGCGCTCGAGAGCCAAGCTGCTGTTGTCCTCCTCGGCCCCCGGCAGGTTGGGAAAACCACGCTCGCTCTAGACATCGCTTCGGAGCAACCATCGGTATACCTTGATCTAGAACGAGATGCGGACAGGCAGATCCTGACCGAACCGGATCTATATCTGGATGAACAGGCGGGAAAACTCGTCATCCTCGATGAGGTGCAGCAGATGCCTGGCCTCTTCAAGAGCCTGCGTGGTCAGATCGACCAGCGCAGGCGGGCCGGTTTTCGAGCGGGCCAGTTTCTGCTCTTGGGATCAGCCTCCAACGTCCTACTCCAACAGTCGGCAGAATCCCTTGCTGGACGTGTCAGGTATATCGAAATGCCCCCTCTACAGCTTACCGAGGTGGGGGCTGATCAGTTGAATGCGCTCTGGCTGCGTGGTGGCTTTCCTGACAGCTTCATGGCTTCAAGCGATCAAGCCAGCATGGATTGGCGTCTGGATTTTCTGCGTACATATCTGGAACGTGACATCCCTGCCCTCGGACCGCGTATTCCAGCCGCAACCTTGCGGCGCTTCTGGACAATGCTTGCGCATGTGCAAGGTGGTCTATTGAACGCTGCAGCCCTCGCCGAGGGGCTGGGCGTCTCCGGCCAAACGATTGGACGCTACCTCGATCTGCTCGTTGATCTCATGCTGGTGCGGCGACTGCAGCCCTGGCATGAGAATGTCGGCAAGCGTTTGGTGAAATCGCCAAAGGTTTATGTCCGCGACAGCGGGGTCGTGCATGCCCTGTTAAGCATTGGGACAATCGAGGGCTTGCTCGGGCACCCCGTCGTTGGCGGCAGTTGGGAGGGGTTCTGTATCGAGGCCCTTCTTGCCGCTGCACCAACCGGCACCGAACCCTTCTTCTATCGCACTTCTGCCGGAGCTGAACTTGACTTGGTCCTTCGCCTGCCTGGGGGCGACATCTGGGCCGTTGAGATCAAGCGCACGACTGCGCCAAAGGTCTCGCGCGGGTTCTATGTGGGCGCGGAAGACATCAAGGCCAGCTGGAAGCTGTTGATCTACGCCGGAGAGCATGACGTCCCCGTGGCCGAAGGCGTTCGTGCAATGCCTCTTGAGCAAGGGATCGGGCTGTTGAGAGCACTATAGCGCAACGCTTGTTGCGCGCGTGCACGAGAGTAAGGGGTCTACTTGTTTTGTTCAGTTTTAAGGACGCCGCGCATTTCCCTGTGGCATTTCTTCCGGTCCCCGCAGGTCTCCCGGTGCGTACCGGTTGCATGGAATGCACATCGCAGCGGCCGCCCCGTCTACAACGGCTGTGGCCCATCTTCCTCCCCTACCCTTCTATGCGGCGCTTCGCATCCAGCGTGGTCAGGCCTTGGTCAACCGCGCAGCTACCCTTCGGGCTGCATCAGTTTCACAAGCGCCGACAACGAAACCGCCAAAGGCTTCGGCTCAATCTCCATCTTGACCTCCGACCTGGGAATTACCATCGAACCCGTCGCGAGGTCGAACAGGACGGCCTTCGCGCAACGCGTCGCCGGACGCTCCCCGTGAGGCAAGCTGACCGAGTGCGGCGGCATCTAGAAGATTCAGAAAGGGGAGACCGGCGCTGGCTACTTCACGGTGAGCATCTGTGATCACGGCTTCAACGCAAACATGGGCAAAGCCACCAACTAGGACGGTCATCTCCTGGGGTCCGAAAGACGCGGCGTGAAACATGCATGGTTGATCGGCTTCGCTCTGGTCAGCCGACTTAAACTCCAATCTTGAACGCGTTCAAGATTGGAGTTTCTGGAGCCACTGAGCCTCAAAATAAGCGCCTGAAACCTATAGGCGCGTGGTATCTTTATCTTTTGCTCAGAACCGTGCTACCATTGAAGCAGAATCGAGTCGAACTCGGACCCAACCGAAGTCAGGGCTTATAAATGAGCGGTAGTTTAGAACAGTTTTTGACGGATCTGTCACGTGGGCTTGAGCGCACGATGGTGGCAGTGAACAAGGAACTCACCTTGCGTCAGCGCATCAAGCGAACCTGGTCCATGCGCCAGTGCGCTAGGTTTCTCAATGTGAGTATTCAGTATCTGACCAAGTTCGCCAATTCGAGCGATGACTTTCCCGCAGGAGAATATGTTGGAAGAGAGCGTGTTTTCACGCTTTCAGAATTGATGCACATGCGGGCGCTTCTGGCAGCCTCGGCAAAGCGGCCGTACGACTACCTGGCCTGGCGGAAGCCTGACGCACCTTTGCCCGTCATCTCGTTTGCAAGCCAGAAAGGCGGGACCGCCAAAAGTCTGAGCGCGGCGCATTTTGCCCAGTATCTCAGCTTGCACTACGGCATGCGTGTCGGTGTTATGGATGCTGACCCGCAAAGTACAATAACGCTCTACTTCGTCGGGGGAGAGGGCCTTCCCCAAATGCCCGACGAAAACACCGCCTCTATGGTGGACTTTGCTGGACTCTTTCAGTCGGAAGACGCGCCATATACCGACCACGATGCGCAAACGCTCGATAGCTTCCTTCTCAAGACCTCCTGGCCAGGCCTGCGCCTGCTTCCAGCTCACGGCGAAACATCCGAGGGTGAGATCCAGATTGCGCGGCTTGTCCGCGAAGCCCCCGCCGGAAAGAGCTTTTACCGCTACCTACGCGATGCCATCGACCGCTGGAAAGCGGGCCACCCACCGAAAACGCCACCCAACGAATTGGTAGTCGACGGCAAGGTCGACCAGGAGCGGCTCGACACCGCACTAGCGGAGACGCTGGATGTCATCATCATCGACTATCAACCCGCGCTCACACTGTTCCAGTTGAATAACGTGATTGCGTCTACTTCACTGGTCATACCGCAAACCATGAAGGGGTTCGACATTGCGACGTTGTCGACCTTTGTGACTGGCCTGCTTGGGATGCTTCAGCACATCCTGGCCCATGAAAGGATCGAGATCGGAACCGGTGCGAACATGCTGTTGCCAACGATCGTTCAACGGTCCAATGCGCAGGATCTTAACCACATCGGAAACCTGCTAGAACATTGCCCCACGGAAATTCTGCCCGTGTTTTATTTGCGTTCCGACGCGATCTCGAACGCTTCGGACGTCTATCAGTCCGTATACGAATACGAGCCAGACACGCCGGGAAAGCGCAAGGGGATCAACCGGTTCATCACGAATGCCGATGCCGTGAACGACGCCATAATATCGCGACTCTGGCCAGGACTCGAACGTGGCTACGCCAATACTTGGATGGACGAATTCTATGAAGATGACGGCGAGGGTGAAGCATGAAACGCAGTATTCCAAGGTCGCTGGTCAGCAAGGCTACCAATCTCGATACAAACAAGGAACGTGCGAGCGGCTCCGAAGGCAGGACAGAATCGAGTGATGCTGTTTCGACTCCTTTCAAGGGGGCCGGTAGTGCCTGGAAATCAGGAGCGCTTGCGCAGTCGCAAGCTGCAGTAGAGCGAAGCAGAGCCGAGCTTTGTTTGGATATCCTCAACGGTCGCCATGAGATAAGCCTGTCGCCAGATCAAATCTCCGATCCAATGGGAACCGACCGCCGACAAGACTGGATGTCCCAGGAAGCCTTCAGGTCTTTGGTAAACAGCATTGCTTCGAACGGGCAGGACACGCCCATTCTAGTGTGGCCAGAGGATCCGGATTGGCAGCCGGATCCGTTGGACCCGTCGAATATCGCGGGGGTTCCATTCGTGATGCTGACAGGACGCCGCCGACTGGCTGCCGCGTCAGAGCTCGGTGTACCCCTTCGTGCAATACTAGCCCCGCCTGACGCGCGAAACGCTGAGAACAGCAAGTTTGAAATGTTGTTTCTGCGGTTTCGCGAGAATGAGGAGCGCGAGAATCTCAGCCCTTTTGAGCGATTGGTTTCGATTGGTGAAATGTATGAGACGCTGGCTTCTGGCGAAGAGAAACTGACAGCTGTGGCCTTCGCCAAGAAAATTGGTGTGCATGAGAGCCTAGTCTCGCGAGCACGGTCCGTTTTTGCTGCGCAGGATCAAATCTTGAACACGTTCAAGAACGTCTACGACATGAGCTTTCGCGATTTACAGGGTGCCTTAGCGAGCTTGGAGAGAACGAACAAAGCCAAGCCAAAACCAAAGACAAAGCCCCAAAAACTCACCGTGAAGCGCAAGGTGGGCAACCGAAATCTTTCGGTCACTTCCGTCGATGGAAACCTATCAATCAAGGTTGCAGGAGTGCCGATTGACCAAGAGCGTCTCGAAAAGCTTGGAGACTTAGTCGCAAGCTATTTGAACGTCGAAGACACGGAGAAGGATACCGACTGAAGACAGCGTTGGTGAGATGTTCTTCGGAACGATGAGGCAAGGAGCAAAAAAGGAACGACAAGTGAATTAACGGCAAAAGAAAAGCCCCCAAGCGGTGTGGCCTGAGAGCTGATCTTAATGGTTTGGTCACCTTCAAGATAAGTCTCACAGGATTCACTGTCAACGACGAACGCTTCTGAGCGAACGGCTTTCTTTTGCCTCCACACAACCGGAGGTGAGATACAGGCATGAAACATACAGGTTGGCGCAAGCCGACACCGGGTCTTGGGGTTGCTGAGCAGCTTGCCCAAGCCGGTGAAAGGGTAGCAGTACCCAAGACGCGGGCATTTGTCGCGCTCAAGCGCGTTGGAGCGCATATCGGTCTGAAGGCCGGCGACATGATGCTCCTCGATACACTGGGGGCCTTCACACAGGCCCAGGACTGGGAGGAGGGGCAGCGCCCGATCGTCTGGGCCTCTAACGCCTATCTGATGGAACAGACCGGCTTCTCTCTGTCGGCACTCAAGCGTCATGCGCGGCGTCTGGCAGAGAACGGTGTGATCTCTTTCCAGGATAGCCCGAATGGCAAACGGTGGGGCCGCAGAGACGCTGAGGGGCGTATCGTCGAGGCCTACGGCTTCGATCTGTCGCCGCTTTCGGCTCGAGTCGAGGAGTTTGAAGAGCTGCAGGCCGAGTTGCAGGCCGAGCGCGAGCTCTGCCAGCGCTTGAAGCGTCAGATCACGGTTGCGCGCCGGATGATCCGCGCGCGGATCGAGGCGGCGGTAAGCGGCGCGTTGCGCGGGCCCTGGACGCAATTCACGGGTCTCTTCGAGGAGCTTCTGGACCGACTTCCGCGCCGCCATCACGCCTCTGAACAACTGGAGCGACTACTGGCGTGGTTCAAGGAACTTCAGGAACGAGTCGAGGCGGCCTATCTCAAGGCGACTGGTGCGATAAACCCTGTGGAAAACACCGACAAAAATGACGCCCAAGCTATAAAGAAGACTCAAGAAATGAACCCCAGGGAGGTCATTTCTGAACCTCATATACTAATTACAAATCAACTTATTCCTGTAATTAGTAATTCCTCTGAAAAAGAGGAAGCGGCGGATGTCGTGCCCAATGCACGACCCGAGGAGCGGGTTGATGGGGAACTGGAAGACTGGGTTGCAGAGGTGCGCAAGAAGCGAACCGCGCTTGACCTGCCAACAATCATGCAGGCCTGTCCAGAGTTCGCGTCCTGGGCGCGTAACATGGGCGGATTCCTGAAGGATTGGGGCGATCTGCATCGGGTTGCCGGGCAACTCAGGCCGATGATCGGGATTTCGGAGCATGCTTGGAACGTGGCTCAGGACCGAATGGGCACTCAGGTGGCCACGGCTGCGTTTGCACTTGTGTTCGAGAAGCACAGCGCGGGCGAGGTTGCCTCACCAGGCGGATATCTGCGCGGCATGGTCGAGAAAGCCGGGGCAGGGGAGTTGCATCTTGAGCGTAGCTTTTATGGCAGGCTCAGCGGGCAAGCGGCGTAAGAGGGTAAGATTAAAAGATGTTACGCATCCGCAGATGTAGGCAGGGCTGTAGAAAGTATCTTGCCGATCTGCTGAATCTGCTAACTATCTGCCAAGTAACGATAATTTAGCACCTTGTGCAAGATTTTGCCAATTCCCGTTGCCGATTTTGCGTCCCCAGATTCCTCTGCTGTTCCAAATCAATGGCTTCGACAAAAACGCAGGCATGGCGCGGTGTGGTGAGGACCCGCTGAAATTGGCCAGGACAGGGTCAATGCTCGAGAAAAGTGAAAGTGTCCTTCGGGTTTTGTGACTGGCGGATGAGGGCCTTTGGGGTCCCTCAGATGGGTCCGGGCCGGATTCCGGTCTGTCTTTCCTGATGAAGGGCATTCCGATGCAAACAGGTGTCTTGCGCGTGTTACGCGCCACCGCTGCCTCGTGGTGGCGACACAAGGAACTACGCCGAACCGGCCAGACGGGGCAGGCACAACGGCTCGAGCGCGAGACTGTCCTGCGTGACCTCGGCTATCTGAAGCAGGCGGCGTTATTGCCAAACGCGCATGTGATCTGCGGAGAGGGTGGGACATTCATGCATCTCGGTTGGACCACCGTTTCAACCTTCGCGCCAATCGAGCGCTTTCCCTTGGCCACTCTTGCGGTCGCACGAGGGACCCCGTTCATCGATATCCGACCCGTCACTGATGTCATCGCCTTCGCGAACCTGCCGCGCGTGGCGCGGGACGGATCGCTCGACCCAGACCATTCGGATGCCGGCAGGTCCGTTTCACTGATCGGCTACATCGACATGGTCGAAGGGCTCGGCGCGAGGATCCTCAATGATCCGCGGCCCCGTCAATCAACCTGAGCCCCAATCTTCTCACCAACACTCGAAAGGACGCCAGCCATGGCCCGATCCCGCACGCCCAAATTCGATGCCTCCGAGGTCATCACAAACGAAATCATCCGTATTATTGAGCGCGGCGTCCTGCCGTGGCGCAAGCCTTGGACCGCAGGTGGCAGCTCTCGTCCCCTGCGCGTGGGCGGTGAACCCTACCAGGGGGTGAACAACTTTCTGCTGACGATGCGGACCGTGATGGCGGGCCACAGCTCTCCCTTCTGGATGACGCTGCCGCAGGCCAATGCGTTGGACGCAAAGGTCCGCAAGGGCGAGAAGTCCTCTGTCGTCGTTTACTACGGTCAAAGCCGGAGAGACGCCGGCGATGAGCATGATCACAGCGACGGGGATGATCACTCCGAGGAAGCCCGTATCTTCCGCTTCCAGAAATCCTACCGTGTGTTCAATGCCTGCCAGATCGAGGGCTTGCCCGACAGCTTCTACCCTGACCCGGAGCCCGTGCCCGAGCATCCGCCGTCCGAGCCCATCCCGCACATGCAGGCGTTTTTCGATGCCATCGACATCACGACCGTCTTCACAGGAACGGAAGCGTACTACCTGCCGCCCGTGGACAAGGTTTACATGCCGTCCATCACGCGGTTCCAGGACCCGCGCAATTTCTACGGGGTCTGGGCCCATGAGCTGGCCCATGCCACGAAAGCCCCGCATCGACTGAACCGAGATTTCGGTCTCTCGAAATTCGGCAACACCTCTTACGCGCGCGAAGAGATCGTCGCAGAATTGACCTCGGTGTTCCTGGGTCAAACGCTTGGCTTCACGGCGCATACGCTCGAGATGAATGCCGCCTATCTCCACAACTGGTTGCGCGTTCTTCGGTCGGACAAGGGTGCGATCTTCAAGCACGCCGCAGATGCGCAGCGCGCCTGCGACTATCTGATCGCCAGATCGGAGACGGGCAGGGCAGGGCGCAGTGCCGAGGCCGCCTGACCACACAGAGAACGGAGACTCGCATGTCACGTAAGGAACCCAAGACGCTGCGGGTGGCCTGCTTCAACGACGGCCGCCGCAAGATCATCGTCTTCAAGCGCGGTGCCTATTGGTGGAGCCCGTCCGAGGGCGCTTATCCGCTCTCGGCAGCGCTCGAGAGCATCAAGCACCAAGGCGGCTGGATCGAAACCATCCCCAACCCGAACTACAGAGCCAGAGGGCTGTTCGGGTAAGGCGCCTTCTGCTTCGATCCTTTCGCCAAGCAGAAAAGTGAAAGCGGGCTTTGGGAAGGGTGTTTCAACTTCTCAAAGGAGATCCCCATGTCCATGACCGTTCAACCCCAGCCAGACCGTCCAGATCCGACCGTGATCGCGGCGCAAAACGACGCGTTTCGCAAGCTCGCGTGCCTTGGGGTGCCGCCCGTGCAGCCCATTCAGGGCCGCATGCATGTCACTCGCGCGCTTATGGAAGCCGATGACGGCTTCATGGCCGAGGCGGTGAAGGCCACCGGTGCGTTCGATACATTCGAGCCCGAGAATGACCCTGAAGGCTGGCACGATTTTGGCGCGGTCGAGATCCGGGGCGAGACCGTGTTCTGGAAAATCGATCTCTATGAAGCAGACTCGGATTTCCGCTACGGGGCTGAGACCCCGGACAATCCTGCCACCACCGTCCGCGTGCTGACCATCATGCTGGCGCGCGACTGGTAGGGCAGGGGACTCCTCCCCTGACATCTGAGACGATGAAGGCCCGCTGCCCCTCAAAAAGGCAAAGTGGGCCTTTTGTCGTGGTGATCCCTGAAGCCGGGGATTGGTCACGCGCAAGCGCGCGGGCCACACCTCACCCACCTGGAAGGATATCCCATGACCACAAGCTTTGCCCCCCTTACCGTCGCCATCGGCGATCTGGTCCCGCATCCTGCCAATGTGCGCAGCAACTCTCCGGAAACCTATGATCCTGAGAACATCGCCCATCTGAAGGCCAGTATCGCTATTCTGGGCCTGCTCCAGCCGCTCTTGGTCCAGAAGCTTGACGGCAAATATGCTGTCCTCGCCGGTGGCCGGCGCCATGCAGCCCTGAAGGAGCTGATCGCCGACAAGACCACCAAGGGGTTCACTGCGAAGACCAAGGTGGACTGCCGCCTTGTGCCGGAAGACTGCGACGTCACCACGGCACTGTCGCTGGCCGAGAACATCACCCAGGCGCCGATGAACGCAATCGACGAGTTCGAGGCCTTCGGCCGGATGATGGACGTTGACGGCCAGACGGCCGAGACCATCGCAAAGACCTTCGGCACCACGGTGGCCGCCGTGAAAGGCCGGTTGCGCTATGGCCTGATCCACCCCGACATCCGCGCCGCAGCCCGGGGCAAGGTGATCACGCTCGACACAATGAAGGCCTTCGCCGAGCACCCGAGCCAGGAGGCGCAGCGCGAGGTCTTCGAGGCGCTCACGAAGGACGGCGGCTATCTGCAGGCCTACACGGTCCGTCAGGCCCTCAAATCCCGCGGCGTGCAGGTCAGCGATGATATCGGGGCTTTCGTGCGTGAAGACTACGAGGCGCGTGGCGGTGCCGTCGCGGCTGACCTTCTGGAAGAGCATTCCGTGCTTGAGGATGCGGCGCTGGTCGAAACCATCCTGCTTGAGAAGCTCGGTGCCACCGCCGAAGAGGCTCGCATAAAGCTGGGCTTTGCCTGGGCCGATGCGATGGTCCGCTATGATTACGCGACCATGGCCGACTACGGCCGCGTCTATCCCGGCCCGATCGAGCCGGATGAGGCTGCCCAGAAGCGCATCGATGAGATCACCGCCGAGCTTGAGAAATTGCAGCTCGAAATGGAGGATGAGGGGCTCGAGGACGGTGCCTACAATGCCCTTTACGACCGCGTCGACGCTCTGGAGGAGGAAGCTCGCGACCTGCAGGAGGCCTACAGCGCCGAGGACCTGGCGCGGTCTGGCGTGATCGCGTCGTGGTCGGGCGGGCAGGTGACCCTCCATGTGGGCCTCGTCCGCCCGGAAGACACCGTGAAAGTGGAAGGCGCGCGCGGCTCGTCGGCCGACCCGACGGGGGAGGAGGCCCCGGACGCCGGTGAAATCACCTACCCAGCCTCACTGGCTGAGGACCTCAAGACCGAGCGAGCCATGGCGCTTGGGGCCGCGATGGCGCTGCATCCGGAGGCCACGCTCGATCTGACGCTCTTCAAGCTGGTCAGTGACGTTCTGGCCAGCGGCATGAGTGTCACGCAGGCGATCAAGATCGAGGCCCGCAAGGAATACCGCAGCCATGCCAAGATGGACGAGATCGACGAGACCTCGCTCGAGCAGGTGGCCGCGGCACATGATGCGCTTGATCTGTCCTGGCTTGACGACACCCACCCGCCCGCCGATCAGTTCGCGGCGTTTCGCGCGCTGGAGGCAGGGGAGAAGGCCAAACTCGTCGCCTATGCCACGGCCAGCACCACGCAGTCCTGCTTCGCGCGGGATCCTCGGCGCGACAGCCTGATGCATGATTTCGAGATCGAGATCATGCCCGACATTCGCGCGCATTGGACGCCGAACGCGGCGCTCTTCAACCGCTTCAAGAAGGCCTGGCTTCTGAAGATCCTCGGCGAGGATCTGGGTCTGGCCCAGGAGGCGGTGACGTTGGCCTCGTCGAGCAAGAAGGAGATCGTCGCCTTTTGTGACAAGCTCTTCGCCGAACCCTTCGCCACGCTCAAGGACGCGCAGCGCGCTGCCGTGGCCGCCTGGTGCCCGCCGATGATGCAGACCGCCGGTGTCGCCTGTGACGAGGCGGAGCCCGCTGCGGAAACCCCCGAGCCTGACAGCGAGGTCGCGCAAGCGGCCTGAGCCATCACGCGCCCCGCGCGAGGCATTCCCCGCGCGGGTCGACCCTTCCCAACCGAACAGAAAGACATCCCCATGGCTATTCTCAAGTTTTCTGCGTCCGCTGTTGCGGCGCAAATCGCACATGCGCGCGCCTGCAAAACCTTCCTGCCCAATTGGAACGGACCCGTGGGCGGGCCCGCCCTTATCCTCATCGTGGGCAACGGGGTGCATCTGCGCTCGAACGGCATCGATGGCACGACCACCCGCATCGTCACCACCGAGCAGGCCGATCCCTCCTTCGCCTTCGCCGATGGCATGAACCCGTTCCGGGATACCGACTGGATGGCGCAGCGCCGCATGGCGTTTCGCGACCTGACCGGTCAGTTCTACACCGACATCCTGGACGACGTGCAGGTGCTCATCGACCGGGGGCGGGGTGCGATCCGGCTCGCCACCGATGGCCACAGCATCCGCGTCTTCGTGCGCCGCGCCTCGGACTACCTCATCGGCGGAATCTACGAGGTGCCCTCGGGCCTCGGCGGCACCTTCCGTGTCATCCTCAAGGATGCCTGCGACACCTTCGCGATCGTGCAGAACTGCGGTAATTGCGAGGATTTCGACGCCATGCAGCCCTACCGCGTGCCGCTCGATGCCCTGATGGAAATCGATGACCGGAGGGCGGCATAATGGGATGGCTTTTCTACACCGACGGCCGCGTTAAAACCTACGTGGATGAGAGAGAGGAGATCACCCGGCTCTGCACTTTTGAGGGCGAAACGCGCAAAACCGAACTGGTCAAGGCCTGCAAGGTCGGCTCAACCTGGTATGCGGCGGCAAAGGTCACCAATCTCGACGGCACCCCTGTCGAAGACACGACCTATGTCACCGATGCGGATGGCTCCATCACTTTCGGGGCTGTCTTCCTCACCCGATACGATGACGGCTGCTGGGGCTACAAGGACATGGAGGAAAGTGCTGGCCCGAACGAATCTCGTGCTCCGCTTGGGCTGATCGAGCTTCTCTCCGACCTGAAAGACCCGGACAGCTACGCCCAGGACTGGCGTCAGCGCTGCCGGAATTGGACTGCGATCCCGGACTACGAGGAAGGCGACAAGATCAGGCTCGCCACGCCCGTGACGCTCACCGATGGCAGTACATGCCAGATCGTCACCGCGACGCACTACAAGCGGGGGCGGCAAAAACGCCGCTGCTACCGCATCGAGGAAACCGGTGGGCTCGTACGCCTGTCGAAGGCCTCGCTTGCGGGCTCGGAGCTGCTCAGCTCCGCAAAAGGCGAGGCCAGTCCTGTGCTGGCGGAGTTTCTGGCGGGGCGAGAATAAGTCAGCGCCGGACGGTTCATCGACCTGCCCGGTGACAGCAGATCCTGCGTCGAATCTTGACTAGGCAATGCAAATGCATTACCTATCGCAAGCAGCAAAGACCCCCATTCTTTCAGGAGACTGCCATGACAGCCCTCGCACAAGATGTCTCGAAACTCACGGATCGGTATCAGACGACCGTGCCGGCGAGTGTGCGCAAACAGCTCAAGCTGGGCAAGGGCGACCAGATTCGTTACTGCACCGAGCCGAGTGGCAGGGTCTATATCGAGCCCGTGCGCAGCGACGAGGAAGATCCTGTGCTCGGAGCCTTTCTCGATTTTGTCGAGGCCGATATCAAAGCGCATCCGGACCGCATTCGGGCGTTCGATGGGGCTTTGCATGACCGTCTTGCAGCACTGGTCGGAGACGTTGACGTCGATCTCGATGCGCCGCTATCGCTCGAGGATGAATGAGCGGCGATAGCGTGCCCGCCCAAGCGCCCCTTGTCGTAAACGGATGGTCGATTTATGCGCATCCGCTCTTTCTGGACCAGCTCGAAGGGCTGATCGAGGAAGTCGAGGCGCGTAAGGCACGCGATCCCAAGACCTGGCGCAAGAAGAATTCCACGAAACGGCTGGCCGCCATCTTCAAGCTGGTCACCGAGGCCATACCGGCAGATCCGGGTGCCGCCGCCTTCCGGCAAGGCGGCACACTCGGCGATCACCGCAAGCACTGGTTCCGGGCGAAATTCTTCCAACAGTATCGGTTGTTCTACCGGTTCAACAGCGATGCGAAGGTCATCGTGGTGGCCTGGGTGAACGACGACAAGACCCTGCGCGCCTATGGCAGCAAGACGGATGCCTATGCGACGTTCAAAGGGATGCTGGAAGATGGCAACCCACCTGACAATTTTGACGCGCTCCTGAAAGAAGCCGCGGCGGCGGACAAGCGGTTCGAAACTTCCCTTGAAGCGGCGCCCGATCGGTAAGTGGCCTAGGATGATTTTCTGCGACCCTAACGGCACCGCCGTTTACGATATCACGCAAGGTGATGTAACCTCACGCCTTAACACGGTTGGAGAAAACGCAATGGACGAAACGGGAAAGGAAGGGCCACTTCTTGGTCTCGATGAGCAATGCGCGTCCCAGATGAAGCGGGGCCGTTTGCCAGTCGCGGTGCACGTTGCAGACATGCCCCATGGCCTTGGCAAGCTTCTGGATAAAGCTCTCGAGGAGCATTTCCATGGCCGCTGAAGCGAATTCTTATGACGCCTGGTTTTGCGCGCAGGTGCAGGCCGCGCTGGAGGATGCACGCTCGGGAACATCTCAAGTTCAGGTGATGCAGGCCGCACAGGCATTGATTGATGCGAAGCGGCAGGTCGAACCCAAGTCCTGACCAAGCCTTGGGGGCAGCGCGGTCTGACCCCGCCATCCTGAAAAGCGAAAGCGGGCTTTTTGTCCTTTGGAACTCAGACCCTGATCCAAAGGAAAATCCCCATGTCCAGGCCCAAACCGGCAAACCCGGCTTTCCCAATCTCCGACGCTAACCTCACCTCTGCCCTCGCGCAGATCGGCGCGGAGGTCGACAACCAGCCCCTGCGCAGTTCAGCGCTCGCGCGTATCATGCGCGAGACGTTCCATGGCAGCGATGCCGGCGGTGCCTGGGACTGGCGCATGGCCTATGACCTGATGCAGGCCGCGGCCATCCAGGTTGTGCTGCGTGGGGACGGTGCAGCAGGTGACATCGCCGCTGCAAAGCTGCTTGCCTCACGGCTGCTGACGGAAACCCGCCGGTCAGAGCAGCAGATCCGGCTGCAGCAATTTTCCACGCCGTTGCCTTTCGCGGCAATGGTCGTGCGGGCGGCAGCCATTCGCAAGGGCGAGACTTTGCTGGAGCCCTCGGCTGGCACCGGTGCCCTGGCTACTTTCGCCGCCCGGGCCGGTGCCACGCTTTTGCTCAACGAGATCGACCCTTTTCGCCAGCGCCTCCTGCGCGCGGTTTTCGGCGGCGAGGTGACGGGCCATGACGGCGAGCATATCGACGATCTGCTGCAGACGCCGGTTCTACCCGACGTCGTGGTGATGAATCCGCCCTTCGCCTCCTCGGTCGATCGCTCCCGAGACAAGCACATCGCCGCCAAACATCTCATCGCGGCTGCCAAGCGTCTCGCGCCCGGTGGGCGGCTGGTGGCGATCATGCCGCCGGGATTCACGCCCGAACGCGATGCCGCGCATTGGTCCCGCGCCTGCGGTCTCCTGACGCCGCGATTGGCGCTGACGATGCCGGGACAGGTCTATCGCAAGCTCGGCACCTCTGTCGAAACCCAGCTCATGGTCTTCGACAAGGTGCAGGAGGGCGGCGAGATAATCCGCGCCACTTTGTGCGATCTGGATGAAGCCCTTCCATTTGTCGATGCCGTGGCCGCAACACGGACCGAGATGAGCCCGGCCCAACGGGTTGAAGCGATCCCTCATGCTCGGCCGAACGTTCGATCATCTGTCCCGCGCAAGACCGCTGCCGGTGTTATCACCGCCCCCACAGCCAGGGCCAATGCCGTCCGTCCGCTCAGCTTCACGAGCCTTCAGACCCCGCGCAACAACATGCCCATCTCGGACATCTATGCGCGCTACCGTCCGCAACGGATCGAGATTGCGGATGCGCAGGAACATCCCACGCCGCTCGTTGAAAGCATCGCCATGGCCTCGGTTGCCCCGCCCATGCCCTCAAATACGGGCCGTGATGACTTGCGCCTGCCCGCACGGTTGATCGAGGAGGGAGATCTCTCCGAGGCGCAGCTCGAGACCATCATCATGGCGCATGACGCCCATGGGCGCGACCTGCCGGGTCGGTTCGCGATCGATGACGACCAGACCAAGCTGACGCGCGCCGATGATGACCCGGATGCACGTGCCTATCGCCTTGGCTATTTCCTCGGCGACGGCACCGGTTGCGGCAAGGGGCGCGAATGCGCGGGGCTCATTCTCGTGAACTGGCTGGCCGGGCGCAGAAAGGCGATCTGGGTCTCCAAATCCGCCACGCTCATCGAGGACGCCATCCGCGACTGGACCGATCTCGGCGGCTCGCCAGCCGACATTCAGCCGCTTTCCAAATGGAAACCGGACCAGCCCGTCCCGATGGGCGACGGCATCCTCTTCGTCACCTACGCCACGCTGCGGTCCGCGGGCAAATGCGGCACCACGCGACTGAGCCAGATCCTCGCCTGGATGGGTGAAGACTTTGACGGCGTTCTTGCCTTCGATGAGGCCCATGCCATGCAGAACGCGGCAGGGTCTGAGCAGGGCAGGGGGGTCAAACCCTCCCAGCAGGGCCTTGCTGGCCTACGGCTGCAACTGGCAGCACCCCGCGCCCGCGTCTTCTACATCTCTGCCACGGGTGCCACGAGCGTGCACAACCTCGCCTATGCCGCGCGTCTCGGTCTCTGGGGGCAGGGCCCTGAATACCCCTTTCCAAGCCGCGAGAGTTTCGTTTCTGCGATGGAAGCCGGCGGTGTCGCCGCCATGGAGGTGGTCGCGCGCGATCTCAAGACGCTCGGGCTCTATACGGCCCGCGCCCTCAGCTTCGACGGCGTGGAGTATGACGTGCTCGAACACGCGCTCACCTCGGCCCAGATCGAGATCTACGACGCCTACGCTGGAGCGTTTCGCACCATCCACCACAATCTCGAAGCGGCGCTGACTGCGACCGGCGTCAACGACGCCTCGGGCGAGACCAATGCCTCGGCCGCACGCGCCTCGGCCAAATCTCGCTTCGAGAGCACGAAGCAGCGCTTCTTCAATCATCTGCTGATGGGCATGAAGGCCCCGACCATCATCCGCGCCATCGCGGACGATCTGGCGGCGGGCAAGGCTTGCGTCATTCAGGTGGTCTCTACAGGCGAAAGCCTGCTGAAACGTCGGCTTGAGACGATGGACCCGGAGGACGAGCTGGTCGAGGGCGCGCTAACGCCGCGCGACTACGTCCTGGGATACCTCGAACAGGCCTTCCCGATTCATGCGCAAAAGCTCGTGGAGATTGACGGCAACATGGTGGCGGAACCTTTGCGGGATGAGACCGGCGCGCTCGTTGTCTCGCGCGAGGCGCTCGCCCTGCGCGATGCGGCAATGATGGAGTTGATGACGCTGGCCCCGATCCCCTCGGCGCTCGATCAGATCCTCTGGGCCTTTGGCGACGAGGCTGTAGCAGAGGTCACGGGCCGGTCCATCCGGCCCCTCAAGGCCGAGGATGGCCACCTCTTCATCGAGAAACGCGCCGCCAGCAGCAATTCATCCGAGACCCAAGCCTTCATGGACGGCGAGAAGGATATCCTTATCTTTTCCGATGCGGGCGGGACGGGCCGGTCCTATCATGCGGCACAAACGGCGAAGAACCAGAAGCGGCGGCGGCACTATCTACTGGAGCCCGGCTGGCGCGCGGATGCGGCCATTCAGGGGCTTGGGCGCACCCATCGCTCAGCACAGGTCAGCGCGCCGTTCTTCCGGGTCTGCACCTCCGATGTGCATGGCGAGAAACGCTTCACGTCAACTATAGCCAAACGCCTCGACCAGCTGGGGGCCCTGACCAAGGGTCAGCGCGAGACCGGCTCGCAGGGCATGTTCCGCGAGGAGGACAATCTCGAAAGCCCGATCGCGCGGGCCGCGCTGCGTGGGTATTTCGCCGATCTTGCCGCCGGGCGCGCTGAGGCGATGAGCTACGAGAGCTTCACCGACTGGACGGCCCTGCGGCTGATCGACAAGGACGGGGTGCTCCTTGAGGAGCTTCCCCCGATCCAGCGGTTTCTCAACCGGGTGCTTGCCCTGCCCATCCACATGCAGAACGCGCTCTTTGCCGAGTTCATGCGCCGGATTGCCGATCAGACTGAACGGGCGCGCGCGGCGGGCACGCTCGATCTCGGCGTCGAAACCCTGCGTGGCGAAAGGATCGAACAGGTCTCCACAGAGGATCTCTGGACCTGCCCGAAATCCGGTGCCGTGACGCGGATCATCGGACTTGAGGTGACGGACCCAGTGTATGTCCTGGGCGCCGAAGAGGCCATATCGCGCAATCCCGACAAGCTGCCGATGGTTAACCGCGCCTCCGGTCGCGCGGCGCTCATCTCGGCGCGGCCCATGCAGATGTATGACGAGGACATCGTCACGCTGATGCGCAAGGCGGTGCGGCCAAACGGGTCGAGCTATCTCGAAGAGGCACGGTTTGAGTCCTCGGCTTGGGAAGAGATCGACAGGCCTGAGTTCGCACGTCTTTGGGATGCCGAGGCTGCGTCCCTGCCAAAAACCACCACGACCAAGCTCTACCTGCTGACCGGGCTGCTGCTGCCGATCTGGAAGGACATTCCGACCACCAATGAGCGCATCTACCGGGTCACGCCGGACGGGGCGACGGCGATGATTGGGCGCACTCTGAGCGAGGAAGGGGCGGCCGCGCTGCGCGCCCGCTTCCTCGTGTCCAACCCGCAAACACCGCAGGAGATGTTGACCGCCGCCCTCGGCACCACCGCGCCTGTGGATCTGGGCCAGGGTCTCACCCTGACCCGTCGCCGCGTCGCAGGCGAGATGCGCCTCGAGCTTGGCGGCGCGGACAAGGGCATGATCGAAGGCCTCAAGGTCATGGGGTGTTTCACGGAGATCATTGCTTTCCAGCTGCGGGTGTTCCTACCGCATGGGGACGGGATCGACACGGGGAGCATTCTGGCCCGGATCGTGAGGCAGGAAGCCGCCGTGACGTCAGAACAAGCCGCCTGAAAAGTTAAAGCGGGCTTTATGCCGGGCGTCGCGGATCGGGGTTTGCTCGGTCTGCGCTTTCCGGCCGCGCGCTGACCAATGCCACGCCCGGCCCCCCAAATTCAGACAAGAGGACGGACCCATGACCAATCCCCAGATCGATTACGCCGCGATTGCGGCTCAGTGGCGCGCGGAGCGCGAAACCACCTTGAAGGCATCCCGAGCGGAGCTGATCGCGCAATTGCGCGCGCTTGGCATCAGCGAGGTCACTGCCGAATACGAAGGTTATGGCGACTCCGGCAATGTTGAGGATGTGACTGTGCAGCCTGCGGAGGTCCAACTGCCGGAACCGCTTGCCACCGCCGTGGGCGATTTCGCCTGGTCGCTCGCCTATCACCATCACCCGGGGTTCGAAAACAACGAGGGCGGCTACGGCACGCTGACCTGGGACATAGCAGCCGACAGCATCACGCTCGATCATGCGGACCGCTACGTTGAATGCTCGCATAGCTATGACGAGGGGCTGTGAGATGGCGCATCCGCTTCATCATGCCGAAAGCTCGGCCCGGAAATTCGGCGGGGTGCCGTCTGACTATCAGGCTGTGCACGATTGGTTTGACGCCTCGAAAGAGCATCTCGCGCTCTTCACGCACCGAGCCATGCGCCACCACGCTCAAGGCCTGTTCGAGGCCGAACGTGTCTTCGGCCTGACCCTGACCAATAGCGCAGGTCGAGAGATCCCCGTGCGCTGGATCGGCGAGCAGCATGTCCGCGAAGACTGTCAGGGCCGCATTCCGAGCATGGCGGACTGGCTTCGACGGATCCAGCCCGAGCCATGGATGGCAAATGGCCACATCGACCGGCATGTCGGCAATGAGCCCTGCGGCGACCCAAGGGTTGCCTGGGCCTCCGAGGTCGCCGCCGGAAGAACGGTTCTTGGCCTGAAGGATTGGATGGCGTCGCGCGCGACGCAAGCCACGCAAAGCGCCTGACAGCTCTTGGCCGTTTGCCAAACGAATACTGCATGGAAGCCCGGTTGGAAGATCGGGCTTCTTGCGTCGTTTCCCCACCATTCTTCTTGAGGAGGATCGCATGACACTCGAAGCCATCAAGGCGGCCGTCGATGCCGGCCAGACCGTGCATTGGGCCAATACCGGCTACGTTGTCCACAAGGACCGGCTTGGGCAGTACCTGATCACCTATGTGCCGAACGGCAGCTGCATCGGTCTGACCGACCGGGGCGGGCACGGGTTGAACGGAAAAGAGGTGGAGTTCTTCATCGCGCGGTCGGAGGACAGCGTTGAAAATCCGAGCAGCCAATCAAGACCAGACGGACAGGGGAGGGGCGCAGCACCCGGAGGCGCGGGGGCATTCCCACTCGGACGGCAGCTCTGACCAGTGGGCGGGGCTGAAAGGAAAGCAGGCTTTCTGATTTGTGATCCCAAGAGGGGTCGAGAAAGCAATCCCGGATGCGTTGGCAAGAACGTCAGGCACCGGCCAATCCAAAAGGAACCATCCCATGTTCGCAGGAACCCTCACCCGCAATGTCGAGACCGCAGCCGCTCAGTACACCGGCATGATCCACTCGACGCGTTTTGACATCGCCATCCAGTTGGAGGCGCGGGCAAAGATGTCCGAACGCAGCCCGGATTTTGACGTGACGGCAGTCAACAAATCAGGCCGCAAGGTGCGCATCGGCACGGCCTGGAACGAGACCGGCAATACCAGCGGCAACCCCTACATCTCGATGCAGATCGATGTCGGCCTCGGCCCGTTCCGGGTCAACGCGGTGCAGACGAAAGAGGCGCGCGCCGCCCAGAGCGGCGCATTCGAGATCATCCCGCTGGTCTCGAACGGCCTGATGAAATCCGGCTCGATCTCGGGCGAGCTCACCGCCATGGACGCTGACAACGCCTTCACCGGCTACATCGCCAACATGATGTTCGATCTGGAGTTCATGCTGATCGAAAACAGCTACAAATCCGAGAAGACCCACCCCGATTACCGCATCGAGGTCAGCTCGCCCCGGGGCACACCGATCCGCGTCGGCTCGGCGTGGATGGCCAAAAGCAGCCGCACGGGCAATGACTACCTGTCGCTTCTGATCAACACGCCCGATGGCGACCTGCGCGTCAACGCCGTGCAGAACGAAGAACAGCGCGGCGGGCAGACCTTCTCGATCATCCCGTTCATCGACAGCGGTGAGCAGCCGCAGGACGCGGGCGCGGGGCTGTCGCTGGTCGCGTGACCAGTGCGTGAGAGAATACAATCTGAACCGAAAGGGGAGCCGTGGGACCACGGTTCCCCTTTTTCCATGTCCGTTTGCGTGAAGGACGTCACCCGCTTGCGATCTGGTGTAAATGCGATACAATAATATATTATCGCAATATCGAGGGCGGGCGCGTGGCGGCTAGATCAGGGACGGTTCCATGGTTCGAGAGCTTTGATGTTGAGGCAGAGGTTGCAGAACTCCTTGCTCATATCGAGCGCTGCACTGGATTTTCGCTACCCGCCCGAAAGCGTGAAGTCATCATGACCCATGCAAGGGCGAAGCTCGACAGGACAAGGCAGGCATATCTAGACGCCAAGGCGGCGGGAAAGTCGGTGTCCACGTCGCGCCGCGCTTATCTGACCGACTTGCAGGACACGGTCTTCATGGCGATCCCGGAAGAGAACCTTGCGCGGATGCCGCTGAGCGAGCAGGTCCTGAACGACCCTTCGTTTTACGCGGACGCCATGCATAACGCCGCTGCGATCAGCGAAGATGAGCTTTTCATGGCGCGGTCCTCTTCGCTGAAAGACATGACGGTCCAAGACGCCCGGGCCTTCGTCTCGAAGCTTTGGCACAACACGATCGATGACAATGCGCGCAAATACGCCGAAGCCCTGAAGCGTCCCGAGCGTGAAATCATGCCGCTGCGGCCGGGGAACACCGTGTAAGATCGAAGCCATTCTCTTGGCTTGAGCCGTACCGAGGTTGGCCGCCTCAAACCCCCCTTCCTGGAGGTGGCATCCTGTGCAGCGCGCGAAAGCCGTTGAAGGGCTTGCGGAGACGTCTACTGTCGCCGCCATGATGAACCGGGATCACATGCGCGCTTTTTTTCGGCGCGCTGCGGCGCTTGCCGCCTTTGTCGCCCTGCTCTGGGCGGTCCAGGTCATCAATTGGATCACCGGCTACGGCCTGAACCCGGCGTTCGGGCTGATCCCGCGGTATTTCGGTGGGTTGGATGGCATCATCGCGATGCCCCTCCTGCATGGGAGCTTCGCGCACCTGATGGCCAATACGCCGCCGCTGCTGGTGATGGGTGGACTGCTGGTGGCAACAACCACGCGAGTCTTGCTGCCGGTGAACGCCGTGGTGATCGGCTTCGGCGGCGGTCTCGTGTGGCTGTTCGGCAGCTCGGCCATTCATATCGGAGCGTCAGGGCTGGTCTTCGGCTGGTTCGGCTTCCTCGTGGTGCGCGGCCTCGTGGATCGCTCGCTGATCACGCTAGGCGCGGCACTGGTGGTCGGTGTCCTCTATGGCTCCATTCTCTGGGGCGTTCTTCCGGGCCAATCCGGCGTCTCGTGGGAGGCGCATCTCTTCGGCGCCATCGCGGGCGCGGCCGCTGCAGTCCTTGTCCGGACGCATGTCCATGCGCCACGCTTGGGCGACGTCGATCTGGAATGAAGCAGTACGCCCGACGTGGTCGGTCCGTAGCGGACTTTGCCGATTTAGTCAGGTGCTGCGACGCAGCTTCACCAGAGCGGACGCTGTGCAAAATTCGGTAATACTGACAATATCAAAAATTCAGGCGAACCCTAAAGGCCCACTCAATCCTTCGACACTATGTCAAACACAAGCTTGTTGTAGTTTGAAGCTTTGGCAAAGTAACCCAATCTGTGACGGCGGTCGATTCTATTCAATCCTCTGTGGCCGACCGCGCTAGACCAGGACAACCAATCGGATTGCCCAGCACCCAAATGGGCGTCGCGAAGCTCTACTAATCCGTACCTCAAGTCGGGTATTTCGAGGAGTTTAGCTCTGGAGATCGATGTGGCGTTTGGATGATTGTTCAGCCTGTCTATGATCTCTGCCGCTGAATTGGTGTTCAGAAGCCGATCTTCAAGAATGTGGGTCAGCCAAAAAAGCTGGAACTCGTAGATCATCGCGTCATTGTCACGAAGTAGTTCCAAGACGAATGCGGCTATGGCTTCCTCGTCTTCCGCCTCACGGCAAAATGAGTGAATATTCTTGAATAGGTGTGGGAAGCGACGCGCTATGTCTGCAAGACGTTCAATCGCTTCTTCGGCATGCTCTGCCATCAACGCCAGCACGAGCTCTGCGTCCTCTTCTTCGATATCATCTTGTTGTAGTAGGCCTCGCAGAAAACCCATTTCTTCATCCGACAAATCCTGCTCGACTTCGACCTCTTCATCGGGAATACCATCATAGTCGGTGATAACTACACGCCGTCTTTGGAGTAGCTGTATCCTTACGTCTTCGATCGCATCCTCAAGTTCAACGTTCTCCCGCACGCCGTCACTGGTTTTGTTTGGATTCAGTGAAAGGCCTTTCTCACCCAACAAGCGCTGGATCGTAATGAAGTCATGACGAAGATCACGCCGCGAGTCGGAGAAAAGTACAAAATCGTCCATAAATCTAACAACCGCATTGCTGCGCAATCCGTGAAACTGTTCGACAAAACGGAGAAAATCATTGCCTATCATTTTCGTTGGGTAAATGCCCTGTGGCAGACAATCGACTGACCGCCCCGTGTTTATTTCCCGAAGAAACTGACCAAACGCCTGGTAATCCTGTTCGGATGCTCCGGTTCTGGACAACCAAGAAACGAGGTCATGGTGGTAAACTGAGTTGAAATAAGCAGCGACATCGAAGCTCAAGCTGTATCTGAATTGATCTCGATACGCAGCAATGGCCCCCTTATATCCTCGATATGATCCCGAAGGATTGAGTGGCTCACCATCTTGAAAGCGGTAGCCAAAATGCTTCTTGTGCTCGTGGTAGGGCGCTCTGAAGCGGGTTCTATTTCGTAAGACGAGATCGTAAATAAAATACTCCGCCACAGGGTCCAGTTTAACGGTTCGCCTCAGGTGAAAACCGGGCTTGCCGGCATAAACCCTGGTTTGCGAACGGAATGAAAAAGATTCCTGATCGGGATCAAGGCAACGATTCAAAAACTCGGCAATCTCGGCTTGACCATTTTCGATCAAGTAGCGGTTTGTCGACATCGGGAAAAGCATTCGACGATAGTCAGCTGAGTAGAAATCGAACATCAATACTTCCTACTATTTTGATCAAAAATCTTCGGTCAATGGGGCTGCTTCGGTTTTGCCCCAAAATTTCTGATACTTCGGGCCGTGGCTTTCTGGTTGCTGACCTTTTTCGGGTTTGCTCATCATGATCGGCAACGGTGCGGGTAAATCGGGGCCGACAATGATCGCCTCGCCTTGTGATAGAGATGGGATAAAGGCGGCGGCGCTGCGATCAAGATCACCGCATGCCCTTTCAATGGTTTCCCGGTCTCGCTCATTGGTTAGCCGATGTACAAAGAGGGTTCCAAGTTGACTGAGAACATCCTGTGGCACATCTCTGGGACGCTGCGTCGCGACAACGGTGGTCAGTCCGTACTTCCTGCCTTCCTTGGCGATGAGGCCAAAGGCATCGAGGTTAACGCTATTCTGGTCATCGCCGACAGACCGGCCAATAAACTGGTGAGCTTCATCCAAGAAGCAAACAAGCGGATTTTGTCGAAAACGCCCCTGCCGTGCGATGCCAAGCAGATAGCGTCCAATAGCGTTCAGTAGCAACTCACGCGCATTGTGCTTAAAGCTCACGTTTTCGAATGAAAGCACCAAAGCCCTCGCATCTGGATCATCAAGAAACCCCTCGATTTCTTCGCATATATCCAAGCCTTCTTGAGAAAAAAAGCATGACATATCAGGAGAGTTCAAAAGCGTCTCGATCCGAATAACCAAGGTATTGTTGTAACCTACTTGCTTCGGGTCCACCCCGCCAAATGTGCCGTCCGTGTTAGCCGGGAACAAACACTCTTTGCCAATTTGGTTGGAAAGCACTTTGAGATCGAAGTCACAGTCATCTGCCGCCAACTGATCGGCTAGCATCAGCTGAGCGCGACCAAGCGGTTTCCTCTGTTGGTTTGCTTTCGAAACAGTTCTGTTCTCGTCAAGGTGGATGAAGCCGACTGTTTGGTCGTTGTGTTGAACTTCTATTCGAAGAGCATCGCTGCCTTCGACGGCATGCTGCGGAAACCGCACTGGGTCTGCCAACAGCAGTCGAGCCAGTCTCAAGCTGATAATCGCACTGCGAAGAGTGGGGCCTTGGCTTTGCCCGGTTGGTCTGAGCAGGGCGTTCAAGTCAAGCTCGGACAGCTTCTCACTCGGAAACCGCGCCAAGCGGCCTTCAGCGGCTTGGTCATTTGAGAACTCAAACTCCCGTGCGGTGGCTACCTTTCCTGCGAACTCTCCCGTTGGATCGAACAGAATACACTTGCCACCTATACGCACGATCTCATTGACGAGGCGGGACACTGTCCAGCTCTTCCCCCCGCCTGTCGCACCAAATACTCCGCAATGACGACCGAACAATTTCTCCGGCGGAATGCTGAGGGCGGCATCATCCAGCCCAGATAGGTTCCCCAGCTCGACGAGCAACGGTGCACTGTCTCCCTTCATATCGCCTTCCAAGGCATCCTTGATGGAATTGGACAACGCTCCGCCTTCTGCGAGGTAGACTCCATCACCGACCCTTGGCTGCGTGTTGATACCGCGCGTCACTTTCCGAGTGGTCTTGCTGACGGTCGCCAACAATTGAACACGCCCCTGCGGCTCTACCGTGGGATCGGTTTCGATCTGGTGCTCAAGGACGTTTCGTTGCCTGTCTGGAATGCCAACCTCCGTCACGCGTCCCAAGATCGCTGAGCGATCGCAATCGACAAACACGAAATCACCAACTGAACCCTTTGCCAGTCCACGCCGCCCGAGGGCTGCAAGTGCATTCGGCAAGGTGAGTTCTACAGCACTGGCCGTCACCCGTGTGACCGTTCCGATGCGCTTCGACGGGTCGATCAGGGAGGCAAGCTCGCTCATGCGCCATCGCCCTCGCGCAGCTTCTCAAGCCGATCCCGCAAGAGCTGGCGATCCGTCTTGCCCGATATCATTGGGAGAGCATCGGCAAGGTCTTCGAAACGACCGTTCAGCATAGTGATGCGCGTATCGCCCTGCTGCACAAGACGCGCAATCTTGCTTTGGTAGTGGCGTTGTCCACCTAGATCGAGGTCAATTTCCTGCACGTCTTCATCGAAGAGCTTTTGGTGCTCTACGAACCCACGATCACAAAGCACAAGGCGAAGCGACAGGTTCGTTTCGATGGCTGACCAGATCGGGGCGCTGATGTGATCATCAGCAAACCCGAAGCCTGAGACGATCAACGTTGTATCGGGTTCCCGCAACGCTGCCTGCAAGGCCGCGAACATGTCGAGATAGGGGCTTCCGAATGCTTCCTGATATTTCGAAGACCGAGGATAGATCAGGACTGGCTTGCGGTCCTCGCCGGGGGCATCGACGCTTCGGATAACGACTTCATCGGAACGTCGCCGCCAATCCACTGACCCGTGCAGCTTGTAGAGGTGAAACACGCCGTCGAGGTAGTCGGCCTTCGTGCCCGATGCGGCTCGCCGCACGATGTCATGGTCGAAGTGATCACGGTTGAACCGCTGTTCGGCACTGTGGGAAAAACCGTCGATCAGCACGACACCGAGACGTAGACCTGCCGTCTCAACACACAGATCGTAATTCGTGGTGAACAGCTTCACTCTGGGCTTTTCCGGAGATCGGCGGGCGAACTTCTTCAAGAATGCCAATTGCGCGGGCAAATCCGTGCCCGCGCCAACAAAACCTACCTTGCCCAAGATCGTGTTCTCAGCAACGCGAACAAACTCGATCAGCTCATCCAACCAAGGCCCATCAGCGAAATCAGGGTCGTTTTTCGCCCGAATATTGAGCAGCTCAATTTGCATTTTGCAGAGGCTCAACAGGCTTTCGATATCTCCGGCCTTCTGCTTCCCCTCGCTGTCGTTCTGCGGCAGGCCACCCATTACTTTCTTTGCGAGATCGTCAAACTCTTTGTGGTCGACCAAATTTCCTTCGGAAACGGCATCTCGCACAGCATGCCACAGATCGCCCATCCCCGGCGCATTCGGCCCGCCTTCGTTCTTGGCCGAGAAGGACGCCCCAGACCCCAACAGCACCACGACATTGGTTGAATGCAGCGCCGCCAACAGAGCCTCTTCGACCTGATCCTTGCATCCGGCCTTGGGTTTCTTGCTGGGGTCGTCCGGGTCTTCCTTCTCACCCTCCCAGCGCAGCCACTTGCCGTCGCGCGTCAACAGGCGCAGCAACTCCTTTTTTCCTACCAGCTCTCCATCCCAAAAGTTCTTCAAGTCTTCCACCTTAGAATGCAATTCTAGGGTGAAGCTAGATTAGTTGTTCAGCCGGGTAAATCATCCATGAATCATCGCTCACCAAGGTGTTCGGCGCATTAGGGCCGCAAGCGCACCAATGACGGCTTTTGAAGTGGAGCTTTTTCGGCTTGCACTAGCTGTGAATGACGACTTCCCGCCCATCACGTCGAATGCTTGGACAAGTAATCCGTATAGTCGGCAGCGGCGTCGCCAGCACATCAACCTTGGGCTAAGCCTTGCGGCCTCCCCAGCTCGGCTTCGCGTGTCGCAGGGGAGAACGGCCCTTCGGTCCGTCGCGCATTCGGCCATGCGGCCTCACCGCGGCGTCGCACCCGGCATCCCGGTTTGCCCGCCTCGCGAGCACGTCACTCCCCGGCCGCTCCGCCGGATTGCGCTCTGGTCTGTTTTGCGGGGCAAAACGATCCCGCCGCTTCATCCGTCTCCCGCGTCCGGTCAGGCCGTTTGCCTGCTCGGGTCGGGCAAACCTACCGTCAAAACACACACACATGAATGCGGAAGCATATCCTCCGGATGGCCCCCAAATCAGCCCGCGTCAAGGATCGCAAAACTTTTCGGCGAGGTTGGTGCCAGTGGCGCGGGGCGGTCCCGTGCGCGAGCGCGCGCATGTGTCGGGTGCTGCGCGCGGAAAACTTTTGCGCCCGGCAAGCCGGCGGCTGCGCCGTCCCTGACCCGGGCAGATTCGGAAACCAGGCATTCGGCCATGCCTCCACACTCACGTGGTGGCCTTGCAACCGAACACTGGAGACCAGACATGGCTTACGACACTGCAAACACCTACGAGACCATCGAGCTTTTCGGACTGACCGAAAGGGACGCGCAGTTGCCGATCCCGGAGGATCACGTCCTGACCGACCACATCATCCGCGAGAGCTTCGAGGCTTTGCTCGGGCAGTTGCGCGGGACCGGGCTTGAAGCAGAAATCGAACCGCTGGCCCATGGGCTCGCGACGATCCTGCAGCGCCGCAAGGTGGCGCTTGGCAAGGAGGTCGACCGCACCGCCGACAAGATCGGCGCGCTGGCAAAATCCCACGACGGATCAGAGATCGCCGAGACCGCGCTCGAGGAGGCGCAGGCGCGCTTTCTGCAACTGCGCGAAATTGTCAGCGCCATCGAGGTGATGAGCGAGGCAGCGG
This sequence comes from Thalassovita taeanensis, assembly GCF_900110775.1. GTDB lineage: Bacteria > Pseudomonadota > Alphaproteobacteria > Rhodobacterales > Rhodobacteraceae > Litorimicrobium > Litorimicrobium taeanense. Next base: position 94,830 of record NZ_FOEP01000008.1, on the reverse strand, counting down.
CGGAATGCTACGAGATCGAGACGGGCCACGCCTTCATTCCAGCAGCCGGGTCGCGCGCAAGCGTCCGGGCGCAGGAGACCGGGGCAGTCTTTGAGGCGCGGCAGCTCCTCGAGCGGCACGACCGCGAGACTGCCGAGAAGTCGAAAGTCGAGGGGGTTCCCCTGATCGTCTCAGGCGCCACCGACTGGACCGATGTCGATGTGATCTTCAAAACGCTCGACAAGGTTCGCGAACGGATCAAGCAGAACCGCAACCAGGAGATCTTCCTCTGCCACAAGGGTGGCAAGCATGGGGCGGAGATGATTGCGGCACGGTGGGCCCGGGCACGCGGCGTCGCGCAGGCGCGCTTCGATCCGCGCTGGTCCGCGCACGGGCGGGCGGCACCGTTCAAGTGCAACGACGAAATGCTGGACGACAAGTTCGCGGCGACGGGGGTTGTCCTCTTCGGCGGCAACGGGGTCGCGCTGAACCTCGGGCAGAAAGCGGAAGCGAAAGGCCTGACGGTCATGCGGGTTGCGGACCCGGTGAAGAAGGCGTCGCAGGAGTGAAGAGAGGGGGTCGCGCTTGGCGCGGCCCTTTCGTCATGTCTCACGGCGCGTGCGATCGGTCACGCGTGATCGGCAGTCTGCGGCGGCCAGCACCGTTACCCCTCTACCCAGTCCGTCAGAGTGCGGCCCATCCGCATCGGTATGGGTTCGGGATGGTGCGCACCTCATGCACATCGTCAGCGGGGCAAGACGCGAGGGGTCGAGACGTCCCACTTGAGGCTGAAGACCCGCACGTCCCTCGGGTGGTGTTTCGGAACATCGCACCCACGCGGGCGGACTTTGTCAGCACCCCGGCCAGGTTCGGCGGGACGCGGATGGTGGCGCCGGCGTGATGGCAGGGGTCATCCGGATCACTCCTTTTTGCTCATAGATGTGGATCGCACGGGGTCGGCCCAATCGTGCCCTCAGCTCACGCTTCGGCAAGCACAAATACGGCTTCCACGGCGGGCCGCGGACCCTCCGCATTTGCGCTTGCGGCTGGGCCTCTTGCCCCCGTGCCGGGTGATCCCCATCGCAACAAGGAGTAACCCAAATGACCAACCACTACGTCGCCACCGTCCCCGTCAAGTTCACCGACACCGATGGTCAGGAGCGCACCCGCTTCCAACGCGTGGGCGCCATGTTCCGCAACACCCGCAACGGGGATGGCTCGGAGTTCTTCAGCCTCAAGCTCGACTTTCCCGTCGCGGTCTCGGAGCTGGTGATGTTCCCGCCGAGCGCGAAGGATCCCCAGGACTGAATCCTCTGACGAGGATGGGCCGCCCCAGGACGATCCGGGAGCGGCCCGATCCCTGTTCCAGGGATGCCAGTTCCGGCGCGGGTGATCGCCGGCAGCGACCTCTCCTTGGTGCCGGTCGCTGCGCGATCAAGGGACCGACTCCCCCCGGAATGATCAGGCCGCGACAGACCGGCCAGTCAGCCTCAAGGGGGCCATCCACAAAAACCTATCGGCCAGGGCCTCCCGGTTTTTGCGGCAGAGATTTGGCAAGCCAAATCTGGCCCTCCTTGACCCTGCCTGTCCGCCCTGTCGGTGGGGTGTGCGCCCGCCCGCGGTTCCGTCCGAAAACATGCGTGTTCGGCCAGAGCCTCGGGCGGGGCTGGCGGACGGGACCCATAGGACAGGTGTCGCACGGTGGTGAGGGCGGCAGAGCCGCGTCCCTGCGGGCCGCGGCGTGAGGCGGACACCAAGGCTGCCTGAGCCTGAATGCGACGCAAGTATATAATTGACAGCTAGGTATATTATCGTAAGGTGGGAGCAGCCTTGGTGGAAGGTGGCAGGAAATAGGGGGTCTTTCTTCGCATGTCTCGCTCAAAACGCCTCACAGATGCGGACCGCATGGAGATCGTTCGCGAAGCTGCGGAAGGCGTTTCCACTTCAGTGCTGGCGGAACGCTTTGGCGTGTCGGTGCGGGCGATTCAGTACACGCTCAAAGCCGATGCCGAGCGCCAGACGGATGCCGCAATTCCGGTCTCAGCGGTCAGTGTGAAGGTCACGGCGGCGGAGCTGGCGGCGCTCGACGCGGTGTTGGAGAAGGCGGGGATCAAGAGCCGGGCCGAGGGGCTGCGGCGGCTCATTCAGGCGGCAGGCGGGGTGTTCGTTCCGGACGCGCAGATGGCGGCCGAGATGGCGCGCTACCGCGCTTCACTGCACGAGGTCGGCAATGGGGTCACGCAAATCGCCAAGCAGATGACGCAGGCCAACCGGCAAGGGCAGGGGGCCGGGGGAGGCACGAGTGCCGAGTTCACCGAATTGCGCCTTGCCCAGATGCGCGGGTTGGCGCGGTTCATCCTGGATTCCGCTGACGAGATCGATCTGCTCCTGCGCCGCCGTCGGGACGCGATGCAGCTGCAGGCCACAGCCGCCTTGAGGGAGTTTGCCCATGCGGCTGAATGATGCCGTCCATACCGTTACGGGCGAGGTCTTCCGGGACGGCTGGAGCCGCATCCGGGGCTCGATGCAGGGGCTACACGTGGCCAAGCAGACCCAGCTTGTGCGCGCGGCAGCAGGGCACCGGCCAGCGGTCTTCAAGGCGATCCGGGGCGGGGGCACTCACAACAAATCGCAGCTGATGAACCAGCTCGATTACCTTACAACCAAGTCCACCCATATCGTGGACTCGAGCGGGTTCTTGGATGGCAAGTCCAAGCTCGAGGCGGGTGACATCAAGGACCTGACCGAGCGCTTTGCCAAACGGTGGGATGCGGGCTTCAAGCCCAAGCTCGGACAGACCACCCACATGCTCATGTCCTTCCCCATCGGCACGCGCGGGGAGGATGTGCGCGACATCGCAACCGATGTGGCCGAGCGGTTCTTCCAGACTGACGCGGGGCATTTCGACTACATCATCGCGGTGCATGAGGACCGCGATCACCCGCATGCGCATCTGGTGCTGAACCGCCGCTCGCAGGAAGGCGAGTTCTTCTTTCTGGGGCGCAACCACCGCTTCAACTACGACGATTTCCGCCTCGCCATGGTCGAGGAGGCCGAGAAGTATGGCGTTCGGCTGGAGGCCACGCGCCGGGTGGATCGCGGGGTTGTGCATTACCCGGCCCGCACAAGCGAGGTTTATACGGCGAAAGAAGAGGGACGCGCACCCCACGAGCGCGAACGCGTGGGGGCCGACCTGACCCGGACGCTGGCGGAGATCGCCAACACCAGAACCGTCTACCATTCGCTTGCCGCAGAGGCCTCCCGGGAGGCCCGGGAAGACATCGCCGCGGCACTCTTCCGCGCGGGCGAGGTGCTGGCGCATGGCGGACAGATGGACCGAACAGGAGATGTGTATATGGCCGAGGATCAAAGCTTCGAGGATCTGAGAAGCCTCTATGCGGAAAAGCTCGCGCGAGTGCAGGGCATGATCGCCGAGAAGTCTGACGCGGAACGTCCCGTGCTGGAAAAACGTCTCATCGAGATCCAGACGCAGGTCCAGCACATGCAGCCCTTGGGGCTGCGCTCGGGCTCGCTGTCAGAGACCCCCTCGGAGGGCGGGATCTATTCCGAAGCCAATATCGACGCCAGCCAGCGCGAGCGTCTGGCAGAGCCCGATCTGAGATCGCGCATTGACGCGGCACTACACGGCACTGGGATCAGCACATCGGAAGTGGTGGCCCGGATCGAGACGGGCGCCTCAAATGCAGCGCTCGAGCATCAATGGATCGCCAATGATCTAACACGCGTGGCTGAGGCGCGGGATCTGAACCTCGAGCGCCGCGCCGATCTGGAACAGGCGCGCGACATTCTCAATGACGTGCATGTGGAACTTGGCACGCTGTTGGAGCGCGAGAACGTGCTGCGCCGGGATGGCGTCATGGAAGCGGAACCGATCAGTGAGCGGTTCCATTATCACCGGGACGCGGTCCGGGCGATGGAAGGGACAATCCGTCAGGAGATGCGCGCAGACGGCCTGACTGCGCAGCAGATCCAGGACCGGGACTGGGAGGTTGTCTCACGGGCGGAGCGCCGGATCGAGACGGAGCAGCGCACGTATCTCGAAGCACACCCGGACCTGCTCGCACGCCCCGGCGATGTGATCGACCGGTCTGAGCCCTATAGGGAGACCATCACCGATGCGGCCCGCGCCAGCGAGATCACCCGCGAGGTCGACCGGATCATGGAGGGACGCGACCTCCGCACGCCCGTTGCAGATGCTGTCACGGATGACTTGCGAGCGCGCTACCCGGACATGCCGTCCCACCTCGCCCGCGGGCTCGGCGCGACCTATGCGGCTGTCGTCGAGATACGCGACACGGAGGTCATCAATCAGGTCCGCCGCGAAAACGAGTTGCGCGAGGGGCTGGGGGTTGGCACGCGCGACGATGTCCTCGCTGCCCGCGGTGAAAGTTCAGCGCAGTTCGAACGTATCGACCGCCTTGCAGACGAGATTGCGCGTGTCCTGGACCATGAGCGGGCCGGGGAATTGTCCGCGCCCTTCGAGACCGAGGCGGAGCGGGACGCCTTTCGCGACGAGATCGCGCGGGTGCTGGACGTTCGCCAACTCGATCGGCTCACATCCGGCGATGCCAATGCGCTGGACAAGGTTCTCGAGGACCGCCTCGACCGGCTCTATGTCGCCAAGGTCTATCTGCAATCGGATGCAGCAACGGCCAACACGGAGGCCTTGCGCCAGGTGGTCGATGATCTTGCCGACACCGAATATGAAAAACACCGCACCACAGACGTGGATGGCGAGACCGAGCGGGGTCAGGTCCATTGAGCGCCTCCATGGGAAAAGCGCGGATCGCCACCGGGGTCCTGCTGGTGACTTTGGTGACCGGGGCCATGGGCTATACGATCGCCTCGGCGGTGCTCACCTACCAGGATCTCGGCTTCGGGGCCGAGATCGACTTCGCCTACATCGCGCAGAACTACATGGCGATCCTGGACCGCCGTCCGGAGGACGCGCAACTTATTCACCTGATCATCGGTAGCTTCGCCGCCGCCGGCCTGATGCTGAGCCTCGCCCTCTCAGGGTCCGCTCTGACACGCTTTGGCCAGACCCATTGGCAGACCGCGCGCGAGATGAAGGCCAATGGATTCTTCGGCGCACCCGGTACGGGGTTCATCCTCGGCAAGCTGGGGACGCCTGGCTCCCGCGCCAATTACATTTGCTCGAAGGTTTTCCCGCATGCGCTGATCGTGGCGCCCACGGGCCGCGGCAAGACCACGGGCTTTGTCATTCCGAACCTGCTGACCTGGCAAGGCTCCGCCGTGACGCTCGATGTGAAGGGCGAGTGTTTCGAGGCCACGGCCCGGCATCGTGCAACCCAAGGCGACAAGGTCTATCGCTTTGCCCCCACCGATTGGGAGGGCAAGCGCACGCATCGTTACAACCCGCTCCTGCGCATCTATCAACTGAAAGATCCCGCGCGCCAGCAGATGGAATTGCAGCTGCTGGCGACGCTCTTCCTGCAAAGCGACAATGACCGGGTGCAGGGTCTCCTCAAAGGCGGGATTGATCTCTTCGTGGCGGCAGGCCTGCTGGCGTTCCAGCGCAAGCGCCCCACCTTGGGCGAGATCTACCGCATCGCGGCCTCGGGTGGGAACAAGCAGAAGGAATACTTCGCGCGGGGGCACGAGGTCGACAACAGGGCCGCCAAACTGATCTTCACGCGGCTCGCTTCGACCAACAACGATACGCTGACCTCCTATGTCTCGCTCCTGATGACATCGGGGCTCGACCAATGGCAGAACCCTGCCATCGATGAGGCGACGGCGGTGTCGGACTTTGACTTCCGGACGATCCGCAAGAAGCCCTTTTCGGTCTATCTCGTCGTCCAGCCGCTGATGGTGAAGCCGCTCGCGCCGCTGATCCGGCTGTTTTTCTCCGACCTGCTCTCGGCCATGCAGGAAAAGGATCCCGGGCCAGACGAGCCCTGGCCAGTGATGATCATGCTCGACGAGTTCAATCGCCTAGGAAAAATGCCCATCGTGGTCGAGAGTATCGAGACCCTGCGGACCTATCGTGGTCACCTGGCCGTTGTCACGCAAACGATCCCCGCCCTCGATGAAATCTACGGCGAGAACACCCGCCGCGCCCTTCAGGGCAACGCGGGCGTGAAGCTATACCTCACGCCCTCGGATGAAAAAACCGTCGAAGAGCTGAGCAAGGCGGTTGGCAAGACCACGAAGACCGTCATCACGCGATCCCAGTCCATCGGCAAGAACCCCTTCGAGGGCCGTAGCCAGTCCACTCGGACTGAAGAGAGCTCGTTGTTGCCTGAAGATGAAGCGCGCCGCCTACCGCTCGATGAGATCGTCATGGTGATCGACGCGCAAATGCCGGTCCGAGCCAAACGGATCCAGTATTTTGACGACCGGCTCTTCAAGGCGATCCACGCGGCGCAATCAGGCGAGTTGCCGTTTCCGAAGCCGGGGGGAGGGGGATCGCAGGGCACGCTGCCGCTGAGTGTGCGCGCCATGCCGATGACTCCGCCTTCGAACGGACCAGGTGGGTCTGACGCCGTTGTGGAGACCGCACACCAAGATGCTGGCAGCCAAACGTCAAAGCAAACCGACGTCGCTCCAAAAAAGACCGCGCCTGTCGTTCAAACCGTTATCGCCGAGGAACAGCGCCAGATGGAGATGGATTTTGGAAGCCAGGTCGCCGATGCAGAGGCAGCGAGCGTAGCTGATGAGGCGCAGATGCGCTCTGCAGTCGATGGCTTGGAGGACATGGAAGCGATGCTGCGAGAGGAGGATGGTGAAAGGCTGGTTGCGCGATAGGGTGGCGGGCATGGCGACCTGCGCGTAGCTTCCGTAACGCTGAATGTCACAAACGATACTTTTTGACGCCGAAAAAAGGGGCTGGTTTGCATGACCGTTCGATCTTTCGCTCGGAACGTCGTGGGCAGGGTCCAGCCATCTCCACCTTGTTCAGATTATGCCCCGAGACGGCGCAGCCGCTTGTCGATCTCGGCGGGGGGTAGGAAGACCGCCTCATCCGCCCGCCAGATTTGCAGGGCGGAGACAAGAAGCCCGACATCGCAGGCTTCGGCGGCGTGCAGCTCGTCGATGATCCAGAGGACGCCATGAACGCGCACCGCGCGAGCGGTGGCGACCTTGCGTAGAAGGTTGTCGCCGGTCAGGAGGATGCCGTTTTCCTGGCAGGTTGTCGTCACGAGGGCGAAGCAATCATTGGCCGACAGGCGGCTATGTTCCCGCTTTAGAGCGAAAACCCGCGCGACTTCTTCCCCCGGCAGATCGTAGGTGGCGAGGCCACCGTCTTCGAGCATCCGCCATTCCTGCGCCGTGAAATCGAGCAGCTCCTCCTCACGGATGGGCAGGGGCACGATGAAGCGATAGGGCAGCCGCAGCAGGACGTGCAGCAACTCTCCCTTCTTCAAGTCGATCAGACAGGACGCATCATTGACGACAACACAGGTCACTGGTCACGAGGCCCCCTGATGTCGCGTTCGACAACGCTCAAGGGGAGCCCGAGCATCTGCGCCGCCCGCACGGGGGAAATCATCTCCTCGCCGAGCGCGCGCCAGACGAGGCGCTCGAAGCGCTGCGGCTTCTCGAAGGCCGCAAAGCCCTCGCCTGGACCGATAGGCTCCGGCTCCTCGCGCCGCCAGCTTCGCGCATAGGTCTTGAACGCATATTCCACAGCGCTCTTCGACAGGATGCCCACCTGGCCGAGCCGCACGAGCATCGCGGCGGCGGAGACGCCATAGGTGCGCTTGAGCCGCATGATCTCTATCCAGGTCATGCCGTGACGGTTTCGGCCAGCTTCCTCTTCCAGATGCTCACGCGGAATGAGGAACGCCCCCGCGAAGCGGTGCATCGAGGGCTCCTTTTTCAGTGCGGCATTGCCGGTTTCGGTGATGATCCGGTGCGCGAGTTCGTGGGCGAGGTTGAAGCGCGTGCGTTCGACATTGGTGTGCCGCGAGACGACGATCACCTCAGTCGGTGCGCCCTCCGCCCGTTCGACATGACAGGCCAGCCCGTTGATGCGTTCCGGGAGATCGGCCTCGATGACCTTGAGTCCCTTGTCTTCGAGCAGGGCGGTCATACTCGGGATCGGGTCGATCCCAAGCTGCCACTCGCGCCGCACGTCCCGCGCCTTGGAGTCGATGGCCTCTTCATCGGCCACCATGTCCACGCGCAGCGCGGCGAAGGGGTCTTCAGCGGGGTGCATATCGAGGATGTCCTCGATGGCGAGATAGTCTTCGAGCTTCTCGATGACGATGGATTCCGCCATCGCGCGATCCTGCGCCGAGGCGGTCGAGTTCTTTCGCCACTCGACGCTTTCCAGAGCTTCGACCTGACCGCCGAGCAGGAAGTCCAGTGACACGCCGAGCGCCTTGCCGAGGCCGACCAGCACCGACGAGGACGGCATCATCTTGTCCGCCTCGTATTTGCTGATGGCCTGCGCTGACACGCTTGGGGTTACGCGCTCCGCGAGCGCTTGCATGGATAGACCCGCCCGCTTGCGGGCAAGCCTGAGTCTTTGTCCGAACATGATCCTCTCCCGGCGGTTATTGTTGTGGTTGATAAACGCCATTTCTTCCTGTATATTTAAATACAAGGTTGTCGCATCGTCAACCGAAATCGACACGTGAGGCTTGAAATGTCTAAGAAAAATCAGCATGTTGTGCCGCATGAAAGCGGTTGGGCAGTGAAGGGGGCGGGTAACTCCCGCGCGTCTTCCGTCCACGGCACGCAGCGCGAGGCCATCACGGCCGCGCGGGAATCCGCCATTCGTCAGGGCAGCGAGATGCTGATCCACGGCGAGAACGGTCGCATCCGCGAGCGCAACACCTATGGCAAGGACCCGTATCCGCCGAAAGGCTGAAGAGCATAAGCGGAATGGATGTCAGGATGAGCAACGGTGGGAACAACAGGCAGATACGTCGCATCCTCTCCATCGACGGGGGCGGGATTAAGGGCACGATGCCCGCTGCATTCCTCGCGGGGCTCGAGGAAGATCTGGGCCAGCCCATTGGGCGCTATTTCGATCTCATCGCGGGCACATCGACGGGTGGCATCATCGCACTCGGCCTTGGCCTCGGCCGCACGGCAAAGGAACTGCTCGAGCTTTACGAGCGTCGCGGGCCTGTCATCTTCGGTCAGGACAATGCGGATGATGAACCGCTGGGGAGGATACGGCAGGCATGGCGCACCCTCACCGCCACAGGTCGGCACGTAGTCGGTCCAAAGCACGATGCGGCAATTCTTGCCCGTGAACTCAAGGCCGTTCTCAACAACGATCTGATCGGGCAATCACAGACCCGGTTGGTGATCCCGGCGTGGGATGCCGATCTCCGCAGCCCTTATATCTACAAGACCGCGCATCACACACGCCTGCAAACCGATTATCGCAAGACTGCGCTTGATGCCGCCCTGGCTACGGCAGCGGCACCTACGTATTTCAAGCGACATCGCACTGCTGATGATATTGGCCTGACCGATGGCGGGACATGGGCCAACAATCCCACAGCCATTGCTGTCGTCGAAGCCATCACTCTTCTGGGGTGGCATCCGTCAGACCTGCGCATTCTGAGCCTGGGGTGTCTGGACGAAGTCTACATGCTGCCCGAAAGTCCAGGGTTTGCCGGACTCGGCCTCAAAGTCCTCAACCTTTACGCGGATGGGCAATCACATGGCGCCCTCGGCATGGCAAAACTTCTGACGGGACACCCTTACGATGGGGATCGCATCTACCGCATTTCGCCGTCTGTCCCGAGCGGGTTTTTTACCTTGGATGACACCACGAAGATCGGCCGCCTCAAGGGCCTCGGTATGTCAGAAGCCCGAAAAGCAAAGCCCCACCTGACCCCGATCTTTTTCACCCAGCCTGCCGATACCTTCGTGCCGGTCTATCAACTCAAGGAGAAAGCGGCATGAATCAGATGTTGCGACAGCCGCTGACCGACAGTGATATTCGGCGGCGCACGCAGATATTCACCATCCTGGACGAGATAGGCGAGGATCTGGACCTCACCGAAACCCAGTTTGATCGTGCGCGCCAGAGCTATGGTGCCGTCGGAGACTGGCTGTCCGGTTCAACTGATCCCCTACTCGTCAGTGTTCTGGTCTATCTCCAAGGGTCCAGTGCGCTTGGAACGGCCGTGAAGCCAATCGGGCGGCGGGAATTCGATGTCGATCTGATCTGCTTTTGTGCAGGTATCGCGTCCGGCATCTCACCAGCGACCCTGAAGGCGGCGGTTGGAAACCGGCTCAAGGAACACGCCACCTATGTGCGCCTTCTCGAAGAAAAAAAGCGTTGTTGGCGTCTCAACTATGCGGGGGACTTCCACCTCGACCTATCCCCGACGATAGCAAACCCGGTCTGCGGCAACCGGGGCGAATTGGTGCCCGACCGGGCTCTGAAGGAATGGCATCCGACAAACCCGCGGGCCTACAAGACCCTGTTCGATGAGCGCGCCGCACTCCGGCCTACCTTTGTGGGCAAGTTTATCGCCATGCAGCGGGACGAGGCGACGGTGGAGCCGTTCCCCGTCCGAGAAGCAGTGAAAGGCATCCTGCGCCGCATCGTGCAATTGCTCAAACGGCACCGCGACGTTTTTTATCAGAACAACACGCAAGACGTGGCCCCGATTTCCGTTATCATTACCACCCTTGCGATGCAGTCCTATGCCTATTGCGTGCGCAACCACGTCTTCCATGACGAAATGGATCTGTTGGTCGAAACGATCCGGATGATGCCGCACTTCATCGACCGCCCCATTCTGGACGGACGGCGGGGCTATGCCATCCTGAACGAGACAACCAACGGGGAAAACTTCGCCGACAATTGGAACAAGGATGAACGCCGGGCACCAGCATTCTATGCGTGGCACGCACAAGCTCTGTCCGACTTTGAAGTCCTTCGCGATGCTGTTGGTCAGGACCGTGTGTCATTGAACATGGAGCGTTCGTTCGGTTCCGGTGTCACCGGACGGGTTCTCGGCAACCGCGTCAATGCGGTGTCGGATGGTCGCAAATCGGGTCTGCTTTCTGTCGCACCTGTGGTCGGGCTGACGACATCGAAGGTCGCAGCATCAACGACCGTGCCCACAAATACGTTCTTCGGTGATTGATGATAGGACGAGGCGGGCAATACGACCTGACCCTGTCGCAGCAGCTGCTGTTCCTGAAGGCAAGCCCGGCTATCAGTGGTGTGGGGCAGGTCCGCGCAAACAAATTGACATGGCAAGAGCCTATACAACCGACCGCCTTGGCGCGCTCCTACCTTGCCACTATCACGCTTCAGCTGGGTCAAACGCCCGGTGTTCAGATAGACGACCCGGATCTGGAGTTGCTGGCGGCAGGGCGTCCTTTGCCTCACGTCTACAGAGATCCGCTGCGCCTTTGTCTTTATCTTCCAGGTGCCAGGGAATGGGACGCGCGGAAGCGGATCGACCAAACCATCATTCCGTGGACTTACCTTTGGCTCTATTATTTCGAAGATTGGCTTTGGTCAGACGACTGGAAAGGTGAAGGGCAACACCCCGGCGAAGAGCCTGAGCCAGTTGGCAATCGGGCGATGCGCAGGGCCGTGGCACGGTGCTAAAATTGTCGATTCCGCCTGTGGCAGAAACGGTCGTGTTTGGCCACGTGCCTTGTGTCGCGAGGGATCAACCGTTTAGCAATGACAAAAACCCGCGGCGAAACCTTTGCAGTTTTGGCAAGTTTTTGGCACCTGGCTGTCACCGCCTGCCCAACCTACCAAGTCTCGAAAGCTGTGCCAGCATTCGGGCGCCTGTTCCGGTTGCGTCACCCGGACGAGCCGCAGTTGGCCCTCCAGCAGTATTTGGCCGGCTCGGCAAGGCTTGCACGCCGAAGAATTGGCGCGCGCGCAGGGCTGCGTATTCCGCCCCCGTCGCACCACCGATGGCGTAACGGTTGTAAACCTGTTGGCTACCTGCCAGCCCTCGGGCAAATGCATAGCTGCCACCGAACCCGGCAGAGAGCGCTGGCATCATGATGTTTCCGGAAATCGCACGAACCAAGAAAGGCGTTGCTATGATGAAACCCTTTGCCATCAGCACCATCATGAAAAATGGGATAAGGGCCCCTATGTTCGAGGCTCCCTCCGGGTCGCCAAGCTCGGCAAGAAGCGCCCGAGAGACCCCCGTGATCGTCGCGAACACTCCGGCGACGACGATCGGATACATCGCGAATGAAATGAACGCGGATAACCAGCGCGCGAAATAATCCTTGGTCACCTCGAACAGGGTCAAGAAAATCATCACTGGCGCAATGCCAATTAGCAGAGCGATCATGAGCCGGGACGCCACAACAATGAACGCCGCCAACCCGCCAAGAATCGAGAGCAGCAGAACCCCGAGTGTGTCCAACAAGGCACCGGCCATCCAGTTCAGCTCGGACCCCGCAGCATTCAGATAGTCCCCGAGCGCTGCAATCAATTCGTCAAATTCCTCTGCAAAGGTACCGGACGGGCCAGGTGATCCGCCGCCGACAGAAGCCACAAGGGCCCCGGCAATGCTGTCGATTCCGTTCAGTATTGCTGAGGCAAGCGCATTGAACTGGACCCAGTTGGCCGCGAAGACCCCTATCAGTCCGACCTTTACGGCCAGCCAAAAGGCAGTTCGGCCGTCCATGGCGCGATACTGGTAGATCATGTTGATGAAGACCAGAATGACAACTAGTGTTGTGCCCAGAACCAGCAACGTACCGACCGTTGCTGCGACCGCACCAAACTGAGTTTCGGCAGCGGTATCTAGATACCCTTCGGACGTTTCCACGAAGTAGGTGACGACACTCATGGATTGCTACCAGTTGCCAGCTGCTACGCAGATTGGCATGGCGGCGCGGCGCAGTTCATTTGCCTGCCGTCGGTATTCGGACGTCGCTTCGACAACGTCCCAGTATTTAGATGAAGCATAGCGCTCTGTGTAGAAGCGTACGGCGTCCTCCCAAGTTGGATACCGTGTGGGACAGTCGCAGTTTTGCGAGTCTACGACGCGCTCCATGCTTTGAGCCCGATATATCTGTTGGATCAAAAGGCGCTTATAGGATTCGCGCACATTGATGTTCTGCATCCACTTCGGCTCAGGTGGCTGGTCTGGGCAAACATTTGGGTGGTTGTCGAGCGTCGGGATCAGGTTCCGCTCGGCTACGCCAGCAGTTGTGCCAAAGATCAAGAGCAGGCCAGCGACTGCAATAGCCCGTGTCATTCCGATGCCGTCTTCATTGTACCAGTCTCACGCTTCAAGAAAGTGGTGTAGCCGTAGTCGCCGGCTTCGGCGGTAATAACCTCCCACCCTTCCGCGCCGCGCTCATTCAAAGCACGTCGCACCTCGTCGTAGTCCTTTTGCTTCTTCACCGGAAAGAACAGGATGTCATATTCAAAGGTTTTCATGGGGAAGTTCCAATCTCAGTTGCGCCGGGGAGGTAGAATTCGGTGATGCCGCGTTTGCCGTCATGGCGACCGGCCTGGATGATCACGTCAATGGAATTTTCGATGTACTGGATCATGTCGGCATAGGTCATCGGGATTTCGGTCTTGAGTGCCGCGATCGCGAGCCGCTGCACGGCCAATTGCGGGGTTTCGGCATGCAGCGTGGTCATGGAGCCGCCATGGCCGGTGTTGATGGCTTCCAGAAAGGTCATGGCCTCCTTGCCGCGCACCTCGCCCAGGATGATCCGGTCGGGGCGCATGCGCAGCGTCGCGGTGAGGAGCACGTCGGCCGACTGGAATTCCGCATCACGATTGGCGATGAGGGTCACGGCATTGGGCTGGGTCGGCAGAAGCTCGGCGGCTTCTTCGATGGTCACGATGCGTTCCTCGGCCGGTACGTGAGAGAGGATCTTGCGTGCGGCGACGGTCTTGCCGGTGGAGGTGCCACCCGAGACGATCATGTTGAGTTTGTTCTCGACGCAGAAGGCCAGCGCATCATCGATCAAACCCGCGGCCACCACTTCGCGCAAGGCGCGCTTTTTTTCGACGCGCAGGTCTTCGAGCTTGCGCTCTTTGCCATAGAGAAAATCGAGTGCGATGCCTTCGAGAGGCAGGCTCGAGAAAAACCGAAGGCTGATGGACATGGCGTTTAGAACGGCAGGCGGGGTGATGACCTGTGCGCGGATCGGGCGACCCTTGTAGGTGATCGAAACCGAGACGATGGGCCGGTCCTTGCTCATGGTGGTGTTGGCGGAGGAGGCGATCTGGTTGCCGAGGTCCCTGACCAGAACGTCCGTCAGCCTCTGGTCCAACGCCCGCATGAAATGATCGCCCTGGAATTCGCCCCAGCAGGTCCCGTCGGGGTTGATGCAGATCTCGATGACATCGTTGCGTGCGGCGGCGTCGATCCGGTCGAGCGAGGTTTCAAGATAGCTCAGCGACATGGGCTCAGAATATCTCCAGATCGCGGTCGACCATGACCGTGACGCGGGCGCCCTGGTCGACATAGATGACGGGGCCGATGGAGAGGTAATCACCGATGACGCTGTCCGTCGCATCTGCCAGATCATCCCCCACTTCTTCGAGAACGTCGGCGGCAGTCTCATCCTGGACCTCGGAGGCGGCGGCACTTGGTGCGGCGGAAATCAGCGAAATCAGGGCGGCCGACCCGAAACGCTCGGCAAAGCGCGTGTCTATGAGCCCCGTGACGCCGGAGCGACCCAGTTCATCACCGCCGAAGGAGCTGATCTGGACGGTCTGGCCCGCGGGCAGGATGATCCGGTCCCAAGCGATCGTCACGCGGCGCTGCGCGATATCGACGCCGGCGCGGTAGCGCCCGATGAGACGGGATCCGCGGGGGATCAAGAGGCGCGCGCCATCGACGCTGTAGACATCCTCGGATACTACGGCACGGGTCTGGCCGGGCAGGGAGCTGTCGAGGGCAGTTTCCATGACGGCCTGGATCATGGTGCCCTGTAGAATCGTGTTGGAGGGATTGGCGATCACCTCGGCCTGCGTCACGGTGGAGGGCAACGCACCGTTCAGCACGAAATCCGTCACCTCGCCAAAAGTGCGTTCGGTCAGAGCCGTTTCATTCGCTCCGGAGGCACCGCCAAAAGCGATGGTGGGCGAGGCGATACGCCGCTCCTGGAAGGCGCGTTCCTCCGCGGCGCGGCGCTCCAGCTCGGCCATGCGCCGGGCTTCTTCCTCGCGGCGCAGTCGCTCTTGCTCGCGTGCGCGCAGCTCGTCTTCCGAGGGCCCGGCTGGGGCGGGTTGCGGGCGATTGGCTTCGAGTTGGACCAGCTCCAGATCCATGCGCAATTGCTCGAGGCTGCGATCCCGCGCCGTCAGTTCATCCTGGAAGCGCTGCTGTGCGGCTTCCGATGCAGCTTGCAGCGCAGCGATCTGAGCGGTCAGCGCGTCGATCGCCTCTGCGGCGGCGGTGTCTTCCTCGACGACCGGTTCAGGGGCGTTGCGCAATTCCTCGATCTGGGCCTGCAGGGCGGTGATCTGCGCCAGAAGCTCCGCGTTGGGCTCGACTGGATCCGGTTCGACAAACACAACCTCGGGCTCGGGCGGGGGCAAGGTCTCGATAGCGCCAAAGCCGTCCCCTTCGTTTTGGAAGACGTCCGGAGTGGCCGTCGGCAAGGCTTCCTCTTCGTCGGGCTGTGAGAGGAGATAGAGCAGGGCACCACCTGCGCCGATGACGAGGACCACGATCAGCGCGAGAAGGGGCGACCGGCGCTGCGCCGCTATGGGCGCGCGGGCACTGCCTTTCTCCAGGGCGGCGAGGCGCTTTTCCAGCTCGGTGTTCCCGGTATCGCTCATGAGCCTACCCCCGCAGGCGGCGTTGCTTCAATGCAGACCACCTCTTCGCCAAGGCGCAAGACCCATTGGCGGTTCACGCCGCTGACGCGGATCACGCCGTCCTCAGGGGTTTGCGTGTTGACCGTGCGCTCGCGGCCGCCCGCGTAGCGGAAGATCGCGGGCACAGGGGCGTTTCTTGGAAAGGCGAAATACGTGAACGTCCCGTCATCCCAGATGCGGGTTGGCGTGAACTCGGTCCGCGCGCTGGCGCCGTAATTGTAGTTCGGTGCTTGGGCGGCGATGGCCCGGGTCGGGCGCGCAGCGTCGTCCGGATAGCGGAACTGCACCACGTAGAAGGTCGGGCTGCGGACCTCCTCGATGTTGAAATAGTAGCTGCGCCTATTCGTGTAGACGGTCACATTGGTATGGACACCGCGCGCGACGGGCTTGATTGCGAAGGCCTGCCCGCCCGGCACGCCATCGATCTCGAAGCCTTCCGTGTCGCCCGCAATGATCGACCGGATGCTTTCGCCCTCTCCAAACTCGATGGTGGTGACATGGGTGAGCGAGACGCTGATGCGGTAGACCTGACCTTCTTGATATGTTGCGAGCCGCACACGGCTGTCATTTGGGCCACCGCGCGGGATGGCTTCGGCAAAGGTAAGGCCGGGCAGCAAAACAAATAGGGCAGCAACAAAGAGCTTATTGATCAACCATGCGTTTCCGGAACGAGGAGCGTCGCCAATACCCGCGCGGCTCAAGCGCTCTGGGGACATTGGCGACAAGGTATTTTGATTTGAATTCGAGAAACGCATTAATTCTCCAATCTGTCGGAGCGGATGGAATATTCGAGCACGGTGAACCCAAACGGATTGGTCCAGACCTCATCGATGGAGCGGCGGGTCTCCGGGCGGAACTCGAAGAGAAGCGTCGCAGTGAAGAGGCCGGTCTGGGTGCCGCCCAATGATGTCAGACGCTTGCGCAGGCGCACCGTGGCGCGGTTGGTGCCGATCCGGTTGATGCTGAGGATTTCCACGTCGAGCCGGGCATTGGGGCCATAGACGGTCGGCGGATAGTTCTCATTTGCGCTGTTCCAGATCTGGCGCAGCCCGCTCTCGGCGGCCCCGTCCGAGCGGCGCAGCACATTGCGGATGCGCAGATCGTTATCGAGCTGATTGTAGACCTCACGATCGGTCACATAGCGGAACACCTCCGCCTCGATGATCGCCTGGTTGGCGGTGACGGATGTGGCCCCAACGGACGCCTCGGGCAGGGCAAAACCAGTGGCGGGATCATAAGGGACAACGACGGGGGGCGGGTCGACATCGAGGATCGAGACAGCCGCGGCACTCAGACAGCCGATGATACCGAAGACAAGGCCCATCAGGCCAAGGCGTTGCCAGAGCCGTTCGCGGCGCAGGGCACCGTAGACCAATTCTTCTTCAATGATTTCTTGTTCACTCGCCACCATTCATGCCCCCGCGATCACTCGGCCCGCAGGTCCGGCAAGGTGAAATCCATGAAGCGCTGTTCTTCGGCGATGGTGGCGGCATCGATCACGCCGCCCGTGCCGTCGCCCACGGTCTGCACCGCTTCGAGCTGCCACATGGCGACCAGCGCAATGGCGAGCTCCGCGGTCACGCGCGTGTTGAGATCGATGCTTTCCTTGAGTTCGTCCATGTCGTTGATGAGCCCGACAAGGCGGTCTACCCGCTCGAGCGATTGGCCGGCATCCTCATAGCTGTTCTGGGCCGCCGCCGAGACAAGGGCACCGGTGGTGGCCTGCGTCGCCACGCGGTTAGCCCCGGGATTGCCGCTCGTGGCCATTTCCGAGAGGGTGTCGTCGTCAAATCCGAGATCGGCCAGCACCCGGTCCATCTGGGTTTCGATCTCGCCTGCGCCAGAACCGGACAGGCCGGAGAAATCCCCAGTCTTGATCGCCTCAATCGTGGCGAGGATGTCGCCGAACTCCTGGTCGAGTAGGCCATTGAGTTCGTCTTCCATCTCGGTGCGGATGATTTCGGGAAGCTCGGCAAGTCGGGTGAGCGCTTCATAGGTTCTTTGCAGCTCCGCGAGTTGATCCGTGAGTGTGGCAAGCTGTTCGCGGAGCTGCGTCAGCTGCTCGTTTTGCAGGATCTCGTCTTCGATCATCTGCCGCAGCTGCTGGATGTTTTGCGCGATGTTCTGGGTGTCGACGACCGGTACACCTTGTGCTGCGGCAGGGGGTAGGGCGCTGAACTGCAAGCCAACGCCAAGTGTCGTGGCCAAAGCTGTCCTCAAGAGCAGATGTCCCATCATTCAATCTCCCTGATCGTAAAATCCATGAACGCGCCTTCGGACATGCGGGCGCTGGCCTGAGCCAACTCCTCGGCAGAAAGAACGCGGGTGCGTGCCGCCTGAAGCCGGATGCGCGCAGCGACGAGACGCACGAGTTCCGCGCGGGCATAGGTGTTGAGCGCGATGCTTTCCTGCACGTCCTCGGTTTCGGAAATCCGCGTGACGATGTCGGAAATGCGCAGGGCGGCTTGGCGGATCGCGGCCGGGGAATTGCTGCCGTAGAAGGCGGCACCGTGCCCGGTGATTGAGAGGTTGGCATTGGCCAGAAGCGCGGGGTCGATCGTGCCAAGCGCTTCGATCCCGCCGATACGGCTTAGATAGAGATTGTAGCGTTCAGGGATGACCGACACGTAGTGCTGGGTCTCGCGGAAGGGTGGCACGCCGCCATACTCGAAAACCCGGCCGGGTCCGGCGTTATAGGCCGCGAGGGCGTTGATGATGTTGCCATCGAATGTGTTGAGCTGGGTCGCGAGATAGCGCGCGCCGCCATGCACCTGAAGGTAGGGGCTGTCGAAATATTCCGGGTTTATGCCCAGATCGCTGGCCGTGCCCGGCATGATCTGGGTGAGGCCATAGGCGCCGACGGGAGACCGTGCCCCAATCGTAAACCGGCTTTCCTGCCAGATCAGCGCTTGCAGCAGCGCGCGCCATTGGACGGGTGAGAGCCCTGCGCGTCCAACACCCGCAAAGCCGCTGGTCTCCTGGGCGACGCGGATGATGAGCTGCTCGATGTTCTCGGTGGCGTCGCCGAACATCTGCGCACCGCCGGGATTGGGGTCGATGTCGGCATTGCCATAGACCGCCTCGACTGACCGGGCCGGATCCCCGCTGCCGCTTTCCAGCCCCAAGACCATAGCCGGCAAGCCCTGACCGCCGAAGCTGGTCTGGGCATCGAGGATGCGTTGCAGGGTTTCCAGCTGCTCCCGTTCGATCTCGGCAATGAGTTCGCGCACGGCAAGCTTGTCGGCCTGAACAGCCAAGTCTGCTTCGCGGTCGCCGGTCTCGACGATGTCGCGCGCGGTCAGCCCACTGTCATTGGTCGGCACGCCTTGGGCGATGCCGAGACCGGGCAGCAGGCAAAGTGCCAGGATATGAGGCAGGCTAGACTTCAATGTCGCCCTCCGGCGCATCTAGAGGCGTAAAGGTGCAATCAGGCGCGTCGGGTGCCGTGGACGCGAGGAATGTGAAGCAGTTCGCCTGCGGTTCCTGGTACTGGGCGCAGGAGGCCAGCGCGCCGAGCGCAGCCAAAGCCAACAATTTGGCGTTTCGAGATTGTCTTGAATCGTTTGTTCGCTGCCTCTCGCTTCGCTCGAACGCGAAAAACGATGCAGGATTTATTGGTGAAATCTCGAAACGCCATATACGGATCATGAAAGCCTCCAGAAGTCCGGGCGGTCGCGGTAATCGGCGCCGACGAGCGCCTCGCCTTTATCCATGCCGCCGAGGATGGTGAGTGTGGGACCAAGGGCGCTCAGATCGGCATCGACGACGATCGAGCCCTGATCGTCACGGATCAGCGACAAGCGGCTGTTGCTGCCCGTGTTGAGAAGGACATCGAGCTCCTTCTCTGTGAGGTTCAGCATGGCGTAATCCGCAGGCTGCGCGCGGATGTTGGGCAGCAGGATCTGCGTTGGCACGGCCTCGACGATGGTCTTGCCGGTCCGGGTGCGCTCGAGCTGGCTTGCGTATTGCGTCATCATCACAGCGACGGTGTTTTGCTTGCGCGCGGTCACCAGCCAGTTCGACAGCCGCTCTGCGAAATACGCATTGTCGAGCGCCTTCCAGGCCTCGTCGATCACGATGATGGTGGGGCGGCGATCCTCGATCTCGCGCTCGACCCGGCGGAAAAGATAGGAGAGGACTGCCATCCGCTCCTTGTCGGCCTCGCTGTCGAGAATGCCGGTCAGATCGAAACCCACCACATCGCCTTTGAGCGAGAAGGTGTCCGCAAGGCTCTGGCCGAAGATCCAGCCATAGCGGCCGTCTTCGGTCCACTCGAGCAGGCGCTGGTGCAGATCGCCGCCATCATCGGTGGACACAAAAAGCGATGCGAAATCCTGCCAGTTCCGCAGGGCCGGATTGGAGGCCTGCGCGTTCTGGCGCACGACTTCCTGGATGCGGTTGGTCTGTGCCGGCGTCAGGGGCTTGTCGGCTCGGTAGAGCAGTGTGGTGAGCCAGTCCGAGAGCCAGGCGGTGCCCCGCGCATCGGTCTCTGTCCAGAGCGGGTTGAGGCCCGTGGGCTGACCGGCGTTCAGGGAAGCGTAGCGCCCGCCATTGGCGCGGACCGCCATCTCCATACCAAGACGGTAATCGAAGACGAAGATCCGCGCCCCAGCGCGACGGGCTTGCGTCATCAGAAAGGCCGAAAGCACCGATTTGCCCGACCCGGGCCGTCCCATGATCAGGGTATGGCCGCTTGTCGGTTCTTTGTCCGGGCTGCCCTGCTCGTGATAGGAAAACTGGTAGGCGCTTTGCTCGGGCGTAGGGAGATAGGTGATGACCCGGCCCCAGGGGGTAAGTGCTGCAGGTTTGCCGAGCTGTGTCCGGTGGAAGGCCGCAAAATCCGCGAAGTTGCGGTTGGTGACGGCGCTGGCGCGGACGCGCTTGGGCTGGTTGCCGGGATGCTGGCTGAGGTAATGCGCCTTGGCAGCGACCCGCTCGCCGATCATCTTCACGCCTTCGGTCGCGGCGGCATTCACGATCTCCGCGCTGAGCGACTGCAGCTCTTCGAGCGTTTCGCAAAAGAGCGTCACGACCATATGATGCTCGCCGAAGCTTTGGCGCTTGGCCTCGAGATCATCGGCGGCGATGTCGAGGGCTTCCAGGAGCGAGAGGGCCGCGTCCTGGCTCGCCTGCATCTGCCGCTTTTGCCGCTTGATCCGGCCCGCCATGAGGTTCGAATTGATCGGCGTAAAGGAGTGGGTGACGATCATGTCGACCGGCAGGTTCAGCATGTCGAACATGGTGCAGGAGGTGCCTTCCGAGTATTCTCCGATGGTGAAACTCTTGCCGTAGCGATGTCCCACGACGCCTTCGGAAAGCTCGAAATGGTCTCCGTGAAAAGTCACCCGGGTATTGGCGACGTTGAAGGACAGAAAGCCGAAGGTGTTTGCCGGATAGAGCGGCAGCTCGGTTCCTGTGTTGAGCGCGCCCAGAAACCCGACCAACTCCCCCGATGCGGCCGAGAGCAGTCGCGGCTTGAGCTCGGTGAGGCCGGACAGAAAGACGTTCACGGCCTCACCGAGACGCTGCAGGCGTTTGCGGGTCTCCTCCTTCAGGCGGTCCGGTGCGCTGCGGCTGAGGAACGGCAGGAGGCTTTTCGGGGGTGGGCGGTGAATGACGGTGAGCGTCAGCGTCTTGTCGCGCAGCCCGCTGGTCTCGAGTTGCGCGCGCCAGCGCCGGTCCACCTCGCCCGCGAAGCTGTCCTCACGGATGGGGTCGAGATCAGGTTTGATGGCCTTGGAGACCTTGTGGACGTAATAGCTGAATTCCGGCCCAAGCTGCGCGATGATGCGGGCAAAAAGCGCTGTCACCTTGTCGAGATAGGCGTCATCGGTCGTGTAGCTGTTGATCCCCTCGAGCCTGATGCATCGGAAGAGTTCGTTCACCCGGGTCCGCACGGTCTGGTCGTCAACGAGGCTCACATAGGGCAGCATATGCGCGAGGCGGGTCTCGCGCGCATACCAGTCTGGCGTCATTGTGCGGGCATCGAGCGCAGCATCACGGGTGTCATCACGGGGCATAGCTGTCCCCGCCATGGATGCTGCGGTTGCGCGTGGGCGGTGTCTCCTGCAGCGCCGTCATCATCACGTCGATGAAACGCGGGTCCCAATCTGCGGCCTTCCACAGCACCGGATAGAGAACGGCGGACACGCCCAGCACCGCGATGTGCTGGACCCAGACGAAGAGAAGCACCGAACCGAAGAGCCAGACCATCGCGTACATGATGGGCAGGCCCAGAAGCTTCGGCGGGCGCACGAGGCCGAGAAAGAGAGGCGAGCGCTCAGCCACCGGCAAAGACCGCGGCAACGATCGTCGGGGCAGCCGCGACACCGGCGATGCCGACAAGCACCCAAAGCGCTTGGCGCAGGTCGATGATGTTGAAGAACCAGCTCAAGAAAACGCCGAGGACCGCGAGTGTGGCAATCACGACGCCGAGCGGGCCGGTCAGCGCATCGACAATGCCCTGCAACAGGCTTTGGATCGGGGAGAGATCGATGCTCTGTGCAAGGGCGGGCTCGGCAATGAGCAGGAATAGCGCCAGCGAGGCGACAAAGAGGTTTGAAATCCAACTTGTTTGGAAAAAGCGGTATCGCCAATGCACTGCCGCGCTGCGCGCTCTCGTGACATTGCCGATAAGTTTTTTGAGGAATGATTTCCAAAAAGGTTGGGACATCATGAATTTGATCCTTCCAATCGGGCCACAACGGCCATGACGCGGGCCACGTGGTTCTGGGTTTCTCTGTAAGGGGGAATGCCACCGTACTGGCGTACGGCGTCCGGCCCGGCGTTGTAGGCTGCCAGCGCCAAATGCGGATCGCCGAAGCTTTCCAGCATCATTGTCAGGTAGCGGGCGGAGCCGTCGAGGTTCTGCAGCGCGTCATGAGGATCCACACCGAGATCTCGGGCAGTAGCAGGCATCAATTGGCCCAGACCAATGGCGCCCGCGCTCGAGACGGCATTCTGCCTGTAGGCGCTTTCCACCTCGATATTGGCCCGGTAGAGAGCCAGCCAATCCGTGACGGACAGTCCCGCGCGGCGCAGGCCGGGATGGCCGACATAGCGCAGGGCTGTTGCCTCGATGCCCAAGAGAACGTCTGCGCGGGGCAGGGGTGCTGGCTGGGCGAGTGCCGCAAGCCTCAGCGAGTCAAGTTCGGAAGCTGCTTCAGTCTCACCAAGAATGGCCAAACCATCGGACGCCGATCCCAGACCAACGCCGTCATTGTAGTTTCGAGCAAAACCGCTCTGAGACCGCGACGGGGTCAGAGAGCCGTCGCTCTCCATGATCAGGACCATTTGCGCTGAGGCAGGTGCTGCGACCAGCCAGAGACAGACGAGGTTAGTTGCCAGTGCCCAAGTCTGATGGGGCTTTGTCTGACGGGGCGAGTTTATGCGTGCGGCTTGTACCCGCCTCAAGCGGCAGGTCGACATGCGTAAAGCCAAGGCCAATGAAGAAAGACACCACGCCGGAGATCGTCTTGAACTCGCGGATCTTGATATCGTTGTAGGTCGTCCGCGTGCGGGCGGTGACGAGGAGCTTTTCCACGCCGTCATCAGAGACAACGCGCATGATCCAGACCCCGTAATAGCTGGGGCCTTTCTTATGTGCCGACTCCTGGCACAGGATTTCTGCGCTATAGCCGCTTTCCACGAGCTCGCGGAACCTGGCTTCCGTAACCACATTTGGTGCTTCGATGTCCCAGTTCATGGCCCGGCTCACGCTTTCTCCAATGGCGCGACCCTAGGCATTCCCACTTGAAGCCCAGAGTTACGATAGTATAATAACAACCGCAAGATGTAATATCGTGCTTTAGCTGTAGTTTGGTCACGCAAACACTAGTCACGGCCAGTGTCTGCGATCAAGGAGATAACAGGTTTGAGAAACCCAAGGTTGAGAGGCCAACACCTATTGCGGGCTGTATCGATACTCCTGGTTGTCCCTGGCGCGGGTTTCGCAGAATCCTGCTTCGCCCCGGCCCGTCCTTTTCTGCCAAGCGATTCGCAGGCAGCGCGGGACTATGCAGACATCATCCGTGGCGATTTCGAAGATTACATCCAGGATATCCAGAGCTACTTCCGTTGCCTCGACGGTGAACGGGCCCGTGCTTTCGAGGAAGCGCGCGAAGTCAGTGAAGACTATGGCCGATTTCTGCAATTGGTAGGGGATTGATGGGCAACCTCGGGAGCATCAGACTTGCAGCCCATGGAAACCAGACGCCGATAACACCCTCAAATATCTACTTTTTAGATAACAGATTTCATCCGCTAGCGACGTCACAAAAGGTATGTGACGCGTGGCAAAAACAATCAGAAGCAAAGGGCAGGTGGCACTCTGCCAGGCGTTGGTCGACGCTCGGATCAAGGCAGGCCTTGGCCAAGATGAATTGGCGACCAAGCTCAGATGCCACCAATCCCTCATTGCCCGCCTTGAAAGCGGTCAGCGCCGGGTCGACGTTGTCGAGCTGGTCGTTCTGGCGCGCGCCATCGGCTTTGACCCGTTCGAGGTTCTGGCGATCGTTGAAGCCGCCACGGAGCCCGACCACAGGATTTAAAGCCAATGAATTGTTGAGAAAACCGGAACCCATTTTCCCGGTCTGATGATCATTCCCTCATCGAGGACCAGGTAGCCAAAATCAACGAAGGCTGGTGCATGGTCGTAGTGAACACTCTGCAACCACACGCCGCATTTCGCAGCGCCACAGTGCAGGAAGTCAGTAAACAGTGAACGATGATAAGGGTGAGGGCGTCGCGATCGCCAATCTGATCGGGACCGATGGGTGCAGTGTTGTTGGTTGGGTTTATCGCTGGAGTACAGGCTCACATGCGGTGATGTGGGACGTCCAAGGGCCCCAGCCGGTATCGGAAACCCGGCCGGATATAAGTGACGAACAGAAGCAAGAAATCGACTTCGATGCGCTGACGAGGATCGGAAGAAGCGACGACAGGTGAACAGAGCGAACCCGCAGTGTTTGCCGAAACGCCAAACAGCATGTGGACCGCGACGCGTATGCGGTGCGGTCGTACACGCCAAAGAAGCCGTCTTCCGAGACAAATCTACGTGGCGGCAGGTCAGTAGTTCACCTGCTCGAACCCGTAGTTGCCCTCATAGTCACGCCAATCGACGAAGACGGATCGGTGATAAATGCCAGGGCAATGCTCGCCCCAGCGTTCAAGACCTACGTGAGCCGAAGGAAGGGCAGTGACGGAAGACCTTTGCCACGCGAAGTCACCTTGGGTCCCATATGTGCCGAGGACCACGGTCGCACTTCGGTTGCAATCCCCATCTCGCCCGGATTCGTGCTGGCGGGCATAGCGAACGTCAAAGACGCGGATGGACCGCACAAAATTGAACTCCGGACCGCTGATATCGATATCAGCACGATCCTGAACAAGGCGAAGCACGAAGTCTGCTGGAATGCCGCCCGTTCCGGTTTCTGGAGAGCGCCAAACGGCATTTGTTGATTTTGTTTGGACGGCAACATCATTGCCTGGAAACGATTGGTGGGGCGAATAGTCCTTGGCGTGAAACAAGGTTTCGAAGATCCGGCCTACATTGCTCGGATGCCGTTCGGTCTCATAAGATGCGCCCATAGGACAGCGCCAAATCTGCAGTGGTGGTTCTACAGGCCATGGCGTGATGCGACGAATAAACTCGGCGCGGGCACGGCTGCAAGGCACGGAAGCGGGCCAACCCCCGGACAGACAGAGGAGGATTGCGCAGTCGATTGGGTAGGTTTGAGCCTTTGTGATGCTCGGCAGCCAACCAGCCGCTAAAGTGATTGCTGCGGTTAGGCATAGCGACAGTCTCTTGAGTTGAAAGCGCATGGTAGGGGCCCCTTTGTCGGACACCATCTTACCTTCAATAATATACTAACGCAACATTAAGTATATTTCACCCATAATCAGGGTTATGTAAAAACACGACTGTAATTTAGATTAAGTGCTCGAATAATCGCCATCGACCACGCGACAAGATGTAGAAGCCGAGCAATCAATCTGTGTCAAAAGAAACTCCTTGAAGCTCTAGTTGGTAGAGGTTCTATGGTACATTAAACGCCGTTTCTCGTGTCACGGCATTCGCCAGACAAAGCTGGAAGAGTATAGTATGCTGACTAGACGACATTTCGTGATGACCACCGCCGCCCTCTTTTCTGCCCCGGTTGCCAGCCCGGTGCTGGCAAATACCTGGCCGACCGAATCGCAGAAGGTTGCCTGGGACGCACAGGTGACGCCGCCCGGCTTTGACCCGGCAACCTCGAACCCCTGGGGCTTACATCCGCGGTTTCTCCCGACCCGGGTGGCCGCGAAAGACGGGCTGACACCGGGCGACATTCATGTCGATGCGGTTGCGCGCTACCTTTATCACATCGAGGAGGGCGGGACTGCCATGCGCTATGGCGTCGCCATTGCTCGTGGTGATCTGTACGAACCAGGTACATACACGATCAAGCGTAAAGTCAGATGGCCGCATTGGCAGCCGACGCAGAACATGATCGACCGCGACCCAGAACTCTACGCTGATATCGCCGACGGTATGGAGCCCGGACCTAAGAATGCGCTTGGGTCGCGAGCTCTCTATCTCTTTCTCGGCGACCGGGACACTTATCTCCGCATTCACGGTACGCCACAGCCGAGAAGCATTGGCGGTCGTGCAAGTTCCGGCTGCGTCAGAATGGTCATGGCGCACATAAACGAGCTTTATCCCAACGTCGATATTGGTTCGACGGCTTTCCTCTACTCGGCCGAGGACAGTGTCACTGCGGGAAGCTGAGGCCGTGTACCAAAGCACCATCGGTCAGGGAAAGTGACGGGAGTTTATCCTAGCCGGGGAGCACTTCGGATTACTGAACCCCGCTAGGCCGCCGGCGCGGTACAAATCGGATTTCCGCGAGGGGTTCGGAGCGGCACCAGGGTAACTTCCACGGGACCGTTGTGCAGATACCAGTAGCAGCCGTCTTCCGGCAAAAGGCGCGCGGACTGAAGATCCTGACCCGTTGCGGCCATAGCGACGACTGCCTCCGGCAGTGGTCTGTTTTGTGCAGTGTCGGGCCCGCCAGGAATAGAAGCGGAACACGCTCCCAACAAAAACGCTGCTGGGAGAAGTAAGCCAAGATGAATTCGCATATTTAAAATTTCCGCCCTTAGAACAACTTAACCTGAGTACCAACCTCGGCTAATCCAAACAACTCTTCGATATGTTCGTTGTAGAGGCCGATGCAGCCGTTCGACGATTGTCGACCGATCTTGCGCGTGTCACCTGTGCCGTGAACGCGGTAGTACTGCCATGACAGATAAAGGGCGTGTGTTCCAAGGGGATTGTCGGGGCCAGGGCCAACGAAATCCGGCCATTCGGGATTGCGCTCCTTCATCGACGGCGTAGGTCGCCAGCTCGGGCCATCCACCTTGCGAACGATTTCGGTGTAACCGCGCCGCGTCAACTCCTCCGTAAGAGGGACGCTGGAGGGGTAAAGCTTGTAGACGTTTTCGTCTTCCGACCAGAACTGCACCGCGCGGGAGTCAATGTCGCAGAGAATCGCGCCATTCCGCAGGTTGTCAAAATGATCTTGCCAGGACGCAACCCTAAACCCGGAAATATTGCTTCGCACCGCCGGTGTCGCCAGACCCTCGTTTGTCTGTGCCACTCCCCTGCCGGTTCCGAGAACCAAGCCGCTTGCGGCGGCCCCCAGGAGCGCAGCCCTGCGCGTGACTGACATGTCGTTTGCTCGTTTCATCATGAAAACCTCAAATTTTATCTGTTTGGACTATTCTCGGACCTCCACCCACTAGAGCTTCAACAGGCTGCCACTCACAAAGCCGTGAGATCAGCTGTCCTTATGCTGTCAGAGAAACCTGCGGGTTGTGCGGAGGTAGCCTCGGTATGGGTCCCCGTAGCGATCAATCAACCAGCGCTCTTCAGCGAAGGGCGCGAGTGCCAATGCAGTAACGCCGGTGATAATCACTGGCCACGCGAGGATCGAGGCGGAGAGCAGTCCGATCCCGATGAGGATCGCCATGTCAGCCACATACTGAGGATTGCGGGAGAACCGGTAAAGGCCACGGGTCCGCAGAACGCCTTCATCACCACTCGTCGCCGCCATCCCAAGTTGCATCACACCGGACCAGACAACGGCATTGCCCAGAACGATCAGACAAAGCCCTAAACCCCAACGTATGATCCATGGGAAGTCGAGCTCACCCCATTCTAGCAGAGCCAAAACGATGGCAGATCCGAAGCCGACGCACGTAAGTCCCCAGACGACAATCTTGTGGGCTCCTGTAGAGTGAATCGGCGGCCAGACTCGTCGCTCCGGTTGGAACATGGACCAGAGTATACCCGCGACCAGCAACAGATTGGCCGCACAACCCAGCACGAGAACCACGGTTTTGAGGTCACCCATGACCATACCTGTCTGCGTCCCGATGTTTGGTCGCTGAGCGTTCAAACTCCAGCGTTGAGTGGTCGATCCCGAATTCCTCGTCGAGGCGGGTCTTGATTGCCGTCTTGATGTTTTCGAGGTCATCCCAGCGGTCCTCGGCGATTACGACGTGGGTATCGAGCGCCGCACGATGCTCCTGCATCTGCCAGAAATGTGCGTGATGAACTTCCTCGACTCCGTCCACGTCCTCCACGGCCGCGATAACCTTGTCCGTGTCGATATCGGGCGGGCTTCCCAACATCAGGGTGCGGATCGGGCCACCGATCTCGCTGAAGGCGAGCCAGAGGATATAGGCGGCAATCCCGATGGTGATCGCCGGATCAACCCAGCGGACATCGTAGAGAAGGATGAGAACGCCACCGACGATCACGGCCACAGACGCCAGCGCATCGCTGAGGTTGTGGAGGAACAGCGCCCGGATGTTCACGCTGCCTTTCTGCATCGAATAGGTCAGCCACGCGGTGAGGGTATCGATGAACAGCGCCACACTGCCCAGGATGACCACGGTCCAACCCGCGACTTCGGGCGGATCAACAAACCGCATCGCGCCCTCATAGACCAGATAAAGGCCGATGATGATCAGCGAGGTATAATTGATAAGCGCGGCGACGATCTCGACCCTGCCATATCCGAAGGTCATTTTCGCATCGGCCGGGCGGCGCGCGATCTTGCGCGCGCCGAATGCGATGACGAGCGACGCCATGTCGGAGAAGTTGTGGATGGCATCCGCGATCAGCGCGAGGCTGCCGGATAGTATCCCGCCGACAATCTGCGCGACCGTCAGGAGGCCGTTTGCCCAGATGGCAATGGCAACCCGCCGGTCGCCTTCTTTAGGCTCCATATGGGCATGATCATGCGGCACGAGAAGCCTCCTCATGGCCGTGGTTTGGCGGGCTGAGCCCTGGAACGCTTGGCAAACGACCAGCGCGGATCGCCCTGCCGCGGGCATTCATCCAATGGCGAATGAGGTGCCGATAGATCCAGTCGCGCAGGGGGCCAAACGCCTGACGATGGTGCTCATAAAACATGTCAGGATTATCGAATGTTCCAAAATCGCGGGCGATGCCGGTCTTCTGGATATATGTACTCTCCCCCGTCCATCCGACTGGCGGTGCGCTCAAGCAGTCGGTCCCGGCACCGTAGCCGCATAGGGACCGTGTCTCGGGAAACGACCGCTGCAGGGCCAACAGGAAGGGTGTGTCGAGGATGAAGCCCTCAAGATCGACCCATCCTGCCTCGGTCTCGACCTCGATCCATGAGTGGAGGATTTCTGCGGGTGCGATCGGATAGATCAGTTCAGGCACGACGCCCCGTTGCAACGCTTTGTGGATTGTGAAGCCGTGCAAGCGGCATCTTACGCCGACAGCGCGTAGAAGCGCCATCAGCAGCGTTCCCTTCGTGTTGCATTGTCCATACCTGTCGTCGAGTACTTCAGAGGCAGGAATGTCGTCGGCGCGGTTATAGCCAAAGTCGATCTCGTTTAGCACGAAGTCGTAGATTGCACCAATTCGATCATGCAACGGCAAGGTTCCCCACCCCCGGTCGGCGATCAGAGCGGCAAGTGAAGGATGCCTGAAATCCAAGAGTGGCGTGGACGAAAGCAGCGGGTCAACAGGGGTCATGAGCGTTTCCTAGAATCAACTATACAGAGATGATAGTTTCTACAGTCACTGTAGCTTCAACCTTTATCTTGTCGCGACGCGAGAGACTATTCTGGTTGGTGATTGTGAACTGCCTTGTGATGCTCGTCATGCGCGTCCCGCAGGATGCCTATGCCGCCCCACGCCGCGATGCCAGCCACCGCGACCCCGACAACGAGGTCGGGCCAGTTGCTGCCCAACCACCAAACGAGACTGCCCGCGATCAGGATGCCGCCGTTCGATGCGAAATCGTTGAGGCTGAAGGTGTTGGCGGCCCGGATGTTCACGTCCGGTTCCTTCAGTCGCCCGAGCAGCCAGATGCAGGCGAGGTTGACGACCGCAGCTATCAGCGACATTGCGATCATCAGAGTTCCGAGCGGTTCGGAACCGCCGACATAGCGCCGCCAAGCGTCAATCAGAATGCCAACCGCAAAGATCAGAAGCAATCCGCCGGATACGTTCGCGGCACCCCGCTTCCACTTCGACGACCGGGACAAGGCCAGAAGGCTGATGCCATAGACGAGGCTGTCGGATGTGTTGTCGAGACCATTGGCGATCAGGGCGCTGGAATCGCCGATAGCTCCCGTGGCGAAGAACCCCGCAGCGATTGCGAGATTGAGACCGAGAACAATCCAGAGCGTCTGGCGCTCTTTTTCATTCTTCCCGCTGAATTCGCTTTCGACCATCGAACTGGCAAACCTTCCGATTTCTAAGAAAGGGGGCAGAAACGCCCTCTTCGGATGCAGCTGTCAATAAGATATATAGAACCTCTAGCGACTGTAGATCCAAAATAGCTTATTTACGTCCCTCTGGGCACCGAAAGAATAATCGCGGCACCGATCAAACAGATGGACGTCCCTATGAAGTCCCATCTGTCAGGTCGCTCGCCCTCGACGAACCACATCCAGAGCATGGAGGCCCCGATGTAGATGCCGCCATAGGCTGCGAAAGCGCGGCCCGCTGCGCTGGTTTCGACCTGCGCCAGCAACCAGCCGAAAAGCGCGAGCGCGATTATGCCGGGTGCGAGCCAGAGCGGTGATGCCCCAAGACGCCACCACGCCCAGATGGCGAAACACCCGCTGATCTCCGCGACAGCAGCCAGCGGATAGGCAATTGCGGCGTTCAAGCCCCAATCCCGTCGTGCTCGGTGAGACATTCCGCATGGTCTCGAAGGACCTCCAGAACCTTGCACTCCGCAACGCTGTCACCGTCGCACTCGGCGACCATGCGTTTCAATTCCTTCTTAAGCGCTTGCAGACGCTTGATCCGCTGTTCGACTTGGTGGAGTTGCCGACGCGCGATCGAATCCGCCTCCGCGCAGGATTGGGACGGGTTGTCCGAGAGGTCCAGCAGCTCCCGGATGGAGTCGAGCGAAAATCCGAGCTGGCGTGAGTGCCGGATGAAAGCCAGCCGGTCGAGATCCTTTTCAAAGTACCGGCGCTGGCCGCCTGCGGTCCTTCCGGCCTCGTTCATCAAACCGATTTCTTCGTAGTAGCGGATCGTCTGAACCTTGGTTCCGGTTCTCCGCGAGAGTGTTCCAATTGCCAGCATGTGCGATCCTTCAATCTACAAAGACTGTAGCTTACTGAAGAGCCAACTCCATTGAAAAGACAAAGGTTTCACTTTGGTGTGACTTCGGACAACAAAAAGTAACTTTTCGCTTGAACCTCTATCTGCTGTAGCTTGTATCCCGCGCACAGACAAACTGAACAGGTGGGTAGCGCAAGCAATGAAGAAGGTCCGGATAGTTCTCTGGTCGGCAGTGGTTGTCGCTGCGGCGGTGTCAGCCACGCTTTGGATGACTGAACGCAATCAGGGACCGGTCGCCGCGCGTGTTGATCCTGAGGCCGAGAGTTTCACTGCGGATTTTGAGCTGACGGACCATACCGGTATGGTGCAGACCGACGAGGATTTCCGAGGGCGCTGGATGCTCGTCTTTTTCGGATTTGCGAACTGCCCCGACGTGTGTCCCATGGGGCTCGCAACCATCGCGGAGGTCATGGACGAGCTCGGCACCCAAGGTTCCGCCGTCCAGCCCCTGTTCATCACGGTCGACCCTGAAAGGGATACGCCAAGCGCTCTGGCCAACTACGTTCCCCAGTTTGGTCAGGGAATCCTTGGGTTGAGCGGACCGCCGGACCAAATCGAACGCACTGCCGAGACCTTCAAGATCTACTACCAGAAGATCGAGGAAGCCTCGGCGCCCGACGGCTATGCGATGGGGCATACGTCGTCCTTCCTCCTGTTCGATCCGGAAGGCGAATTTGTCCGCATCTACGAATACGACGAGGAACCCAGACTGATCGTTACTGATCTTCGCGAAAGGATCGGCGCGTGACAGCTGGCCCAGACGCAACGCCACGCGCCGCGAGCCCGGTAGCTTTCCTCTTCGCGGCATGGTTCGTCGCCTTGTCCGCGTCGCTTGCCGTGCTCTTCATCGGAGAGGTTCTGGGGCAGACCCCCTGCAATCTGTGCTGGTTCCAGCGTGCCTTCATGTTCCCGCTCGCGGTCATCCTCGGGGTGGCGGCTTGGCGCGCCGACCTCTCGATCTGGCGCTATGCCGCGCCGCTCGCGGTTCTGGGTGGTGCCGTCGCCCTTTACCATTCCCTGCTTTACGCAGGGATCGTGTCGGCGCCGATCGTCCCCTGCACGGCGTCCGGGCCATCCTGCACCGATGACGCGATGCTGATCCTTGGCCTGCCAATCCCTCTGCTCTCCCTGCTGACGTTCGGGGCGATCCTTGTCCTTCTCATTCAACTTCGACGGATATCAATATGAACCGAAAGACACTTCTGCTCGCGATACTCACTCTGGTACTGGCCGTTTTCGTGGCTGGTGCCTGGTTCGTATCGCGCCCCGATCCGACCCCGGTGGCGACAGCCGCTCCGCTGGAACAACAGAATCGTCTTGTTCGGTCCTATTCTCCCATACTCGGGCGCGAGGATGCGCCAGTGACCATCGTGGAGTTCTTCGACCCAGCCTGCGAGGCCTGCCGCGCCTTCCATCCCATCGTGAAGCAGATACTGGCGCAACACCCCGACGATGTGCGCGTCGTCATGCGCTACACGCCGTTCCACGGCGAGGGGTCCGAGCTGGCAATCAAGGTGCTGGAAGCGGCTCGGTTGCAGGACGTTTTTGTTCCCGTGCTGGAAGCGCTGCTTGAAAATCAGCCCGCCTGGGCCTCTCACGGCGCTCCGGCAGCTGAGCGCATCATGGAGATCGCCGGAGCGGCGGGCTTGGACACAGACGCCGCCGCAAATCAGATCATGTCACCCAGCATCGTCGGCGTCCTCAATCAAGACCGGGCAGACGTCGAAGCTGTCGGAATCCAAGGCACACCGACGTTCTTCGTCAACGGTAAGCCTTTGCCAGAGTTCGGTGCGGAGCAGCTCTTGTCGCTCGTCCAAGCCGAAGTCGAGGCTGCGGCAACAAACTAGAACGAACAGGAGACCCAACGTGTTCAAAACCTTCGCAAAGGCAATCCAGAGCCTGTCTGTCGCTCTTCTGATGGGCTTGCCAATGGCATCCTCAGCGCAGCAGTTGTCAGAGAACGCATCGATTGTGGTCGAGAGCCCCTGGGCGCGCGCGAGCCTTGGAATGTCGCGGCCCGGCGGGGCCTATCTGACCGTTCGGAACGAGGGCAGCGAGCCGATCTCCCTTATCGGTCTTCGCGCGGAGATCTCCGGCATGGCTTCGATCCACGAAACCAGAACCAATTCTGACGGCGTCAGCATCATGGCTCCGGCGGACAATATCGTGATCCCGCCCGGGGGTATGTTCGCCCTTGAACCCGGCGGATATCACGCCATGCTGATGCAACTGCAATCTCCGCTCGTCGAGGGGGAGACCTTTCCGCTGACCCTGCTCTTTTCCGATAGAACAGAGCTTGAAATCACCGTCCCGGTCCTTGGCATCGGCGCACGCGGCCCCGAAGGCTGATCCGGCTGATGATGAGGGTGGCCAAAATCGCAGCGATCGGAGCGACGGCGGTCTTTGCCGCCCTGTTTGTCGGCTGGTGGCAGGTAGATGGGCCTGGCGCTGACTCCGCGCCGGGCAAGCGGTCTCTACCGCTGACTGCTATGGAATTCAGCCTGACGGATCAGGATGGTCGGGATGTCGGCCCGGAAACCCTCATCGGCGAGCCGAGTCTGGTCTTCTTCGGATTCACCTATTGCCCCGACGTTTGCCCGACGACCCTTTCGGACATTTCCGGATGGCTCGACGAGATTGGGCCGGACGCCGAAGACCTGAATACCGTTTTCATCACCGTAGATCCGGACCGCGACACGGTCGAGACCATGGCCGAGTATGTCTCGTATTTCCATCCGCAGATACAAGGATGGACGGGCTTGCCAGACCAGATCGCGGCCATCGCCGATAGTTTCCGTGCCACCTATGAGAAGGTTGAGGGGGAAAACGGCGAATATACGATGAACCACACGGCGGGTGTTTTCTTGTTCGATGCGACAGGTCGCTTCGTCACCACCATCGACTATCACGAACCACGCGAATTCGCCGTGCCGAAGATAAGGCGCGCGATGCAGAACAGAACCGAGAGGGCAGAATCTTGAAACTGAGACATATCGTTCTGGGAACGACAATGGCCGCGGCAGCGGTCAGCACGATAGCGAGCCGGGCTTTGATCCTGGAGGCGCCGCCCGAGTACATCTTTTCCGAGGCTCCGGAAGCCTTGGACAGTCCACCCGAACCTCTCGATGGACCAGGCGTCAACGCATCTGGCGAGACGATGCCGAATATGCTTCCGGCCGCTTTTCAGCCGCCTGAGTTTCCCGCACTCGAACGGGCCGAGCCAGATAATCTGATGGCGCTTGTTCAGGCCCTCGCCACGCCGCCTTGGGAGGCGACGGTCGAGGCGGGTGACACATTGGACGTGCTTCTCTCTCTCGCGGACATGGATGCGCAAACTCGGACCGAAGTCGCACTGGCACTGACGGTTGAATACGACCTGCGCCGCCTTCGACCGGGCCATCGTCTCAGCGTCGACTTTCGCCCGGACGGAACGCCATCCGTTGTGACGTTGGCTGTCGATGACGGTGTGCGGATCGAAGTCACCCTGGACGACACCATTGCGAGTCGGACGGTAACGCCGAGCGCGTTGACAGTCGAGCGTGCGAGCCAGCTGCTGGTAAACGGGTCGATCTACGCTTCGCTGGATCGAGCAGGCGTCCCGGCCCGTTTTGCCGTCGATCTCGCACAAATCCTCGGGGAAACGGTCGACTTTCGCAGGGATCTTCAAGGCGGAGAGACCCTGAATATCCTTTGGGGTCAGACCGTCCTTCGCGATGGTTCAGAGGTCGGTCAACCGTCAATCTCCTATGCGGCCCTCGATCTGGCCGACGACCGCTTCGAAATCCTCTGGTCAGCCGAAGACAGCGGGCGGGCAACGGTCTATTTGAATGGTGAAATCCTGCGGACGGTCGCGCCGCCGGTGGAAGGCGCACGACTGTCGTCGGTCTTCGGGCAGCGCAAGCATCCGATCTACGGCAATATGCGGATGCACACAGGTGTCGATTATGCCGCCGCTGCGGGGACACCGATTGCAGCGACCGCACCCGGACGGGTCTCCTTCATCGGATGGCGGAGCGGGTATGGCCGGGTGGTCGAGATCGCGCACGGGTCAGACACAATGACCCGCTATGCGCACCTCAGCGCTGTGCCGGAGGGTCTGGCCGTCGGAAACCGCGTGGTCGCGGGCGAAACGATTGGCCAGGTCGGTGAGACAGGCACGGCGACAGCTCCGAACCTTCACTACGAAGTGCGCGTGGACGGCCGACCTATCGATCCGCTCGGGGAGGAATTGCTCGCCTCTGCGGAAAATTTCGACACTGCGGATGCCACTGAAATCCTTGAAGAGACGCGCACACGGTTCGCGACCTTTCTTCGCGAAGACACATGACTGATTTGAAAGGAATTCCGATGAAAAACAGGTTTCAAACCTTGGCCGCTGCGACCCTCATGATTGCTGCCGCGACGGCAGTAACCGCCCAGACCGCTATCCACGTCGGAAAGACGCGCGGCTGCGGTTGTTGCCTTGCCTGGATGGAAAAGCTGTCCGATGCCGGGTTCGCTCCTGAAGGTGAGAATATGGGCGGGGCGTTGATCCGTCTGAAAATGGATCGCGGTATTCCCGTCGATATGTTCTCCTGTCACACGGCGACCGTCGAAGGCTACACCATCGAGGGTCACGTTCCGCCAGCCGATATTACTCGACTGCTTGAAGAACGTCCCGATGCCATAGGCCTGGCCGTGCCCGGCATGCCCATCGGCTCGCCCGGCATGGATTTCGGCGACGATGCCGAAGCCTACGATGTCTTTCTGGTGAAATCCGACGGCTCCACTGAGATCTTTTCGTCCTATCCGGCGAGTTAAAGTGGAGCAAATCACAACACTCTCACCAGTCGCACTGGGCTTTCTAGGCAGCCTGGCCGCCGGTCTCATGACCGCCGTCGGGGCGACGCCCGTGCTTCTCGGCAAGACCCCGTCACGCAAATGGCGCGATATTTCGCTCGGCTTTGCCGCCGGGGTCATGCTTGCCGCGTCTTTCTTTTCTCTCATTATACCGGCACTCGACGCAGCGGAGGGCCGATACGGGGATGGCGCGATACCGGCGCTGATCGTCTGTGCTGCGATCCTGATGGGCATGGGCGCGGTCGCCATGATGAACGAAATGATACCGCACGAGCATTTCAGCAGCGGTCGTGAGGGCCCGGAGGCCGTCTCGCTACGACGTGTGTGGCTCTTCATCATTGCCATCACGATCCACAATGCGCCGGAGGGTCTGGCCGTCGGCGTCGCGTTCGGTGCCGACGGTTTTACAGGCGGATTTCCCGTCGCTCTCGGGATCGGATTGCAGAACGCGCCTGAAGGGCTGGCTGTTGCAGTCGCCCTACTGGGCGAGCGATACTCGGCGGGCCGTGCGTTCGGCATCGCAGCACTGACTGGTTTGGTCGAACCCGTCACGGGCTTTCTTGGTGCCGCGGTGATCGTCGTGGCGCAGCCTCTCTTGCCCTGGGGTCTGGCTTTTGCGGCGGGCGCGATGCTCTATGTCATCAGCCACGAGATCATCCCGGAAACCCATCGCAGCGGCCACCAGAAGCAGGCGACGACCGGGCTCGCGATCGGCCTCGTCGTCATGCTGTTCCTAGATGTCTGGTTGGGGTGATTCATGGCAATTCGCTCCATTGGCATTTGCACAGCTGTCGCGGCGCTCGCCGCCGATCAGGCATCGAAGGCGTTCGTGCTCGCGAATGCGGAAACGCTCGCCCCCGGCGTCGCTGTGCTCCCCGGCTTCAACCTGATCTTCCACCGCAACTACGGCGTGACCTTCGGGTTCTTTCAGAATGTGCCGTGGTGGCTCCTTGCATTGGTCGCCACCACCATCGTCCTGTTTCTTGCCGTCTCGCTAATCCGGGCAACGCGGGCAGCCGAGGCGGTTGCCTACGGCATGGTGATCGGCGGCGCTCTTGGGAATGTCGTGGATCGTTTTCGCTTTGGCGGTGTGACCGACTTTCTGGATTTCTATCTCGGAACGGCGCATTGGCCAGCGTTCAACCTCGCGGATGTCTTAGTGGTCTGCGGCGTCGGGATTTTGCTGATCTTCTCGGGGCGCGAAAAGGTCGCTGCGTCCGAAACCTCAAGATAGATCTCGGTGATTTCAATCGGCATCACTGTTCTCCGCATTTCCAGAATGTCAGGTATCATCCTCACATTCTGTGCATTCGGTCTCGGCGCTTTGGCGGTTCTCGCTCTGCCACCATTCTCGATGCCGGTGCTTTTGCCCGTCGCGTTTGGCGCGCTGTATCTCCTCACGGTCGGAGAGAGCCGCATGCGGGCCGGACTTGCCGGATGGGCGTTCGGCGTTGGCTTCTTCCTGTTCGGATTGTCCTGGATCGCGGAGAGCTTTTTCGTCGACGCGGAGCGGTTCGGCTGGATGGCCGTTCCTGCGGTGGCTGGACTGGCCGCCGGCCTTGCGCTGTTCCCGGCGGCGGCAATGGCAGCGTTCGCATGGAGCAGGACGAAAGGTGTCTCCGGCGCATTGATCTTCGCGGTCTGCTGGTCGGTTTCTGAATGGCTGCGCGGCACCATGCTGACAGGCTTCCCCTGGAACCTGATTGCCTATGCATGGGCCGACTACGATATTCCACGCCAAATGGCCGCATGGGTTGGCAGCTACGGACTTGGCCTCCTCACAGTTCTGCTGTCGGTCCTGCCCGTAACGCTCCTCATGCGGAATCGTCGGCAAAATGCGTTCGCCGCATTTGTTTTCATGTCGGTGGTGGGGGGTGCCGGAACCCTCGGTACGGTTCGCCTTATGGCCACCACACCGCCAACAGACACAACCGTCAGGATCGTTCAGGGAAACATTCCTCAGACGGAGAAATGGGACCCCGCGTTCCGCGAACGGAACATATCCCGCTATCTGGACCTGTCTGCGCAGTCTGGCAGCTTCGACGTCCTTCTCTGGCCTGAAAGTGCATTTCCCGGTTATCTTGATGAGAATCCTGAAATGTTGGGTCGAATTGCAGAACGTCTGCCTGAGGGCCGCGTTCTTCTGACCGGTGCACAGACGCGCGAGTCGGACGGCACTGGCACACGCTACAGAAATTCGATCCTCGCAGTCGATCAGACCGGACAGATCGTCACGCGATACGCCAAGCATCACCTCGTGCCGTTCGGGGAATACGTTCCCCTGCGGAGTTTTCTTCCGATCCAGCGATTGACCGCAGGGCTTGGGGACTTCACGCCCGGTACCGGCCCCCAGACCGTTGAGCTACCCGGTTTATCTCCGGTCGGCCTTTCGATCTGCTACGAGGCCATTTTTCCGGGACGTGTCGTAGACGCCGCTTCGCGTCCGGACTGGATATTCAACGCCACCAATGACGCTTGGTTCGGTGCGTCTCTCGGTCCCCGGCAACATCTGGCCTCTGCCAGGATGCGCGCGGTCGAAGAGGGGCTGCCTTTGGTTCGCGCGGCCAACACGGGCATTTCAGCAGTTATCGATGGGTACGGCCGGATCGTCGCCCGCCTCGGGCTCGATGAGACCGGCGTGCTGGACGCCCGCTTGCCAGCTGCGCTCCCGGCCACGCCATTCGCGAAATACGGGCAGATGATGTTCCTGCTCGTTTTGGCAGCGTGCATCGCGGGTGCCATTGGGTTGACTATTGGAAAGGAAAAGGCACCATGATCGTGATCTTCGGAGCATTGGTCGGCGCCGCATGGGGCGGATATCTCGCCAAGAAGCGTGGCGGCAACAGGCTGGACATCGCCCAGTACGCGGCAAGTTCCGCGATCGCATTCGGACTCCTGGCGTTGTTCGCCTCGATCGTTCTTGCACGGGTTCTATGAACCGCCGTCCAAGGCCGGATAGGCGCTAGGCGAATATGTCGATCGGCGTCCCGTCCCGCACCATCGCGTAGATATCCTCAATTTCGCGGTCCGACACCGCGATGCAACCCGCCGTCCAGTCTGGCTTGATCGCGTCGATCCCGGGTCGTGGCCCGCCATGGATGAAAATGTCGCCGCCTGGCTCACGTCCCTGTGCAGCGGCGAAGGCGATATCGGCCTCGTTCGGATAAGAGATTCCGATGGAGAGATGGAACAGACTGTCGGGATTGCGTCGGTCGACGGTATAAGCCCCTTCGGGCGTTTTCCCGTCACCCTCGAACTGCTTGGGCCCCTCGGGCGCGAAACCGAGGTCTATCCTGTAGGCTTTCAGGACCGAGGTATTGTCGAACAGGAACAGGTTCCGGTCACCTTTGAACATCTGCAACCGGGTGACCTCGGGCCCATCGTAGGTTCGGAATTTGCTGGCGCACCCTGCAAGGCCAAGTGCAAGTCCGCCCAAGAGTGCCGTTCGTCGTGTCGTTTTCATCATGTCGTCCGCTCGATCTTTTTACCTGTCCACTCATATCGGTATCGGTATGCCTGATCAATCAATGGCCGTGGGCCAGGGCTCCCTGCGCCATCTTCTCTCCCACTTGCTCTCCCCCGGACCCGTCCGGCCGGTCCTTCTTGGCCCGGAGCAGCCTGAGCGCGTTGGCGACTACCAGTAGCGAAACGCCGACATCCGCAGCGATGGCACCCCACATTGTTGCCATGCCGAACGCTGTCAGCCCGACGAACAGCGCCTTCGTCGCAAGCGCAATAGCGATGTTCTGATGGATGACGTTCATGGTGCGGCGGGAATGGCCTATCAGCCATGGCACCTTGGCGATGTCGTCCGTCATCAGGGCGATATCGGCGGTCTCAATGGCGGCATCCGATCCGACCGCACCCATGGCGATGGCGAAATGCGCCCGCGCCATGGCTGGGGCGTCATTCACACCATCTCCGATCATTGCCACGACATCGTAACTGGCAACCAGTTCTTCGATTGCCGCCACCTTGTCTTCTGGCAGGAGTTCTGCGCGAACCTCATCGATGCCGACTTCCGCCGCCACGGCGCGCGCCGTGCGTTCATTGTCGCCGGTCAGCATGATGATCTTTTGCACGCCTTGGGCATGCAGACGCGCCACGACCCCCTTCGCATCCGGGCGGATACGGTCGCGCAGTTCGATCAGGCCCAGCAGGCGGCTTCCGGAGCCCACGGCCACGAGCGTGCTGCCAGCCCCCTCAATCCGCTCCAGCAGATCGCGGGGGATTGCGTCACCGAGACCTTTCTCGGTCGCAAAGCGATCCGAACCGAGCCAGACGGGCTGGCCCTCCCATGTTCCTTCGACGCCGCGGCCCGGCACCGTTTGGGTGTCGGTAGCCGCCGACTGCTTCAGCCCATCGCGTTCGCCGCGCGCCAGGATGGCCCGCGCGAGAGGATGCGAAGAGCGGGCTTCCAGCGCGACAGCGGCACTCAGAAGGTCGCGCTCGGCCGTGCCGCCCAAGGGATGCAGACCCGCGACCTCCGGCTCGCCCATGGTGATCGTTCCGGTCTTGTCCATTGCCAGGGCGGTCATACGCGAGGGGGCCTCGACATAGGCACCGCCCTTGATCAGCACGCCGTTGCGCGCAGATGCCGCGAGCGAGGCAACGATGGAAACGGGTGTGGAGATAACCAGCGCACAGGGGCAAGCGATTACCAGAAGAACCAGTGCATTGTAGAACCAATAATTCCATGCCCCCGCGAACAGCAGCGGTGGAACGACGGCGATTAGAACCGCCAGCACCATGACAATAGGCGTGTAGATGCGGGCGAACTTTGTGACCCACTGTTCAACCTCGGCGCGGCGCGAATGAGCGTCGCCTACCATACGGATGATTTTCGAGAGCACGGTATCGCCTGCGGCCTTGGTGGCCCTGACCGTCAGTGTGCCGTCGCCGTTGATCGTTCCGGCATACACTTCATCGCCAGTTTCCTTTGCCACAAGAGCACTTTCCCCGGTAATCGGAGCCTGATCAACATCGCCGCGACCCTCGGTCACCTCTCCGTCGAGCGGGATACGGTCTCCGCCGCGCACCACGAAGCGGTCACCGATCGCAACCTGAGCCGCAGGAACATCGGTCTCCGATCCGTCGTCACGAATGACGCGCGCCGTGGGTGGTGCTAGGTCCAACAGGGCCGAGACCGCGTTGCGCGCACGCCCCACGCTCCAGGATTCGAGAGCGAGGGACAGAGCAAAGAAGAATGCGACCGTTGCCGCCTCGAAAAACTCGCCCAGACCGATCGCCCCGGCCACGGCGACGATCATCAGCAAATTCATGTCAGGCGAAAATCTACGCGCGGCGGACCATGCTTTGGGGGCGACCAGCCAGGCTCCGAACACCACCGCCAGCATGAACAGCCCCATCTCGACCAGAGGCATAGACGTCTCGCCATGACCGGAGAAGAGCCGCAGCGCGCCGCCCGCCCCCGTCTCGACGATGTGGTAAAGGAACCCCGCGGCCCAGAAGCCGCCGCTGAGCCCGGTGAAGAGGCGTTGACGTGCGAAATGGGCCGCCTGGTCCGCTTCGGCGCTTTCAGCATCCCACATCTTCGCGCTCATCCCAGTCGACCCGACGATCTTGATGATCTTATCGTCGCTGAGCGGTTTGGCGCTTTTGAGGATGGTCATGCGCCCGTTGATCACATCGAAGGCCAGATGCTCGCTGCCGCCGACTTCCGGCCCGACGACCTTGTTCAGGATCGCGACCTCTTCCGCACAATCCAGCCCGTTAACGCGAAAACTGCGTCCGGAGGATGGTGGAGGTGCTGCCACCTGCGCGGTGTCTTCGGCCGTCTGGCCGCAGCAAGCCTTTGTGTCTTTGCGATCATCCTGATGACCGTGCGGATGCGTGTCTGGACCGTGGTGGGACATGGGAAACCTCTGAGAATAAGCGTTGAGCCAAAGATAGGAGCTTCAGTTGCTAGAGGTTCAAGAAGTTTCTTGGGATGTTCTGTGCTTAAGGCCATCACAATCAGCACTGTACCTCCTCTGAACTGTTCGGGCGCGACAGCGAGGCGATTGGACTTGACCTTCCATCTACGGGAAGCACTATTTGCGGACCCAGTGTAGTTTTTGAAAGGCTGGGAAATGGATCAGATAGTAGGCAAGGATGCGTCAGAGCGGTCGTCGGATCATGCCGTGGATCCGGTGTGCGGCATGTCCGTCACAATTTCTCCGGACGCACGCCGTGCAGACTATGACGGTGAAATTTTCTATTTCTGCTCCGACAGGTGCCACACCAAGTTCAAGGCTGATCCAGTTTACTACGCCTCTGGCAAGGCATCGGATCGTCGCATGACCTCACAAGCAGGCGCGCAGTATACATGCCCGATGCACCCTGAAATCGTACGTGATGAACCCGGATCTTGCCCGATCTGTGGCATGGCGCTTGAACCGATGTTACCGTCGGATGAACCCAGTGAGGAACTGACCGACTTCACCCGCCGCATGTGGATCAGTGCCGCCGCGGCCGTTCCCCTGGTCATCCTAACCATGGGTGAGTTGGTCGGTCTGCCCGTCCGAGACTGGATCGGGCATCAACTGGCGACCTATGTCGAGTTCGCGTTGGCGACACCAATCGTCCTATGGGCGGCGAAACCCTTCTTCGAGCGGGGATGGGCGTCGATCGTGAACCGCTCGCCCAACATGTGGACACTGATCTCCATCGGTGTCGGTGCGGCCTACATCTATTCGCTGGTGGCTACGTTCCTTCCGGGCGTGTTTCCGGAGGTCTACCGGATGGGCGCGGGGGTCGGCACCTACTTTGAGGCCGCCGTTGTCATCATCACCCTGATTTTTGTTGGGCAGGTTCTGGAGCTGAGGGCGCGGGAACGGACCGGCGATGCCATTCGGGCACTACTCGACCTGGCCCCGAAAACTGCGCGACGTATCCTGCCCGACGGCACAGAGTATGACGCGCCGCTGGAAAACATCGTTGAGGGGGATCGTCTGCGGGTCCGCCCAGGCGACGCGATCCCCGTCGACGCCACGGTCATGGACGGTACGTCGTCCATCGACGAGAGCATGATCACCGGCGAACCCCTGCCGGTCGAAAAAGGTCCCGGCGATACCGTCACCGGCGGCACGATCAACAAGAACGGATCCCTTGTCATCGAGGCCGCGCGCGTGGGTGCCGACACGATGCTGAGCCAGATCGTCGAGATGG
The DNA here is from genome assembly GCF_900110775.1 of Thalassovita taeanensis. GTDB lineage: Bacteria > Pseudomonadota > Alphaproteobacteria > Rhodobacterales > Rhodobacteraceae > Litorimicrobium > Litorimicrobium taeanense. The sequence continues at coordinate 51,376 of NZ_FOEP01000008.1, read as the reverse complement.
TTTCGAACGCGCGTAGGTCCCGCGCGCCGATTCAGGGTCTTGCCGACAAGGTCTCATCCTACTTCGTGCCGACCGTTGTCCTGATCGCGCTGCTCGCATTCGTCGCGTGGCTGAGCTTCGGACCCGAACCTGCTCTGGTCTTTGCCATTGCCTCGGCGGTGTCGGTGCTGATCATCGCCTGCCCCTGTGCTCTGGGTCTGGCGACCCCGATTTCGATCACGACGGCCGCGGGGCGCGGTGCACAGGCGGGTGTGCTGATCAAGGACGCCGAAGCTCTGGAACGCATGGCCAAGGTCGATACGCTGATCGTGGACAAGACGGGTACCCTGACCGAGGGGAAGCCGAAGCTGACCGATGTGGCCGCTCTGGGCGACGAAAGCGAGGAAACCATTCTAACCCTAGCTGCCGCCCTGGAAAAAGGCTCGGAGCACCCGTTGGCGGAGGCCATCGTGGAGGGTGCGATGGAGAAGGGCATCAAGGTCGGCAATGCCGAAAACTTCGAGGCGGTGACCGGAAAAGGCGTGCGCGGAACTGTCTTGGGGCGGGCTGTCGCACTTGGAAATACCGCAATGATGCGCGACATGTCTCTCGACACATCTACGGCGGAGGAAGCGGCAGATGTTCTACGGGCCGAGGGTAAGACCGCCATGTTCGTAGCCATTGAAGGTAAGCTGTCCGGCATCGTCGCAGTGGCCGACCCGATCAAGGAGTCGACTGCCGAAGCCATCAAGGTACTGCACGAGGCAGGTCTGCGGATCATCATGGCGACAGGTGACAACGAACGCACCGCCAGCGCCGTGGCGCAGCGGCTTGGAATCGACGAGGTTCGGGCCGGCGTTCTGCCGGAAGATAAGAAGGCGCTGGTCGACGAGCTGCACGCCGAAGGCAGAAAGGTCGCGATGGCGGGTGATGGTGTCAACGACGCGCCAGCCCTGGCCGCAGCGGACGTCGGCCTTGCCATGGGTACGGGCGCGGACGTGGCGGTTGAAAGTGCGGGCATCACGCTGTTGCGCGGGGATCTGAACGGCATCGTCAAGGCGCGGACACTGGCGGTGGCGACGATCCGCAACATTCGCCAGAACCTGTTCTGGGCGTTTGCCTATAACACGCTCGGTGTTCCAATCGCGGCAGGGGTCCTCTACCCGGTCTTCGGCCTATTAATGTCACCAATGATCGCCGCAGCCGCGATGAGCCTTTCTTCAGTCTCGGTCATCGCAAACGCTCTCAGGCTGAGGCGATTGAAGCTTTAGCGGGTCCGCGTTTTGAACGTGAAGTAGGTCAATTATCCATTTCAGCAAAACGTGTATTGCTGGTCTGTCAGAAATCCAACATAGCTGACCGATGATACTCAAAACGCGCCTTTTTGTGCTTACTCTTTTGATTGGCGTTGTTCTGGCGCAAATCAGTCATGCGTCCATTTCAAGCGTGGATTCAGGGTCTTCGATGGTCATGCAAAGCGATTGCTGTCCAGATGACTGCCCGGACATGCCGGAATGCGATGCTGCTTGCATTTCGACGATGCAATGTCGGGTAGCCCCGATTGTGCTGGGGCTGGAACGAGCAACTCTAGCGAGCTTGCCGAGCCCCGGAAACGCAGAGTTCTCACGGGCCGAGGCGGCAGCGCACCGACAACATGCGGACATTGAGCTTCAAAGACCGCCCAAGGCATGACGGGTCAGGTGTCTTTCGCACCAAAATCCACGCGCCGATGTAACGTATAGACTCAGGGTCGATACGATGGCTGGCGTTCCCGTTGCCCGTCAAAATAGGCGTATCATGCTCCGTTATATCCCCACCTTTCTTGCGACCCTCGTGGTTGCGACCCAGCTCTCCGTGCCGATAGCACAGGCGGCTGCATCTGATTACAACCTTGTTCTCGTCGAAACGACCTATCCCTTCGGAGACGGCGCGGTTCTGGAGCTTCGTCTGATTGATACCCGCACCAATGCGCCCGTCGAAGGCGCCGTCATCTTTGCCACAAGGCTGGATATGGAGCCGGACGGCATGGAGACGATGACTTCGACGGTCTTGGCGTTGCCCGGCGAAGAGCCGGGTCTCTATCGCTTTTCCGCCGATCTGACGATGGACGGAAACTGGCGGTTTTCCGTTGCGGCCAAGGTGCAGGGCGAACCTGAAACTGTTCAGGCGCAAATCGTGCTCGAGGTGCTGCCATGAGCGTCTTTGGCAAATTGGTGCTTATCGGCGTGGTTGGCGGCGCGGCTGGATGGGCGGGCCTCGCGGCAGGCGTCAAGGGTTGGACGCCTGCTATGCTGGCAAATGTGGCGCAGACGCAATTCCCCGCGCTGATGGGACGGCAAGCTGAAGCAATGCCAGCCGCAACCCGAACGCCGACAGGCCCGGTCATCTACTACCGACACCCTGACGGTCTCGCCGAATGGTCCGCCGCGTCGACCGAGACTGCCGATGGAAAGTCCTTTTTGCCGGTCCTGGCGAACGAAGACGTATCGTTTGATCCAGAGGCGATCACGCCTCTAGAGGCAGAGAGTGGCGAACGAACCCTACTCTACTACCGCCACCCGATGGGCCTGCCTGATACGTCGCCGGTGCCAAAGCTGGATTCCATGGGGATGGACTACCTGCCCGTCTATGCCGACGAGGTAAGCGATGCCGGATCAGTGACCGTATCGCCCGGCAAGCTGCAACGCACGGGCGTGCGTACGTCAATTGCAGTGTTTGATCCCATGGCAACAACAGTGCGTGCGCCGGGGATCGTCGCGCTGGACGACCGTAGAGTCAGCGTCATTTCATTGCGTGCGGATGCGTTCATCGAAGAAGTTGAGGATGTAACGACCGGATCAATCGTTGAAGCGGGCGAACCGCTGGCGATGCTCTATTCCCCAGAGGTCGTCGCCGCTGCGGCGCAATATGTTTCCGACCTTCGGGGCGGTGAAGGGAGGGTCGAAGGCAGCCGCCAAAGGCTGGCAAATCTGGGCGTCCCAGCAGCCGTCATCGACAAGATCGCGGCGGAAAGGCGTACGCCGGTGCAAATCACTCTGATGGCACCGCGGTCGGGCGTGGTACTCGAACGGATGGCCGTCGAAGGCATGATGTCCGAGGCCGGAGAAACGCTGTTTCGTATTGCCGATACATCGGTTGTCTGGGTCATGGCGGACGTGCCGGAATCTGCGCTCGCGGGCCTTTCGGATGGAAACGCTGCGACGATCACCTTCCCAGGCCTGCCGGGCGAGACCTTCAGCGGCTTGATCGACAAGATATACCCTGAAGTCGATATGCAGACCCGGACTGCACGCGTCCGCATCGATCTGTCCAACCCCGAGGGTCGCTTGCTGGTCAACATGTTCGCGGATGTGGTTTTGGCGACGGGCGACGGTGCGCCCGTGGTGCAGGTGCCGGAAACGGCGGTGATCGACACCGGCGATCGCCAGGTGGTGATCCGCGATATGGGAGAGGGGAAATTTGTGCCGCAGGATGTGGTGCTGGGGCGGCAGGCCGCCGGGATGGTGGAAATCCTTGAAGGCATTGTGGAGGGCGACCGGATCGTCACCACCTCGACCTTTCTGATCGACGCGGAGAGCAACCTGAACGCAGCCCTGGCTGCGCTGACCGCCCCGGAGGCAGTCGAATGATCGCGCGTGTCATCGAATGGTCCGCCCGCAACCTTGTTCTGGTGTTCTTTGCCACGGCCCTGATCATCGCCGCAGGGGTCTGGTCACTGCGCAACTTGCCGATCGACGCTATTCCCGACCTGTCTGACGTGCAGGTGATCGTGCTGACCGATTATCCGGGCCAGGCTCCGCAGGTCGTCGAGGATCAGGTCACCTATCCGCTGACTTCGGCGATGCTGACGGTGCCGCGATCCCGCGTCGTGCGGGGGTTTTCGTTCTTCGGCATTTCCTTTGTCTACATTATCTTCGAGGACGGCGTAGACCCCTATTGGGCACGGTCTCGCGTTCTGGAATACCTGAACGCCGCGGCAGCCCGCCTGCCGGACGGCGTGACGCCCACGCTCGGTCCCGATGCGACCGGGGTCGGATGGGTTTACCAATACGCGATCACCGGAGAAAATCTGTCGCTGGCCGAATTGCGGTCGTTGCAGGATTGGGTCGTCCGCTTTGGTGCAAGCCGTGCCGAGGGCGTGTCCGAAGTGGCCAGCGTCGGCGGCTTCGTCAAGCAATACTCGGTCACGGTGGATCCGGTGCGGATGCGGGCGCAGGGGTTCACGCTGTCCGACATCGGCAAGGCCATCTCTGAAAGCAACATGGACACCGGCGGGCGCACGGTAGAGCTTTCCGAGTTCGAATTCATGGTACGCGGACGGGGCTATCTGTCGGGGACCGAGGATATCGGCAACATCACCCTGCGCAGTATCGGCGGCGTCCCGATCAGCCTGCGCGACGTGGCGCGGGTCGAAATCGTCCCCAATGAACGCCGCGGCATCGCCGAGTTGAACGGTGAGGGCGAGGTGGCCAGCGGCATCGTGCTGCAACGGGTGGGCGCCAATGCACTGGACGTGATCGAAAACGCCAAGTCAGAACTGGATGTGGTTGCTCAAAGCTTGCCGGACGGGGTCGACATCGTGCCGGTCTATGACAGGTCCAACCTGATCCTGTCGGCAATAGAGACGCTGAAAACAACGCTTCTCGAAGAAAGTCTCGTTGTGGCCGGGGTCACGATCATTTTTCTGTTGCACGTCCGGTCGGCCCTCGTAGCGATCATCATGCTGCCTATCGGATTGCTCATGGCGTTCACCGCGATGAAATTCCTCGGGATCGGGGCCAATATCATGAGCCTCGGCGGCATTGCCATCGCCATCGGCGCGATGATCGACGCCGCCATCGTGATGATCGAGAACGCGCACAAGCATTTGGAACGTGCTGCCCCCGATAAGCCCCGCATCGAGGTGCTGATCGAAGCCGCAAGCGAGGTCGGCCCGGCACTGTTCTTCAGCCTGCTGATCATCACCGTATCGTTCCTGCCGATCTTTGCACTGGAAGGACAGGAGGGACGCATGTTCGGCCCGCTGGCCTATACCAAGACGTTTTCGATGGCGGCGGCGGCGTTCCTGTCGGTGACGCTGGTGCCTGCGCTGATGGTGGTCTTCGTGCGCGGCCGGATCATCCCTGAACACAGGAATCCGGTGAATCGGGCACTCATCGCCGTTTACCGCCCAATCATCCGCGCCGTGCTGAAGGCCAAAAGTCTCACGATCATAGTGGCTCTCGCCGCACTGGTGGTCACGATCTGGCCCGCGCGGCAGTTGGGGTCAGAGTTCATGCCCGTCCTGAACGAGGGCACGCTGATGTATATGCCGACCACTTTGCCCGGTCTGTCAGTCACCAAGGCCGCAGAGTTGATGCAGACGCAAGACCGCATCATCAAGACCTTTCCCGAGGTCCTGACCGTCTTCGGCAAGGCGGGCCGCGCCCTGACCGCGACCGATCCCGCGCCGACCGAGATGTTTGAGACGATCATCCAGCTCCGCCCGGAAGACGAATGGCGGCCCGGTGTGACGACCGAAAGCCTGCGGCAGGAAATGGATGCCGCCCTGCAATTTCCCGGCGTATCGAACGCCTGGACGATGCCGATCCGGGCGCGCATCGACATGCTGTCCACCGGAATCCGCACGCCTGTGGGGATCAAGGTCTTCGGCACCAGCCTGACCGAGATGGAAAAGGTCGCCCGTGAGGTCGAAGCCGTGGTACGAACGGTGCCCGGAACGACCAGCGCCTATGCCGAACGGGTGATCGGCGGCTATTACCTCGACATCACCCCGGACCGTACAGCGCTTGGCCGCTACGGTCTGTCGGTGCAGGATGTGCAAGAGGTAATCGGCATGGCGTTGGGGGCCAAGGCCATCACGCAGACCGTCGAGGGGCGCGAGCGCTACGACGTCGCAGTGCGCTATCCGGCGACACTGCGGTCTGATCCGGAGGCGATTGGGCGCGAGGTTCAGGTTGCACTGCCGGGCGGTGGCACCATTCCGCTGGGGGACGTGGCCACCATTGAACGCACCCGCGGAGCTACGTCGATCCGCACCGAGAACGGACAGCTTGCCGTATATATCTTTGTCGATATCGTCGGACGCGATCTTGGCGGCTATGTGGCCGAAGCTCAGGCGGCGGTCGCGGCCTCCGTCACTCTGCCACCCGGCTATTCTTTGGGCTGGAGCGGTCAGTTCGAATACCTTGAACGCGCGAAACAGCGGCTGGCCACTGTTGTGCCGCTGACGCTGGCGCTGATCTTTCTGCTGCTTTACCTAAACTTCCGCCGCCTGACGGAAACCTTGATCGTGATGCTGTCGCTGCCTTTCGCTCTGGTCGGTGGCATTTGGCTCATGTGGTTCATGGGCTTCAACATGTCGGTTGCGGTGGCCGTCGGGTTTATCGCGCTGGCCGGGGTGGCGGCTGAAACCGGAGTGATCATGTTGATCTATCTCGATCAGGCGTTGAATGAAGCGCGTGCCCGCGCGGGCGACAGGGACCTGACCCGCGACGAGCTCTACGCCGCGATCATGGTGGGTGCAGTAGACCGCGTGCGCCCCAAGATGATGACAGTTGTCGCAATCATGGCCGGCCTGATGCCGATCCTTTGGGCGCATGGCACCGGGTCCGAGATCATGCAGCGCATCGCAGTGCCCATGATCGGGGGAATGGTGTCGTCAACCTTGCTGACCCTGATCGTCATTCCGGCGGTTTATGCCATCATCAAAGGGTGGAGCCTGAAGCAAGCCGGTACAGTGCCTGATTTGGCCCTCGGGCGGGCCGCAGAATAAGGGCAACGGCGTCAAGCAAGCAATAGGATATTGAGATGTATGCTCGAAACCTATGGAGTCACCGCGACTTCGACCATGCGGATTGTAGTGTCCCCATCCCCGCCGCCGGTCGGCTGCGTCCAGGCCACAAACGTATTGGCGTCTCCGCGCGCCATTCGGGGAAAACCGATCGATCCGCCGCCCCGATTGATATGGAGCGCCTGAGGCGCTGCGCATCCGGTACTTCGCGATATGTGGCACATGACGATCGCTTCACCGCCTCCCACATATTCAATCCAGAGCGCCAATGCGCTTCCATCCGGCATTTGCAGAACATCCACCCGTCCCGCGGCTGTGCCGAGGTCAATGCGGAGCGGTTCGTCAAACTGCGCGCCGCCATCGTCCGAAAACGCGATATAAACCTCCGGTTTATTCTCAGCTGCAGTGAACCAGATGACGGACACCTTGTCGTCCATCTTATCAACAGCTGGGCCATTTACGGGGCAGCCGGCAATTTCCCATCCGTCGTCGTGAACAGTGAGGGGTTGCGTCCAGTCCCCTCCGGTAGATCGAACAATCGAAATGTCGCGGATTTCATCGGCGGTTCGATCACGATAGACCGCCACGATATCGCCCGAAGCGGTCCGCGCTGCGGACGTCTGACAACAAGTACAAGCGCGCGCGTCCAACAGGCTTTCTGGCTTCATCGTTCCGTCAGAGTTGATCTGTCGTGCGCGCAGCTGCATCGCATTCTCGAAGTTTTCGCCTTCTGTTTGACTGTCATACTCCCGGCCATCCAGCCACAGCGCCGTCAACCCGCCAAACTGATCGGGAACCAACGAAACAAAACCGTGCTCGCGTTGTGATCTGTCATCATGGGGAACAAGCGGTTCCGTCCAGCTTCTGCCTTCATCTTTAGAAAAAGCGATATTGACGTCATATTGGTAATCACCCTCCCCATTCAGTTTAAGCCATTGTGCCGCCAGGCCGCCATCAGCCAGCACCGCTACCGATGGAAAATCGGCCCAGTTGATGTAAATCTTTGACGATTTATGAATTGTGCGAGCGTCCGACCACTCGCTGCCATCAAGGATGGCCATGCGAACTTCCGCTTCGGCTCCGTTTTCTTCTGTCCAACTCAATACGACCCGGCCATCCGGCAAGGTTGCAAGTGATGGCTCACGGGCACCGATGCCGACCGGGGCTGCGCGGTCGGTCAATCTGAAGAGGTCGGTTTCCTCGGCATATGTTGCGGTGAAAGAACTGAAAAATGCACCAATACTCAATATGGACGCAAAAAGACATTTACTCATGAAAACGTTCTTCCGCCAGTTGTGGCCATGTCGCGGCGAACCTAGTAGTCGTTGACCGCGAACCAAACTCCACCCTCTTATCTGTCGAAACGGCTTAATTGATCCCATTGGCACGCTGCAATGCTCGAATATACGTCACGATAGCAAGGATCTCTGATCGCGTCACGCCTTCAACCGCTGGCATGTTTCCAAATTTCCAATGATGCGCCCGCACTCCATTTTGCGCCGCGAGGACAAACGCCATGTCGCTGTGATGGCTCGGTTCGTAAATCTTGTGAACAAGCGGTGGAGCAACGCCATCCCGGCCTTGCCCGTTCAGGCCGTGGCACACGGCACAGACCGCATCATAAGCGCCTGCGCCGATTTGCTCCTGCTCTGTAAAACTTGCTGGTAGCGTGACAGTTACAAGCGCGCCTGCGGGAAGCGCGACGCCCTCATCCGTCTGCGTACCCGTTTGAGAGTAATCCGGCTGCATGATGTACCAGCCTGCTGAAGCAACGGCGATCAAAGCAAAGAATATCGCTGCCCATTTCATCCCATCAAACTCCTTCATGATGTTGCTATGGCCCCCTGCCCTACCAAAGAAAGAGCTGGGTATCTCTGCTTGGATCGCTCGAATTGGCCAGCCTCTTGTGGCGCAGTGTTGTCTGGCTGAGCATGCCCCAATGGCTGAATCGATTTGTTTAAAAAGGCCATGATTTCCTGATACCGGATCCGCGTGTCTTCCAGCGTCTGATAGTAATTGAAGAGCTCTTTCAGCGGTGCCGAGAAGTCCTTGTGTGCTGCCAGGACGGCCACCAGCGCGCCGAGTGTAATGCGACCTTCGATGACAAAATATCCACCCAAAGAGTAGAACAGGAAGGGCGTCAGCGCGGTCAGAAAATTGTTGAGGGCCTTGATGAAGAACTTCAGACGGAAAATCTTCCTGCGCACGCGCTCAAGCTCTCTAAAACTTGTACTCACTGGCAGCAGCCCGGCCGGATTGACCTGTCGTTCGCGCAACTGATCGCTGAGCTGCCTGCCAAGTTGTCGGACTTCCCTGATCCTTGTGCGTGAAAGGGCGTTGACCCGGCGTTGTAGCTTGGGCAGCAGCACGAGTTGAATTGGCAGCACCGTCAGTGCGGCGGCACCCAACACAGGGTCCTGAACGAACATGAAAGACAGGATCGTCAGAAGCGTACCGCCTTGCAGGATTGGTAGCGCAAGGACATCTGCAGCAAAGCCACCTATGGGCTCAACTTCCTGTGCGAGAATAGGGATGATTTCGCTCTGGTTTCGAGCGTCTGGATCGCTGCGCCAGTGCCGATAGACCAGCAGGCGGAAGCGCCGCAGAAAACGCTCAGCGACATACCCTTTGAAGACATTAAGGCCATATTTGTTTAGCCCGTTCAGGATGATCGCCAGAAGGTAAAGACCGCAAAGCAGCATGAGGAAAACGACCTGATCGAGGTCTTGTCCCAAAATGGCAATCGGGAAACGGCCTGAATCCAGAGCGTTGTTTACGATCTGTTTTGGCAGTTCTAAAGTCAGATAGAGTATAGGCATTGCGATGAGGCTAACCAATATCATCAATGCCTGCTGACTTCTGGAGTAGCGCAAGACAGTCTTGAAAAGACTTTTTTCAAGCCCTCGTATGGGCTCTGTGTGTAACGCCGGCGTGCTGCGGTACTTCCAAAGCTTCAGAATGCCGCGAATAGCAAGATATGAGCCAACGGTGATCAGCAGCGCGGGGGCCAAGACCAGTATGAGATGAATGAACGGATGCACCCAGTCTGGCGTGGCATCGTTGTAGTCGTACCCAAAGGCGGCAGCTACGTCGTGTACAAGCAGGTGATACCTGTCCAAGAGTGACATTGAAAAGTCTAGCCCTTGGATTTCGGCGCAAGGTGATCGTGCACGATGATGACGCCCCACATGCCCGCTTCCCGGTGGCCGGGGATCAAGCATACGAACTCCAGGTTGGTCATATCGGAGAACTCCCAGATCAACTCGGCATTTTGTCCACTAGGGATCGAAACTGAATTGGCGTTGTCATGTTGCATATCGGGATGTTCGCGCATCCACTGCTGGTGTTCTGCAACCTCGTTAAAGGAGCCGAGAAAAAACTCGTGATCCAGTCCGCCCAGATTGCTGATCAAAAAGCGGATAACTGAACCGCTCTCGATGTGGAGTGCGTCCGGCTCGAAAAGCATGTAGCCGCTTTCTGTCTCCCTGATGGACAATTCAATCGTCGTGTCGATTGAGGAGCCATCACCGGGTTTCCCGATCGGATCATGGCCAGGCACTTCGAATGCACGCGCGTGAGGCTGCTGGCCCTTGCCACTGGAAGCGCCCACTGAAAAAGCCGGAAGGACGAGCGCAAGGGCGATGGTGCAGGTTCTCAGGAAATTCGTCATGCTCGGCTACCTCCGTAGCGCTTGATTTTTTGGGATCTTCTTGCTTGCTCGGGCCAAGCCTCAAAGCGATGGGGCCAAGGCGTTTGCCCTGGCCCCATGGATTTTCATCACTTGATCTGTGTGACAGTGAGTTTGCCCTTGACCCGGTCAGCGACGAATTCGATGTCCTGACCTTCCGACATGTTCGCGATCATCGTCTCGTCCGCGCGAAACACCATGGTCATGGCGGGCATGTCGAGTGTGACCAACGGCCCGTGGATGATTGTAACCTTGCCGGCCTTGGCGTCGATTTTCTTGATGGTGCCGCTCGTGTATTCCACGTCAGCCTGAGCCATCTGGTCACCTACTGCGACCTCACGGTGCATGCCGGATTCGTAGTGGCCGGCGATCAAGCATGCCGCTTCGAATCTGCCAGAATTTGCGAAAGTCCAGACAACCTCGCCCGAAGCGCCCGCATCGAGACGGATACGGTTCGGATCGTCATGTTCCATGTCCATCTTGGCCATTTCGATCTTATGCTCGGCATTACGCTCTACCGTGTCGAGGACAAATTCATGCTCCAGCTCGCCCTTGTTGGTGATGTTGAAGCGGATGGTTTCGCCCTCTTTGATATCCATCGGCTCACTCTCGATCAGCATCTGGCCATCATCGTTTTCGAGCAAAGTGACGTCGATTGTGCGGTCAACCTTGGCGGCGTCACCCGGCATGCCGACCATCATTGCGGCTGGCTTGGTCTCCCCATGTCCGCCGTCGTGTGTACCTGCAGCAAAGGCCGGTGCTGATAGCGCGATCGCGAAGCTTGTCGTCAAAAGAAGATTTCTCATTTTATTGTCCTGTAGGTTGGTTTGGTTGGAGATGACGAAGGGCCGCTCAGCCCTTCGAGGTTGGTTTCGGTGTGAGAATGGTCTTGGGGCTGTTGTTGGAGGCAAAGTCGGGTAATTCGCCAGTCCATTCGTAGGCCATCTCGCCCGGAGGGTTCTCGTACCAGCCGGGATCGGAGTAATCGTCCGCGTCGATACCGTCCCGCACCTTCACGACCGAAAACATGCCGCCCATCTCGATGGGTCCGTACGGGCCCCAACCCGTCATCATCGGGATGGTATTGTCGGGTAGCGGCATTTCCATTTTTGCCATGTCCCCCATGCCGGACATGCCCATCGGCATGTATTCCGGCTGGAATTGACGGATCTTCTGGGTCAGCGGCTTCTTGTTCACCCCGATGAACGTCGGCACGTCATGGCCCATGGCGTTCATCGTATGGTGCGATTTGTGGCAATGGATCGCCCAATCTCCCAGATGATCGGCGACGAATTCGTAGGCGCGCATCGCACCTACGGGAATGTCGATGCTGACCTCCGGCCACTGTGCTTCAGGCGGCACCCAGCCGCCATCCGTGCAGGTGACCTTGAAGTCATAGCCGTGCATATGGATCGGGTGGTTCGTCATCGTAAGGTTCCCAACCCGTACTCGCACCCGGTCGCCCTTGTTCACGACCAGCGGATCGATGTCGGGGAAGATCCGGCTGTTCCAGGTCCAAAGGTTGAAATCCGTCATCGTCATGATGCGGGGTACATAGGTACCCGGATCGATGTCGAAAGCATTCAGCATGATCAGGAAATCACGATCCACCGGCATGAATGTGGGATCCTTGGGGTGGACAACGAACATGCCCATCATCCCCATCGCCATCTGGGTCATTTCATCGCCGTGGGGGTGGTACATGAACGTTCCGGACTTCACCAAGTCGAATTCGTAGACGAAGGTTTTGCCCGGCGGGATGCTTGGATGGCTCAATCCGGAGACCCCATCCATGCCTGAAGGAAGAATGAGCCCGTGCCAGTGCACCGTTGTGCCTTCCGGCAGCTTATTGGTGACGTAGATGCGCACCCGGTCGCCTTCGACTGCTTCGATCGTCGGGCCGGTGGATTGGCCGTTGTAGCCCCACAAATGCGCGATCATGCCGTCGGCAAGCTCGCGTTCTACCGGTTCGGCCACGAGGTGAAATTCTTTCACCCCGTTGTTCATCCGGTGCGGCAGGGTCCACCCGTTCAATGTGACCACAGGTGTGTAGTCCGGCCCGGAATTGGGACGCGCCGTGATCGCCGTTGCTGCGCTATCCATTTGGGCAGCTTCGGGCAGGCCCATGTTCAGGGTTTGACCCCAGGCTTTCGAAGATACCAGCGTTGCACCTGCCGCACCGGCTCCGAGTAATTGACGTCTATTTAGCATGTCAGTTCCTTTCAGTGTCCTGCGCCGCCACCGGCGGCAAGTGTCGCGCCTTCTCCACCAGCACCGCCACCGCCTTCGCCGCCGCCATAGATCGCAGCGGTCAGATCAGCCTGTGCCATGTAGAATTCGCGTTTTGCGTTTGCCGCTTCAAGTGATGCGCCCAGTTTCTCGCGCACGTCTGTCAGCAGCTCGAAAGTGTTGGTGATCATGCCGTTATAAGACAGCAGCCCCTCTTCTTCGACGGTCGTGCGTAGCGGCACCAGAACGTCGCGATAGTGGCGGGCGATCTTATACGCGGCGTGATAGGAGGCTTCAGCACCACGCGCTTCGGACCGCACGTTGACGGCTCTTTCTGCCAGCACGTTAGCTGCTTGCAGGTACGACAATTCCGCCTTGCGCATCCGTGCCTTCCCGGTGTCGTAAATCGGGATTGCGAACTCCACCTCCACCTGAGGGGTGGTCACGGTCTCCGTTTCTCCGTCCTCAATTTCCCGCTCCGCTTCGAACCCGGCAATGAATTCGAGATCGCTGATAATGCGAGTCTGATCAGTCAGACCAAACGCCTTGGCCTGTGCTTCCAGGCCAAGTTTGGCAACGCGCAGATCAACCCGATTTCGCAATGCTTTCGCTTCGATGTCAGTCACACGGCCGACGGAACGCGGCAGCGCAGGAAGGGCATCGGGCACATAATAGTCGACTTCGGTGCCCCACAGCCCCATGAGCCTGGTCAGCTGCTCTTTGGACCGGGTAGCATTCAAGCGTGCCTGGGCAAGTTGTCCGGCGAGTTCGGCATTGAATGCCTGTTCACGGGCCTGCCCGGCTGTGTTGAGCGCGCCGGTCTCACCCAGCCTCATAGCCAATTCCGATCCGGCGTCAGACGTCGCTTTCGCACGGCGGAGATAACTCACAGCCTCGAAGGCGGCTACGGCATCGACCCATGCCTTCCGCGTCTGATTGGCCAGTGCGAGTGTGTCGTTCACGGCGCTCAGTTGAGCCTGCCGGAAGTTTGCGTCTGCAATGGCCGTACGCTGCTTGCGAGTGGTGGCATCGAGCACGTTCGACCGGATCAGTCCCTCGATCGCCCTGTAGGCACCCAGTTCGGGCGCACCGATGCCCAGTATACCAATCGACACGATCGGGTTTTCCGGCGTCGATTGCTGCCAGGCCTCTGCGGCCGATAGGCCAACGTTCGCATAGGACGCCTGCAACCCTTTGTTGTTCAGAAGCGCGACCTGAACGGCGGTGTCCGCCGAAATGGTCTTGCGGTGCACCATTGCGTGCACCTGCTTCTTCAAGGCCTCGTTTTCGGCCTGGGTTTCGGCGAAGGCTGTCCGTTTGCCGATGGCTGGTGTGACCTGGCTGGAAATGTTGGCGAAGCCAGCTTTTGGTTCCGTGTAGATGCCCGGTACAGCTGCAGCACAGGCACCCAAGATTAGCGGAAAGCCGAAAACCAGCGGAAACTTCGATACTCGCATCAGTTGCCCTCCGTCTGTTCTTGATTGACGGAACGCCAGTCGCGGGGACCTGTAGGGCCGCGATAGGTGTAGCCCGCCAAGGGGTCCTGATAGCTGATCGGCGATGAAACTGCCGTGTTGACGACGGCCTGTTGGGTCGCGACGGACGGCAACGGGGTGGGCTCATAGGCGCATGCGCCAAGCCCGAGGGCCGAAGCCCCCATAAGTAGATGAATTTTCATGAAAGTAACCTGATTGGTGAACGTTGTCTCACGCAGAATCTGCGCAAGGCTCACACCCGATTTGGGCGCCGGTTCAGATCAGGAATCGAGGGGGCCGAAGAAACCCTGCTGTTTCTACCGAATACGTTTGACCGTCCAGAATGACATATTCACTTGTACCAACCGGCTCTGCTCTGATCTTGGTGTCTTCGATGAAGACGACAGAAATACAGATGCCGTTGCAACACTCTTGGGTTTGTTGCTCTTTGCCATCCTTGTCTGACGCTGCCATGCCGATGTCGCTTGCGACCTTAAGCGTCTCATGCGCGTGATGCGCACCGCTTCCAGTGTGATGGGCCTCTGCAGCACCAACGACACCAACAGACTTGGCTTGATGTCCGTCATGCATGCCGGACGCCGCGTGAGCGGCAGAAGGTGGTGACAATACCAATGCCAGCGCAAACGCAATGCACGTAAACGCCCTTGACCAGCTTGATATGAAAACTCGAAAGCTCATGCCGCGAACATCGGATACCTGTGCAGTATAGTCAATCCGTCCTGCGCAGGAAGGTTTGTCGCTTTTTTTGAAACAGGCGAGATACGGCCACTGCAGTCAGAAAATGTTGCATATCAGAAACATATGAACAGCCAATACCTCGCTCCCGCTCAGCGCAGCGTTGCTGACGCGTCTTGTGCTACCGAACTTCAGCCAGTTTCTCGGAGACATAGCCCGCGTCGCTGATCGCTACGGCCAATGCAGTTTCATCCAGAGTGCTGTCGACGCCGACGATAGGTGCAGTCAGATCGCACGAAACTTTTGCATCTGGGTCGGCAGCCATGATGGGCTTTTGCATGGAAGCGGCACGATGGCCGCGATCTCCGCGCAGATTGCAATAGACCCTGAAAGGAGTCCGCCCACTCGGATAGGAATATTCCGTTCTGAAAATTACCGCCAGCGTAAGACATGCAGAAAAGCTACTTTCCAATGCTATCAACATTTCCGCAACTAGGTCCGGCAGTAACCTACCATTTGTTATGTCGCTCGGCCTGCAGTTGAGACATGGACGCGGTTCAGGAGATTTCGAAACTTAAATTTCATTCGTCCCAAAGACCTGGAGCGAATGCTTGGTTCCCAAACGCAGGTTCAACATCCTCGATCTCAAGCCGTATATGTGCCAACGTTCTAACATGCAGAGGTTTTTCTCCGTCGACATGCCCGGTGTTCAGTTTGTGAGCATTGTCTTGGCATTCAGCCTCGAAGCGTTACTGCCGGTCCTCTGCCTTTATATCTTGCTTTCGCCGGGCTTTGCAGCGGCTCTTGCCGCCGGCGGGCCATCGCTGGCCCGCTTTCTGAGGCAAGTTACGACCAACGGTCTGCCCGTAGTTTTTGCCATAAACTATGTCAGTTTTTTTCTTTTCGCGGTGATACAGAAACCAAAGGTCGCCCGCCGAGATACGGCGTTTTTCGTGCTGGTGGATATCTTGCTCAGAGCCATTCTCTTTCCAAGCCTCCACGCACTGATCTACGTTTTGTCTGCCGACTGGTTCGAGTCATTCGGGGGCAGTCGTGCAACCGCGTTGTCGGTCGTTGCCCCAACCCTTGCGCGTTCGGCGTTTTTTGAGAACATCTCCGGAGTTTATCTTTATGCGACAATGATCAGCGCGCTGCCGCTATATGTTTCAGCTTTCGGGCAGTCGGAATTTCTTGGACCGACCGTTCGTCGCTTGCCAATAAAAGCGGGCTTGATGCTGCTCGCCTTGTTTGCGTTTGCCCTGTCGGTCGGATTGATCGCAATCGGTGCACAAGGCATCGCATTCCTTCAGGGCTAGATGATGGCTGGCTATTCACCGTGGGAATGCGCGGCCTGAGGTGCCAACCATCGCGACAAGTAAACGCGCTCGAAAGCGAAGACAGCGATCATTCCGACAGCCGCATACAGAACGATCATTGGATCACTTTGAAGCTTCATTACGGTGAAAGCTGCCAATACAATTGCATCGAGAGAGAGCGCAGACAAAAGCACGATACTGGAGGCGCCAACTTCGGTTCGACGATAGCGGAACACGCCCCAATGTATGATCATGTCCATGACGAGGTAAAAGAAGGCACCAAGGGATGCGATCCGTCCCAAATCAAAGAGCACGGCCAGCGTCGAGGCGATAACGACTGTATAGACCAGCATATGCCGCTGGACAGCCCCGGACATGCCAAAATGGCTGTGCGGGATCATTTTCATCTCCGTCAGCATGGTCAGCATCCGCGACACTGCGAAAACGCTGGCCAGCACGCCGGATGCCGTGGCCACGGCCGCCAACACGACCGTCAAGTAAAAGCCGACCTGCCCGAGTGCGGGCTCAGCCGCCTGGGCCAGCGAATAGTCGCGCGCGGCGATGATTTCGTCGATTGTCAGGCTCGCGCCCACGCCAAAGGCCACAAGCAGGTAGACCACCACGCAGATCGCGATGGACAGCATGATAGTGCGGCCCACATTGCGGTGGGGATCGGTGATTTCGCCGCCGCTGTTGGTGATCGTGGTAAAGCCCTTGAAGGCAAGGATCGCCAGCGCAACGGACGCGATGAAGCCTGTCACTCCAAAGGTCTCGGCCGTTTCTGACGCGGCTGCGAACTGAAACCCGCTTGACCAGAGTGCTGCGATACCGAACAGCGCGATGCCTCCGATCTTGATCGCCGCCATGATTAGAGAGAATAGCCCGACGGAGCGGTTTCCTGCGATGTTGACCAAGAATGCGAACACGATCACGGCAACCGCCAGAACGGGCACAAGTGGCCCGCCCGTGATATCGAGAGGCCGCAAGACATAAGTGGCGAATGTCCGTGCGACGAGGCTTTCCGCGATCACCATGCTGAGCGCCATCAAAAGCGCCGCTCCCGCCGCGACCGCCCCCGATCCATAGCATTTCTGAAGGATCATCGCGATGCCCCCTGCCGAGGGCCAGGCGTTCGACATCTTGATGTAGCTGTAAGCGCTGAAGCTGGTCACGATGGCACCAGCGATGAACGCGAGTGGAAATAGTGGTCCAGCCAGCTGGGCGATTTGTCCGGTCAGGGCAAAGATGCCCGCACCGATCATCACGCCCGTGCCCATGGCAACAGCTCCGCCAAGGCTGATCGAGCCTTCACGGTAGCCGTCGTTCCCATCGTGGTTTTTATTGTGTTTCTGCATTTCGATCTGCCTTGCTTGCTTTTTAGGTCGTTACGCCTCTGCGCATGCCCACCCGATAGGTTTCAGGCCGCCAGAAGTCCCGACCCTGGGCGTCTGATGAAATCGCGACTACTCCCGTTGCGAGGGTGCGCCGTAGATCCGCCGGGAAGTTTGCGAACGCCATGTGACTACAACGGCGGCCCCTTGCAGAGCGATAACTGACGCCACAAGGGCAACGAACGGCCATCGCGCCCAGTTCGGCTCAGGCATTTGGCGGTGAAAATCAAGAAAATGAAAGAACAAGAAATAGGCCGTGTGCAGCACTGCCAGCCACCACAGAACATAAGCGCCCTGCTGGATGTATTTCCACACGGACGTGCCAAGTACCCTTTGGCTGAAATTATTCGACGTACCGGCAAGCACAAAGCCGTAGAGCAGTGCCGCGATCCCAACCACATTGGCCAGCGCAAACCCGTGCTGAAGCATCACGTAGCGTTGCAGCTGGGGGTGATACTCAAAACCGAACAGCCGTGCAAAATCAAGCTCGACCCAGCCGATCAGTATGATGATGGTATGCACCGTCGCCGCCAGAACCGCATAAATACCGAGCTCGCGTCGGTACGGCATGAGCTTCCGTAAAAAGGGCGCAGACGACAAGCGTGCGAGCGGCCCAATCGCCATTGCAGCAACGATGAGCAGCAGTGAAAGATCCCCCAGCGCTCGGTTGTAGCGGTGCATCTCCGACCACTCGGCACGCGAAGCAAGCAGCAGGTATCCCGTCAGCACGGACGTTCCTATGATTAGTACGTGCCGCAGAAGGGCGGGTTTTTTCATCATGGTTTCAGATACCGTATGTTTGCAGTCTTCCAAAGATGTTTTAGGCAGGCAAATAACACATCAGATCGGCTTTCGCTTCCAATCAGCGTTCAACATTCTGCAGAGTGTTAACGTTTGGTATGAAAGCGGGAACCCGGCTGGCATACCTGTCCCAGCCAGCGCCGAACCGTTCTCGGCTGTCCTTCTCCTCGCCGCGGGCCAGCCGTGCGTACATCCAGACCAGTACCGGAAACATGGCCAGCGTCAGGAGGGTCGGCCATTGCACGAGAAAGCCCAGCATGATCAGCACGAACCCCACATACTGGGGATGACGAATGCGGGCATAGGGGCCTGTCGTCGCAAGCAACCCCTGACGCTGCGCATTCCACAGATGGTGCCATGCCACGGATATGAGCCAGAAGCCGCCGCCGATAAAGACGAAGCTCAGGAGGTGGAACGGCCCGAAATGCGGGTTCGATTGCCAGCCGAACATCATTTCGGGGAGATGTCCGCTGTCGTGGGCAAACCAGTCTACCTCCGGCCAGGTCGATTGCAGCCAGCCGGAAAGAAAGAAGATGGTCAACGGGAACCCGTACATCTCGGTGAAGAGAGCTACGACAAAAGCGCTGAACGCTCCAAAACTGCGCCAGTCGCGTTTTGTCTGCGGCTTGAAGAAACTGAAGGCGAAAATGATGAATACCGCCGAATTGATAAATACCAGCAGCCAAAGTCCATAGGAAGCACCTGCATCGGTCATTACTGGTCGTCTCCCTTGCCGTGCCCGCCGTGGCCTCCATGACCGCCATGCATGAAGAAGTGCATGCCGACGCAGAGCAGCAAGGGCAGCCAGATCAGCAATCCGCTGCTCAGGATGTGCACCCGGTGCTCGTAACCCAGAAGAAGGCCGCCAACTGCCAGCGCAACGATCAGATAGATGCCGGCGCGTGATCGCCAGAATGAGGGCGGGCGGTGGGCATGCTCCGATTGACTTTGATTAACATGTGATGGATCAGGTTGATGGGTCACGTTGTGGCTTCCTTTCTAGATCTTTGCGCCGCGAAGGCGCAGCGAATTGAGCACCACCGATATCGACGAGGCGCTCATGGCGAAGGCGGCAAACATCGGGCTGATGAGGATGCCGAAGAACGGAAACAGCACCCCCGCCGCGACAGGCACGCCAGAGGCGTTGTAGATCAGTGCGAAGAACAGGTTCTGCCGGATATTACGCATGGTGGCCCGTGCGAGCCGCCGTGCGCGCACGATACCGTCGAGGTTGCCCTTGACCAGCGTGATGCCCGCGCTTTCGATGGCCACATCGGCCCCGGTGCCCATGGCGATTCCGACATCGGCCTGGGCCAGGGCCGGCGCGTCGTTGACGCCATCGCCGGCCATCGCCACCTTGCGGCCCTGCTGCTGCAATTCCTTGATGATCCGCGCCTTGTCCTCGGGCAGCACGTCGGCCCGGATCTCGTCAATGCCGAGACGTGCGCCGATCGCCTTGGCCGTGCGCTCGTTGTCACCGGTGGCCATGATGACGCGGAATCCCAGTGCATGCAGGTCCTTGATGGCGGCGGGCGTGGTCTCCTTCACCGGATCGGCGACAGCGACGAGACCCGCGATCTCGCCATCCAGCACCACGAACATCACCGTCTCGCCCTCGTCGCGACGGGCATTTGCCTTGGCGGTCAGGTCGCCGGCCTCAAGGCCAAGGTCCCGGATCATCGCCAGGTTGCCTAATGCGACCGCCTTGCCGCCCACGACGCCCTTCACGCCCTTTCCTGTGACCGCCTCGAAGTCGTCCGCGTCCGCCATATTCACATCGCGCTCTTCGGCGCCGCGCACGATGGCCTCGGCGAGGGGGTGTTCCGACCCGCGCTCCAGCGATGCGGCGAGACGCAGGACCTCGGCCTCGTCGTGACCGGGTTGCGGCAGGACGGCGACAAGCTGCGGCTTGCCCATCGTCAACGTGCCGGTCTTGTCGACGATCAAGGTATCGACCTTCTCGAACCGCTCCAGCGCCTCGGCGTTCTTGATCAGCACCCCGGCCTGGGCCCCCCGCCCCGTTGCCGTCATGATCGACATCGGTGTCGCCAGGCCAAGCGCACAGGGACAGGCGATGATCAACACGGCGACAGCCGAGATCAATGCGTAGGACAGCGCCGGGGATGGCCCCCAGACCGCCCACGCGATGAAGGACAGGACCGCGATACCGATCACGGCCGGAACGAAATATCCCGCCACCTTGTCGGCATACTTCTGGATCGGTGCGCGCGAGCGTTGCGCGTTCGACACCATCTCGACGATCTGCGCGAGCATCGTGTCGGACCCGACACGCGTCGCCTCCATCACCAGAGAACCGGTGCCATTGATCGTCGCGCCGGTCAGCGGGTCGCCCTCGGTCTTCTCCACCGGCACAGGTTCACCTGAGATCATGCTTTCATCGACCGAGGACCGGCCGTCCAGCACAACGCCATCGACCGGCACCTTGTCACCGGGACGCACGCGCAGCCGGTCCCCGACCTGTACGTCCTCCAGCGGAATCTCCTCTTCGGACCCGTCGTCTCGGATGACCCTCGCGGTCTTGGCCGCCATGTCGAGAAGCGCGCGGATCGCCTTGCCGGTGCCTTCACGGGCGCGCAATTCCATCACCTGGCCAAGCAGCACGAGCGTCACGATCACCGCCGCCGCCTCGAAATAGACGCCGACATGACCTTCGGCGTCGCGAAATCCGTCCGGGAATATGCCGGGTGCCAGAACGGCGACGACGCTGAAGAGCCAGGCCGCGATTACCCCCATACCGATGAGGGAGAACATGTTGAGATTCATCGTCCGGAACGAATTCCAGCCCCGAACCAGAAACGGCCAGCCGCACCAAAGAACCACCGGGGTCCCGAAAACCAACTCGATCCAGAGGGTTGCGCGCTCGCCGAAAATCTCGCGCACTCCCGGAAAGCCGAGATAGGGACCCATGGTGAGGATCAGAAGCGGAATGGTCAGTACCGTGCCAACCCAGAAACGCCGGGTGAAATCCACCAGTTCGGGGTTCGGGCCGTCGTCCATCGGGACCCCGGACTCAAGCTCCAACCCCATTCCGCAGATCGGGCAGGAGCCGTGCTCGACCTGGCGAACCTGCGGGTGCATCGGACAGGTGTAGACAGCGCCGTCATAGCCCTCCGGGACGGTATCATATCTGCCGTCCGCCGGGGCGGCACCAGCGTGATGGTCATGACCGTGGTGATCATGCCCGGCATGGTTGTCGAGCTCCGCCTCGGGCACAAGATGCATCCCGCATTTCGGGCAATCGCCCGGACCGTTCTGCCGTACCTCAGGGTGCATCGGGCAGACGTAAATGTTGGATTCGGTTTCATGTGCAGCATGGCTTACTTGGTCGTTCATTCGGTTGTCCTCTCGGCGGGATTCGGGTCCAGCCTAATTGTTCCAGCAACTGGAAGGTCAAGGGCTGTCACGACCGAAAGGATCGGTTCGGCCAATAGACCGGCAATTCCGATCGCATTCGTTGGATGGGGTATGGTGTCGGTGGTGATGATTCTTGCCGCACCAGCCGACAGAATGGCGTCCTGAGCGCCGTGCGCAAAGACCGCATGGATAGCCAGGCAGACAGGCGCGGCGGTTCCAGCCGCAAGCAATCTTTCGACGGCGCGTGCCATCGTGACGCCGGAAGATGCGATGTCGTCGAGGATCACTGGCGTGCCTTCGCGCAGCGCCGCGCTTTCCGGCACACTGACATCGACACTGCGGTCACCGGATCTCACCTTGCGCAAGACCTCATAGGGCCGTCCGGCCAGCCGGGCCACCTCGGCGACCCATTGCTGGCTTTCGCTGTCAGGGCCCAGAAGAACGGCGTCTGGCAGGTTCGTGCTGATCCAGGTCGCAAGCAGCGGGGCGGATACGGCGCGAATGGCAGGCATCGGGAAGACATCCTGCAGCCGGGCGATGCGGTGCAGATGCGGATCGACACTCACCAGCCAATCGAAGCTTTCCCCCAGGAATTGCGCAAAGAGCGGCGCGCTGACCGCCTGCCCGCGCTCGAAGCGGCGGTCCTGCCGCATGTAGCCAAGATAAGGCGCGATCAATCCGACGCGACGCGCGCCCATCTCGCGCGCCGTCGCCGCGGCGAAGCGCAAGGGCAGGGCTAGGCGGTCGGGATCGCGCAAAGTCGCCAGAAATGCCACATCGGCCCCGTCCAGATCGCCGGGCAGCGAGATCAGGCTTTCGCCATCGGGGAAGTGGTGCCAGTCGAGAGTGAGCAGGTCCGCCCCAAGCGCGGGTGCCAGGTCTTCGGCAAGCGGCCTCATCTCGGGAAACGCGACAAGGATCATGACACTGCCTCGGACAGCGTGAGCACGCCGGTCTGGGACTCGGCATAGGCCAGGGCATAGGCCAGTTCGCCTGGTGTCTCGGCATGAAGCTCATAAAGCGGCTGGCCCTTGTCCACCCAATCCCCGATCCGCACCAGAAGGCGGATGCCTGCGCTCTTCTGACGCGGGGCACCGGCCAGTTTGGCGATGCGGGCAATCCGGCGGTTGTCCACGGCCGTCAGTTCGCCCGCATGCCGGGCAAGTATCTCGATGCGTTGCGCGGCGGTGCCGGGTTCGTGGAAACCGCCCTGTGCCGCGCAAATTGCCATGAACTTTGCCTCCGCTGCACCACTATCGAGAAGCGCCTGCGCGCGGTCCCGCCCCCGCCCAGCAACGGCGTGCGGTGCGAGGTCCAGAAGATGCCCGGCCAGATCCAGCGCCCGCGCACGCAGGTCGCCAGGTACATCCGGCGCGCGCCGCAAAACCGCGAGCACGTCGTGCGCCTCCAGCGCCGGGCCCATGCCACGTCCCACCGGGGCCACGCCATCGCTGATATGTAGCGCCAGGTTCAGACCCAACGCCTTGCCCACCGAAGACAGCCGTATCCCGAGAGCGTCCGCCGCTCCGGCAGACCGCACCTTGGCCGTTGGTCCGACCGGCATGTCGATCAGAACATGGGTGGCACCGGCGGCCGCCTTTTTCGACAGTACGCTCGCTACGAGTTGACCGGTGGAGTCGAAATCGAGGGGGCGTTCGACACGGATAAAATGATCGTCGGCAGGACTGAGGGCGAGCCCGCCACCCCAGACGAGGCAACCGCCCTCGGCTTCGACCACCCGGCGCAGCGCGGCGGCGTCAAGCGCGACGGGCGCCATTACCTCCATGGTGTCGGCGGTTCCGGCAGGCGATGTGATCGCACGGCTCGACGTCTTGGGGATCAGATGCCCCGCCGCCGCGACGATGGCGACGACGATGGGTGTCGTGCGGTTGCCCGGCAATCCGCCGACGCAATGCTTATCGAGGACAGTGTGCTGCCCCCAGTCGAGCGTCTGCCCTGCTTCCTTCATGGCGCGGGTCAGCGCCACGGTTTCGGCCTCGTTCAGCCTGTCGCCGGCGCAGGCGGTCACGAAGGCGGCAAGGTCGAGGTCCGATAACCGGCTGTCGAGCGTGTCGTGCACGATCGTCGCGAACCCGGCCCGGTCCAGCCTCTCGCCATAGGCTTTCGCCCGGATCATAGACGCCGAAGCGGGCGGTTCAGGGTGCGAGAAAGCGGCTTCGTCTCCAATCTCAGCGCCAAGCGCGGCCCACGCGGAAACGGACAATGCCGCCTGGTCCACGGCAAGCCATGCTCCGCGGCCGACGACATTCAGGGTCGCGATGATCCAGCGGTCCTTCAGGTCGATCCGTATGCGTGTCTGGGCAGCAAACCCCTCGGAACGGCAAACGTGACAGTCTTCATGCATGTAGACGACCGGCTGCCGGTAGGTGTCGATGCGGGAAGAGACCAGGGCAAGCGTTTCGGTCATCGCGGCCTGTCCAGGTAGACGGATTCGAGATGTTCGGGCACGCGCGCGGATCGCCCTAGCTCGTGTTCGACGCGGAATCGCAGGGTATCGGCGGCGACAGGTTCCCCATGGGTGAGATAGGTCATCTCGGGGGCGGGACCGGCGGACATCCAGCGCAGGATCTCATCGGCATCGGCATGTCCGGAAAAGGACTGGAGCTGAACCACTTCGGCCTCGATCGGGAACTCCCGTCCGAACATGCGCAATGTCCGCGCGCCTCCGGCCAGCGCCGCGCCGCGCGTGCCACCGGCCTGGAAACCGGAGAGCAAGATCGCGTTCCGCCGATCGCCGCCGAAGCTGGCCAGATGGTGCAGGATACGCCCGCCGGTCAGCATTCCGCTGGCGGAGACGATGATCATCGGGCCCTGGCGCGTGTTCAGCTCCTTGGATTGCTCGACCGTGTTTACCCTCTTGGCGATCTCGAACATCGCAATGCAGTCTTCGCGGCTGACGTGGTGCTCGGCGTGATGACGGTGATAGATCTCGGTCGCATTCACCGCCATCGGGCTGTTGAGGAACACCGGGACATAGGGAATATCGCAGCGCTCCATCAATCGCGCAATGTGCAGCATCAGCCCCTGCGCCCGTCCGACGGCAAAGGACGGGATCAGCACCGTGCCGCCGCGGGCAAAGGTGCGTTTGAGGATCGGAGCCAGTTCGGCTTCTGGGTCCACGTCGGAATGGGACCGGTTGCCATAGGTGGACTCGCAGACCAGAACATCTGCTCCGCCGAATGGCTGGGGCGGTCGCATCAGCGGATCGGGATCATGGCCCAGATCGCCGCTGAAATGGACAACCCTGCCGCCGACCTCAAGCCGGATCTGCGCCGCCCCGAGCAGATGCCCCGCCGGAATGAAACGGGCCGCGATGCCGTCGCCTAAATCTATTCGCCGGTCGAACGGTTGAAGATCAAAGCGGTCCAGCGCGGCCTTTGCATCCTTGAGCGTATAGAGCGGTTTTGGCTTCTTGTGTTTGGAATATCCCTTCCGCGCGGCAAAGCGCGCCTCTTCTTCCTGGATATGGCCGCTGTCGGGCAGAATAAGCCCGCACAGATCTGCCGTTGCCTCTGTGCAAAGAACCCGCCCGCGAAACCCCGCCCGGATTAGTGCCGGCAGATATCCCGAATGGTCCAGATGGGCATGGGTGAGCAGCACAGTGTCGATGGTGTTGACGCGCACAGGGAACGGTTTGCGATTGCGCGCACGCAACTGCTTGAAGCCCTGGAACAGGCCGCAATCGATCAGGATGCGCCGCCCCAGGGCTTCGATCAGATAGCGCGATCCTGTCACCGTCCCGGCGGCGCCGAGAAAGCGCAGTTTCGGACGTTCGGTCGGAATCATGTTGCTGCTCCTCTTGCCGCGATGGCGTTGTAAAGGCCGCCGAAGATCAGCGCGGCGTACCAACCGTAGAGGAAGCTCTCGACCAGCCCGATGATGAAGCCCACCGGGGTCAGCCAGACGAAACCGGGCAGCAGACCGGACCAGGTTTCATACATTGCATAGGCGGGAAAGATCAGATCGAATGCGATGCACACAAGGTAGGTCAGCGCCAGGAACAGGCTCAGCGCCCAACCAAGCGGCACAACCGGCAGACGCACACGCCCTGCCCCGGCAGGCCCGCCCATGACGCAGGCCCCGCACGTCATGCGCAGGGCCAGGAAAAGGATCACCGCGACTGCGGTGAAATAGAAAATGGGCATCATGGCTTTCTCCCTTCTTGTCGTGGATTCGGACGGAGCGCGAACACATCCGCTGGACGGCGCCGGTTCAGGATGGGCGCACCAAGCGCCAGACGCCCATCCTGCGGTGGCTTTGCCTCGGCCCTAGCCGCAGCAGCAGCCGGATTTGGCCGGTTTTGCCTTTGCGGGTTCCGCGACCTGCGGTTCGACATTTGCTTTCGGCTGCGCATCGGTCTTGCCACCGCAACATCCGCCCTGTTTTTGCTGTGCTGTGTCTTGCGTCTGAGAAGTTGATCGGTCGTCCATCTGGACCTCCTTTTGTTTGGTTTCGTTCTATAGACGCGCCCCGACCGGAAGCATTACAGAAATTGGCAACCTGTCGGTCTTCGTTAGTACAGGAGCAAGTGTATCGCTCTGCCGTAGGAAGGCGTCGATATTGCAGACAGAGTTACTGCATCCCGGCAGGCTGTCGGCTGACCGGTGCCATAGGTTACAGCAGCCGCCGCGCGGCCCATCCGATCACCTCGAAACCTCGCGCGCGCCAGCCGCGGGAATGCCAAGCCCGAAGAGTGACTTCGCGGGCATCCGAAAGATCTTGCAGATATTGGGCCTGCAACTGCCCTGCCAGCACGCGGTCATGTGCGACCAGAACCAGCTCCTGATTGACGAACAGGCTTCGGTAGTCGAGGTTAGCTGACCCGATGATCGACCAGCCTGTATCGACGACCGACGTCTTGGCATGCAATGGACGGGGCAGATACTCGTAGACCCTCACGCCCGCCGAGAGAAGCTGCGCATATGCCGCCCGCGTCGCCCAGCCAGCGACCATAGGATCGCTCGTGCGAGGCACCAGCAGACGGACGTCCACGCCGCGACGCGCGGCATCCTGCAGCGCCCGGTCGACCACGGTGCCCGGACCGAAATAGGGCGACGTCAGATAAACGCAGGTCTGTGCCATCCCGATCAGTCCGCGTGCAGACAGGCAAGCCTCTTTTGACACTTGCGCGAATAGCTCGGCACCAGCAGTCCTTCGCTTGCGTCGGCCTCTTCGGGAATGGCGTTTGCCGGAAGCGGGCGGGCGTCCCGCCAGAGCCGGTCGAAGTGGCTTTCGGCAAGCGTCGCCAACGGCCCCGGGACACGCACATGTGTATCGCGCTGGCGAGTCTCGCCGTGAAGCCGGCGCGAGTTCAACCGTCGGATGTTGAAACCGCCAAGGAACGCTTCCCGGCCGTCCAATATGAGAAGCTTGCGGTGGTTGCGTTGAAAATATCGCAGCGGGTGTCGGAGATCAAAGGGACGAAACCAGCGAAACCGCACGCCGCTGCGTTCCAGTTCCCGCCGAAACTTGTCGAAATTCCGCTGGCCGGCACCGAAAGCGTCGAGATGCAACCGCACGTCAAGCCCGGTTCGCGCTTTGGCTGCGAGCAAGGCGACAAAACGCGCCCCGACTTCGTCGGCGGCAAAGATGTAGGATTCCATCCAGATCGTTTCGGTCGCGCCCTCTATCGCCGCGAGCATCGCATCGAAAAGAGCATCTCCCTCGACGAACAGCTGGAAAGCGCCCCGCCCTTCGCCCAGATTTGGCACACAGATCGCTTGCCGGGCCTGCGGCAACGTCACGGAATTTTGACGAGGTGCGTGCGAGCTGCTCATGATCGCGGCTTACCGCCCCACCGGTCCAGTCGCAACATCGGCGTCACGAAGCCGACGCTATGCTTGGAACGCGAATTCGCAGGGAGGCACATCCGTCAGGTGTCCGCTACTTCATGCGCGCCGTACTGGCACCAGACACAAATGCAGTTGTTGTGGCTGCAACTTCGATCCTGCAAAGGGTTGCGATAGCGAAATCGGGCGAGCGGCAGCAGCAGGCGCTTAGGCAATGACAGCCGGTAGGCCTGGCCCAAGGCGTCGTTCGTGTCGTTTGATCCCAGCTTTCCGACCAGGTAGTCGATCCCGCGAGGCCCGCGTGTTCGCCGATCACCGGGTTTCTGCCCTGCATCGCGGTGCGCGGCAATCGGACATTCCCGAAACCCCCGAAGCCTCTCGGTCTTTGCATTTGCAGCCCGGCGTGACGTTCGAAATATGCCACCGTCGCGGCAAGATATTTTGCCTGATCGCGAAAGCCCGAGAACATGCAACTGGCCACCGTGCCGCGCCCCTGACGCACGAGCAGATAGGCGTAGCCTTTCGGGGCAATCTCCGCCCCGAACGCCAGCCACGTGCCATCGGCCATGGTCGTGTCAAAGACGTAGCCCACGGCGATGATATCGGCCCGCCGCGGCCCGCCTGCCAGGATCATATTGCCGGCGGTTCTCTTCACGCGATCATTGAATCGCACCTCTACCCCCGCCGTACGCGCCTGATCCAGCAAGGCCCTGTCGAGCGTTCCCGCTGCATTGCCGCACCGCAACAGGTAGAACAGGGGTTTCGATCCATGCACCCGGTGCGCTGTGGCGC
Source organism: Thalassovita taeanensis (assembly GCF_900110775.1). Lineage (GTDB taxonomy): Bacteria > Pseudomonadota > Alphaproteobacteria > Rhodobacterales > Rhodobacteraceae > Litorimicrobium > Litorimicrobium taeanense. The sequence continues at coordinate 23,031 of NZ_FOEP01000008.1, read as the reverse complement.
GGCTATCAAAGACGACGCCTTCCGTCACGCCAAGATGATCGAAATCCGCGGCGACCCCTGCCTCCGCCAACTCGCCCAGAACGTTCCCGGCGGCGGTCCAGTTTTCAAGGCCTTGAAAGTCGTCGTGGAACCGATGGCCGACATCTTCGTGCCACTCTCGCACCACGACCCGACGATTGGCCTTGGCCAAAACGATTGCACAGACCAGACCTGCGGGACCGGCCCCGACGATTTCAATCGTTTTGTCTTCAGGGTCGGCGGCACCTGGCGTTAGCGCCATCATACGAACCCTCCTCGATGCGATCGACGTCCTGACAGGCCGGGTTTATCTGCGCAATGTGAGTCAGATCCCGTAAGCCCAGGCCGGCAGTCGTCCCATATGGACCTCAACCATCCTGACACCGGGCACGTTTTCGACGGCAACCCGGATCGCATTCTCCTCGAAATCGCTGTCGGCGACACCCCAGACGGCGACATTCCCCTTGTCCACCGTGTAGTTGATGAGGTTGACCGCTGCACCGGGCACTTCTTTCAGAGCCTCTTCAATCTTCGCACGCAGCACGCGGTCGTCCTCCGACGGCTCCGGCAGCGCCCCATCCTGAAGCGCCGACAAGGCGTGGAGCAGGTTCGCACGGCTGACGATGCCGACCACTTTGTCGGATCTCACCACCGGCACGCGCTTGATCCGGTGCTTTTCCAGAAGACGCGCGATTTCCGCGACATTCGTATCCTCTTCTACCGAAACCACATCCCTTGTCATCACGTCTTCGACCCGGTGGCTTTTGAACTTCACGAAATCCTGTGCGGATTCGCTTGCCCCGCCAAGCACCTCGAGCCACCATGACCGGCGTGGTCCGTCTGTTTCGCGGACACGCCGCATGAGGTCGCCTTCGCTGACAAGTCCCTTGAGGTCGCCCTCGGCGTCAACGACGGGCAGCGCGCTGATATTGTGGTCGAGCATCAAGCGTACCGCGTCCTCGATTTGTCCCTCCAGCGGGACCGAGATCACCGATGTTGTCATGATATCCCTGGCTTGCATGTCATAGTCTCCTTCTTGAATTTTGGCTGGTTCAGCACGTCAGGTGCCGATAACGAGTTGCAGGTCGTCGCCCAGATCGTAAGGTGGGATGTCGAGGTTGCGTGGGGCCGGCCCCTTCCGGATCCGGCCCGAGGTATCGTAATGCGATCCGTGGCACGGGCAGAACCAACCGCCGAACTCGCCCACCGCCGACCCATCCTGCCCCAGCGGAATGCACCCCAGATGGGTGCAGACACCGATGACGATCAGCCATTCGCCATCCTCGCCCGCCGCGCGGTTTTCATCCAGCGCTGGCTCTTCACTACTTGCGTTCGGATTCTCGACTGCTTCGTCAACAGGATCGGGAAGCTGGTCGAGATCGACGGCTCGTGCAGCCTCAATTGCGGCTGGTGACCGGCGCCAGACGAAGACCGGGCGCCCCTGCCATTTCACGGTAATACGTTGACCCGGTTCGACGCCGGAAAGATCAACCCTGACCGTGCCGGACGCGGTCACGTCGGCCGAGGGGTTCATCGAATTGATCAACGGCCAGACCGCCGCGCCTGCGGCAACCGCGCCGGTTGAGGCCGTTGCATAATACAGGAAATCGCGGCGCTCTGTTGCGGGTAATTGATCGGTTTCGTCACTGGTCTGGCGCATCATGATTCCTCCGATTTAGAGTTCATCTCGGCTGCGGCGACAGGGCTTTCGACGTGAACACCCGCATCGACATGCAGCACCTCGCCCGTGATGCCGCCGGTATAGTCGCTGGCGAACAGCAGGGCGGCGCGGCCCACCTCGTCGGCCGTGACGTTGCGCCGCAATGGGGCAACTCGCGCGGTCGCGTCCAGAAGACCCGCAAAGCCGGTCAACCCGGACGCCGCGCGGGTCATCACGGGTCCCGCCGAAATGGCGTTGACGCGGATGTTCGATGGCCCGAGTTCGTGGGCCAGATAGCGCACCGTGGCCTCAAGCGCCGCCTTCACCGGCCCCATCACGTTGTAATTCTCCACCACACGTTCGCCGCCGAGATAACTGAGCGTGATGAGGCTGCCGCTGCCTCTCATCAGGGGCTCAGCCAGATGCGCCATGCGGATCAGCGAATGGACGGACACATGCATCGCTTGGGAAAATCCTGCAGCCGAACAGTCAGTCAGGCGGCCATGAAGGTCGCGGGGCGGCACGCTGCCCACGGCATGAAGGATGAAATCCAATTTTCCCCAGCGGTCCGTGATGGCGTCGAAGACAGCGTCGAGATCGTGCGGCGCATTCACGTCACAGGGCAGCAGGATCGGCGCTTCGAGACGTGCAGCTAATGGCACCACATGAGGTTTGGTGCGCTCATCGACATAGGTGATGGCGAGCTCGGCACCCGCTTGACGGAAATGCAGGGCAGCAGGCCACGCCAGACTGCGATCATTGGCGATGCCGACAACCAGACCTTTCCGGCCGGACAGATCAAGCAGTTCCGCAGGATCGCAGCATTCGGCGAAGTCAGGCATCTTTGGACGTTGCCTCGGTATCGGCGGAAGCTTCGGTCTTCTTGTCGTGCGCACCATGACGCTTGGTCGACTTGCCATGTTCGTGTCCGCCATGTCCGTGCCCGAAAAGGTGCATTGCGGCCATTCCGCCGAAGACGAGAACCAAAACCCAGTTTTCAAAAAGCCATTCCATAATTGTTCATTCCTTTTTTGATGAGGCCGACGGTTTTTCCGCCTGTGTGGTTGCTGCGGCGAACGGGAAATTGCCGAACATCGCGCCAAAGACATGGGTGATCCAGGCATCGCGTCCCTTGCGCCATGCGCCTATACCCTCGCCGGTGCGCGCCGACAGCGCACGCTCGGCCACGATCGCGGGGTGGTCGTCCGGCAATGGTGAGCGCGTCTCGCGCAGCGTTTCGGCGGTGGACTTGATCAGGGCCATCCACGGGTTCACCTGTTCGGAGAACATCGTTCTGGTCCAGCGCATGGGGTGCAGCGCACGGAGCGCCTCAGCGCTGGCCGGGGTCGTCGCGGCGCGGATCCAAGGACTGACGAAAGTCGAATAGACCGCCTCGTTGATCCGCGATATCTGCGCCACTTGTTTCAAGGCCGCATCGTCCGATGCAATGCCCAGATCATCGACCTCGCGCGGTTCGAATCGCACCTCAAAATCGCCGGTCTCGCAGTCCGGGTCACCCGACGGGTTGTCGATCACCATCTCGTAGAGACCCGGGGAAAGGGCCTCGACATCGTCCAGGCTTTCCAGAATCGCACGATGCTGGAGCCGCGCGACGGAGCCGGAGACGAAGATGCCCAGATGCCCGACACGCGGATGCGTCATATAGACGATGCGCTGCCCGGCTGCCTTGAGCGCATCGGTATCGGGATAAAGCTTGCCAATCCACCCCATTGCCTGTTCGGGCGGCGTGATGTTGTCACCGTCCGAGGCGAAGATGATCAGCGGATTGCTGATGCGCTTAAGATCGACGGTGCAATGCGCATCCAGCTGCATCTCGCCCTGTTCCAGCCGGTTGCCGATGAACAGGTTCTGCGTGATGCCGAGGATTTCCTCGCGGCTGAGCGTGTAGTAGCCATTCCACCAGCGTTCGAACTCAAGGAACCGCTCGCGTTCGGTGTCGGCATGGGCAAAGAGGTTCGCGTATTTGTCCCAGATCGCCTTTTCGGGTTGCAAGGTCTCAAAATTCTGTGCCAGCCAGGCACCGTCGAACCGCCCGTCCCCCAGATCGGAGATCATATGGGCGGCCCATGCCCCGCCCGACAGTGCGCCCATCATCCGCATCGGGCTGCTTGCCGCCTCGCCCGACCAGTAGCTGAGCGGCGAGCCGTTCAGTACAATCGGACCGGTCAGACCGTCGCAATCCGCCGCCAGCAGCGTGGCCGCCCAACCGGCCTGGCAATTGCCGTAGAGCACGGGGCCTGTGTCCGGGTGACGGCGAGCGACCTCGGAGACGAAGTCGCGCAAGGCATAATGCACATCCGACAGCGTCTGACCTGGCATGGGCTCGGGGTAGAAGATCACGAAATAGACCGGATGGCCCTCGTGCATCGCCATGCCGACCTCGCTGTCGCGCTTGAAGCCGCCGATACCGGGCCCGTGCCCGGCGCGCGGATCAATGACGATCACGGGCGGCTTGGCCTCGTCCACGCAATCGTCCCAGCAATCGTCGCCGACCCGCGTGATCCTGAGCAGCGCGTAGTTGGCCGACCGCTCAAAGGTGCGTGCGTCCAGCAGCAGTTCGTAATCGAAATCCAGTAGCGGCGGCATGCCCTGCCGCTCATGCGCGATCATGTTGTCGGCGCGTTCACCCAGCGTGTCGAGAAACAGCATCCAGCGTTCAAAGGCGTCTTGAGCATAGGAAACGTGAGTGCCTATCTTCGCGTCATCGGAGGCAGCTGCGGGGGGGTGCTCCGGCGCCACAGTTGCAAGGCGCAAGCTCTTATTCATCGCTGATTTCCTTCTCATAGTTGGTCTTTGCGGGCGGTCTCTTCGCATCCAGCAGACGCACGCAATCCTTCGCCCCATCCTCGCGCAGACCGGGAAGGAGATAGGTCGCATCGCCAGGTGCAATGCCCAGTGCGATTGCCGCAAGTGTCCGGGGTTGTTTCATCACTTCCACACGGTTGAACAACGCGCGCGCCATCGGGGCATCTGCGTACGCGGAGGTCTCGGCACATGCGCAGGTCATCCGGGAAAAAAAGACGCGAAGATCGTCATCGGATGATGGTTGACGGGGTACTCCCGAGTTCCAATCCGACGTGATACGTGGCATGTTCAATTTCTCCTGCGGTTGTGCCTTCGGGCAGACTCACAGAAGAAGACGCTGGATCATGGAAATCGTTACAGACCCGACTTCGCTGCGATCAGGATAGTTGTCCCTCTTCTTCGCAATCAGTCTCGTGTTTGTCGTTCTCGCAGCCCTCCGGCGGACAGTAACAATCGTCCCGGTCCTCTTGGCAGCACTTGCCGCAATGCGTTGTAAGCGCCTCGCGCAAAGCAGTGCGTGCCCGGTGTAGCCGGACACCAAGTGCGTTGCGGTTAAGCCGCAGATCGGCTGCCACGCTTTCGCGATCTTCTTCGCCGAAATCGATGCGCCGGATCAGTTCGGCATCCGCCGGGCGCAGTTCGGAAATCAGCCCGCCATGGCAGGTGCACAGCCGCGCCATCTGTGAGGGCGCATCGGCAATCCATTCCTCTGGTTCACGCGCCGCCGCCGCCGCCAGCCGACTACGCCGGGTCCCTTTGCGGTAGTGATCGTTCAAAGTGGACCGCAGGATTGTGTAGAGCCACGGATCCATTCGTTCGACCTCTCGGAGCTGATCCTTGCGTGACAGCACGCGGATGCAGAAGTCTTGCAGGACATCCTCTGCATCTGCGCGGTTGCCAAGCCGTTTGACCAGAAATCCCATAAACGCTCCGCGCCCGTCCAACAGGGCGCGCTCCGGCGAAGCGTCGGGCACATCGGGCTTGCCACTGTCTTGCGATGCCATGATGTCTCTGCCCTTTCCAAGAGGTTTGCGAAGGTGCGATCAGCGCCGATACAGCGCTGATTCGAGCATTGTCTCTCTAACGTACAATGCGCGCAGTCATTCTAAGAACAATTTGCCTCTCCGCGCGTCACTCTGAATAAGCAACACACATTCGTATCGAAGCGAACAGGCTTTCGACGAAGACAATAGCCAAAACGACCGTTAGAAAACAGGTTAACAGGTTGTCCTGTATTATCGACCTTGAGACCGCCGTGCTCCCTTAAGATTGACGAACACGATCCCCAAAATGACCAGCGCAATACCGGAAAATTGAATCCCGGACAGGCGTTCCCCGAAAAACAAGGCACCAATTGAAAGACCGAAGATTGGAACAAGAAAGCTGAACACAATCGCCCGGTTCAGCTCAACTGCCTCCAGCACGGAAAACCAGAGCCAATACACCAGCGCTGAGCCGAACAGGGCCAGCCCCAAAAGCGATGCCGTGAAGACCGCGTTCCATTGAATGGCGTTTTGATCTTCCAGCGCGAGGGCTGCCAACCCAAGTGGCACGCTGCCGATGAGCAACTGTAACCCCATTGCGAAAAGCCCGTCCACTTTGCCGGCGACGGACTTGATGGCCACGTTGCTGATGGTCACCCCAACCGCGGCCAAAACGATATAGGCGAAACCGATGGCCGACCCCTCTTGACCTCCATCGAGCAAATGCGGCAGCGCGATCACGAGGATTCCCATGAATCCGATCGAAAGGCCGACCCTACCGACCTTGGGCAGCCTCTCGCCAAGCCATGCAACACCCAGTATCGTGGCCAGCAGCGGCTGCGCGTTTGCGATGACCGTGGCGAGGCCCGGAGACACGAATTCTGCTGCATGAAACATGCCCAGAAATCCCAAACTTGTCGCACCAATCCCGACGATCCCCAAGGTCAACCACGTGCGCCAACCGCGCGGGAATGGTCTACGCAAAATCATGGCCAGCCCCACTAGAGTTGCTCCGGCCAGAACTGCGCGCATTGTCGCAAAAGTCAGATGCGGCGAGTATTGCAGCCCTGCCGTGATCAAAGGAAAGCACGCCGCCCACAGGAACATGGCCAAAACGATTTTGGTTATGACAGTCGGCGACATCGAGATTTCCTTTCCAAGTCAGACGTGGCAGGAATTGGAGAAATTTTCCGATGTGCCAACTCAGGGGCGAAGTAAGAAGACGCTGCGGCAGCCGAAACCTTACGCATTCCTGGGCATACGCGTGTTGGCCCGGGTTCCAAAAGACCGCGCCTGTGCATACCCAACAGCAAAACCACCAACAATCAGGTCACCCGAAGCACCCGAAAAAGTGTAACGTTCTCGATGGTTCGGCGTCTTACTTTTCAGAGGTGTATCATGAATCACGACCCGAATGATCGGTTATCCACAGCAGATCAGCCCAACACAGCCGCCAAGGATGCGGACATCGCTGTCCGTCGCTCGCTGGTGGAAGGTCGGCAGCATATCCTGAATTTCCTGCGTCGGCGACTGGGAGATCCGGAGGCAGCCGAGGATGTCCTGCAAACGTTCATGCTGCGCGCCATTGACCGCTCCGAGCAACTTCGCGATGTGCGCGCCGTTCGTGGCTGGCTCGGCCAGATTCTGGCGTCGTCCATCGCCGACTACGGTCGCAAGGTTTCGCGAAGGCGCCAGAGGGAGGTAGTCATGGCCCCAACCGACCTGGACAGCGTCCAAAACGGGTTCGACGAAGAACTCGACGAGGCGATATGCAATTGTCTGTACAAGCTGTTGCCGACGCTCAGACCGGAATATGCCGAAGTAATCTGGCGCGTCGATCTTCAGGAGCAGCCGCGCGATGCTGTCGCCAAAGACCTTGGCATCACCTTGAACAACATCACGGTCCGCCTTCACCGGGGTCGGCAGGCGTTGAAGACAAGGTTGGAACAGATGTGCCTGACCTGCCCGGTTCATGGCTTTCTCGATTGCGATTGCGACGCAGCGGAAAAGGCCCGCGCTCGTTTTCAAGCGATGAAGGACGACGCCGGAGCGAAAACGACGGACTGAGCCCCGATGTGCTGGCCCTCTCTCACCGGCGTGTCTGCAATTCACGGATCGCGTTCTATTGTCCGCCAGCGAGGACACGCCGATCCGTTTTCCAAGGGTTCCGCCTACGCACGCCTGTGCACCGCGGGCACCGTGTCGGCAGGCCGCTGCGCTGTAATGAACCTTGTCATCTTTCGTCTGTTTTATCAGAAAGCGGCGGTTGACGCCGCCTGCCGACAAAAAACAAGACGGAGCAAGCGATCATGTCCAATAGCGAAACCTCTCCCGACGAACGCTTTGAACAAGAAGGTAGCCGGATTGAAACCGGACGTCTCGCACCGGGACGGGCGGCCATGTGGTTGCTCGCCAAATCGCTGCGACGCCTCGTTCAAAACGGACGCCTCACCATCTACGATCCCTGCGGCCAGACGTGGCATTTCGGCCCCGGCGGCGAACCCGCCGTTTCCGTCCGTTTGACCGAAAAGGTGCTGCCTGTGCAACTTCTGGTGAACCCCAGCATTGCACTTGGCGAGGCTTATATGGACGGGACGCTGCGCATTGAAACTGGCAGCCTGCGCGACCTCCTCTCGATCTGCATGACCGACATAGATACTATCGACGCATTGCCTGGCAGACGATTGACCCGCTGGCTGGACGCATTCCTGAGCCGCAGGCTGCATCATAATCCGATCAGCCGGTCTCACGCGAACGTGGCGCATCACTACGATATCTCGACCGAACTCTACGACCTTTTTCTGGATGCGGATCGACAATACTCCTGCGCCTACTTCCCGACCGGGACCGAAACGTTGGACGAGGCCCAGGCCTTTAAGAAAAAGCACATCGCGGCAAAGCTGTTGATGCGACCTGGTCTGGAGGTTCTCGACATCGGCTCGGGCTGGGGCGGGCTGGCGATGGAGCTTGCCCAGCAACACGAGGCGCGCGTGACCGGGCTCAGCCTCTCGGCCGAACAGATTGCCGCTGCCCGCGAACGTGCCCAGCAAACCGGCCTGTTTGATCGGGTGGCCTTTGAACGGCGCGATTACCGCGAAGAGCATGGGCTATACGATCGCGTCGTGTCCGTAGGTATGTTCGAGCATGTGGGCCGCAGCGGATTCGATGCGTTTTTTACCACCCTTCAGCGCGTTCTCAGGCCCGATGGGGTCGCTCTTGTTCATGCGATCGGCAGGATGGCGCCCAAAGGCGGGAGCGATCCCTGGCTCCGCAAATACATCTTCCCCGGGGGCTATCTGCCCACGCTGTCCGAAACCATCGCGGCAGCAGAGCGTGCGGGGATGTGGGTCACGGATGTTGAGGTCCTGCGGTTGCATTACGCCGAGACGCTGCGACACTGGTCCGAACGGTTCGCCGCCGAGCGCGAGACTGCGCGCATGATTTACGACGAGCGGTTCTGCCGTATGTGGGAATTCTATCTGGCTGTCTGCGAAATGGCGTTCCGGAACGGGCGGTTGATGGTCTTCCAGATCCAGCTTGCCAAGCGCCGTGATGCGGTCCCGCTGACCCGCGACTATATTGCCAAGGTCGAGGCAGGCGAAACCGCCTGGGATATTTCGACCGGCACAGAATTCACGAGAGCGGGATGACTGACATGAAACCTATCAGAGTTGCCGTAAACGGATACGGCGTGATCGGCAAACGTGTGGCAGACGCAGTGGTCGCACAAGAGGACATGGACCTCGTTGGCGTGGCGGACGTCACCTCCGACTGGCGCGCCCGCATGGCGCGCGCGAAGGGTTTCGCGCTTTATGCCGCCGACCCGGATCGCGCCCTGGCCATGCGAGAGGCCGGCCTGGACGTGGCCGGAGCGCTCAACGACATGCTTGCTACCGCCGACATCGTGGTGGACTGCACGCCAAAAAAAGTAGCCGCGCGCAATGTGGAAACCTACCGCGAAAGAGGCATCCGCTTCATCGTTCATGGCGGCGAAAAACACGAGGTGACCGGCCATTCCTTTGTTGCCGAAGCGAACTATGCAAGCGCGCTTGGCCGCGACAGCACCCGCGTGGTGTCCTGCAACACGACGTCGATCGTCCGCACCCTCACAGCGCTGAACGTTGCGGGGCTTCTTGGCTCAGCGCGCGGAACGCTCCTGCGGCGCGCCACCGACCCGTGGGAAAGCCATCTGGGTGGAATCATGAACACGCTTGTGCCCGAACCCGATATTCCCAGCCATCAGGGCCCGGATGCACAAAGCGTCGATCCCGATCTCGACGTGATCACGATGGCCGTGAAGGTGCCGCAGACCCTTGCCCATCTGCATTATTGGTCGGTCAGGATGCCGCGCAAGGCGTCCAAAGACGAGGTACTGGAAGCGTTCCGCGCCTCCTCCCGCATCGCGTTGATCCGGATGGCGGACGGGCTGGGCGCACTTAACGCGGTCAAGGAGATGATGGCCGATTTCGGGCGTCCCAACGACAGCCTCTATGAGGTGGCTCTGTGGGAGGACATGCTCAAGGTCGAGGGCGACGAATTGTTCTATGCCTACATGGTCGACAACCAGGCCATCGTGATCCCCGAAACCATCGACGCGATCCGTGCCCTGACGGAAGCCGAGCGAGACGGATCGGCGTCGATTGCGCGTACGAACGCGGCGCTTGGGGTCGGGACATTTACGGCGACCTGACAGCCCCCTAGCAACAGGTTCCAAACCCATACGGGCAGAGACCCGATCAGCCCGCCGACATGCCCCCGTCGATGGGATACTGCGCTCCCGTGATGAAGGCGGACTCGTCGGAGGCGAGGAACAGGACCAGATTGGCGATTTCTATGCTTTCACCATAGCGACCCAGCGGAATCGTGCCGGCAAGCTGTTGCTTCACTTCGTCGCCGTGGCCGGGATTGAACCCTTCCTCCAGCGACCGCATCATCCGCGTGTTGACCGGCGAGGGATGCACCGAGTTGACACGCACGTTGTGGCCTGCGACCTCTATCGCGGCGGCGCGCGTCAAACCGACAACGGCATGTTTCGACGTGATATAGGGCGCGACGTTCGGGCTGCCCTTGAGGCCCGCGATCGACGACATGTTGATCACGCTGCCCGATTGCTGCCCAGTCATCACGGGCAAGACATGCTGCAACCCAAGGAAAGCGCCGCGCACATTAACCGCCATCACGCGGTCGAAATCCTCGATCTTCTGATCGACCAGCGGAGCGACCATGCCTTCGACTCCGGCGTTGTTGAAGAACACGTCGATGCGCCCGAACTTCTCGACGGTCTGCGCGACGTATCTTTTGCAATCTTCGACCGATGAGACGTCGGCGGCGATTGTCAGCAGGTCATCCGGATTGCCCAGATCCCCCGCAGCATCCGACAGGTCGTCAACGTGGAGGTCCACAAGCGCGACCTTGGCCCCCTCACTCAAGAAAAGCCGGGCGGTTTCCAGACCGATGCCTGCCGCACCGCCGGTGATCAGGGCGACTTTATCTTCCAGACGTTTCATGGATCGTCCTCCTTGGTTTCATGTGTTTGCGATCATCGTCCCTGCGCGACCTTCCAGCATGGCCAGCGCATCTTCCAGCCGACCTACGCAGGCGAAACGGTCGCGATCGGATACGAAAGTCGCGGCGGCGGCCACCTTCGGCGCCATCGACCCGTCCGGCAGGTCCAGACGCACTGCGTCCTCCGGCGACACCTGCCTTATAGCCGATTGCGCGTCGGTGCCGAAGTCGCGGAACACGGCCTCGACGTCAGTCAGCAGCAACAGCGCGTCGGCGTTCAGCTTGTGTGCCAGAAGCGCCGTCGCGTGATCCTTGTCGATCACCGCCTCGACCCCGATCAGCGAACCGTCGGCACGCCGGACGACCGGAATGCCACCGCCGCCTGCGCAGATCAGCGTCACGTCCTGCTCGAGCAGCAGTTCCAGCACCTTCAGGTCGGGAATGCCACTCGGCATCGGCGACGGCACCACGCGGCGCCAATGCGCGCCATCCGCAGCAATGCTCCACCCCCGCGCCTGCGCGAGCCGTTCGGCTTCCGCCTTGTCATAGACCGGGCCGATGAACTTGGTGGGCTTGGCGAAGGCCGGGTCTTTGGGATCGACCTCGATCTGGGTCAGCAGGGTCGCGACCGGGCGGTCATGGCCCAGGGCGTTTTCAAGCGCCTGCTCGATCATGTAACCGATCATGCCATCGGTTTCCGCCCCCAGCACATCCAGCGGGAACACTGCATCGGGTTTGTAGGCCGCACCCTGCAATGCAAGCAGGCCGATTTGCGGCCCGTTGCCGTGGGTGACGACCAGCCGGTGTCCGGCCTTGATGATCTGCGCCAGCGAGGCAGCCGCGGTGGCGACGTTCTCGCGCTGCGCCTTGGCGGTCAGCGGCTCGCCACGGCGCAACAATGCATTGCCCCCCAATGCGGCGACAACCAGCACCGCTAGTTGCCCAGCGTGGCGACGAGCACCGCCTTAATCGTGTGCAGCCGGTTCTCGGCCTGATCGAACACGATGGAGGCCGGGCTTTCGAACACCTCTTCGGTGACTTCCATCGCCGTGATGCCGAATTCCTCTTCGATACCGGCGCCGACTTCGGTCTCGGCATTGTGGAAGGCGGGCAGGCAATGCATGAACTTGGCCCTCGGATTGCCGGTTTTGGCCATCACATCGGAATTCACCTGATAGGGCGTCAGCAGCTCGATCCGTTCCGCCCATTTTTCCTTGGGCTCACCCATCGACACCCAGACATCGGTATAGACGAAATCGACGTCTTTCACCGCGGCGTCCACATCCTCGGTGATCGTGATCCGCGCGCCGGTCTGCACGGCGACGTCATCGGCCTCGTCGCGGATCGCCTGGCCCGGCCACAGGCTTTCGGGCGCGCACAGGCGCACATCCATGCCCATCTTCGCCCCGCCGATCAGCAGGCTGTCACCCATGTTGTTGCCCGCATCGCCCATGAAGCAATAGGCGATCTCGCGCAGCGGCTTGTCGGAATGTTCCTGCATGGTCAGGAAGTCGGCAAGGATCTGCGTCGGGTGGAATTCGTCCGTCAGCCCGTTATAGACGGGCACGCCAGCGTATTGCGCCAGCGTCTCGACGATAGGGTGACCAAATCCGCGATATTCGATCGCGTCATAGACCCGGCCTAGCACGCGCGCGGTGTCCTTGACGGTTTCCTTCTTGCCCAGATGCGACCCCGAGGGGCCAAGATAGGTCACATGCGCGCCCTGATCGTGGGCCGCCACCTCAAAGCCGACGCGGGTGCGGGTGCTGTCCTTCTCGAAGATCAGGGCGATTTCCTTGCCGGTCAGGCGCGGAATTTCGGTGCCGGCGTATTTCGCCGCCTTCAGGTCGGCGGAGAGTTTCAGCAAGAAGCTGATTTCCTGCGGCGTGAAGTCGCGCAGGGCCAGGAAATGGCGGTTTCTCAGATTGTAGGACATGGGATTTCCTTATCGTCGGTGGTTCAGATTGCGTCGCGGATCGTCGGGCAACTCATGCAGTGGCTGCCGCCCCTGCCCCGGCCCAGTTCGGCACCGGGGATGGCCAGCACCTCGATCCCGGCCTCCTTCAGTGCGGCGTTGGTGTCGTCGTTGCGGTCATAGCCGATGACGACGCCGGGGCGCAGCGCCAGCACGTTGTTGCCATCATTCCACTGTTCGCGCGATTGCTCCGCGGCGTCGGCCCCGCCGGTGGGCACTAGATGCAGTTTCTTGTGGCCCAGAATTTCAGCGGTGATCTCGAATATGTGGCGCGCATCCCGGCGGATATCGAGCGCGGCCTTGCCCTGACCAGGGCGCAGGTCATAGCAGGTGATCGCATCCGCCACCTCCTTGAAAGTGGTCACCACATCGCCCCCGCAATGGGTGAAAACGGTGTCCAGATGCATCGCCGCGCGCGAACTGGGCATCTGGCAGGCGATCACCCGCGTCACGTCGCCACCCTCGAACAGCGCCTCGGCCAGTTGGCCCACCGCCTGCGGGGTCGATCGTTCGCCCATGCCGACCATGACGACACCGTGCCCGATGGGCATGATGTCGCCGCCTTCCACCGTAGCAGTCCCGAATTCCCGCGTCGGATCGCCGAACCAGACCCGCACTCGATCCGCGAATGTCGGATAAAACCGGTAGACTGCTGCCATCAGCAGCGTTTCGGGCCGCCGTGCCGCGAAATGCATCGGGTTCAGGCTCACGCCGCCATAGACCCAAGCTGAATTGTCGCGGGTAAAGATGAAATTTGGCAGCGGCGGCAGCACGAAACCGTGCGGGCCAAGGTAGCTGCCGAACATGCCGGAGGGCGTGAAGGGCAGATCGTCCACCCGGATGCCGCCGACCAGCAAACGGGCCAGTTCCGTGCCGGGCAGACCCTCCATCCAGGCACGCAAGTCGTCCCGCATCCCCACGCCGACGTCATTTCGGGTGATGCGGTGGTCGAGAACCCAGGCGCGCGCGTCGGAAATGTCCAGCGTCTCACCCAGCAGCGCCATCGCATCCAACACCTCGACCCCTTCGCCGCGCATGATATCGGCAAAGACGGCGTGATCCTTGATCGCCTGTTTGACCCAGAACACATCGTCGAACAGCAGGTCTTCGCGGTTGTCCGGTGTCAGACGGCGATGCGCCAGGCCGGGTGGCGATACGATCACCTGCCGCAATGTGCCGGCTTCGGAATGAACGCCCAATTTCGGTTCAGACATCTGGAATGCCTCCTTCTTTCTAATCAGAGAATGGCGGCCAGGCTGATCCCGGCCGAGATGAAGACGACGAGGATCAGCAGCAGGGGCCAGACGAAGACGACCCAGCGGTCGAACGACACGCGCCCGATGGCCAGACCGCCGATCACAACCGCAGAGGTGGGCGTGATCAGATTCACGAGCCCGCTCGCCGATTGATAGGCCGTCACCACGAGGTCACGGCCGACCCCCGCGAAATCCCCCAAAGGGGCAAGGATCGGCATCGACAGGACGGCCAGGCCGGACGACGACGGCACGAGAAAGCTCATCCCGATCTCGATCCAAAGCATCAGGTTGATGAACGCGACTTCCGGCAGGCCGCCGAGGGTATCGGCGGCACTATTCAGGATCGTGTCGGCAATCAGGCCCTGCTCCATGATCACCACGATGCCGCGCGCCAGACCGATCACCAGCGCAACTCCCAGAAGATCCTTCGCTCCGTCGACAAAGGACGACGTTAGCTTCTTCTCCCCCATGCGGGCGACCAGCCCGACGACGATGGCCATGCCGAAGAACAGCGCGCCCATCCGAGCCATCCACCATCCCTGGCTCGAGACACCCCAAATCATTACCGCAAAGGTCGCAAAAAACAGGATCAGGACCAGCTTCTGAGTTCCGCTCAGCTTCGGCTCCTCGAACGTTGCATCCGTCTCGTTCAGAAAAAACTGCCGGTCGCTGTCGCGTTGCGCAGCGACGACGGACCGGGCCGGGTCGGCCTTAACCTTCGAGGCATAGCGCATGACGTAGGCCACGCAGATCGCGAGGCCGCCCAACAGAAGGACCAGCCGCAGCGCAATACCATCCGTGAACGGGATGCCTGCCGCGTTAGACGCGATCACCGTGGCGAAGGGGTTGATTGTCGATCCCAGCGTGCCGATCCCGGCACCGATCAGGATGATCGCCACGCCGGTCACGGAATCGTAGCCCGCCGCGATCACCACCGGGATCAGAAGCGCGTAAAAGGCCAGCGTTTCCTCGGCCATGCCATAGGTCGTGCCGCCCAGGGCAAAGAGCGACATCAGGATCGGGATCATCCAGATCTCGCGCCCCTTCAGCCGCACCATCGCCGTCTGGATGCCGGTGTCGATGGCATTCGTGGCATTCACCACGCCCAGAAAGCCGCCCAAAAGCAGTACGAACAGCGCCACGTCGATGGCATTTGCGGCATAGCTGTCGGGATCATAAAACCCCGCCACCGGTGCCAGCATGACGTCGATGACCCCCTGTGGATTGGGCTCGACCGTTTGATACGTACCCGGCACGGCGATCTCGCGCCCGACCTCTTCGTTCATGGCGCGGTCATATTGGCCCGCAGGAATAATCCAGGTCAGCGCCGCGACAACAATGATGAGCCCGAACAGGATGGAATAGGCGGTGGGAAACCGCGCCGCCATGCCCTGCCCGTCCGGTGTCTTGGTCGATGATGTGTCAGACATCTCAAGTCCCCCTTCTTCAATGTGATTTCTGCGAGTTTCCGGCGTGAAGCGGCACCTGGCCTGCCTGCGCATCGCCCTGACCGCCGCCGCTGGCGGACCCACTCTTGCCCGCACCAATACCTTCCAGCCGCGTTCGTTTCAGCAGCAGCGCGTTGACCGCCACCAGCGCGGAGCTGCCCGACATGGCAAGTGCTGCCACGGCGGGGCTGATGATCAACGGATAGAACACCCCTGCCGCCATCGGAAAGGCGACCACGTTGTAAGCCACGGCCCAGAACAGGTTCTGGTGCATCTTGCGCAAGGTGGCGCGCGACAACTCGATGGCCCCCACGACATCGTAGGGATCGCTTTTCATCAGCACGACATCGGCGCTTTCCATCGCCACATCCGTACCCGCACCGATGGCAAATCCGACATCGGCCTGGGTCAGCGCGGGTGCGTCGTTGACGCCGTCGCCGACCATGCCGACCTTCTTGCCCTGGGCCTGAAGCTCTTTCACCTTCTCGGCCTTCTGGCCCGGCAGCACGTCGGCCAGCACCATGTCGATGCCCAGCTCGCCCGCGATGCGGCGCGCCGTGCCTTCGTTGTCGCCGGTCAGCATCGCCACCTCGACGCCGCGTTCGCGCAGCTTGGCCACGGCGGCCATCGCACTTGGACGCGGCGCATCAGCGATGGCGATCAGGCCCAGCATCCGTCCGCCCTGCGCCACATGCACAACCGTGCGGCCCTCGCCCTTCAGGCGCTCGGCCTCCGCCGTCAGGGTGCCGACGTCGATACCCTCCTCGTCCATCAGGCGCCGATTGCCTACCAGCACGGTCTTGCCTGCGACTTCGGCGCGCGCGCCGCGGCCTTCGAGGTTGAGAAACTCGGCCATCTGCGGGACGTCGAGGTCCGCAGCGCGTTCGACAATGGCGAGCGCCAGCGGGTGGTCCGAGCCGCGATCGACGGCCGCCGCAGCCCGCAGCGCGCCATCCTCCGCGCCGCCTTCGGCGGCAACGACCTCGACCACGCGCGGTTCGCCCATGGTCAACGTGCCGGTCTTGTCGAAGATGATCACGTCAAGCTTGGTCGCGTCTTCCAGCGCACCGGCATTCTTGAACAGGATACCGTGCTGCGCCCCTAACCCTGTGCCCACCATCACCGCCATCGGCGTAGCAAGCCCAAGCGCGTCCGGGCAGGCGATGACGAAGACGGTGATCGTCAGCGTCAGCGCGAACAAAAGTGGAGAGCCGATCCACCAGAACCAGACCGCGAAGGTTGCAAGCCCGATCACGATGGCGATCAGCACCAGCCATTGTGAGGCTTTGTCGGCCAGAAGCTGGGCGGGTGCCTTGGAGTTCTGCGCCTCCTGCACCAGCTTGACGATCTGCGCCAGCGCGGTGTCGGCCCCGACCTTGGTGGCGCGGTACCGGAAACTGCCGCTCTTGTTAATGGTGGCGCCGATCACGGTGTCGCCGACGGCCTTGTTGACCGGCATGGACTCGCCTGTCAGCATGGATTCGTCGACCAGCGACGCGCCTTCGACAACCTCGCCATCCACCGGGATCTTGTTGCCGGGCCGGATCAGCACGATCTCGCCCTCAAGGACTTCGGAGGTAGGCACCTCGACGTCTTGCCCATCGCGGATAACGGTCGCCATCGGCGGTGCAAGATCGAGCAGTGCGCGGATTGCAGCAGACGCCCCGGCCCGCGCGCGCATCTCCAGCCAGTGACCCAACAGGATGAACACCAGCAGCACCGCCACCGCCTCGTAGAATTGCACGCCCGGAAAGAAGAAGGTAGACCCGACACTGAACACATAACCGGTGCCAACCGACAGCACGACCAGCACCGCCATGTTCAGGATGCCGTTGCGCAAGGCGCGCCAGGCGGCGACGAAGAACGGCCAGCTCGGCCAGATTATCGCGGCACTACCCAAGAAGAACAGCCACAGATCCAGTTCCAGACCGAAGGGCGGCGCGGGTGGCGTGAACAGGCCACCCATTGGCGAATAAGTGAAGATCGGGATGGTGAACAGCAGCGCCACCCAGAAGCGATTGCGCATGTCGCGGACCATGCTGGCCATGTCCATGCCACCGCCGTGGCCCATCTCGTGCGCCATCGCGTCGTGGCCAGCCGGGGCCTCCGCGCCAGACATTTGATGGTCGGCGTGGCAGACATGGTTCGGAACCCGCTCCCCGGCGCAGTGGAATCCGCAGGCCTCAACCGTGTTGCGCAGCTCTTCCTCGCCCACTGCCGTCTCATCGTAGTGGACTGTCACGCTTGCCGATGCCGGGTTCGCTTCGGCGCTGTGCACGCCGCCGAGAGCTGACAAATGGCGTTCGACCGCGAGATGATCGAGTTCCTCGAACAGCCCGCGGACCTCAAGGGTCAATGATTTCATGTTGGCTCCTGTTCACTTTCCTTGCGATCGAGAACGACCGTTTGGTGAATAGACGTTGCCGGTCTCCAAACCTTACAGTTCCATCCGAAAGGCATTGATTTGCATGAAAGCCACTGGCGATTCCTCAACTCGGCAATTCGAATACTTTGCCGACGGGGCGCGCCAAGTCTCCGCAGAGGCCTCGTGCTCAGGGAGGTAATCGCGACTGAGCTGCGCCCGCGACCGTCCCATCGCAATGGGTGGTCAGCGGCGCCGATAGGACTCCCATAATGAGCCGGTTGCTTTTCAACGCCCAGTTTGTGCCTTAGGTTTGCACTTTGGGCCGTCCCAAAAAAAATTGTCGGAGAAAGAATTCCATGTGCTTGTCCGCGCAAGTCAGCTTTGCCGCCAGCGTTTTTCTTGTTGGCGGCGGCACGGCCATTTCAATTGTGGCGTGGCGGCGAAACAAACGGTATCTTCCGCTTGCCCTGATGCCGCTTTTTGCCGGACTGCAACAGCTTACCGAGGGTTTTGTCTGGGTCGGCATGAACGGAAACGATCCCCTGACGGTCTTATGGGGAGCTATGGGGTTCATTTTTTTCACCTGGTTCATGTGGCCGATCTGGGTGCCATACTCGGTCTACGTTCTGGAACCGGACGACAGCCCTCGGAAGCGGTTGTTCCGCCTCATGGCGTTGATCGGACTGGCCTTCGGTCTTTTGCTTTACATCCCGCACGGGCTGAACAGCAGCATGGTCGTGGTCGAGATCAACAACCAGTCGCTGGCCTATGAAAAATCAATGTGGCTTGATTACATGATGCCACGCTGGCTGACCAATACGATCTATGTGACCCTTATCACCCTGCCGCCAGCGCTGTCGCATTACAAACATATGCGCCATTTCGCCCTGACGCTGGTGGCGGTGATCGTGATCGATATCGCCTTTCTGCAGTTTGCCTACATTTCGTTTTTCTGCCTGCTGGCGGGGCTCGCAACGCTGCATCTGGTGTACATCATTTTGACCAACAAATGCGCCCGTGAATGCCCTGAATTGTTCGCCTGATTCCGTCGCCTAGCTTTGCTTGTCGCAGTAGGGGATCGCTTCGGCGCTAGACTGGGCAGTAGCAATCATCGGGATCCTCCAGGCAGCAGGCTCCACAATGGTATTGGATCGCCTCGCGCAGAGCAGCGCGCGCCCTGTGCAGCCGAACGCCAAGGGCATTGCGGTTCAACCCCATATCGGCGGCCACGATTTTCCGGTCCTCTTCACCGAAATCGATCCGCCGGATCAATTTGGCATCAACGGTACGAAGCTCGGTAAGCAGCCTGCTCGGACAAGTGCAGGGCCGCGCCATCTGCACCGGCGCATCGGCAACCAACTGATGTGGGTCTCGTGCGACAGCTACGGCCAAGCGGCTGCGCCGAGTGGCTTTGCGAAAATGATCGTTCATGGTGGACCGGAGGATCGCGTATAGCCATGCATCCATGCGTTCCACGTCGCGAAGCTGATCCTTGCGAGTCAGCACCCGAATGCAGAACTCTTGGAAAACGTCCTCGGAATCCGCGCGGTTGCCGAGCCGTTTCGCGAGGAAGCCGAGAAACGCTTTTCGGCCTTCGACCAGTGCGTTCTCGGTCGCTGTTCCACTGTATTGTTCTTCCACATTGCTGTTCATTCGAGTTCCTCCTTTTCTTGGCTCCACTTAATCACACGACGGTATTTGGCCTCTGGTCGGCTGCGCTTCCGAAGTGACTGAAGGAGTAAAAAATCAGAGCCAGTCCTGTCACGATCATCGGCGCGGAAAGCACTTGACCCATCGTCAGCCCCCATTCGCCGAAATGAAGCGCGTGACCGATCGGATTCTCGGCGGTCACGAACTGCATGTCCGGCTGCCGGAACAGTTCCACGAAGCTTCTGGCAAGGCCGTACCCAGTAAGGAAAACCCCGGTCAGAGCACCGGGAGCCTTCAGCCAGCTGCGGCGCCAGGCGAGATAGAGCAGGAGTGTTCCGAGCAGCAGCCCTTCCAGAAGCGCCTCGTATAGCTGCGAAGGGTGTCGGGCGCAGAGCCCGGTGATGCCGTCACAGACTTGCGCCGCCTCGCCCGGAAAGATTATCGCCCAAGGAACGTCCGTAGGCCGCCCCCAAAGCTCGTTGTTGGTGAAATTCGCCAGCCGTCCCAGAAACAGCCCCGGCGGAGTTGCCAGCGCAAGCAGGTCTGCGGTGCTGAGCAGGGATCTTTTCTGACGAAGACAGAATATCAGCGCCGCAATCCCTGCACCCGCAAAACCGCCGTGGAACGACATGCCGCCCTGCCACACCTTGAGGATTTCCAGCGGGTTGGCCAGGTAATAGCCGGGCTGATAAAACAGCACGAAACCCAGGCGCCCACCCACGATCACGCCCAGTATGATCCATGTCAGAAGGTTCTCGATCTGCTCGCGATCAAGTGGCGGACCGGCCGGGGGCCAGAGTGCCGGGCGGTTGACGGCGGCCAAACAGATGCGCCATCCGATGAGGATTCCGATGATATAGGCCAGCGCGTACCAGCGCAGCGCGAATGTGAAACTGCCGATTTCGATCGAGAACAGATCGGTTCCGATGTCCGGAAATGGTATCGCTGCGGTCAACATTGAGGGAGTCCCTGTTCTTTGCTTTGGAACCGAAAACCGAAATTCCCCTGGCGCTCATTCCATGGTGCTAGTTTCAGAAGATGGTGTGCGTCATGATCAGTCATGGCGTAATCTACATCTTTGCCAGTCCCTGACGCCGATGAAGACGAGCGGGGTCAGGGTCAGAGCGCCCAGTCCGATTGCAGCCCAGGCAGCACGGGAGGTGTCTCCGCTGACGGCTTCGTTGCCGAAATGCGCGAGTACGAAACTGGCAGGAATAATTCCGGCTAACGTGGCCAGTCCGAAGCGCCAGAAATGCAGTCGGCTGAGCCCCGCTGCATAGCTGACGATATCGAACGAAACGAACGGTAACAGCCGACTGATAAAAACCGTGAATGTCAGCGCGTTCTGAGAGCCAAGCCAGCCAGCATCGACCTTATCGCCAAACCATTGCCGCAATACGTCCCGACCCAAAAACCGGGCGAGAACGAAGGCTGCAAGAGCGCCGAATTCGGCACCGAGAACGATGTAAACTGT
Source organism: Thalassovita taeanensis (assembly GCF_900110775.1). GTDB lineage: Bacteria > Pseudomonadota > Alphaproteobacteria > Rhodobacterales > Rhodobacteraceae > Litorimicrobium > Litorimicrobium taeanense. The sequence goes on along the minus strand of NZ_FOEP01000008.1, from coordinate 1,871 downwards.
TCCGACGGTGTGGCCGTAGGCCGCGCCTGCAGCCAGTGCGATGGGTGCACTTGGGATCGGCGTGGCCACGATCGCTATCGTCATCAGTCCGACGACTAAAATTGGCCCCCAGATACCTGCAGCCATGACCCAAGCAGAGATCCTGTCGCCGTTCAGGCGGGTCAGGGTGTCGGGCAGCGGTCCGAACGCAAGGACCAGCAAGGCCGCCGCGAATGCCAGCGCGATGGCGGTCTTGACGGTTGGTGTGAGCGTATTGTTACGGTTCATCTGCGCCTCATGTCAGGTCAAGGGCATCGAGAGAGACTTCAGGCCGCGTCCAAAGCGGCCCGGAGCAAATCGCGGACTTGACCGGCGACCGAGTGCAACTCGGCGTTCTCTACCGCTTGCATCGACGCCACCGGGTCAATGGCGCTGATTTCGGTGCCTCCGTTTACCTGGCGCAAAATGACGTTGCAGGGCAGCATCGCGCCGATGCGCGGCTCGATTTCGATGGCCTTGTGGGCCATGCCCGGATTGCAGGCACCAAGAATGCGATAGGGCGGCATCTCCACACCCAGTTTCTCGTGCATGGTCGCCTTCACGTCGATTTCGGTCAGCACACCGAAACCCTTTTCTGCCAATGCGTCGCGAACAAGCATTTCGGCGTCGTCCACCGCGACATCTTTCAAAACGCGATCATAGGTATAGGCCATTTGGATTTTCTCCCTTTCGGTTTTTCTGTGGTTGCTAGTCATTGCCTGGATTTGGCAAATCCGGCTGCGGTCTGACGTTGGCGTCAGGATGTCTTGCGGATCCGACGCTTGGGAAGGCGGCGCCAGTCAGAACTGGCGCCGAACCTCTCAATTGTTGTTCATCATGTCTCCGTCGCCCATGACCTGGCCATTGCCGGGCTGACCCTGCGACTGCGCCATGTTCGACCGCATCATCTGCATCCGTTCCATCATTTCGGCAGGCGCCACCATCTCTTCCGCCGTCACCGCGCCGTCACCGTCGGCATCGAGGTGCTGGAATCGGTCCACCATCATCTCGCGGATCATCGCGCTGTGAAGCGTTTCGAACTCTGCAATCGAGAGGGAGCCGTCGCCATCGCTGTCATGTTCGGCAAGCTTGGCCTGCAGCTGCGTGCGCATCTCTTCAGGAGTGACCTTGCCGTCGCCATCAGCGTCCAGCATCTTCATCATGCCTCCGCCCATCGGGCCCATACCGCCCATCATGCCGCCGCCCATCATGTTGCCATGCATGCGCTGCATCATATCCATCATTCCATCCATGCCCTCCATCATGCCCATCATGCCGGGGGCACCTCCTTGCGCGGCACCGGGTCCGGATTTTCCGCCATGTCCGTGGTGGGACTCCGCGAATGCTGCACCGCCAAGGACGGTTGCAGTGAGGGTCATTGCAGCGAGTAGAGTATTGCGTTTCATTTAGGTCACCTCGTGTCAGTGTTGCGATACAGAACATATGGCAGATATCTCTCGCTACGGAATGCCGACAACCCAGTCGTTTTGTATCGGCAGGTCACAATCGCGGTGCCTGTTACAATTCGTGACAAATCTCTTGGGAAGAACACGCGGCATTCATCTAAAGGAAGGGTCATGAACGAACCGCCACACATTCTTGTCGTCGATGACCACCGCGAAATCCGCGATGCCGTGACGCGCTACCTGGAAAAGAACGGGATGCGCGCAACGTCCGCGCGCGACGCGGTCGACATGGATGCGAAGCTTGCGAACGGCAAGTACGACCTCATCGTCCTCGATGTCATGATGCCGGGGGAAGATGGTCTTTCCGTGTGCCGCCGACTTTCGGCAAGTGGATCCGTTCCGATCCTGATGTTGACCGCGCTCGGGGAGGAAACCGACCGGATTGTT
>NZ_FOEP01000016.1 GCF_900110775.1 Thalassovita taeanensis | reverse complement strand
TTTCCGCTTTCCAACGGGCGTCACCACTTTTTTGAATTGATGTCTCGCAACATCGCGTTGTCCAACATCTGTTCTGCCAAAAGCTTCTTCAGCTTGCCGTTCTCATCTTCTAATGCCCGCAACCGCTTCGCATCCGATGGTTCCATGCCACTATACTTCGATTTGTATTTATAGAACGTCGCTGAGCTGATCCCGTGACGCCGACACACGTCTGCGGTCTTCTCACCAGATTCCTGTTCCTTGATCATCGCAATGATCTGTTCATCCGTAAATCGTGCCTTCATTTGTCCGTCCTTTTGTTGGGCGGACTCTACACAAATTTGGAGGAGTTTTAGGGGCTCAGGTCAAGACTTCGGATGCACGCAGCCCGGCACCGTAACTGATGCCAAGAGCCGCCCGATATTTGAGCCCAGGGCCGGGCACGGCGGCCATCAAATCAGCCACCTCCTCGACACTCAGGACAATCGGCAATTTGCGGGGCTTGCGATGAAACTGCATGAAGCGCTTCATCTCATCACGCCCGTAAGTGATCCCGAAGAAGAACCGCAGGGAAATGATGCGCACGTTGAAGGTGCTGGTCGACACGCCGCCCTGTGTCATCTTGAGTTGATAGGCGCGCAGATCTTCAGGGGTGGCTGTGTCGGGCGGCCGCCCGAGGAATGACGCGAAATGCTTCACATTCCGGATGAGCGCTTTTTGCGTCTTCTCGCACAGCCCCCGAATATAAATGTCTTCGATCATCCGCTGGCGCAGCAGGGTGGCCTTCTCCTCCTTCATGGGAACCTCCTGTCTGACGGTGGGAAAGACCCCAATCGTCAGCCCAGACCGGCATGCCACAAAGAAAAATCATGAAATATGTGCCGACCTTGCGGTCAGGCGCCAATGCCGCGGAGCGGCTTAGTCCTCCCGCCCTACCTGTATCTCCTGGGATCGACGTGAACGGCCCGCTGCCATTGGCCTTTGATGCTCGATGCTGCGTTTGCGGCCCGCATTGCCGACTTTTGCTGCAAGTGCGAGATTGGGAAATGCCAAAATTCACACAATGCGGGACATGGCGCTGCCGATCTTGCATGGGGCGGCATTGGAAGCCCCGATCTTTAGCTGGAGTCTGTTAACGCACTGTCTTCACCACCCATCTGAACGCCTACAGTCGCCTTGTGTTTCACGTGAGGTGGCCTGCGCGTCTTGGGCCTCAGTCCGTCGTCCACGTATCAGGGTTCTGGGCATCATACACATAGGGGAAAGTGCCGGTGAAATTAGCGTCAACGATTGCGCCGTTGAATGCGACGAGGATGTAGAGAATCCTCCCATCATCGGGGTTTGTCACTGCGACGACGTAGTCGCCGTCCACGACGGCAAGGATCTTGGCACTGGATGTCGAAAGCTGCGACCAACTCTTGGCAAGTGGGCTCCAGTCGCGATCCACAGATACGCGGGTGAGGTGATCTGCCGCGTTGATTGCATTTTCCAGAGCAACTGCTGGCTCAATTGAACCGTGGCCTTCAGAATGTGCGATGACCTGCGACGCAGCGGCGAGAGCCAGCGTTGCGGCAAGGGCGAGTTTTCAAAGCATTTGAGGGTCCTTCCTTGGTTGAAGTGAAAAAGGGAAGATAACGGAACCCTCAGTGAGCTCCGTTATCAAATTGTCAGCTGGCGTCCTTGAATTCGGCGTATTCGCCGCGGACTTGAACGGTTACGGTAACAACGAGATTGTCACGATTGCGCCAGAACCAGCCATGCTCGCCATCGAAGGCAGCAACGATCTGACCTTCGTCGCCTGTCGATCCGCGCCCCTTTTTATAGGTCACGGATTTGCCGCCACCGTGACCATGCAGGTCGAAGTTGACGCGCCCACCGTCGACCATCATTCGGTATTCCACCGTTTGGCCTTCTTCCATGACCAACTTCCACTCGGCACTGTCACCGGGTGCCAGCGTGAAGGTGGTTTCGTCGCGCCAGATTTCCGCTTCCTGCGCATGCGCGGCGCCGACAAAAAACCCAAAAATATCGTTCATCAGGCTCGACTCGTCCTGCGCTTCAAGCTCCATCAGCCTGTCGGCTTCGGCCTCTTCCGCGAGCTGGGTCTTGATCTCGCCCATTTCGGTCAGGCCGATCACGCCACCGATCCCGGTCGGGTCGATGTTGTATTCTGCGGGAAGCACGACGGTCACAAGGATCGCAACCGCGCTGACCGCGGCAATGGCGGTGGAACGGATGAGTTGCGCGGAGCTTGGCAACTCATCAAGGCTCGGTTTTTCTGCGTTAAACATTTTGCTCTCCTAAAGTCTCAGGTGGCTACGAAGTAGCCGGTGATTTGCAGGCCCATGAGGATGAACCCCATGGACATCATGACGACGTTGGCAGTGTAGGCTTGGCTGAAAAAATTCGGGGATTTTCGCCAATAGCCCATGACGATAAGGATGACGGCAAGCGCCATCAGCTGGCCCAGTTCGACGCCGACGTTGAACGCCAGAAGATTGGTCAGGAGCCCGTCCGAGGCGATTTCGTAGTCGAGGATCTTGGTCGCAAGGCCCGTGCCATGGAAAAACCCGAAGATCAGCGTTGCAACCTTGGTGTTGGGTTGAACACCAAACCAGCGCTGATAGGCCCCCAAATTGTCGAGTGCCTTGTAGACGACCGACAGGCCGATTATGGCATCTACGATATACGCGTTGATGCCCCAGCCGAACCAGACGCCTGCCAGCATCGTCGTCGAGTGACCGACCGCGAAAATACTGACATAGATGCCCACGTCCTTCATCCGGTAAAGGAAGAAGACAACGCCAAACAGAAACAAGATGTGGTCGTATCCGGTCACCATGTGTTTGGCACCGAGGTACATGAAGGGGATGATGTTCACTCCCCAGATTTCTTGAATGTAACCTGCGTCGCCTTCGGTAACATTATGGGCAAGCGCATGGCCTGCACTCAAAAAGAGTGCCGACAGCGTGATTAAGGACAGGATCACGACCCGGCGTATGCCGGGATCGGTCCAGTTCCGATGGACTGCATTCATGGATTGAACTCCGTATGTGTGTTGTTGATCGTGTGATGCACACCAATGGGCGTGCAGTCGATCAAGCGCGCGGAGGTCGTTCGATCAGGTATACTTGCAGCGGATCAGATGTGTCTGAACCCAGTCGCCACGCAGATCTGTAGATTTCGAGTGACTGCGGGGACAGATCGGGGCGCGGCACAACGGCCTGACTGTGATCATGATCGACGCTATCGTGGCTGTGTCCGTGCATCGCCCAGGCGAGGTCTTCTTCCAGACCATGCGAATGCCCGTGCTCGGCAATCATTTCCGCGTGTTCCTGAAGCACATCGAGGATGGCAGGCGCATGGGAGGTCGTTGGCATCACCGACCAGACAATCACGGCCGCACAGAGAAGCGTTGCGAGCACGACCTTTCCGATTGTCCGTATGGTTGTCATTCTCTCTGCCTGCTCGTTCTTCTCTTGGGCCCTGCGTTGCGACACCATCTTGCCCTATCCCCCCCGGGGGGATAAGTCCTTTTTATGTCAAAACCCGATGTCCATGCAAGTCATCCCGCCCTTATCGCCCGGCTGAAACGTGCTGACGGCCACCTGCGCGCCGTGATCGAGATGATCGAGGCGGGTAAGCCATGCCTTGAGATCGCCCAACAGATGCAGGCCGTGGAAAAGGCTATTACGAATGCCAAACGGGCATTGATCCACGACCACATGGACCATTGCCTGGACGCCGAAGATTCCGAAACAGATCGCGCAGAGATGCGGGCGATCGCCCGATATCTCTGAGGTCCGCCATGTTCGACATCCTTTCCGACCGCACCTACCGCCATCTGTTTCTGGCGCAGGTCGTGGCACTTCTGGGAACCGGCCTCGCGACTGTTGCACTCGGCTTGCTTGCCTTCGATCTTGCAGGGGATGGGGCTGCGATGGTGCTTGGCACGGTCTTCACCATCAAGATGGTGGCCTATGTGGGCATCGCGCCCGTTGCGGGGGCCTTCGCAGGTCGGGTGCCACGCCGCGCGTTTCTGGTGTCACTTGATCTGGTGCGTGCTGGTGTGGCACTGGCCCTGCCTTTTGTAACCGAGGTCTGGCAGGTCTATGTTCTGATCTTCCTGCTACAGTCGGCCTCTGCCGCCTTCACACCGACCTTTCAAGCGACGATCCCGGACGTTCTCCCCGAGGAGGAGCGTTACACCCGCGCACTGTCGCTGTCGCGATTGGCTTATGATCTGGAGAACATCGTCAGCCCAACCCTGGCAGCACTTCTGCTCGCGGTGATGTCCTACAACTCGCTTTTCCTTGGCACAGTGGTTGGGTTTACTGCCTCGGCCCTTCTGGTCGTTTCGGTGCTGCTGCCCAGCCCTAAAGCCTCCGAGCCGCGGGGCATCTATGACCGGACGACACGCGGCATCCGCATCTACCTTGCCACGCCCCGCCTGCGCGGGCTTCTGGCGCTGAACCTCGCGGCTGCAGCGGCGGGAGCAATGGTGTTGGTCAATACTGTCGTTCTGGTGCGAGGCTCGCTCGGCCTGTCGGAAAGCGCGCTGGCCTGGACGATGTTCGCCTTCGGTGCAGGTTCGATGACAGCCGCATTGGTCCTCCCGCGCGTTTTGGATGCGCTGCCAGACCGGCCCGTTATGTTCGGCGGTGCTGCGCTGATGGTCTTAACTCTGTTCGGGCTGGGGTTGACGACGCATGCAACTGGCCTTGACTGGCCCATCCTTCTGGGGGCGTGGTTACTGGTTGGTCTTGGATACTCTGCCGTCCTCACGCCTTCCGGCCGGTTGCTGCGCCGGTCCACCCATGCCGGGGACCGCCCCGCGCTGTTCGCTGCGCAATTCGCCCTCTCCCACGCCTGCTGGCTGGTGACCTATCCGCTGTCGGGCTGGCTGCTGACGGTCTACGGCATAGTTCCAGCGCTGATTGGCCTCGCGTTCCTCGCAGCCGCTGGAATGCTCGCTGCGCTGAAGCTCTGGCCCTCTGGCGATCGAGTGGAGGTCGAGCACACGCACGACAACCTGCCACTCGACCATCCCCACCTGCAGGGGCAACGCAGGCACAGTCACCCGCTTGTTATTGATGAGATCCATCCCCGCTGGACCACACATTTCTGAGTTGTAACAAGCAGCGAAGACTGGACTTAGGCGCTTCGCGTTCGTCCATGAGGACATAATTGCTTCGCGCAGCATCGGTCAAAGGAGCTCGAAGCTGACTTCTGCATCGCAGCAAAAACCATTGATCCGTGGCTGTTTGAATGTCGGCTCTCGCCATTGTTCAAATCTCAACTCGCGCCTGCAGCAAATTCAAACTATCCGCCGGGCCTACATGTGTTCCTTTGACTGGAAGGGCGCCCAAGTTGTGTCCGCTTCGCGCTGCCTGCGGTCTCCTTGCCCAAGCGCCCGCAGATGGTTCTGATGTTCCAGCGGAAAAGTCACTACGCTGCACCGCCGCAGCGCGGCTCCGAACTCAAAGCTAAAATTCTTAAATCTCCTGCTTCCCAGCATAGTCTCTTCGGGCCTGCTCAATCGTTTCCAGATTGGCCTCTGCCCACAGCCACACGCCGCAAAACGCCTTGCTCAGGCCTAGGCCGAGGTCGGTCAGCCGATATTCAACCTTCGGAGGCACGACCGGGTAGACCGTGCGATTAACGAGGCCGTCTCTCTCCATCGCACGCAGGGTCTGCGTCAACATCTTCTGGCTGATCCCGGTACAGGCACGGGCGAGTTCGCCGAAACGGCAACACTCTTTCTCTGTCAGGATCTCGATCAACAGCATGGTCCACTTGTCTGCAACCCGGCCGATGATCTCTTCCACCAGTCGGTCCACCGCCGGATCGGTCGGTGGCAGGTCCTGCATCTCTTGCCTCAACGATGTCTCCGACATGGCTTCATACTCTCATTTTGGTAAGTATAAATCTTTTGGGTGCCTTCTTTCGTATAGTTAGCATAAAGCGCATGTTTGGGCCAGTCAAAGAAAAGGACGACCCCATGACCTTCATCAATCGCACCATCCTCATCACCGGCGGAAACTCCGGGATCGGTCAGGCTCTGGCCGAGGCTCTTCAGGCCAAGGGCAACCGCATTATCATCACCGGGCGCAAGCGGGACAGCCTGCAGGCCACACTTGACCACAACCCCGAAATGGCGGGCTATGCCCTTGATGTCACGGACGAGGCCGCGCTCGCTGCCTTCTCTGCCAGCGTACTGGCCGAGCACCCAAACCTTGATACCGTCATCCTGAACGCGGGCATCATGGAGGCCGAGGACTATACCGCTGAACCAGTCAGCCTCGATGTCGCCGAGCGCACCATCGCCACCAATCTCGTCGCGCCGATCCGCCTCGCGGCGGCGCTGCTGCCACACCTCCAATCCCGCCCCCAGGCAGCACTGATCACGATGTCCTCGGGCCTCGCCTTCGTGCCCAAGGCAATGACCCCGGTCTATTCCGCGACCAAGGCCGCGATCCACTCATGGACGCAGTCGCTGCGTCACCAACTGCGCGAAACGTCAGTCGCCGTGCATGAGATCGCGCCGCCGCTGGTCGCGACGGACCTGACACCCGGTCAGTCACAGGTTGCCGCTGCGATGCCGCTGCAGGACTTTACCGACGAGGTGATGGGTATCCTGTCACTCGACGAGGTGCCGGACGAGGTGCTGGTGAACCGTGTCAACTTCCAGCGCAAAGCCGAGTCCGAGAGCCGCTATTCCGCAGCCTTTGCGACCATCAACGGCTGAGCATCGCGGTGAAAGCTAGACCGGGGCGCCAGGGCCTCCCGATCTGCACTTTGCGGGAGGCAGGATACCTCCAAGACGCACGAGCGTCTGAAAGCCCCCGCAGCGTCGCCTGTCGACCTGGCGAAAGTGGTGGGGTCGAGGCCGACGCCTGCTTTGGCACGCGGCCCCACAGCGTGAAATGCCCCCCCTTCGGGTCAAAATTCTGAGTTTGCACCTGCAGCAGCTGCGAGCCCCTACAGTCCACCATTGCTTCCTGACCTTCAGAGCAGCCGGTGTGTCGTTACCCAACTAAAACCGCTGCCCATTTTGCGCATCGGTTTACATGCTGCCAAATGAAAATTGGCCGATCTGCGATTTTCTTCTTCGTCTGGCTGAACAGTGGCCAATCTCTTCATTGAAATCAGGAAACAGCAGCTCGGTTGCTGCCTGAGACGGAAAATACAGCAACTTCAAAAAAATATGTCTGCTCGGACAACAAGAGACGTTTGGCCTGCAAGCATTTGACTTAATTAAACTAATATTGAATCGCGCAGGAAGCTCTACAGCGCCCCCACAGACTCGAACAGCACAAAACACAGATGACGCACGTCAAGGTCGTTTTGGCCGCGAGAACAACGATAGCACTGTCAGAAAACGAACCGGTTGCTTGCCACGGCAAAGGCACCGGCTTCCTGCAACCAATCCCTTCGGAGGGCCTCAAAATGACCGACGACAATTTCGAGATGCACATTCAGGCACAGACATCAACGCAGTATCCGGGAGCATAATCATGGAGTTCACAACCAATGCCGCTGCGCAGGTTTAGAATCTGCGCAAGATCCATATTCCAAGCGAACGCGACCACGAGCCCAAGAAACACCTCTATCGCTTGTTTGAAGTCGATAGCGACGGGGAATTGACGTCAGTGCCCTGTCGCTACACAGCCGGGCAGGAAACACGCGGCGTTATTCTCATCGAAGAACCTGGCGGCAGCAAGGCCACGGCCGTCCGCACGATCCTCCGTGAAGTCAAATTTTTGGCACTGAACCCTGAGACTGGCGAGCCGCGCTACCTTGAGATTCAGGTGCCGAGCCCTGCGACTTTGAAAAGCGTTGGCTTGGCGATCCTCGCCGCCCTGGGTGTGGAGCATATCGCGTCCAGTGCCAAAGTGTGGGAAATCTGGGAAGCCGTCAAACAGCGGCTCCGGGCCGCAGGGATCATTGTCCTGTGGTCGGATGAAGCGCATGATCTCATCATGGCGCGCTCGGCCAATGAGACCGAAAGTTCACTGCGGATGATCAAGTCCCTCATGCAGGGCGACAATGCTGTCATTCCGATCCTGAGCGGGACCCGGCGCCTGGCGGAGGTGGCCGCATTCGATCCTCAGGTTTCGCGGCGCTTTACCAAGATCGTGCCGTCCAATCTGCAGTATGGCATGGATGAGGCCGGGCTGATCTCTCTGGTTGAATACTTTAGCGAAGAAGCCGCAGTAATCCTCCCATTTTTAATGGGGTCCAGCCGTAGAATTCACGCGGCTGTTTTCAGTTTCATAGCGGGTGTCACGCCGCCGATGCCCATGTTGGGTTAGTGTCCGACTTTCGGGGGGAGCTCATCCCTAAAATAATGGGGCTTTCGAGTTGCAGACATTTGGGGCCAGGCTAACTTTGAAAAAGCAATCCCAGCAGGATTGCCGTCCCGAACAACAGGGCGGTTGAAGTGAATAGCACGCAAAACGTGCGCCCGCCCACCTGCCGCAGCTCCTGCACATTGCTGAGCAGGCCGATGCCTGCAATCGCGACAAGGAAAAGAGCACGGGACAGATCCGACACCCCGGCGCGCAGAGCCTCGGGAACTGGAAAGGCGCTCGCGAGCACAAACAGCGCCGCGAAGGCCAACACGAACCATGGAAGTCCGATCCGCGTCCCCGGCGACGTACGTCCTAATGTAACCGAGACCGTGAGCAGCACGACTGGCAGAAGGGCGACGCGCATCATCTTGGTGAGCGTCGCGGTTTCGCCTACTTCGTCCGAGACAGAGAAGCCCGCGCCGATGACCTGTGCCACGTCATGAATGCTCGCGCCGATCACGAAACCGGTCTGCCATTGCGACAGGCCCAGCGCATGCAGGACGACCGGGTAGAACACCATGGCCACGGTCGACAGACCCGTGGCGATCATGATCACCGCCATCGTATGGCTGCGCGACACCCTGTCCTGAACCAACGCCGTCAGGGCGAGGGCGGCAGAGGCGCCACAAATTGACACTGCTCCTGCGGCGACGACGGCTGCCTCGGTGCTCCATCCGGCGCGGCGGCCCAGCCAGATGCCAAAGCTCATCGACAGCACCAGCAGAGCCGCTACGCTGAGCACAGCTGCAACGCCCAGCATCTGGAACGTGTCGACCGAAACGGCGATCCCCAGCAGGGCGACGCCGGATTTCAGCAAGGTGCCTGCCGCAAATTCCAGTCCGGGCCGGACCCGTGTATCGGTCGATAGGAAGGACAGCACCATGCCCAGAAGCAGCGCGAACAGCATCGCGGGCGCGCCATAGCGCAGCGCGATGCCGGTCCCGGCCAAGCTGACAGTTGCGGCGACCGCGAGACCGGGAGCCACCGCATGGATACGGTCCCTGGTGTCGCGCGTCCGGGTGGCAAGATCCGTAGCCGTCATTCTTCGAGTCTCTCCAGGTGATGTATGATGATCTCTTTGCGCGAAACGTTCAGAACGCCCTCGGTCTGGAGCTTGTCGAGCGATTGCGTGACCCATTGACGGGTCGCCCCGACCATCGAGGCGACCTGTTCATAGGTGATGGAGCGGTCGATGATGATATCGCCGTTCTCGTGCCGCCCGTGGGTGTCGGCCAGGATGACCAGAAGCTGGCGCAGCCGCTCGAATACGGACCGGGTGCCCAGCATTTGCAGAAGCGCGGAATAACATTTCGCCTTGGCGATCAGACCTTCGATGATCGAGATGGCGACATCAGGCACCTCGCGCACCAGGGTGCGGATCGAACTGCCGGACAAGAACAACAATTCTGTCTCTTCCAGTGAATCGGCGGACCAGACATGACGCCCACGCCCGAACACTTCGGGGCCGCCGACGAAATGTCCCGGGCTCCAGTAGGCCAGCGTGATCTCGCGGCCGGACGGACCGGCGTAAAAGGTGCGAATGCGACCGGATTCGACGATCCAGATCCCGGTGTTCGGATCGCCCTGAAAGAACAGCCCGTCGCCCTTGCCGATCGTCGTGCGCATGCCGTTGCGCCGCACGCGGGCGCGGTCTTCGTCGTTCAGCGAGGCTAGGAACCCGGCGCCTTCGTTGATTTCGAGCAGGTATTCCGAAAGGTATAGGGCACTGTTCGAGGCGTCGTGTTCGTCAGTCATTGTGTCCTGCCCTGTGCGGCGAGATAGGCCGCTATCGCGTTCAGATCAGCGTCGCTGAGCTTGCTCAGCTGCGCGCGCATTGCGTCGATCGCGGCGCCGTCGCGGCGCCCGTCGCGCATGTCACGCATCTGTTTGGCCAGATAGGCAGGGTGTTGTGAAGCCAGATAGGGGATGTTTTCCGGTCCCGCGGCGCGTTCGTCGTGGCATTCCTCGCAACCGGCGGAAAGATAGGCGATCTGGCCCGTTTCTGTGTCACCGGCCGGAACCGGCTCCGGGTGCGGCTGGGACGAGAACCAGCCGACCACCTCGGCGATGTCGCCGGGCTTCAGCTCAGTGACCACGGCGGCCATCTGGCCGCGGTCGTTCGTGCGCTGCCCGCTGAGAAAGGCGCCGATCTGTGCCCGGATATAGTCGGGGCGCTGGCCTGCCAGCTTGGGGAACCTGTCACGCGCGGAATCGCCGGACAGCCCGTGGCAGAGCGCGCAGCGCTCATAGGCAGGCGCGCCGTCGTCCAGCAGCGAGTCAGCGGCGGCAGGACCGGCAGACATCAGGATCACGATCAGGGCAAGAGCGGCCCGTACATCAGGACGCTGCATCCCGGTCCTCTACGACGGCGGGCACGGCCAGCACCTCTCCATCGGAGAAGGTCAGGGACAGGTTTACGACCGTTCCTGCGCTCACCACGCCCTGAGGCATCATCAACATGATGTGCAGCCCGCCGGGGGCCAGTTCCACCGCGCCGTGGGCGGGGATGTCGAGCTGTGCGACCGGCGACATGCTGGCGACTCCGCCGTGCGTCATGCTTTGGTGAAGATGCGCCATGCCGTACCCTTCGGCCGTGACGCCGATCAGGCTGCGTATGGTGTCGGTGCTGTTGTGCAGGGACATATAGGCGGCGTGGACGCGGGCGGTGGGCGGCGCGGGCGGGATATAGGCCTTCTGTGCAGTGATACCGTCTGCCTGCGCCAGCGCGGGCAGGAGAATCATGGCTGCGGAGAGAATACGCATCATTGGTTTGACTTCCTACGGTATGAGATCTGAAGCCGGGCGAGGAATTCCGCCGTGGCGCCGGGATCGAAGGGGGGTTGCAGTTTCGCGCGCAGTTGCCCGTCTGGACCGATGACCGACACGGCCGAGGAATGCTGCACCTCGTAGTAGCCCGAGGCATCGGGCGGCAGCAGGCGGTAGAAGCTGTCCGTTGCTGCGACCAGCGCGTCGAGCTGGTCGCGGGTGCCGGTCACGCCGCGAAACTCGGGGTGAAAGAACCGCGCATAATCCGTCACCGTGTCGGAGTCGCGCGCAGGATCGACCGAGACAAAGACCACGCGGGGCAGGCTGTCAGGGCTCACCCGCAGCGCGGTTTCGGAAATCGCAGCTTCGAGATTGCCGAGGGTGAAGGGGCAGACATCCGGGCAGGAATTGAAGCCGAACATGATCAGCGTCCAGTGGTCGGCAAGATCCACAGCGGAAAAGGGCTGCCCCGCCTGATCGCTGAGCGTGAAGGCCGGGATCGGAACGGGGGCATCCAGCATGACACCCTGAACTTGAGCAAGGGCGGGACTGGCGTGCGGGCCAAATGCAAGGCCCAGAACAAGAGCGAGCCGTTTCATTTGTTCTGTTCCTCAAAGGCTTTGCGGCTTTCGGAACGGATCGTCGCCATGCAGTGCTGCCGCGCCGCGATGTATTCCGGTAAGGCGGCGGACTCGGTCGTGCGCGGGCGTGGGAGGTCGATGTGCAGATCCTCGATGATGCGGCCGGGGGCGGCGGACATGATCAGCACGCGGTCGGCCAGAAACACCGCCTCGTCCACGTCATGTGTGACAAAGACCACCGTCGTGCCGAACTTGGCCCAAATTTCGAGCAGACTTTCCTGCATCATCAGCCGAGTCTGGGCATCCAGCGCGCCAAAGGGTTCGTCCATTAGCAAAACCGACGGATAGTTCGCCAGCGCACGGGCGATGCCGACACGCTGCTGCATGCCCCCCGACAGCTCTGCCGGATAGCGGTCACCGAATTTCTTGAGCCCCACCATGCCAAGGAAGGTATTGGCGATCGATCCCGCTTCGGTTCGGCTGGCGCCGGCCATGCGCGGGCCGAAAGCGACGTTTTCATAGACCGTCTTCCACGGCAGAAGGGAATATTGCTGGAACACCATGCCCCGGTCCGGCCCCGGCTTTTCGACCGTCACGCTGTCCACCGACACAGAGCCGGTGGTGGGTTTCACATAGCCGGCGATGGCGTTCAGCAGGGTGGATTTGCCGCACCCCGAGGGGCCGAGTATACAGACGAATTCGCCAGGCAGGATCCTCAGCGATGTGGTTTGCACCGCGTGATAGGCGGACGCCCCGCGCCCGAAGGTGATCGAGGCATCGCTGATCTGGATTGCCCCCTTGCCGGACGAATTCGTTGGCGCACCGGGGCGCTGATATTTTAGGACATCAAGCATGTGTCGTCTCCCTGTAAAGGCGTTGACGGGCGCGTTTGCGCAGAGCAAGGCCGAGAATTGTGGCGATAAGCAGGGCAAACCCGAGGTAGGAAAAGACCGGACCCAACCGTTCCAACGCCAGCGACGTCGAGACACCCAGCCCCATCATGGACAGTCCGACAACCCAGGTGGGCGTGGCGCAACAGACCACCCAGCTCATCGTGGCGTTGGTCATGGCCACCAGAACGGCGCCCGCACCGGTTGCCAGCGTGGCACCGCGCCGCTCGGGTGCCGAACAGGACTCGCGGCGGGCAAGGCTGGCGGCAAGGCCGATCAGCACCCCAAGTCCGAAGAGTACCAGCAGACGTGATGGTATAACATTGAGGCTCCATACTGAAATGCCGGTGCCGTAGTCGTAATTCATGCGCCCAACCTCGATCAGCCATTCTTCGGCGATGATCGGTGGGATGTCTGCCCAGCTGGGGGTCGATGTGATGATCCGCACAACATTGCCGATCCAGTCATAGAATGTGACATAGTTGGGCAGCGCCCCGAAACGGGCGACCAGGGCCAGCAGCATGAAGACCTGCGACAGCACTGCAAAGCCCAGCCCCCAGAGCAGCATTCGGGGCCAGCTTCGCCGCACCTGACGGGTGATAATGGAAAGTGCGGCCCGCATCACCGAGTCCTCTTTTGCCATTTGAGAAGCGGCTTGGTCAGCAGCTTGACCGCCGCCGTCGAGGCGGTGCCAAGGAAGCCGATCACCAACATGCCCACCACGATGTCCTGATAGTTGATCAGGCTGTAGGCGTTCCAGGTGAAATAGCCGATGCCGTACTGGCCCGAGATGATCTCGCCTGCCAGCAGCGAGAACCAGCTGACCCCCATTCCGATGGCCAGACCCGCCGAGATCGAGGGCAGTGCCGCAGGCAGCACGACATGTCCAAAGATGGCCAGCCGCGAGGCGCCCAGAGACTGCGCTGCGCGCACAAGGACTTCGGGCGTCTGTTCAACCCCGTGCAGCGTGTTGAGCACAACGGGAAACAGCGCGCCCAGAAAGGTGATGTAGATGATCGACGCTTCTTCGGTCGGCCACATCAGGATTGCGAGCGGGATCCAGGCGACAGCGGGGATCGGGCGGATCACCTCGATATAGGGCATGACGAACGCGCGCACGATCCGGGACCGGCCCATGACCAGACCCAACCCGATGCCAAGGGCGGCAGCGATGGAATAGCTGATCAGAATACGCTGCATCGAGACGCGGATATGGGTGTAGAAAATCTCGGTTTGAAGATGCCCGAGGAACGAGGCAAAGACCTTGCCCGGGCCCGGTACGTTTTCGAAATTGACGAAGAAATTGAGGTTGGTGGCCGATGCCCAGTGCCAGAACAGCACCCCCGCTGCGAGCGACAGCAGGCCAAGGCCTAGCGATTGCAGCAGCTCAGGGCGCAGCATTCTGCGCAGCAGTCCGGGTGTGGCCACGGCCGCGGGTTCGTCCGATGGCGTGGGTTGCTGGGCCCGGTCCGAAGCGATGGGGTCGTCGGAAAGAGTCTGTACGGCCTGGGGCATGGTCCTGTCCTTTGCGGGCTGGATCGGCGCCCCCGGTCCCCGGGGGCGCCATGTCTTGCTGTTTCAGAGGAGGACGTCACCCTTTTGCGGTGAACTCCGCGATGGCGTCTTCAAAGGTGATCAGCGCACCGCCATTGGCCGAGGCATAGCTCTCCGCGTCGCCCTTGCGCAGGAAGGTGGTGTAGGCGTCGCCGGCCTTGACCCAGAACGCGGTTTTGCCGAAAAGCTTCAGACCCGTCTCAGAGTCATAGACATAGCTGGCGTTCAGTTTGGCCCCGGTCGAGGTCATCTCGGCCAGCGCCGTCAGAAAGGCGGGCATGTCTGGATAGCTCGAGACGCCGTCGCGGGCATGCCAGATCTCCATCGGCAGACCGGCGTTGTTTTCCTTGGGGTCGACGGTCACGGCCTTTTCCGCCTCGTAATCCACACCGAGGTCGGCATAGGCGGCCTTCGCGTAGTCCTCGGTGATCCAGGCGTCGAAATCGAGCGGCGGGATGGCCTTTTCCTTGACCAGAACCTCGTGGTCGAACTTCAGCGCATCGACCCAGGCGGGTTTGATCGTCGGGTCCAGCGTCAGGTGGCCGCCCTTTGAAAAATAGAGATAGAGCACCTCTTTTTCGACACCGGTCCAGCCCTCCATTTCGGTCACGGCCTTCATCGGGTCGGCGCGGATCCATTCCCCGGCCTGGTAGATCGCCTTGATGAACGCCTCGACCACCTCGGGATATTCCTCGGCAAAGTCCTGACGGACGACGACGCCGTGCAGATAGGGCACGCCGGTTTCCGAACCGTCATAGATTTTGCGGCCGGTGCCGCGGAATTCCATGATCTCGGACCAGGGGCAAAAATCGGAATGCGCGTCGATCTTGCCCGCCGCGATGTTGGCAGCGCCCACCGCCGGGCTTTGGTTCTTGAGCACATAGTCTGCGGTCGAGATGTTATTGTCTTGCATCGCCTTGAGCAGCATACCCCAGGCGGCAGAGCCGACCGGGGTCGAGACCTCTTTACCGGTCAGCTGCTCGATGGAATAGATGTCGCTGTCGACGGGCACGACAATGGAATTGCCCGATCCCTTGACGTTATAGCCCGTGCCCGCGACATAAAGCGTGCGCAGACTGTCGGTTTCCTGAAACTTGGCGCCGTTCACGATCAGCGGATAATCCCCCATCACGCCAAAGTTCAGCTTGTTGGCCATCATCTGGTTGGTGATCGGCCCGCCCGAGCTGTAGTCGGCCCAGCTGACGTCATAATCGGCGTCGGCATATTTGCCATCGTGTGGCAGGTTCTTTTCCAGCAAGCCAAGTTCCTTGACCACGATGCCGGCGGTGTAGGTGTCGGTGCACATCGACTGGTGGCCGATGGCGATGGAAATTGTGTCGGCAGAGACCGTGCTCGCCAAGGTCGCCATGGCGGCCGAGATCAGGCTGGTGCGGAGAATTGGAAAGGTCATGTGTCGCTCCTGTCGGATGGGATCAGTTTCTTTTTTCTGTTTGTAGACCCATTATCCGGCGCAACTGGCGATCCTCAAAGCGGCACCGCCGCATTGTGAACGACTGATTCAATGTTTGCCTAATATTTCAACTCAAACTCTGTGGTGTTGCGCGTTTATCTTGCGGAAACACTTCAAAATTGGGGCGGATGTGAGGCGAATCGCAATTTATATTCTATATATATTTCAATGACTTAACTTTAATACTTCGGGCCAAAAAGGACCCCCCAAACCTTGCGGTTCGAGGAGCCTGTTAGTGTTATATTTTTAGTCAGTTCAGGCGGCGGCCTTGTCGATCCGGCCTAGGGCCCAGCGCACGTTCTTGCGCACGTCGGGGTCTGTGTCGTTTTCGAACGGCAGCAGAAAGGCGCGCGTTTCAGGCACCGCCAGCTCGCCCAGAACGGCGGCGCATTCCTTGCGAAGATTGGGCACGTCCAGATCCATCATCGGGCCGATTTGCATCGCCGCCTCGGTTGCGCCAAGCTTGCCCAGCGACCGGACGGCCTTGAGCCGGACCTGCCAGAAATCATCCGTCAGAACCGACCGAAGGGCGGGGACGCAGGACGCGCTGCCGGATTTCGCCAGCGTTTCGGCGGCGGCTTCGCGGACAAGCCATTCGGGGTCTTTCAGCGCGTCGATCAGCGCCTGCTGCGCCGTGTCGGACTTTGAGAACCCCAGCGCGGCAAGTGCTGCCCGGCGCACCGCCGGATCGCTGTCCATCGCTGCCTCGCGCAGGGCCGTCAGTGATGTGTCGTCCTGCAACCAACCGACGACGCCGACCGCCTGTACCCGCACCACCGGCGAGCTATGGGAAAACGCCGTGATAGCGGGCGCCATCGCCTCGGCGCGACGCAGTTCCTTGATGCCGGCAAAGCAGGACAGCAGTTTGAACTCGTCCGAATGGCCCAGATGCGGCAGGATCGCGTCGCCGGCCTTCGGGTCCTTGAGTTCGGTCAGGCTGAGCGCTGCCGCCTCGCGCACCGCCGGATCCGTGTCAGACAGGGCGATGACCAGCGCGGCGGCCGTCATCGGCCCGTCGAACGAGGTCAGCGCAAGCGCTGCCTGTTTGCGCACTCCCGCGTCTGGATCGCTGGTGGCCAACGTCAGATAGGGGATCGCTGCGGGATCGGCGCTGTCGGCCAGGTCGATCACCGCCATGATCCGCGTGCCCGGCGATGGGTCGTCCAAACCCAGGGCCAGATCCGCGATATCGTCGAATTCTTCGAACAAAGCTGTCATCCGGTCCTCACTTCAGCAGATAGGGAAGGTTAACGGTGACGGCGCCAGTGGGGCAGTCCGCCTCACATGGCATGCAGTACCAGCATTCGTCGTACTTCATGTAGGCTGTCTTGGTCCCGTCATCGGTCACGGCGATGCGCAGCACGTCCAGCGGGCAGACATCGACGCAGACCGTGCAGCCCTTGTCGGCGATGCACAGATCCTTGTTGACGGTGACGGGGACGGAGGTGGCGGTTTGAGCCAAGGGCATGAAATATCTCCTTATTCAGCAGCGACAGAGGGATCGACGCGCTGGTTGTAATAGGCGTCCTTCTCCTCGTCCGCGATGTCGACGACGTAGGGCTGCACGGCTTTCTTGGCGTGCGCGGGCTGACCATCGGCCCCCTTGGTCAGGATCGTGTGGCAGAACCAGTTTTCGTCGTCGCGCTCATACTCCACGCGGTTGTGGTACAGCCCCCAGCGGCTTTCGGTGCGATAGAGCGAGGCGGCGGCGGCCATGTCGGCGCAGTCCAGAATTGTCGACGCCTCAAGCGAGCGCATGAGTTCATGGGCGTCGCGGACATACATTCCCTGCTCCATGTCCTCGCGCACTTCGGCAAAGCGTTTCTGCGCCAGCTGCATCTTGGCCGTGACCTTGGGCGGCTGCAGGTAATCGTTCACCAGGCGGCGGGTCTTGTATTCGATCTGGTTCGGCGGAATGCCGTCGTCGCGTTTGGTAGGAGCCAGAACTCGGAGACGTTCGGCTTCGACCTCGGCATGGTCAAATTCGGCGAAGTCCATGTCCTTGATGTAGTCGGCCGCATCCTCTCCGGCAAAGGCGCCGTGGGTGAAGGCGCCCAGCATGTAGTTGTGTGGGACATTGGCCATGTCGCCTGCGGCATAGAGGCCCGCGATCGTGGTGCGGGCGTTTTCGTCGACAAACACGCCGCTGGCAGAGTGACCGGAGCAGAAGCCGATTTCCGAGATGTGCATCTCGATCATCGTCTTGCGATAATCAGTCCCGCGCCCGGCGTGGAAATGGCCGCGCGTGGGGCGTTCCACGATGTGCAGCACGCGCTCGATCTCGGCCACGGTTTCTTCGGCCAAGTGGTTGAGCTTGAGGAACACCGGCCCCTTGCCACCCTGAAGTTCGTCGTAGAATTCCTGCATCATCTGGCCGGACCAGTAGTCGCATTCGATGAACCGCTCACCCGCCGCATTGGCGGTATAGCCGCCCAGCGGGCCGGCGACATAGGCGCAGGCGGGTCCGTTGTAATCCTTGATCAGCGGGTTGATCTGGTAGCATTCCAGGTTCGCAAGGCCCGCGCCGGCATGATAGGCCATCGCATAGCCTTCGCCCGAATTGCTGGCATTCTCGTAGGTGCCATAAAGGTAGCCGCTGGTCGGCAGACCCAGACGGCCCGCAGCCCCCAGCCCCATGATCACCGCCTTGGCACGGACCACCAGAAATTCAGCCGTGCGGGTGTTGACGCAGATCGCGCCCGCAACGCGCCCCTCGCCGGTCAGCAGACGTGTCGCCATATAGCGGTTCACGATGTTGATGCGCGCCTTGCGCAACTGGCGATAGAGCGCCTTTTTCACCGTGTCGCCATTCGGCATCGGCAGGACATAGGTGCCAATGTGGTGGACCTTCTTGACATCGTATTCGCCGTTCTGGTCCTTCTGAAACCGGATGCCAAAGCTGTCGAGTTCCTGGATGATGCCGTAGCATTCCTCGGCATAGCGGTAGACGGCGGCCTGATCGCAGATGCCGTCATTGGCGATGGTGATTTCCTTGGTGTACTGTTCGGGCGTGGCATAGCCTGGGATGACTGAATTGTTCAGCCCGTCCATGCCCATCGAAATCGCGCCCGAGCGTTTCACGTTCGCCTTGTCGAGCAGGACGACATTCGCCTCGGGGTTCTTCTTCTTGGCCTTGAGCGCAGCCATCGGGCCGGCCGTGCCGCCCCCGATCACGAGGATGTCGCAGTCGATCTGCGTCAGTCCGTCCAGTATCTCGTCCATTCTTGGCTCCCTTCGGGTTGCTGAGACCAACCTGCGCCGCAGCGCGGCATGGCCTCTGTCAATTAGTTGTCAAAGCGGTGGCTGAGTTCGCGCAGATACTCGAATGGGTAGATCGCGCGGTCATGGCCGTCTGAAAAATGGACATTCACGCCGCCATGGCCGACCTGCACCAGCGCCGTAATCGCGATATCGGGGATCACGCGGACCGTGCCAAAGTCGATGCGTTCGCGGGTGGAATAGGCATCGCGCGCCTCGCGCCGCAGGATATCGGCGGACAGGGTCGATTCGTGCCCGCCATCCCATCTGATGGTCAGGGCGCGGCAATCCGGGGTTGCGGTAAGGGTGTCGATCATGTCGGGGCCTTTCTGGGGTCATATCGTTCGTTAGCCTCAGAGTGCCGCAGTGCAGAATCTGCCAATAGCAATTTATTGACGGACACCACCGCCGCAGCGCAGCAGAGTCACCTTCAAACAGGGAAGGACACCAGAGATGACCTATGTCGTGACGGACAACTGCATTGGCTGCAAATACACTGACTGCGTGTCGGTCTGCCCGGTGGACTGCTTTTACGAGGGCGAGAACATGTTGGTGATCGACCCGGACGAATGCATCGACTGCGGCGTGTGCGAACCGGAATGCCCGGCAGATGCGATCCGCGCCGACACCGAGGGCGGGATGGAAAAATGGGTTGCCTTTAACGCGAAATACGCAGCCCTCTGGCCCGTCATAACCGAAGCCAAGGAGCCGCTGCCCGAGGCGGATGCGCTGGATGGCCAGTCCGATAAGCTGGAAACGCTGTTTTCCGGCAAGCCCGCCGCTGAAGCCGCCTGAAAGGATTTCCCGCATGAATGTTCAGATTAAACCCGCCGCCAAGGCCCTTCCGGACGCGCAGACTGTCACTTCGGTCCGGCACTGGTCGGACACCTTGTTTTCCTTCCGCGTCACGCGGCCTGCTTCCTTGCGCTTCCGCTCGGGTGAATTCGTGATGATCGGGTTGCTCAAGGACGACGGTAAGCCTTTGCTGCGCGCCTATTCCATCGCCTCGCCCTCTTGGGATGACGAACTCGAATTCTACTCGATCAAGGTGCCCGACGGCCCGCTGACCTCGCGGTTGCAAAAGATCGTCGCAGGGGACAAGATCATGCTGCGCCCGAAACCGGTGGGCACGCTGGTGCATGATGCCTTGCTGCCCGGCAAACGGCTCTGGCTGATCTGCACCGGTACGGGTGTGGCGCCCTTTGCCTCGCTCCTGCGTGATCCCGAAACGTGGGAACACTACGATCAGGTCATTCTGGCCCATACCTGCCGCACGGCCGCGGAACTCGCCTATGGTGCCGAAATTGTCGCTGCCCTGCCAGACGATCCCCTAATCGGAGAGCTGGTGGCAGACAAGCTGCTCTACTACCCAACAACTACGCGCGAATCCTCTGCCCACGAGGGGCGCATCAGCGATCACATCCGCTCGGGTCAGGTGTTCAATACGCTGGGCCTGCATCGGTGGTCCCCGGAAGAGGACCGCGTGATGGTCTGCGGCAATCTCGCCCTGAACAAGGACATCATGGCGCTTTGCGAGGCGGCAGGGCTTGAAGAAGGCGCGAATTCGACGCCGGCGCAATTTGTGGTGGAAAAGGCTTTTCTCGACTGAATTTTCGGGCCGGGGCTTGCCTAAGCGGAGTGTGGCGGAAAACTATACCTGTACTCTTGGCGAAAGCTGCCGTTCATTTTGACCTCTATGTTTTTGGGCTATCTTCAAGGAATTGATTTTATATCAATATGTTTGACGTTCAAAACTGGCTTGGCATAACTGTGCCCGCGTCGAAAATATGACAGCCCGCATCGGTTTAAAACTTGGGCTGCAATAGGCTGGGCGCCGCGATGAAAGTCGCGGCGACTTTTCGTTTCTGCTTCGATCGGGCTTGCCGCGGGTTCTGGGGCTTGCTTGATTTTCGGCGGCTGGTCGCGCAGGTTGCGATAGATGTTGAACGCGTGCAGGACATATGACATTGGATCGGCCCATGGAACACACGCTTCAGAACCGCTCTGTCATCGCTGAAACCGGCCGCGAGGTTCTTCTGATCGAGGCCGAGGCGCTTCATCTTCTGGCGGCGCATCTGCCTGCTGATTTTGAGGCGGTCGTGCAGAAGATCCTGGACTGCAAAGGGCGGGTGATCGTCTCGGGGATCGGGAAATCCGGCCATATCGGGCGCAAAATTTCTGCCACGCTGGCCTCGACCGGGACGCCATCGTATTTCGTTCATGCGTCTGAGGCCAGCCACGGCGATATGGGCATGATCACCCAGGCCGATATCTGCATCCTGATCTCGAACTCGGGCGAAACCCGCGAGTTGAGCGATGTTCTGGCCCACGCAAAACGGTTTTCGATTCCCTTGGTGGCGATTTCCAGCCGCGCCGACAGTACCCTGATGCGGGCGGCCGATCTGCGGCTGTTGCTGCCTGATGCCCCCGAGGCCTGCCCGATGGGGATGGCGCCGACCACCTCGACCACGCTGGCGCTGGCGCTGGGGGATGCGCTCGCGGTGGCGCTGATGAAGGTCCGCAATTTTCAGCCCGAGAATTTTCGGGTGTTTCATCCGGGCGGCAAGCTTGGCGCGCAGTTGGCGACAGTGCAGCAATTGATGCATGCGCAGGATGATCTGCCGCTGGTCGCGTTCGACAGTTCAATGAGCGAGACCCTGCTGGAGATGACCTCGAAAGGGTTCGGCATCGCGGGGGTAGTGCGCGATGGGGCGCTGGCCGGGGTGATCTCGGACGGCGATTTGCGCCGCAATATGGCTGACCTGATGGCGCGCGACGCCGGGCAGGTGGCGACGTTGGCCCCGGTCACGGTGCAACCTGATATTCTCGCAGCTCAGGCGCTGGCCCTGATGAACGAGCGCAAGATTTCGGCGCTGTTTGTGGTCGATGCGCAGGGCGCCCCGATCGGTGTGCTGCATATCCACGACCTGCTGCGCGCAGGGGTCGCCTGAAACCCGTTCCCCGTGGCCGTGCGCCCCGGACCCAACCCTGAGGAAGACGTCATGGAGCAGAAAATCGTAACTGTGGGCGACATCGCCATTGGCGGACAAAACCCGATTTCCCTGATTACCGGGCCGTGCCAGCTTGAAAGCTTGGATCATGCCCGCATGATGGCCGAAAAGATCGCCGAGGCCTGTGCGCCGACCGGCACGCGGTTCATTTTCAAGGCCAGCTATGACAAGGCGAACCGGTCTTCGATCACCACCCAGCGCGGGTTGGGGATGGACGAAGGGCTGACGATCCTGTCCAAAATCCGCGATGAATTCGGCTGTCCGATCCTGACGGACGTGCATGATGCCGCCCAATGCGCCCCGGCGGGCGAGGTGGTAGATGTGATCCAGATCCCGGCTTTTCTGTGCCGACAGACCGATCTTTTGTTGGCTGCGGGCAAGACCGGTTGCGCGATCAATATCAAGAAGGGGCAGTTTTTGGCGCCTTGGGATATGGGCAATGTGGCGGAAAAAGTGGCCTCGACCGGGAATGACAGGATCATGCTGTGCGACCGGGGCACCTCGTTCGGGTATAACACGCTGGTGACGGATTTCCGCGGGCTGCCGATCATGGCGCGCACTGGATATCCGGTGGTTTTTGACGCAACCCACTCGGTGCAGCAGCCCGGCGGGCAGGGCACCACCAGCGGGGGTCAGCGCGAATTCGCACCGGTGCTGGCGCGCGCCGCCTGCGCGGTTGGCGTCTCGGCGCTGTTCATTGAAACGCACCAGGACCCGGATAGCGCGCCCAGCGACGGCCCCAACATGATCCCGGTGGATCAGATGGGCGCGCTGATCAAAACCCTGCGGGCGTTTGACGCGCTGGCCAAAGGAATCTGAGGCTGCTTGGGTTTAGTGGTCAAGCCAGATCGGGTTTGACCACGCGCGCTTGCCCGCCCGGTCCATGATCGTGACACGGATCCAGGGCGAGTTCGCAAACCGGCCCAAGTGTATCTCGGCTTGTGTCATGGCTTGGCCGTGCACCGCCTGCGCGGCTGACCCATGGCCCTGCACGATCACCGCCGACGCGGCGGTGCAATCCACGACAATCGATTTGCCCTGAATATAGACATCGCGGATTTCCGGCCCCTGCGAGGAATAAAACGCGCCCTCTTTGAGCGCGCTCAGCAGCGCCTCGGGGGTGTTTTCGGGCGCCTTGACCATGACCCAGCCGCCAAAGTGATCGGGTTCCGTGAAATGTGCGTCGTCGGTGGCGATCAGGTTCAACTGGCGCCCCTCGGACAGCAGCAGGTCCAGCGTGTGAAACCCGTCGGGGCGGTCACAGCCCATGGCGCAGCCGTGGTTATAAACCTCGACCGCGTGGGCGGCTTCGATGCTGCGGGCGTCGTCCAGTGTCAGGCCGGACCATTGCGGATGCGCGACCACGACATATGCGCCAGCGGCACGGGCGCGGGCGGCGATCTCGGGGCCCGTTTCCATGCCCTCGACCGGGCGGAAATGCGGGGCGTTGGGCGGGGTGAAATCGGCGGGCAGGCCAACGGCCACCATATGCCACAGCTCGCCGTTCTGCATCGCGCCGGAATGAATCTCAGCCCCCAGAATGGTGGTGAAATCTGCATCCCGGAACGGTAGGGTGTCGGCAATAGGATAGCCATAGAGCCCGACAAAGTGGTCGGTCAGCGCAATGAAGTCATAGCCTTCGGCCTTGTAGCGGCGGCAGACTTCGATTGGGTCAAGCGCGCCGTCGGACAGGTTGGAATGGGTATGCAGGTTGCCGCGATAGAACTGGCCGGGGGCCGAGAAGTAATCAGTCATGTGTGGGATCCAGTCGATTTTTCCGCCTTGTCGCAGGGATTTCTGACAAAGGCATGACAGGCGTTGCAGAACTGTCATCTGTGGCGCAGAAAAGGGCGATATGGTTGATCTGTCTTCTCTTCCCCGGCTGCTGGCCGCTGAAAACTGGCCTGCGGCGGAAAAGCTGTTGCGGCGGGCGGCGGGGCATAAAAATGCGCCCGCTCAGGTGTTTTACAATCTGGCCAAGGTGATTGAGGCGCAGGGCGGGGCAGGGCTGTTCTGGCTGAAGCGCGCGGTCCGGGCCGATCCGCGCTATGCCGTGGCGTGGTTCGAACTGGGGCGCGGTCTGATCGACGCACGCGATCTGCCGGGGGCCGAGGCGGCGTTTGCCAAAGCGGCGCTGCTTGACCCCAGCGATGCCGAGGCTTGGCGCAATCTGCTGCGGCTGCGGTTGCGGCTGAGCGACTGGGCGCGCGCGCGCGGCGCGCTGGGGCATCTGCCCGAGGATATGGAAACCCGGCTGGCCGCCTATCGCATCGCGGCCGAACTGGGCGAGGATGTCACTAACCTGCGCGCCGCGCTGTTGGCCGACCCGGCGATCCGGCCCGAGGCGATCAAGGCGCTGACACGCACCGCCAAGGGGCAGGTGCCCCTGCGATTTCCGACGCTTCAGGCGCGATAGGTTTTGCGGTAAAGTCCGGGGGTGCGTTGCAGCGCTTCCTGTATGTCGCGGCTGGTGTCCACGTCAGGCGGGGTCATGGTTGTGACCTCAAGCTCGGGGGCGGCGCGCGGCACGGCGATCACCTGAGCCACGGGCGTGCCCGCGGGCAGGGTGCCGCTGAAATCCGGGTCGGTCCACAGCGCGGGGAAATGCACATATCCCAAGGCAAAGCGGTCGGCGCTGACCACGCCTGACAGGGTCTGGAACGGCAGATCGGCACGGTTCAGCGGATGGGTGAACAGCAGATCCCAGCCCTCAGGCGCCTCAAGTGTCCAGAAATTTGTGAATTTCAGCACCATGTGCCCGCTTAGTCGAAAGGGCGCGCCGGTGGCTTGTTCGGGCACATGCAGCCCGATGGGCGCGCGGGTGATCGGCGCGTCGGGGATATTGGGCGGATCCCAGTCCCAGCTGACCTGCCCGTCGGCGATATGCAGATCGGTGGCCAGCGGGATCATCACCCCCAACGCCAGCGCATCAATGAACGGGGGGCAATGTTTCAGGGTTCTGACCGGCGCGCCACCAAGGCTTTCGGCCTCGACCTCCGACGGCATCGTGCGCAACCAGTCGGGCAGCGCCTGACGGGCAGGCAGCGGGCGCGGCAGCAGCGGATCCAGCAAGGGATGACAACGGGCAATGATCTTCATGCCCGTGTCTTACGCCTTTTCGCGTCGTTGCAGAAGCGCATGTGTGACCGCAAACCCCACGGTCAGCAGGATGATCACCGTGCCCACCGCGTTGATCACCGGCGGGTGGCCATTGGGATTGCGCGCCATCGCCCCGATTTCAGTGGCGAAGGTACAGGCGCCGCCCTTGGCGAACATCGTGGTGTTGTAGTTTTCCATCGAGGCGAGAAAGGCGATCACGGCGGCGGAAATCAGCGCCGGGGCCAGAAACGGCAGGGTGATGCGGAAGAACACCCGCAGCGGCGAGGCCCCCAGATCGGTCGCAGCCTCTTCCAGCTCGACCGGCTGGCGTTGCAGCCGCGCCATCAGGATCAGCATCGGATAGCCCGCAACGAATGTCAGCTGCGCCATCATGATGGTGAACAGTCCGGCATTCACCCCCAGCCGCGCCCAGAACACTAGCGCCGACAGGCCCAGAACAATGCCTGGTGCCAGCATCGGTGACAGCAGCACCCACCACAACAGCCCGCTGGCACGGCTTTGCCAGCGCGTCAGCATCACCGCGCCCGCTAGCCCAAGCAGCAGCGACAGTGGCACCACCACGGCCGACACCCGCAGCGAATTGCCAAAGCAACCGATGAACCGGTCGCGGTCCAGCGCCCGCAGCACCGGATCGGCGCGCAGCGCGTCCTCGGGCATCCAGAAGAACGAATACCACTTGCCGGTCAGCCCGTGCCACTCGGTCACCGACGGCGGCGAAGTATCGTTGAACGAGGTCACCACCATCAGCAGCAGCGGCGTGAACATGAAGCACAAAAACAGCGCCATATAGAGGTTCAGCAGGCGGGCAGAGCTCATTGTACCCTCGCAAAATCTTTCAGGCGGGTGCGCATGATCCACATGAACAGCCCCACGATGATGAAACACACCAGAGTGTAGCCGAAGGAATAGGCCGCCCCGATATTCGAGTTCTCGGATTCGAAGAACTTGTTATAGATCGTCTGACTGAACCATTCCGCCTGCAATCCGCGGCTGATGATGCGCGGCACCGAAAAGGCGCCGGCGGCCAGCATGAAGGTGGCGATACAGCCGACGGCGATGCCGGGTTTGGCGTGCGGGATGATCACCCGGCGGTGCACTTTCCAGGTTGAGGCGCCCAGATCCTTGGCGGCCTCGATCTGATTGCGGTCCAGCGTCGACATCACGTTCAGGATCGGAAACACCATGAACAGTACATAGGTATAGGCGATGACGACAAACACCGTGCCCGGCATCCGGGTGAACTGCACCGGTTCGCTGATTGCGCCCGCCCACAGCAGCAGGCTGTTAATCAGGCCGCGGTTGTCGACGATCGTGGTCCAGGCATAGACCCGCATCAGTTCGACAATTGCATAGGGTACGATCAGCCCCAGCATCAGCCAGATCGCGCGCTCGGGCGAGGTGGCCAGCGCGGCCTTGTACGCGACCGGGTAACAGATCAGCAGCGCGAGTGCCGTGGCAAGGACGGCGAAAAACAGCGTGCGCGCCAGAATGATCAGGCCGATACGCTCGTAAATCTGCCCATCCACCTCAAAGCGCAATCCGACCACGCGGTAGAGCTTTTTGACAAGGCTGGCGTCATCCGCCGCGCGCTGTGCGCCCTCGAACGGGATCAGTGTGGGCGACACGAGCGCCTCGAAATTCGACAGGGTCAGCTTGGTTGTACGCGCCTCCCGCGCCAGAAGATCGCCGCGCAGGGTCTCGGCCAGATCGGCAATCTGCCGGGCCGTGGTGATCTGCTCGGCGATGGGGCCTGTGTTTTCGACCCGGATCAGCGGCAGGTCATAGGTGGTATCCAGAAACGCCGGTTCGCCGCGTTCGCGCACCAAAGGCCGGTGGGTGGTGGCGCGGTCACATTGCAGGACATAGGGCCGCGCCCCGGCGGGGCGCCCGCCGCCGATCGACGGCACGCCCATGCTTTGCGGGCTGGGGCTGGCCATACCAAAGGGGCTGGGAATCGCCATGCCGCCATTGGCAGCGGGGGCATCGGGCGTCTGATATGTCTTCAGCACCGAAATACAGGTCATCGCATCGGCCTTCAGCGCCACTGCGATCGAACTGTCGAGCGAGCGTTTCGGCGCGGTCATCGCGCGTTCCAGCATGGCAAACTGCGGCAGCAGGATCAGCAGCAAGGCCCAGCCCAGAACCGCCAGAACAAAGATCGCCGTCAGCGCCCGGCCATAGCTGCGCAGCAGGTCCTTCATGCGGCCCCCAACTCTTCACGCCCGGTTGCGGCCAGCGGCCCTTCGGGCAGCACAAGCGCGTTTTCGCAGGCAAAGCCGATCTGCGTGGCTTCGCCCGCGCCGATCCCTGTCTGGCCCGAGTTGATCAGATGCATCGCCACCGAATGCCCCGCCGTATCCGTGCGCAGTTGGAAATTGATGAACGCACCTTCCAGATCGCGCCGCTCCAGCCGTGCCGACAATTCGTTGCCAAAGCGGGCGCTGGGGTCGGGGCGTTGAAAGCCGACGTTTTCAGGGCGCACAAACAGGATCGCCGCATCGCCGGGTTTCATCCCGGTCGGGTTGCGGCCCAGAAACCGGCCAAGCGCCGTGTCGACATAGGCCATGTCGCCCTCCAGCGCGGCCACGGTCCCGGCAAAGCGGTTGACCTCGCCGACGAACGACGCGGCAAAGGCGGTGGCAGGGGCGGAATATACCTCGTCGCCGGTGCCTACCTGTTCGATCCGGCCCGCGTTCATCACGGCAATCCGGTCCGACATCGTCAGCGCCTCGGATTGGTCATGAGTGATATAGATGAAGGTCACGCCCGTCTGTTGCTGGATCGCGCGCAGCTCGGCGCGCATGTGCTGGCGCAGCTTCAGGTCCAGCGCCGACAGCGGTTCATCCAGCAGCAAAACCGAGGGCTCGACCGCCAAGGCGCGGGCGATAGCCACGCGTTGACGCTGCCCGCCGGAAAGCTCGGTGGGTTTCTTGTCGGCCTGATCGGCCAGCGCCACCATGGCCAGCAATTCCTCGGCACGGGCAGTGCGCTGCGCCTTGCCGATGCCGCGTGCCTCAAGGCCGAAGGCGACGTTTTCGCGCACGCTCATTAGCGGAAACAGCGCGAGGTTTTGAAAAATCAAGGCGGTGGGGCGCTGGTTCGGGGTCGTGCCCATCTGGTCCTGCCCACCGATCAGGATCCGCCCGGCGCTGGGGTCGACAAAGCCCGACACCGCGCGCAGGATCGTGGTCTTGCCACAGCCCGACGGCCCGAGGATCGAAAAGAACTCGCCCGCGCGAATGGTCAGGTCGGTTGGGTGAACCGCGGTAAACCCGTTCGGATAGGTGACCTGCATCTGGTCCAGAACTACATCCATGCCGCGCATCATCTGCCCCCGTCAGTCAAGAGAACCGGGGGCCGCCCGTGGCCGGACCGCCCCCGAAAATCGAATGTTCCGCGCCACCAGATTAGGGGCGGCGCGGAGAAAATCAGGCGTTGGTGATCAGTTCGACCACTTCGTTGCGCACGGGCGCAAAGAACGGCGTGTCGGCCTGCCACCACCACATGTTGCCCAGAACTTCGGTGGTGTAGACTTCGTTGAACTGTGCCTTGAACTCGTCGCTGGCGAAATCAGCGGCCCCGGCCACGGCCGAGTTATAGCCGGTGTTGTTGGCGAACATGCCGCCGACTTCTGGCTGAAGCATGAAGTTCATGAAGGCGACCGCCTGATCGGGGTTGGCAGCCTGTTTCAGCATCCCGAAGCTGTCGAGCCAGGTGATGATGCCCTCTTTCGGCGCGCGGTAAACGAAATCGGCGTTTTCGCGGTTCAGCAGCAGGCCGGTGGTGTCCCAGGTCTGACCGATGATGCAGCCCGCGTCCTTGAAGGCTGCAGTGGCCTCGGTCGCGTTGTTCCAGAAGGCACCGAAGTTTTCCTTATGCGCAACGATCCACTGCGCGACAGCGGTGAACACGCGGCGGGCGTCTTCTTCGGATTTGTATACGTCCA
Source organism: Thalassovita taeanensis (assembly GCF_900110775.1). Taxonomy (GTDB): domain Bacteria; phylum Pseudomonadota; class Alphaproteobacteria; order Rhodobacterales; family Rhodobacteraceae; genus Litorimicrobium; species Litorimicrobium taeanense. The sequence goes on along the minus strand of NZ_FOEP01000016.1, from coordinate 69,559 downwards.
GCATGCGGTTCGACGGCACGTCGCCGGTCGCATCCAGATACAGGCCAACGCCCATGATCACCGACTTCTGGCGGAAGGCGGCCTTGCCGACGGTCTCGGGGCGGAACAGGTCGCCATATGACAGGTCGCTGTCCGCAATGTTCAGCGCGCCACGGTTCAGGGTCAAGCCCTCCGTGCCCCAGTCGAACGGCAGCAGGATCTGCTCGCCATTGTGCTGACCGCCCAGACCGGCGCTGTCACGCAGGAACGACGGGATCACGGCATCCATGTGCACGGCGGCGGGAACGGCGGCGAAGAAGCTGTCGCCGTTGTCATCCAGATACCCGGCGGCATTGGTGATCGACGGGAAGACAACATCAAAGCCTTTGCCGCCATTGGCGCGGATCGTCGATTCCGCTTCGTCGTTCGACCCGAACGTTGTCAGTTCCAGCTTGATGCCGGTGTCAGCCTCGAATTTCTCGGCGATGTTTGGCTGGATGTAATCCTGCCAGGCCAGAACCTTGACCGAGCCGGACGAGGCCAGCGCATCAGTGGCCCGCAGAACCAGCGGAGCCGCCAGAGCAGCGGTGGAAAGTTGCAGTGCGGTACGGCGCGTGATGTTCATAGAATGTCCCCTTGGTGGCGCCAATCGCGGCGCTATGTTGCTTGCGCTGCGATAGAGGGGCGCTGTAACAGTTGGGTGACGATTTTCTGACCGTTTGGTAAACGAGGGCGGCGCCGGTGGCCTAGAGGGTGGGCGTGATCCGCACCAGATGATTGTCAAATCCGTCGGTATGCCGCACGCGCCATTCGCGGGTTGTGATGGCAACCGCATCGACATCGCCGGTGCCCGACGTGGTCATGAACCCGGCAGGACCATCGCTGAGCCCGCAGACGTCGTCGGCCCAATACGATCCGGCGTAGTCGCCGGTCTCGGCTTGAAATACCTGCACCTGCCCACCGCGCGGTGATGTGATGCCCAGCAACGTGCCATCCGCGCAGAACGACACGCTCCCGGCATAGCGTTCCATAGCGCGGTGCGGCGCGTCGGGGGCCTGAAGATACTGAACTGTCCCATCCGGGCGGCGCAGGCCCAGCAGGGGCGGGGCCATGCTGGTGTCGCCCTGCCATTGCATCGCAAACCCCACGGTGCCGTCCCCGCGCAGCGCCAGATGGCGGATCGAGTTCAAGTGCAGCGCCGGGTCAGGTTCGACCTGATCCAGCACCTCGCCAGTGAAGGACAGAAAGCTGAGGTTGGGGCGCATCGTGGGCAGGTTCAGCTTGGCTCGCCCCGAATCCGGGTGGGTTTCGATCCCGCCATTGGCCACGGCCAAAGTCTCCGCGCCCGGCATCAGCCGGATGTCATGCGGGCCGATTCCGTGTGATTTGAACGCGCCAATGCGGCGATATCCGGCAGTTACATCCCAGATTCCGATCATGCCGGTCGCGGTCTCATAGGCATTTTCCGAGGTGAATAGCAGCGATCCGTCACGCGAAAACGCGCCGTGACCATAGAAATGATGCCCCTCGGCACTGTCCAGCCGCGCCTTGAGCTGACCCGTCGCGCAGTCGATCACCAGCGCAAAGGTGCCGGGGCGGCGGGCAAATGCCACAGCCTCGGGCCGGGTGGGGTGGGCCGCGGCGGCGTGACCACGACCGGGCAGCGGCACACGAAACGCCTCGGCGCCATAGCTGTCCAGCCCGATCAGGCTGAACAATCCGTCCGGCTGCCGCGCTGCGGCCAGATAACTTGGGCTGCCCGCATCGGCCCATGACCGTTTGGGCACCAGCCCCGCCGCGATCAGCCCTGCGATGAATCCGCGACGCGTAGCCATGTCAGTCTCCGTCCATTGCATTGAACCCGGCACTAACGCCAAGGGTGGGTCCGAGGTCCGACAGCAGAACCTCGCGCAGGTGATCAATAGATTGCTGAAGGATTTCGATCCGGAACCGCAGCAGCGGATCGGAGACGCCCGCGAAAATCGGATCGTCCAGCGCGGTGGCCTTGGCCAGCGTGTCGTCGAATGTGGCGGTCAGGCGGGCGTTCAGCGCGGTATCCGGCCCGGCCAGTCGCAGCGCCATATCCCGCGTTGCGGTCAGCGACAGGATCACTTGGTGCAGCGAGCGGCCAGAGCGGCGCAGTTCAGCCCGCTTCGGGCGTGGTTTGTCAAACGTCCCAAGCGGGCGCCCCAGCCGATTTTCCGAAGTGACCTGCAACCCGGTGGTGACAGCCTTGAACAACTCGCGCAGCACTTCGTCTTGGGCATGGTACAGGCTGTCGGGGTGGGGCGACAGCATCAGACCGGCATAATGGTCGCGCCAATCGGTCAGGATATCTGCCGAGGTTGCGGCGATATCCCGGCTGATGGCCCGGATCAGCGCACAGCGATAGGTTGGCGTGCCCATCGTCTCAAAGGTCGGGTCATACAGTAGGAATTCCAGCGCATAAAATCCGCGCGCGGCGATCGACACGGTGGCAAAGCTGTCGGGGCTGGCAACCGCCTGATCCTCGGCGCGGATCAGGTTGCCCAGCGACTTGGGCGTCGCCCCGCGCGGATCGGGCCAGAACGCCAGAGCGAACGCCCGGTCCTGAACCTCGGTCGGACCAAAGCGCAGATGGCTGACCCCCATCCAGGCATCAAACGCGGTGGTATAGGCCTGTCGCAGCGGGTCGGCGGCGGTGCAGTCGGCCTCGGCCTGTTGTGCCAGCGCGGCGGTTGTGTCCGCCAGCGCCTCGAAGCCGGGCAGGATGTGGTGATCGACCACGTCGCGGATCCGGTCGCCATGATCCTGCGCAGGCAGGGATGTCGGCAGGATCAGCAGAAAAAGCAGGATAAGACGGCGCATGTTACAGGCTTTCCAGATATCGGATCAGGGCATCGCGGTCGGATTTGGGCATGTCGCGGACGGTGTCGCGCATCGGTTCGGCTTCGCCACCATGCCACAGGATTGCCTCAAGCAAGCTGCGGGCACGGCCATCGTGCAGGAAATAGCTGTGGCCGCTGACGGTTTCGGTCATGCCGATCCCCCAAAGCGGCGGCGTGCGCCATTCGGTGCCGGTCGCGCGCGCCTCGGGGCGGTGATCGGCCAGACCTTCGCCCATGTCGTGCAGCAACAAATCGGTATAGGGCCAGATCAACTGAAAGCTTTGGGCGACAGTGCCCTCAAGCCGATGGGTCACGAATTTCGGCGTATGGCACGAGACGCAGCCGGTGTCATAGAACACCTGCTTGCCGTGCAGCACGGTCGGATCCTCGGGGTCACGCCGGGCGGGCACGGCAAGGTTGCGGCTGTAGAATGTCACCAGATCCAGCCCCTGCTGGTCGATCTCGGTATTGGCTTCGCCGCCATCCGCGCCATGTGCCGCACGGCGGCAATCGGGCTCGGCGGCGGTGCATTCGCCCCACGCATCGGGGAACAGCGGGCTTGAGATCCCGATATCGCCGGAAAAGGCCGCCGCAGATTGATGGCGAATGGTTGGTGCCCCGGCCTTCAGGCCAAACCGGCCCAGCATCGGGCGGTCAAATTCCTTGGACCAGACAACGTTGGGGCGCCCGGAAATACCGTCGCCGTCCTGATCGTCGGGGTCAGCCCCGGCCAGAATATCCGCCGCAGGGATCGCTTCCAACAACCCAAGGCCGATCATCTGCGGCGCAACACGCGGCGAAAGCATCGCATTGGGATCAAGCGGGCCATAGCCCAGATTGACGGCACGATAGGTTGGCTTGCGCAGGGTGGCGGTTTCGCCATCCGATAGCGCGACCTCGACCGGCTCATAGGTGATTTCAAGCTGGTATTCGGCCTTGTGCCCGGCGTTGGAAAACTCCTGCAACTGCAAGCCATAGGTCGGGTCGGGCCGGGTCGCGATATAGTCTTCGATTTCGGCGATGCGGTCGGCCTCGGTCCCCGGTACCGAAATGCGCAGGAACATCGAGGTGGCGCCATCGTCTGCGCCCTCGGGTGGGTGGCCGCGCCCGTCTTTCAGGTGGCAGCGCTGGCACGAGCGCGCATTGTAAAGCGGCCCCAAACCATCCGACGCGCGGGTCGAAGACGGGGACGAGACCCAGATTTTGCGAAACAGCCCGTCGCCGACCTTGAAGGTCAGCTCGCCGTCGAAACCGATATTGGCAGAGGGTTGCGAAAATGCATCGCCATTGGCGTGAACCCGCACTGTCGCCGCACCTGCTGGATTGCTTTCAAACCGTTCGGCCTTGGTGAAATCCGTTGTCGGGGCCGTGACCTTGGATATGCGCGCGGCCTCTGACGCGGTGCGCGGCACCACGGGCAGGTGCGGGTCATCAAGCGTGGGTAAACCGGAGGTTGCCCCGACCGGACAAGCGGTCAGCGCAACGGTCAATGTCAAGGCTGCCGGGCAAAGCGCACGCGCCCGCCCCGGCAGAGTGTGTAGAAAAGAGGGGCTGGCGTTGCGCATCTTGCTGGCAATCCTCGTGCGTCGTATCTTGCGTTTGGGTCCCCGTGGCCCGTGGCCCGTGGTCCGGGGGGGGGGTTATTCGAAAACCGCGCCGGGGTTATCAAGGCTGTCGGAGCCTTCGAACTCAATCTGATCCAGCCCGAGCGTGCTCACAACCCGTTCGATGGACCGGGTTTGATCGATCAGGCCATTCACGCCCGCCATGATCAGCGCCTCGCCCGCAGCATTGCCACGCTCAAGCATCTGGTCATAGGAAAATCCGGCCTCGGCTGCGGTCTTGATCTGGCCCAACGCCACCATGGTCTGTGTCAGCTTGGTGCGCATTTCCGCATCCAGCGCCGGGTCGGTGGCTTGCACCAGATCCGAAACAGATGCCCCGCTGACCTCTGTGCCATCCACCCGGACATAGCTGCCAAGATAAGCGGCCTGAATGCCCAGTCCGTCGTAATAGTGGCTGTTGTGGCTGTTGTCCGAGAAGCAGTCATGCTCTTCCTCGGGGTCGTTCAGCATCAGGCCAAGCCGCATCCGCTGACCGGCCTGCTCACCATAGGACATGCTGCCCATGCCGGTCAGGATTGCCGACAACCCGCGTGTGGTATCTTCGGTCACATAGGTGCGAGCGGCGCCATCGGCGGCCCATTGTGCGGTGATCCATTCCAGATCGCTGATCAACAGTTCGGTCGCCGCCTTCAGATAATCCGCACGCCGGTCACACGGCGCGTTGGTGCAGGCCTCGCCACTGGCATAATCGGTCCAGCTGCGTTTTCCGGCGCCATGGGCAAACCCGTTCAGATCCTGTCCCCAAAGCAGAAATTCAATCGCGTGATATCCGGTTGCGACATTGGCCTCGATCCCGTCGGCTTCCTGAAGGGTCTCTTCCAGCAGGGCAGGGGTGATCTTGGTCGCATCAACAGTGGTGCCGGACAGCGTGAAGCTGGGGTTGGCGATGACGTTCAGCGTGGCAAACGCGTTCTCGTCGGACGGCCCGCCATAGCTGGCATCGACATAGTCGATCAGGCCTTCGTCCAGCGGCCATGCGTTGACCTTGCCTTCCCAGTCATCCACCAGCGGGTTGCCAAAGCGATAGGCTTCAGTTTGCTGATAGGGAACGCGCGCTGCCAGCCAAGCCGATTTCGCCGCCTCAAGCGCTTCGGCCGACGGGGTCGCGATCAGCGCCTCAACAGCATCCTGCAGACGAAGCGCGGTAGTCAGGCTATCGGCGTATTTCGCCTCGGCGATATTGGCATAGGTATCCAGAACCGCCGCCTTGTCGGTCGCCATCGCGGACGTTGCGAAAAGTGTTGCGAGTGTTGTTGTGGATAGAAGTCTGATCATATCTGGCATCCCTGATGTGCAAGTTTCCGGGCTTCCCCGGCGAGTCGCCCTGGGTGGCTGGATTGCGCCATACCTGACAAAATGATTCAACAATGTCAATCCGAGTATTCCGAGTAAATTACTAGGAAAGAAGCCCCCCCCAAAAAAACGCCCACCCTCAGGCCGCCTTTCTATCACCCCTGTGCCGCCCATAGATATGCGGCATAGCCGACCAGAACGGCCAAGCCTGTCCATCGCCCGATAACCGGGCGGGTCAGCAGCAGGGCGGCAAGACCCACAGACACCGCGATCATGATCGGCAGGTCGAAGCCAAGGAACCGCTCGGCCACGGGAACCGGGGCAATCACTGCGGTGACGCCAAGGATGCCCAACACGTTGAAGATGTTCGACCCGATGACGTTTCCGATGGCAATCTCGGACTGCCGCCGAAACGCCGCGATGACAGAGGTCGCCAGTTCGGGAAGGGACGTGCCCACCGCGACGATTGTCAGGCCGATAAATGCCTCGGAAACGCCGAACCCCCGCGCGATCGAAACCGCGCCGTCCACCAGAAAACGCGCGCCAAACATCAGCGCCACAAGCCCCACGACCACCCACAGCCCGGATACCAGAACAGAGGCAGAGGGCGGCAGGTCGAGGGTGTCTGTGACGGCTTCACCAGGCTGGCGATAGGCCCAGATCAAATAGCCCGCAAGGCAGGCCACCAGCAACCCGCCGGAAACCCGTCCGATCTGACCCAAGGCGAAGATCGGAACCAATGCAACCGCCGCCGCAACCATGACCGCAGTGTCCCGGCGAAGCGTGGCCCCCGAAACACGGATCGGCCACACGAGGCTTGTGATCCCGACGATCAGCAGGACGTTGGCGATGTTCGATCCGATGATATTGCCAACAGCGATGTCCGGCACTCCGCGCAAGGCCGCATCGACCGACACCAGAAGCTCTGGTGTGGAGGTCCCGAACCCCACCACCGTAAGGCCGATCAAAAGCGGTGGAATCGCCAAGCGCCGTGCGATTCCGACGCTGCCGCGCACCAACGCCTCGCCGCCAAGGAACAGACCGACCAATCCGGCCAAGACATAGAAGTAATCCAATTCAGCGATCCTCGCAGGTGGGTGATCCACCCCACGTGAATATGGGGATTGCGATGATACGGAAACCAGCCCCAGGCGTCGGATTTATCGAATAAATTTTTGCTCTCTCCGGCGCGAAGCTTGGACCATCCAATGACCGTAAAACGAGCCCCGCGATTTGCGACACAACCAACAGAAAACGACCGCTGCACGATGTTCAGTCCTCGGGGCCAAATTTCTGCACGCGCTTCCACGGGAACATCGCATCGGGAAGCTGAACATTGCGGTCCACGTAGTTGTGGAAATGCACGGTCACGCCTGATGTCGTGGCCAGAAGCACCGCAAATTGCGCCGCCCCTTCGTAACACGGCTGTTGCCGGGTCATGTTACGCAGATGAAGCCCGACGCGGTGCTGGTTTCCCGAAATCGTCGCGACCGGAATTCCGTGCCAGCTGCCGGCGGTCGGAATGTGGCAATGCCCGGCCACGATCTGCGCGATGCGCGCGCCGCTCTCCAGCAGAACCGAGGCAAGCTTGTCGGCATCCGTCAGCCCGTAGGTATCAACCGGCATATGCAGGCGGTTTGCGGGGTGATGCAGCACAAGGATCACCGGAAGATCGCGATCTTTCGCCTCGGCCAGCCGCGCCGCAAGCCACGCAAGGCGATCATTGCACAAGACGCCATCAACGCGGCCGGGTTCGGAACTGTCCAGCATGATAACGCGGTAGCCCTTGATATCGGCGATCCCCTGAACAAACCCGTTGTCATCCACCATCGGGTCGCTGGCGGTCTCAAGATAGGTCGGGCGGTTGTCATGGTTGCCCATCATCACGAAAGACGGGATGGGATTGCCCGCGCGCAGCGCCTCGAACCGGGCATACGACGCCGCGTCGCCCTCGTCGGCGATGTCGCCGGCATAGATGCACAGATCCGCGTCATCGTGGAACGTGTTGGCGTCATCAATGGCAATCGCAAAGCGTTCCGACGTATCCAGGCCGTGCTTCACGACCCCTTCGGGCAGGATATGAACGTCGCTCATGACGATGATTTTCAGCATGGTGTCTCCGCTTGGGTTAATCGGCGTCGATCTGATCGCGGATCCAGTCCCCGACGACGCTGATGGATAAGGTTGTCACCAGGATGACCGCGCCGGGCAGCAAGGCCATCCACGGTGCCTGATAAAGGTGATTGCGCCCGACGCCGATCAACACGCCAAGGCTGGTGTCGGGGGGCTGTATCCCGATGCCCAGAAAATTAAGCGAGGTCTCGGCCAGGATCGTCGCCGGAAAGTTCACCGTCATGTTGACGACGATCACCGCCATCGTGTTGGGCAGGATGTGATGGAAATAGATGCGAAAACCGCCCGCACCAATGACGCGCTGGGCGGTGACATAGCCGTTGTTCTGGGCAAACAGCGCGACCGAGCGCGCCAGCCGCGCATAGCGCTCCCAGCCATAGATACACATGATCAGGATGAACAACGTCATATCGGCCTGCGGCAACACCGCCAGCAGGGCAAGCGCCATGATCAGGAACGGAATGGCCGCCTGAAAGTCGATCAGAATACCGATCACGTCGTCAACGATCCCCCCGGCCCACGCCGCCAGAAACCCCAACGATGTGCCGACAATCGCGCCCGCGACGGTGCCGATCGTCGCGATGATCAGGCTTACCTGAATGGCGCGCAGCACCAGCGACAGCATGTCCCGGCCCAGATTGTCGGTGCCAAACGCATTGGACCATCCCCCGCCCATGAAAACCGGCGGGGCATAGCGATTGAGCAGATCCAGATCGGCAATGTCATGCGGCGCCAATGGCCCGGCGAAAACAGCGGCAAACACGATGATCAGCAACAGGACAACGGATATCCGAACCAACACCGGCATCCCAGCCAGACGGGCGCGCCACCCGGCTGGGTCTTGGTCCGTTTCCTCGGGGCGCGTCTGCGTAAGGCTCATGCGGGCACCCCGCCACGGCGCGCGTCGCGTATACGCGGGTCGATCAACCCATACGACATGTCGACCAACAGGTTGGTCACAACCATGGTGGTGCCAATCAGCAGCACAATGATCTGGACAACCGCGAAATCGCGCGCGGCCACGCTTTCAACCAAAAGCCTGCCGATCCCCGGCCACGAAAACACGTTTTCAGTGATCACCGCGCCGCCAACCAGACTGCCGACAAACAGGCCGACCAGCGTTAAAAGCGGGATCATCGCATTCGGGATCGAATGACGGCGCAGCGTCAACCGTGCCGACAGACCACCAGACAAGGCCGTGTCGTGCATCGGATGGGCCAGAACCTCGGCCATCGCCGAGCGGGTGAACCGGGCAAAGACACCGGCCTCGGCCGACACCATGGTGATCATCGGCATGATCCACGACAACCCCGAGGTGATACCGCTGGGATCAAGCCACCCCAGCCAGACCGAGAAAACATACATCAACAGGATGCCGACCAGAAAATTCGGCACCGCAAACCCGATGACCGAGGCCGTCATGATCAAGCGATCCGTAGTGGTGCCCAGCTTGACGGCGGAAAATATCCCAAGCGGCACGCCGATCAGCAGTGATGCCAGCCCGGTCGGGATCATCAGTGCCAATGTTGCGGGCAGGCGCTGCGCAACAAGGTCAATCGCAGGCTGTCCGGTGCGATACGACAGGCCGAAATCCAGTTGCAGAATGCCCAGCAGATAGGTGCCGTAGCGCTGCAAAAGCGGCTGATCCAGCTGCCACCGGGCGCGAAAGGCGGCGATGACGTCCGGCGGCGCGTCTGGACCCAGGATTTGCAGCGCCGGATCGGCACTGATCGACAGCGCGAAGAACGTGAATGTCGCCAACAACAGAAGCGTCAGCCCCGCCCGCAGTAAGCGTGTGATCATCCAGCGCATACTGGCACCCCGACAGCGGGTCTGGTGGCGGGTTTGGGGCGGGCCCGGTCAAGCGCGAACACCGGCAAAGCTGCAATAAGCTGCTTGGTATACGCCTGACGCGGCGCGGCATACAGCCGCTCGGTCTCGTCAAGCTCGACGATCTTTCCGTGCCGCATCACTGCCACCCGATCTGATACGTGATGGATCACCGACAGGTCGTGGCTGATGAACAAGATCGAAAGCGCCCGCTCGCGTTGCAGTTCGATCAACAGATTAAGGATCTGCGCCTGAACCGACACATCCAGCGCCGAGACGGACTCGTCGCAGATCAGGATCTCGGGTTCCAAAATCAGCGCCCGCGCCAAGGCCACGCGCTGACGCTGCCCCCCCGACAGCGCGCGCGGGTATCGTCGGACAAGGTGTTCGCCAATGCCCATGCGCACCAGCAATTCCCGCGCCATATCGTTCCGCTCGGCGGGCTGGCCGATGTCATGAATGATCAGCGGCTCGGCGACTTGCGCCAGCACCCGTTGCCGCGGATCAAGGCTGCCCAGCGAATCCTGCAAGACATACTGCAACCTGCGGCGCAGATGCTTTCCGGCGCGGCCAGCAAAGCTCAGCGGCTGACCGTCCAGCGATATGGCGCCCGATGAGGGCGTCACCAACCCCACTGCGGCCTTGGCCAGCGTTGTCTTGCCACTGCCGCTTTCGCCGACAATGCCCAGAACCTCGCCCTTGCGCAGGGCAACCGAAACCGTATCCAGCGCGCGGGTGGCCGGGCCGCCGGGCCGGGCAAAGGCAACCGACACCTCGTTGAAGGACAGCACATCGCGGCTCATCCGGCTTCCTTTCCTTGGGGCACAAGGCAGCGCACTTTGGTCGTGCCACGCAATTGCATCGGAATGTGCCCGCGATCGCAGTCGCTCACCCGGCGATCACAGCGCGGCGCAAACGTGCAGCCTTGCAAAATCGTGCCGGGTTTGGGCACTTCGCCGCTGATCGGCTCAAGCGCCCGCCCACGCCGTGATGGCAGCGGCAACGCGTTGATCAGACCCTTGGTGTACGGATGCGTGGGATGGCGAAACAGCGTGTCCACATCGCCAGTTTCGACGACATCACCGGCATACATGACTGCGGCGCGGTGGCAGTATTTGGCGATCACGCCAATATCGTGTGAAATCAGGATGATGCTCATGCCAGTGCGGGCGGCCATGTGTTGCAGCTCCTCAAGGATCTGCGCCTGCAAGACCACATCCAGCGCCGTTGTCGGCTCGTCCGCAATCAGCACGTCGGGCTGCCCCGACAGCGCGATCGCAATCGCCACGCGCTGGCTTTGCCCCCCGGACAGCTGATGCGGATAAGCCTTCAGAAACCGCGCGGGCTCTGACATGCCACTGGTGCGCAGCAGCGCCACGACGGCCTCGGTATCCCAAGGCCGCCCGTTGCGCTTCAGATGCAGGCTCAGATGCCCCTGAACCGTCATCAACGGATTCAGTGCGCTCATCGGATCCTGAAAGATCATCGCGCAGGTTCGGCCACGCAGGACCTGCAACGCCTTTTGCTCCGACAGATCAAACGACCGGCCCGCGACCGTCAGCGTGCCCGTTACCTGCGCCTTGCGGGGCAGCAACCCCATAAGCGCCCGGCAGGTGATGCTTTTGCCGCACCCGCTTTCGCCGACAATCCCGAAAATCTCGCCCGCGCCAAGGTGGAACTCCACCCCGCGCACCGTTTGCACCTGTCCGTCGAACGATATGTTCAGCGCCGAGACGGCAAGGCGAGGCCCTGCCGTCTCGAAATGTGTTGCAACGGCCCGGCGGGGGCCATCGTCGTGCGCCTGCACCTACTTCTCCAGCGTCAGACTAGAGGTCGTCAGGTCCAGATATTCGGTCGGCAGCGGATCATATGTCGTGCCGGTCCGTACCCCGTAAATCTGCGTCAGCTTGTGCAGCGGGGTGCCATTGGGATCGGTTTCGAACCGGTCCAGCATGTCGGCAAAGACCACACGGCGCTTGGCGGTATCGGCTTCGGTCGCCAGCGTGTTGCCAAGCGCGATCATGTCGGGCGAAACGACATAGTATTTGTTGGTTGCCCAACCGCCGTCTGGCCCGAACCGGCGCCAGAACTGCCCCATGGGATCGGGATAATAGGCCGAGAACGAGCCGTCAAAGATGTGGCGCGACTCGTTGTCTTCCACCACCTGCGTCCAGTTTTCCTTGACCGCCAGCTTGATGTTCAGACCGGCCTTTTTCCACATGGAAACCAAAACCTGCGCGGTTTCGATCTGATTGGTGTAATAGGCGTTCTGGGTCCGATACTCGATCTCTTCGCCGTCATACCCGGCCTCTTTCAGCAGGGCTTTCGCCTTTTCCAGATTGAATTCCGGCAGCGGACGGTCGGCAAGATACATGTCGCCAAAGACATCCATCTGCCACCCGTTGGGAACCGACGTCTGATCGCCATACAGCGCTTTCGTCAGGGCCACGCGGTCGATCGACAGATTCAGCGCCTGACGGATACGCGCATCATCAAGCGTTTCGTTGGTGCTGTCATAGATAAGGCCGCGAATGTTCAGAACCGGCCCGCCAACGGTGGACGTGCCCGACGCCCCGTTGATTTCGTCGATATGGTCGGGCGACACTTCGGTGATCATGTCGAACTGACCCGACCGCAGACCGGCAATGCGGGTGACAATTTCGGGCACAACCGTAAAGGTCACCTCATCGGCCGCGCCTTTGTCGGCCGCGAAATAGTCGTCGAACTTTTCGATGACCACGCGCTCGCCCGCGACAAACTCTTTGAAGGCGTAGGGGCCGGTGCCAACCGGATGGCTTGCAAACGCGGCATAGGACCCGGCCTTGTCGAATTCGGCCTTCGACACGATCTGCGACGGGTAGTTGGCAAAGCGTTGCAGGATCAGGGCATCGTCGTTTTTCATCGTGATGCGCACCGTGTACGGGTCAACCGCCTCGACGCTTTTAATGCCGCTCAGGAACGGCTTGGAAACTGCCGTGCCTGCGTCGCCCAAAGCGGCGTCGTCTTGACCAATACGCTGGGGCGAGAAGGTGAAAACCACATCGGCGGCATTCAATTGCGCCCCATTGTGGAAATGTACGCCGTGCTTCAGCTTGAACTCAACCGTGCGCGCGTCAATCTGGCTCCAGCTTTCCGCAAGGTTGGGCACCAGCTTGCCGCCGTGGCGATAATCGACCTTCAGCAGCGTGTCATAGATCGAGAAAATGATCCGCTGGCTGACATTGGAATTCTCAAGGATCGGATCCAGGGTATCGGGGACCCTTTGAACCGCGACGGTCATATCAGCCGCCTGAACGGCAGGCACAGCAAGGCCGACCAACAGCAGAGCTGTTGCTAGTGTATTTTTCATGAGCTTGAATTTCCTTGGGACGATGAAGAGGAAGGGTGCAGCGGAAACTTGTCCTCATCAGGCTAGCGGGCTCTCGTGACAAGACCATGACCGTCGGCCTGCCTGTCCCATCAAAAAGGTCCTTTCCTTGCCGCGCCTAAACGGCGCCGAGAGAGCAGCCTTAAGGCTCAAGTGGGCATGGCGAGGTGGGCTGACCAATGTGTTGTGCCACTTTCGCCACTGTAATTTTTGCCCTGCTGCTCTCTGCGCTTGGGAAACCGGCTTTTCACTGCCACAGAGAGTTTTATTCACGCCAGCCGAACAGGTCTTGGGCCATGACCAGATGCCGGTCGAGGAAGTTTTCCATATGAACCACGGTGCTCTCGCTGTCTGCTAGGACGACCGCCAACTGGCCGGGGCCTTCGCGTCGGCGCACGGGGTTCGGAACGGGGCCGGAAAGTGTTTCCAGTGTGGGCTCGATGCTGTAATGCCCCCCGGCCAATGTGCAAAACGGTATGCCGCGATAGGTGCCCGAGGTTGTCATGTGAACATGCCCCGAGATCACCTGCCGGATGTCGGGATGGCGCGCCACAACCTCGGCGAAGGCCGCATTTTCGCGCAGGATGATGAAATCGGTCTGCACGTGGAATTTCGTGATATTGTGATGCAGAACGATGATGACCGGGCGGTCCACGGCCTCGTCCAGACGCGCCGCCAGCCACTCCAGCTGGCCTTGATCGATAAGGCCGGCGCCACCGGCATCCGGGTCGTGGCTGTCCAGAACAATCACCCGGTGATCGTTGCTGTCGATCACGTGGTTCACGTTGCCGGTGTCATCGGCCAGATCAGGAAAAACCTCCAGAAAGGTGGCGCGATCGTCGTGATTGCCCAGCGTCAGATAGGTTTTGGGTTTGAGCCCCGACAGGGTCTGCTGGAACCGCTGATAAGCGGCCTTTTCACCATGATCCGCCAGATCCCCCGCAAGGATGACAAAATCGGCATCGGCATGATTTTTGTTCACATAGTCAATGGACTGCTGGAACCTTTCGGTCGTGCAGAGCGCATGGGACAGCGTCCCCTCTGGCACAATATGCAGGTCGGAAAGCACGATGAATTTCAGCATGGGTCAGGGTCCAATATTATAGGATGAGCGAGAGTTGTAAGGTAGTTTCAGGGGCCAGACAGGGACAGATCATCCCTTGACCCCGGTCATGGTAATGCCGCGAATGAACAGGCGGCGCGCGAACAGGAAGGCGATGACCATCGGTGCTGTCACCACGGTGGCTGACGCGAATGTGCGGCCATAATCCGTGTCGAAATCCGATTGGTATTGCATCATCGACAGCGTCGCCGTCATCTTGTCCTGACTGGTGACGACAATCAGCGGCCAATACAGATCGTTCCAATGCGTCACGAAGCTGAACACCGAAAAAGCGGCGATCGCGGGCACAGCGGACGGCAAAATCAGGCGCAGGATGATCTCGATCTCGGAAAACCCATCGACGCGCGCCGCATCAATGATGCTGTCGGGAAAGCTGCGAAAGAATTGGCGGAACAGAAAGATCGCAAAGACCGATATGAAGAACGGGAACATCATTGCCAGATACGTATCCAGCAGGCTGGCCTGTACGATCCCCACGTAGATCGGGATCGAGGTCACGTTGATCGGGATCGTCAAAGACGCAATCACCGTGCCAAACAGGATTGTGCTGCCCCGAAACTTCAACTTGGCCAAGGCATAGGCGGCTGGAACGGCGGTGATCAGTTGCACGATCAAGATACCGACGCACACGATGAAGCTGTTCATCAGGAACATCAGATAAGGCTGATCGAACAGCACCTCGTAATAGTTTTCGAACCCTTTGAACGTGCGCGGGATGATCGAAAAGTCGGTATCATACACTTCGTCCGTGGGTTTCAGGCTGGAGGAGATCATCCAGACAAACGGAAACACCATCACCCAGGCCCCAAGGACCAGAAACAGCGTGCTGATCAGGTGACCAAACGAGCGGGGCGCAAAGCTGCGCAGGGTGGCTTTAATACTGGACATTGCGATCCACAAACAGCGCCTGGATCAGCGCAAAGACAAAGATGATGCCAAGGAAAACCAGCGAAAGCGCCGCCGAATATCCCATGTTGAAATACTCGAACCCCTCGAGGAACGTCAGATACAGAAAGACTTCGCTGGATCTGTCCGGCCCGCCTTGGGTCAGAATGGCGACGGTATCAAACAGCTTGAACGCCGTGATCGAACTGGTGACGGCGACGAACATCGACGTTGGCCCAAGCATGGGCCAGGTTACACGCAAGAACTTGTCCACCGGGTGGTCGGCCCCGTCGATGGCGGCGGCCTCGTACAAATTGACCGGAATTGCGGTAAGCCCCGCCAGAAACAGCACCATGTTGAAGCCAATCACGCTCCAAAGCGAAATCAGCGCCATGGACACCAGCACCAGATTTTCCGACCCCAGCCAGTTGAACGGACCCGCGCCAAGCGCTGCGGCCCAAAGGTTGATCACGCCTTGGTTGCTGTCCATCAACGCCGCCCAAACCAACGCCATCGCGGCCAGCGTGGACGTGACGGGCAGGAAATACAGAACCTCAAGGATCGAACGGAATTTTTTGCGTTCCTGAATGGCGATTGCAAGGATCAGGCTGATGATAAACGCGCCTGGCAAAAACAGCCCCGCATAGATCAGCGTGTTGCGCAGCGCGTTGCCAAAGGCCTCGTCCTCCAGCATCTGAGCGTAGTTTTGCAGCCCCACGAATTCATAGTAATCGCTGACCAGCGAATAGTCGGTAAAACTGATGCCGAACACCGTCACAATGGGCAGGATATAGATCAGCAAGATCAACAAAGTGGCGGGCAGAACCAGCAGATAAGCCAGCCGCGCCTGCGCGCGCTCCTTGGAGACGACGCGCATCACGACACCTCGCTCGTCGTGCGCATCATGCGTGGGGTTATATGCAACCGCCGTCCGCCCGCATCAAACACCAGCAATTGTGTTGGGTCGATTGTGACGTTCAGGCGCCGCGCCTTCGCCAGTTGATCGGTCAGCCCATAGTCTTTGGCTTTTTGCGCCCGAATACGCAGATCAATCTCGGGTTCAGCGTCAAGACGCCCGTGGATCAGAACTTCGGGACCCAGATCCTCGACCATGTGCTTATCGAATGGCAGGGTGATCACGACTGCGCCCGGTGGGTGCGATGACAGCCCCGACACGCCTTGCAGTGACAGCGCTTCGGGCCGCAACCCAATTTGCAAATCAGCATCTGCGCCCTCAAGGATCAGGCCCAGATTGGTGTCGCCCAGATGCAGACCTGTGGCGCGCGACTGGACCGGAAAAATATTGATCTGCGGCGAGCCGATGAAGCGGGCAACATCCACGGAGGCCGGATTTGTGTACAGAGAGTTCGGGGCGGCGACCTGCAAGATACTGCCTCCCTGCATCAACGCCACGCGGTCTGACATTGTCATCGCTTCGGTCTGATCGTGGGTCACATAGACAAACGTCAGCCCGGAACTGGCGTGCAACTCCGAGATTTCCCGGCGCACTTCGACACGCAGCTTGGCATCAAGGTTCGACAGCGGTTCGTCCATCAGGAAAATGCCCGGATTGCGTACCAGCGCGCGCCCCAGTGCAACGCGTTGGCGCTGCCCCCCTGACAGTTGCGCAGGCTTGCGCGCCAGCAGGTGGTCGATGCGCAACTGCTTGGCCACAGTGTCAATCTGGGCATCAATGTTGGGTTTGTGACGCCGGGCCGCAGGGGCCACACGGCGCACAAGCGGCAGCCGGGCATACATCGGCACCTGCGCCATGATAAGCGGCATCGCCATGTTTTCTGCCACGCTCATATGCGGATAAAGCGCATAGTCCTGAAACACCATCGCGATGTTTCGCTGCTTGGGGGCCAGATGCGTGACCGTCTGCCCCTGCATCAGAATTTCACCACTGCTCGGGGCCTCAAGGCCTGAAATTATCCGCAGCAGCGTTGATTTTCCGCATCCCGACTGGCCAACAAGCGACAGAAACTCGCCGTCTTCCACATCCAGCGTTATCGCCTTGAGAACCTCGGTGTCACCGAAGGACTTGCCAATATTTCTGAGGGTCAGTCTAGACATTTTGTACCTGTTCAAAAAAGAGCGGCAGGCGAGGGCAATCCCCCGCCTGCCAAAGCGCGATCAGCGCTTCATCAGTTTTTCTGCGATCTCGACCAGTTTGTCCGCACCCTCTTCAGGGGTGATTTTGCCGTCCATCACAGCGCGGATCGTGGACGCCTGATCACGCCAGATCTTTTCGGACTGTGTGCCAGGATAGCCCGACCATGGCCCCGCACGATCATATTGCTTGATCGGTGTCGCGTAATATGGGTGTGCGGCATAAAATGCGCCCATGTACTCGGTCTCGAGCGTACGCTTGTTCGTGGGCAGATAGCCGGTGATCTCGGCGGTGACTTGCTGACCACGCGGGCCGGTCAGGAACTTGATGTATTCCCACGCGGCAGCCTGTTTTTCCGGATCAGAGGCCGTGATGATCGCCGCGTTGCCACCTGTGGGCAGCTTGCCGTCGGCATCGTTCCACACGGTGAAGGGCGCAGAGCGAAGCTCAAACGCATCGCCGACACGCTCGGCCGCGCTGCGTGCGCCAGCGGGGGACAGACCCCACATGCCCATGCGGCCTTCGGTGAACGCGGTGAACTGGGTTTCGCGGTCCTGATCGGTGCGCGCGCCGCCCTCAACCACCAGACGGCGGGCCATTTTCATGGCTTCGACGTGATGGTTGTTCTCGTTGAATGCAATCGCCTGACCGTCGTCCGACATCATCCGGCCGCCTTGTTGCAGGATCAGGGTCTGAAAACCCCAGTCATCGCCGTTGATCAGCCACATGAACATCGGGTCGATATCGTCACCCAAAGCATCGATTTTCTGCGCCGCATCAAAGAACCCGTCCCAATCGGTCGGGAAGTTGTCGGGGTCCAGACCCGCCGCGCGGAAAAGATCGGCGTTATAGTACCACTGGATCACGGACGCGTTGAACGGCATGCCATATTGCACGCCGTCGACGCGGCCCAGCTCAAGCATTTGATCGGTGTAGTTCTTGCCTTTGAAATCAGCACCTTCGGCAGCGATCAACTCGTTCAGGTTGAGGATCTGGCCGCGCTCGGCCAGCGCACGCGCCAAGGACGGCAGCTGGTTATAGGCTTCGAACGCGCAATCGGGCAGGGTCTTGGTGGCCGAGCCGCGGAAGAGCCGCAGATGCGTGTCGCCATAGTTCTTGGCGGGGGCTGCATAAACGACTTCGATTTCGTCTTGCATCGCGTTGAATTCGGCCATCAGCGGTTCGTGCTGACGGGTCAGGTGACCGGCATTCGTCAGGCAGGTGATGGTTACCTTTGCCTCGGCAGCCATGACAGAACAGGCCAGAGCCAGAGCTGCCGCAGTTATTTTATATAGCATCATGTTTCTCCAACAAATATTGCTAGCGTGAGTTCCGAAACATGTGCGAATTGGATGCGACAGCATCGTAACAGTCGCCGCAGAATAGCGAGATGTCACAAAACTATATTATGGCGTTGAACCCCCGATGATGAGATGGCCACGCGCTGCACAGATTCTTCGCGCAAAGACCGGTGGTTTTACGGTCTTTGCGCAAGGCCTGAGAAATCTGCTCCGGATCAGCGCACTGCAGATGGCAGTTGGTTTTTACGGCTGCCGCCGCGCAGTATGCGCAAATCGGATGCCGGTCAGTCCCCAGTCGGTGCGCTAGCGTCGCCCGGACGCAAGTGCCAGCCCATCGGTAACCGCGGTGAACACTTCGGTGAAGGAATGTCGGGCGTTGGGGAATTGCTCTTTCATCGTGTTTGACACCATCGACATCAAGCTCGACCCGCCAACATAGATGACCCGGTCGACCTGTGCCGTATCAAGGCTGGCAAGTTGCAGCGTCTCTTGCACCCCGGTGCGCAACGCTTGGGCGTGCTCGGCAAGAATTCGGGTAAGGGCATCGGTCGGCAATGGGGCCGAAAGGTTCCGCTCGATCTGGTCCAGCGCAATAACGGACTGCTCCTTGCCGGTATTGGCCGCGATCTTGCCGCGCTCAACAGCAAAGGCCAACTCATGCCCAAGCTCGTCTTCCAATACGGTGACAAGCCGGTTCAGCTTCTCCGGTTCATAGGCCAGCCGCGCCAACTCCTCGGCCATGCGACGATGCTGAGCGGTATAGAGGAAGGGGATCTTCTCCCACGTGGCAAGATCGTTGAAGATCGCGCTGGGGACGGGCGACTCGCCCGGACCGATCGCCTTGCGCAATTGCGTGCCTTTGCCCAGCAGCGGCATCACCCGATCAATGTTGATTGCGCGGTCGAAATCGGTGCCACCGATGCGGATACCGTGATTGGCCAGGATCGTGACGCCCGCATTGCCCGACCGGAACAGCGAAAAGTCCGAGGTGCCGCCGCCGATATCGACGATCAACCCGATCTCACCCGACTGCTCCAGCGCGCCGCTGGCAATGGCGGCGGCTTCGGGTTCGGGCAAAAAATCAACCTCTTTGAAACCGGCCGCCAGATAACAGGCACGCAGATCGGCCTCGGCCTGTTCTTCACGCGGGTCATCAACGCCATGAAAGACCACCGGGCGGCCCGAAATGACCCGGTCGAAGGTCAGGCCGGTCTCGACCTCGGCCCGGATTTTGATCTGGCTCAGGAAGCGGGCGATGATGTCCACGAATGTCACACGCTCGTTCAGGATGTGGCGTTTCTCATGCATCAACGTTGTGCCCAGCACGCGCTTGAGCGCCCGCATGAACCGCCCATCAATGCCGTTCAGCAAGGCCTGATTGGCCGACTCTCCGATCAGGGTCTTGCGCGTGTCGTAGTCGAAAAAGAATGTCGTCGGCAGCGTGGTCTGGCCGGGGGCCATCTCGATCAGCCGAGGCTTGCCATCGCACAAATACCCCGCCGCTGAGTTGGAGGTGCCGAAGTCGATACCCAATACTTGGCTATGCGCCGCCATCTCAGACCTCTCCCGATATTATACGAAAGGCGCGTCTTTATGGACCCAAGGCACGGTCGTCAAGCGGCAACCGGAACCACCGGAACCTATGAGGCCCCATAAAGAAGGCGGGAAATACCTCTCGGCAACACACCTGCGACCGAGAGGATATGAAGCGCCCTGCGGAAAGTCCATATTCCAGCGCCACGGGAACTCCGCTAAGGTGCTGCTATGCAGAGTGAATTGACGCAAATTTTTGTCCTTCTGGGTGCCGTGTTCGTCCTTCTTGTCTGGGGCCGCATCCGATACGATCTGATCGCCTTCGGCGCCTTGATCATCGCGGCCACGCTTGGGCTGGTGCCGACCCATGATGTTTTTTCCGGGTTCGGGCATTCCGCTGTGGCCATCATCGCACTGGTCTTGATCGTCAGCCGGGGGTTGTCGTCATCCGGCGCGGTCGAGCTTGTTGCGTCGCGGCTGATCGACCCGGACCGGCCGCTTCCCTTACATATTGCTGTCGTGGCAGCTTTGGCCGCCGGATTGTCTGCGATCATCAACAATGTCGCCGCGTTGGCGCTTCTGATGCCGCTGGACCTTGAAGCCGCGAAAAAGGCCAAACGCGCGGCGGGGCAAACCCTGATGCCGCTTTCGTTTGCGACAATTCTTGGCGGTATGATCACGCTGATCGGAACACCGCCGAATATTGTGATCTCGGAATATCGTCAGGGCGTTATGGGCGCGCCGTTCGGCATGTTTGATTTTGCACCTGTCGGGCTGACCGTCGCCATCGCCGGGATTGCCTTCGTTTCCCTTTTCGGCTGGCGGCTTTTGCCATCGCGGACGTCGCTGTTGGACACCGAAAGAGAGGTCAGCAAAGGCCGATACGTCGCCGAACTTCGTATCGGAGAGCAGACACTGGCAGAGGACATGGTGGTCGAGGATCTTTATCCCAAAGCGAACGATGTCGACGTCCATATTCTGGGTCTGGTCCGTCGCGGCAAACGCATCCGCGGCCTCGCAAGACGAGAAGAGCTGCGCGCGGGTGACTTTCTGGTCGTCGAAGGCGAACCCAAATCGATCGAGGCCTTCATGGGGCAGGCGGGGCTTGATTTTGCAGGCTCGGAAAAACACGAAGGTGGCGTTGTGGCGCCGGGCCTGACCTTGGCAGAAGCCATCGTTCCAGACGGCGCGCGGATACAGGGCCGCACGTCGCGCAGCCTGAACCTGTTGCAGCACCGCTCCGTCACGCTTTTGGGTGTCGCGCGAAGCGGAAAGAGCTTTCAAGACCGGGTGCGTCTTCTTCCCATCCGTGCCGGCGACGTCCTTCTTTTGCTGGGAACGCCCGCCCGCGTGGCCGAAGCTATCGAGTGGCTTGGCGTGCTGCCGCTTGAAGGGCGGCAAACCGAAGTTGTCCAACGCAGCAAAGCGGGCCTGTCCATCGGGGTGTTTATGCTCGCGGTCGCTCTGGCTGTGCTTGGGCTTGTTCCATTGTCCGTGGCGCTCGGCGGCGCCGTGATCGGCTACGTCGCGCTGGGTCTTGTCAGTGGCCGCGAGGTATACGCATCGGTGGAATGGAAAGTCATCGTCCTGCTTGCCAGCCTGATCCCTCTGGCCGAGGCGTTCGAGCATTTCGGCGGGGCCGACTTGATCGCCAACCAGATCGTGAGCTTGACGGTCGACTACCCGGCATGGGTCTCGCTGGTTGCGCTGATGGTTGTGACGATGACGCTGTCAGACTTTTTGAACAATGTGGCGACGACGTTGATCGCTGCGCCAATCTCGATGTCAATCGCATCCGCGACCGGAACAAACCCCGACACCTACCTGATGACGGTTGCGGTGGCGGCGTCATGCGCCTTCCTCACCCCGATTGGACACAAGAACAACACCATCATTCTGGGTCCCGGTGGTTACCGCTTTGGCGATTATTGGCGTATCGGGCTTCCTCTGGAAATCCTCGTTGTCTGCGTCGCGGTCCCGACAATCCTCTTCGTCTGGCCGCTCTAGGGCTGTTCAACCCATGGCCTTCGCGGCCCCAAACCGGTCCGTTGCGGCGTGTTTCGCGTGAACTGCCTGCTGGGCGGAAACACTGCTGTCGTCGCTTTCGCCCAGCAAGCCGAAAACCAAGTCTGGTTTCCGCCCTCCAAACCGCCTAAATGATCCTCAAGATCCGAGGAGGAGCCAGATGCAGAAAATTGCCTTGCCCGAAAGGCCTCATTGGCGCGACCATGCCAAGGAGGTTGGCTTTACCTTCGCCGATATGCACGGCGCGCCCTATTGGGATGAAACCTCGGCCTATGCCTTCACGCTGGACCAGATCGAGACAGACCTCGAAGATCCCGCAACCGAGCTGCACGCCATGTGCCGCGAGGCGGTCGACCTGATCATCAAGAGCGAACCCCTGATGGAGCGCCTCGCGATCCCCGAGGCGCATCGCGATCTTGTCGCCGAAAGCTGGCGCCGCGGTGACCCCGAGATATATGGCCGCTTCGATTTTGCCTATGATGGTCACGGCCCGGCCAAGCTGTTGGAATATAACGCCGATACCCCGACCTCACTTTATGAAAGCGCCGCCTTTCAGTGGCAATGGTTCGAAGATCAGCTCGCCGCTGGCGTGCTTGCCGAGGGGAGCGATCAGTTCAACGGCATCCACGAGGCGCTCGTCGCGCGGTTTGGCGAGGTTTTCGAGCCCGAAAGCGATCTGCATTTTACCGCCGTTGGTGGCAGCCCCGAGGACTACGCAACTGTCGAGGCCATGGGCTGGGCTGCCCGCGAAGCCGGGCTTGGGGCGCATTACTGCGACCTCGACAAGATCGCGCTCAGCAAAGATGGCCAGTTTCTCGATGATGAAGACCGGGTCATGGGCGTCCTCTTCAAGCTTTACCCGTGGGAAGACCTGCTGCGTGATGACTACGCCGACCATATCGCCGGATCACGCTGCCTGTTTCTGGAACCGGCATGGAAGGCGCTCTTGTCCAACAAGGGGATCTTGCCGGTGCTCTGGCAGATGTTTGAGGGGCACCCCAACCTTTTGCCCGCGTTTTTCGAACACGACATCGGCGAAGCCATCGCCGGGCGCGGGGCCGCTGCCACGGATGTGGCCGGGGCGTTCGAGCGGGCCAGGGCGCAGCTTGCAGCAGGCCATGTGCGCAAACCGATCCTGTCGCGCGAAGGCGCATCGGTCACGATCATCAAAGATGGCGAAATCATCGAAGAAGCGCACAATACCGACTACGCTGAACATCCCCGCATCCTTCAGGCCTATGCGCCGCTGCCGCAGTTTGATGGCTTTCGCCCGGTCATTGGGGCGTGGATCGTGGGCGAGACCTGCGCAGGCATCGGCATGCGCGAAGATCGCTCTCGCATCACTCAGGATCTATCAAGGTTCAAACCGCACTATATTGTCGCATGACCTGCGCATATAAAGTTACACCCATTGACCAAGAGTTAGGATTGTCATGACCAAACGTTCCAGCCGGATCACCATCGCGATCGTTGGCGCCGCCGCTTTCACCCTTGCTGGATGCCGTGACGAACAGGTGGACGCACAAGCCTTTCCCGATCTGCAAAGCTGCACCAACGCGGCAACGCCCGGTGGGCTGTTCTCTGTCCAAGATTGTGAAGCCGCGTTCACCGAAGCCGAGGTTTTGCACGTCGAGGCCGCCCCCCGCTATGACAGCATTGCCGTCTGCGAAGAGCAGCACGGCGAAGGTGCCTGCGGTTCGGAAGCAACCGCAACACAAGGCGGGTCGGGCAGCATCTTCATGCCGCTCATGGCGGGCTACCTCATCGGGAATATGCTCGGCGGGCGCTCGGGCATGTCCGCGAGCCAACCGCTTTATAAAACCTCGGACGGGCGGTTTACCAATGCGGCACGCTCAAGCAGCTACTCCAGCAATGCCGGTGCCGCAAAGCTCAGCACGTCGCAATTCACCCGCCCCACGTCAACGCTCGGCAAGGCTCCTATGACCCGCGCCACAGCCATGTCACGCGGCGGCTTTGGCAAGTTCGGCAGCGGTCGCTCGGGCTTCGGCGGCTAGCCCCGGTTTACGTGCACCGACGCAGATGGGGCGTTTTTTACGTCCAGCCCTTGCCTTCGTCAAAGCCAACGCGAGGTTTGGCGAACCTATAGCCGTTCCACATAAACTTTGCCGCACCTACGACCTTTGGAAATTTGTAATCCATTGTCAGAAACTAGTTCATGTCGGCACATTCGGCGCACCAAATATGGTAAGCATCTCGTGCTTGGTTTAGGTTTAGTGGCTTGTCTTTGCCCTGAAATACGCCGGTCATCTTCGTAAGTTCGGCATAGCGCGGGTGCTGAATGCCGGACAGAAAATCTAGCACGTATTCTCTGGGCTTCTTTGGCCCCCAGCGATTATGCGAGACTGCGGCGCGATTGGGTCGGCGACCTCGTGGATTGGACCATCGAAGAAACGACCAGACGCGCTTGCCATGCCCGGCAGACCCCATGTTTCAAGGTCAACTTCTCTGTGCATATGAAACTTGAGTTCCCCGGAAATACCGGCATTCCAAGAAGAATCGCGTCACGTTTCTGCGTTTCGTTCTTGATCGTGCGAGGAACATTTGTGGTGACCATGTCGTGCACCATGATCTCTTGCTCGATACCACCCCAGTTGATCGTGTCCTTCCTTGGTCGGCAGACATGCTTCTTGATGGCAGAAAACTCCAAAATATTCGTGTCTATGAACACGTCGGCGACCGAGACAACTTTCGCCAATGCAACACTTTCTTATCTATGGTGTATCGCGCGAACCATCGCGCTTACGCACCGCGCATTGTGCAATGCTCAGAAATTAAGAAAGGCGGGAGTAGAAACTTTGATCACGTCTTTGCGAGCGTTCGCCGGGGGTTTTCAGGGCCGTTCTTCGCTCTTGGACCCATTGCACATTGCTTAGGCAGAGCGTGATGGCTGAAACTTTATTAGCAAAACCAATAGCTCTCGCAAGAAGAGTGGCAGCCCGTAGGGCTTCCGATAGTATGTCTGTCACCGTCTAGGGTTGTCTGAAATAACGATTGTTTCCAAATGCTTGCGGGATTGTGTCGTCTATCACTGTCTTGCCTTGTCTGTCTGAATCTGTCAAATTTCTGTAGTAGAAATTGAGTAGGACAGCACATGGCACGGGGTTCCGATCTTCTGGACGACAAGACGGTAAAGGCAAAAACGGCACCGGGGCACTACCGCGACGGTAGGGGGCTTTTTCTGCAAGTGTCGAAATGGGGCACGAAATCTTGGGTCTTCCGCTACACGAGTCGCGGCAAAGCGCGTGGCATGGGGCTTGGGTCGTATGAAGACGTTTCGTTGAAAGCCGCCCGTAACGAAGTTGACAAGCTTCGCGTCGCCGTAAGGGAAGGCCGCGACCCTGTTGAAGAACGCCGCGCATTGAACGCCGCGCCCGAAGTGCCGAACGTTACGACCTTCGCCGACGCCCTAGACGAATATATGAAGTCGGGAAAAATCCAGAAATTCCGCAGCGAAAAACACCGCAAGCAGTGGCGGGCAAGCTTGGACTTGCACGTTTGCCCGAAGATAGGTGCAAAGGATGTGGGCACCATCACGATTGACGACGTGAAAGGCGTTCTAAAACCCGTTTGGGCGACGAAGACCGATACGGCCCGACGTGTTCGCCAGCGATGCTCCAAGGTCTTTGATTGGGCGATTGACGAAGGTTGCCGCAAACACGACAACCCGGCTTCTATATCCGCGCTGGCAACGTGGATTGAAAACCAAGGCGAAGCCGAAACGCAAAATAGACCCGCAATTCAACAAGACGATTTGCCCACATGGTTTGCAGCCCTTGGCAAGCGGGAAGGCATGGCAGCACGGGCGTTAGAATTTGTCACATATTGCGCCAGCCGCAGCGGTGAAGTTCGGGGGGCAACATGGGGCGAAATCGACTTTCAGTCTAAGGTTTTCACAATCCCCGCAGCCCGAATGAAGGTCAAAAAGAACGGCGAACACCGGGTTCCGCTATCCGACGCCGCCGTTGCGTTGTTGAAGTCGCTTCCAAACTTCGAAGCCGATCACAGCAATCCAAACGCACTTATCTTCCCGGCCCCAAGAGGCGGCGAAATGTCCGACGCCACAATGTCGGCTGTTATGAAACGGATGCACGAAGCCAAGGTCAAGAAAGACGCAAAGGGTTGGATAGACGTTCGCCTGTCGATACCAGAAAACCCCGACGAAGAACCGCAGCCGCGCCCTGCTGTTCCGCATGGATTGCGTTCCACCTTCAAGGATTGGGCGGCAAAGCGCGGGTTCGACAATATTCAAAGTGAACTGGCCTTGGCGCATAATGTGGGCAACGAAGTCGAACGCCGTTATCGCCGCGACGACCTTGTTGAAGAACGTCGGGCAATGATGAATGCATTTGCCGCCTTCTGTCGCGGTGAAGAAGCCGAAGCGTCGAAAGTCGTTCCGCTGCGGGCAGGGGTTGCGTAATGCCGCGTTGGACCCCCGCACAAGTCGTCGTTGAAGACGTTCCCGAAGAAATCCTTAACCAACCACCGAACCAAGGTGGACGGCCCGAAGGTGCAAAGGACAAGGTTAAGACAGGCAAACGGAATAGATCGCGCCAAACCGAAAAAGCGAAGACCGTCACGAAAGCCGCAGAATGGCATGTTGCTTCCGCCGAAATGAATATCGAAGTCACGTTTCAAAAGTTTTTCGAAGAATATGCAGGCGGTCCCGCAGGTGATCGTCGCTATTTCAAATCGCAATTGATCGCGAAAATAGACGAAATTACGTCGTAAAATCAATCGTATAGGTTTTTTCTTCAACTTCGACTAGCTGCATTTCAACGGCTAGGTTCCTCACAAGTCAAGCAGACCCGCTTAGACATGTGAGGATAGCACCATGACAGCCCTGACCAATTCGACCGCCATTCCTGCGGAACCCCCCAAATTCAGCCCTGCGGCACTTGTGCCAAACGCCTTGCTGCGAACGCCCGACGTTTGCGCGGTAACAGGTATGGCCCGCCCAACGCTCTATGAGGCTATGGCGAAGGGCATCTTTCCGCGTCCGATCAAGCTTGGCGAAAAGTCGTCGGCTTGGGGCGCAGCGGAAGTGAACATGTGGTGTGCTTACCGTCTTGCTGGGAAAACGGAAGACCAACTGAAAACTTTAGTCATTGAGTTGACCGAAGCCCGCAAGCATTGCGCGTAGTGGCAGCCGAAACGGCTTCCGAAATATCCGCTAAATAATTGAAGTAAAACGGGAAATGTAATTCCCGAAATTGCTACTAAAAACGTATTACAGACAGGCCCGAAGATGCAAAACTATTCCCCCGACCATTGGCCGAACATTCCCGACGAAATCAAGGCTTGGCCGCAGTTCGTTCTTTGGCGCGAAGATCAAAAGCCCATGAAGTCGAAACCCGACAAGGTGCCGCTTGATTGGCGAACAGGGCAATTTGGAACTGCCCACAGTCCTGCCAATTGGTTGGCGTTCGATCAGGCTTGCAGCATGGCCCTGCAAAGGGGTGTGGGCATCGGTTTCGTGCTGACACCACATGACCCCTTCGCCTGTATCGACCTTGACGGCTGCATTGCCCCCGATGGCACATTAACGCCGCAGGCTCGTGAAATCGTTGAAGGCTTTCAGGGTTGGGTTGAATGCAGTCATAGCGGCAACGGGCTGCATATCTGGATCAAGGGCACCGTGCCCGACGGCGGTAAGCGCGGCAACGGTATCGAAGCCTATTCGGCAAAACGGTTCATTGCCATGTCAGGCCGGGGGTTTGCGTTATGACCGCGCTTCCCGATCATGGCTACCTTTCGTCCTTTATTGCCCATTATGGCGTTTCAGCCGCGACCAGTGGCGCAGCCGAAGCAGGCCGGGCGCAGTCGTTTTCGCGACCGCAAACGCGAAGCGACGAAGAAGTTCGTGCCGCATGTCGTTCTGCATCAAACGGCGCTAATTTCATCGCTCTTGAAGCGGGGAAGCACAAAGGGGTTTCCGCCGATCATGCCGACTTCGACCATTCCGGCGCGGATCAGGCTTTCACAAACTATGTTTACTTTCATAGCGGGAATTATGAGCAAACAAAGCGGATCGTGTTGGCTTCGAAACTTGGGCAACGCGAAAAGATGCAAAACCGCCCCGACTATCTCGAACGAACGTTAGACCGTGCCGCAGATCAGGAATTTGCCTTAGTCGATTACCCGAACTTGCAGGACAAGGTGGTCGTGCCAAACTCGCAACGATTTAAGTTACTGTCGGGTTCGGCCATTGACGCACTTGTTCCGATTGGTTGGCGCGTCAAATCGGTCTTCGTTGCCGAAGGGTTGGGGTCAATCGTCGGGCCAAGCAAATCGGGCAAATCTTTTCTCGCAACTTGCTTGGGCTGCGCCATTGCAGAAGGTCAGGGGTGGTTCGGTTTCAAGACAAAACCCGCGCCCGTGGTGTATGTCAGTTTGGAAGGCAACGCCGGGTTTCAGCAACGGGCGAAGGCTTGGACGACATATCATGGCCGACCTATGCCGGAAAACTTCGCCGCAATCCTGCAACCGTTTTTGCTTACTTCCGAACAGGACATTCAAGACTTGGCGGCTGTATGCCCACAGGGTTGCGTCGTCATTATCGACACTCTGAGCCGGGCAACGCCGGGGTTGGACGAAAACAGCGGCAAAGATATGGGCGTAATCGTCGCTGCGGCATCGCGCCTGCAACTGTTGATTGGCGGTCTTGTGATCCTTGTTCATCATACGGGCAAAGACGTTGAAAAAGGGTCACGCGGGCATTCAAGCCTTCCCGCTGCGCTTGACGGTTCGCTTGTCGTTAGTCGCGACGGCGATTGTCGTGCATTCACGCTGGATAAGGTCAAGGACGGCGAAGACGGCGCGAAGTTTGGCTTCCGTTTGCAAACCGTAAAAATTGGGATTGATGAAGACGGCGACGAAATCACAAGTTGCGTCGTTATCCCCGACGAAAGCGGTTCCATAAGTAAGGCCGACCGCCTGACCCCAAGTCAGAAATTTGCGTTCACCACCTTTATGAAAGCGTTCTCTGAAATCGAAAGACCCGACTTTAGCGGGCTTCGAATTGGCGTTCCGTTGGCGACTTGGCGCGACGTATTCTATCGCGAAGATACCGCCGATAACGCCGAAGCCAAAAGAAAGCGTTTCCAACGCGCCCGAAGTGATCTTGTTCGGATTGGCAAACTGACGGTCGAAGACGACGTTTACTATTCCGGCCCTTCGTTCCCAAGCGTCGCCGATCAACTTGGCGGGGGTGAAAATGAATAGCGGGACACGGGACAGGACAGGGACAAAGCGGGACATGTCCCATTGCTGCATTCCCTCTCTTAGCGGGACGGACAGGACATCCCCCTTTAGGGGGTGTCCCTTGTCCCTCAGGGTGCAGTCGGCTGTTTGGTTTGAATGGTTCGATAGTCAAATTCCCAAAGTCACCGAAACTTATAACGAACCAGCAAGCCCCAAAACTGTGGGCACCAATCGAAAGCAAAGCCTAGCTTAAAACGCTGGCAGCGATTTGGACTGCCAGAGTTTCCAATAAAACAAGGTCGAAATGGCGTTCGAAAAAATCTACTACAAACCTACTAAGGATAGTCGAAATGTCTAACATGAACGAAATGAGTATCGAAGCGGTTTACGCAACCCATGATCGCGATTGGCTTGAAAATCAGTTTTGTTTTGTGATCGTCAACCAATCCGAAAATGTAAGGTCAAGTGTCACGTCCAGCGAACTTTTCGAAGCGGTCATTGGTGCAAGACTTAGGGCTGTCGAAGCTGACTTGCGCAAAGCTGCGCCTTATCGGGTCGTTTCCGTTTCGGAACTATCATCGAACTTGCTTGATCGCGTTCCGTCGGCTTGGCCGAAGACAATCGACTTGCTTCGCTATCATCGCAACGACATTTTTTCGGCTGCGGATTTCATTCAAGTGAAAGACGAAATCGGATGCAAAGTAGCGTACAGCGACGCGCCCATAACGACCTTCGTGAATTACCTCAATCAAATGGACTATCAAGCAAGGTGCAATCCAAGACTGTATCAAAGCGAGATTGGCCGAATGATGAAAGTCGAAGCATTGCTTCGCGTTGCCCAACTTGTGCCGTTCGAATTGAACACCAATAAATTCGAAGCGCGGTTCGGGCTATGAATCCGCGTGTCATAAATGCGTTCCGCAATCCAAGCGCCCTAACCGAAGCCGATTACGTCGAACTTGTCGCCCTTTGGAAAAAGGATGCAAAAGCCGCAAATGCAAGGCGGGGTCGCACCGAACGCACAGGTGGAGCCGACGGTAGCGAACTGGCCCGCAACGAAGCCTATCGCCGTCACCGTGCGGAACTTCGGGCACTCAAAACGGCTTGGGGATAGGCGCAGAAACTTTCTTTTGTCCGCATTTGTCTGTCGTTGTCTGGTCCAAATTTGACCCCTTGCCAGCTTGGAATTGCCCGCCCTAAGTGGCCCTTAGCCCCGCCTTAAACGTTCAATTCTGCATGGTAATTCGATGGAAAACCCTAGCCTTGTTTGGCCCAAGACACCGACACCCACCCCCCCGCAAAAGCGTATCAAGCTTGCGTCGGTTTTGGATTGCCGGGGCGAAATGACGAAGCTCTACCGCGAAGCCCGTAACGGCAAACTGAAAATCGAAGATGCATCGCGCCTGACCCATATCCTTATGCTTATCGGCAAGACCTTTGAAGCGACCGACCTAGAAGAACGGTTGTCGAAGCTTGAAGGTTTGACCGAATAACCGCCGCGTTGAAAGCCCGTGTAGCCCGCTTGGAAGCCCGCCACAAAGCCGCAGCCGACAAGCCGAAAGGCGTCATAGGGGGCTTGCCCAAAACATATATCGAAGATGTTGACGGCGTTCTTTACCTGCGCCGCCCCGAAACGCCAACCGGGCAACCCTTCGCCGAATACGCCCGCAAGCAACAGCAAGAATTGCAAGCCGAACTGTTGTGCCTGTTTGCCAACACGACCGACGAAGCCCCGCCCAATGTGGGCATTGTGAACAACCCCGCGCCCCTGAAACCGGGTGAGAAGTCGAAAAATTTCATTCACCTTGCCGACGGCACCGAAATCAAACTCCAAAGGAACTAACCAAATGGCCCTAGTGAATACCGAAACAGCCCGCCGCCTTATGTCCGCACTTGGCACCGATTCAGGCCGCAAAGCCTTTCTTGGCGACGGGACGAGATATGACGCCGTGCCAGCGACGAAGATTATGAAGCTGCATCATTCCGTTGACGACGCGGTAAAACGGGTAAATGCCCTTGAATGGGATAAGACCCGCACCCCGCCGCAACAACACCAAGCTGGCCGCAAGATTGCCGAAGCGACCGTTGCGGAAATCAACAAGACCCGTGACGAACTGAAAGCATGGGTCGCCAAAGAAACCGCCGACGCGATGGAAGCTATCGAAACCGCATTGTCGCCCGACATTGGAACGGCGGCGCAAGTCGTTCGTTCCGAAATTCGTGCGTTCATTCTGTCGAAGCGGGGCGACCCTGAATTTGTTGGGGAACTTCGCGGCTTGGTCGAAACTGACATTCGGTTCGCAACGGCATTGTTTGAAGCCCCCGCCGCGCTGTCCGGTATGTCTTCCGAACGCTTGAACACGTTGCGCCTGTATGCCGCCGCAGCCCATGCGCCCGAAGCGTCGGAACGGGTTCGCATTGCATCCGAGGTCGCCGCCCTTGACGGTAAACTTGCCAGCGTCGCCGCCGAAGTGCCGCGTTCATTCTTCGACGGCGGGATTGAAAAAGGCATGGCGACCCGCGTAGAAATCGACACCCCTTTGGCGACGGGTGAATAACATGCCCACATTAGCCGAAACCCAATTGAAAGAATTGACCGCATGGCTTGCCGCGTCTTCGCAAGATGAACGAACCCCATTGGGGAACGACTTCATTCGGCACGACGATTACGGGCAGCTTGTGACGGTCGCCCTAGACGACCCTGCGCCCGACCTGTCTGCGGCTATTGCCTTGGGCTGTCTGCCATTGCTGGTAGCCCATGACGTGCCCGCAGCGACCTTCACAGCGATTGAGGGGCAGGCCAAGCTAGACGAACGGGCGCAGCACATCACATGGCTGTCAGGGGCCGCGATTTCCGACCCGCTGCGGGGCTTCCCGGCCTGTCATGTGGTTCGCGTCGCCGACGGGCAGACCTTGCGCCAAGCGGCTGCGGCAAGAGGCATTGACCCCGACGCCGACCGCTTGATTGTGGGCATCCCCGCAGCCTGTTTCTAACGATCTTCCTTGGGGCACTTGGAAGCTAACTGCCCCGGTTGCTGCGAAGCGCCGGGGCTTTTTTTTAGCCGAAGTAAACGTCCTTAGGTTCGAACTTTTCGTCAAGACGGTTCGCTTCCGCAGGCGCATCACTTTCAATTGCCTTGTAAACGTCATCACTCCAACGCCCGCTAATCCGCGCATATTCAATAGTTCTAATAAGTTCGATGCGGTTCCGCTTATAGCCGCCGAACTTATCTTCCAACTTACAGAACGCGAGTTCGTCAAGTTTCTTGTTCAAGTCGCAGTCATTCATGTAGGCATAAACTTCATCCATGAAATCCGCAGAAACCGCGTAAACATCTTTGAACAAGTCTTCACCGTATTTCTCACGGGTGATTTCTTCGTGGTAAACAGGCGCAATGCGGTTTTCGTAAGCAAATGCTAACGCCGCATCAAAGTGTTTTGGCGACTGAACGTAACCAATCAAAAAATTCTGTCGTTTAAGTTCGTAAATTGCTCGAATATCCATTTTTAGTTCCTTCAAATTGTTGTTGTGAATTATCGCCGTTGCTCTTGAGTAAGATGGTAGGCGAAGCCAATGAAATCAAGCGACAAACTCCCAAAATTGCGCACGTCCAACCTTCATTACCGGTTGACTGTGGGAATGCTATTCTTCAACGACGTAGAAGTTGTTTTCGTTCTGCGGGCAGTTTTCCCGAAGAAGGTAAGCGCAACGCTTCAAAGAGCCGTCGTGCGTTCCTGCGCTTTGTTCGGAGTGACCGCAGCGGTCGCAGGTTACTTCGACGCCTTCAACAGAACCGCCATAATCGCCGTCAACATCAATGTAATCGGTAGTCGTAGTAACTTTTGCCATGATTTGCCCCGCTGTTTCGCCGATTATGCAGCGCAGCCGCCGGGTAGGGCAAGCGAAGTGTTCACGAATGCGTGATCGCGTCGCAGGAGTTCGACAGGCTCAAACCGACCATTTTTTACTGTAGTAGTTTTGTAGTAGGATTTCGGCGTTTAGATATTCCGCAGCAAAATCAACGACTTGTAAAGCAAAGTGGCAGCCCGTAGGGGAATCGAACCCCTCTTTCCAGGTTGAAAACCTGGCGTCCTAACCGATAGACGAACGGGCCAAGCGTTGGCGTGAGGCGGGTTCTAGGCAAAGCTTGGGAATTGCGCAAGTAGAAAATGACACCAAAGTGCAGGAAAATTTCCGCGCGCTCACGAGGCCGCTTCTGCAGCGTCTTCCAGCCGCAATTGTACCGATTGCCGACCGCCCCAGCTGTTGATCTCCAACCGTCCGGCCAGATGAAACCGTGCGCCGCCATGCGACTCAAGCCGTGGCCCCAGCGCAGTGTCAAATGCCCCGAAACAGATCGCATCGATCCGTGCGCCCAAGCCGTCGCCAAAGCTGATTTTCAGATGCGAGTCGCCGACCCGTTTGGCAAAGCGAATTTCCACATCCGGAAAGGCAAAGCGCGGGGCAGGGGCCCCGGCGCCGAATGGCCCTGCCTTCTCGATCTGTTCGATCAGATCCACCTGCGCCGCGCCCGGCATCAACACACCGTCCAGCCGCAGATCCGCAGGCCCGCCTTCGCCCGCGCCCTGTTTCGCCAGCAACTCGGTCAGCCGCGCCATCGCCGGTTCCAGCTTCTCGCGTTCCACCGACAGCCCAGCGGCCATCTTGTGACCGCCGCCCTTGATCAGCAAACCTTCGCTGGCCAGCCGCTGAATGCTCGCGCCCAGATCCACCCCCGACACCGACCGGCCCGAGCCTTTGCCCTCGTCACCATCCAGCCCGATCACCACCGCAGGCCGCCCTGTGGCCTCCTTCAACCGGCTGGCGACAATCCCCACCACACCGGGGTGCCAGCCCTCGCCAGCCGCCCAGACCAGCGGCGCGTCCAGCCCGCGCTCTTCGGCCTGTGCCATCGCGGCGGCGCGCACGGCCGCCTCGATCTCACGCCGCTCGGTGTTCAGCATGTCCAGCCGTTCGGCCATCGCCTTGGCCTCGGCCATATTGTCCGTCGCCAGCAGACGCGCGCCCAGATCGGCCTGCCCAATTCGCCCGCCCGCATTCACCCGCGGCCCCAGCAGAAACCCAAGGTGATAGGCATTCGGCGCCTGATCCATCCGCGACACATCCGACAGCGCCACCAGCCCCGGCCGCGCCCGACGCGCCATCACCTTCAGCCCCTGACGCACCAGCGCCCGGTTGACCCCGATCAGCGGCGCCACATCAGCCACCGTCGCCAGCGCCACCAGATCCAGCATCGCCATCAGATCCGGCCCCTGCGCCCCGGCCTCGCGCATCTGGCGATTGGCCTCGACCAGCATCAAAAACACCACCGCCGCCGCACACAGATGCGCCAGATCGCCGCTTTCATCCTGCCGGTTCGGGTTCACCACTGCCAAGGCAGGCGGCAAGGATTCGCCGCCAAGGTGGTGATCCAACACCACCACATCCGCGCCGACAGCCGCCGCAATCGGCCCGTGGCTCAAGGTGCCGCAATCGACACAGACGATCAGATCGTGATCGCGCGCCAAGGCCGCCATCGCAGGCTCATTCGGGCCGTAACCCTCGTCGATCCGGTCCGGCACATACAGCGTCGCCTGCCGCCCCATCTGCCGCAGCCAATCCAGCAACAACGCGGCCGAGGTGCCGCCATCCACATCATAGTCCGCGAACACCGCAATCTTCTGCCGCCCGCGCACCGCCTCCAGAAACCGCGCGGCAGCAGGCTCCATATCCCTCAGGGATCGCGGGTCCGGCAACAGATCGCGCAACTGCGGCTCAAGAAACGCCGCCGCCTGATCCGCCGCCACGCCGCGCCGTGCCAAGGCCTGACACAGCGGCGTGGGCAGACCGGTCTGCTGCGCCATGGCCTCGGCCTGGCGCTCGACCTCGGGACCCGGCCCGACCCAGCGCCGCCCGGTCAGTGATGCCTCAACCCCCAGATATGCCATGCCGCACCCCTTGTTTCTTTCTGATCCAAATACTCCTGCCGAAGGCATCCCGCCCCCGCAGCCCGCACATCCCCTGCGTCAGGCGCGCTCAGGGCCACGCCGATCTGCCATGCCGCGCACCAGCGCCTGCAACAGCAACCCGATCATCACTGCATTCAGCAAATGCCAGATGAAATGCGTGCCCAACGGGAACCCGGCGCATACCCTCATATCCACGGTGCGGAACGCCAAAGACACCATAAAGGCCAGCGTCGCTCCGGTGATCCAACCGCGCATCGCCAACTGCCTGCGCCAGCTGACGGCGGTAAACACCAGCAGCGCCACCAGCGCGGGCGCATATTGCTGCGACCCGTTCAGCGGGTCCGGGATCGCCTCGGCCACCGGGGCCGCGCCCTCGCCGCTGGCCAGAAATACCACCGTTGCAACCGCCGCAACCACGACCGCAATTACCGTCAGGCGCCCCGGCGCCACCCCGCCCAGAAAATGGACCGCCGCCAGCACATACAGCGCGACAAAACTCCAGATCGGGATCGTATCGGCGTATTCGCTCCAGCCATTTGCGAAGGTGTGGAACAGGAATGACCCCACCCCGATCATCGCCGCCAGCGCGATCAACACCCACAGCATCGGGGCCGATACACCCATCCGCCGCGCGGTCCGCCACGCCACAAGCGCCGCGACCACAAAGGCCAGGTTGCTCAGCGCATTGACCGGCTCGGCCCAGAACCCCGGCGCCAGCCGCTCGCAGTAGATATCAACCGGAGCCAGCAGCGACATTCACCCGTCCTCAGACCATTTCGATCCGCAACGCCACCGGCGCCTCGGTCATTACATCGGTTTTCGCCATCGCCGCCAAGGCCACATCCAGTTCGGCGCGCGTGGTCTTGTGGGTTACAATCAAAACCGGCGCGCTGTCATTGACATGATCATACTGCCGCATCCGGTGGATCGACACGCCTGCCTCGCCCAGAACGGTGGCAATTTTGGCCAGCGCGCCGGGTTTGTCCTGCAATGCCATCCGCAGATAATAAGGCGCCGGCAGGGTCGAGCGCGCCGAGGGCGCCACCTTCAGCGTCGCCGCAGGCTGCCCGAACATGCACAGCCGGAACCCGCGCGCGATATCACAGACATCGCCCATCACCGCACTGGCGGTGGGGCCTTCGCCCGCGCCCGCGCCGCGCAATACAATCTGGCCCACGGCGTCGCCCTCAAGCACCACCATGTTGGTGCCGCCCTCAAGCTGCCCCAGCGGGCTGTCCGCCGGCACAAGGCAGGGCGACATCCGCTGCTCCAGCCCCCGGCCGGTCATCTGCGCCACACCCAGCAGCTTGATCCGATATCCCATATCGGCGGCCTGTCGGATGTCCTCGATCTTGATCCGGCCAATGCCTTCCAACTCGACCCCGTCAAAATCCACCTGCGTGCCAAAGGCGATCGCCGACAACAGCGACAGCTTGTGCCCGGCATCAATCCCGCCCACATCCAGCTCGGGATCGGCCTCAAGATAGCCAAGCCCGTTGGCCTCGTCGAACACCTGCTCATAGCTCAGGCCGGCGCTTTCCATCCGCGTCAGGATATAGTTGCAAGAGCCGTTCATCACCCCCATCACGCGGGTGATCTGATTGCCCGCCAACCCCTCGGTCAGCGCCTTGATCACCGGAATGCCGCCCGCCACAGCCGCCTCGAACCGGATCACCCGGCCCGCCGCCTCGGCACTTTCGGCCAGCGCCTGACCGTGCATCGCCAACATGGCCTTGTTGGCTGTGACAACATCCTTGCCCGCCGCCAGCGCCGCTTCGGTCGCGGCCTTGGCCGGGCCGTCCGACCCACCCATCAGTTCGATAAAGACATCGACATCGTCGCGCCGCGCCAACACGACAGGATCGTCTTCCCAGTCATAGCCCGACAACGCCACGCCCCGGTCCTTGCCGCGCGACCGCGCCGACACGGCGCTGATCACAATCTCGCGCCCGGTCCGCGCCGTCAAAAGCGCTGCCTGCTGACGGATAATTTTCACCACACCGACACCAACGGTGCCCAATCCGGCAATGCCTAGGCGCAAGGGTTGGGTCATTCGGGCCTCCTGAAACGTCTTTTGTGATCTTTGTGTGGCGATGTATCGGGTCTGTCCGGCCCATGCAACGCGGCAATTGCCACCGTGTCACGCAGCGGTGCAAATCGCAGATCCTCCGCCGCTTTGGCAGGCAGGCTAGGGCCCAACCTGACGCCGCAACAGCGCCGCGCGGGCACGCAAAGCTGCCGCGCGCGCATTCAGCGCGGGGCTGGTGTCCTCGGTGATGCGAATATCGGCGCTGGCCTCCAGAACCGGCTCCAGCGGAACCAGCACCGGAAACGGCGCAGCGCGCGCGCTGGCTTCGGCGCCGCGGTCGCCCAGATCGGGAAACGGGGTGCAGGCGGCGCATCCAAGCGCCAGAAAAAAGGCCCAAAACAGGGCAGGGGCGCGCATTTCGCTCTCCGGGTCGCTGTGCCTGATCTGTTTTGCCCTGAAACCGGCGCCAAGCGCAAGCGGGGGCTTTGATCTGAACAACCGTTTAGATATAGACGCGCCCATGGCACGCACCGCAGGCTCACATTCAGATATCACCGGTCCCCGCGTTATGGAGGCCGCGCTGCGCCTGTTCGCGCGCCACGGCTTTGCCGCCGTTTCCATGCGTCAGATCGCGGCCGAGGTCGGCGTGCAGGCCGGCGCGCTGTATAATTACATCCCCGACAAGCAAAGCCTGCTGTTCGACCTGATGCGCGGCCATATGGAGGCGCTTCTGGCCGCCCGCGCCGAACGCCCCAAAGGCGGCAGCGCACTGGCCCGGCTCGAGGATTTCACCCGCTTCCATATCCGCTATCACCTGGCGCGGCCCGACGCGGTCTTTGTCTCTTATATGGAGCTGCGCAGCCTCAGCCCCGAAAACTTCGCCGTCGTCGAAGGCCTGCGCCGCCAATACGAGGATGAACTCGAATCCATCCTCAGGGCAGGCGAGGCCGAGGGCAGCCTGTCCGCCGCCGATCCCCGGATTGCCGCCATGGCGGTGATTGCGATGCTGACCGGGGTCACGACATGGTACCGCGCCGCCGGGCGCCTGACCGTTGATCAGGTCGAAGGCATCTATTGGGATATGGTGCGCAAATCTGTGTCAGTCTGACCGCGCCTGTTCGCCGGGGGCCACATGCGCCCCGCCGGTGATAAAACCCCGGTGAACGTCGCAAACCACGACACCCACCGGCAATTGCCCCTCGCCATACCGGCCTATCCGCGCTATGGCCGCGCAAACGGAGGGCAAAGTGATGAGCGATGACATTCTGGCACAGGTCCGCGCCTCGGCGCCGCGGCGGTGGATCGGCGTGGGGATTTTGGCGTCGCTGGGCGGGCTTTTGCTCTATGTCGCGGTGACCACCCCGCCGCAAACGCTGGGGCTTCAGGTCTTTGTGGTCACGCTGGGCGGTCTGGCGCTGGCGCTGGCCGAAAAGATGCGTCGCGCCACGCTTACCGAAATTTCCCTGACCGAAACCGAGCTGCGCGACAGCGACGGCACCGTGATTGCCCGCGTCGATCAGATCACCCGCGTCAACCGTGGCACCTTCGCGCTCAAGCCCTCCAACGGGTTCACGCTGCAACTGAAAGCCTCGCAGGGGCGGCGGCGCTGGATGCCGGGCGTGTGGTGGCGCATGGGCCGCCGCGTCGGTGTCGGCGGTGTGACCGCAGGATCGCAGACCAAAGTGATGGCCGAACTGCTGCAAGCGATGATCGCCGCGCGCGACTGACCCACAAACCAATCCAATCAGACCAAACGAAAATGACCGGGCAATCGCCGGTCATCCCTGTTTCAATGGGCCTTCC
This sequence comes from Thalassovita taeanensis, assembly GCF_900110775.1. GTDB lineage: Bacteria > Pseudomonadota > Alphaproteobacteria > Rhodobacterales > Rhodobacteraceae > Litorimicrobium > Litorimicrobium taeanense. The sequence goes on along the minus strand of NZ_FOEP01000016.1, from coordinate 30,462 downwards.
ACGCCGGTCGGATTTACGAGGTTTCTTCCGGGATATCCTCGTACCATGGCAACAACGGCGCAAAACGCGGGCTGGTGAAGATGAAATTATAGATGTCGGACTGATCCAGACCCACCTCGAACAGCGGCGAGTATGTGCTCCACGTCTCAACCAATATCACGCGCTCGTTGTCGGGCATGATCGGCAGCTTGCTGTCAAGCGCGGCAACCTCGGCATTGCTCAGCCCGGCAATACCGCGCCCCGCTGTCCAGTCGCGCTTGAATGTGTTGTCCTCTTCATCCCACATCACCACGGTGACCCGCAGCTTGGTGTCCGAATCCGGCTTGGCCAGAAACACGAACAGGGACTTGAGCCCGTCGATATAGGCGTCGTCGATCGCATCCGTTTCGCGCGACAGCACGTCGCCCACCACATAGGCCGCCTTGTTGTTGATGCTGGTCTGACGATAGGCATCGAAATAGACATAGGTCGCCAGAAACGCCCAGAACAGAATGGGCAGCATGATCACCGTCTCGACGGCAACCGTGCCGTCACTGTCCGTCACAAAGGCGCGTAGTCTTTTATTCAACCGTTTAAACATATCACTCACCTTGGTTCTTGCACGAATGCAGAGGCTGCAACCAGCGCGACCTGACCATTGTCGTCTTTTTGCACGACGTTGCCCAGCCCGACGGTCGGGAACAGGGTGCCGATCTTGGCACAGACCCGGATGATCATCAGCTCGTTGTCCAGACCATTTTCGAACCGGCGCACCGGCTGCACTTCTTCTGACAGGTCGGTGCAATCCGCTTGCGCACTCGGTTCAACCCAGTTGACCGGGTCCGCGTGAAACATCTCGACCCGCAGGTTGTTGGTGCAATCGCGAATGATCGGCGCGCGGTCACAGACTGCCTGCTTGATGGCATCATGCTGCGGCGCGCTGCCGGTGCCCAGACGGATATCGCGCACTGCCAGATCCACCGCGCGTTCCAACATCGACCCGCGGATCGTGATGGCCGACAGTTCGAAGGTCGAGGCCAGCAGGGTGAAGAAAATCGGGAACAGCAGCACAAATTCGATGCTGGCATTGCCCTGCTCCGTGCGGAAAAATCGGCGGAGGCGTGAAAACAACGGTCTCATTGCGTCAACCTCAGCTTGCGGATCGAGGCGGCGATGGACTCAAACGCATCGTTGATTTCCAGTCCGCTCGCATCGAAATAATGGCTGTCCGAACTTGCGCAGTCCTTCAGAAGCTTTCGACCGTTGTTTGGGGCTTCGAACCCGATGGCGAAGATGATCACGCCGTTATCCTTGGCCTGATTGCAGATGTGTTTGGTCTGCTGGTTCTTGGCTGCGGATTCTTTCTTGGTGAATGCCGCGTTGTACCACTCGGCCCAGGCGTTGTTATTGAAGTAATAGTTGTCGTTCGCGTTCGATGCCAACGATATGCGGTTCCATAGCTGTGGGAATTCCAGTCGGACGGATGCACCTGGTTCATCGACGGTGCTGCAGGTTGTCGTCCCCTTATTCTTACCCCCGCCGTAATAATAATAACCCCCACTGTAACTGGTGGTGCATTCTTCATGGGTTCCGTTGCCGTAAGGATGGTCATGCCACTGTCCGTCAAGCGGGCTTGGCCAGAAATAGGTGGTGGAATTGTCGTGGGTGCCGCTGTTGTTCGCCACCGAATACCTCTGGGCCTCTTCGTTGTAATAGACGTCTGAGTCGCCGTCCCGCAACGATGGGTTCAGCATATACTGATCGGTGTTCTGTCCGTCGGTCATCAGCACAATCACCTTCAGCGTGGTGCCATCGGTATAGTTGACGGGACGCCCGGAAAAGGCCGCGTCGATCTCGCCCTCCGAGGTCAGCTCCGTCACCACCGACTGTGTGCCAGGATCCAGCAAGGTCAGCCCCCATTTCATCCCGATGTCGATCGAGGTGTTGCCACCGGCCTCCAACCCATTGATGAAGCCATGCAATGTGTTGGCGCTGCGTGACAGCGGCAGAATCTCTTTGTTCGCGCCCACAGGGCAGACCGGCATGCCCAACTCGCCTTCGGAATAGGTGAACGGGTCAAAATGCGCCGTGCGTTCAAAAAGCGCGACCCGCGACATCGAAGCCGAACTGAAGTCATCGCCATTGAAGTTGATGCAGTAGGAGTAGTCATGCTCCTGCGTCACGTTGAATTTGCTCAAAAGCGCCTTGCCCGCACTGACCTGCGTTGCATAGGGGACCACCGAAACCGACACCTTGCCATCTTCCGAGGCGGCCATAACCGTATCCACGAAATCACGCGCTGCAGGCTTCAGTCGCGCCAGCCGAGAGTTGCTGCTCATCGAGCCGGACACGTCCAGCACCAGTGAGATCTCCACGCCGTCGATCCGCTCTTCTGCCGTGCCGGCGGCTGCCGCCGACAGGGTGCTGATGCCCGACAGCTTCAGGAAAAAGGTTTTCAGCGTCGACTCGGCCGTCGCACTGACCGAACGAAATCCCACACCTTCATCCACCGTGACGTCGGTCAGGTACTGACCGATCCCGGCCTTGTCGAAATAATCCTCCACCACCGCTTTCGCGGGCAGGGTCTGATCCAGGTCCGCCGCCGCCAGAACCGCGCGGTCCAGAGTGTTCTGCAACTTGGTGCGGTCGCGTTCATAGCGCATCAGGTCAATCCCGACGCCGCCAGCAAGCACCATCATCAAGAACAGGAAAAGGCTGAAGGCGACCATGGCCCCCTCGTCATCCCGCCCGAAGTGACGCAACCGTGCCAGCGCACGGTGACCAAAACGCTGGGGAAGTCGTAAAGGGGCCCTGCGGTTTTTACTTTGCTTCTGCTTCATTTTTCACACCTCATTGCGCACTGCGATTCGTTAAAGCCGAACACTGGATACATTTCGCGCTTGGTACTTGATGCCCGCCATTCGTGGCTGAAATAGGGCAGCCTGAGGGCAAAGCGTTGGCTATTGTATTCCCTTTTACTGGAATGGTTCGGGCTTTCAGGCTCTGTTTCGGGGCGCGCCACAATGCCCTGTGCGCATCGGGCGTGCCCGGCGCCTTTGCGCGAAAAACCCCATGCGCCCGTTAACACTTGTGGCAATGCGCGGCACCGGCGCCCGGCACCCCATGCTGCCGCCGGGATCGGTCGTTTCCTGACCTGCCAGTGTCGAAAAGAGCGGGCGCATCCGCTCTGCCCATTGCTAGTGTGGCCCGAAGTTGGTTCACTCGGGGCCAGAATGACAGGGGGTCCTATGCGTTTTTCCGGCCTGCGTGTGCTGAAAGAAGGGTTGACCGGCAATACCGGATGGACGCCGCACTGGCGCGATCCCGAGCCGAAATCCGACTATGACGTGATCATCATCGGCGGCGGCGGGCACGGGCTGTCCACCGCCTATTATCTGGCGCGCAACCACGGGATCACCAACGTGGCGGTGCTGGAAAAGGGCTATGTCGGCGGCGGCAATGTCGGGCGCAACACCACCATCGTGCGCGCCAATTATTTCCTGCCCGGCAACTCGGAATTCTACTCTCATTCCCTGAAGCTGTGGGAGGGGCTGGAACACGACCTGAACTATAACGTCATGCATTCGCAGCGCGGGCTGATCAACCTGTTCCACTCTGATGGCCAGCGCGATGCCTTCGCCCGGCGCGGCAACGCGATGATCAATCAGGGCGACGACGCCGTGCTGCTGGACCGCGAGGGCGTGCGCAAACATCTGCCCTATCTGGATTTCGATAATACCCGCTTCCCGGTCTATGGTGGCCTGCTGCACCCGCGCGGCGGCACCGCGCGCCATGATGCGGTGGCCTGGGGCTACGCCCGCGGCGCCGATACCCGCGGCGTTGACCTGATTCAGAATTGCGAAGTCACCGGCATCGACATCGAAAACGGCACCGTCAAAGGCGTGCAAACGACCCGAGGCACGATCCGCGCCAAAAAGGTCGCGATGGTCGTCGCGGGGCGTTCCGGGCAGGTGGCGGCGATGGCCGGAATGCGCCTGCCGATCGAAAGCCACATCCTGCAAGCCTTCGTGACCGAAGGCATCAAGCCGGTGATCAACCACGTGGTCAGCTTCGGCATGGGGCACTTCTATATCAGCCAGTCCGACAAGGGCGGGCTGGTGTTCGGCGGCGACCTGGATTTCTATGCCTCCTATGCCCAACGCGGCAACCTGCCGATGATGGAACATGTGATGGAGGCGGGCATGACCCTGATGCCGATGATCGGCAAAGCCAAGGTGCTGCGCAGCTGGGGCGGGGTGATGGATATGTCGCCCGATGGCTCGCCGGTGATCGACAAGACCGATATCGGCGGGTTGTTCCTGAACTGCGGCTGGAACTATGGCGGTTTCAAAGCGGTGCCTGCGTCGGGCTGGGCCACCGCCCACCTGATCGCCACCGGCACCCCGCATGACACTGCCGCAGGCTTTCGCCTTGACCGTTTCCGCACCGGGCGCGGTCTGATGGACGAAGAAGGCACCGGTTCGCAACACAATCTGCATTGAGGCGCGTGGCGATGTCGGGATTTGAGTATTTGGATCAGAAAGAAACAGCAGGGTGCGCCCTGCGGGAAGGGGCGGCATGAGGATCATCTGTCCACATTGCGGCGCGCGCGACCGGCGCGAGTTCACCTATCAGGGCGACGCGGTGGCGCTGGAGCGGCCCGCGCCCGACGCGGGCGGTGCGGCCTGGGATGATTATCTGCACAACCGCGAGAACCCCGCCGGGGTGACGCGCGACCTGTGGTATCACGAGCAGGGCTGCGGCGCCTGGCTGGTGGTGACGCGCAATACCGTGACGCATGCGGTGCTGACCACCGATCTGGCCGCAACTGTGCGGGAGGGGCTGGCATGAGGCTTGATGGCAAGGGTCAGATCGACCGCAACAGTCCGGTCAGTTTCAGCTTCGATGGGCGGCGGTATCAGGGCTTCGCCGGGGATACGCTGGCCTCGGCGCTGTTGGCGCATGATGTCCGGCTGGTGGCGCGCTCGTTCAAGTATCATCGCCCGCGCGGGGTTTTGACCGCAGGCAGTGAAGAGCCGAACGCGCTGGTCACGGTCGGGCAGGGGGCGGCGCAGGACCCCAACATCCGTGCCACCACGCTGGAGCTTTTTGACGGGTTGGAGGCGCGCAGCCAGAACCGCTGGCCCTCGCTCGAGTGGGACCTGCTGGCGCTGAACGATCTTGGTGCGCCGTTTCTGGGGGCGGGGTTTTACTACAAGACCTTCATGTGGCCGCGTGCCTTCTGGGAAAAGCTGTATGAGCCGGTGATCCGCCGTGCTGCGGGCCTTGGCGCGCTCAGCGGGCAGCACAATGCTGATACCTATGAGCGCGCTCATGCGCATTGTGATCTGTTGGTGATTGGCGCCGGGCCTGCGGGTCTGATGGCGGCCAAGCTGGCGGCGGACAGCGGCGCCGATGTGATCTTGTGCGACGAGGATACCCGCACCGGCGGGCGGCTGAATGCCGATACGCAGGAGATCGACGGTCTGCCCGGCGCGCTCTGGGCCGAGGAGATCACGGCCGAGCTGGCGGCGATGGAGAATGTGCGGATCATGACCCGCACCACCGTCACCGGCGCCTATGATGGCGGCACATATGGCGCGCTGGAGCGGCTGCCGCACGCCGTCGCCAGCCGCAAAGGCGCGCCCAAGGAAACCTTCTGGCGCATTGTCGCCGGACAGGCGGTGCTGGCCGCAGGCGCGCTGGAGCGCCCGGTGGCATTTCGCAACAATGATCGCCCCGGCATCATGATGGCCAGCGCCGTGCGCGCCTATGTCAACCGCTGGGCGGTCAGTCCGGGCCGCGCCGTGACCCTGTTTGGCAATACCGACAGCATTCACCGCACCGCCGCCGATCTGATCGATGCGGGCGTGCATGTCGCCGCCCTGATTGATGCCCGCCCCGATGCCACCTGTGATCTTGATTTACGGTTCTATCCCGGCGGGCAGGTCTGCGACAGCGCGGGCCGCAAGGGGCTGGAGGCGATCAGCATCGCCACCCCCAGCGGCATCGACAAGATCCAGACCGATTGTCTGGCCATGTCGGGCGGCTGGAACCCCTCGGTGCACCTGACCTGCCACATGAACGGCAGACCGGTGTGGAACCCTGAAATCGCGGCATTTGTCCCCCAGCCGGGCATGGTGCCGGGGCTGACCGCTGCGGGCGCCTGCAATGGCCAGTTTTCCACCCACCAATGCCTGACCGACGGCCTGACCGCCGCCACCACAGCACTTCAGGCGTTGGGCCGCCGGGCGGCCGCCCTCAAATCCCCCCGCGCCGAGGATACGCCCTATGCCATCACCCCGCTCTGGTCGGTGCCGGGCAAAGGCCGCGCCTGGCTGGATTTCCAGAACGACGTGACGGTCAAAGACGTCAAGCAAGCCGCGACCGAGAATTTCCGCAGCGTCGAGCATATGAAACGCTATACCACCCAAGGCATGGCCACCGATCAGGGCAAAAGCTCCAACACCGCCGCCCTTGCGGTGCTGGCCGATGCCACCGGGCGCAGCATTCCGGGCACCGGCACCACGACCTTCCGCCCGCCCTATGTCCCCACCGCCATTGCCGCGATGGGGGCGCACGCACAGGGCACAGGCTTTGCCCCGCAACGCTTCACCACCTCGCACCGGGCCAGCCTCGACGCAGGCGCTCCGATGATCGAGGCCGGGCTGTGGTACCGCCCCAGCGTCTTTCCCGCCCCCGGCGAAACCCACTGGCGCCAAAGCTGCGACCGCGAGGTCGGCATGGTCCGCAACGCCGTCGGCGTCTGCGACGTCTCGACCCTGGGCAAGATCGACATTCAGGGACCGGACGCGGCGAAACTGCTCGACTTCGTCTATACCAACCGCTTCTCCAGCCTCAAACCGGGCCGCTGCCGCTATGGGCTGATGCTGCGCGAAGACGGCCACGTCATGGATGACGGCACCACGGCGCGGCTGGGCGAACATCACTATGTGATGACCACCACCACCGCCGCCGCCGCTCAGGTCATGCGACACCTGGAATTTACCCACCAAGCGCTGCACCCCGAATGGGATGTCTCGCTGATCTCGGTCACGGAACAATGGGCGCAATTCGCCGTTGCCGGGCCAAAATCCCGCGACCTGCTGAATGGCCTGCTGGACAAGCCGCTGAGCAACGACAACTTCCCCTTCATGGCCTGCGGGCCCGCCAGCATCAAAGGCACCAAGGCGCGGCTGTTCCGCATCTCGTTTTCGGGCGAACAGGCCTATGAAATCGCCGTGCCCGCCCGCTTTGGCGACAGCCTGTTCCGGCAACTGGTGGCGCGCGCCGAAACGCTGGACGGCGGAGCGTATGGGATGGAGGCGCTGAACGTGCTGCGCATCGAAAAGGGCTTCCTCACCCACGCCGAACTGCATGGACGCACCACCGCTTTCGATCTGGGGATGGCGCGGATGATCTCCGACGCCAAGGATTGCATCGGCAAAACCGCCGCGCAACGCCCCGGCCTGACCGATCCCGACCGCGAACAACTTGTCGGGTTGAAACCCGTGGGCGCGATCAAGCAGCTGACCGCGGGCGCCCACCTCTTCACCGCAGGCGATGCACCTACCCGCGAAAACGCCCAAGGCTATGTCACCTCGGTCGCCTTCTCGCCGACACTGGGGCACTTCATGGGGCTGGCCTTCGTGCAACGCGGCCCCGCCCGACTGGGCGAGGTGATCACACTGGTGGACCACCTGCGCGGCATCACCACACGGGTCGAAATCTGCGACCCGGTGTTTTTCGACCAAGACGGAGGACGCGCCCGTGGCTGACCTGACCGCGAAAACCCCCTGCGCCGGGCTGCTGCCGCTCAGCATCGGCACGCTGACCCTGACAGAAGTAGACCCCGGCCACATGACCGCCGTCGCGCCGCTCAAAGGCCAAACCTCTGCCCTGTCCGAGGCGCTGAAAACCGCCCATGGCATGGCACTGCCCGCGCCCAATCGCGCAACCGGCAAAGACGGCGCCCGCACGATCTGGTTTGGCCATGCCCACAGCCTGCTGATCGGCCCCGCGCCGGACCCTTCGCTGGCGCAATATGCGGCGCTGACCGACCAATCCGACGCTTGGGCCGTTGTCCGACTGGAAGGGCCGGGGGCCGCCGACGTGCTGGCGCGCCTGACCCCGCTCGACCTGCGCGCACCGCAGTTCAAACGCGGCCACACCGCGCGCACTGACCTGATGCACATGATGGCCTCGATCACCCGCACCGGGCCGCAGGCGTTTCAGATCATGGTCTTCCGCTCGATGGCGCACACCCTCGTGCACGACCTGAAAACTGCGATCGAGGCGGTTACAGCGCGCGCCGGATGATCCGGGCTGATGTTTCTTTCTGACTGAAATACTCAAACGCCACATGCCGCACCGACGCGCCCGCCAGTGGGCCGCGCGTCGGTGGCCACGGTCGATTTTTGAGTATTTGGATCAGAAAGAAACACAGGCGCGCAGTATCCCGCCCGCGCAGCGCGCCGCGATCCGGGGCGAACTTGCACAAGGTTGAATAGGCTGGCATCAAGGCGGAAATCGTTTTGACTCGAGGTGCTCCATGATCCGTTTTCTGACCGTTGCCGCGCTGGTTCTCGCAGGTCCGGCTTTTGCCGAAACCGATGCCGAGAAACAGGACCGCTGTGCGCTTCAGTCCGATATCGTCGCTCAGGCGGTCGATCTGCGCAGCAGGCACAAGTCGGAAATGCGCGCGACCAAAACGATCCAGAAAGCCGAAGGTATCGCAGGGACCAAGTATCAGGCCAACGTCGATGTGCTGGTGAACTGGGTGTATTCGCTGCCGGACGATCAGGTGAACGAAGGTGTCGCCCGCAGCTTCACCGACGCCTGTCTGGCCTATTCGCAATAGGCGCGGTTCCTGATCTCTGGGGCGGGTCGGCTGTCGGTCGGTCTTTCTGCATGCTATGTGCATGTGATGTGCATGTCTTGTGCGTGCTGCGTTTTAACCGCTGCCAAGCCCATGGCATTGGCCGGTTCCTCGGACTATATTCACCTTCATGAGTCTCCCACCCGGTTTCCTTGATGAATTGCGCACCCGCACCAGCCTGTCTCAGGTGGTGGGGCGCAAGGTCATGTGGGATCCGCGCAAATCCAATCAGGGCAAGGGCGACATGTGGGCGCCATGCCCGTTCCATCAGGAAAAAAGCGCGTCTTTTCATGTAGATGACCGCAAGGGGTATTATTATTGCTTCGGCTGCCACGCCAAGGGCGACGCCATCAGCTTTGTGCGCGAAACCGAAAATGTCGATTTTATGGAGGCGGTCGAGATTCTCGCGCGTGAGGCCGGCCTGCCGATGCCCGCCCGTGATCCGCAGGCCCAGCAAAAATCCGACCGCCGCACGCAGCTGGCCGAGGTCATGGATCTCGCTGTCCAGTTCTTCCGCCTTCAGCTCAGGACAGGCGCCGCCCAGGCGGCGCGATCCTATCTTGACCGGCGCGGGCTTGCCCCTGCTACGCTTGAGCGGTTTGAAATCGGGTTTGCGCCGGATGCCTGGCAGGGGCTGTGGGATCACCTGACCGCCAAGGGTGTGCCCGAGGATCTGATCCTCGGGGCCGGTCTGGCCAAGGCCTCGACCAAGGGCAAACGCCCGTATGATACCTTTCGCAACCGCATCATCTATCCGATCCGCGACCCACGCGGGCGCTGCATCGCCTTTGGCGGCCGGGCGATGGACCCAAACGACAACGCCAAATACCTCAACTCGCCCGAGACCGAACTGTTCGACAAGGGGCGCAGCCTTTACAACCACGGCCCCGCACGCGAGGCGGCAGGCAAGGGCCAGCCGCTGATCGTCGCCGAAGGCTATATGGATGTGATCGCCCTGTCCGAGGCCGGGTTCGGTGCCACGGTCGCCCCGCTTGGCACCGCTGTGACCGAAACGCAGCTGCAGCTGCTGTGGCGCATCGCGCCTGAGCCGATTATCGCGCTGGATGGCGATACCGCCGGCCTGCGCGCTGCGATGCGGGTGATTGATACTGCCCTGCCACTGCTGGAAGCCGGGCAATCGCTGCGCTTCGCCATCCTGCCCGAGGGCAAGGACCCCGACGACCTGATCCGCGCAGGTGGGGCAGGGGCGATGCAGACCCTGCTGGATCAGGCGATCCCGATGGTCAGCCTGCTGTGGCAGCGCGAAACCGAAGGCCGCGTGTTTGACAGCCCCGAACGCAAGGCCGCGCTGGACAAGGCGTTGCGCGAAAAGATCAAGCTGATCAAGGACCCCTCTATTCGCGGCCACTATGGCGAGGCGATCAAGGAGATGCGCTGGGACCTGTTCGGACAGTCGCGCAAACGCGCCGCGTTCAACCCGGGCTTTGCGCCGGGTGGCAAAGGCAAATGGCAACGCCCCGGCACCCCCGCCCCGGCACAGGCCAGCACCAAATCCTCGATGCTGGTGGCCTCGGGGGACGGTGTGCAGAACCACCTGCGCGAATCCGTGATCCTGGCCACTCTGGTTCTGACCCCCAGCCTGATCGCTGAATTCGAAAGTCAGCTTGAGCGGATGGTCTGCCATGCCCCTGATCTGGCACATCTGCGCGACATCCTGTTGCGCTATGCGGGGCCGGGTGCCAATGCGGATGGCAATCTGGCGCATAAGATTTCCGATGCGATGGGCCCTGACGGGGTTGAAAGCCTGCTGGCGCTGCCCCATGTCGCCATTGCACCCTCGATCCGTCGGCCCGGCGACGCAGAGATCGCGCGCATGACCGTGGCCGAGGAACTGGCCAAGCTGCAAGCCGCCCGTGGCTGGATCGAGGAGGTAGATGAGGCCGCCGAAGAAATGTTCAGCGATGTGCTGGACGAGTCGCTGACATGGCGTGTCGCCCATGCCGCCGAGGTGCACAACAAAGCGATTCGCAGTCAGCAGGAAGATAAGGCAGAATATGACGTGGCTCCCAACGGCGTCCGAATCAAGCGCGACGAGCGCAGCGTTCTTGACGCCCTGACCAGCAAAATCAACTTCGCCAAACGCACAAGATAGGCGTTTTAGTGAGGAATTAGGAAAGAAATCCGGTTAGACGGGTGTCCGAATCACTCAATCACGCTATTGATTCGGGTTAACGAATCACCCGCCGACCAAGCCAGCCGCAAGACCACACCTGCGCAGGAGACGTACATGGCCGCCAAAGATACCGACGACAGCAAGCCAGAAGATCAGGAAAACGACGGCAGCCTCGACATGAGCCAAGCCGCCGTCAAAAAGATGATCGCCGAGGCGCGAGAGCGGGGCTACATCACCTACGATCAGCTCAATCAGGTGCTGCCGCCCGATCAGGTGTCCTCGGAACAGATCGAAGACGTGATGTCGATGCTCTCGGAAATGGGCATCAACATCATCGAGGATGACGAGGTCGAGGAGGAAGAAAGCAAATCCACCGCGATCGTCGATGCCTCTGCGAACCGCGATGTGGCGTTGTCCTCGGGCACCGGCGAAAAACTTGACCGCACCGATGACCCGGTCCGCATGTACCTGCGCGAGATGGGCAGCGTCGAACTGCTGAGCCGCGAAGGCGAGATTGCCATCGCCAAGCGGATCGAGGCCGGCCGCAACACCATGATCGCGGGCCTGTGCGAAAGCCCGCTGACCTTTCAGGCGATCACGATCTGGCGCGACGAACTTCTGTCCGAAGACATCCTGCTGCGCGATGTGATCGACCTCGAAGCGACCTTCGGCACCCACATGGAAGAAGAGGGCGCCAACGAACCCGTGGTCGAAGTGGCCAACGCCACCACCGCCCCCAAAGCCACCTCGGACGAGCAGGAATATGACGCCGACGGCAATCCGATCAATAACGATGATGACGACGACGACGAAGACGAACAGGCCAACATGTCGCTTGCCGCGATGGAGGCTGCGCTGAAGCAGCGCGTTCTCGACACGCTGAACCACATCGCCGCCGATTTTGCGCGCCTGTCCGAAATGCAGGACAGCCGGATTTCCGCCACGTTGAACGAGGATGACAGCTTCTCCTCCGTAGAAGAAGTTACCTATCAGACCCTGCGTTCGGAAATCGTGCTGCTGGTGAATGAACTTCACCTGCACAACAACCGGATCGAGGCCCTGATCGATCAGCTCTACGGCATCAACCGCCGTGTGATGCAGATCGACAGCGCGATGGTCAAACTCGCCGATCAGGCCCGGATCAACCGGCGCGAATTCGTCGATGCCTATCGTGGTTGCGAACTTGACCCGACATGGCTGGAGCGGATGGGCGAAAAGCCCGGTCGCGGCTGGCAGATGTTCATCGAACGCTCGACCGACAAGGTCGAAGAGCTGCGCAACGACATGGCGCAGGTCGGTCAATACGTCGGTCTGGACATCAGCGAATTCCGCCGCATCGTTGCTCAGGTGCAGAAGGGCGAAAAAGAAGCCCGCCAAGCCAAGAAAGAGATGGTCGAAGCCAACCTGCGCCTCGTGATCTCGATCGCCAAGAAATACACCAACCGCGGGCTGCAGTTCCTTGACCTCATTCAGGAAGGCAACATTGGCCTGATGAAGGCCGTGGATAAATTCGAATACCGTCGCGGGTATAAGTTTTCGACCTACGCCACCTGGTGGATCCGTCAGGCGATCACCCGCTCGATCGCCGATCAGGCCCGCACCATCCGTATCCCGGTGCACATGATCGAAACGATCAACAAGCTGGTCCGCACCGGTCGCCAGATGCTGCACGAAATCGGTCGCGAACCCACGCCCGAAGAGCTGGCCGAAAAGCTGCAAATGCCGCTCGAAAAAGTGCGCAAGGTGATGAAGATCGCCAAAGAGCCGATCTCCCTCGAAACCCCGATCGGCGACGAAGAAGACAGCCAGCTGGGCGATTTCATCGAGGACAAGAATGCCGTGCTGCCGCTCGACAGCGCCATTCAGGAAAACCTCAAGGAAACCACGACCCGCGTCCTCGCCTCGCTCACCCCGCGAGAAGAGCGCGTGTTGCGGATGCGGTTTGGCATCGGCATGAACACCGACCACACCCTCGAAGAGGTTGGTCAGCAGTTCAGCGTGACCCGCGAACGGATCCGTCAGATCGAGGCCAAGGCCCTGCGCAAACTGAAACACCCCAGCCGCTCGCGCAAACTGCGCAGCTTTCTGGATCAGTAAAGCACCGACGGAATACCGACGCGATACCGACGTTATACCGACACGCAAAAGGCACCCTTCGGGGGGCCTTTTCGCGTTCTGCCGCATTCACGAAATTGCGTTCACATGCCCCTTTCGCTGGCGCGAACAAACTCCTACTTTTGAATGTATCCGCATCACCGGAGGTTCTCCATGCGTCTCGCTCCTTTGTCCCTCGCCCTGATCGCAAGCCTTGCGACCGCCCTTCCGGCACAGGCCTATATTGCCGAGAACCGGCTCGTGGTCACGCCGCTCTCGGTCCCCGGTTCGTTCGAGGTGATTTCGCGCCCCGGCACCGGGCCACGCGAATTCTGGTGCGCTGCCGCCAGCTATGCTCAGACCCAGCTTGGCAGGCCGACCACATCGCGCATCTTCATTGAATCCGGCCTTGGCCCGGCCCAAACGGAACCCGGCAAATCCGCCGTCGTCTATACCGTCGCCCCCACGCCCGCCTTGGCACAGGGGCCGCGCCCCGGTGAAGGTGGCAATTACTTTGTGTCCATGCGCAAACCGGGCTTCAACCTGTCTGTGTCACATGCGCGCAGCTTTTGTTCTGATCGTGATTTCGATGCCGGGGACTCCGATTGGTTTCCGTGACGCTACAGCGCCTTGGCGCATGACAGACCGGACCGGTTTTCGCCCATTTAGCGGCGGCACTTTCCGTCTACCCAAACTCTAGAGGCTGCCCTATAGTACCTGTGGATAAGTTGGGGGCGCACCCCACAGACTGAGGCGGAAACAAGAGGGGACCGGCGATGCGTTGCCCGTTTTGCGGAAATATTGATACGCAGGTGAAGGATTCTCGCCCGGCCGAGGATCACGTTTCGATCCGGCGGCGGCGGTTTTGCCCCGCCTGCGGCGGACGGTTCACGACCTACGAACGCGTGCAGCTACGCGATCTGGTGGTGATTAAATCAAACGGTCGGCGCGAAGAGTTCGACCGCGACAAGCTGGAACGCTCGGTTCGGATCAGCCTGCAAAAACGCCCTGTCGAACCCGAGCGTATGGATCAGATGATCTCGGGCATCGTCCGGCGGCTCGAAAGCCTGGGCGAAACCGATATTCCCTCAAAAACCATTGGCGAGATCGTGATGGAGGCGCTCGCGCGCATCGACACCGTCGCCTATGTGAGATTTGCCAGCGTTTACAAAAACTTCCAAGCCGCAGACGATTTCGATAAATTCGTCTCCGAGCTGCGCCCAGATGCCGCGCGCGAAGAGTGAGCGATACGGATAAACGCTTCCTTGCGCTGGCCCTGTCGCTGGGGCGGCGCGGGCAGGGCAACACTTGGCCCAACCCGGCTGTCGGCTGCGTGATCGTGCGCGATGGTCGTATTGTCGGGCGCGGCTGGACCGCCCCCGGCGGCAGGCCGCATGCCGAACCTCAGGCTCTGGCGCAGGCCGGGCCACTGGCGCGCGGCGCCACGGCCTATGTCAGTCTCGAACCCTGCGCCCATCATGGCCAGACACCGCCCTGCGCCGAAGCGCTGATTGCCGCCGGTATTACCCGCGTCGTGGCACCGCTGGCCGACACCGATCCGCGCGTTTCGGGGCGCGGCTTTGAAATACTCCGCGCCGCGGGGGTTGAGGTCAGCACCGGCCTGCTGGCCGAACAGGCCGCCCATGATCACGCCGGGTTCTTCCTGCGCGCCGGGCAGCAGACGCGGCCATGGTTGACCCTGAAACTCGCCAGCAGTTTCGATGGCCGCATCGCCACGGCCACCGGCGAAAGCCAATGGATCACCGCCCCCCCGGCCCGTCGCATGGTGCACGCCTTGCGCGCGCGCCACGATGCGGTGATGGTCGGCGCAGGCACCGCCCGCGTTGATGATCCGTCCCTGACCGTCCGCGATATGGGCGTGACCCGTCAGCCGCTGCGCATTGTCATCTCGCGTCGGCTTGACCTGCCTCTGTCGGGGCAGCTTGCCCGCACCGCCAACGAGGTGCCGGTCTGGATTTGCCACGGCCCCAATACCGATCCAAGCCTGACCAGCGCCTGGACCGGGCTGGGCGCGCGCCTGATCCCCTGCGCCCTCAACGGTCGGCAAGTCGACCCCACCTCGGCCCTGCATGAGCTTGGCCGCCTCGGCCTGACCCGCATCTTCTGCGAGGGTGGCAGCACCCTTGCCGCCTCTCTGCTCCACGCCGATTTGGTGGACGAGCTGATCGGCTTCACCGCAGGCCTTGCCATCGGCGCCGAAGGCCTGCCCGCAATCGGGGCTCTGGGCTTGGCTCACCTGCCCGAAGCCCCACGCTTTGCCCTGTCCGAAACCCGCGCTCTTGGCCCCGACATCATGCACCGCTGGCTTCGCGTGCCCGCCTGACGCGTGAACCGCTTCAATCGGCTCCCAGTTTCTTTCTGATAAAAATACTCAAACCGCCGTCGCAGCCCGCGTACTCAGCGCCACAGATGCGCCCAGCCCGCAAATATCCCCTGCACCTTCGCCAACACCCGCGCCGCGCGCCCCATTGTCGGCACCGTGCCCGCGGCCAGCCGGTCCACGATCACCTCCACCGGGCAGGCCAGCCCTGTCACCGGATCGCGGTAGCGCGGATAGTCGATCAACACCGCATGCACCAACCCGTCCAGCGCTACATGCGCCTGCCGTCGCGCGGGCACTCGGCCCAGATCGCGAGTCAGGCCCCAACCGGCGTAAAACGGCGTGCCCAGTACCACCACCTTCACCCCGCGCAACAGCGCCTCGAACCCCAGAAGCGAGGTCATGGTCCAAACCTCCTGCACCTGGTCCAGCACCGCCACCGGATCGGCCTGCTCCAGAACCGCATCCGCCAGCTCCAGCGCTGCATCGTGCGGCACCGCGCCGGGGCGCAGCCCGGCCTCGACATCCGGGTGCGGCTTATACAGGATCACCGCGTCCGGGTTGGCCGCCCGCGCCGCGCGCAGCAACCCCAGATTGGTACAGACATCGCCCGCCCCCAACCGGATCGAGGCATCGTCCTCCACCTGACCCGGCACCAGAATGCGCCGCCCCTCGGGCAGATCGGGCAGGGCGCCGCCCAGATTATACTTGCTCAGGCCCGCCCGGCAGACCTGCACCCGCAACGCCTGCGCTCGCAGCTCTTGATCGGGGCGCAGGCGTGCGCGTGCGGCAATCAATCGCTCCAACCGGCTTTCCCGCGTCGGATCGTAATAAATTCCCAGATCGTCACAGACCAGCGACAGCGGCGGTACCAGCTCGGCCCCCAATCCGCGCGAGCGCAGAAACCCGTCCTCGATCCGCACCGCAGCCTCCGGCGCCAGATCAGCCTTGCCGGCCCAGACCATCGCCCCGCGCGCATGACCCACTGCCGTCATCCGTGCCCGAAACCGCACCGGTTTCACGCCGCCGAAAAACCCGTTCAGCGCCCGGCGCTTCCACAGCCGCATCCCCGCCGCATCCCAGCCCAGCCGATCCTCGCGCCATGCCCGTGCCTGAGCCGCCGCCGCCTCGATCGCCTGCTCGGCGCTGCACAACCGGTCGCGATAGGGATCATACCAAAGCGGATACAGCAGCATCGCCCCGGCGAACAATTGCGCCCGCGTCAGGTTACGCTGCCGCCGTGCAACCGGGGTGAAATCTTCGCTCAGCCCCCAGCCTGCATAAAACGGCTGGCCAAAGACCTTTGGCCGGTGCCCGGCCAAGATCGCCTCGAACCCCATCTGTGATGACACGGTATACACCGCCACCGCCCCCTCCAGCAGCGCCCAGGGGCTGACTGCGCCGTCAAACAGCTCGACCTGCTTGCTTGCCACATCTGTGCCAAAATACCCCTGCCGATACCCCTGTGCGGTCTCGGGGTGGGTCTTGATCACAATCCGCGCGCCGGGGTTTTCCTCCTGCGCGTAATACAGCATCTCGCGGAAGGTGTTGCTGTCGGCCCGCCCCCGCGTGACCGAGGCATCGCCGCGCGTCTGATCCACTACCAGAACATACCCCGGAGCGGGCAGGGGGGCCGCCGGGTCATAGCCGTAATATTTGCTCAGGTCCGCCTCGCGCAGCCGCGCGATACAGCCGCGTGCGCGCGCCAACAATGCCGTATCATCCAACGGATGGGTCGCCAGCAGCTCTTCCAGATCCGAGGGGGCAGAACTGTCATAATGCATTCCCTTGCGGTCGATCACCAAGCCCAGCGGCGGCTCTCCGGCGCGGCCCGGCTGCATCGAGCGTAAAAATGCGTCCTCCACCCGGATGATCGCGGCACCGGTCTTATCCGCCACCGCCTCGCCCCGCGCGGCATAGGGGGAATGGCCCCAGACCGCGATCAGATCTTCGGCACCGGGTTTGCCCAGCCTCAGATCATATCCCGCCAGCTGAACAATCCGCCGCACCCGGCGTTGCTTCAGGAACCCCGCGTTGAAATAGAAAAGCCGCCGGGGCGTTGCTTCCCCGGCGGCTTCGTCAAATTCGCGTCCAGTCAAAGGGCTTATCCCCCGAGAGAGGTGACGCCCGAACTCACAGTCCCAACCGAGCTAAGCGTGCCGGTCAGTGCCGAAATCGTCTTGTTCCACTGGGTGAACGGCGCTTCGGTCACATAGAGCGTATCCTCGTCGCGCACGGCAAAGTCACGCGCCATGAACAGCCCGTTCGGCTCGGTCAGGTCCAGAACATAGACCATCCGCTGCGCCCCTTGCAGGTCATTGCGCCCCAGAACCTGATTGGCAATCTCAGCCGGTTCGTTGCGGAAAACAAAAACGCCGGTCGGATCGGCGGCGCTGGACACCAGACCGCCAACTTGGGCAATTGCCTCAACCGCTGAAACGGTCTGGCTTTCGAACCCGACACGCGATTGGGTGCCGGTGGCCCCCAGCGCGGTAAAGGTGCGGGTGTCGCCCTCGACCAGAATACGGTCACCGCCGCGCAGGGCGATGTCCAATTCGGGGTGTGCATAGAGATCCTGCAACCAGATCCGCCCGTGCTCGGTGCCGCGCGTCACGGTGATCTGAGCAATCTCGGGCTCGATCGTTACACCGCCTGCGCGGGCCAACATCGTGGCCAGCGTCCGGGTCGGACGCTCGATGGCGAAGACGCCTTGCGCGCCCACCGCACCAACCAGCGACACGGTCGAGCCATCCCCGGCCGAGCGGCGCACTTCGACCTGCGGGTCGGGTGTCTGGTCTTCCAGTTTGGAAGTGATGATCCGGCGCAGCGCTTCGGGCGTGTTGCCCGCAGCCCGCACCCGACCTGCATAGGGCACAAAGATGAACCCCGCGCCATCGACCTGCACCTCGGCCAAGGTGGTGGCCGAACTTGCAGCGCTGGCCAGCAGCCCGTCCTCGACGTTTTCCCACACCGTCAGGCTCAGGGTGTCGCCGGGGCGGATCACGTCCGACCCAAGCTGTGCCGCGCGGGTGAACTGGTCGGAAAACCCAAGCGCCGGAACAACAGCTGTGGCGCGCGTTACCCGATCATTGACCGACACGATGAAGGCATCACCCTCGTTCATGATCGATCCTGCGAAAATTTCTTTTTTGGTGGGGCCGGTCCGCGGCAGGCCACAAGAGGCAACCAGCGCGACGATAGCAAAAAGGGCGACGGACTTCGCCCGGCGGCTTGCAAAGGGTTTCACTGCTCGGTCTCCTCGACCTTGTTATTATTCTGCCTCAAGTCTTTTGACCAACTTAGCGGAATCCAGAACAAAAATCTAGCGCTACAGGTTGTGTTGTTCAGGTCACCAGGCGCAACTGTTGCCGTGGAGCCGCGGTTCCCGATTTTAGTGCCTCATATGGGTCTTCGGGCGAAAGCATCATGTCAACAACGTGGCGAAGCAACTGCCTGCGCCCGCGCGCAGAATAGAACCCACCGGGGATTTGGCTGGTTTCAAGCAGATAGCGGCGATAGTCGCGATAGGCTGACAGATCGGGCCGCTTGGCCCCGGCGAAAAACGCAGGCAAGGCCTGATCCGACACAAATTCCGGCTTGGCATAGACCGCATCGCCAAAGACCTTCAGCGGGATACCGCGCCACAGCACCTGCTGTGCGGCGGTGGAATTGACCGTGACCGCGCTGCGTGCCTCGTTCAGCAACCGCGCCAGCTTGCCACCGCGCACGAAATGCACCCGGTCGGCCACGCCCGCCTCTTTGGCGATGCGGGCGATTTCCTGGCGCAACGGCACCCGGCCATCCTCCAGTGGGTGCGCCTTGATCACCAGATGATGATGCCCCGGCGCGCCTTCGGCAAAGCCGCGAATGCTCAGTTCCAGGAACTCGGCCATCGTGTCAAAGGGCGAATGCTTCTGGAAGCTGCTGTCATGCTCAAGCTGCAACAACGCCAGATGATAGGGAAACCCGCCATGCTTGATCCGAAACGTCGCCAGACCGCGCTCGGCCATCAAGACCGGGGTCATCACCAGCCGACGCAGATACAGTTTGAATTCCTGCGTGACCGACAGATCCCGATGCGGCCGGAATTTGCGATACTGCCCGTTTCGGAACATCACGAACCAATGATACAGCGCGCCGTAAAACACATGCTGCCGCATGTCGCCCCAATGGCCCGGCGGGGCCGGAGGCGAGGATGTATCCGACAAGGCCAAAGCCCGACGCATCTGTTTCACACTGGTGTGCATCAGCCGCGAGTTGCCATTGGTCCCGCCGCGCTCGTAGGTGACCCAGAAGGGGCGCAAATACCCTTCCTCGAACACATGCACCATCAGGCCCGCGCGCTGCGCCCGTGCCACCGCCTCGGAATGAATGGCGCGGGTGTCGCCGTAGAGCACGATATCGGTCACACCCTTTTCGGCCACCAGCGCCTCGAAGGCATCGGGCCAGTCCTCGGGCCGTCCGCAATAGGGGATATAGCTGGAGGGATGAAACCAGAACGCCCGGTCGCCCGCGTTGAAGCCGACGCGCCAGACCTGCATGCCCGCCCGTCGCAGCATCTTTCCCAACTGGTGAAAGAATGGCCCATGCGGCCCCTGAAGGCACAAAAAAACGCGCGGTTGTTTGGTCGGGATACTCATACCAATATTACTCGTCATTGCTCGTCTCAAAAGTGTTTCCCTAGGGTTACTCTATGTCTCGGGCAATAATATGGCGAAATCCGAGCAGTCACCGGCTTGTCAGTCCGAAACCTAACGGCTACCTCAGAGCACGGAGTATCGCAAGTTTACTACGACGATCACCAGAGGGGCGACCATGTTTACAGGCATCATTACCGATATTGGCGAAGTTCGGCAGCTTGAACAGCGCGGCGACCTGCGCGCGCGCATCGGCACGCGCTATGACATGCACCGCGTTGATCTGGGCGCATCCATCGCCTGCGACGGGGTTTGCCTGACGGTGATCGCCAAGGGCGCCGATTGGTTTGATGTCGATGTCTCGGCGGAAACCGTGTCAAAAACCAACCTTGCCCAATGGGGCGCCGGGCATCGGGTGAACCTGGAACGCGCGCTGAAGGTCGGGGATGAGCTGGGCGGGCATATCGTGTCAGGCCATGTCGATGGCGTGGCCGAGGTGGTGGCAATGAA
Source organism: Thalassovita taeanensis (assembly GCF_900110775.1). Classification (GTDB taxonomy): domain Bacteria; phylum Pseudomonadota; class Alphaproteobacteria; order Rhodobacterales; family Rhodobacteraceae; genus Litorimicrobium; species Litorimicrobium taeanense. The sequence continues at coordinate 9,889 of NZ_FOEP01000016.1, read as the reverse complement.
AGACGAAGGCGACAGCACCCGCGTCACCCTGCGCGCCCCCGCCGCGCTGGCGCGGTATATCGCGCCCAAAGGCTCGATCGCGCTGAATGGTACCTCGTTGACGGTGAATGAAGTCGAAGGCCGCGAGTTCGGTATCAACTTCATCCCGCATACCAAGGAAATGACGACCTGGGGCGATGTGGGCGTCGGGGACAACATCAACCTCGAGATCGACACGCTGGCGCGCTATGTCGCCCGGCTGCGCGAATTCGACCCGGTCTGATCGCGCCCCTGCGGCGGGGTCGGCCCTGCACCGGGTCTGTCGAAGGTGAGTATTTGGATCAGAAAGAAGCCAGGTGCGGCGAGACACATTCATGTATTGTGTTGCGTCCGGCTGGAACTGCTTTATCCTTGGGCGCGAACAGGGAGGGTCTAAAATGAGCATGTTCACCCCCAGCCGTCGTGAAATTCTGAGACTGGCCGCAATGGCCCCCGCCTTTGCGCTGCCGAGCATGGCGCGGGCTGATCTGGGCGCCCCGCAGGGGGAAAACCCCGCGCATTTCCGTTTCACGCTGGGCGAAGCCAAGCTGACGATTCTATCGGACGGGTATTTTCAGGTGCCTACCGGCGGCGTCGGAATAAATGCCGATCCGGCTGAGGTGCGCGCCTTTCTGGAGGCGCATTATCTGTCACCCGAACAGGGGTACTCTCATACCAACCACCTGCTGATCGAGTTGGACGAGGCCAAGGTGCTGGTGGATGTCGGTTCGGGCAACCGCTTCTTTGATACCACGGGGCGGCTTTTGGCTAATATGGCAGCGGCGGGGGTGGACCCGTCCACGATCACCCACGTGGTCATCACCCACGCCCATCCTGATCACATCTGGGGCATCCGCGATGATTTCGACGAGGCGATTTTTCCGGACGCGGAATATGTGTTGGGGGCTGCCGAGCACGCCTATTGGATGCAGGATGATCTGGTCAACAAGGTCGAGCCCGCCGATCAGCAATTCGTGCTGGGCGCGGTGAATTCCATCAATTGTGACGGCGTCGAATGGGTACTGGCCACTGACGGGCAGGAGGTCGCGCCGGGCATCCGCGTCATCGACACCCCCGGCCACACGCCGGGCCACATGAGCGTTTTGATCGAGAGTGATGGCCAGCAATTGATGGCGCTTGGCGATGCGATGACCCACGCGTGGTTGAGCTTCCGCCGCCCCGACTGGTTCAACGGTACCGACACGATTGGCGATCTGACCGTGGCCACCCGGAGGCGCCTGCTGGATATGGCTGCAACCGATCGGATCGCGGTGCTGGGCTATCACTTTCCCTTCCCCGGCGTCGGCCATGTCCTGCGCGAGGGAGAGGACTTCAGCTTCATCCCGGCACTCTGGCAGTTCTGAGCAACGTTTTCGGCAGCCAAGACGCCGCGTTGCCTCTGGCATTTCCACCCCGCCTGCGGTATCTGGCGGGGTGAAATCCGAGAGGGGATCCCATGTCCGACACAGCGCCTTTTGAAACGCCCGGTCCGGTTGAGGAAAACTGGCGCGACGCGATCAGCCCGATCGAAGAGATCATCGAGGATGCCCGCAACGGCCGGATGTTCATCCTTGTTGATCACGAAGACCGCGAAAACGAAGGCGATCTAGTGATCCCGGCCCAGATGGCCACGCCCGAGGCGATCAACTTCATGGCGATGCACGGGCGCGGGTTGATCTGCCTGACGCTGACCGGCGAACGCGTCGACGCGCTGGGTTTGCCCTTGATGGCGTCCTACAATTCCTCGCGGCATGAAACCGCGTTTACCGTGTCGATCGAGGCGCGCGAGGGCGTCAGCACCGGCATTTCCGCCCATGACCGCGCCCGCACCGTGGCTGTGGCGATCGACGCGGGTAAATCCTCGGCCGATATCGCAACGCCGGGGCATGTGTTCCCGCTGCGCGCCCGTGATGGCGGCGTGCTGGTCCGCGCTGGCCATACCGAGGCTGCGGTGGATGTGTCGCGCCTTGCCGGGCTCAACCCCTCGGGTGTGATTTGTGAGATCATGAACGAGGATGGCTCGATGTCGCGCTTGCCCGATCTGGTCGCTTTCGCCCAGAAACAGGGGCTGAAAATCGGCACGATTTCCGATCTGATCGCCTATCGCCGTCGTTATGACAATCTGGTCAAGGTCCGTTCGGAGCAGCAGATCGTTTCGGAATTCGGCGGGGACTGGACCCTGCGGATTTACACCGATGCGATCAAAGGCTCGGAACATATCGTGCTGATCAAGGGCGATGTCACGACAGACGTCCCGGTTCTGACCCGCGTCCACACGCTTGACCCGATGCTTGATCTGGTCGGCGCAGGCCCCACTGGTCGAGCGGCGGAATTCGCAGACGCGATGCGGATGATCGCCGCCGAGGGGCGCGGCGTGATCGTGCTGTTGCGCGACACTCATATGAAAATGGTGATGCAGGACGAGGCCAGCCCACAAACCCTGCGTCAGGCCGGGCTGGGCGCGCAAATCCTGTCCTCGCTGGGGCTGTCGAAACTGACCCTGCTGACCAATTCGCCCAAGCCCAATGTGGTTGGGCTGGATGCGTACGGGCTGGAAATTACCGGAACCCGCAAAATCACCGGAGAGATCTGATGGCTGGCCACGAAACCCACTATATCCTGCCGCGCCCCAGCTTTGACAAACCCGTCAAGCTGCTGATCGTTGTCTCGCCATATTATAAAGACATCGCCGACAATATGATCGCCGGTGCCCTGGCCGAAATCGAAGCCGCCGGTGCCACCCACGAACTGGTTGAGGTTCCCGGCGCACTGGAAATTCCCACCGCCATCGGTATTGCGGGCCGGATGAGTAACTTTGACGGCTATGTCGCCCTTGGCTGCGTCATCCGCGGCGAAACCACCCACTATGATACCGTCTGCAACGACAGCAGCCGCGCCTTGCAATTGCTGGGCCTTCAGGGCCTTTGCATTGGCAACGGCATTCTGACGGTGGAAAACCGAAAACAGGCCGAAGTCCGCGCAGATCCCGCCGATCAGAATAAAGGCGGCGGCGCAGCGGCCGCGGCCTTGCATCTGATCGCACTCAGCCGTAAGTGGGGCGGCCAGCGCAAGGGCGTGGGCTTCATGCCCGCAACCGAAGAGTACAAGCTGGCTGGCGAACTGAAGGACAACCCCACCGCATGAGCACCGACGACCAGCTGACCCCGCTTTCGGGCAACCAGAAGCGCAAGATGAAATCCGCCTCCCGGCTTTATGCCGTGCAGGCGCTGTTTCAGATGGAACACTCCGGCCTGACAGCCGAAGCGATCGCGTCCGAGTTCGTAGAATTCCGCTTTGGCGCTGCCTATGACGGCACCGAAATGCAGGATGGTGATCCTCAGCTGTTTCGCAAGGTGCTGAACGATGCGGTGAACTGGCAGGCGAAAATCGACCAGATGACCGACCGCGCGCTGGTGGCCAAATGGCCGATCGCCCGTATCGACCCGACCCTGCGCGCCCTGTTCCGCGCCGCCGGGGCCGAATTGGTCCAAAGCGAAACGCCGCCCAAAGTGGTCATCACTGAATATGTCGACGTCGCCCGCGCTTTCTTTCCCGATGGCAAAGAGCCAAGCTTCGTCAACGCCGTGCTGGATCACATGGCGCGCGAGGCTCGGCCCGAAGCGTTCTGATCCGACCGTCAGATCGCCGCCGCTATAACTCCGTCACCTGACCAACTGCCAATACTGCTCCGGTGGGGGCGCCGGTGAGCGATCCGCCCGGCGGTTCGTCGCTGATCGCCAGCACCAGCGTGGCCACGCCCGCGCGCAGTCCCTCGGGCAGCGTGACAACGGCTTTGGCCTCGCCCGGCAATACTCCCAACGACACCGGGGCGGCGTCGCCCGCAATCGCCCACAGTTCCAGTGCGCGGCCGTCTTGCGCTGCACCTGCGGTGCGCGTGATGCGAAGCTCGCCCGCCTCGGGCGCATAGAGCGCCAGCACCCGCAGGCTGGCATCCGCCGCTGCAATCTCGCTGACATAAACCGGCCCGCGGGCTCCGGTCTGAGGCCCCGGAACGGTCAGGTTTTGCGCCGCAAAGAACCCTGCCACCGCCAGCGAGGCGAAGCTGATGCCCTGCCAAATCCCGGCCCGCTGCCACAATGGCACCCGACGCGGCGGCGCGCCAAACAGTCGCTCCTGAACTCCGATCTTGACCGATTTCGGCGGTACCACCTCGGCGAACTCGTCGTTCAGCCCGGCGAAATACGCCTCCCAGCGTGCAACACTTTGTTGCGCGCCATGATCCGTCGCCAAGCGCCGCTCAAACGCGCGCGCGTCGTCGGGCGCCAGCAGGCGCAGCACATATTCCGCCGCCAGCAGATCGTCGTCTTTCTCACTCGCATCGGTCATGCGCTCATACACTCCCTCAGGCTGATCAGACTGCGCCGCAGCCAGGTCCGCATCGTATTCAGCGGCACATCAAACACCGCCGCCAGATCGGCATAGCTCTGCCCCTCAAGATATACCCCGCGCACCGCCCGGCCTTTGTCGGCCTCCAGCTGATCCAGACATCCCACGATCCGCGCCGCCTCTGACGCCGCAACAACGCTTTGCTCTGGCGTCGGGCCGCGATCGCTCAACCGCTCTGTCAGATCGCCAACATCTTCAGTCTCGCGCTGTCGGCGCAGCCGGTCAATCGCTGAGTTGCGCGCAATCGTGATCATCCATGTCATCGGGCTTGTCCCCGTGCTTAAATACCGATCCGCATAGCGCCAGATCTTGATATAGGCCTCCTGAACCACGTCTTCGGCTCCGGCCCTGTCCTTCAAGATACGCATCGTCACACCGAAAAGTTTCGCACTGGTCGCGTCGTATAGCTCCGAGAACGCCTTGCGGTCGCCAATCGACACTTTCGCGATCAGGGCTTCGATCTGTGCAAGCGATGTCATGCGGGCCTCCCTCAGACTGGTCTTTGACCTAAGCCTAGTTGAGCGTTGCGACAAGGCAATGTTTTTACGCGAAAAAAAAACAACCGGCGCTTTCATACACCTGTCAAACCAACACGACACACGCCGGACAAAAAAATCGCCACGGCCTGAAACTCTGTGTCATCCGCCCGCGTATCTGTTTGCGGGGAATATAAGACAGGACGCCGGAAAATGCTTTCTCTGCTCAAAACGATCGGTCTTTGCCTAAAATACGATGCGGCCCACGTTGGCCACAACGCTGCACGCGCAGCTGACCGCCCGCGCGTTAGCCGTGAAGAAATCACGAGTCTGTTCTCGGACGTGCTCGGACACCACGCTGCCGCGCGTGACTGACGTGGGGCTCATCACCACATATGCTGACTAAACCAAAGGTCCCACCAATGTCTGATCTCATGCGCAAAGCGCGCACAAATCGGTTGATCGCCCTGCGCGCGCTGGCCGCCCGCGACCGGAATATCTTCTCCGAGCAGTACCAAAACCGCCCCGGGCGCCCGCCGATGCCCGCTTTGCAGGCGCGTTCTGGCCCGCGTTAAGGCGGTTCTCCGCCCCGCGTCATGTCGCCGCTTGTAAATGAAGGGGCAGGGCATATCTTACATGCATGAAAGGATATGCATTATGCCCAAACTTATCCGCCTCTATATTACTCAGGTCTTAATTGGCTTTGGCATCTCTGCCGCATTTGTCGCCATGCTGCTGTGGTTCAACGTCGCCAATCTGTGGCATCTGGTGTCGCATTCTGATGCGGGCGTGCTGGCAGTGGTGATCTTGTGGTTTGCAAACGGGATCGTTTTCGCCGGAGTGCAATTCGCCATCGCCGTCATGCGGCTCAAGGATGATGACGACGATCAGACTGGCGGTCGCCGCGATCCGATCCGCATCGACATGACCCGCATGATCCCGGTCCACGCCGAAGCGCCTGCCAAACAGGGCACTCCGCGCCGTCGCTGATCCTTATTGCGAAATAGCTGCGCTGCCGAATGATCTGAGGCAGCGGGGCTTAGAACGAGAGCAAGGCACTTTCGATTTTATCGAGGGTGCCTTTTGTCCGAAAAAGGTCTAGCAAAACCCAATGACAACTGCTCGAACACATCACTTGTGTTGACGTAAGGCGGGGTCACCGCCTTACGTTGTTGTTTTGTCAGTGCTTGAACTTCTTGATCTCGCCTGACGCAAGGCGTGCGCTATAGGAGTGCATCTCCTTACGAACAATCGACATCAGGAAATAGAGCCCGGTGATGTTCACCACCGCCATCGCAAAGATCGCCGCATCCGAGAAGTCGATGACCGGACCAAGGCTGGCGGCAGCGCCGATAACCACAAAAACGCAGAAGATGACTTTGAAGATCAGCTCAGAGATTTTGCCTTCGCCAAAAAGATAGGTCCATGCTTTGAGCCCATAGTAAGACCACGAAATCATGGTTGAGAAGGCGAAGAGAACAACCGCAATCGCCAGCACATACGGGAACCAGCTGATCCCGGACGCAAAGGCCGCCGACGTCAAGGCGACACCGCTGTTGCCATCCACCGTTGCGATGGAACTTCCGTCAAGAACATACAGACCCGTCGCTGGGTCCGAGATCAACTGACCCGAGATCGTGATCACCAAAGCGGTCATCGTGCAGATCACAACCGTGTCGATCAGCGGCTCGAGCAGGGAAACGAACCCTTCGGTGATCGGCTCATTGGTGCGCACCGCCGAGTGGGCGATGGCCGCAGAGCCGACACCGGCCTCGTTTGAAAACGCGGCCCGTTTGAAGCCCTGGATCAGCGCGCCGACAAAGCCGCCCGCAATCCCCAGGCCGGTAAAGGCACCGGTAAAGATCTGACCAAAGGCCCAGCCAATCTTGTCATAGTTAACCAGCAGGATGATCAGCGCCGCGCCAACATACAGAATGCCCATAAACGGCACGACCTTTTCGGTCACATTGGCGATGGATTTGATCCCGCCAACGATCACCGCAAAGACAATAACCGCAAAGACGATACCGGTGATCCAACCGGGGTATTCACCGAAGATGCCAGAGATCTGCGCATGCGCCTGATTGGCCTGAAACATGTTCCCGCCGCCCAAGGCCCCAAGAATACAGAAAATCGCAAACAGCACCGACAGGACTTTCCCGCCGGGCAACCCGCGCTCTGCAAACCCCTTCGAGATATAGTACATTGGCCCCCCGGAAACGGACCCATCGGCGTATTCGTTGCGGTACTTCACACCCAAGGTACATTCGGTGAACTTGGAAGCCATGCCCAGCAAACCCGCCAGGATCATCCAGAAGGTTGCCCCCGGTCCGCCAATGCCGACGGCCACAGCAACACCAGCGATGTTGCCCAAGCCAACGGTTCCGGAAAGCGCGGTGGTCAGCGCCTGGAAATGGCTGACCTCGCCTGCGTCTTTGGGGTCAGAATAGTCGCCTCTGACCAGCGCGATGGCGTGGCTGAAGAAGCGCAGTTGGACGAAGGCGAAGTAAAACGTGAAGACCGTTGCCGCCACGACCAGCCACAAAACGATCCAGGGAAAGCTTGTTCCGGGTAGGGGGGCAAAGATCAGGCTTACAAAAGGACCGGTGAATTTAGCAAAGGCCGAGTTGACCTTTTCGTCCAGCGTCATCGCCTCTTGTGCGTAGGCCGGTAACGCGAACGCGATGCCCGGCGCAGCGAGGAGTGTTTTTGCTATCAGTTTCATGATTTCTACTTTCCCTAGGCGATGACTGTGACAGGCACGGTTGCGCTCATGACAAGGTTCGACGTCGCGCTGCCGAAGAAACGCTTGGCAAACCCGCCTTCCGAGGACCGGCAAACGATGATCTGCTGGCCACCTTGCTCTTCGCAAATGGCGTTGAGCGTGTCCGCCACATCGCCGTGGCGCACAACGCCTTGCACCTTCAATCCAGCGGCTGTCAGTTCGTTTACGGCGGGATCAATGATCCGCTCGCGCGCCGTCGAAATCTCTTCTTCTCGCCGCTTGTGCCGCATCGCGTTCTCTTCTGGTGTCTGGAAAGAATAAGGTGACCATTCGATCACGTAAGCGACCACCAGCTCGCAGTCGCCGATAAGCGCCGCAAGGTTGCTTGCAAAGGCAAGTGCCCTGTCCCCCGAACCTGTCCCGTCGAGGCCCACTATCAATTTCGTTGTCATTTTTTGTTCCTTTTTCCCTGTTGCTCCACCCGCGATCAGCGGGTGGCCCGAAAAGCCGGACATAATTTACCCCGTACGGTTCAAAAAAAGGGGGCTTCACGCATACAGCTTTCACACGAATAGGATAACCATTTTGGGTGGTCATGAAGCCTAAGTTTCGGGCTAATCCGGGCGTATTGCCTGAATCGCGCGGAAAATATGGGCTAAACGGCCGGGTCCTGGGGCTTTTCGGCATGTATTTGGGCGATTGCCCCGTGCTGAGGTGGCGTGCACTGACGTGACGTTGGACAGTCGGGAGCCCGCGCAAAAGCTGCGCTGGCTCTGACATCTGTGTCGATCACCGTGGATTTAGTGAAATCGGCGCCCGCGCTGCCATGTAACAAGCCATTGCGATGGCAATAAGACGCGACCAATAGTTGAAAATGAGGTGGTTTGTGTAAACCAACCTGCAAACCAAGGGGAACGATTTCTGATAATTAGTGGAGGCGAGTACCGGACTCGCTACCATTTCTCTAAGCCACTGAAAGGATTTGGCTATCAAGCGTGTGGTTTGCTTGCGTGTCCCACTTTGTGTCACACTAGAGCGAACTGCAAGCAGAATTAACTTGAACAGGAAGTCTATTCTAAACCCGACGGCATTACTGTTCATTTGACATGCATGGGCTAGCTCTATCCCGGCTCTGAGATGAATCCAGCCTATTAGATGCAGGGATTATCTATGGCCTTAATTCGGTCCTACCTACTGAGCCTCTAATCTCTCTCCATCTCTCGGGCTAACTCTCTGGGCGTCTCTATGCCTGCATTCACCGGCCTAGGGCTGACCTAAGCTAGCTCTATGGGCTTACCTAGGGCTGGCCCCTCTTTTTTAAGACAGATACAGGCTAAAACAGCCCAAATCCGGCTTTTCTTCTTAGGGAGGCACACAAGGGCAGGGTTAGCCCCGGGCTGATCCCCGGTCTGCAAAAGAGACAGATCAGCCGCGCCAGCCCACGCCTTGCCACAGGTCAGCCCTGAGGGCGGCGATGGGTGTACCCTGTGCCTAGCCTAGCTCCCCCCCTACCCCTTGCCCCGGCCTAGCTCTCAGGGCTGGCCCTCGTCGCTCTCAGAGCACATGCAGCGGCTCGTCGGCGATCTGCACCTAGGGCGGCCCTATGGGGGAAGCTGGCCGCGCGGATAGGGAAGATACCCCCCTTAAAAAATTTTATCGCAGCATTATGCCTTGAGTTCCGAAAGGTTACGGACCGCCTCTGCTGGGTCAAATCCAAGCGCTTCTCCAAGTCTGATCAGCTCAATAACGTCGATACGTCGCTGCCCGCTCTCGATGCGCGCTACGTGTGACTGGTATACACCCAAACGTTGGGCAACTTCGGCTTGGTTCAGTCCTGCGGCCAACCTGCATGTTTTGATATATGCAACGAGTGCGTCGTGCCTTTTATCACCTAGCGTCTTTGGCATTCACCGCATTCCACCCTTGTCAGATGGTGCAAGCACTTATATCCATAATTCAGTTATCTAAAAAATGGATATTGACGGGTGTCACATGTGGATCTTTGGACTGACGGTAGTTGCATTCTTCGTAGTGCGTCACGTAGTGCAGCGAGGGCGGACTTTTGTTTGCGCTGTAGACTACCTACGGATGATAGATGCGGGAGCTTCGGTGGCTGAAGCAAACGACCTTTCCAGCAATTTGTTCACCCCCAACTCAAACCCTGACTGTGACCTGAGCCCCTAAAACTCCTCCAAATTTGTGTAGAGTCCGCCCAACAAAAGGACGGACAAATGAAGGCACGATTTACGGATGAACAGATCAT
>NZ_FOEP01000025.1 GCF_900110775.1 Thalassovita taeanensis | reverse complement strand
GCGAGCCTAGACTGGCATGTGGACGAGACCTATATCCGCGTCGGTGGCAAGTGGCGTTATTTGTGGCGTGCTGTCGATGCAAATGGCCAAATGATTGACTTTCGCCTCACCGCGCGGCGCGATGCAAGAGCTGCTAAAGCCTTTCTCAACAAAGCGATTGAACGCGTGCGACTGCATCGCCCCGTCACGATATGTACCGACAAAGCCCCGACCTACCGACGTGTTATTCGCGAGATCAATCATCGATACGACCCACATTTCGACAGTATTCGGCATATCGACAAGAAACGGCGAAACAACTTGATCGAGAGCGACCACGCAGCCATGAAGCGGCTACTTGGATACCGTCAGAGCTTTCGATCTTTACGAAGTGCGAAAGCAACCCTCAGCGGGATCGAGACAATGCGCATCATCAAACGCGGACATATCCACAACAGACAACCAGGCGTCAGGGGCGAAATCCAGTTCATGAATGAGCTGTTTGAAGCCGGGTGATCCAACACACTTTTTTGACCAACATGCGACCTGAGAAAATTAATGCAACAGTCCCATAGAAAGCTACATCGAGACCCTCGAAGCCGAGCTGGAGATGCTGCGCAACACCCTGCCCGACGGTCTGCGCATGGGGCGGTTGCATTGGGGCGGCGGGACACCCACGATCCTGCCACCGCCGTTGATCCACCGACTGAGCGAAGCGATCCGCAGCGTATTTACCTCGGCAGACGACTTTGAATTTTCGGTCGAGATCGATCCGACGATGGTCGACCGCTCCAAGATCAACGCGCTCGCGGCCGAAGGCATGACGCGTGCGTCCATTGGCATTCAGGATTTCGACCCCGAGGTGCAGCAGGCAATCGGTCGCATACAACCCTTCGACATCACGCGCACCTGTATCGAATACCTGCGCGCCGCCGGCACCACCTCGCTGAACACCGATCTGGTGTACGGCCTGCCGCATCAGACACTGGCACGGCTCGAAGGTACCATCGACAAGGTTCTGACATTTGCTTCGGACCGCATCGCGTTGTTCGGGTACGCGCGTGTACCGTGGGTGTCGAAACGCCAGAAGCTGATCGACGAAACGACCCTGCCGAGTGATCTGGCGCGGTATACGCTTGCCACCCGCGCCGCGGAGCGGTTCGTCCAAGCAGGCCTGACCCCTATCGGAATTGATCATTTTGCGGACCCCGGCGATGATCTGGCAGTCGCCCACGAGACCCGGCGCTTGCGCCGCAACTTCCAAGGCTACACGGCGGACAGCTGTCAGACCCTGATCGGACTTGGTGCGTCCTCCATCTCGCGCTTTCCGGGCGGATACGTCCAGAACGCCCCTGCAACGGCGGCCTATAAGCAGCGGATTGCGCAAACTATTTTTCCCGGCTCGCGCGGCTACGAGATGACCCATGACGATCAGCTGCATGCACGCGCGATCGAGACATTGATGTGTGAATTTACGCTCGATCTGGACGATCTGAGCCGCCACCATGGTTCACGCGCCTACACGCTCAGGCCTTGCCTGGAAGACATGGAAACCCGTTTCAAGCCTTTCGCGAGATTGGTTGGACAGCGCATTAGCATTCTACCGGAAGGTCGATCGCTGACACGTATCATCGCCTCGATGCTTGACCAACACGTTCCAGAGGGAGTTCGCTACTCGCAGGCATCTTGAGACGTCATCATGTTTTGAAGCCGCGCCACATGTGTAGGCGCAGGATATGTTTGCGTCAGCACAACCTTTGAAAAATTCCAGCACATAGTCTGGTTTTCAAGGGAGGCATTAATGAACAAACCAAAACTCGACGACCCCGACTTGTCTCTGGCCGATCTGATGACCCATTGGCCCCGGACCATCCCAGTATTTATTCGTCACAGGATGCTGTGCGTCGGATGCCCAATAAGCCGCTTCCACACCGTAGCTAACGCTTGTGCCGAGTACCATCTGAATGAGAAAGATTTGTTAGCAGAGTTTAAGCAGACAATAGATCTTGAGTGAGCGTTATCAGCCAGGATCGGGCACCGAGTAGTCCCGGGAGTGGGGGCCCTTTGACAGTTTGCGTTTATTTACAGCTTCGTATTGGACGAGACGCGCGTTAAATATTCTTCATCACCGCCCCAGCCGCTTTGCCCTCTCAGCCATCCTGACCACCTGCGCACCTGCCGTCGCAGCAGCGCTTCGCACAGCTGCGGGTGTCTGCAACGCTCCCCGCCCAACCGCCTCACCAGTAGTGAGCGCACCGATCCGCGACCTGCCCTTCACGCCGTCGGTATTGAAGATCCCCCGCATGATCCCGGTCGATCCCGCGACCACAGCTGGTGCCGCGGCTACCATCAGGTTCCCCGAAATCCCCCGCACGATCAGCGGGGTTGCTGCCACAAATCCCTTGGCCAAGAAGACCATCACGAAGAATGGCACCAGCGATCCGATGTTGGTTGCCGAATTCGGATCACCGAGCTGCGCGAGAAGCGAATTCGCCATGCCGACGACGGTCGAAAACATGGCTGCGATGACGATGGGGTAGAAGGCATAGCTGACCGTCGTCGATACCCACCTGTGGAAGAAATCCTTGGTCGCGTCGAAGAGCGACAATGCGATCATGATCGGTGCGAGGCCAAGCATGAGTGTCAGCATCATCTTGGCGAAGATCAGCACGATGCCTGTCATGAAACCGAGCAGACTAAGCATAACGAGGCCGATCCCACCGAGGATCGCGCCGGTCATCCAGTTCAGGTTGTTGCCGATCGCGTTCAGGTATGTGGCAAAGCGCTCGATCAAATTGTCGAACTCTCCAGCGAAGTGTGTGGCACCAGCCCCTGCCCCGCCCACTGAGGAAACCAGCGCTCCGGCTATATAGTCTAAGCCCCCAATAATTGCATTGGAGACCGCATTGAAGTTCGCCCAGTTGAAGGCGAAAAACCCGATCAGGGCGAGCTTCACAAGATACCAGAAGAAGTTTGCCCCATCCATGCTACGGAACTGGAAGGCCATGTTGATACAAACGCCGATCAGCGAAAGCGTGACCATCAGTAGGATGATCGCGCCGGTATTGCTCGCCACGGCGCCGAACTGGGACTCGGCTGCATCGGCAAGAAAGCTGTCAGCCGTTCCGACCATCCAGCTGACAACACCCATTACCAGTTGCCCTCGGCTTCACAAATGTCCTGGACAGCATGACGAAGATCATTCCGTTGCCGCCTAATCTCGCGTTGTGCTGCGGTGTGTTCCACGGCCGGCGCTTCGCGCAAGGCTTTGTTGAATTCCTCTTCCGCGGCTTCCCAAACAGGGAAGCGAACGTCACAGCCGCAGTCTCCTGTTTCGTTAATCGACTGCCATGCCCGCAGTTCGTATAGATCCATCAACGTGAGAGCCTTGTAGGCCTCGCGCGGGTTGATTTCGTCCATCCAGGTTGGTCGCGCCGGGCGATCATTGCAGATCCGGTATTGCTGCGGCGACATGTTGATCGTGAGATCGCCCGATACTTGTGGCGATGTCTCGGCTGCAATTGGCCCCGCGAGGGAGGCAAGCGCGAGGGCGATGATATGCTTTCGCATCAGGGTATTCCTTTTCTATTCGGCGGCGACGGAGGCGTTCTTTTTGCTTCCGCCGTCGATACTGTCGAGGCTGAAATCCTTCGATTGGCCCGGGAGAAAAAACTCGGTGATGCCGCGCGCGCCTTCATGACGTCCTGCCTGGATGATCACGTCGATTGAGCCCTCGATGTAATCGATCATGTCGGCATAGGTCATCGGCACATCAGTTTTCAGGGCGGCGATGGCGAGGCGGCGCACGGCCAGTTGCGGGGTCTCCGCGTGAAGTGTGGTCAACGAGCCGCCATGCCCGGTATTGATCGCCTCAAGGAAGGTCATGGCCTCGCGGCCGCGGACCTCACCCAGCACGATGCAGTCCGGCCGCATGCGCAGGGTTGAGGCCAGGAGCACATCGGCACTGCGAGCCTCCGCATCCCGGTCGGCGATCAACGTCACGGCATTCGGCTGTTCGGGGCGCAACTCGGACGCTTCTTCGATGGTGATGATCCGCTCCTGGGGTGGGATCAGCGAGAGGATCTTACGCGCCGCGACCGTCTTGCCTGTCGAAGTGCCGCCCGAGACGATCATGTTGAGCTTGTTTTCGACGCAAAACCGCAGGGCGGCGTCGATGTCACCCGATGCCACCACATCGCGTAACGCGGCGTTCCTCTCTCGGCGCAGGCCTTCGAGGCTGCGTTCTTTGCCATAGAGAAAGCCGAGTTTGATCGCCTCCAGCGGCAGGGATGAGAAGAACCGCAGCGAGATCGAGAACCCGCCCTCAACTGCGGGAGGCTGAATGACTTGCGCCCGGATTGGACGTTCGCGATAGAGAATCGATACCGAGACGATTGGCTTCTTGGTGCTGAGCGTGGTTGAGGCAGCCGAGGCGATCTGGTTGCCAAGGTCCTTGATCTCGGTCTGGGTGAGCGGGGTGCCGAGCCCCTGCATAAAGTGATCACCCTGGAACTCTCCCCAGACCTGCCCGTCCGGATTGATGCAGATCTCGATCGTGTCTTCGCGCTGCACGGGCGCACCGAGCCGATCGAGCGAGGCTTCGAGATAGCTTGCTGCCATGTCAGAATATCTCCAGGTCGCGGTCAACCATGACCGTGATCCGCGTGCCCTGATCGACATGGATCACGGGGCGGATCGCGAGATAATCCTGCATCACGCTTTGGGTGCTATCGCGCAGGTTCGAGCCGACATCGCTGGCGACATCGGCAGCAGCCTCGTCATCGATTTGGCCCGCTGCGGCAGCTGGCAGGGCACCGATCAACGAGATCAGCGCGGCAGAGCCGAAGCGCTGCGCAAAGCGAGTGTCGACAAAACCGGTGGTGCCTGTGCGGCCAAGCTCGTCTCCGCCGAAGGCGCTGATCTCCACTGTCTGGTTGTCAGGCAGAATGATCCTGTCCCAGGCCACCATAACCCGGGACTGTGCCAGCGCCACATCGGAGCGGTATCGCCCAATCAGGCGCGCACCGCGCGGGATCAGGACGCGCGTTCCGTCAAAGGAATGGACATCTTCGGATACGATGGCGCGGATTGCACCGGGCAGCGTGCTGTCGAGTGCGGTTTCGGTCACCGCCTGGATCATGGTGCCCTGAATAACCGTGTTCGTTGGGTTCACAATCACCTCAGCGCGCGTGACGGGCGCGGGTCGCGCACCGGCGCGCACGAAGGCTTCATCGGCATTCAAGCGCGCTGCTTCAATCGTACTTTCGCGGTCTGTCCCTGCCCCCATCCCGGAAAACGCGATCATGGGCGACGCAATCCGTTCTGCTCGCGCCTCAGCCTCAGCAGCACGCCGCCGCTCAAGTTCTGCGAGCCGCAGTTCCTCCTCGTTGGGGCCGAGATCCGTCGGCACGGGCGGGGTCAGGCGCGCGACCTCAAGGTCCATGCGCAGTTGGTCAAGTTCACGGTCGCGTTCGGTCAACTGCCGCTCCAGCGTGCGCTGTGCCTCAGCGGAGCCCTCCTGCAGCGCCGCGATCTGAGCCGTGAGGTCTGCGATGGCCTGTTCAGCACCGCTGTCCGATGTCTCAGTCGGGCGTGCCCGCATTTCTTCGAGTTCGGTCCGCAAAGTTGCAAGGCTTTCCATCAGCGCAAGCTCGGACTCGGTCGGACCGGTCTCCACCGGAGGCGTCGGTGCTGGCTGTGCTACAGGTGGGCGTCCCAGGTCCCCGAAGCCGGGCCCGGAGTTCTGGAACTCCTCGGGGGCCGCAGTCACCATTGGAGCATCTGGGGACGGTTGCAGGGCAGCCCAGGCGAGACCACCGAACGCCGCGATACCGGTAATTCCAAGGATTGCAGCGAGCGGTGATGGGCGTTTACTCACCCGCGCTTTTGCTGTGGAGCCCTCAAGCGCCGCAAGCCGTGCGGCAAGATCTTCGGTATCCTGCGTCATGATGTGGCCTCGGTCCCTGCGTCCTGGACACAGACGACAGCTTCACCCAAGCGAAGAACCCATTGCCGGTTCACGCCCGAGACGCGGATCACGCCATCGCTCAAGGCCTGGCTATTCACCGCCCGCTCCCTGCCATTGGAATACCGGAAGATCGCCGGGACCGGCGCATTTCTTTTGAGCCGGAAATAGGTGAAGGTGCCGTCATCCCAGATGGCCGTTGGCGTGAAGTCTTCGCGGGCGCTGACCGCATAGTTCGCGTTGGGAGCCTCGGCTGCGACCGCCCGGGTAGGCTGAACGCGGCTTTCCGGATAGCGGAACTGCACCACATAATGTGGGGTCTCGCGCGCCTCGACCACGTGGAAGTAATAGGAGCGGCGGTTGGTATAGACGGTGATGTTGGTGGCCACGCCCGACGCCGTCGGTTTGATGGCGAACGCGCGCCCGCCGGGGACGCCGTCGAACTGGAAACCCACGGTATCACCGGCGATGATCGAACGAATGGTCTCACCTTCACCGAACTCAACGGTGGTTACGCGGGTCAGCGTCGTGACAACGCGGTAAACCTGCCCCTCGGTCCATGTGGCGACCCGAACGCGGTTGTCATGAGAGCCCGGACGCGGTGTGGTCTCGGCAAAAACGGCGGGAGCCGCCAGGGCCAACGCGCCGGCGATGAAAAAGGCATGAACGGGAAAAGGGATCATTCGGAACGGTCCGATCGGATTGCATATTGGGTGACGGTGAAGCCGAAGGGGTTTTGCCAGACATCATCGATTGAGCGGGTCCGTTCGGGCTGAAACGCAAACATCAGCGTCGCTGTAAACGATCCGTCCTGCACACCCTGCGGGCTGGTCAAGCGTTTCCTGAGGCGCACCTGCGCACGGTTTTCGCCGATCAATGTGATCGAGGCGATTTCGACGGCCATTTCAGCTGATGTGCCATAGCGCGTCGGCGGATAAGTCTCTTGCCCAGACGTCCATATCGCGCGCATGCTCGTCTCGGCGGCACCGGATGACTGTGCCAGAACCCGGCGCACACGCAGATCATTGTCGAGCTGATTGTAGGTCTCGCGCTCATAAATATAGCGGTAGATTTGTGCCTCTATCACGGCGGGGCGCTCCGCGAGGGACACAGTTTCAACCCTGGCGTTTGGGAGCGCCATGCCTGTTGCCGGATCATAGGGCACAACGACTGGGGGCGGTGCCTCAACCATCAGCGCGACAGCCGCAGCCGCGAGGCAGCCCACCGCGCCAAAACCCGCACCACCGATGCCGATCATCCTCCACAGTTGTTCACGGCGCAGGGCACCATAAACAAGCTCCTCCTCCACGAGCTCGCGTGTGTTCATCCCCATTGCTCCACTCATGGTCGAAGTTCCGGCAGGGTGAAGTCCATGTACCGGCGCTCTTCGGCAACGGTGGCGGCATCGACCACGCCTGCATTGCCCGCGCCAAGGGTCTGGATAGCCTCCAGCTCCCACATGCGTGTCATGGCGATGGCGAGCTCTGCTGTAACGCGGGTATTGTGGTCCATGGAGGCTTTCAGATCCTCCATGTCCGGGATCATCTCGACCAGACGTTCAACCCGCTCGAGGGACTGTTCGGCCTCGGCATGACTGTTCTGGGCAGCGGCGGACATGACGGCCCCTGTGGTTGCGCGGGTGGCCACGCCTTCCGCCCCTGGACTGCCGCTGGTGGCAATCTCGCGCAGGGAATCTTCGTCAAAACCAGCACTTGCCAGCGCCGCTTCCATCTGGGTGCGCATTGGGCCTGCATTAGGGCCGATGAGGCTGCTCCAGTCGCCCGCCTGGATGCCCCGGATCAGACCGGGAATATCTTCAAAATTCGCCTCGAGCAGGTTGTCCAGATCCCCGCCCATCGCAAGGCCGAGGATGCTGCGCGGTCCGGTGAGTGAGGCATACATCTCGTTCAGTTGATCGAGTTGGCTTTGCAGCATGTCGAGCTGCTCGAGGGCATTGTCGAGGAGATCGGTTTGGAGCCCGAAATCCTGCAACATCTGCTGAAGTTGGCGGATTTCCTGAGCGATGTTCTGGGTGTCGACCGTGGGAACGCCCTGTGCGGCAACAGGCCCACTGACAGCGAAAGCAAGTGCTGCGGCCGCCGCACTTGTGAAAACGGAACGGGTAAATTGCGGGATCACTGCAAATTCTCCTGATTGAAATTCATGTATTGCCGCTCGGCGGCTTGGGCGGCAGCCATGGCGAGTTGTTCCTCGCTGAGCGGCTGGGTGTGGGCGGCCTTGATCCGGGTGCGGATCGCGACCAGCCGGGCCAGCTCGGCCCGGGCATAGGTGTTCAGCGCGATCGCCTCGTGCAGGTCATCGGTCTCCCCGATGCGGGTGATGATATCCTGCACCCGCAGGGCCGCCGCGCGCACCGAGATCAGCGAATAGTCCCCATAGACGCCTGCGCCATGAGCCGAGAGGCTGAAGCTCGCGTTGGCGAGGAGGACCGGGTCGATGGTGCCCAGGGCATCGATGCCACCGACGGCAGCGAGGTAGCTGTTGTACTGCTGCGGGATTACCACGACGTAATGCTGGGTTTCCGCGAAGGGCGGCACGCCACCGTAATTCTGCACATTGCCCGGGCCCGCGTTATAGGCCGCGAGTGCGTGGATGATGTTGCCATCGAACATGTTCAGCATCTGCGCGAGGTAACGCGCGCCGCCGGTGACCTGCAGGTAGGGGTCATCGTAATAGGCCGGGTAGATCCCGAGATCGCCTGCGGTGCCGGGCATGATCTGTGTGAGACCGAAGGCTCCCACGGGTGAGCGCGCCCCGATCTGGAAGCGGCTCTCCTGCCAGATCAGGGCTTGCAGGAGGCAACGCCATTGAACAAGCGAGAGCCCTGCGCGGCTGATGCCCGGCAAATTATGAGTGTCGCGGGCCGCGCGGATAATCAACTCCTCGATCCCTTCCCGAGCATCGCCAAACATCCGGGCCGCGGCCGGGTTGTTGTCCACGGGCGCGTAGAGGCTGGCTGCTGCACTTTCGACGTCGCCCCCAGACCCCTGAACTACCCCCTGCCCCGCCTCGAGCCCGGCCACGGTACCCGCGACATCGCCGGAGCCAAGTGACATGGCGTCCACAAGCCCTTCGAGAGACGCGAGTTGCTGGCGTTCGATCTCGGCCAGTTCCTCTTCGCGGGTCAGCCGGTCCTGCTGCAGCGCCAGATCCCGATCGGCTTGCTCGAGGATCGCCTGCCGCTCGGCAAAAAGGCGCAGGTCGAAGGTCGGCACGCCTTGGGCGACGGCTGGTCCCGCAGTGGGGCCTGCCAGTGCAAGACTGACCATCGAGAGGGGGAGCCAGGTCCGCATGCGCTCAGCCGCCCGCCCCCACCATCACGAAATCGCAAGCCGTGTCTCGCCGCGTGACTTCCGCGCCCATGGTCGAGATCGTGGCTGTCGCGGTTGCGCCTCGTGCGGGCGCGTCGCGGAAGTTGAAGCAGTTGGCCTGCGCGGGATTATGCTGCGCGCAGGCTGTCAGGGTCAGGCCGAGGCCAAGCAGCACGGCGCTGCGGATGATGGTACGGGTCATGTCACTCTCCAGAAATCAGGGCGGTCACGGTAATCGGCGCCGACAAGGGCCTCGCCCTTTTCCATTCCGCCAAGGATGGTCACGAGGGGGCCGAGCGCGCTCAGATCGGCATCGATCACGACGGAACCCCGGTCATCGCGCACGAGGGCCAGGCGCGAGGCGGATCCGACGCCAAGAAGCACATCGAGTTCTTTCTCGCTGAGGCCGAGCATCGCGTAATCCGCAGCCGAGGCGCGGATGTTGGGCAAGAGCACCTGCGTCGGCACCGCTTCCACGATGGTCTTGCCGGTCCGGGTCCGCTCAAGCTGGCTGGCATATTGGGTCATCATCACGACGACCGCGTTCTGCTTGCGCGCAGTCACCAGCCAGTTCGAGAGCCGCTCCGCGAAATACGCATTGTCGAGCGCCTTCCAGGCCTCGTCGATGACAATGATCGTGGGCTTGCGGTCCTCGATTACCCGCTCGACCCGGCGGAAGAGGTAGGACAGGACCGCCATGCGTTCCCGCTCGCTCTCGGAATCGAGGATGCCAGTCAGATCGAAGCCCGCGACGTCCCCGTCGATGCTGAAACTGTCCTCGGCATTGGCCCCAAAGATCCAGCCATAGCGGCCGTCGGCGGTCCATTCCTGCATCCGCTCGAAGAGATCGCCCTCGTCATCGGTCGAGACGAGGAGGGACGCGAAATCCGACCAGTTCCGCAGCCCCGAGTTTCCGGCGCCGACGTTCTGCCGCACCACCTCCTGCAGGCGGTTTGTCTGAACCGGGCTCAAGGGTCGGTCGCGGCGCTCGAGGAGGCTTGCGAGCCAGTCGGCAAGCCAGGCCTGACCGCGCGCATCGATCTCGGTCTGGAGCGGGTTCAGGCCCGTGGGACGTCCGGCCCGCACGGTCGAGTAACTGCCGCCAAGCGCACGAACAGCCATTTCCATGCCGGCGCGGTAGTCGAAGACGAAAAGCCGCGCGCCTGCCCGTCGGGCCATGGTCATCAGGAACGCCGCCAGCACGGATTTCCCCGACCCGGGGCGGCCGAGGATCAGGGTGTGGCCACCCGTAGGCTCGCGGTCCGGTGCGCCCTGTTCGTGGAAGTTAAAGCGGAACCCGCTGCGCTCAGGCGTCGGGAAAAGGTTGATAGGCACGCCCCACGGCACCTCTCGCCCCGTCTTGCCAAGCGGCGTGCGGTGGAAAGTGGCGAGATCCGCAAAGTTGTGGTTCGTGATCGCAGCCTTGCGGCTGCGCGCCCCTGTATTCCCCGGATGCTGCGCCATGAAATGCGCCCGAGCCCCGAAGGCTTCCGAGATCAGGTTGATGCCGGAGGTCGCGGAGATGTTGCGGATCTCGGCAGCGATGTCGTCGAGTGCGGCCTGCGACCGTGCATACACGGCTACAGTCATGTGGTGCTCGCCGAAGATCAGACGTTTGGATTCCAGATCGTCCTGCGCCAATTCCAGTTCCTGCGCGAGGCTGACCGCACCGTCATTGGCGGCCTGCATCAGGCGAAGCTGCCGCTTGATCCGACCCGCCATCATGTTGGCATTGATCGGCACGAAGGAATGGGTGACCACCATGTCGACGGGCAGGTTCAGTTCGTCGAGCATCAGGCTATCGGTCTTGGCGGGGTAGTTTTTAACCGCGAAGATCGCGCCCAGCTTGTCGCCCACGGCGCCATCGGAGAGAGCGATGGTCGTGCCACGGAAGGTCACGCGGGTATTGGCCACATCCTCGGCGATCACGCCCAAGCGAGATCGCGGGAAAAGCGGGTGCTCTTCGCCCGTATTCAGCGAGCCGAGGAAACCCAGAAGCTCGCCAGTGCTGGCCGCAAGCAGGCGAGGCTTCAACTCATCGAAAGACGACAGCAGAAAGCCCACGACTTCGTCGAGCTTGCGCATCCGCCGTGTCGTGTCGGCTGCATGCCGGGCACGCGACGCCCCCAGACCGAAGGGCAGACGGCTTCCCGCCTCTGGGCGCTTCAGCACCGTGAGGGTCAATGTCTTGTCGCGCAGGCCAGATTGACCCAGATGCGCGCGCCAACGCTGATCGACGGCGGCCGCGAAGCCCTCACCCGGGATGGGGGGCAGGGTCACATCGACCGCTTTCGAGACCTTGTGCAGGTAGAAGGAGAATTCCGTCCCGACTTGGGCCACGATGCCCGCCAAGAGCCCACCGATCCGGTCAAGATGGGCGTCCTCGCTCGTGGTGCTGTTCACCCCTTCCAGCCGGATGCATTGCATCAGCTCGTTGCCGCGCGTCCGGATCGTCCGGTCGGTGACAAGGCTGACGTAAGGCAGCATCGAGGAAAGCCGCTTCTCTCCTTTGACCCATTCAGGCAGCGCGGTCAGCGGATCAAGGGCGTTCTCAACCTCATTGGCAATTCCATCACGGGGCATAGCTGTCGCCTCCGTGGAGCTTGCGGTTCTTTGTCGGCGGAGTTTCCTGCAACGTGGTCACCAAAACATCGAGGAAGTTCGGATCCCAGTCCGCGGCCTTCCAGAGCGCCGGCCAGGCCAGCCCCGCGAAGACGGCCACCACCCAGCTCTGCACCCAGAGGAACAGAAGCGTTGAGCCGAAGAGCCAGACCATGGCGTACATGATCGGCAGGCCAATCAGCTTGGGTGGCCTGAGAAGGCCGATGAATACGCGGGACTGGTCAGACATGGGATGAACTCAGGTCGTCCAGATGGCGGCGACGATGGTGGGCGCTGCGGCGATGCCCGCGATTGCCACCACAACCCAGAGCGCTTGGCGGAAATCGAGGATGCCAAAGAGCCAGGACAGGAACACACCGATTAGCGCGAGCGTGCCGATGACAATCCCCAAGGGACCGGTGATTGCATCGACGATGCCCTGCAGCAGCGTCTGCACAGGCGAGAGGTCGATGCTTTGGGCCAGCGCAGGCCCCGCCAGCACGATGAGGGTCATCGCGCCGAGCGCGACAAGGGCCCGCGTGCGGAGCACGCTTTGAAGGTTCTTGGACGTCATGAAAGATCTCCTCTGAGCCGATGAAACACGGCCGTCACACGGGCAACATGCCCTTGGGTTTCGCGAAAAGGGGGAATGCCGCCATGGCGTGTGACCGCCTCGGGGCCAGCGTTATATGCGGCAAGGGCCAATGATCCGTCGCCGAACTGGTCGAGCATCATCAAAAGGTAGCGCGCCGAGCCGTCGAGATTCTGCGCGATATCGTGGGGATCGACGCCAAGATCGCTTGCGGTGCCCGGCATGAGCTGTCCGAGGCCGATGGCTCCAACAGGGCTTTGCGCTGCGGGGTTGTAGGCACTCTCGACTTCAATATTTGCGCGGTAGAAGAGCGCCCAGTCGGTGACTGAGAGCCCCGCGCGACGCAGAGCGCCATGGCCTGCATATCGCAGGGCGGTGACCTCAATGGCTTGCAGGATATCAGGGGAGGCGCGAACGGCGCGCGGCGCCGGGATCGCCACCTCAGTGACTGCTTCGGGGCCACGTGGTTCTGCGAAGAGAAAAAGGCGATCAGTCGCCTCTTGGTTCTCGGAGAACGAGCGCAGGGTACTCGCGTCATCAGAGACGGAATTCAGTCGGCCATCCGGACCAACCGAGAAGATGAAACCGTCGGCCAGGGCCATGGGCGCGGAACATACGCCTGTACCCAAAGCAACGACGAGCGCAAATGCGCGGTCAGCTGTCCTTGACCGGGGCCGCTCCGTTTTGCGGCCCTGATGTATGACCGGGAGCGGCGTGACGCATCCGACCACCCTCTTCGAGCGGGATACTGGCGGTTGTGCAGCCCATGTCAGCCAGGAAGCTGACAAGGCCAACAATGGTTTTGAAATCACGCAACTTGAGGACGCTTCGGCTGGTGACGAGCATTTTGTCATCACGTCCATCAGCCGAGACGGCGCGGATGACCCACGAGCCGTACCAGCTGTTATGGCGCTTCTCTGCTCCCTCTTTGCAGACCACCTCGATGAGGTAGCCTTCGGCGAGCAAGCCGCGCATTCCGTCTTCCGTAACCACATTCGGAGCTTCTTCTATCATGGCCTTCCCTTGGGTCCTTGTTCTACCTGGATGCAGTATCAGGCCCACGGGGTCGCAACACCGTGAGCGATACAAAACAACATAAATGATAGCAAGACAATAATAACGACTTGACGAAGATCGCCTTGCTCCAATAACAGTGATAGCCGACAACATGGTGATCTTAAAGGCGGCAAAGGAGTTTTGCCCTGCACATGACTTGTGCGCGCAACATTCCCTTTCTGCTGTTGATCACTGCTTTCGTAGCGGCTGGTCCGGCGCATGCCTGCGCCCCGCCCGAGCGACCGTTCCTATCCCAGTCCCAAGACGACATGCGTATCTACGCTGACCTGATCCGGGAGGATTTCGAAGCCTACATCGCTGATGTTCAAGACTATTTCCGTTGCGTCGATGAAGAGCGCGCACGGACGCTCGCGGAGGCCCGCGAAGTCAGTGAGGACTATGGCAGGTTCTTGAATGCCGTGGAGTGAGGGTTGCTTAAAGATTGAGCTGCGCGATCAACGCGAGCCGGACTCGTCGACGTTACACAGGACATTCGCTGCAAGCCGCATGAACTCACACAAAGCGGACGGAAGGGACATTGATTATACCGAACTAAAGCACTGCTGTGGTAGCCAAGACAACGGAGAGAGCCGCGTGGAAATCCGTCAACCAAAGGTCTGTTGCCAATCGTAGAGTTGTCCGAGAATATCACCAAGCGCGGATCCTTTGCGCGTCAGGGAGTAACCGACACGTTGACGCGCGTCACCTTTGGGAGTTCGCGCAACCATCCCGCTTTCTTCGAACTCTTTCAACTGGGCCCGCAGCACCTTTCGGCTGACGCCATCCATCTCCCGTTGAAGCTCAAGAAAGTGCCGCTCTCCTGCGGTGAGGCAATGAAGGATTTTTGCCCCATGCTTTCCGCCCAAAATGCGCAAAGTGTCTGCCACCGGGCATTGCCCGGTCACCGGGTCAGCCCATGGGCGGGTCGTTGGAGTTGCGTCTTTCATCTCTGATCTCCGGTTACAAAAAGGTGCCCAATTTCGCGCCACCTCGATTCGAGGCAATGTCGCTTGACCTTAGCAACAGCGGACCGCGCTCATGACCAAGCCCCATATTGAGACTATCCCAATTCTGCCTTTGGGGATGCTTAATTCCTTCCTCATAGTACATGGAGACGATGCCATTCTTGTGGACACGGGGCTACCCGGGTCCGAAGCAAAGATATTCAAGACGTTGAAGAAACATGGCCTGAGTTGGCTCAATGTAAAATTGACCATTCTGACGCACGCGCATATCGATCATGCCGGATCTGCCTTCGGGATAAAGGCTTTGACCGCCGCTCCGATCTGCGCCCATGTACTTGAAGTTCCATATTGTTCTGGTCAGCCACCCAAGCTAGCAGCAACGGGTCCGTTCGGTAGGACATTCCAAAAGACCGGCGCGATTGAAAGACCGTTTCCCTATTTCAAACCGGATGAGATCATGACGGCAGGGGAGATGGGACTTGAGGATCGCGGGTTTCCACTGAAAATCATCCACACTCCTGGGCACACGCCGGGATCGGTTTCGGTGCTGTTGGAAAATGGCCGCGTTATTGCGGGAGATTTGGCAGCTTCTGGCGTGCTGCTCGGCGGTATTTTGATGCGAAGCAAGCCCAAGCGCCCCCCTTTTGAAGAAGACCAATTGGCGGTGGCAACCTCATTGGAGCTCTTGTTGCAGCGAGGGTGCAAGACGTTCTACCTTGGCCACGGAGGGCCTTTGAGCGCGGATCGGATAAAAGAACACGTGTCCGCTCTGAGACGCGTTCAAGTGTGAACTATGCGTCGCCACGTGCCAAGACGTCCTTTGCTGCCACCACGAAGCACGGTCAAAATGGGCTCTCTACCGGAATTCGCTGCACACGGTTCGAACGGCCGCTTCACAGTTTTGGCCAGATCGCACGCGCGAGCTACGCCATCTAACGCTGTTAGTAAGACGCCAAATAGCGCTGAAGGTCACACTGAACGTTCAAAAACCAGGGTTTTTGGCGCTGCCTCGAATATCAGATGTGCGCGACAAAATGACCTTCGAGGAGGTGTCGCCAAACGGTGTCAGTAGAGTTCTGCGCGATCAGTTCAAATCCAACTCAGGCATGCTCTTTACCAAATCATCAACCGCCTTCATTTGCATCAGAAAACCCTTGAGACGATCCAATGGCAGAGCGCTGGGGCCGTCGCATTTTGCATTGTCCGGATCGGGGTGGGCCTCAAGGAACAAACCTGCGATGCCTATGGCCAAACCTGATCGACCCAATTCTGCTACTTGATTACGACGGCCACCAGACGCACGAGACATCGCATCTCTCATTTGCAGCGCGTGGGTAACATCAAATATGATTGGCGCATCGTCGCTGCACTCTTTCATGATTCTGATTCCGAGCATATCTACGACCAGATTATCGTATCCGAAGCACGATCCACGCTCACATAGCATGACACGCTCATTGCCGCATTCTCTAAGCTTCTCAACAAGGTTTTTCACTTGGGGTGGACTCATAAACTGAGGTTTTTTCACATTTATTGCTGCGCCGGTGGCGGCAACGGCTGCGATCAGATCGGTTTGGCGCGCCAAAAAAGCAGGCACTTGCAACACATCGCAAACTTCCGCCACGGGTCCAGCTTGAGCAACTTCATGCACGTCAGTAATGACCGGCACACCAAACTCAGTTTTGATGTCCTGAAGTACCCTCAGCCCTTCGTCCAGGCCTGGCCCCCTGTAAGAGTGAATTGATGATCTGTTTGCTTTGTCAAACGACGCCTTGAAAATATACGGAATGTCCAAATCCCGCGAAACGGACACGAATGCATCAGCGACGCGAAGGGCTAAGTCGCGTGACTCTATGACGTTCATACCACCTATCAGAGTCATGGCCTTGCCATTCCCCATGCGAACATTTGCTACCGTTACGTCAGCCAAGCGACTTTCCTTCTAATCAGGTTTAATGCATTCCCGTCACGCCCAACGCAAAAGGCGTGACTCGATGTTATTGGGTTTCAACACAGTCGAAAAGGGCTCGGAGCAAACCTAGGATGCGCCTGAATGACGTGCCAAAACGACCGTTTTTGGCAGGGAGGTTTTGACCGTAGGTTTTTGGGGGACTGTTGCACTAATTTTCTCAGGTCGCATGTTGGTCAAAAAAGTGTGTTGGATCACCCGGCTTCAAACAGCTCATTCATGAACTGGATTTCGCCCCTGACGCCTGGTTGTCTGTTGTGGATATGTCCGCGTTTGATGATGCGCATTGTCTCGATCCCGCTGAGGGTTGCTTTCGCACTTCGTAAAGATCGAAAGCTCTGACGGTATCCAAGTAGCCGCTTCATGGCTGCGTGGTCGCTCTCGATCAAGTTGTTTCGCCGTTTCTTGTCGATATGCCGAATACTGTCGAAATGTGGGTCGTATCGATGATTGATCTCGCGAATAACACGTCGGTAGGTCGGGGCTTTGTCGGTACATATCGTGACGGGGCGATGCAGTCGCACGCGTTCAATCGCTTTGTTGAGAAAGGCTTTAGCAGCTCTTGCATCGCGCCGCGCGGTGAGGCGAAAGTCAATCATTTGGCCATTTGCATCGACAGCACGCCACAAATAACGCCACTTGCCACCGACGCGGATATAGGTCTCGTCCACATGCCAGTCTAGGCTCGCGCGGCGCAAGTGCGTCTCGGCCCGCTTGGTCAGTTCAGGGCCGAACTTCTGCACCCACCGATAAACTGTGGGTCGGTCAACCGCGATGCTGCGCTCTTCCAGCAGGTCGACGACGTCCTGATAGGAGAGCGGATAGCGCAGATACCAACGCACGGCGCACAAAATGATGTCACGTGGAAAACGGTGATGCTTGAACGGTGACGTACGCGGCATCTTCGACCTCAAAAACCTAAACTTGGCCAAAC
>NZ_FOEP01000013.1 GCF_900110775.1 Thalassovita taeanensis | reverse complement strand
GACCGGCTAGGCAGCCTCGTCAAATCTGATGTGGAGAGCGATCTAGCAGGGCCTCGATCCCGTGGCCGTTACTCACTTACATCTGTACCCAAAACCCCAGAACAGGCGTCGGGCTGTCACGCAGAGTACTTGTCAGGCACTGCATCTTGGGAGCAATGGAACCTTGAGCAACAAGTTAGGAATTCGCGCGAATTCAAAGAATTGGGAGTAGATAATTTTCGCACTAAAGCCGCACGCGCGTTGCGGGACGATGCTTTTGGTAGAAAGAGCATATGCTTCCTGCATGAAGCCTCCAGATATCGGGGCAAAGCAAACTATCGTGACGCAATCTACCTCGCTTATGGCAAGGCAGTTCCGAAACTTGCCGATGGTTTCATCGATGACCTAATTACCGTCTTAACTGGCTTTTCGGCTATGGCAGCAGGGTACTGCTCTGTCAGAATGGGACGCGAGCGGTGGCAGGCGTTCACGGAAGATCTGGAAGACGGAAAGGCTATTTCATTCTCACCATTAGCAGTGTGGTCATAGCAGGCCATTTGTAGTCACATCATCAAAGATTGCCTCATCAAGAATTACTGATTAGAAAGATGGATAGGATAAGAGAGCCTGCCTCCTCACCATTCTGAAGTTGCGATAAATTCTGGTTATCTGAGCGATACTGGTTCTTTGCCGGCTATGTTCACTTCTGGGGCTGATCGGACGAAGGTCCTGTATTCTTGAGCGACAAGCAAAAAGTGTCCAGGCTCCATCCTAAAGCCAGGCGCTACATTTTTTCGCTAAAGTAGTTCTTAGCTTCAGACTCAAGCCTGTGAAGTTCTCCAAGAATTGCGAGTTCCGGGGATTGATTGCCATATGGTCGTTGTCGGGTTGTCAGCATTTCAATGGTCTTAATACGTGATTGGAGATGTGTAGGGCTTACAGCGGCCCGCAATCTTGATAGCGATGCTTTGCTTCGATCCCCGCTGAATTCTTTCAAAGCTTCGAGAATGTCCTCTCCCCGGCTGCGGGGTCGGTCGCTGAAATCCGTTCCGCTTTCGCGTTCGAGCTGTGGATCGGCTTTAGCTTCGACCAGGCCTGACTTAAGTGCGCTTGTAACTTCCGAGATCAGCTCACGCCGATAGTCCTGTGAGCGATCAAAGTGGGCACTTCCCACGAAGAGATTGGGAAGTTGAAAATGGCGGGCCACCGCTTGGGGCAACATGTCTCGACAACTGATCACACCTGACAGAAACTGACCCGTACTTTCAGCGTCGCTATCTTCCCGCCAGGTACTAAAACCTTCTAGGTTTCTAAGAACGTGATCGACAACCCGATCACCTGTGTTCCAATCCATCATGTCTTCTGTGCTCCACATAGCCGGATACTGGACCGATCCGCTGACTCAGGCGGTAGGACCGTCCAATTGGTGATCTTACGTGTCTGAAGTTGGTGTATCATTTCTGCCAAACCCTTTTGGGCAGGATCGAGGTCTGCGGCGAGTGAAACACCAAAAATGGACATCTCTAAAATTGGATACTGATGGCCTGCTAAAGTAATTGGTGGGCAAAATGAATGACTTTGTTGATCGGCATTCCCCATGATCAAAAGCCTATGTTTTCCAATGCCCGCCTGAACAAAAGCACGCACACCGTCGTATTTGCTTGCTCTTGCTTCCTGCGGCCCGTCAAAAAATGCGAGTGTGTTGAACGCGACTTTGTAGACAGCCCGCACAAATTTTGGATCACGACCAAATTCTTGCTCGAATGATACCTTACTTTGCTCTCCGGGTATCCGAGGCTTCATTGATATATTGCTAATGCCGTTTTTGTTTGATCCTGCGGGTAGTTTTACTCCGAATGCCTCAGCGACCTTCGATCCTCCATTAAGATGAATTTCTGGGCCGCTGTCAGTGTAGCGTCCCTTTATGGGTGCCCAGTTATTTATCGACGGTTTTTTGCCGCGTTTGCGCCTGACGCCCTTCATAAATGCAATGATTTCAAATTGACCTAGCAATGCGTTGTCTATGTGTCCAAACCCATTGTTGCAGGCCATACATACGCAATCTTTGAGCACAAAGTCCGGCGGGCAACCAAGAGCGTCTGGCAAAATGTGCTCGATGTTCGCTCTACTTACAGGTTGGGCGCACCAAATGCAGCTTGAGGGGCTCGTCATCTTGAAGATTTCCTCACTAGTCGGGTATTCAAAAACCGAAGTAAATGGTAAGTGCTTGCCGATGACAAATACAGGATGAGGCCTTGATCTACTACGATAAATTCCAGACCTGGGACGTTTCTTTTAATGATCTCGTAGAGCCTTTGATTGGCCTGCAAAACTTAACTAAACTGACCACTTCTGGCTTCGAATTTATTGAGGATGCTGGCAGCTTTGTTTCGAGTTTGGCTGGCATCGAGCTAATTTCGTCAGAAATTCTTAGTTGGCTAACAAAAAATGAATTTTGTGTTTTCCATGGAACTAGACTGCTGCCCAAGGAGGTAGCATCCATAAGGGAATTGGGTCTACAACCTTTGACAGCCCTCAGTCGACAAGAGCGCCTGAGTGAAGTTTTTGGAAATCACGACGATTGGGAGGTCGTGAAGGAAAACCTCACTGAAGTCTTGGACGACGTTGGGCCGAAGGAGAAGCAAGGAAGAAGAGAAGGTCAAGTTCATTTTAGCCTCTCCAGATCGGGTCTTGTGAACGGGTTCGATCATTATCTGACCCATGGTTCCGAGTTTGATCAACACGTGGCTTCAAGGCTATTCCCCGATAATTCCGGCTTGCGGCTTCTGCAATCCAAGACTGTGCCCTATCTTGTTCATGTGAAAATGAGTGGCGAAGACCTCGTTAAAGGTGCTCATCCACACTTTAGCTACCAAGATGTCATTGAAATGGGAGAAGTTCCAGGATTAGGAGCGACGTTTCTAAATGCTTGGGCATTCAAGAAATCAAATCCCGACTTTGATATTAGGAAGCTGCACTCTGATTGTTGCGTGATGCAGAAAAAACCTACTTCGCGAGAGAAAATTATGGAAATCGAAGAGCTTAACGCACCGAATCCAATGTTATAGTTTTATTTGCCGGCAAGGACTTAGACGCAGCCAAAGTGAATGCTCAATTAGTCCGTTTGGCCGACCTTAGATCAGCTGTTTAACCTTTCATATGGCACACAGCTGACGTCCCGAAAACAAGGGTGTAGGTCAACGCTGGAGCACATAGTTCTTTGAAATTGCTATTTCGTCTGCTTCGCTGCATCACGTACGACCTTTGCAAACCACTGGTGCAAACCGATATCCAACGCAAGTTTGTAAAACTCTTCATCTTCACCCTGCAGTCCAAATTTGCGAACGATGCCGCGCGTACCTTTAGCAATTTCGTCAATATCTCCTGATGACACCCATTGCGAATCTCCAACGGTTTCCTCAAACGCGACAATTACATTTTCTGACAGGCTTGCACCAAATAGGAAATAACGCAGATACTTCAGGAAGTGGGGATGGATGATTATATCATCGCCTCTTGTGCCGTTTCGCTCAAAGAGCCCTTGATGCGACGTTTTCAGCCGCCCGAGTTGATAATCTGGGTCAGACCAGTACCGCAGTCTTACCTCTGGTATCGCCCCGCGATCCATCAATTTTTTAGTAAGCTGCTGGACCAGAGGAGATTGTCGCCTGTACTGCTCATGGTCCATTTTCAGCGCATCCAGCTCTATTCCAGCTAGAAGGTCTACTTCGTCTTCGTCAAGTTCAATTGCATATTTCATTTTGTATCCGAATGTTCAGTATTTGTTCTGCTGCAAGAGATTGCGTAAGAACCTCTGTATGAAGGATCTCGAGACAGCGGCGTAAGGGAGAGTGAGTAGTGTGGGGATTATTTTTGGTTCATGTCTAATGATGAGTATAAACATAACCATTATGTTCCGGAGTGGTATCAAAAGCGGTTTTTGCCTGAGGGGCAAAGCAAGCAATTCTATCTGGACCTTCGCCCAGAAACCATGACGCAGGGCGGTCACACCTATACCCGGCGCGATCTTTTGCATTGGGGTCCAAGGCAGTGTTTTGCCCAGGATGACCTCTACACCACAAAGTGGGGTGAATCTGAAAACCGGGATATCGAAAAATTCTTCTTTGGGCGTTTTGATACGGAGGGACCTTCCGCGGTTCAATTTTGGTCAGATTTTGAGTTCAACGGCACAGCTGATGACGCCTTTAGTACGCTTGTACCATATATGAGTGTGCAAAAACTCAGGACACCGAAGGGTTTGGGTTGGCTGCACACGTTGCAGGGAGGCTCCGACAAGAATGCAACCCTGCACCGCCTCCAAAAATTGCAGAACATTTTCTGCAACATTTGGGGGGAGGCCGTTTGGCAGATTGCGGACGCAAGAAATTCTCCAACAAAGTTCATCATTTCCGATCATCCCGTTGTTGCGTATAATCGGGAATGCTTCCCAGTTTCGAAATGGTGCAGAGGGTTCAACGACCCGGACATTCGTTTCGCCGCAACCCACACCTATTTCCCGCTCTCACCAGATAAAATTCTGATCCTAACGAATTTGTCGTGGGCACGCGACCCGTTCCAGAATCCGTTAAAGTTAAGGCCAAATCCTCAGTATTTTCGGCAAGCTGCAATGTTTAGCATGTTGGACATACAACATCACCGCTACCTCACCGAAGAGGAGGTGCTGGAGATCAATTATGTCACTAAGAAGAGTGCGTTCCGCTACATCGCTGCCCCTCGAAAAGAATGGCTTTATCCTGAAAGGCACCTGCGCTCGACCCACTGGCGAAAGTTGGGCGATGGCTACTTGCTAATGCCCGAGCCGCGGCACCTCTATGGCGGCGGTACAATGTATGCAGGATTCACGGGTGGCGGCAGTGAAAGCTGGAGTGAATACGGTCACAAGCCTTGGGACGAAGGCTACGAGGACAAGGAACGTGATGATCGGGAATGGGATGCAATGGACAGGTTCAAGGCCGAATGGTCGGCAACGTATGGGCCTGAATACCGAGGGGTTCTTATTGATCACGGGTTCCCGAAGCAAAAGATACGCTGGGGCACGGGAGATGAATATTATCAAAGTGACTGTGTGCGAGATCGCGAAACATTAAGGCGACCAGGAGAGAAAGCGCGGCGCAGGCGGCTGCAGAGGCGGCGTTGATCCGTTGCATTCATTTTGATGCCAGCCGCATGAGGCTTCGCTGAGTGTTAAGCCCTTTGTGACAGCCTTGATTCGTGTACGGCAGTTACGCGATACCGACAACAACGCTTTGGATTTAGTCAAGGGGTAGGCTGTCACGGTTACTGCCCGTTGCACATCCATACAAGAATTGCGGTTCACGTATCGCTCACACCAACACGGTTCTATTGAAGCGTCGAAGCCTAGTTCCGAGGCGGTAACGATACTTCCTAGTTATCGTTACTAAGCTGGGAGGGACGGCTGTCCAGATGTGCATTTTTGCAAAACTTGGTCGCTGTTCTGATGAAATCGATTTGAAAGGTGCGGCGAGTTTGCAGTATGTGACATGTAAAATTTTGAGTGGATAGTTTATTAGGAGAGCGGCATTTTGGGGAGGAGACAGGACAGCTATGCTTCGATCAACGCCAATGAGATGCGTGAATTTCAGGATAAAGTTGTGGCGCCTTCATTAGGTAGGCTCCAACCTATTCCCCGTGAGCTAATTGGCGGACAAAATAGTTACTTGGCCCAGATCGCGCGCGACAACAGTCACAATTCTCTTTGCTACGAAATTCGCCTGAGCTTTGCGTTGACCATCGGAGCGGCCTTCGAACGAAATCTACGGTTGTGGTTAGTATTGAGATCAGAGGTAGCCGCTGACAGAATAGAACGAGCTAACCGTCAAACCTTGTTTCAGTATGTGAGGGATCTAAGGGGCTCTCGAGCAGCAGTAATGCATGATGCAAGTCTTTTAGAACTATGGGAACTTGTCAGTGTTGCTCGGCATGGAGATGGAACAGCAGCAAAACGGCTCATGGCGCTGAACTCAGACTTATGGGCTCATCAAGATACTGAAATGCAGGCCGTATCTGAAAAAGTTGGGCTAAGAGCGTATAGCATGCGCGTTCAAGACGCCGATTTGGAAAGGTATTTTGCTTCTGTAGTGACTTTTTGGGAGACCGTCAGTAGCGAGTGATGTTAATCTAGGCAAGTCAAAATATTACATAATAAATATTATGCGTAAAATTCTTGTGTAGCGGCGCGCGCTACCCTCAACTGCGACTCTTGTTAGAAAACAGTAGTTTATCTGATGAGAGGAATCGGTATGGGAGCCGTTTACAAGCAACTGAGTATCACAGAACGACGCAAGATAGAACGCTGGAGACACGCAAAGGTCCCTGTCGATGAGATGGCGCGCGTTCTGAAGCGCTGCAGATCAACGATATTCCGCGAACTGAAGCGCAATCATTTCGCGGATGAAAGTATGCCTGGATGCGACGGCTATTACGGTGCCGCCGCCCACCTGATGCAAGCGGAACGTCGTGCTCGGGAGCGCAAACTGATCAAACATCATGAGCTTCGCAAGCGCGTGATCGAGCGCGTCAAGAATGGTTGGACACCAGAGCAGATCAGTAACCGCATGATCCATGAGCGTGCTCCACTCAGGGTCTGCCAGGAAACCATCTATCGCTACATCTATTCCAAGGAAGGTCAGCGCGAGGACCTGTGGTGGTATCTACCGACCCACCGTGTCGCCCGCCGTCCTCGGCGCACCAGAAGACGTCGAGAGCCGAAATTCCACCGCGATGTCAGTATCCTGTTCCGCCCTGATGATGTGGCTCATCGCCGCCAGTTTGGCCACTGGGAAGCTGATTTGATGCTGTTCAAACAAAAGCTTGGCCAGACCAATGTCACCTCACTGGTTGAGCGCGTGAGCCGCTTCACCGTGATCCTGAAGAACCCAAACAAACGCACCAAGCCGGTCATGGCCAAGATCATGAGTGCCATTAAAGATCTCCCCCTCGTCGCCCGTCGGTCCATCACCTTTGACCGCGGAACCGAGTTTGTCAGTTGGCCGCACCTCCAGGCCAAGATCGGAACCCAGACGTGGTTTTGCGACCCTTCCAGCCCTTGGCAGAAAGGCACAGTCGAGAACACAAACCGACGCCTTCGAAGGTGGCTGCCCCGCAAACGCGACATCCGGCAATGCACAGATCACGATATGAAGGTGATCTGTGATCGCCTCAACAACACGCCGCGCAAGTGTCTTGGATGGAAGACCCCAGCCGAGGTCTTCCGCGAAAAGATATTGGAGGAAATGCGATGACGCCCCTACCCTGAGTTCAACACGAGTCGCGGTTCAGGTATCGCTCACACTCACAGTTTATCTAATGGGAAAATCGGGAAAAAAATCGCCACAACGACCCTCACGTTACCGGAAAAGCGCCTGTTATAGAAGATCCCTCATAGCATATTGTACAGAACTAAGGGCTGATTTGGTCGTTCCCCTTGGTTTCGAAAGTAGCTTTCTGGCCGCCATGTGGTCACCTGGCGAGTTGATCGTTTCCACCGCGATAAGATTGTCACCGGCAAAACAAAAAATCGTTGTTCCACCAGTGTCTCGTTCAAGTACTTCGACGCTATCAGCTCCTGTGAACAGGCCTGCTATTTGAAGCTTCTGATCACCTTGATCGCTCCAGAACCACGGCAGTGCCTGATAAGGTTCAGGACGCCCGCAAAGTCGGCGCGCAATCGCCCGCGCCTGATCAGTTGCAGCTTGCACGGACTCCAGTCGAGTCCGTGAATTGCTAGTCGGTTCTGGAAAACAGCAGCAATCACCAAGCGCAGAAATGCTGGCATCTGAAGTGAGGAATTGCTCATCCACTTCGATCCCATTGGAGACATGTAGGCCCGCGTCCAAGGCGAGTTCGGAGTTGGGTTTCACACCTGCTGCCACGAGCACGAGGTCGCCGGCAATAACAGTACCGTCAGACAACGCGACGCCGCTCACACGGTCTTCGCCAAGAATTGCCGAGGCATAGCGGTCCGTCAGGATGCGCACACCGTTTTGTTGATGGGTTTGCGCAACGCGTTCTGAGGTTTCCTGCGTTACTGCGCGGGCCATGATCCGCGACATCGCTTCGACAATTGTCACACGGATACCCCTTTTCCGGGCCATCCCTGCAAATTCCAACCCGATGAAACCGCCGCCGATGACGATCGCGTTCTGAACGTGGTCGAGACGTTCGCGGATCTTAATTGCATCCTGAAGGGTTCTCAGGAACACAACCCCGTCCAGATCCAAGTTCTCTACCGGTGGTGCGGCATTACGTGATCCAGTTGCCAATACCAGATGATCGTATGGGAACTGTCGTCCATCCAGTGCCACTACGATTTGTTCGGTACGGTCAATGGACACGACTTTGGTATTCCGCAAGAATTCTATGTTGGATTTTGCGTAGAACCCTTCGGGCTTAAGAGAAATCTTGGCGGCGTTACCATCGGCGATGAAACCTTTAGACAACGGTGGACGCATATAAGGCAGGTCAAGTTCTTCGCCCAACAAGGCAATTGAGTCTTCAAATCCTTCTTGTCGCAGGGATTGCGCAACCTGCACCCCGGCCTGCCCCGCACCAATGATGACAACGCCCATTGCTAAACTTGGCTTTCAGGAAGGTGGACCACCATTCCGTCGAGTTCGGATGAGACCTTTACCTGACAGGACAACCGGCTGTTGTCGCGGACCTCACAGCTGGCGAATCCAAGCAAGTCTAATTCTTCTTCGGGTGCAGCGCCAACTTTGGCGAACCAGGCATCGTCGATATATACGTGACAGGTTGAACACATCATCGCGCCACCACATTCCGCGGTGATCTCTTCAATGCCGTGTTCCAGAGCAACCTGCATTAACGAGTCACCATCCTGAGCGGGCACTTCGGTCTTCGAACCGCCCGCTGTAACAAATGCTATTTTTGTCATTTTCTTTCTCTCAATTTCAAGTTCATTACTGCAAACGGACAGGCATGCTCAGTGGGCCGCGGAATCCAAAACCGGTCCACTTAACTGTATCGGGGTCGACCAATTGCATGTTTGGGAACCGTTCGAAAATCAGTGGCAGCATTGTTTTCCCAACGGTCATCCGGGCGAGGTGGGTGCCAAAGCAGTGATGCGGACCACTGCCAAAAGATTGGTGAGGATTTGGCCGGCGAAACGCATTGAATTTCTCAGGTTCGTCGAACAGTTCTTCATCGTGATTGGACGAGGCCTGAACCGTCATCACAACCTCGTCTTTTGGTATATCAATACCGCCAATCTCAGTATCTTCGGTGACGCGCCTTGAACTGACCTGAATGGGCGCAACCCAACGCACCGCTTCTTCAAACGCACCGCCCCAGCCATTTGTTCGTTTGACTTCTTCCAATTGGTCCGGGTTGGTCAGCAGGCCAAAAATGGTCGTCAGCATGGAATCGCGAGACTCGTTGACACCCCCTGAGATGGCCAGCTTGAGGTTGGCCTGAATTTGACTAAGCGGTATGGGGTTTTCAGCGTTGATCATCGTGGCCAGGGCGGACTGATCGTCCGCGCCCTGTAGCCGAACAATGCTCTGAGCAACCGCGGCGTCAACTTCGTCGTTCACTTTGTCCGCTTTGTCGAACAGGTCTTGAAACCACCCAAAATTTCCAGCGGCATCAATCAATGTCTGGCACCAGCGCTGCATGTCGTCATCTGAGACCTGCGTGAGGCCGCAAAAATCTGCTACCTTTCGCCCCGAAATTGGACCCGCCAACAGCGAGAACAGATCAACGACCTCGCCTCGCGGCAGCGCATCAAGGTATTTCTCGGTAAGGACCTCATAGCCCGGCACCCAGATCTGCTTTAGATTCTTGGGCGAAAGCGCGGGGGCCATGGCCATACGTTCACACATATGCTCCTCACCGTCCTTACGCATCATAGTGCGTGTGCGAAACGCCAATGTTTGTGGGGTGCCGGGATCATCTGAGCTAAACAACCCCGGATTATCCTTCACCGCACGGGTATGTGCCGCTTTGGTCAACATGGTTCGCCCAACCGCCTTGACATGCACAACTGGTGTTTCCTGCCGGAACCGGCGGTAAATCGGGTAGGGATCGTCGATTAGTTGATGAATGGTAACCGTATCGTTGATGGGTGCTTGAGGCATCTTGTTGGCCCTCCCCTGCCTTTGAATCAAGAATTCACGCAAGGCTACCCTTCCAAAACGACTCGAACAATCTGATGGAATGGATATAGTGCATCAAGAAATTAGATGCGTTTTTGCGACGGAAAGAAACTGGATGAAACCTGCAACCATGCTTAACGTTGACTTCAATTCTCTTAGGGTCTTGCGGTATGTGTATGAAAATCAATCATTTTCCATAGCAGCAGAGAAACTTGGCGTCAGCCAATCGGTGGTCAGTTAGGGGTCTGATACCGGAGAGTGCAGGATCGTACGTTAAGCCCCTTGGTTTACTGTTTTGGCCACCTGTATTCGCCTGTGAGGAGGATATGTGCCCATCCGAGGGGTGAGGTATGTGCCAGTAGCATTGGTGAGCAATCCAACCCGTCGCGTTTTCGTGCGGCGACAGCTTGACCAAGGTGTTTGCTGTTCCAGTGGATGACGATGGCGGCGAGGAGGTTGAGGCCTGCCATGCGGAAGTGCTGACCTTCGGCGGTGCGGTCGCGGATTTCACCTTGGCGACCGATGCGGAGGGCGTTTTTCAGGGCGTGGTGTGCTTCGCCTTTGTTTAGCCCGATCTGAGCGCGGCGCTGCATGTCGGCGTCAAGTAGCCAGTCGATGATGAACAGCGTCCGTTCAACGCGTCCGATTTCTTTGAGGGCTTCGGCCAGCTCATGCTGGCGGGGATAGGCTGAAAACTTTCGCAGCAGTTGACTGGGCGGCATGACGCCCGCGACCATGGTAGCGGCACTGCGCAGGATGTCGGGCCAGTTGGTGGTGATGATGCTTTGCCTGACCTTGCCACCAATCAGGCCTTTCAGTTCCTTCGGGACAGCACTTGGATCGAAGACATAGAGCCGCTTGGAGGGCAGATCACGGATGCGCGGAATGAACTGGAAGCCCAGAAGGGCTGTGACGGCGAAGACATGATCGGTGAAGCCGCCGGTGTCAGCATATTGTTCGCGGATATTTCTGCCGGTCTCATTCATCAGCAGGCCATCGAGGATGTAAGGGGCCTCGCTCACGGTCGCCGGGATGGTTTGAGTGGCAAAGGGGCCGAACTGATCGGAAACATGGGTATAGGCTTTCAGCCCCGGTTCATTGCCATATTTGGCGTTGATCAGGTTCATTGCCTCACCTTGACGTGTGGTTGGAAAGAACTGCCCGTCGCTGGAGGCGGTGGTGCCGCCACCCCAGAAACGGGCCATGGGCAGGGTGGATTGCGCCGCGATCACCATGGCCAAGGCGCGGTTCAGCGCGTCGCCTTCAACATGCCACCGTGAGATGCGCGAGAGCTGGGAATAATCATGGGTGCTGGTGGCTTCGGCCATCTTGCTGAGGCCGAGGTTCAGGCCTTCCGCCAGCAGCACGGTCAGCAGTCCGATCCTGTCAGTGCAAGGTGCTCCGGTGCGTATATGGGTGAAGGCTTCCGTGAAGCCTGTGGCATTGTCCACCTCCAGAAGCAGATCGGTGATCCGCACATCGGGCAACCTTTTGTATAAATCCAGAACAAGTTCATGGGCCTCGGCGGGCACTGCGGCGGTGAGCCTGTCGATCTTCAGCATTCCGTCCTCAATAGAGCCACCCGGAATTGCCCCGGCACGGGCAGCGCGTGCCAAGCGTTTCAGTCCCTCAATCATACGGGTTTTGCGATCTCCCAGCCAATCCGCCGGGTCGAAGGG
Source organism: Thalassovita taeanensis (assembly GCF_900110775.1). Taxonomy (GTDB): domain Bacteria; phylum Pseudomonadota; class Alphaproteobacteria; order Rhodobacterales; family Rhodobacteraceae; genus Litorimicrobium; species Litorimicrobium taeanense. The sequence goes on along the minus strand of NZ_FOEP01000013.1, from coordinate 98,298 downwards.
CACTGCCAATCTGGGTGTGGCCCGCGCCTCTGCTATTGGCACCAGCGCCTGCTTCAGGTCGGCATAGCGCCGGGACTGCACCAACCAGATATCGCCGGAGCGAAAGGCATCGCGCAGATGGAACAACACGGCGACTTCCCAAAGCCGATGGTCATCGGGGGGCTGCGCATGAAGGTGCTGGTGCCATTTGGAACTGCGGCGCAGAAAGGTTGTTGGCCGAACGGTCTCTTGTCCGCCCTTTGCGACAAGCCGAGTAGCTTCGACCAAAGGTTCGGCGACCGATGCTGCCTGAATATCGAGCGCCCTCAACATGCGCGGCGCGTAGCGCCGGAACCGATGATAGCCTTGGGCGACATGGGCCAAGGGATTGGCAGCCATTGTACTGGTCAACTGCATCGCCGTGGCGACAAGTCCTTCCAGATCACGCCAACCGCAGGCGGTCGTAACCGCGCTCTCAAGGGGTGCGCCATCGCCATGCGCTTCCAGGAGAGCGGCCCCCAAGCCTGAGAAAGAACGAAGTGTGTCCTGCAATGCTGCTTTGGCGCCGGTAATCTGCACATCACATAACCTCTTGGCATCGCGCCAGGTTTTACCCACGATCCGATCATGGGTCTCAATCACTGCATCAGCTATCGCAGCCTGCCATTCCACAGCACAGACGGTCATGATCGCCCACCGCCGATCGCTGGAAATGTCGCGCAAATCATCCGAGAAATATCGTTCGCCTTGGCGACGAAGTCGGGTGATCCGGTGGGGTGGAACGCCATCAAGGGCAGCGGTCGCAAGCCCGAGACCTTGCAGAAACTCCAACCGGTCCAGCAGGCGGTTCGCGTCTGCCGAGTTCTTGCCAACCTCAAATTGGCGCAACCAGACAAAACGGCTGACCCGGTCATCGACGTCTTCCGAAAGCAGGGCATCCAGCCTGCCTCTCATGGGCGCGTCGAGACGGTCGGCGATGCGCGTTTCCATCCGACGTTCGGCGGCGACAAGCGCATCAGCGCAGAGCCGTTCGATCACCGACACCCCGGGCAGAATGGTCTGGCTCCGGCGGCATTCTGTCACGAACCGACGCGCCAGCTCCTCATTAGAGCGCGCAACCTCAGCCTCAGTTTCAAGCCAAACCTTCAGGTCGCGGGCACCACGTCCGGTAAACATCTTGTAGCCATAGATCGCTCTAAGCTCGATCAGATGATCCCGCCGAGTCTCTTCGCGGACGGCGTAGCCCTCCAACTCAACCGCTTGCATTCCCAGCTGAGCCGCGATGAACCTGATCGCTTTTTCTGGGATGACCTCTCCAGCCGTCAGGAGGCGGCCGGGGTGTCGAAACGCGCAAAGCTGAAGGGCAAACCCAAGCCGGTTTTGTGATCGTCTTCGCAGACGAACATGTTCGATGTCATCATCGGCCAACGTGTAATGGTGAAGTAGTGCCGCTTCACTGGTTGGCAGATCAAATAGTGTCGCGCGCTGGCGCTCGGTCAGAATGGTGCGATGCGCCATGCTTCTTTTGCTTTCATGGGAGGTATTGAGTATATTTATTTATGATATGAGATAAGGAATAAATCCGTTGCCCGAAAGCGACCGCCGAACCCAAGCATCACAAACCAACGTTTGTGACACATGCTGATTGGCTATGCGCGCGTCTCTAAAGCCGATGGCAGGCAGTCTCTTGACCTGCAACGGGATGCCTTGATCGCGGCGAGCGTTGGAGAGGAGCAGATTTACTCGGATCTGGCATCTGGCAAAAAGGATGACCGGCCAGGGTTGGAGGCCTGCCTCAAGGCATTGCGTGACGGCGATGTTCTGGTTGTGTGGAAGCTCGATCGTTTGGGGCGTAGCCTGCATCATCTGGTCAAGACCGTCAGTATGCTGTCTGAGCGCGGGGTTGGCCTTAAAGTGCTCACCGGGCAAGGTGCGCAGATCGACACAACAACTGCGGCAGGACGGCTTTCATTCGGCATCTTTGCCGCTCTCGCCGAATTTGAAAGCGAGTTGATCCGTGAACGCACAGTGGCCGGTCTTCAGGCAGCCCGGGCGCGGGGGAGGAAAGGCGGACGAAAATTCGCGCTGTCAAAATCACAGGTGCGCATGGCACAGGCCGCAATGGCAAACCGCGACACGTCTGTTTCAGAACTTTGCAAAGAATTAGGCGTGAGGCCCGTTACTCTCTATCGCTACGTCGACCCGAACGGCAATCTGCGAGACTACGGCAAGCGCGTCCTCGGAGCCTAACGTACTATTCTGCACCCAGCCGGAATCTACCCCAGTTACACTATCGACAAGTTGCGAACAGCCTTCTCGGACCCCTTGTTCGTTCGACAAGGGCGTCGAATTGTTCCAACCGACCGCTGCGTTATCGTGGTGGAAGCTGCTCGGCGCATCCGGGACGAGATCGAATTCCTTGCGGGTCCCATGGAATTTGACCCTGCAAAAGTCGAACACACGATCAAGATCGCATGTGCTTTTTACGAAAAGCGCATCGTGATCCCACCTCTGCTCAAGGAAATACGGAAGCAGGCCCCGAGGCTTTCGGTAGAAGTTATCAATTCAAACTTAAGCGGAGAGGAACTCCTCAAGCGTGCCGAGGCCGAGCTATATATCGGTTCCAAACGGCCCAAAGATGAGAGTTTTTTCTGCCGCCGTGTTTTTGAGGACAAATATGTCTGCATTATGGACCCGCGCAATCCACTCGCACAGAGCGCGCTGAATAAAGAATCTTACATCGAAGCAGTGCATGCCTCTGTGTTCCACAATCAGAGTTCTCAACCCGACTATCTGCGCCAATTGAACGACGACGGTATTGTACTGAACAGCGCAGCAAAGGTCAGTAGCTTTGCCGGTATCGAAGACCTTGTTTTGGGAACAGACCTGATTGCGACAGTACCCTACAGACTTGTCCAAGATTTCGCGGATTCCGTGTATGTAACGGCCCTACCCTTTTCATCTTCCATAGGGGTAGATCTGATCTGGGCCACGAGAACCCATCGCTCATTGCTACATATCTGGTTGCGCGACCTGATCGCCAAACTCGCGTAAGACAACGCAAAGAGTTGAGTGATGAGGGCCCGAGCCCGGCCTTATCCGATCGCCAGAAGTCATTCAGAAGCCGTGCTGCGCCGAAAGGAAATGCGCCGACATCCCCCCATCAACCGCAAGATTGGTTCCCCGGATCCATTTGGACTGATCTGAAAGCAGAAAACCGACGGCAGGCGCAATATCCTCGGCGGTGCCAGCGCGCTCCAGTTTTTGCATATTCTCCTCAAACCGTTTGCCCAAGGTAGCCGCGAAGTCGCCCAAGATAGGCGTATCAACTGGGCCCGGGCTGACCGCGTTTATGCGGATGCCTCTATCCCGCCATGTCCAGCGGTTCTGGAATGTCCAAACGAGCAAGGCTTCCTTACCCAAAAAATATGACCGTCCAGAACTGTCTAGGTCCTCGACCTCACAAAATTCCGAAATGTCGCTGTCAAAGTCGAGCGCCAACGCACGTTTTACCTGTGGCAGGCCTGTCTGCCATCCGTTCCCGGCCAATGAGGCCAAATTCACGATCGAAGCGCCGTCAGCGAGCTTATCGACAAGCCCCTCAGTCAAAGCACGCAGGCCAACCAAATTGACACGCAACACAACGTCCGCAGGTGCCGTTGGTGGCACACCGGCGATGTTCGCCAATCCATCCGTATCATTGGGTAAATCAGCAACCAGCTTCACAACCGCATCTTTGTCGGACAAGTCGACAAGATACATCTCGTCCACGTCCTCGGCCTCATGGCGGTCAATGCCAATGACCCGTGCGCCATCTGCACGAAGAACGCGGCATGTTTCGGCCCCGATACCCGAGGCCGCACCGGTGACGATATAGGTTTTTCCGTTATGCATTTGTTTTCGGCCTTTATCCGTCGGTTTGAACCGGTTTAGGGCGCAAAGGCACCGTCAACGGATCGTAGTTATACAGCCACTTTGCACGGTCAGCGGCGGGCTGCTTATCTGCAAAAGCATCACGGAATGCCTTATGGGTATCATGGTGATACAACTGCGCATGGGCCGTGCTTTCGTTCACGATGCGGGCCGTGCGGTCGATGCGGGCTTGCTCATAAAGCGTCAGCGCCTCAGCAAGATCACGGCCTTCGTCCAGCGCCCGCACCAGTACAGCACCGTCCTCGATTGCCATTACGGCGCCTTGCGCCATGTATGGGATCGTTGGATGGCATGAATCTCCAAGCAAAGTGACCCGCTCCGTACTCCAGAATGGCAGGCGCGGGCGGATATTCAACGCCCAGCAATAGCAGGAATCCCGATCCATCGCGTCAAGCATTGTCTGCACATCGGGATGGAAACCCTCGTAATCGGCTTTTAGGTCTTCCCACGGCGCCTTGATCGTCCAGCCAACTTCTGTCCAATCTGGCTTTTCCGTGCAGCCGACAAAGTTCAGGTAGTTGCCCTTGTTCACCCAATAGACAACCATATGACGCCGTGGCCCCATCCAGTTGATGAATACCGGCGGCATGAAGTCATCGGGAAGCTTTTCAGCGGGTATCATCCCGCGCCATGCGACCTGTCCGGTGAATTCCGCTTCCTGTGCGCCATGCATCTGTTCCCGGATCGCAGATTTGATCCCGTCTGCGCCAATCAGCAAGTCACCTGCGACAGTTTCGCCGCCCTTGAGGGTCATGACAACGCGGTCTGCTTGCTCTTCATACCCTTCCACAGTGGCATTCAGGCGAATGCAGCCTGGCTTGAGCGCCTCGACTCTTTCTCGCAGCATCCGCAAGATATCGGGACGGTAAACGTGGTAATATGGCGCGCCAAATTTTGCTTCGTGGTCGGGCCCCAGCGGGATTTCACTGATAACTTCGCCAGTGTCATGCAAGCGAAATTCAGTACGTTGTGGAAGCACAGAAACATCGTCCAGCGCTTTCTTTAATCCCAAATTGTATAACACGCGCGTTGCATTCGCGCTGACTTGGATACCTGCACCAACTTCAGTCAGTTCTGGGGCCTGTTCGAATACTTCCACATCATGCCCGGCCTGCAACAATCCCGCAGCGGCGGCCAAGCCGCCGATGCCTCCACCGGCAATCAGAATTTTCTTTCCCATATTGGTCTCCACATTCCAGTAATTGTGATCAGCCTTCGGCTTCAAAATAGATATGTTTGGTTTCGAGAAAATCGTTCAGGGCCTCAACACCGTGCATGCGACCCACCCCACTTTCGCGATATCCGCCGGTCTCGGCCTCGGCGAATAGCCGGTTGTGACAATTCAGCCAAACAGTGCCAAAGCGAATATTGCGCCCCATGCGCATCGCCCGGTTCAAGTCATTGGTATAGACGCTGGACGCGAGGCCAAAGCGTGTCGCATTAGCCCGCTGAATAGCATCTGCCTCATCAGTAAAGGTTTCGACCGACACGATCGGTCCAAAGTGTTCGTCCTGAATCAGATCGTGGCTGACATCTTGAAGCGAAAACAGCGTTGGCGTCACAAAGTAGCCATTGCGCAATTCCTCACCGCCATCGGTGCCCCGCAAAATCATGGTGGCCTCATTCCCGGCCCTCTCGATTACTGCCAGCAATCGTTGCTGTGTTGGCTTGTCGATTACCGGGCCAAGAAAGCTCGCGGGGTCTAGCCCCGGCCCTACTTTCGCCGCCTCAAATGCAGTCTTCAGGCGCTCGGTTGCTTCTTCGGCGATGCTTTCATGAAGCAGCACCCGGCTGATGGCCGTACACATTTGCCCGGACAGCACCAACGCTGAGCGGCTGATCTCAGCGATTGCCTTATCTAGGTCCGCATCATCAAATAGGATCGCCGGAGCCTTGCCGCCCAGTTCAAGCGACAGGTGTTTCATAGTCTCAGAGGCGCTGGCCATCACCAGTTTGCCGGTATTGGTCGCCCCGGTAAACGAGACCACATCAATATCGGGATGCTGCGACAGAACTTGCCCTACCTCAATCCCGTTTTCATTTACGGAATTCACTACGCCAATTGGCAGATCAGGGAGGTTTTCAAAACACGCAACGATACGGGCATTGATGAGCGGGGTCTGTGGCGCCGGCTTAATGACAATTGTGCAGCCCGCCGCCAGTGCCGGTGCAACCGAGCGCACAAGAAGCGTGACAGGCGCATTCCACGGCACGATGACAGCAGCGACGCCGGATGGCTCTTGCGTCAGCAATGACATCTTGCCTGGGCCGGTCTCAGTAGTTCTGCCGAAAATGTTACGCGCAAGGCCAGCGTAGTAGCGTGCCTCGTCGATGCCAAACGTGATTTCCATCTGCGCTTGCGCCAACACTTTGCCATTCTCAAGTGTCAATAGATGGGCAAGCGCGTCTTTGTTCGCTTCCATTTGGTCGGCCCAGTCGTTCAAAACTTTGGCACGCAATCGAGGATTGTTGCTCCAACCGGACGCGTCGAAGGCTTGGCGCGCGGCTCCAATCGCCTGTTCAGCGATGGCCCGGCTTCCAAGCGCGGCAGTGCCAACAACATCGCCGGTTGCCGGGTCAGTGACCTCAATGCTTTCCCCGTTCACCCCCGGAACCCACTGACCAGCGATATAGTGATTGGCAATTCTGCTCATAGTCGTTCCTTAGTCTGACTGCACTCTCAAACAAGAAGTAGCCTAATACAGCAGTGTAACTCCAAGATAATGCACTTCAGTCTGGATACGGAAAAACCTATCGCAACTTGCCTAGAGTGCATATTTATGCACAATGTCAATACGTTTCTCGTGGGAGTAGAATGTGGACCTTCGCCAACTGAGATATTTTTTGAAAGTTTCCGAGTTGTCTAGCTTTCGCGCAGCGGCGGAAGCATTGAACATCTCTCAACCGGCTCTCGGCGCGCAAGTGAAAAACCTGGAAGCGGAACTCGACGTTCTTCTATTCACCCGCCATTCCAGAGGCGCAGAAATTACAAATGCTGGGAAGCTGCTTACAGAGCATGCCCGTGTTATTTTGGAACGCACGGAACTGGCAAAACGAGATGTCCGCCGCTTTTCAGGTGCTCCCGGTGGTATCGTCAAAATCGGTGTGACCCCCTCCATCGGTCGGGTGCTTGCGCCAGAACTGTTGGAAGTCTGCGCGGACCGCCACCCGGATATCGAAGTCAATTTGATGCAAGCTTTTAGTCACGAACTTGATCGGGCGCTGATAGGCTCTCGTTTGGACATGGCGTTCTCGACCAGTGATCTTGATGACGAAAAATTCGAGTCCCTCCCCCTCTTGCTCCAAAAAACCTATGTGGTCGGGACCGCAGATGCGCTGAAGGGACTACAATCGCCAGTATCCATCAATGAATTGGAAAATCTGCCTTTGGCTATGGACGCTCGCAATGAGGAACGCGCGCACTATCTACAAGACATGGCGGCACGAAAGGGGATTAAGCTGCGAAATGTTCGTTCGCCGATTCACTCCATGAGCATTAGACGTGAAATAGTTCTTTCAGGAAACTGCAGCACTATCGTTCCTTACGCTCTTTTCGCACAGGAGATTTCGCAAGGGCTCTTTGAAGCGTTGGAAATTGACGAAGCAGATCTTAACAGAGTTCTGAACCTGAATACTCGTACCGTCGAAACCATGATGCCAGCTGAACACGTTATTAGACAGCTTGTTGTCGAGTTGATAGACAAGCATATCTCGCAAGGTGACTATGGATGGACATTTCCTTAGTCATCTCTAGTGCCGCTTTTATGATGTTTGCCTCGTGCCCTGAGAGAGCAGCGTAGGTTCTTCAAGTGTTGGTGCCTTGTAACCTCACTACTGCTTGACCCCTGCTTCTGAATTAGCTCAGCATCAGTTCACGAAAGATGATTTGATTTCCAGCGGGATCCGCAATCCTAAACGACCGTTCCTCAAAACTGCAAGAATCTGGTATGACGTAGCCTGCCTCGCCTAACTCCTTCAGAGCGGCTTCAAAGTTTGTCACATGGAACTCAATTCCAGTTCGCGACTTTTTCAGGTCACGATCAACAGCATACAATTGGAGGCCCGGCGTATTTGGAGAGGGTCCTGAGAATACTGCCTCATCTGGTGTGTTTGTAGTCAACTCGAACCCAAGCTCATCGCGATAGAATGCTATGACAGCATCCATGCAACTCCGAGGTGAAAAAAGTTTAAAACTTTGATCGGTCAACTTGCTCTCCTATCACGAACTGCGGTGTCTGGAGGCCCAACATATGCGCCACCAAAGAATGCAGGATAGCCCGGCTGCTAGGCACTTTGGTTTCGTGCCTTGGCCAGATCGAGTGCAACATCCACGATCATATCTTCCTGACCACCGACCATACGCCGCTTGCCCAATTCCATTAGGATAGCCCGTGTATCCAGACCGTGCTCGCCCGCTGCTTTTTCGGCATGGCGCAGGAAACTGGAATAGACACCGGCGTAGCCAAGACTCAACGTCTCGCGGTCAACACGCACGGGGCGATCTTGCAGCGGACGGACAAGATCTTCGGCTGCGTCCATGAGTTTGAACAAGTCTGTCCCGTGATCCCAACCATAGGTGTCTGCTACTGCGATAAAGACCTCAAGCGGGGCATTGCCAGCACCAGCACCCATTCCTGCCAGAGACGCATCAACGCGGATTGCGCCATTCTGAACCGCAGCGACAGAATTCGCGACGCCCAGACTGAGATTGTGGTGGGCATGAATGCCGCGCTGCGTTTCAGGCTGCAATACTTGGTCATAGGCCTGCAAGCGCGCGGTCACATCATCCATAACCATCGCGCCACCAGAGTCGGTCACATAGACACAATGTGCGCCATAGCTTTCCATCAGCTTGGCTTGTTCGGCCAGACCTTCAGGCGTGTTCATGTGGCTCATCATAAGGAAGCCGGACACATCCATGCCCAGTTCACGTGCGTAGGCGATATGTTGTTTCGAAACGTCGGCCTCAGTGCAATGGGTTGCCACGCGGACCGAGTGTACGCCAATTTCATAGGCGCGTTTCAGATCGTCGATTGTCCCGATCCCGGGCAGCAAAAGAGTTGTCAGTTTGGCGTGACTGACCACATCTGCAACCGCCTCGATCCACTGCCAATCGGTCGTCGCACCGAATCCATAGTTAAAGCTGGACCCAGCCAGCCCGTCACCATGCGCAACCTCGATCGCGTCAACCTTGGCGTCATCCAGCGCCTTGGCAATCGCACGCACCTGATCAAGGCTATAGCGATGGCGCACCGCATGCATGCCGTCGCGTAGCGTGACATCCTGAATATAGAGTTTGTCTTTCGACTGAAGAATACTCATATCGTCGCCTCCAGTTTGCGTGATTCCACAATGCGCTCCGCCGTCTTCAGTGCGGCGGATGTCATGATGTCCAGATTGCCAGCGTAGGCGGGCAGATAGTGCGCCGCACCTTCGACTTCCAGGAAGGTTGTAACTTTCAAACCGGTGTAGTTTTGATCCAAGTCTGGGATAAACAGTGGGTCGTTGTCGCCGATGGCCTCGAACTGCACCTCTTGTTTCAGCCGATAGCCGGGTACGTAGCTTTGCACCTCAGCGACCATGTCCTTGATCGAAGCGCGGATAGCATCCTTGTCTGCCGCGTCGCATAGGCAATAGACGGTATCGCGCATGATCATCGGTGGTTCTGCAGGGTTCAGGACAATGATCGCCTTGCCCTTCTCGGCCCCGCCGACAACCTCAATCGCGCGCGAAGTGGTTTCGGTGAATTCGTCGATATTCGCACGCGTGCCTGGGCCTGCAGATTTTGAAGCGATCGATGCCACGATCTCGGCATAGCGCACCGGGCTGACGCGATTGACCGCCGCCACAATCGGGATTGTCGCCTGCCCACCGCAGGTTACCATGTTGACATTTCCCGCCTCCAGATTCGCCTCCAGATTCACCGGCGGGATCGTGTACGGTCCGATCGCCGCAGGGGTAAGGTCGATAACAGTCTTGCCAAACGCACGCAGTTTTTCGTCATGCACTTTGTGTGCGCCCGCTGACGTTGCATCGAATACGATCTCGATCTCATCGAAATTTGGCAGTGCGATCAAACCGTCGATGCCGTCTGCCGTGATCTGCACGCCCATCCTCGTGGCGCGCTTAAGTCCATCTGATTCAGGGTCGATTCCTACAAATGCTCCCATTTCGAGCACCTTCGATTTTCTCGCAATCTTAATCATCAGATCCGAGCCGATATTACCCGACCCTATAATCGCGACCTTGGTTTTGCTCGTCATGCGTTTTCTCCATCGAATGTGAAATTGACCGTTCCGAGGCCTTCAACTGATGCTGTGACATCCGCGCCTGGTGTCAGCGCGACCATTGGACCAAGCGCGCCGGTCAGAATGAGATCACCAGCCCGGAGCGGCTCACCGCGAGCGGCAAGGGTCCGCGCCAACCAGGCCGCCGCGTTCAACGGATGACCAAGACAGGCAGCCCCGGTGCCGCTTGAGGCAAGTTCGCCATTTACCGTGAGCTGCATTTTGCAGTTCAGAAGATCCAACCCATCCAGCGGGTGCTCTTCTTTCCCCAGTACGAAGAAAGCAGAAGAGCCGTTGTCCGCCACCGTATCGGCAAAGGTGATCTTCCAGTCTTGGATACGACTGTCGACAATTTCGATTGCAACAAAGGCGCCTCGCGTAGCGGCGGCCACGTCTTCTGGCGTGGCCTCGATCTTATCCAGGTCCCCCGCAAGAAGCAGCGCCACTTCAGCCTCAGCCTTGGGCTGAATCACACGGTCACGCGCTAACAAACCCCCATCTGAAAGCTGCATGTCTTCAAACAGGACGCCAAAATCAGGACGGTCGACGCCGAGCTGTTTCTGAACGGCTGTTGATGTCAGGCCAACCTTACGGCCGACGATTCTCCGCCCACTTTCCTGCCAAAATCGCGTGTTGATCTCCTGAATCGCATAAGCGGCCTCAACATCCGTCGGCTGCAAAGTCTCGCGCAACGGGAGAATAGTGTCATTCGCGTAGGCCTCCCGCAGGCGGCGCGCCGCAGTATCAAACAAATCAGGCATCTGGAAGGCTCCGTGAAAAGGTAGAAATTTGTATTGCCCAAAACGTCTGCATTGATTGTGGACGTCGTTTGGACGAATTGGCGTGGGCGACGCAATGAATTTATGCGCCGCCCACGGTTCAGTTGCACCGCAGTTAGCCGTCGCGGCCCAAAATGGTTTTCAGGGCAGGGAGGAAGCCATCCAGTTGGGTCTGTGCGGCGTCATTTGAGCGCCATGCAACGAACATGTCTGGCCGAACCAGTATCGCGCCGTCCTCTTCGACCTCGCGCGCCTCCGCCCAGTCACCATAGGTGTCGACATAGGTTTGGCCGGGCCCGATGACCTGAACCTCGAGGTCGATGCCCAGTTTTTGTGCAGCGTCCTGTGCCACCTTAACCCAAGGTTCGCCAGCGATGCCGGTAAGAAGCGTGAATTTTCCCTTGCCGCACAGATCCAGAGTCGAGACGCGTCGCTGATTGCGCGTCAGCCAAACGTGCGGAACATGAGCGCCAGGCCGTGACGTGGCTTGATGGTGATAAACGCGGTCGCGGTCAAACCCAGGGTCTGCCGTACCGTCCGGGTAAACCGCCTGCGATTCATAGCGTTGGTTCAATTCCAGACCATGCGCGCCGCCAAACCCGGCCAGCGTCCCGTTCATCGCCGCGCGCATCTGTGCTCGGGCGGCCTCGCCTTCGGGTGTAGCGCTTTTGTAGCGCGCCATTGCGCTTTGTGCCATTTCGTCCGAATGCGCCGGTGGTAGGCCCATCGCCATAAACATCGGTGGCAGTTTGGACAGGCACATGTAAGCGTGGTTGACCACTTCTTCGCCGACCGGTGTCCGCTCCACGTCATAGGTTGCCAGCAGGCTCGGGCCCGCTTGCTCTTTGACGACCATGGCGAGCTTCCAGCACAGGTTGTAAGCGTCCTGTACCGAGGTGTTCAGGCCAAGTCCGCCCATGGGCGTATGACGATGCACAGCATCACCCATACAAAAAACCCGGCCATTCGTGTTGTTTTGTGCAAATTGCTGGTTAAATTCCCAGGTAGAAGTCGCATCGATTTGGATTGGGAACTGGTCACTCCCTATCACTTTTTGGACCACAGCGCGCGCTTCATCGTTACTTATGTTCAGTTCGCCTTTGGACAAATCATAGCCTGCGGTACAAACCCATTTGTTCCAAGGACGCACCATCCGCAAAACGCTGATACCCGTGCCGTTCAATCCAATGCCACCCGGTTGGATCATCCAGAACATGTCACCGCGGCGGTGGTCAGTCAAAGACGACAAATCAGCCGTAAATTCGATATTCAGCGCCGCTGCAGCGCCTTTTCCCAACTCTCCTTCAAACGGCAGACCCGCGTCTTCCGCCACTTGCGAACGCGCGCCATCCGCACCGATCAGATATTTTGCTCGCACGGTGAACTCAACACCTGTGACACGATCCAATAATTGAGCGCTTACACCATCTGCATCTTGGGTGTGCGAAAGGTATTCAGTCCGAAAACGCACATCACTCCCACGTATGCCTGCGGCATTGGTTACAAGTGGTTCGAAATAGAGCTGCGGTAAGTCGCAATACGAACAAGGGCTCGCCAGATCATGTTCAGCCTGTCGAACAATATCAGTGGACCAAGTGCGAATTCGCCCGAATTCTTCTCCCACAAGGCTGGTCGAAAAGGCGTGTTCGCCCATGTGGCTTTGCGGTGTCGCGAGATCTTTTGCGGCTTCTTCCAAGCCTAGATCGCGCAGAATTTCCATCGCGCGTTGGTTGGTAATATGGGCGCGAGGGCCAGGCGATGTCGACCGGTATTTGCTGATGGCAATATTCTTGATGCCCATGTCAGAAAGCAAAGTCGCGGCAACTATGCCAGCTGGACCCGCCCCAATGATTAGAACGTCGGTTTCTACTACTTCTGCCATTCAATTTCCTCCCCGGAATTTGTTCTAGATTTGAAGTTGGCTTGGCGCAGGTCCTCTCCAAACCTGCACCAAATTCAAGGTTACCGAAGACTTCAGCCTTCGAGGAATCCCAAGACCAGACGATTGAAGTCGTCGGCATGTTCCCATTGCGCCCAATGACCGCACTGCGAAAAGACATGCAGCTGAGCGTCGGGCATGCTGTTGATCAGCTTGAGCCCGTTATCCAACGGCACAAATCGGTCATCTCGCCCCCAAACTGCGAGAGTCTTATGAGGTATATCCTTGATCCGCGCCGAAACATCCCAGGTGTCAAATGAGACAAGTTTCGTGCTGGCAAGGAAGTTTTCTAGATGCGCCCGGCTGCGATCAATGTTGTCCCAACGCCCTTTGCGCAGCTCTTCAGAGATCAGCGTAGGATCATAGACAAACACGCCGAGCAATTCCAGAAGATGCTCGTAGCTGGGAGCGGCATAAAGCTGGACCATTTTCTTGATGCCTTCCTGCGGGTTTGGCTGCATCATGCTATGACCCATGCCTGCCGGCCCCATCAGGATCAGTCGATCGAGCTGATCTGGATACTCAAGTGCAAAGTTAAGCGCTGACACCCCGCCCAACGAATTGCCCACCAAATGCACCTTGTCGATACCCAAAGCGTCAATCAGCCCTTTGATCGCATGAGCATTCACTAGGCCCCGCGGGATATCAGGAATGATCTCACCGGATTTGTTAAAGCCTGGGCAGTCGACAAGGATAACGCGATAGCCGCGCTCGATAAAGAAATCGAAGTTTCTGTAATAGTTGCTCCAACCCGATGCGCCTGGCCCACCGCCGTGAAGCATTATGATGGTTTCACCGGTGCCTGCGTCATTGAAATGGATGTCGAAGTCATCCAATCCAGGCGCATTTATCTTCGCGAATTTGCTTGTCTCGGATTCCGTGTATTGGGTCACGTTTTTCACCTTCCGTTTCACTTAAAGTCCGGCATCGCCGTCACTAAATCTGTTGGTCGTGGCCATCGCCGCGCGCCCATTGCGGGCGGGCGGACGGCGATGGCCGGACTATCAGGCTTCCGTCGTAATATTCATGACGTGCTCATCGGTGTGCGGGATATAGTCGCTTGGCCCCCACATTGTCAGCGCCATCATGACATCCTTCATGGTCCACTCGACTGGCTCCCAATCTGGATCAAAGATCAGGTAGCCATTGCTAAAGATTTCCACGCGATGACCAGAGCCCGGATCGCGGACATAGAGGAACATCGCTTGGCTCACGCCATGTTTCCCTGGTCCCTGATCCGGCTTGATGCCAGCTTCGACCAGTATATCCGCCGCCCTCAAAACGTCCTGCGCATTATCCAACCAAAACGCGAGATGGTGCAGCCGGGCGGGTGTCGGATCTTCTGGGCCCGCATTCATGATTGCTACGTCGTGCACAAGTGGGGTCACACTCATCCAAGCGCCGATGAGGCCTGCCGGCGACATGGCATATTCGCGAACCTTGAAGTCAAGGTTATCTGATAGCCAGTCTCGGGTTACAGCAGGATCGCGCGTCGTGTGCAGGTTGACGTGGTCGATGCGCCGCACGCCGATCCCATGATGCCATGACCGATACGGCTGATTGAGAAGTACCGAACGGTCCTCCTCAGCCACGTCCGGCTTTTCGACGTCATAGTATAAACGAAAGTTGTGTCCGGACGGCGCCTGGAACCGAAGTGATTCACCAATACCGTCTTCTGCGTCGGGTGCCTGAACCGTGACATCTGTGCCATTGGCTGTCAGGATCTCGTTGAAGCCCTCAATATCTTCGGGTCTCCTAACACGCCATGACACGTGATCAAGGCGCGCACGGTCACCAGCCTCTAGAACCAGGCTATGATGCTCACGCTCCATCGCGGCACGTAGATACACCTTCGTGTCTGTCCGTGCAGTAATGTGCATGCCAAGAATGTCGTGGAAAAACCAAACCGACTTTTCTAGGTCCGGGGTGAAGAGATGCGCAGCGCCGAGCTTTGCGATCTCTGGGTGATAACGAAAATCTGTCATTTTTCCTCCTCCTCGTAAAAAAATTAGTGTCCTGTCAATGGACGATACTTTGCCATTCCGTCAGCGCTTGTTGGGCAGCATGGGGCACGACACGCAGTCGAGCGCGCTGACCGCAAGCAAAAGCCGAATTTTCAAAGCATCCTCCCTAAGATGGCGATCCCATCGTTGCCTCCGTCAGATCAGTATATCTCCCAATTACTTAACGTTTGTAGGACAATCTCACTTTCTCACAAGATATGCCAATAAGATACTGCCCCCTTACCTCACTAAGTCGCATAATAGCCTGATTCAAAAACGTTATTTCTCATACGACAGTGTTATAAATTGATGGATAATTCACGAACGTTGGTTGCAATTTGGATTTTTTTTGCTAGATATTATGCATTGTCCTGCAATTTTTCATAAGGCTGATCCCGGACTTTAGGTCATTAAGCGCGTACTACTTTCAACGCGTCTGGTGTTCCGGCCTTGCTTGGGAAACCAAGTAAACTTAAAAGAGTTGGCAACTGCGCAAGTCCCACAAACCGGGATTGAGGGTCGCCTCGAGCGGTACGTGAGGGCTTCAGGCTCCGTTCGATAGCTAAACGAACCAAAGAGAAACAAGTGGTGGAAAAAAGATGAGCAACGGTGCAACGACAGTTGAGCGCATTCGCCTCGAAATCGAAGCAGCCATCCAGAATGGCGAATTCGTTGCGGGTGAGCGACTTACCGAAACCGCCCTTACACACAAACTAAAGGTGAGCCGCGGACCATTGCGAGAAGCGCTGCTTCTTTTGGAAAACGATGGCATCGTTGAGCGCCAGAACAACAAGGGCGCAGTCGTTCGCAAACTTTCGCGCCAGCAGCTCTCTGAGTTTTTTCAAATGCGGGAAATGTTTGAACGTTTCGCCGCTGCCAGCTGCGCAAAGCGCATAAATGAGGCCGGGGTTAGGGATAGCTTTGTCGCGCTTTACCAAGAAGCCGAACACCTTCAAAATGGGCAGCAAGCGCGTCCATTCTCTGAGCATGACGAAGAGCTACACACAACTATTCTCAGCCTTGCCAATAATGACACGCTTGTACGATATTGGCGACGCTTGCGCATGCCGCTTATGCGGCTTCGATTCATCACGAACACCACAGTTTTTGATGTGGCCCGCTCCGCCACAGAACACATGAATATCCTTGGAGGAATCCTCGACGGTGACGAGCGCGGCGCAGCGGATGCAATCGGGGCTCATGTCGGCCGTATCAACGGGATCGTTCAGCGGATGGATCAGGGAGAGTTCGAGCGCGTTTTCTGGTTTGCAAAAGACATCACGGATTTACCCCAATCCATCGAAAAAGCCGCGCCCCAAATGCTTCAAGGCAAATTGCACTAAGGCCAACCAAAGGCGGGCGGGGCGCCGTCACGTCGACACCCCGCCCACAGACCTTTTGCTGCAATAGTCCAACAATTTCTGCACCTGCGAAGTGGTCGGGCCAATCGTATCTGGGTCTGTGCCGACAAGCGTAATTGCAGCTTGAACCTCACCTTGCCAGTCCAAAACCGGTGCCGCAGCCGCTACGAGGCCAGGAATAAACCGCCCTTCGACCGAAGCGAATTGTCGTTGGCGGGTCAGGCTGATTAGCTCAGAAACTCCTGACTGCGAGGGCTCGAAATCGAGCACTGGCCGGGGCTGTCTCGCTAAACGTTTCAACTGAGCATCACGCACCGGCGAGATAGCACGCTGTGGCCCCCACACCAGAAAAACGCGGCCGGTCGCTGATGTCAAAAGCGGCAATGTAGTACCAAGACCCATGGAGGTATCGGTGGGTGAGCTGCCGCGCTCCCATCGAACAACCGTCGCACCCTGGTTTGCCCAGACCGATAACAATACAGTCATTTCTGTTTCAGCCGAGAGATCCGCAAGGCCACGAGCAGCGTTGTTGACAAAATCGTGCTGGGCCAGGGCGGCAAGACCAAGTTCCAGCGCGGCGGGGCCAAGATTGTATTTGCGTGATGATCCACGTTGTTGAACCATCCCGGCAGCAACGAAAGACGCCAGATAGCGGTGCGCCTTGCTGGCAGACATTTCACACGCGCCCGCGATCTCGGACAGGGGTTGGGCACCGCCTTGGCGCGCCATATATGCAAGCACGCGTAATGCCGTGTCGAGCGAGGTCAATCCGCTGCTGGTTCCGCCGTCGTCAGTCATGTTGTTCTTTCACGAGTGCGCGCAGTGGCGCAGTTTCTCCAGCCACGATATCGTTATCTGCGCGAATGAAAAGACATCGCACCTCACGTCCGGCAAAAACGCGTTTCCCCTCCACCTCCCCTTGATATTCGAGCGTGAAAGATCGGCGTGACCATTCGGTCAGGCGAACGACGAGTTCGAGTTGATCGCCGTCGCGCATGGGATGATGGAATTTCGCCGAGGTGTCGACCACGCCCATCCCAACCGCGCCGAGCTGCCGGCAAAGCGCTGCGTGCCCGCCCGATTGTCGCAGCAGAGCGTGAAAACCCGCATCCATCCAACGAAAAGCGTTTGGATAGAACACGATACCTGCAGGATCACAATCACCAAAGCTGATGTTGATCGGAAAAATAATCTGCATGAGTATTTCCTTATATGGAATGCATTGCATATTTAAGAATCTTAGCCTAAGCCTGTCACCACGTCGAGAGCTATTAGGAGGATCCGATGACAAAACTATCCAGCATCGATATTTTGGGCGCCGGTCCGGCCGGCCTCTACACGGCCATTCTCATCCGCCGGTTGATGCCCGACGTGAAAGTTCAGATTACCGAGCAAAATCCAGAGGGAGCTACATTCGGGTTTGGCGTTGTTTTTTCCGATCAGGCGCTTGAGTTTCTGAAGGCTGACGACCCCGAGACACATGACCTTGTGACACCTCACATGGAGCGGTGGCAGAACATGGCGCTGAATCTGCCCGGTGGCTCGGTGACGCTCGATGGTGTTGGCTTCACCGCGATCGGCCGCCTTCAATTGATCGAAATTCTGACGGAACGTGCCCGCGCGCTCGATATATCCATCCGCTTCGGCACTCCAGTCACCGATATTGAAACGCTGACTGCCGATCTGGTGATTGGCGCTGACGGGCTAAACTCTCTGGTGCGGAACGCGTTCGCGGACCGTTTCAAGCCGAACGTCGAGTATTTCGATAATCATTTTGCCTGGTTCGGGGCGACGCTCCCTTTCGATGCGCTGACCCAGACCTTCATCGAAACTGAGCACGGGCCGATGAACGCGCATCACTACCGGTTCTCGCCGGACAGCAGCACATTTATCGTAGAATGCGACGGCGAAACATTCCGCAAGGCGGGTTTTGGGGAAATGACCGAGGCGGAAAGCGCGACATTCTGCAGCCGCCTGTTTTCCGATGCACTTAAGGGCACGCAACTTGTGACAAACAAATCCAATTGGCGTCAGTTCCCACGACTCTGGTGTGAGCACTGGTTCGCAGGGCGCTATGCACTGCTGGGTGATGCCGTGCACACCGCACATTTTTCAATTGGGTCGGGAACGCGGCTGGCAATGGAAGATGCCATCGCCCTGACACAAGCCCTCGCGCGCCACGAACACATCGAAGATGCACTTGCGGACTACCAACAAAAACGCCCGCCGATTGCTCGTAAAATAGTGGACGCCGCCAACACGTCGGCAACCTGGTACGAGACCTTTGGCGACAAGATGCGTCTAGATCCGATGGACTTCGCCCATGACTATCTGATGCGCTCCGGTCGCATGACAGAAGATCGCTTGCGAAAGCTAGCTCCAAGATTCGCAAGCGACTACCAAGCGTTCAAAGCCAAATAAGCGCTCACCCCCGTCATCATTTTACGTAACCGTTTTCAGGCGGACCATGCTTCGCATTGCAAAGGTCGCCCAAGACGAACTCAAGGAGACATCATGAAAAGCTCTATTGCGCCCTCGGCCGAAGCCAAATTCTCTGACCCAGTCGACGACAATTCAAGCGGCGCGCGGGAAATCGGCTTTTCAAAAGCGGCCCATCGGAATTGTTCGGACATCCTTTGGCAAAACCTCGAGAGGAACCCGGATAAGACCGCGCTCATCAGCCCGATGGGAAAGCTGACCTACCGCGCCCTGATTGCCGAGGCCGGGCGTTGGGGGAATGCCTTCATGCGGGCCGGGCTTGTCCAAGGCGACCGCATCGCCTTTTTCCTTGATGATACCCCCGTTTTCGCGGCCGCATTCTACGGCGCCGTCCGAGCGGGCTTCGTGCCGGTACTGCTGAACACCCAAACGAAAACTGACCTTTTGCGGTTTTTTATGAAAGATAGCGGCGCGCGTGTTGCCATGGTCGACGCTAGTTTTTCTGGCTCTTTCGGAGAGGAAACCACCAAAGGGACAGATCTTGAAAAATTGGTGGTCGTGAATGGTAAAAGCGACTTGCCCGGAATGTCAGCCGCAAGCGCTTTCCTTGCTGACAGCCCTAGCCAATTGGATGTTGCGGCCACCGAACCCGACGACATGGCATTTTGGATGTATTCATCCGGGACCACCGGGCGGCCCAAGGGCATCGTGCATCTGCACCACGATATTGCCTATATTCAGCAAAGCTATGGCGCCCACATCCTGAAACTACAGCCCAGCGATATTTGTTATTCAGTGCCGAAATCCTTCTTCGCCTACGGGTTCGGAAATTCTCTGGTTTTTCCTTTTGCGACCGGGGCGACGACTCTGCTGATGCCAGGGCAGCCCCGGCCTGACGTGGTGCTTGACGCCATCGAAACATTCCGCCCGAGCGTGTTTTTCGGCCTTCCCACACTCTACACTGCGCTTTCACGCACAAAAGACGTTGAAACCCGCGATCTGTCCTCACTGAGGCAATCCATGTCTGCGGCAGAAATTCTATCTGAAGATGTCTATTCCAGCTGGAAAACGCTGGTCGGCCATGGTCCTACCGAAGGTCTCGGCTCGACCGAGATGCTCCATATCTATCTTAGTAACCAACTGGATGATCACCGGTTAGGCGCTGCTGGCGCAAGGGTGCCGGGATACGAGGTACGTTTGGAAACAGCTGACGCGAAACCGGCGCCTCCGGGTGAAGAGGGTGTAATGCTGGTGCGGGGCCATTCATCCGCGCCGTGTTATTGGAAGCGACCGGACAAGACAGCAGACACTATGCGCCGAGGTTGGATCTACACCGGAGACCGCTTTGTTGAACGCGGTGGTTATTACTACTTTCAAGGTAGGGCAGACGATCTAGTGAAAGTGTCCGGCCAATGGGTTTGGCCTTTGGAGGTCGAACGATGCCTGAACGAGCACCCCGATGTGCATGAATGCGCGGTGTTGGCTGAAAAGCGCGACGACCAGCGGGTCGCCCTTCGTGCTGTTGTCAGCCTTGTTGGTGGTTCCGTCGGCAACGAACAATGGACCGAACGGTTACGCGACTACGTCAAGTCAAAGCTAACGCCTTATAAAGCGCCGAGAATTTTCGACTATGTGACAGAACTCCCCAAGACTGGAACAGGCAAGGTCGATAGGCAGGCGCTAATACGGAACCCTTCGCTTTCCGACAAAACTAGTTAGTCGCCTTTTGGAGAGCTGCCAAAAATATCCAACACATCAATAAACAGGAACTCACAAGGGCAAAACGCAAAGGCTATCGGTTGTGCTTAGCGACATTGAATAGAAGCAAGGCGTCAGCCGTAGCCGCTCACGGCCGCACAGCTCTCGCGATAGATTTTTCCTTATTCTCACTTAGTGAGATCAAGTTGGAGTTATCGCAGGATGTTCAGCTAAGTTCGTCAAAATGGGAGGAATAAACTATGAAAATTTTTGGACATATAACAGCTGTTGTTCTTACACTTGGATTGGCTGGGTCGGCTCAGGCGGACACAGTTGGACTTGGAACCATGCCGCAAGGTACCCTTGGATACTCGACCGGCTCAGCAATCGCTCGAGTGATGAACGAGCAGATGGATATCGGCGCGATCGTTCAGCCAAACTCTGGCGAAACGACGCTTATCCCTCTCGTAAACTCTGGCGAACTCGATTTTGGCGTCGTAAACGTGTTAGAGGCCGCCCAAGCCTATGGCGGTGAAGGGGTCTTTGAAGGGAATCCTCAAGAGAACCTGCGCGTCGCATCCGTCTTGTATCCATTGCGCGTTGGCTACTTTGTTCGTGCCGACAGTGATATTCATACGATGGCTGATCTGCGCGGCAAACGCGTAACCTACGGATATTCGGCGACGGGATCCACCTATGTCGTTCTGGATGCGCTACTCGCCAACGGTGGACTAAGCGCGGATGACATTCGCCCTGTACTTGTTCCCAACGTGGTAGCGGGCGCTGACCAGTTCCTAAATGGACGCGCCGATGCGTTCTTCTTCGCAATTGGCGCGGCTAAAACGGCGGAAGTCAACGCCTCGGTGCCGCTCCGTCTTATCCCACTTGATGATAGCTCCGAAGGCGAGGCCAATTCGCGGAACGTTTTCCCCGATGGCTACCTTATCACAGTGCCCGCGCTACCAAACTTTGCGGGTGTCGCCGAACCGATGCCTGCGTTGGCCTATGACAACTTGCTAATAACCAACGATGGCGTAGATGCCGAGTTGATCGCTAACGTTCTGACGGGACTTGCCGAGAACAAAGATGATTTGGCGGCAAGCTTCCCGCTGTTTCGCTCTCTAGACCCTGAGCTTCTCTACAAAGAAGGCTTGGCCGCGCCATTCCATCCGGCGACGGTAAACTGGGCAAGCGGAGGAAACTGAGTTGTCTTCAGTCAGCGTAAACATAGCGTCCAAAGTGCAACTCGTTCTTCGAGTTGCACTTATTTTGGTGATTTTCGGATGGATTCTGGATATCCCCGGATACTTTGGGAAATACTACTATACCGAACAACTCTTGGCACTTGTTGCTGGGCTCGCGGCAACAATCACCCTGACGGATCCGCGATGGGGCAGAACCCCAGCACGTGCGACAATCAGCCTTGTGCTTGGTTTGACGGTATTTATCGCATTCGGATATGTGAGTGTCCGCTATCCTTCGCTGCAACTGGAACTTGCCTCAGCCCCACCCGGTGCCGTCGCGCTTGGCTTATTGATGGTCCTTGGTATTCTTGAGGCCGCACGGCGCCAAACTGGGATATTTTTACCCCTTCTATTGTTGGCGCTGGTGCTGTTTTCCATGTTCATTGGCCCGAAACTACCCGATGGGTTCCAAACTCGCGAACTCAGCTTTTCACGGCTGTCTGTGTATCTGGCGCTCGATACGAATGCCCTTTTCAGCAAAATTCTTGATATTGCGGCGATCACTGTGGCCCCGTTTATCGTTTTCGGTTTTCTGCTGAATGCGTTTGGTGGCAGTGCGGTATTTTCTGATTTGGCCGCCAAGCTGGTTGGCAAATATACTGGTGGACCAGCTAAAGTATCCGTTGTGGGTTCCGCCGCCTTCGGCATGGTATCGGGCAGTGCTGTTGCCAACGTCGTGGCCGTTGGCTCAGTTTCCATTCCTATGATGGCTCGGGCGGGGTATGCGCGCCATGTTGCGGCCGCTATCGAAGCCGTCGCCAGCACCGGCGGACAGCTTGTGCCGCCGATCATGGGGGCCTCCGCGTTTCTGATGGCCGAACTCTTGGAAATGCCCTACCGCGATGTTGCCTTGGCGGCGATTTTGCCATCTCTGCTTTTCTATGCCGCGCTAATGCTGGCTGTGGATTTCGAAGCCAGAAGACTCAAAATTGGCGGTACATCTGATCGACTTGAACTTCCCGCCCAAAATTCAGACGCCCCCGATAAGCATAGATGGCGTTACCTTATTCCAGTTGGCATCTTGATTTATTTGCTGTTCTTTGCCAATCGCACCGCTGGCAGCGCAGGTCTGTGGTCTGCTATCAGCATCATCGCCGTCCATTTAATCGGACCGCCAGCCCAAATCTGGCACCGCCTACAGGACGTTTGGAAAGGTCTTCTCCAGTCCGCTGCGGCCATTAGCGACATAATCATACTGGCATCCGCCGCCGGATTGATCATCGGTGTGTTGAATCTCACCGGAATAGCGTTCCAAATTACACTACAGATGCTCGCTATCAGTGGCGGAGACGTCGGGATCATGCTTTTGCTGACTGCAGGCCTCAGCATTCTGCTGGGCTTGGGAATGCCGACGGTCGGGGTTTATGTCTTGCTGGCAACGCTGGCGGCACCTGCTTTGATCGAACTGGGTATTCAGCCGATCGCGGCGCATATGTATGTGCTCTATTTTGGCATGGTATCCATGATCACCCCGCCAATCGCGATTGCAAGTTTCGCCGCAGCAACCGTCGCAGCTGTTAGCCCTTGGCGCACTTCATTTGCATCGCTGAAAGTCGGCGCTGGTGTCTATCTCGTTCCGGTCGCCTTCGTCACTCAGCCCGAGCTTCTGCTGGACGGAACTCTTTTGGAGACTGCGACGGCTTTGACGCGCACGCTAATGGGCATTGGTTTGCTAACGCTTGCGGCGATCGGCCATATGTCCCGCCCTATACCGCTACCGGTGCGCATTATTGCCGGGCTTTTGGCGGTTGCAAACGTCCTGCCGGTTTCGGCTCTGCCCCAACTCGGCATGGCCGCGGTCGCGGCCTGTTCTCTTGCTATTCTGGCTTGGGCTGCTGTCCCGGCCCGAACCACCCCTTCTTTGAAACATGAAAACACTTAGGAATGACCATGAACTACGTTTTTCCCCCTGCCCCACAGGCTTCTGTCGCCGTCCACGGATCAGATGACCGGCTGCCCGTTCGACGCATATTTTGCGTCGGGCGCAACTATGCCGCACACGCCCGCGAAATGGGCAAGGACCCGGATCGGGATCCCCCGTTCTTCTTCACCAAACCAGCCGATGCGGTTGTTGAGAGCGGCGAGGCCGTTGCCTATCCGCCCGAGACCGAGAACTTCCACTACGAGGCCGAATTGATCGCTGTTATCGGAACTGGTGGGAAAAACATCTCCGAGGCTGATAGCCTAAGCCATGTCTGGGGCTATGCCATCGGCAACGACCTGACCCGCCGCGATTTGCAACTCAAAGCACGCGAACAAGGTCGCCCGTGGGACTTCGGCAAGGCTTTCGACCGTTCTGCCGTTATCGGACCGGTTTTCCCTATCTCTGAAATAGGCCACCCCGAAAAAGGATCGATCACGCTGACAGTGAACGATGACGTAAAGCAGGCCGCAGATCTTGCGGATCTTATTTGGTCAGTGCCTGAGATCATTTCCATCCTCTCCCATTCAATCACCTTGGCACCGGGCGATCTGATCATGACAGGCACTCCAGCCGGTGTTGGCCAGCTACAGGTTGGCGATGTCTGTATCGTGTCTATCGACGGGCTCGGCTCTATCGAGACCAAGATCACCCCGCGTGAATCCTAAACAAGGGAAAGTACATGAGCCTAAAGCTTCATAATTTCTTTCGGTCCTCAACTTCGACCCGATTGCGCACAGCACTGAATCTCAAAGGGCTAGACTATGAGTACGTGCCTTATGTCCTTCGTGACGGAGAAACCCGCACGGTACAATATCTTGCCAAGAACCCGCAAGGGTTAGTGCCTACGCTGGAAACCAGCGACGGCGCGTTTCTTACACAGTCTTTGGCAATCATCGAATGGCTCGACGAAAAACATCCTGAACCGGCACTTTTACCGGCCGACCCAGACGAACGGGCACGCGTCCGGGCACTGTCTTATATGATCGCCAGCGAAATTCACCCGCTCAACAACCTGCGCGTCTTGTTCCAACTGCGCGACCAGTTTGGCGCGGATGAAGCGGCTCAAAAAGAGTGGTTCACCCATTGGGTGGCCACGACCTTTGACCCGTTTGAAACAGCGCTGAACACAAGCGATCAAACAGGCAAATATTGCCACGGCGACACACCGACAATGGCTGATATCTGTCTGCATGCCCAGGTGTGGAACAACAAGCGGTTCGACATTCCGACCGAACAATGGCCGACGATTGCCCGCATTCAGAGCGAACTAGACCAAGTGCCTGCATTCGCAAAGGCAGTGCCTTCAAAACAACCTGATGCGGCATGACCCCATATCGATATCGCAAGAGGAGACGACCACAATGAGCGATCAACTAGACCATGGAAATGTCGATCATGCGATGCAGCCCGAAGACACGCCGGAACTGCGCGCACTCTATAAGGGTTTTGAGGACGAGAGCCTGATCCCTCTCTGGACCCAGCTCGGCGATCTGATGCCGATCCATCCAAAATCCAAAGCCGTGCCGCATCTCTGGAAATGGTCGAAGCTATTGCCCCTGGCGGAACAGTCAGGCAAGCTGGTTCCCGTTGGCCGTGGCGGCGAGCGCCGCGCCATTGGATTGGCCAATCCGGGCCTTGCGCCAAACGCCTACATCTCTCCCACCTTGTGGGCCGCTATCCAATATCTCGGCCCGCGGGAGACTGCGCCCGAACACCGCCATTCACAAAACGCATTCCGCTTTGTCGTTGAAGGCGAGGGCGTTTGGACCGTGGTCAATGGCGACCCCGTGCGCATGTCCCGTGGCGATCTTTTGCTGACGCCTGGCTGGAACTTTCACGGCCACCACAATGACACCGATAGCCCAATGGCTTGGATTGATGGGCTCGACATTCCCTTCAGCCAACAGATGGATGTCGGCTTTTTCGAATTTGGTTCTGATCGGGTCACAGATTACGCCACGCCGAATTTCTCTCGAGGCGAGCGGCTTTGGTGCCACCCAGGGGTCCGACCGCTTTCCCAACTAGAAAACACAGTGGCCTCGCCGATTGGGGCATATCGTTGGGAATTCACTGATCGCGCATTATCCGAGCAACTGCTGCTGGAGGACGAAGGCCAGCCTGCTACTGTCGCGCAAGGACACGCCGCTATCCGTTACATTAATCCCACGACAGGCGGCGATGTGATGCCTACAATTCGATGTGAATTCCACCGACTACGCGCAGGTGTTGAAACGGCCGTGCGCCAAGATGTTGGGTCAACTGTTTTCCAGGTATTCGAGGGGTCTGGTGCAGTTGTTCTGGACGGTGTGACGTACAAACTTGAAAAAGGCGACATGTTCGTCGCTCCGAGCTGGATCAAATGGTCCCTTCAAGCAGAAACCCAGTTCGATCTGTTCCGCTTTTCAGATGCGCCTATCATGGAGCGTCTGCACTTCATGCGCACGATGGTTGAGGGGTAAGTCAAATGCCGCCCGGTGCATCGAAACAAGCCGCGCTTGATTTACTGAAAGAGCGCCAGGGGAAGGGCGCGCGCTATGACGCACCAGATGCACCAGGCGCGGATCTTTTGCTCGCAAGGCGCGGCACTGCATTTTTTGCCCGCAAACTCAACGAGCTTTCGGATTCCGATTTGGATAAACCTAGCTTATGTGACGGCTGGTCGCGACGCCACGTCATCGCTGATATATGCTTTTCGGCACGTGCTCAGGCGATCGCTCTAAAAAAACTGCGCGAGCCACTTACTCTTGAGGAGGAAACCTGGACGCCTGATCTGGCGCTCGGAATTACGCTGCCTCCACATGCATTGCGCCATCTATTCGACCATACGGCTATTCATTTGAATGTCGAATACCGCGATCTGACAAACGATGATTGGCAACGGTCGTTAGCACTTGGGCCCGACTCAGCGCTACCCGTCCGAGAACTCCCAATCCGGAGAGCTCAGGAAATTTGGCTTGCAGCTTATCACCTTGCGGTTGACGTAAGACTGTTGGATCTTCCCGATTTTCAAAAGCGAACAAATTCTTAACCAGAACTCATGCTCTACCTCCTCCCTGTGGACGAAGCACTGGCGGCGTCGACCCAGCCGATGCCGCCTCTTTATGACCCGAGAAACAACCAGCGTATTTGCCGCGCAAAACAACAACTGACCGCGTCGGTCACAGAGAGGCCCGGGCAGCGGGTTTGGAGAACAGGAACCAGTGAACAGAAGTAAGAAGGAAGCGGCGCCGATTGCACGGCTGCTGGACGGCGAAGGCACGATGGTTGGTTGGGTCTACCGATGGAATGTCAACGGCGGAGTAAAATTCGGCCATTGTGGCGGAGCAAAAGTCGGCCAGTTTGGGGCGAGCGCCTTGGAGCGTGCGGCCCTCATATAGCAAGCCCGGTCCAAGGCGCATTGGCCGTCAGGCCAATTCTGTGAGGTTCATTTGTTAGCGGCGGCGAGGCGGGCGCGGCTTTGATTGAGGCGGTAGCTTTCGCCGTTCATCTCTAGGATGTTGACGTGGTGTGTCAGCCGGTCCAGCAGCGCGCCGGTCAGGCGTTCGGTGCCGAAGGTTTCGGTCCACTCCTCGAAGGGCAGGTTGCTTGTGATCAGGGTCGACCCTCGCTCGTAGCGCTGTGAGATCAGCTCGAACAGAAGCTCGGCGCCGGTTTTGCTCAAGGGGACGAATCCCAGCTCGTCGATGATCAGCAGTTTGACCTTGGCGAGTTTGCGCTGGAGTTGCAGGAGGCGTTTTTCGTCGCGGGCCTCCATCATCTCGTGCACGAGGGCTGCGGCGGTCACGAAGGCGACAGGCAATCCTTTCTGGCAGGCAGCCAGTCCCAGCCCGAGGGCGACATGGGTCTTGCCGGTGCCGGAGGGACCGAGCGCGATCACATTCTCCTTGCGTTCGATCCATTCGCAGCGCGCCAGCTCCAGGACCATCATCTTGTTGAGCGACGGGATCGCCTTGAAGTCGAAGCTGTCCAGGCTTTTGATGGTCGGGAACTTTGCGGCCTTGATCCGGCGTTCCACCATGCGCCGTTCCCGGTCGATCAGTTCCAGCTCGGTCAGCCGGGCCAGGTAACGCACGTGATCTACGCCTTCAGCGGCGCAGATACGGGCCTGCTTGTCATGTTCACGCAAGAACGTGGGCAGCCGAAGCGTTTTGAGATGGTGGGCCAGCAGCAGTTCGGGTGCATCCGTCATGCCCCACCTCCTGCCAGCAGGCTCATGTAGGATGCGGCGGAGGTGGTGGTGATGTTGGTTCTGGGCAGGAAGGGATAGACATCCAGATCCAGCCTCGGAGGCCTTTGCTCGACCCTGCACAAGATCAGGTGCTTGATTGCATCGAAGCTGACCGCTCCCATTCGCAGGGCATCTTTGACGGCAAGATGCAGCACGTCAATCTCGAAGCGCTCCAGAAGGCGCAGGACCTGCACATACTCGCGCTTGCCGGCCTTTCCCTGCCGGGCTTCCAGCAGTCGGCGCAGGGTTTTGAACGCTTCGGGCAACTCCCAGCCCTGCAGAGGCGCGGCCTGATCGAAGGACATGATCTTGCGTTCGATCAGCGCCAGGTAATGCAGTGGATCAAACACCATGTCGCCGGTGTCATAGGAGCGCGAATGCTCAGCGATCACCTCGGCGCCGCAGCCGATAACAACCCGGGTCACGAAGCCCTTGATCCAGACCGCACGGTGGCCGTAGGCAACCGGCACCGAGTAATCATTGCCGCGATAACGCACCACCGATGTCGATGTGACCTGGCCACTTTGCAACTCACAGGCCTCAAAGGGGGTGCCGGGCAAATCCCGCATCGCCGCGAGATCGGCCTTCAGCCGTTCCCCGATGCTGACCTTGTGGCCACGCAGAACATCACCCTGGCGCTTGCGGCACTGCTCTTCCAGGTGAGCGTTGAACGCGTGCCAGTCCGGAAAGGACGGGATCGGCACCATGAAGTTGCGACGTCCGTAGCCGACCAGCCCCTCCACGGCCCCTTTGTCATTGCCCTTGCCGGGACGGCCATAGCGGTCCCGGATCACGTAATGCGACAACATCGCGCTGAACCGCTGGGTTCTTTGCCGGGAGCCATCCGGCAGAATCCGGGCTACCAGGCAGCGGTCATTGTCATAAAGAACCGACTGGGGAACCGCGCCGAAGAACGCAAAGGCATGGACATGGCCGTCAAGCCACGCCTCGGTATTGGCCGCAGGATAGGCCCGGATGTAGCATGCGTCGCTGTGCGGCAGATCGAGGGCAAAGAAGTGTGCCTTCTGCTCGACGCCGCCGATCACGACAAGCGCTTCACCAAAATCGGCCTGTGCATGACCGGGCGGATGGCTCAGCGGCACGAACATCTCCTTGCCGGTCCGCTTACGGTCTCGAACGTAATCCTTGACGATGGTGTAGCTGCCATCAAAACCGCACTCGTCCCGCAACCGCTCGAAAATACGCTTGGCGGTGTGACGCTGCTTGCGAGGGCGGCTCCTGTCTTCAGCAAGCCATTGGTCCATCTGGCTGGTGAACGCATCCAGCTTCGGGCGCCTGATCGGCGCTGTCCGCCGATATCCCGGCGGTTCCGAATAGGCCAACATCTTCGCAACACTGTCCCGGCTGATCCCAAAATCCCGGGCAATCTGACGCCCGCTCAATCCATCTTGGAAATGAGCGTGACGCACCTTCAAATACAAGTCCACGGTGTATATCCCCAAGCCCTCCCGAAATCCGAAAGGGCAAAAGTGGACGACTTTTACGCCGCCCGCGACAACACTATGCCGTCGCTACCGTGGCCGAGTATTGCTCCGCCGTTCACAGAAGAAGAGTTGAACGGCCTTTTGGATCAGGAATTCGGAGACATCCTCGCGACCATCGAGGCGATCAAGACGGGGGATTTCTCCGGCCTCTCCGGCTCCGGCGCGGGCGAGATCGAAACTCAGATGGACCGTGTTCTGGCCGATCTCGGCTTTGATGACGATACGCTCTCGGAAATGGCCGCGAGCGGCAATCCAGGTGCCAATCGCATCGCGACCCAAGCCACGACTGGCGCGCTTGTCTCAGCCGCAGCGCAAAACAGCTATGGCGATGCGGGACAATCTCTCGAACGCGTGGACCGGCTCGTTGGCCTTATCGATGACATGGATGAGTTGAAGGAAAGCGTCGATCTCAACACGCGCGTGACGGCGGAACTTGCGATTGCACTAGTCGCCATGTGGCAGCTTGAAGCCATTCAAACCGTAGGTGACGGCACCGGTGGCGTGATCGATGCCGCGACCATCGCCGAAGAGCAGCGGTTCATGGATTTCACCTTGCCTGACCTCAATGCAGATTGAGGTGTGATGCGTGGCGAGTGAACAAGAAATCATTGAAGAAGAGCTGGTGTACGGCGCGCTGCGCCGCGAACGGCTCTGGCAGCGGCTTGGCTTGATTGGCCTCATCTTTGGTATTCTGGGGTGTCTGAGTGCTGCGGCTGTCTCGATCCTCGATATTGATCCGCCGCCCGTCGTTGTCCCTTACGATCCATCGACTGGCTTTGCACTGCCAGAAGCCTCAGTCGGAGCAACGACCGTCACAGAGAACCAAGCCATCATTGAGGCGGAAGTGTTCCGCTACATCAGTGATCGCGAGGTCTACAACCAACTCGACAACGATGTCCGGGTCCGTAGTGTGCTGCGTCGCTCGGACGGCGCAGCGGAAGCTTCACTGCGCCAAATCTGGAACAGTGCCAATGCGGACTATCCGCCCACGCTTTATGGCACGAGCGGCCGGTTGGATGTCGAAGTTCTCAGCATCAACCGGATCGGCATCAATCGCGCCACGGTCCGTCTGCGCAAGCGCCTCAACTCCATCAATGGCGTCCAGACCGGCCTGTTCACCGCCACGCTGCTCTTTGAGTTCCGCCCCGAGGCCAGCCGCTCCATCGATCAGGTTTGGTCCAACCCCTTTGGCTTCACCGTGTTGGAATATTCCATCCGCTCCGACAGATTGGAGAATTAGTTTGCTTACAAAGTTGCTCAGTATTCTCATGCTTGCCGTGGTGCCGAGTTTGGCCATTGCTGAAGCCATTCCGCGTGGCGGACCCAATGACAGTCGCGTTCGATTGGCCACATATCAAGAGGCACAGATCTATCGCCTCAACGTGTCCCTCACCCATGTGACCACTGTAGAATTTGGAGAAGGTGAAAGCATCCGCTCGATCATTGCAGGCGACACTGAGGGCTTTGAGATCGACGGTGTGCCGGGCGGGCAGGCCTTTGCGATAAAACCCGTCGCGCGCGGCGTTCATACCAATGTGACCGTCTATACCAACCGTCGCAGCTATTACTTCAACGTCCAAGAAACGCAGAGCCCCACCTTTTATGTGGTCCAGTTCCGCTATCCTGATGACGACGCGAGACCAACCCGTGCAATTGCGAGCCAAGCCCCCAACTATAATTACGGGGCCAGCACGCGGGTCCAGTTCACCCCGACGCGCGTATGGGATGACGGGACGTTCACGTATTTCGCGTTTGCCCGAAATGCGCCAGTGCCAGGCATCTTCAGATATTCCAGTGGCCGCGAGCGCACGGTCAACACGCAGGCGATCGAGGACGGTGTGATCCGCGTCTCAGGCGTAAACACGCGGTGGGTGCTGCGTCTCGGAGATGAGGTGGTTTGCATTCAAGCGACCCCACCAGCGGGCGCGTCATCATGAGCAATGCAGGGGACACAGAGCTCGAAAAACGCCTCGCCGCACTAGAACAGGGCGGACATCGCGGGGATTCACCTAAAGCCAGACGCTCGCCCCTTCTGGCCGTCATCGTCGTCGCACTCGTTGGTGCAGGTGGCGCCGTCCTCTACATGATCTCCGGATCAGACGAAGAAACGGCGTTGCCAACAGCCACACCTGATGTGTTTCAAAATGAGGGTGATGGTTTTGGGGCGATAGAAGCCATACCACCGCCCCCTGCCCCGGAAACGCAAATTGTCCTAGCCCCAACTGCGCCAAGTGAGCCCAACGCGGAGCTTCTCGCGCAACTGGCTGCCCTTCAAGCCCAGATCGAGGAATTGCGCAACGCTCCGGAACCGGTGGTAGAAGAAGACACGGCGGCTGCGGACGCCATTGATGGGCTAACCGCTCAAATCGCGGCCTTGCAAACTGCGTCCCAAGCCGCCCAACAGCTGTTTCAGGACGAACTGGCGGCGCGTGATCGCGAGTTGGAACAAATCCGTATGGACTTGGAGCTGGCCCAACTGGAGGCCAATCGGCCAGTGCCCGCGCCAGTTCCTATCGGACCATCCGAGGAAGACCTCCTTGCGCGAGAGGCAGAACGGTTGCGCCGCGAAGAGGAAGCCCGCCGCATGGCTGATCTTGAACGCCGTGCTGCAGAGGAGCGCGCATTTCAGGATCGCCGGGTTACCTCCCCAACAATTGCATTTGGCGGCACATCAGGCGCGAATGAAACCCCGCTTGCTGAGCGCACATTCGGCGAAGTCACAGACTTTGTCCTGAACGGCGCGTTGCCGACCTCCGTCACCCAAGCCGAAGTCATCGCCAACCCTTCCAACACCATCATTCAAGGCACGATGATACAGGCAGTCATGGAAACCGCACTCGACAGCTCCCTGCCCGGTCAGACCCGCGCCGTTGTCTCCGAAGATGTCTTCAGCTTTGACGGGTCGCGCCTTCTTGTCCCGCGTGGGTCACGCCTGATCGGGCGCTATCGCTCGGGGATCGATATTGCACAGCAGCGCGTCACCATCGCCTGGGACCGCATCATCCTGCCCGATAACCAGACCATCCAGATCAGTTCCTTTGGCGGCGATGAGTTGGGGCGTTCCGGCGTGACAGGGTTTGTCGACACCCGCTTCGCTGAACGCTTTGGCTCTGCAGCTCTGATTTCGCTCATCTCGGCGGCCCCAAGTGCGGCGGCAGCCTCTGTAGAAGACGAAGCCACAGCAGGTGTTCTTGAGGATGTTGGCGATGATCTGGCCGATGCGACTGACAGCGTGATCAGCGACTACCTCTCCATCGGTCCCGTTATCTATGTCGACCAAGGTGCGCGCGTCACCGTCATGGTTGACCGCGATCTGGAGATCTTTTGATCCCATGTCGCTCAGCTATCTTCAAACCTCACTTGATAAGCTGGACGCCGCGTCCCGCTACGATGTCATAGAGATTTGTATCAATCCGGACGGCACCTGCTGGGGTGAATTCCAGGGCGATCACTTCATGCGTCTTCTGGATCAATCGCTAACGGAAACTGAAGTTAAGGACTTGGGCAATCAGATTGCCTCCAGCGCAAACACCACCATGAGCAAGGACAGGCCCATTGTATCGGTCTCGATTGCCTACAAAGATCGCCCGATCCGCGCACAGGTCATCACGCCGCCTGCCGTCATGTCGGCTATGTCGATCAGTTTGCGGTTCTTCTCAAGCCTTTCCCTCGAAAACATCGAACTGTCGTTTCTATTCGGCAAAGAACGCAAGCTCGAAGAGGTGCGGCAGGAAAAGACTCAAGAGTTACGCACAGTCGTGGAAGCCGGCGTAATCGACGATGCGCTGGCCTTTTGCGTTGAGAATAGGCTCAACATGATCGTCTCGGGTGGTACGTCGACTGGCAAGACCGTGGCAGCCCGCAAGATTCTCTCCCATGTCGGCGCTGAGGAGCGGATCATCACGATTGAGGAGGCCGCCGAGCTTCTGCCCGCGCAACCAAACGTGGTGACTCTTATCGCCAACCGCGATGCAGCGTTGCAAACCGCAGACGTTCTTCTCACCGCGACGCTGCGCATGCGGCCGGATCGAATCATCCTCGGCGAGGTGCGCGGCAAAGAGGCCATGACCTTCCTGGAAGCCATCAATACGGGTCATGGTGGATCAATGACCACGCTACATGCCGAAACCCCGCAACTGGCGGTGCAGCGATTGGCGATCGCCGCCCTCAAGACGGAGGTTCCGATGACCTATGCGGACATGGTTCGATACATCGAGAATTCCATCGACGTGATTATCCAAACCGGGCGCCACAACGGCGCCCGCGGCATTACTGAATTCTACCTCCCCGGCATGGAACAGATTGGAGCACCCGCATGAAAACCTATGAATACGAGATCCTGTCGTTCCCGATGGATCGCAAAAACAGTCTGATTGAAATGCAGGCCGCGTTGAATGCAAAGGGCCAAATCGGGTGGGAGGTTGTCTCAATCAGCTCGTCAGAATTTGCCAATATTGGCCACACGGCTTTCCTGAAACGTGAAACCTCCAAAGCCGCAGATGTTGGAGGCCAAGGGTGAAGCATCGTATTGTCCGTCTCACTTGGCTGACGGTTGTTCTGGGCCTGATTGCACCACCCTTGCTGGCGGAACGCAATCTGATCCCCAGTCTTGAGGGCATTCCGGATGTCTGCTCTGAGCGCCCAAACGAGCCAGATTGGATGCAAAATATCGCGCTGCGAGACGCCTACCAGCGTGTCTTGGTCCAGGATATTTATAGAGCACAGAGCATCGAGCGGGTCGTTGAGACAGGGTCCTGCGACTGCGCCACGCGCTTCCCAACTTGGGATTCAGCCGAAGTCACCTTCCGAGAAAACCATGCCGATGCGGACCGTTCAGGAATGTTGCACGCTTCGGACACTTACAACCGCCGTGCGAATGAATTCCGATCTCAAGCCCAAGCAATCTGCGAAGCCGCAGGTAATTGGTAAGGACATCTTGAAATGAGCGTTGTCACCTACTTCGTTGAAACCTCCCAAGGCTATCTCGACACCGCCGCCGAAACTCAGTTCGGGTCTGTTGCTGCAACGGTGGGGACGTTGCTCGTCCTTGGAACTACGGTCGTCGTGATCTTCGTCTTTCTGAACATGATATATCAGTACAAAGCGATGGACGGGCAAACGGCGTTCTGGCTTGCGGTCAAGATCGGGCTCATCGGGATATTTGCAACCAATTGGGTTCAGTTCAACGCGCTATCATCCGCGATCCTCGCGGGGATCGACAGTATTGCCGGCGCGCTTGTCGCGTCTGTGGGCGGCGGCGTGCCCGGCCCGTCTGGCACATTCGCCGAAGAATTTGACCGGCTCATTGCCGAGCTTGGCGAGTATCTCAATGCTGCAGGGTCGGAGCTCAACTGGATGGCGGGCGCAATGCTCGACATCCTTGGTGTGCTAATGCTGTCGATCCTTGGTGGGTTGGCTGCCTTCATTCTGGTCGCGTCGCGCCTGATGATCGCTCTTCTTATTGGAATTGCGCCGGTGATGATTTTTCTGACGCTGTTTGATGTAACAAAAGACTACTTTGCGCGATGGCTATCGGCGCTGATCTCGTTCGCGATATATCCGATTGTGGTGGCTGGTGTGTTTGCCACAATCACTGGCGTGTCTTCCGCACTTATAGGTGAGCTTGGCGATCCAGAGGGTGCCACCAATATCGGCGCCCTAATTCCGTTCTTTATGATGGTGTTGATGGCCAAGGGGTTCATCGTCGCGACTCCGTTCATTGTACGGGCGATTTCCGGAAACATCATGATGCCAGCCTTGTCTGGCGGCTTGGGCGGAAGCTATGGATTTGCGCGTGCCGCCATGGGTAATCAGCAAGCCTACAATCGCTATCTCGTTGGGGGGGCAAGTGGAGCAGAATACGCCGCACTCAAAGCACGTCAGATATTTGGGGTGCAACAAATGCCTCAACGGCCGGGGATGGCAAATGTGACACCCACAGGTGGCAATCCATCGACGGGGACTGGATCGCAAATGCTGGCTCAGTTGGCGAGGCTTGGCAGATTGGGGAGAAGATGAGCATGTCCGACCCAGACGCGGAACTTCTTCTCAAAGAGCAGGCTGATCTTTGGGCCATGTCGTATGGATTTATTGATGCAGACGAAATGAAGCAGTGGGGCGAGCAAATGGAACGTGAGCGCCTTGCAAAATCAGAGTCCAAAAAGGTGACAGACAATGAACAATCGTAGAGTAATAGATCGTCTTGGTGGCTTTGTCATCGGAGTTCCAACAGTGGCAATACCAATATGGATTGCCGGGTGGTCTCAGTGGTTGGGCGTAGTTACGACGATCCTGTTTTTGGTGATAGCCGTGTCTTACGTTTGCGGCGTTACGCCTAAATGGTTTCAACATGGCACTGCGAAGTAAGCGCAGCTAGACAACACCTTCCGATGACGCGTTTAACTCAATGTGTTGCTTACATGGGGTTCGCTGGTAGGGGCACGACCATACATTAATGAAACCAGCCGTTCGTGCATAATGCAACGAAAGAGGAGAACGAGCCCGACTCGGCCATTGTGATTTTGTGCTGCGAGCGCGCGCAACATGGAAATTTCTGCAACAGCGTAAATGACTACGCTACCGTGCGGCGTAAAACCCAGCCGTTCGTAAAATTTGGGGTGAAGCAAAGTCTGCCAACAATCAAGCTGCGACCAACCCAACCTTCACTGAGGTCGCCTCAATGACCCCCTGCGGATACCTGTTTCGCGATTGAAGCTGCTTTTCAACGGCGTCAATTCCGATGGCTGAGACGACGATGAAATGTTCGTCAAACTCAAAAATGGGTCGTGAACCATCATAGTTGTCGCCTTTCGAACAGACACGCTAAGAGTGCTGCGCATGTTCGGGGCAATACTTTTAGGCCCATGAAAGATGTTTGAGCGTCGAATCCCCGAATGGCTACGACATGCACCCGCACCATCAGTGCGGGGTTTTGCGACCCTTG
The DNA here is from genome assembly GCF_900110775.1 of Thalassovita taeanensis. GTDB lineage: Bacteria > Pseudomonadota > Alphaproteobacteria > Rhodobacterales > Rhodobacteraceae > Litorimicrobium > Litorimicrobium taeanense. The sequence continues at coordinate 62,036 of NZ_FOEP01000013.1, read as the reverse complement.
CCGCATTTGAGGCAGTTGCACGTGGCATCCTGATTTCCGTCTTTCCGGTTGCGATGTACGACGCGCTCCAGGACGCGGCCCTGATCAGTTCGATATATTTCGCGATCGGCATCATCTCATTGTTGATCGGGCTTCTCGTTCCATTTCTCAATCGCTGGATAGCGAGGCGATGGATGTATGGCATCGGGGCGATGGGGTTCGTCATTGGATCGGGCCTTGCAACATTGGGCTCACCAGAGATGATCGTTTTGGGGCTTGTCCTGAACTCGCTGGCCACGGTCGTGACCTTTGTCTGTTTCAACGCCTATGTGTTGGATTACATCGCGCGGATCGAATTGGGGAAATGCGAAACGCTGCGCATGTTCTACTCGGCCCTGGGATGGACCGTCGGTCCGATGCTGGGCGTCCTGTTGTGGGAATGGTGGAGGCCCGCCCCGTTCGTGATTTCGGGCGTGGCGGCGGCAGCCATGCTGGGAGCGTTTATCTTTCTGCGGCTGGGGAACGGCAAACAGATCACTCGGGCGCAGCGTGCACCTGTCAATCCGTTGGCATTTCTAGGGCGTTTCTTGCGCCAACCCCGCCTGATAGCTGGTTGGCTCTTTGCGGTTATCCGATCATGCGGGTGGTGGGCCTATGTTGTCTACCTACCCATTTTTGCTGTCGAAAATGGGCTTGGAGATACGCTGGGCGGGACGCTTTTGTCGGTCACGAATGCAGCGCTGTTTGGGTCGCCGTTGATGCTGAGATGGATGCAGAAACATTCTGTGCGCAGTTCGGTTCAAACCGGGTTCATGGCTTGCGCATGTCTATTCTGTACCGCCAGTTTGGTTTCATCAGCCCCGACTGCAACAGTCGGCTTGCTTTTTATCGGCAGTTTCTTTCTGATCCTATTGGATATCTGTGCCGGACTGCCGTTCCTGATGGCCGTCAAACCGTCGGAACGCACCGAAATGTCGGCCGTTTACTCGTCCTACCGGGACGTCTCCGGCATCCTGACACCAGGCGCGGCATGGCTGATCCTATTGTCCGCCCCGATATCAGGCATTTTTGCTACTGCAGGTGTGGCAAGCTTGCTAGCTTGGGGGATTGCCGGGCGGCTGCATCCGCGCCTGGGCGAAAACCGTATGAAGCCAGTGAAACCATTGCAAAAAGAGCAGCGGATCCTTTTTCATGAGACTTGAGGCCGGTCGCCGATTGTGCCCTTTTCCTGTTGCTAGCGGAATCGCTCCCTTCGACTTCCCTTGTCGCAGGCTCAAAAACGGCGAGGCTCGCGGAACGCCGATGCTGAAACGTGTGATAACGCCGAAATTATCTTGACAAGATGCGGGTTCTAGCAACTGTCATTCTGGTAAGTCCTCAAAAGAAGAGAAAACCAAATGCAGGTCAGTGTTCGCGACAACAACGTCGATCAAGCACTCAGGGTTTTGAAAAAGAAGCTTCAGAGCGAAGGTGTTTTCCAGCAAATGAAGCTGAAGCAACACTTCGAAAAACCTTCTGAAAAAAAGGCACGGGAGAAAGCTGAAGCAATCCGCCGTGCCCGCAAACTGGCGCGGAAAAAACTGGAACGCGAAACGTAACTCTACGTCCTTCTATCTACCGAAACTTGGGGCCGTGCGCCCAGACGGTTAAAGAATGTCGGGTCCCTCGTGACACAGGCGTCACTTGATGCAGATGAAAACTTGGGAAAATAGTGATGGAGCCCTGCGTCCGGTTTGCGGCGATGATATGCGCGCCCGGCATAACTTCCAGATCACCGCCATCATAGCTTCCGGGCTTGGAAAGCTGCGCGACCAACGTCAGTTTTCGTTTTTGTGCCATTGGGCCATCACCGATGTCGGAATGCCATGTAAAATGACCGCCATCCGTGGCATCGTAGCTGGCAACCTGTGGGCTCTCGGCAAATTCTCTGAGATCAAAGTCGAACCAGTTTCGGTTTGAGGCTCTCACAACGTCGATAAGTCGCTCCATGACCCACGCCATGCCGTCTATCTCATCCAGCCAAACGAGCTTAGCGCGGCGCAGATTATGATCCCGGTTCTGGCCGACTAGCAAAGCTTCTCTCGCTGGAGCTGATGCCACGGCGGTGATGATTGCGCTACATTCGGCATGCGTAAATCCATCGTCAATAGAATGTACGTTCAACTGCTAAGTCCCTTGTCCTGAATTGTACTCGACAATGCAGGTCATCTTGCACGCCATGCTTATCCATTTTCGACCAAAGCGCGGGAATACGACCTAAATCCAAAGCACCCTGCTCTTTGAGTGGGAAGAGATTGCTGGCGGCGGAAGAGGTGACGCCGGTTTGGAGCGGCTGCAGAGATCGATGGTCGGGCGCGCCCAATTATGTGCTAGGCCCTAAAATATTTACGATTAGTCTATTGTAGCCAACCTCAACGATAGCCATCTCAGTCGTATTGGCACTCTGGTGTGGCGAGTGCCAATGTGTTTCTAAGCACGCCATCCACCCCCGTAAATCTTGAAAGGCAGCATACCTATGTTGTTTACTCCGCTCCACGACCGCGTTCTGGTTCGTCGCATTGAAAGTGACGAAAAGACATCAGGCGGTCTGATTATTCCCGATACCGCCAAGGAAAAACCACAAGAAGGCGAAGTGGTATCTGTTGGCGCAGGTGCAAAGGACGATGCTGGCGCACGGATGGCCATGGACGTCAAAGCTGGCGACAAGATTTTGTTCGGCAAGTGGTCCGGTACAGAAATCAAAATCGACGGTGAAGAACTGATGATCATGAAGGAGAGCGACATTCTCGGCATTATGGCCTGAACGACGCTGCAACTTTCACATAATCTTCAATTAGGAATACCGATATGTCTGCAAAAGATGTAAAATTTGGCACGGACTCCCGTGACCGCATGCTCCGGGGCGTCAACACGCTCGCCAACGCTGTAAAAGTCACTCTTGGCCCCAAAGGGCGCAATGTAGTGATCGACAAATCCTTTGGTGCACCACGTATCACCAAAGACGGCGTCACAGTCGCTAAGGAAATCCAACTGTCCGACCCGTTTGAGAACATGGGCGCACAATTGGTCAAAGATGTTGCTTCCCGCACCAATGACGAAGCCGGTGACGGCACAACGACTGCAACCGTTCTTGCGCAGGCCATTGTCAAAGAAGGCATGAAGTCAGTAGCTGCGGGTATGAACCCGATGGACCTGAAGCGCGGCATCGACAAAGCGGTTACAGCCGTTGTTGCCGAAGTCAAAACCATGTCCCGCCCTGTCGGCGACACCGCCGAGATCGCCAAAGTCGGCACCATTTCCGCCAATGGCGAAGCGGCCATCGGTCAACAGATCGCGGACGCGATGGCAAAGGTCGGTAACGAAGGCGTCATTACCGTCGAAGAGAACAAGGGTCTCGACACTGAGACCGAAGTGGTCGAGGGCATGCAGTTTGATCGTGGCTACCTCAGCCCGTACTTCGTTACGGACCCAACCAAGATGACCGCAAACCTGGAAGATTGCGTCATTCTGCTTCATGAGAAAAAGCTGACATCATTGGCACCTATGGTGCCTTTGCTTGAGGCTGTTATGCAGGCAGATAAGCAGCTTTTGGTTATCGCTGAAGACATTGATGGCGAAGCACTCGCGACGCTTGTGGTGAACAAACTCCGGGGTGGCCTCAAAGTAGCCGGTGTCAAAGCGCCTGGGTTTGGGGATCGTCGCAAAGCAATGTTGGAAGATCTTGCAATCTTGACAGGTGGCCAAGTGATTTCTGAGGAATTGGGGATCAAGCTGGAGAGTGTCACGATGGACATGCTTGGCGACGCGAAGAAGATCACAATTACCAAAGACACAACAACTGTGATCGACGGGGCGGGTGACAAGGACGCAATTGCTGCGCGGGTTAATCAGATCCGTGCATTGATCGAAGATACGACCTCAGACTACGACAAAGAAAAACTGCAAGAACGGCTCGCAAAACTTGCCGGTGGCGTTGCTGTGATCAAAGTCGGTGGCGCAACTGAGATCGAAGTTAAGGAGCGTAAAGACCGTGTCGATGACGCTCTGAACGCAACACGTGCTGCTGTCGAAGAAGGTGTTGTACCGGGCGGCGGTGTCGCACTGGTGCATGCTGGTAAAGTCCTAGAAGGTCTCAAGGGAGACAACGCGGATCAGGCGGCTGGTATCGCGATCATTCGCAAGGCACTTCTAGCGCCTCTACGCCAGATTGCCGAGAATGCTGGTGTCGATGGATCGGTCGTTGCTGGCAAGATCGTCGAGAATTCCAGCAAGACGTTTGGCTACGACGCACAGTCAGAGCAATACGGCGACATGTTGAAGGCCGGTGTCATCGATCCGACTAAAGTCGTTCGGATAGCACTTGAGTATGCTGCATCTGTGGCAGGCTTGCTGATCACGACCGAAGCGATGGTTGCGGATAAACCTACCGCAGCAAACAGCAGTGGCATGCCTGATATGGGCGGTATGGGTGGTATGGGCGGCATGATGTAAATCACGACCTACCGGCCCGCAGGTAAACGCTTGCGGGCCAACCTATGTTTTCAAAGCACTGGCGATTTTGAAGTCAATCCTGCTCAGAGACAGACCCAAGTCTTACTAAAAATGTCGGGTCTCCGACTTCGCCGGAATCGCTATCTTCTATCACCATATAAGCGTCAGCACCGACGCAATTTTCCGCGCGAAATTCACGTTCTGCCCGCTCTTGAGCTTCATGGGGCGTAGAATATTGTAGTTGCTTGTCGATTTGAAGGTTGCCTTGCTGCCCGCGCGCAGCCGCCTTGGCAATGTATGTCTGGCAGACATAGTGAGCCTTTGTACCGGACTCTTCTACTTCACTCATAAGGTCTTCCAAATCTAAATCAAAGGCGTTTCGGGACATGTCTCGGACACCGCCCGCGCGAGGGTGCGCAACTCAGCTAAGCTGAATACCTCGGGCGGACGAAATCCGATACATTTTGGTTACTTCACTTTCTTGCCACCAATTTCCAGAGGAGGTTTTCCGGCCAGAGAATTGGATGTCGCAGACACTTTCGGCTTCTCTTGCTTGGGTTTTTTGGCTTCTTTGTTGCCACGCTTGCTGTTGTTGCCTTTGGCCATGAAAGGTCCTTTCAAATGCAGCGATCCTGTGCCGGGATGGCAAGGGCATCACTGCGCCGTACACCGCGCGCCGGATCTCTGGCGCAGGGCTGTAGATGTATCAGACGTGCGTATGTATGGCGGCTTCATCCGCAGCCTCGTCCAGCACCTTTTGCTGGCCACGTGATATGGTAGTAACAGGGCTGCTAAACATCGCATTTGCGGCAGCAAAATCTTTGGCTGTGTCGATCTCAGTCCAGTCAAGACCACTGATATCAAGAGCATGGAACTGCGTACCTTTATCGACCAATTGCGCGTAAGCTGCCTCGTAATACGCCTGGAGGTTTCCACGGCTCTCCATCATTTCTGAAAGCTCTACGAACAGCAGTGCGCCCGTTCCGGAGCTAATCTTTTCAACGCCGATAGATTCACCCAACGCGCGCTTCGGATCGACGGACTTGCCAACCTCAAGGACCTGCATTTGATCGTTTGCGATGACCTTAACTTCTTCGTCCTCAAGCGCAATATTGCGGTCAATGCACAAGACGTTTGCGTGGTCGCTGTCCAAAAGTTGGCGCAGAATTTTGACATCAAACACCACGTCTGCATCGAATTTAACAAATTCGGCTGTGCCAATCGCGTCGGAGGCCAGCATCAGGGAGTAACCTGTGTTCGTCTCGCGGTATCGTTCGTTGATCACATAGGTGACACGGATGCCGCGAAACGTCTTGTCTACAAACTTCTTTATCTCGTCTGCTCGGTGCCCCAGCACGAGAATAAATTGCGACATCCCGCAGCTCAGGCAATTGCGGATCATACGTTCGAGAATGACAGACCCGCCCACCGACAGAAGGCTTTTCGGGCAATTGTCGGTCAGGGGGCTGAGGCGCGATCCAATGCCCGCGGCCAGAATGACGGCAACCGGTGCACGGTGTTTTTCGTTTTTCATGATACTTGAATCCTAAATGAGCCATATTGAAGCAGGCTATTTTTGCGTTGGAACCTTCAGATTTTCGTCGATGTTTTTTCCGCGCAGCCACGATTTGTAGAGGCCCCAGAACACTTGGCTTGACGCAAATACCCAAAGCATAGGTATGAGTTGGTCAAAGATCAGTGCCGCAGAGAGCATGAAGATGAAGACGCCTTCATCAAAGGCGAGCACCTTGCTTTGTTCACGCCCAAACCACGCTAGATTTGCCTTCAGACCAAATCCTAGACCTGCGGTGGTCTGTACCTGTTTCATTTGCGCGATCTGAGCAGGGTAATCTGGGTTGCGTCCCGTTTCGATCTCTAACGCCACGTATTTCGCATAGCCGCGCAATCCATAGAACGCGATACCGAGTAGCGACAGAAAGACCGGCGTGACGCTGTTGGTCTGCGCAAATGCAGCGAAGCCTGCCGCCCCGAACCACAACGTGACCTGCACTTGATCGGTGATACGATCGTAATAGCTGCCAACGGGGGACGATACCTTTCTATAGCGCGCCATCTGACCGTCCATGCAATCCAGGACATGGCTGATATGGATCAGGATGGCCGCCGCGATGAAACACGCAGTGCCCCCGACCAGAATTGCAAACGTTGCCACGATAGCCACAAGGAACGAAGCCGCTGTGATCCGGTTAGGTGTAATCCAAGGGATGTCGACAGCGCCATAATTGGCAACGATAGCCAGCGGTGCCGTGACAAAGGACGACCACCACTCGTCATCGCTGGTCTTGGTCGCCCAGAGTCGTTTCAGCTTATCGTTCATGACACCACCCGCACATGTGCGGGCACAGGCACAGGCAACACGGCGGGGGGCGTTTGATTTGGCCTAACCGGAATAACAAGGTCTGCCGTATCTGCCTGAAGCGTCAGCAGCACGTCCTTGAGGGTGGACAGGAAATACCGGATGTCGTCATCCGAGAGCTCCCCGATATTACCAACCTGAAAAACCTTACCTGCAAAGCATCCCTTTCCTTCATAGATGATGATGGATTTTTCACGTAGACGCGCACGCAGATCATGCACTGATACAGAGGCCGGCACCCGGACCGTGGTCAGTACCGAACACATGTCGGCTTCATCAATTTCAAAGTCGAGGTTGAGCCTGCGCATGCCGTTCCGCAGCAGATCAGCCCGCGCCTTGATGCGCGCATAGCGCATCAGAACGCCCTCGTGCAGAATGTCCGTTAGCGCCTGATCCAGCGCGAAAAACAATGGAACAGCAGGCGTGTTGGGTGTCTGGCTGTGGGTCTTGAGGAAGGCATAGAATGTTGCGAGGTTCAAATAGGTGGTTTTAGCCGCGTGACGCTTGAGCCGCTTGAATTGTTTCTTGCGGCCCACGACAAACGACAAGCCCGGATATGATCCTAGTGCTTTGGAGCTGGAACTCGACACAAACGCGATGTTGCATGCCTCCATGTCGATCACTTCAGCTCCAACCGAACTTACACCATCAACCACGAAGAGCGCGCCACAGGCCTTGGCCAGGGCCCCAATCTGCGCCAGCGGGTTCAGCATGCCTGAACAAGTCTCATGGTGGACCATGGCCACCACATCAATCTTGTTTGCCAGCAGATAGGCCGCGATCTGCGCAACATCAAAGGGCACGCCCCACGGCATTTCGATCAGGTGGGTCTGTTTGTTGTGGATCAACGATGTTTTGTGCAACCGTCCGCCAAATTCACCATTGGACAGGATCAGAATGGCACCATTGCCCACGACGGATGACAAGATCGCCTCGTTGGCCGCCGTGCCGGAACCTGTGATCACTACTGCGCGATAGCGTTCCCGATTTCTGATCTGAAAAAGTGAGAGCAATTTGTGCTCGATGCCTGCAAGAAGGTCGTCAAAATCAGTTTCCCGATGGCAGATATCCTCTTTGCAAATCGCGGTACGCAGGGTCTCGGCCACATTCACAGGGCCGGGAGTGAAAAGTAGATGTTTGTCCAAATTCAGGTCATGCTCCAACGACGCAGCGACCTGATGTCACAACGCCGGTACGCCCATGATGCGTCCCTGAGCGCGAACCGCGCAGAGATATCGAGAGGGCACAAATCGAGTTCGAAAACACAGCCTGAGAAGATGCCGTGGGATTTGGCGTCCGGAAATTGAACGCGGGCAGAACTGAAAATGACTTTATTCCACACGTGTCGTGGATTGGGCCACCATTGCGCGCTTAAAACTAGCGCCCGATTGGTCCCCGAAAAAACGTTTTCGAATGTCGTGGTAGGCAGGCAAGGTACGCCGAAGCAGGTAACCTTGTCGCGCATTGATTGCGATCCTATCTGATCGCGAAGTTGTATCCCTACAGAGCTAAAGCGCAAATAGCAAGTGATCTATGCTGTGCTTGACTGGACGCGCCCCGGAACGTAGGCCACAGCTCTAATGGCCAAACTCATGCCACTCAGTGATCTTGCACCGCATTATGATGGTTTGCTATGCGACATCTGGGGTGTCCTGCACAACGGCATTACCGCCTTTCCAAACGCAGTAGATGCCCTTTGCAAATACCGGGCACGGGGCGGGATTGTTATTCTAATCACCAACGCTCCGCGATCAAACCAACTTATCTATCCGCAATTGGCTCAGCTGGGCGTCCCGCGCGAGGCATTTGATGCCGTGGTGACATCAGGTGATGTCGCCAAGTCGCTGTTAAAAGAGCGAAACAACACTCCCTTGTATCATTTCGGCCCGGAGCGGGACCAGTCGATCTTGGAAAGTCTAACGCACCCATTGGTTGGCAGTCAGGACGCGAAACTGTGCCTGCTGACTGGCCCCTTGGATGATGGGATTGAAAGCGCTAAAATCTATGAACCTCTGTTGCTGAAAATGCGGTGCCAAGCGGTCGAAATGATCTGCGCTAACCCTGACTTGGTCGTGAAAAGTGGTAACCGCATGGTGATCTGTGCCGGATCAATCGCGCAGCTGTACGAAAAACTTGGCGGCAAAGTCACCTATGCGGGCAAGCCAGAGGCACCAATCTATCAAGCGGCCATAACGCAGATGACCATCGCTGCGGGGCGGACGCTCTCAAAAAGTCGAATACTTGTTGTGGGTGATGGCTTACCGACAGATATCAAAGGTGCGGCCCAAAACGGCTTTGCCGCCTACTTTGTTGCGGGTGGCATTCATGCCATCGACATGGGCGATATGAACATCCCCGCAACATTAGCGCGTGCTTATGGCCTGATCAGACATCAGTTTACCGACCTCAAACTTGCCGGTATCTGCGACCATTTGCGCTGGGACTGAGCGAAGAAGATTGATGAGCGCCGGTTTTGCCAGCCGTCGTCGCTGGAGGTTTCCACTTGCTTACTTCGGTCGCAATGTGACGAAACCCAACATTGGTGCAACTGCGGCGAATTAACACGTCGCCCGCGACCCGTTTGTTGGATCAGCGCCTAGCGAAAGGTTGACGTAGATCTGGGACTTGATCTCGGATTTCAACGGCTGCTTCGGTGGCGTGTGCTGCATCGCGGGAAGAAATTTGCTGCGACTGCGAACAAATGCTGCGTCAGCAATAGCCGCGTGTGCACAAGTCCGGTTTGTCCGGAGGCTGTGTGAAAACTCCCCCATTTTGATCCAGATGATGCTATAATTTCTGTATTCGGTATGGAGGTTGTTCATGACGCATTTCATCGAAGGTTTGGATCGCCATCAGACGATGTTGTTGCCTGAACATCTCGACGATTATGTTGATGAGAATAGCCCTGTTCGTGTCATTGATGCCTTTGCCGACATTCTTGATCTCGCTGCGCTTGGTTTCGATACGGAGCCTGCCGCCACGGGTCGCCCTGGTTATCATCCGGCGCTGATGCTGCGGATTTATCTCTACGGCTATCTGAATCAAGTCCAATCATCGCGACGGTTGGAACGTGAGTGCGGCCGCAATCTGGAGCTCATATGGTTGACGGGTCGGTTGAAGCCAGACTTCAAAACGATTGCTGATTTCCGCAAAGATAACGGCCCTGCAATCCGCAAAGTGTGCCAGCAGTTTGTTGCCCTGTGCCGCAATATGGATCTGCTTGATGGTGACGTGGTCGCTATCGATGGCAGCCGGTTTAAAGCTCTGAACGCCAAGGCCAAGAATTACACCCGCGGTAAGCTGCGTCAGAAACTGGGTGAGATCGACAAAGCAATTGAGCGCTATTTGGGTGAGCTGGATCGCGCAGATGAAGTGTTCGAGCAGACCGGCACAGTGCTGCCAGAAGCGCGTATGGAGCGCACCTTGCGAAAGCTGGAGCACTTGCAAAAAGAGGCAGTGCGTTACCGATCAATTGAACAACGCATGGATGAGACCGGCGAAACGCAGGTCTCATTAACTGATCCTGATGCCAGATCCATGGCCACAACAGCACGGATGCCACGTATTGTCGGTTACAATGTGCAAACAGCTGTCGAAGCTGACAACCACCTGATCGTTGCGCACGAAGTCACTATGCTTGGGTTTGACCGCGATGCGCTGTCGATGATGGCTGCGGCCGCGAACGAGGTCATGACGACAGATCAGCTCACAGCAATCGCGGACAAAGGCTATTACAAAGGCGAGGAAATTGTTGCGAGCGAAGAGGCAGGCATCTCGGTTGTTGTCCCCAAACCCATGACATCAAACGCGGCTGCGCGCGGTCAGTTTGATAAGGCTGACTTCGCCTACGACGGTGACAAGGATGTGTACGTCTGCCCGGCAGGCGAGAACCTGACTTACAGATTTACCGGCCCACAAGACGGCAAAGCAATCAGAACATATTGGTCGGGGGCCTGCGCCGATTGCGCCATCAAAGACAAATGCACGACCAGCAAAGAACGGCGTGTGCGTCGTTGGGAGAAAGAAGATGTCCTCGATCAGGTGCAAGAACGCTTGGACAAAGATCCAGCCCAATTGGCGGTCCGCAGCATGACCGTCGAGCATCCCTACGGAACGATCAAATCATGGATGGGTGCGACACACTTCAAGATGAGACGGCTGAAAAACGTCGGAACCGAGATGGCGCTGCATGTGCTTGCCTACAATATGACTCGCGTCATGAACCTAATGGGTATTCCGGCAATGATCGCGGCCATGAAGGCGTAATTGGCCTCGTTTGCCCCGAAATAGGGGCCTGGAACGCTGGATCTGTCACAAATGGCTATCCTTGGCCCGACGGACCCTCGAAACAGCCAAAATGAAAATCCCACGCCAAAATGAACACAAACGGCAAAAGCTACAGCCGGACCCAGTATCAGCAGAGTTTCCACACAGCCTCTCCGCCTTGCCGTCCTTCAAATCTGGTGCGGCGAACGACTGGTTCAGTGATCTACGCGCGTTCAATGGTTGCGTTACGCCTTACCTATCTCAGCCAGACACCCCCTCCCCCTGCTTCAACCGGCGTTCCAGCCCGTCCAAATCATCCACCACTGTATCGAGTCGATCTCTATCGCCACCATCGATTTCCTCAATTTGCATCTCAACCTGGTCGGCAAAGCTCATTTCCATTTGCCGCTGCTCCTCTTCAACAACGGCTTGAACAGCTTTTGAGCGGGCACGACAGATTTTCCTGAGCTGATCTCCTGCGGGCCGCCCAGACGCTCATCATGCACCTGGGGCTCCGCACTCGTTCCAGCTTGGCTCGGGCCCCGCTTTGACCCGCAAGAATCTGGCCCGTGCGCCTTACCGCCACCTCCGCCCATCACTGGAAACGGCAATTCCCCCCTCTGCGCGCCATGGATCGCCGCAAACAGCCGATCATCAAAATACTGGATCCGTTTCGCCCGCACTGGCATCTGCGCATCCACTACCATGATAATTTCATCAAGCGGCAACCGGCGCGCTTCATCCTCAGGTAAAAGAGATGTTTCCTCCGTCCGCGTGGACTGACTGCGGCCCTCGAACGGGTTCTTTCCTATGGACCGCGACCGCGTGATGACCGTCTTCGTGGTCTTCCCCACCGCCTTGCTTAGCTCCTCAATGGTTTTTTCATCCGAGGGGGTGAGGTAGAGCTTTACGCCTGCGTTGCCTTGAAGCGCGCGGCGGGTGTTTTCACCATAGATTTCATCGAGGGCGGGGATGGTTTGGGTCACCACCGCCAGATGACCGCGATAGGTGCGCAGGGTTTCGATGCTCTCGATCACGATGGGCATTTTGCCAAGGCGGTTGAACTCATCGAGCATGATCATCACGGGCCAAGGCTCATCTTTGCCCGGTTCCTTCTCTTGCATCGCCGAGAGAAGGTCAGAGAAAAACAACCGGATCAGTGGCGCAAGCGGCTTTACCATCAAGGGCTGGACAACGAGATAGACCGTGAAGGGCTTCTTGCGGATCGTGCGGAAATCAAAGTCGGAAACCTGCGTCGCCTCGTCAATCGCAGGGTTCTGCCATTGATCCAGACCTGAGGTCATCAAGAGCGAGACATAGGAGGTCAGTGTGTCGTTGTTGGTGGACGCCAGTCGCGTAAAGATCAGCTTCGCGGCCTTGTTGTCGATCTCATGGCCCCTCGCCACATATTCTTTCTGCTTGTTGCCACCCGAGGCCGCAATCCGGTAGATCTCGCCTAGGTTCGGCTTCTTGCGCTGGAAGGCCAACAAGCCTGCAGCCACAAACAAATCAATGCCGCCCTTCAGAAGACCCTGCACGCGATCGTTGTCACTTTGCAGAAACAACGTTGCCAATAGCTGCAATTCCATCTGCTGACGCGCAGGGTCTTTCAATTCATAGATGCGCAAGAGCGGATTGTAGCGATGCGTCCGCTTGCCTTCCCAGTCCGTAGGGGCAAAGCGGTAGACCTTGTCGCCCTGAGCCGCACGGTGACGCGCTGTCGCCTCAAAACACTCGCCCTTTACATCCAACGTGACGGCAGACCCCTGCCATGTGAGCAGGTTCGGGATCACAAAGCCGCTGGTTTTACCGCGCCCCGTTGGTGCCACGATCAGCGCATGGGGAAAAACCTTAGAGGTGATGTAGCGGGCCCGCGACTTTGGGCTGCCCAATTTGCCCAGAATAAACCCGGTCCCTGGCTTGCCAAAGAACCCGTTGGTTTTCATCTCACCGCGCTTTTGCCAATGGGTCTGCCCGAAGCGCGTGAGGGCCGAGCCGGAAAGGGCAAGGCTCATCATTAGCCCCGCGACGGCGGCACCGCCAATGATCAGGTTGATCAGTTGGAAATCATCAGGCCGTCTATCTCTGATCCAGAGGTAATTTTGCGCGATATATCCAAAATCGATATCAGCGCTGAACCCAAGCGCCTTAAAGGTCAGCACAGCCGAGGCAATGGTGTAGCCCATCGCCCCTGCCACCAAGGTGACCAGAACCACCCCTATGGCAATCCAAGCCTTTCCCATGGATCCACTCAATGGACCTGGCCCCGCTCAATCTCGCCGTCCACGTCCGCCGCGCGGTGTCTCTCGACTTCTACGTCTGCCAACTCATCGACAACCTGTCGCAACGCCTCCGAGTTTGCCGTTGCCGCATCCGATTGTAGATAGACCTTTGCGACATAGAGCCGATCAAGGCGATCTTCGATCACATTTTCCAAAGCGTCACTGTCACCCTCCTTCAGGCGATCGAGCTGCGCCGCGTCCAAAACCCGCGCCACATCGCTGCGGAAGGCCTCACGTTCTTGGTTAGTCTCAAAGGGCGAAGACAACTCCCCTGCCCGTTCATGGGCGAGAACACGGGACAGTTCGGGCGTCTCATTCTGGACTGTCTCGCGCTCCGTCAGGTTTTCCTCCCGTTCAGCGCCGCGCGCTTCATAGACACGCGCGTAAGTGTCGCCGAGACCCTCCGCCAGCTGCTCGGGCATATCAGGATATCGCGTCTGTAGATCGCGCGCGACGGAAACGGAGATTGGCGTGCTGCTGTGCGCCCCCAAACGCGCCGCTTCGACCTCATTGATAACCCAGTCTGCTGCGGCCTGATCTACGATCACCGCCCTGCCCTCCTCATCCGTGCGGATCACATCGGTCGGGCGCGCAATCAGATCTGGATGGTCGCGCAGATAGTCCCGCTGTTCGTCCTCCAAACGCTCTACGGCAAGGCTTTCGATCACGGCCTCATCAAGGTCCTCACTCTGAGCTTCAATCTGAGTCTCGACGCGAACGGCATTGGCAGCGGTTTCGATCTGAGCTTGCGTGACATGCGCCTGCACCTCGCGGGCGTCTTCAATGACCCCGTCACGGCGCAGCACACCTTCCCGTTCCAGCATGGTCCCCAGTTGCACATGTACATCATTGAGGATATCCCGCGCCTGTTCCAAATCCGCGCGGCGCTCAAGGTTCAAATCCTTCGCCTCGGCCACCTTGGACAAATCATCCGCAATCCATTGATGTTCCAGAGCCGCGTTTTGCGCCCCCGTCTCCATCCGGGCCACAACCTCGGATGTGCTGATCCCCGTGCCGCGCAGTGCTGCATCGACGCGGGCGCGCACCCGTGGCTCAGACAGACGCTCCAACTGGCTTTGCTGAATATTGGCTTCAGAATAAACCCCGCCTTCTGATGGGACCTCCGAGAGGGAATTGGACCGTAGCCCAAGGGGCTGCATATGCTGCACCCGCGCTTGAATTGCGTTGAGAGACTTCTCCAGCGCGGGTCGCTCTGCATCCGGCTTTGCCGCGATCAAATCTGTGATGTTTGCGACCTTCTCCGCGTAGCGGCTGCGCAGATCCTCGAACGTTTCGTCTTCGGCCATGTAAATGCCTCCTGCGGTTTCAACGTGACCACCCTTCGCCAGAACCTCGCCCGCACGGAACAGAACCTCAGCAATGTCTTCGCGGTTCTCGGAGGACGCCTCGGCAGCCAGCGAGTGGAATATGATTTTGGTGTTTGCGATCTCGGCAAGCGTGCGGGTCAGGTCTTTACCCACCCGTTCGCGCTCCACTGGCGTCCTGCCCTCTTCTTTGGCGGCATAGACCTCGCGGGTCTTGGCCGGGTAATGCACCTCGCCGCGATCTATCCGCCGCGTTGCCTCCAACCGCACGCCGTAGGTCTCGGCCTCTTCGACCATCGCCAACCGGAAGTCGTCATAGTTGAACCGATGATTGCGCGCCAAATAGAAAAACTCGCCCTCTTGAGAGCGGCGATTCAATACGAGATGCGCATGCGGATGCTCGCGGTCCTCATGTACAGCAATGATATAATCAAAGTGGCCTTCATCTTTCTGGAAGAACCGCTCGGCCACGTCAGTCGCGATGTCGCGCACGTCCTCTCCGCGCGTTCCAATCGGGAAGGACATCAGCAGATGTGTGGTTTGCCCAAGTTTGGGTTTGAACCCCGCGTCCCACCGCTTGGCAAAGCGCTCGGTCAGGTCTTTGATCTCGCCGCGCTCAAGCTTGGATTTGCCATCCAGGAACCCGCTGCTGTCGACGATATGGGTGGACTTTGTCGTGAGGTATTCGAGCTGGTTGGACAGCTGGGATTTATTATGCGTGCCCCCGCCCCGGATCGCTTTGAACACAGCGGCCCGATGTCCCGCAGCGGCGCGCACCATCTGCTTTTGCTTGGAGGCATACAGACCCTGCATCGAGCCACGGATCCGGCTCCACCCATCCTCAAATATCTCTCCGGTGACGGCACCAACCGCATCATTCAGCCGCATGGGCGAACTCCTTCAAGGCAGCCGTTGCTTTCAGCTGCATCGCGTCACGCCGGCGGCGCACAAGCAGGTCAATCTCATCTGCACTATCGAGGATGAATCGCGCCAACCCGCGCATCTGTGCAAGCCGCAATTCTGAGAACTCAGCACCAGTTCCCTGTCCCTCCCTGTTGGCCTTCTGCATCTGCTTGGCAATCTGGGCGACACCGTTTCCAACATCATTTAATGAGGCGCGATAGCGCGCCATCTCTGCCGCCAACGATGTGTCCGCCACAAAGGTGCCACCTGCCGCTTGCATCAAGCGGCGCAGCCCTTCCGAGCGGGTCTCGATCCCCGCCGACGCCAGCACCGCATCGAATGCCGCCATCTCGTCAGGGGTCACTTTCACACTCACCGCCAAGACCGGCACGGCCGTATCGCGCTGGCGCTGATCGTCACTCTTCAAGGTGTATTGCACCGCCCGCGGTGTCACCCCGAACCGCTTCGCAAGCACGGACGTCGAGACTCCGTCCGCGGCTTCGCGCACGATCTCCATACGTTGCGCATCCGTGAGACGTTTCGAGCGAGACATGCGAAGAAAGACCCCCTATTTCCTGCCACCTTCATACAAGGCTGCACCTACCATACGAGACTATACTATTCTGTCAATAATATACTTACGGTGAATGAGGCCGCAGGCAGCCTTGTATTCCGTTTCACGGCCCAAGCACCGCAGGTGCGAGGTCGCGCCCGAGAGGGCGCCAACCAACACCTGCCGCATGCTCCAACATCGGCCGATCTCAACAGGGTCCGCGCCTGAGGTCTGTCAGAACATGCAATGTTCGGACAGAAGCGATGGGGCGGGACACACCTCAACCGACAGGGCCGACAGACAGGGTCAAGGGAGGCCAGAATTGCTTGCCAATTCTCTGCCGCAAAAACCGTGAAGGCTCTTGCCGAAAGGTTTTTGGGGATGGCCCCCTTGAGGCTGGCTGGCGGCTCAGTCACCGGGCTGGTTTAACCACACCAGGAACCCTCAGGACTGCTCTGCAGTCCTGTCATCCGGAACCGTGACCGCTGCCAAAGGCAGGGGTCTCAACGGGACCCGCAGCGATCACTGGGACAGAGATAGGGCCGCCTTACGGCGGCCCATCCTCGGGGAGGATTTACTCTTGGGGTTCCTTTGAGCTTGGTGGGAACATCACCAGCTCTTGGACACCGACGGGGAAGTCGAGCTTGAGGCTGAAAAACTCCGAGCCATCCCCGTTGCGGGTGTTGCGGAACATGGCCCCGACGCGTTGGAAGCGGGTGCGCTCCTGGCCTTCGCCATCGGTGTATTTGACGGGAACTGTTGCGACGTAGTGGTTGGTCATTTGGGTTTCTCCTTTTTGCGATGAGGATCAAAAGGCATGGGGGCATCAGGACAGGTCGCAAGCGCAAATGCGGAGGGTCCGCGCCAAAGGCGTGGAAGCCGTATTTGTGCTTGCCGGAGCGCAGCGCAGGGCACGGCCGGGCCGACCCCGTGCGATCCACATCAATGAGCAAAAAGAAGAGACCCAAATGTGTGCCCCCACATCGCAGTCGCCACGGGTCTCGTTGATCTCGATGCAGGTGAAGGTCAAGTTCGCTCTGAGGCGACGTGTTGGGGTTTGGTCTGTCGCGCAGAACGAAAAACAGGGAGGGTTTTCAGCTCGGGCGAAGATCAGTTTGCCGGTGTTGAGCTGGCTGCGACGTTATCGACACCAAGCTTGAGGCCGCGGAGGGCAGCTTGTCCGACCGCACCGGTATGGCACGGCCAATCCCTCTCCAATCAGTGTGCGTCCAACATCCTGACCGCCTACGAACAGCGAGCCACAAAGCCGGCCAAAATTACATTGATCTGTACCTTCGGTACCAGGCCTGCACGAACATGCCACGCGTTCAAATTCTATCGATGCCGCATTCCGCACCAGCTGGCTCAAACGCGCCGTTGCACGTTCCCCAACCTGACGCTCTGCGGTGCAAGACGGCCGCCAGGTCTCGGGAGCATTGAAACCGACAAGGCGAACGTTGGGAGTAATCCCACGCACGTTTATCGTATCACCATCAATGATCCTGACATCGCTGGCACGAAGGCCCCGATCCTGTGTTGTGGGTTGCGCCGTGATCGGCCTATTGAGAGATAGGAAGCTAGAGGACATCCAGCCGGTTCCCAAGTCAGACCTAATCTGCGCCCATTGTCCCTGGTCACGAAGCAGCTGGACACGGGTGCCTTCAACCAAAACGCCCATGACCCGATCAGACGTAGAAGGCCCGTCCCGTTGATTGACTCGTGTCCCCGTCACATAGACGTAAGCGGTGCTCGTTGTTTGTGGTGCGGACGTCGCTGGCGAGCCGTAAGATGTGGATTGCGATGATGTTGAATCGAAGAACGATCCAATCAACGCAACGAACGCGACGACAATAACAAGCGGCACCATGATCTGTCGCTGAGCCCTACGGACCGCCCGCCGAGGTGCAGTGATTGCACGGGTCACAGACATCGGTCGGGACTTTGGTTGGTAATACTCGGTGCGGCGCTTCCGAGTCGGACGCAGTGCGCTATCGTTAGCCTGTAATTTGGGCTGTGATGATGGCTCACGTTCCAGCTTCAGGACTTTGTGCAAGCTGGCATACTGGGCCTTACTCAGACGTGTGTCACCTCCATACTTCTGAAACCGCGCGGCCATGTTCGTGAGAAACGAAACCTCCCAATCGTTCGCCTGACCAGATTGCAAACGCGCATCAATACGCGATTGAATCTCTTTGGTGCGGTCTGGAGAAAAGGGCATCGACTGAAAAACCTGCGCGCGTGATATGCTGCCCAACAAAAGTCATTTGTGGCACGGACACAATAGACAGGGATTACATTGAGATAAGGTCAACCTAATCGCAAAGCGGGAAAATCGGACATCCACCGTCATGACTTAAATGAACCTTTACTGCAGATCAGCACCGCGCATCTGAATGTCTACCCACGATCTTGAGAACGAAGAAAGGGCCACCCGAAGGTGACCCTCTCTGACTTATGCCTCGCCTGCTGTCTTGGCCGGATCCGCGACCCGCATCACCGTCAGTCCTTTCGCTTCGGCTTTCTGGCCGAGGTTCAGCGCCACCCCGTTGCCGCCGAAGAGGATAACTCCTATCGCTGCGAACTTATCGTCCAGCATCTCATCGTTGCACTTGAACGGTGCTGCTCGTCCGTGTGCGGACCAACGCGGATCAAAGCGCGCTTGATTGATGCCCCGCGCACGCGCCCACCGCGCTGCGATCATTTCTGCCCCATGCTTGCCGCCTTTGTGGCAGAGGAAGATATCCTGATTGCGATTTTGCTTGATGCGATCCCGCACCTTGTCGAGGGTCCGGAAGATGACATCGATGTCGGACCAGTCGGTTGACCCCGACACGATCAGCGGTACGCCTTCGACTTTTGACTTGGCGGCGGTCTCACGATCATGCTGCTCCAGAAGCTGCTTGGCCTCGAAGACGGCTCCCGTCTCTTGCGCCCGAACGCTGGCGCGCGATCCCGCTGCCGGGATGAAGGCATTGCCGGTCTCGACCTCGTAGCATTCCGCTGCCGCCTCCCCCATCGTCTCGATGGCGTCCACGATCTCGCGCAACTGCACGAAGCGCGCCTGTGCCTCTTCCAATGCGGTCTCTGCGATTTCTGATCCATCGTGGCATTTGGCCAATGCGCCGATCTTATCGGCTGTGCGGTCAACTTCCTTACCGAGAGCAACCTTGCGGCGCTGCAGGATTGTTGCCAATCCGTGGGCGAGAGGCTCGATCTCTCCTTCAAGTCCGGTATTCCGCAATTGCCCGAGCAGGGTCTCGAAGGCTTCGCGGATGATGCTGTCCTTCAGGATATCGTCCTGCGGGATTGGCAGGTGTGCACCTTTTTCCGTCAGGCCGAAGAGTTCGATTGTCTCGTATGTTGTCGCTTGATCGTAGGCCATGTGTTCATCTCCAAATGTTTGAGTTTGAGGGCCACCACGTGATTGTGGGGGCATGGCCGATTTCTGGTTCACCGAATCTGTCCGGGTCAGGGACGGCGTAGCCGCCAGCTTGCTGGGCGTAAAAGTTTTCCAAGCGCCGTGCTCACGACACACACAACCTTACGCGCGCGATTGACCTCTCCACTCGCGCCACCTTCGCCGAAAAGTTTTGCGATCCTTGAGGCGGGCTGATTTGGGGGCCATCCGGAGGATATGCTTCCATACTCATGTGTGTGTGTTTTGACGCCAGGTTTGTCCGACGCGAGCAGGCAAGCGGTGGGGCCGGACACGCAGGCGGACGCAGCGCCGGGATCGTTTTGCCTCGGCAAAACAGACCAGAGCGAAGACCGCAGGCGTGGCCGAGACCCGCCGCGCTCGCGAGACGGGCAAACCGGGACCCATGAGCCGACACCGCGGTAAGGCCGCATGGCCGCATGCGCGACGGACCGCAGGGCCGTTCTCTCCTGCGACACGCGAAGCCGAGCAGGAGAGGCCGTTAGGTATTTCGTCAGAGGCTCAATTGGTTGGCAAACACGGCAGAGGGAACTTGTTGCCTTTCGCTGCAAGCGCGAGAACATCTTTTGGAAAACACGAAAGCGGACCTTAGCGCCAGCAGTTGCAGAATATGTGCATATAGGGGCTTACGCGCCTTTAGCATGGCTTATCCTTTCGGTGGGTAACTGCAGGATTTCCAGAGGGCTGGTATGATGCTCCAATTTAGAAGTGAACCCAAAAGTTCTTTTTCTACCATATCTTGAATGATGCCTTTTTTATCATAAATATAAGAGATCAGGGGCGGTGCAAACGCACCACATAAAAGACCCGCCTACGCTGTAGGAGCCGAACCCTCGAATAAAACTGGGGCCGCTGACTTCCAAACCATATGCTCCGGTATGTGGCGGGGGTCATGTGGCTGCGGCTTACACAAGATCTCAAACCTTCAAAGCCGCATCTCAAAGGAAACGAGATGTCAAAAATTGATCATGTTGCGCGGGCAAGGGCTGCCTGGAAACCCCTCTATAAGCTTGCTCGAAAAGGTGGGTGGATCTCATATGGAGATCTAACCAAACCTCTCGGACTTCACCACCGATCTGCACGCTGGTTTTTGGGGGTCATTCAAGAGGAGTGTCGACGTCAAAACTTACCACCGCTGCAGGCCATCGTCGTCAATAAGCAGACGGGTGCCCCCGGTGCGAGTTATGTCGCAACCGGTAGACAGGGTAAGACTTACCGCAAAGCTGTTCAGCGGGTTCACAAATACAGATGGCCGAAAAAGGCTCCCTTTTAATACCATGTTTTGTATTGCTACCCAAAAAAAACACAACTTGTAGGAATAGGAACATGTTGGCACTATCAGACTCATGTCTTTTAGTTTCCCTTCATTGTCCCCCTCTCAATTTGAAGCTATCTCGGCCGATCTGATCGGCCGAGATATCAGCGTGCGATTTGAGCAGTTTGGTGCCGGGCCCGATGGCGGCATGGATGGCCGACACGCAAAAGGGCCAGATCTGACGATTTTGCAAGCGAAGAACTACGAGGGCTCAGGCTTCTCGCAATTGACGCGCGTGCTCCGAAAGGAACGGGCGACCATCGATAAGCTCGTCCCAAACCGCTACATTCTGTCCACATCTGTATCAATGACTCCGACCAAAAAGACGCAGCTGATGGAGATCATCGGACCGTCCTTGTTGGAGCCAGGCGATATCTACGGAAAAGAAGATATCGAAGCCCTTCTTCGCAATCATCCCGATGTGTTAGAAGCTCATCCTGAGTTATGGCAAGCCAGCGCCACCGTGCTCGAGACTGTCTTGAACAGAACACTGGATAAACGCAGTAAAAGGGCGCAACCACCCACAATTCTGTCATCTCTCCTGCCCCGTGCCGGCTCGGATCCGGGCTCGACAAAAGAAGCAGCTCGAGACGTTCTTTTCATTCTTGGGACCCGGCCTGCAGATGATCAGTTTATTCTTTGGTTAGGTCCGAAACTGGAGGCGCTTGGATATCGAGTTTTCTCGGAGCTCATGACGCTCGAGCCCGGCGACCGGTGGCGGAAAGAGGTATACCGCGCGCTTGAGCATCGGGCAGTAAAAGTCCTCGTGCCCACCAGCCCCGCGACGCGACAGGACGATGGCCTGATGGATGTGATCGACAAAGCTGGTGAGGTCGCCAAGGTGCTTGAGGACCCGAGGTTCGTCATCCCTCTGCGAATGGAAGAAGGAAGCAGGATTGAAGGATTGAGGGACGCCGTCCCAGTCGATTTCTCGCGCGGCTGGGGCCGAGGGTTGGAACGGCTTGTTAGCGCGCTCCATCGCCAAAAGATTCCTTGTAAGATCGAGGATATCGTCGTTGCCTCGCAGTGGGATGAGTTCCGCACACAGCGAGCCATCCCCCTCGTGCGGGAACCAGAGCAGCTTACTTCAAACTGGCTTTCGATCGTTGAGATGCCGGATGAGATTCACTACTACGATGCGGTAGGATCTCTCCGCGAGGATGCGCTTAAGCGCCGTATTTCCCGCCTGTCTTATCCCGCCGTGCAACATGGCAGGAGCTTGATCGCCTTCGCAGACCCGAAGGATATTGAGGACAGCTTCGAGGGTGTCGCTAGTTTGCGGCTACGGGCATCTGTTTCGGTAACAAAATTCGTCGAGGAAGGTTTTCCGGACGTAGATCTACGAGCACGTGATGCGTCGAATATGATGACCCACCTGATCCGGGATTCCTGGGAGCGCCTTTGCCGGGACAGAGGAATGATCTCTTACGCATATTCTGGGGCGGAAGGGTTTCATATTTCCTCAGAACAGGCTGCCAACGGCCACAGGGTGCCATGGGGGAGGCAGGGTGGAGGACGACGGTCATCTATGCTGCGTAATGTCGCGCGCAAACATGTCTGGAAATACGGTGTCACCGCGCTTCCGAGGCTTTGGCCATTCTGGCATGTCCGATTGAAAGCCCGCGTGCTCTTTGCAGAGGATAATGGCACGCCTGAGGGTAAGAGTGTCGACGATCCGAAAAAGATGCACCGCCTCCGCCGATCCGGTTGTAAAGGCTGGCGCAACAAGCAGTGGCATGGTCGTTTGCTGGCCTTCCTGGAAATTATGTCGATGGATTCTGCTTACATTCGTGTCCCGCTTGCACCCGGTCAAAATATGCTTCTCTCCTCCGAACCGGTGCTTTTCACGTCACCAGTCAGCACCAGCATGCCAGACGTGTTGGACGCGGATGGGGAGGAGGATGACGAGAGCACGCTTGGGCGCCCCGAAGTAGAGGAGGAAGAAGCATGAGGTTTCGTGAACCCGGCCTCGCCGTTGAGCATCTTAATGAGCCCGAGCTTGAATTCAGGTTTGGACAACGGAGCCATCACCCGAAGGACGGCCTGTTTCTTTATGGACCTCATGCGGCTGGACGGAAAATTTCGGAGGTCCGAATTGGTGTCGTGGCCACGCAGAGCGGCATCAAACATTTCCGAGGTTGGAGTAAAAGGCTTCTACAGGGAATTTCTGTGCCACCTCCCGGCCCGACGGAGAAAAAGGACAGGCTGCACTTGGCTGATTTCGCGGGTCTGGAGGAGACTTTCGGCATCACGTTCGACCCTGACGGGTGCAGCGAGCTCATAGTTGATCTGAAGGATATCGACCGGGCGACTAAGATTGAAAATAAGCACGAGGCTGTAGATACTGTTGCTCGCATCTACACCGACCGGGTCAGGCGATATCTTCGCAACGAAGAGCGCGCGATCGATGTGTGGATCTTTGTCGTTCCGGAGATTGTCTATGATCGCTGTCGTCCTGAATCGAAGCGGACAGGCATCGAACTTACGTCAGGACGTGCGTCGAAGAAGCAAAAAGCACGTGCCAGCATGCCCCTGTTCGAAACTCTGGCTGACTTCGATACGAGTTCAGAAGATATCTTCGACGATGTTCCTGATTTCCGTCGACGGATAAAGGCCGAATTTCTGGCTATCGCACCCACGCAGGTTCTACGGGAAACGACCTTGGACCCAGACGCTTTTCTAAACAGTGCAGGTTATCCAACTCGGAAGACACAGGACGCGGCGACGGTAGCTTGGAACCTAGCGACGGGGCTCTACTACAAATCCCAACCGAAACCACCTTGGCGGTTGTCTGACATACGACCGGGGGTTTGCTACATTGGGATGGTTTATAAAAACCTTCCAAACAATCGCGACAACCATGTCTGCTGCGCCGCACAGATGTTTCTCAACGAAGGCGACGGGGTCGTATTCCGTGGTGCGAACGGGCCGTGGAAAACCGATGAATACGAATATCACCTGAGCCCTGCGGCTGCCGAAGATCTCCTTGCGACCGTCATCGATACTTACACTGAAATGCATGGTTCCCCACCAAAGGAACTTTTTATCCATGGCCAGGCATCGTTTAATGATGTGGAATGGAAAGCCTTTTGCCGTGCAGCGCCTCCGGGAACGAACGTCGTTGGAGTCCGGATTAAATCGACCGGTGGGGATGCGAAGCTTTTCCGTAACGGAGACTACCCGGTCATCCGGGGAACGGCGCTGCTCTTAGATGATCGAAACGCATATCTTTGGACAAGCGGATACGTCCCTCAACTGGATACATACATCGGACCGGAAACACCCAACCCCCTTTTCATCACAGTGCTACGGTCAAAATATTCTCGTCCTGATATTCAGTCCGTCCTAACTGACATTATGGGGCTGACGAAGATCAACTATAACTCATGCAATTTCAACGATGGCCTGCCGGTGACCGTCCGGTTCGCTAAGATGGTAGGGGATATTCTGGTGATGGGATCAGCGAAGGAGGGCGGGCCGCAGCCTTTCAAATATTACCTGTGAAACATCCAGATAAAAAATAGATTTCAGAGCACGTTTTCAACCGCCCGCATGCCGCTGCGTCCAGTCGCAGCTGAATGGCGGCGGGTAGCCGGAACAATCCGACCTTTCTGTCCCAAGACCAGTCATTCAACGTAGAAGTAATTGGTCTGCAGGGCTAAAAGAGCAAATTAGCGATAGCCCTCTTTCATTTCTTTTTTGGGGGCTTGCTAGATTTGCTAGGTTTCAGGGAAGGTGTATTCCCTGGCGTGGTTTTGTTATCACGACGGCGCTGATCTGGTTTCCCTGTTGATTTTGCTATCGGCTTTGGTCCTGGTTTAAGTGCCATGAATACTCTCCTTTTTTCGGTTTGAAATTAAGCCTGCGCGTTCTTTCTGACTGGGTGATACGGCACAGCGACACTGTGTAAAAGTCCACACGAGTTCTGGCTGAAGTCAAGGCCAAATGGATATTCATACACTTCCAACACCCCACGAAAATCGGAAGGCGGAGCCAGAAGCTCTTTGCCTCTCTGCACCTATGAACGGCAGTGCGGGCGATCCGGTTTTTACGTCTGGACGAAGATTCTGATCGCCTGCTGTCAGCCTGGATTGGCGTCAGCTTCGGGCCGATCGCAGCAAGCTGAATTTTCTGCTCAAGCTAAATGCTGCGGGACGGCATTTGGGAAAGAGGACTCTTTCGAGACTTTTGCTGCCCAAGCCGTCTATTTCTGGCTTGGGCCGCACCTAAATATCCCACCCAACAGCGGTGCCAGAGTGTCAGTGCCTGATAAGATCGGACAAAACACGGCGCCGCTTGCCTAGACAATATAGCCTCGCCGCAATGGAACGCGCTCACGCTCCGGACGCTTCAATGCTTCCGCATACTTTCTGGCATTGCCGTCGATCCCATCATGCCAAAGCTTCGATACAAATTCGCGGGCATCCTGCACCGTCATATCTTTGAGTATGGGAGAGAGGGCCATAAAGAGCTCGTCCTCGGTGAGGGATGCCGCGCGACACATCGCGTCCTGATAATACGATGGATCGTTCAGGACATATTCGCTTATTGGCATCAACGCGACATCCTCGTCCGGAATCGCCAAGAAAATCGTATCCTGTATGGTCGTTAGAAAGTCCCGGCGGGATGTGGAGACAGGCTTGCCCGAGATCTTCGCATCGGCGTAAGCCTCTTTCGTTTTACGCAACCGAGACGCCGCGTACGAAAATGCCAGATCGCGTTTTTGGTCCGGAAGCGTGAACTTGGTACATGTCTCGATACGGGTGATCAGCGCGGTGATTTCGGCTTCGAGGTCAAAGTTCTCGAACCAAACTCGGTCCATTTTCGGTTTTCTAGCCATCCGCCCTCTCAAGAACCGCACTACGTTAGTATATCATTGTAGCATAATGGGATGGTTCGACAAGGCCGCACATGCCAAGCGATGGTGTTGCAAGTGCCAATCAAAGCACCGGGCCAAGCACGGGTGTCTTTCAAGCACACTCACACAAAAAAGGGGAACCGCGTTGCCGCGGCTCCCCTGCTCTGTCAGTCGATGGTCTTGTTGCGATTAAGCAACCAGTGACAACCCACCGCTTGCGTCGGGCTGCTGATCATCGCTCTGCACAAACGGAATGATCGAGAACGTCTGGCCACCCCGTTGCTCTTCGTTCTGCACGGCATTGACCCGCAGATCACCGTCAGGCGTGTTGATCAGCAACGACAAGTATTCATTACCGGTCCGGGTGCTTTTCGCCATCCAGGCCGAACCCAAACGGATCGCTTGACCTTTTGGCGAGCTGACTTCGATCCGGTAGTCGGGATGGGTTTCCTCGGTCTTGTAATCGTTCTCGATGAGCATGAAATCCAGATCAAATATCATGTTGGCGATGTAGCCTGCGAAGGCGTTGTCAGCATCCATTGCGGTCAATTCGCCCGAGATTGAGCCGGATTTCATCGTGCCGTTTGAGACCAACGGGATGATCTCGAAGTCTTCGCTCTTGGCTTTGCGGGCTTCCTGCGTCTGCACGGCATTGACGCGGAATGGCCCAAGACCAACATCCAGCTGCATCGAAATGTAGGGGTTACCACTGGTGTTGCCGGTTTCATTCCACGCCGTGCCTATGCGGACCTTGCGGCCAGATTTGTTGACGGCGGTAACGTCGAAGTCCGGGCTGCGCTCGGACATCTTCGGGCGCGTCTCCAGCTGGATTGCGACGTCGAACTTGGTGTTGTGAATTGTGCCGGTGAAGACAGCGGCTGCGGTGTCGGCGGTTTTCGTGAGGGTTCCTGCGAACATGGGTCTTATCCTTCTTGGGTTATCGGGACCTGACATCTTGCCAGACCATCCGAGATTGCTTTGTTGACCCCTCATGGGATCACAGAACAGAAAGCCTGCTTTCAACTTTCTCCCTCGGTCTCCAAATCCGCTGTGCTACATTGTGAAGAGCCTGCGTCGCCGAACGCGCTCCCCCGTCCTTCCCAAAATTTCGACTGGCACATCCAGTTTTTATGACTGGTCATTGTTTGCACCTACAACGTAAAATTCCGCTTCATCCCCGTTCAAGCGGGTTCCCGACTGATCCGTCAGACCGATGGTGCTGCCACCATGGCGATAAGTAATCAGGTATTGGCCGAGGGAGTCTTTGTGCACGATGTAGCCCGTGTTCACCCAGTGGACGGTCTGACCCGCATCCACTGCGGCTTTGATAGCTTCGATGTTCATGTCAGTCTCCGGTATGTTTTTGTGGCGGAAAGAAGCCAAAGCCTTCGCACTGGAGCGGGCTTTGACATTCTGGAGTTGGTTGAGAAACGCGGCACCCGCCCCGCTGGTCAGGCGGCGTTTCGGGTGCTGCCGTCGTTATGACCAGTGATGCGGGAAAGAATGGCTATAGTATCGACATCCTCACCGTGTGGCACAAACACCCGCAGCTGGAAGGCAATAATCTCAGTAAAACACCCAAGGGCCTTGAGACCCTCAATCGTACCCTTATCCGCCCCACCAATCTCCAAGCGCACATCGCCCGCAACGCGACGGCGCGTGAGCGTCAGGCCTCGGCCTAAATCGACGGGTGTCGTCGTGCCAAGAGCAGCTGTCAGCATCTCACCCGGCGTTTCGGGAGTGCTTGTCATGAACCGCGCCCGAAGGGCTACGGCCCCGTCCTCGCTGAGTGTTCTGCCTATCATGCTGGCACGGCCTTCGGGCGTGACGCGATAGATACGCTCGTTGCTTGTCGGGATGGTTTTCCAGATCGGCAGCAACAGACCCGTGAGCAAGTAGAGCTTTGTCGTTGTGGTTTTGGGCAAGCTGTCGGCCTCTTCATCCCAAAGCCGGATGAACTCTGGCTGGTCAATCGCCTCCCAAGCCGAGGCTTCGAACTTGCCCTCCTCGAGATAGGACTTACCAGTTGGGCGCACGACCTTGCGCATGAGGGTGACGATGTCTTCATCATACATCTGCATCGGGCGTTTTGAGATCAGCCCAACCCGCCCCGATGCCCGATTGACCATCGGAATTTTGTCGACGTTGTTGCGAAGGGCAGCTTCCGCGCGCGCGATATGAACCGGGTCTGTCACCTCCAGCCCGATGATCCGCGTCACTGCCCCGGATTGCGGGCAGGTCCATAAATCCTCCGCCGAGACCTGTCTGATCGTCTCGCCTCGCAGCGTTTCCACCCCGAGATCAAGCGTACCTGCATCCCTTGCACGCTCGGTCTGATCCGCGATCCGCTGCATAAACTCTGCAAAGAGCGCGTTCTGCATATGGATCGGTAGTGCCAGCACCCGATTGAGGAACCGCTGGATGGGCGGCAGCTCTTCCAGCAGCACGCCGTCTTTGTCGATCAGCCGCAATGCCGTCCAATCGGTAAAGGTCTCATAGCCCATCGCCTCCGCACGCCCCGCGGCAAGATCGGCGTAATATCCCCGCAGCGCGGAGCGCGCGATGGGGCTTTCGAGATTGTCCTCCTCGCGAAACATGCCTTGCGAGCCTGTCTCGCGTTGGCCTTTGGTGAGCGCGCCAAGCTGATCGAGGCGCTTGCTGATAGTCGAGGTGAAGCGTTTCTCGCCGTGCACGTCCGAGGTGCAGACCCGGAAGAACGGCGCGCTGACCTGGGCGGAACGATGCGTCCGCCCAAGTCCCTGAATGGCTGCATCCGCGCGCCAGCCGGGCTCCAGCAAGTAATGGCGACGCCGCTTCTGGTTTTTCGCTGTTTGCGCCGCGTGATAGGATCGCCCCGTGCCACCCGCATCTGAGAAGATCAGGATGTTTTTCTCCCCATCCATAAACGCCTGCGTCTCGGAGGAATTGCTGCTCGCGGCGCGCTTTTCGATAAAGAGCGCGCCGTCGCTCGATTTGAGCGGGCGGATGGACCGGCCTGTGACTTCTGCCACAGCTTCATCCCCGAACGCCCAGAGGATTTGATCCAGTGCCGCGGGGATCGGGGCCAACGCCATCAAATCCGTCATCGCCTCGTCCCGCAGGGCCAACGCTTCGCGAGAGACGACCAAGGCCCCTGTTTCATCCCGCAGTGGCTCTGCGACGACATTGCCGTCAATCTCGACAAGCTTCTGGGTGTGGATCGGAAAGGCCTGTTCGAGGTAGCCGAGCACGTAGTCGCGCGGCGTCAGCGCGCCTTCGACCAGTTCGTCATCAGGGTCCATCACCTCTAAGCGCCGTTTCAAAAGGCTTTCACCCGTCGAGACCACTTGGATGACGCAAGCATAGCCATCGGATAGATCCTGCTGAATGGCGCTGATAATTGACGGGGCTTTCATGCCCATCAGCAGATGATTGAAGAAACGCTGCTTTGTGCTCTCGAACCGCGACTTGGCTGAGGCTTTTGCAGCAGAAGCATTCGTCTCACCCGAGGCATCATTGACGCCTGTCGCGGTCAGTGCGGCCTCTAAGTTATGGTGGATGGTGCGGAACGCGCCCGCATAAGCGTCATAGATCTCCGTTTGCGCAGGCGTCAGTGCATGCTCCAGCACGTCGTATTCGACCCCGTCAAAACTCAGCGCCCGCGCGGTGTAGAACCCGAGTGTTTTGAGATCGCGGGCCACGACCTCCATGGCCGCCACACCACCCGCCTCCATCGCCGAGACGAAGCTCTCGCGGCTCGGGAAGGGATATTCTGACCCCTGGCCCCAAAGCCCGAGCCGGGAGGCATAGGCGAGGTTATGAACCGATGTGGCCCCCGTCGCCGAGACATAGAAGACGCGAGCGCGCGGAGTGGCGAGTTGCAGGCGCAGACCCGCAAGGCCCTGCTGGGACGGTTTTGCCCCCCTGCCCTGCTCCGATCCAGCCGCATTTTGCATCGCGTGGGCCTCGTCGAAGGCCAACACGCCGTCAAAGTCGCCCTCCATCCAGTCGAGCAGTTGGTTCAAACGTGTTGTGCCGCATTTGCCCGCTGACCGCAGCGTGGCATACGTTACGAACATAATGCCGTCGCCCATCGTGACTTGCTGGTCGGGCTTCCATTTCGAGAGCGGCTGGATATCTGCAGGCGAGCCACCGAGATCGGTCCAATCGCGCACGGCGTCCTCAATCAAGGTTGCGGATTTTGACACCCAGACAGCTTTGCGCCGCCCGCAGAGCCAATTGACCAGAATAAGGCCTGCACACTCGCGGCCCTTGCCGCAACCGGTGCCGTCACCGAGGAAATATCCCAAGCGGTAGGCACGTGCCGCCGCCTCCTCATCACTGCGCAGCATCTTGGTCTGGTCGTCATCGATGGTGAACTTGCCAGGCAAATCCCGTCCGTGGGCATCGTTGGCCATGATGATGGTTTCAAGCTGGGCTTCCGAGAGATGACCCTCGGCAATCAAGCGGTTCGGCAGGCGCAGACCCTCCGCGGCCTGCAGCGAGGGCACGGGAGGTGCGACCGAAGCCATCGCAATGCTTTCGACCAGCGGCGTTGGGTGTTCCTGTGCGCCAGCGATATCGATCCGCTGCGGGCGATAGCGGGCATATATCTCGGAAATCGGGGTGTTTTCGCGCGGCGTCTCGAGCGTGGTGAACGACAGCGGTGTCGCTGCGTGTTTGGGAGTTTTGGTGGCAGATGCCTTTGATGCGGCAGGCTTGCGTCCCTTGTGGGACGCGGGTGGCATCAGAGGGCGCCCGACATTCAATGAGCGTGCCGCCATCACAGGCGGGCGCGTCGCGGCAATCTGGTCCACGATACTGACCGCCGCGTCGAGATCATCGACGGAGGTCCGGATCATCTCGACTCCCTCATCGACCTTATCAAAGACCATCAGTTGGGTATCAACGCTGGTGCCAAGTTTGCGATAGACATGGCCGGGGATGGTCAGGGCCAGGCGCGGAGTGAGAAGGCCCATTGCGCGGGCCCAATGTGCAGCATCCCGCTCGGGGCTGAAGCCCATCGGCATGATCGCAACAAGGCGCCCGCCGGGTGCCAATCGTTTCGCGGCCCCGATGAGATGCTTGGCAGCAATGTGCTTATCGCGGGAGCGATCGACCGAGGATGCAAACGGCGGGTTCATCACGATAACGCTCGGGGCAGTTCTTGACGTCAGCAGATCATCAATATGTTCCGCGTCATGTCCCGTCGCCTGCGCGTCGAACACCACATCGAGCAGCTGCCGGCGAAACGGATCGACTTCGTTGAGCATGAGAATGCCGCCTGCCCGCTTCATGAGCCCCGCCAATGAACCGGTTCCCGCAGATGGTTCCAGCGTAGTCTCACAGTTGCGGATTGCCGCCGCGCACACGGCGAGGGCTGCGTAAGGAAGCGGGGTAGAGAACTGTTGCAGGCGTATCTGTTGCTCGGACCGCCGCGTCTCGGTCAAAAGCCGCATCGCGAGGTTCTTGGCAGCACCAAGTGCGCCTGACCCACTCGCATCCAAGCTAAGTGTTTGAGCCGCAGCAGCCTGCATCATGTCGTAGGCCATGCGCCAACTCCATGCACCGCTGGCATCGCTACCGCCAAAGGTGTCGCGCATGATCTTTGAGAGAGAGGAGCTGCGCAGAGGTCCCCGCGCGATCTCGGCGGCAATCAGCGACAGAGCTGATTTAAGCTGAGCCTTAGATGGGCTTTGCTTGGTGTGCTTCGGGTTAGGATGGGCCATGTTTTCTGTCCTTTGTGATCCGGTTTGAGGTTCACAGGACAAGAAGCCTCCTCTACGCTTTGCAGCGCGGAGGAGGCCCCTAGGGCCAGAATACGGCGTGGAACGCGCTGTGGGGCCTCCTATGGCGTCTGCTGGCCAAAAAACTCCGCCAACACGGCACTGCCCTCAGCTATTTCGCGACTGATAAGCTCCGATCCCGCAAGCGACGCCTTTGAGAGCCGCACAAGGCTGCCAGTTTCCTCAACATGGTAGCAGCGCCGTTTTTGCCGTCCGCGCCTGTAATGGGTCGCTGTAACGACCTGACAGGTGCTGCCATCGCTGAGGGTCACAGGGGAGGCGAGTTTGATCTTGTCGCCCTCTGCGTAATCAGGGATCGCGGCCCAGTCCCGACACCGTTGGCGCCAGGCGTGGGCATAGCTGTCGGGGTCTTTCAACTCGGACAACAGATTGAGAATGCTCAGCGGCGCGCGGGATTCGCAAGGACCAGCGCTTTCCTCCATGTCCTTGTAGCCCCAGCACCCGTCGTCGTACCGCGTCAGAAACACAGCACCGAAGGTGAACGATCCATCTTCGTCGGTTATATAGGTCCGATCCTCCAACGGCGGCAAATCAAGGCTCTCAACCTTCGCTGCCGCATACCACGTCGAGCCGACTTTGCTGGCTTTAAGCAATGTCGTGCGGCGCGTATCTGTTTCAAAGGTGCAGAGACGCGTGATCTCTGCTTTCTCATCGGCGTATGTCTGAACTCGCCGATCCGTGTAAAACAACCAGCCCATTATGCTGCCCTCCGGTCTTCTAGCTCCATGAGTGCATCAAGCGGCACGCGATATGGCTGCATGGCATCGAAGTCTTCGCAATTCCCGCAGTTCTGAACGATTGCGCAGGTGTCGCAGGCGTCCTTCAGGATCACTCGGAATGTGCCACCCAAACCTGATGGCACCTCATAGGTGCCACCAATCAGGAAGTCTGAGGCGCGGCGCACGAAGACGCGGATAGAATGCCCATCGATTGCCAGCCGAATGGCCCCCTGCCCGCGATCGATAAGTGTCTGCACATCATCCAAAATGTCGGTGTAAAACTGTCCCGTCAGATCGCGAAACGCCATTTGGCGCTGCGCCATCCAATCGCCGTCCCGAAACGGATTAATGCCGTTCGCAAAGGCAAAGCTGGGATCGGACTGCTCGGTGGTGACGATGCGCGTGGTAGAGCCATCAATGCCGTTGGAGCGCAGATGCACGCCGTTCCCAACGATGAGGATCAGGGCGGGCTTGTCGATTGGCCCGTTCCAATTCGGCAGGAATGTTGCACACGAGCGCGCATGCGCGATTTGCGCCGCAACCGCAGACGCGGAGAACTTGAGAATAGCCATGGTAATGTCTTTCTTGGTGTTTCTAGGGAATGTCGGGATCTGACCCGCGCCTGATGTTTCCAAGCGCGGGTCATTGGGGTGATTAGGCGGCTTTTGCTTGAACAGTCTCGGTTTGAGCGGCGACTTCCTCCGCATCGACTATCAAGCCGGTGCCACCGGTCGTTTGCATCATCGGCGGGCACCACGCCGCAACGGCCGCGTGTTGACCCTCCGTGAGCGTCGCAAATGGCTCGGCAAAGAGCTTGTCGCAGAACGCGACGATCTCTTTCTTGCTCATGGAGGCCAGTGTTACCGCCTCCTGCGCAAGGCCGAGCTCTTCACCAAGGATTTTGAGCAGCCATGCCTTTTTGAACCGATTGAACAGTGCCGCGTTTGGCGTCCAATGCGCGCGAATGTCAGGCATGACCTCGATCTCGAAATCATGCATCAAACTGTCGCTCTGAGCGCTGCGGCCAAAACAGGATTGCGTCGTGCTCGCCGTGGCATAGGCGACCAGTTTGGCCTTTTCGCCCGCCGCCAGCGCGCGGAACGCCGCAAACTGATCCGCTGGAGACTTCGCTTCATCCGCCCAAGACAGATCAAGCGCGTCATGCGCTTCGGCGACCTGTTCCAGCGACGTGCCATCGATCTCATCCATCTTGGCATGGCTGCGATATTCCTTGCGGGCTTCGACCTTGACGGCGTGGGTCGCGCTCATTCCGCCAAGCACGTCCGTGACCAGCTTGAACAATGTCAGATCGAGCGTGGCTTCGGGATGCAATGTCATCGCCGCCCCGAGGGCCATTGCACGTTCAGTCTTGAGGTCTTGGGTCAGCGAGGCCGGGTAGACGATTGCATCTACGCCCTGCCCTCCTGCATCGCCAGACGTGCCGCTGGCGCTTGTTGTCTGCGCAGTCGCCTCAGGCTTGTCCTCTGGCCGCACCAAGCCAAGGTGCAGCGTAATCTTGCCATTTGACCAGGATGCGATAACACCACCCTGCGCAAGATCGTCTGCACTGTAGGCCTCCTGCAGATCCCGCGCCTCTTCTTCGAGCGCATCCACGCGATCGTAGAGGGCGTTGTAGGCATCGGTCTCGAGGCTTTCATCCTCCATCTCGCGTTGCAGTTTCTCGAGCTCCTCGGTGATCGCATCGACACGCTTTTGGCCTGCAGCATCAGGCTCGATCGGGCCGGGATAGACGCGACCATATTCTGCCATCGTTGCATAGTCATAGCGCACCAACGCCTCGGCCCACGCAAACCCCATCTGTGCCCGTGCCTCTTCGGCGGCGGCGGTGAGTTTTTCGACCATGATAGTCTCGACCAGTGCGATGTCTTCCAACACCGAATGCTCCTCGAGCAGGTCAGCCGCGATGGGACCGCCCCGCGCCTCATAGTCTTCGCGCACGAAGGCCCCGATATCGTCGCTGACCTGCACACCACGG
Organism: Thalassovita taeanensis; assembly: GCF_900110775.1. Classification (GTDB taxonomy): domain Bacteria; phylum Pseudomonadota; class Alphaproteobacteria; order Rhodobacterales; family Rhodobacteraceae; genus Litorimicrobium; species Litorimicrobium taeanense. Next base: position 27,750 of record NZ_FOEP01000013.1, on the reverse strand, counting down.
GTTTTGAGCGCCTGACGCACCGTATAGGCCTGCACATAGCTGTCATCGCTTGTTAGAGCCTCGTACACCTCAAGCTGCACTGCCTGGCTTGGATGGTCCGCAAAGGCCTTCATCGTATCGAGGGTGATCGTCTTGGCGCGCGCGGCTGCGCGGATATCGGGATGGATGAGACCGTAGCGCAAGCGACCCTTCACGGCGGCGACTGTGGTGCCGAACGTCTTGGCAATCGTCTCAGGTGACTGCCCATCGACTTCCATCATACGCGCGAAGGCTTCGAACTCGTCGATGGCGTTCATCGGTGCCTGCGTGATGTTCTCGGCCAGCGACAGGGCCGTGGTCACATCGCAGTTGTCTGGCACCAAGCGGCATTCGATCTTGGTTTTGTTGGTGAAGCCCTTGGCGGTCTTGTCAGCGACCAGTTCGTTCAAAGCAGCGTGACGTCGACCACCTGCCAATACGCCGAACTTGCCATCGATCTTTTGAACCAGCAGCGGTTGGATGATGCCCAGAACGCCGATGCTGGCTGTGAGGTGGGCGATAGCCTCTGTCTCGTAGGTTTCAGGCGAGTTGCTGCGCACGTTGGCGGGGTGAGATGTGAGATCACCAATAGCAACCGAGATAGATTTGAGAGCATGTGTCATGTGATGTCCTTTTGAGATGTTGCGCCGCTCCAACGTGTGGAACGGCCTGACCAATCCCCGGGTTTGAGGATCACACGGGAAAAAGGCCTGCTTTCCCTTTGAAGAGAGGAAGCAGGCCTCGAATGTTCAGAACGTCGGATCCCCTGCCCTACCAGTCGGATGCCATCATAATGGTGAGCACGCGCATGGTGGTTGCAGGGTTGTCAGAGGCCTCAGCACCGTAGCGGAAATCGCCATCCGCCTCATAAAGATCGATTTTCCAAAAGACCTTTTGCCCCCTGATATCCACGGCTCCGAAGTCGTGGCACCCGTCTGGATCATTCTCTGGCTCAAAGACATCGAACTCACCCACAGCTTGCACGGCCTCAAGGGCTAAGCCATCTTCTGCCATGGCCAGAGAACTTGTGAGGTGCATTCGACCCTGAATGGGCTGCGAAGGGGTTTCACCAAGGCAGGCGAGTTTGCGGAAGGCATCATTCTGCGCCGCGATTGCTGCGATGTCGGGGCCTTCGGTTTGAGGGCGTGCGGAAGTGGTCATGGGTCTGTCCTTTCAAGGAAATTGAAAACACAAAACCCAAAGCTTGCTTTCACTCTTTGAGTGCCGCCGCCTGCGACAGCACCAGACCTCTCAAGCTGCCTGATCGGTGGCCCCTGCCCTGCCCGCCTCTGAGCGTGCGATCAGGTAATCGCAGGCCTTCTGGGCATCGGCCGCATGTTTGAAGATTGCCGTCTTGTACGAGCGCAGCACACGTAACCAGTGATACAAATACGACGCGTTCAGCTCTAGCGTATGCGCTGTGAACCCGAGCTCCTGCCCTAAAAAGCAGGATGTCAGTTCTGCGACGATCTCTTCGCGGGAATAGGCTGTGTTGCCAAATCGGCTGAGACCGTAATCGCGGTTTAACCGATGCGGTGCCTTGGTGGCATGCGCAAGCTCGTGCGCCCAAACCCCGTAAAAGTTAAGGGGGTCCTTGAAGCGCTCAATGCTTGGCATGAATACCTTGTCGACGGGCGGATTGTAGCGTGCCTCGGTCCCCCCAAAGACCGTCGTAATATCGATGGCATCAAAGAACGCCTGCATATGCGGGATTGGCGCGGATGGCATATGATCGGGGACTGGGCAAGCATCCGGGTGGAATGCATCCGGCAGGCCCTCGATTTGATCTGCATTGAACACACGATATGACTTCTGGAACCGAAACACGCGGGCTTCTTCGGCATTGCCATCGTTGGCATCCTGCTCATCATCGGACTGCGTTCGACTCTGGCCATAATAAACAACAACGGACGAGCGTTCGCCCTTCCGGATCTTGGCCCCGAGCGTGTTTGCCTGTGGCACCGTCATCCAGAACGGAGAGGTATATCCTGCCATCACCGTGCGCATTGTGAGCAGGAAGTTGTTCACGCCCTGATAGGGCTCACTATTGTGGCGCAACGGACGCGCGCTGCCGCCAGCGGTCCACGGTTTGCGCCAAGGGAGAACCCCGCGTTCGATGATGCGGATAAGTTCATTGGTAATAGCTTCGGATGCGTCGAATTTGGACGTGCGGGAACGGGCCATGGCTGGCCTCCTTTCGCTTGGGGTTGAATTGGAAAGTTGGGTTAGGTTGCGCGACCTGCGCGCGGATCGTTGACGATACGAGCGCCGAGGCGTTCGGCAGCGTCGATATATGTCAGGAGCGATACACGGCTTGAGGCCGTCCAAGGCTCTGGGTCGATCCCGCCATCCATTGTGACCTTGGGCAGGTTTGCGAAAGCGATGATGTCTCGGACGGGGCGGCAGTCGATCAGAGGCGCTCCAAGCCGGACGGCCAAGCTGGCGAGCGGGAAGCGTTCAACGGGGGCATAGAGCGAGACTGTTGTCAGCCCGAGGTGAAGAATGGTCCCTCCCCCACCGCAACTGACATAGGCATTGGGGTTGTTGATCGCAGTCCGAAGGTAGCCAAGGTCACGTAGGATCGTTTGGCGTTCCAGCCGACAAGCCTCATCAAGGTCACCAGTTCTTCTAAGCTCTCGATGCCGCCACCACGACTGAGCTTCAGTGCGCAGCACGCGCAATACTTCTGTTTGCATGGGAGGTTCCTTGTCAGGACAGACAGGCCGGAAACCGACCCGGACCCGTCAGGAACACCCCAGAAGGGTTCCTTCAGACAGTCCCAAAACAAGAAGGAAACTTTTACTTTTCGGCAGCACTACTAACCAAAACAGTGTCTAACGGACCCTACAGACTCTTTCTTCTTCTCATGGGCTGGAGCAACGTGTCCCAGGCCAAAGTCCCATTGGTAAGTCCTTGCAGTAAGTGGAATGCATAGCCACGAGGTTTCTTAATGCTTTCTATGCGCTCTAATAAGTAACCTAGGGTCATAAATGTTTTTGCTGGACCAAGTTTTTTAATATCGAACCAAAGGTTACCTAAGTCGAGATGGTTTGCGATATCGCTCATTCGACGTTCACAATCTGTTTGGCTACGTGCTGTTCTCAGTTCAGCGCAGAGTCTAGGGTAGGCGCGTTCCATCTCGTCTGGACCAACTTCAATCCTAAATGAATCTTCTTCTTTAACTGACTGATTCAAATGAGGTTCTTTGTGCCCCTCATTTTTTGGGGCTGTGTCCCTCAAATTGTCTGCCTGATCAGGAGCAACTTCTTCAAAGTGAGATGTAATATTCGTCAACAAGGCCGTTAGAGCTTCTTCGGGCGAACGCCTGCGCAGGAGGTTTCGAGCAGTGTTGAAGAAGGCTTCAAGATCTGGGCGGACCGGGAGATACCTCTTGAGGCTTGCGAGTGCGATTGCACACTTGTCTCGTAAGATCGATAGGCTAGCAGCGCGTTCTTTATGCGTTTGATTTATTTGAACAAATTCAGAGTATCGCGCTGATAGCGGCATCAAAGAAAGTCCTGTGGCGAGCACAATACGGCCACTTGTGTCCCGTCTAGCCCATCGTTTGCCGTTGGCGCTGGAGCGGCGCGACAGGAGGCCAAGAGAGACGAGTTTGGTGATGTGCCGTTCTACGGTTTGAACACTAACATGGGTCCGCTTTGCCAAAGCAACGTTGGATGCAAAGCAGATATGCCCGTCATCTTGTGCCGCAGTGATTTGATCGCCCTTGATGAAGGAGATCATGGCGCGCAGGAGGGAAATCGATGTCCCCTTGAGCCCCAAGGGCTCTCGGATGTCTTCTATGACCTGCAAGAGTGACCACTTTGTCGGGGCAATATCTCGCTGCCCCGCCGAATATACTGGCGAGTGGGCTCCATTTGGAGCCAGTCCTGTCATTGTTTTCATGATTTTGTCGGCAGACAAAAAATTCCCATGCGCTCGGAAGCGTTTTTTCTTGTTCGATGATTCGGGGACTGCTACCGTTTAGGTGTCTAGTCTAACGGCGCTTACGCGCTGCAGCCCTCGAAGCTCCGGCTTCGGGGGTTTTCTATTCGCCGTCCTCCTTTCTGCTTTGGCCTCGGGTGTCATCCTGCGAGTTTACAGCTGTAAACTCCTTATAGGATTTGGTGATGATGTCTTCGAGATGGCGGTCGAGCCATGCTCCGAAGGCGGCATCCTTGCCAGTCTTTTTAACGGCAAGGGTGACGGAAGAATTGCTAGATTTGATCGTAACGCCTGGTGCGGGCGTGACCGCCCTGCCCTCTTTTGGGCGTGCACCGCGTCGGGCGATCTCTGCCAAGAGCCGTTCCAGGCGATCATCTGATGAGAGATCAGGATCCAGTTTCGAGAGAATTGAAAATGCGGCGCTTGCGGTAACCTTCTTCGCGATGAAGGCGTCTGCAAGCGCCGTCCACTTCGGACGGCCTGACTTTTGGGCAGCGCCGATGGCGTCGCCGACATCGTCTGGAACATTCTCGGTGACTTTGGTGAGATGGGACAATCCGGGCGCTGACAAGCTCAAGACTTGCCGCACCGTCTTTGTGTTGTGCCCCGCAACCTGAATAACGGCTGCGAAGCGCGCTTTTTCATAAAACGACAGATTGCGGCGTGCAGCATTCTCGAGGCCTTTGGCAAGTAAGGCTGAAGCGTCATCAAGGTCTTCGACATTGGCGCGAACCTTCAGTCCCAACTCACGACAAGCCTTGAGGCGGCGGCGGCCATAAATGACCTCGTATCGTCCGTCGCTACTCGAGCGGCGCACAAGGATGGGCACCTGTTGGCCTCCCTCTTCGATGCTGGTCTTGAGGGCTTCGAACCCGTCACCCCCTTCATCCGAGTTTACAGCTGTAAACCCGTCAAGACGGTCTTTCGGACCCCATTCATCAATCAGCTTTGGATCAATCTCGCGGATGGCGGATAGAGAGCCTTGGAGAGCACCAAGTGCCGGAGCGCTGGTATTTGGTTTGCGCTCAGAGGTGCGTGGACCGGAATCTGCAATCGTCTTGGCGATGCCGGAGAGACCTTGAAGGGATTTACGGGCCATTAGCTACGCCCCCATGATTGGTGGATCATTGCTTCAACCTCTTTGCCGATCGCATCCATTGAGTTTTTCGCGCGATCATAGGTTGCGCGGGTCATTTCTGATTTCACGACCTCGTAGATCGATTGTTTGAGCATGGTAGCGTCGCTGATCGCAGTGCTTTTGAGGGCGGTCGCGCCCATGACGCGATCTTGAAAGAGCGCGCGCATAAAGGACGTGAGCTGTTGTGATGGGACGTCTGTCGGCTCATCGCGTGTGATCAGGAACTTAAAGTGATCGTATTGCAATTCCGCGCCTGCTTCTTCGATGACGCCCATATAAGCACCCGCCAGTTCCAAGAACTGTGCGGTTGAGGAGACGTCGAGCATGGATGGCGTGAGGGGTACAATCAAAGAGGTCGCTGCGGCCATGCCAGAAATCGTCAGGAAGCCAAGCTGAGGCGGGCTGTCCATTAAGACGACATCATACTGGTCTTCGACTTGAGCGAGCGCACTTCTTATTCGTGTGAAAAACGGCTGATCAGGGCTCGAGTTTACTGCTGATTCCGTTTCAAACTCTGACAGGAGCAGGCGGGAAGGGGCGAGAGACAGCCCTGGAAAATAGGTTTCGACGATTGTGTCGGCAAAGGGCACGGGATCGTCGTACCTAATGGCATCATAGACAGTTAGTCCGTCAAATTCGATCTCTGGGCTGATTCCGCACATGGATGTCAGTGAGCCTTGGGGGTCTAGATCAACAGCCAAGACCTTATAGCCTTGCAGTGCGAGAAAATGGGCCAAATGGATTGTCGTGGTACTCTTACTCGAGCCGCCCTTGAAGTTCATCAACTGCCAGACTTGTAGCTTATCTCCATCCCTCCGGCCGGGAAGATAACGACCCTTTTTGCGAGAGGTTTGTTCGAGGATCTGGCGGGCATTCCAGATGTCGCGTGCGGTATAGTAGCGACGTCCAGCGCGGATCTCTTGAGGCTCGGGCAGGGTGCCTTCACCGTGTACTTTGCGCATGAATTGACCCGATACACCCAAGAGTTCGGCGGCCTCAGGCGCGCTGAATAGGCGTAGGGATTTCGTGTTGTCGGGCGCGAAGGCCGACAACAAATGTTCGCGGATCGCCGTGGTGAGGCGCTCTGAAATATCGGTTGCCAGCTCCGACGGTCGGTTGGTAACGATTGGTGTCACGGGAATCATGTGGTTGCCCCAAATTGCTCAATATGGCTTTTTTCGCGCCACTTGGGGATAAAAGCTGCGATTCACAGCCTTAAGTCAATGCTTTTTTCCTATTTAGTGTCTAATGTGCCGTCATCCGCTATATGGTGCAGCGTAGTGGATCAGTTTACAGCTGTAAACTTTGAGCGTATTTGGCTGGTTTCTCCACTTTTCCGCGGGCGAATTTATCGTTGATTTGGGTTGCTGTTGTCCCCGGCTCGCGAAGCTGGGGTAAGTAACTCGTATGATTTAGATGGTCGTATCGGAATAGGGCAGGGGGGCTGCTTCGCATGCCGGTGTTCCGCGAGAGTGAATAGGTGATGGTCCAAATTGCTCCGTTGATGGATCATCTTTCTAATTGTGAGTTCCTTTAGGTAGCGCAAAGGATCGTATCCCGAATGGGCGGAGACGCTGATTTTGCGGCTTCGGGCGCAGCCAAGAGCCTGGTCAGCGCATAAGCGCTGATGTGCCAGTATCCTTGACCGAAGAGTCTGATCCAATCTCTTGCGGTAGCGGAATCATCAGAGACCTGTTCGCGTTTGGGGTGAAACCGGCTCGGATGAGGAGCCGTTGGGTCCGGAAGCAATCGCTCGGTCCGTGTAGATGCCTTCTCACAATCGGAGTGGTCGGCGCAGAAAAGCGTGATCAGTGGGGATAGCAGATTCGGAATTGGCCTTCCGGATGCCAGAGTTGCACAGGTGCGCACGGATTTTAGATTGAGCCTAATTCTGTTGAGAGTGCTTTTCTGGTCCGGCCCGCGCTCCATTCTATTGCGGCGGGGTAGGGGGCGACTGTGGAGATGTCGGTGGCAGTTGAGCTGATCGACCGGTGCTGCTCCCAGACACAAGCTCGACACGGCCCTTTGTTTCCGCTTATCGAGCGGTACGCCGTAGCTGATGGTTCGTGAGTTCTGGAAAGCTGCAAGAGACCCAATTTTAATGCAATCACGGCGTTCTCTGCCTCTTTGGTTTGGGACAGTTGGCCTTGATATCTTTTGCCAACTCATTTTTGACGAGCCTTCAGGAAGGTACGCGTACCAAAATTGAACGACCACAACATGGTCTTGGTTGTGGCTTTTGTGCGCGTGGCTACGTGTGAGGCCTCTTCGGAGTGGCGCTTTCAACCTAACTTTCGCGCATGTCATATGCGGGATAGTTGAAATTTCTTGACGGGTGCCATAGAAAAATCTAACTATCCCGTATCTCAAGTGCGCGAAAGTTAGAATATTGCTCTATCTCATTGGCGAAAACCTCGACAAGGACCGTGCTCACTACCAAGCTGAGACAGGAAAACTTGTTCAACTTATGCGAGGCATCTATGTCGACGCCGACGCAGACATAGATGCAATTGTTCTGCGGAATGCGGTGCGGATTGCGCATTATCTTTATCCAAAGGCCTATCTCTCGGCAGCCAGCGCCACTCTGCTCGCACCTACGCGAGATGGTCGCTTATTCATAAGCGGGAAACGAAATCAGCGTACTCGGATCAGGTCTCTGGAGATCATCCAGAACGTAGCGCCAGATCTGCCAGCGGTCGCGACTGCCATTGTCGATGATGGGGCAGGGGAGTTCAAAGTCGCCGTCTCGTCGATGCGGCAGCGATTTCTTGAAGCTTTTCGGCAACGCAGCGAGCACGCCAGCGCGATTGATGAAGGGATGCGGACCGAGATCGCCGCGCGTCTTATTGAAGAATACGGCAGCCCGTCTGCCGCGGCGGATGCGGTTTGGGCGCTAGCGCGCGAAAACAAATGGTATCGCGAGGGGGAGCATACAGAGCGATATTTGTTGCGTTCTGCTGTTGCGGTGGATGTTCGCAACGAAGCAGCACTAACGTTCTCGGTTGCTTGGCATGGGCAAATCGTCGGTCAGCTGGGTCATGACGGTTTTGAATGGCGATGGCAGCCGCAAGACAATTTCAACTTGCCGCTCGTGCAACAGCGGGTTCCTGGCAGGCTACCCCCCTTCATCCTCTCACTGTTGCCTGAGGGATGGCTCGAGAAGGTTCTCAAAGACAACGACGAGCGTGCGGTTCTGCGCTCGGGCAAACGATATATGTCCAACATAACGATCAGCGAAGACGCAACCGAGCTCGCATCGCTCCCCATAGACATGCTATCCGTGTCGTTGTCCCGATATGCCCGCGACGGTTTGTTTACTGGAAACTATGCCGGCCCCGGGCGCGGCAAGCTTGAAGCAGATTTCGAGGCCGGGCTGGCGCGCCTTTATGAGCGGGCGGACACACCGCGCCTGTCTGGCGTTCAGATCAAGGCGCCAATGTATTTAGCGCAGGATGGCCAATTGTCGCCGAGCGCGGGCTTGCCGTTCACTCACATTTTGAAGCCGGCGGGAACTAGCGGATTTCAGGCGCTTCCCGTGATCGAGTATCTTGCCATGACTCTTGGCCGTGCTTCAGGGTTGGCGTCACCCGACATTGCTTTGGTAGCAATGCCGGATGACATGCCCCCTGCTTTACTGGTCGAGCGCTTTGATATTCGCACATCGCCCGAGGATGAACGCCGCTTTGCTTTGGAGGATCTGTGTTCGGTCCTCGATCTGCCCCCCGATGCGAAGTATGCTGGAACAATCGAGAGGATAACGCGTGCTGTTCGACCGCTGTCGACATCTGCCGGGGAAGATCTTCAGTTGGTCATCAAGCGCGCCTTATTCGCTTGGTTGATCGGCGACGGCGATATGCACCTGAAGAATTTAGCGCTTCTAAAGATTGCCGACCCTGTTGCGGATCGCTTCAGCACAATTCGCCTCGCGCCGCTCTATGATGCGGTCACGACGCGGGTGTTCCCGAGTCTTGAACATGATCGCATGGCCCTGAAGCTGAACGGCAAAGATGATCGCTTGCGGCGTCGTGATTTTATGCAGGTGGCGGCGATCGCCGGCTTGGCTGCAATCGGTGTGGGCGAAGAGATTGATCATTTCTTGCAGGGCTTCGCCGAAGCCATAGACAAGATTTCTCTGCCTGATCTTCCCGGTATGGACCGTGATATCGAGGAGCGGGCAGAGGCTATGATTGCCCTTTGCAGGGAGCGGGTTGCGGCATTCACCTAAGTATAGCGGCTTTGTACTTCGGTAGAGCAAGGCGAGAGCGCTGAATTTAAAAAGGAAACTGTACTTCTACCTAAGCGATAGTGATTGCATCGCAAATCACGCAATCTAGTGTGTTCCGAAAGAGGGTTTCGGTAATGTCATCAATACTAAAGCTTTTTCGAGTTCTATTTTTTTACGCGCTCTATTTTTTGTTGTGCATGGTTGCCGTAGTGACCGTGTTGCAAGGTTGGCCTATTGGCGGTCAAATGCTCTTTGCCTTCGGCTTACCTATCGTTTTGGTCTGGTGGCAAGAAAAGAGACGATCCCGAAAAGTGGAAGCCAAAGTGCTTGCCGTGGAAAGCACAAACACAAGAGTAACTCAATCCGAGCCAGTGGCCCGCGTAAGTGCCCACGAAAAACGCACCGAGCGTGAGCGAGAGAGAACGCGCGAAGCGAATGCTCTTCAATCATCGTCGACAGCGCTGCCCAAACCACCAAAACAGGACTACTCGGAAATCGTGCGTGCCGGCCAGTCTGCGGCACCAGCACTTTCGGCAATCGCAAAGCAGTATGAGAACCCGCGGCCAACAGCACACAAGACGCAAACGAATTCACGTAAAAATGGCTGGATACCAGCGGCAGAGACCGTGACCGTTGCTGCGCGAGATATTGGCGGAATGGTCTATGTCGGCACGCCGCCATTGCTTAATCACCATGGCTATCGCGACAAATGCAGGGCCTACATCGACCCTTCTCTCTCCGTCGCGAGGACAGGGGACGATAGGGCAGGGGAGGGCATGTCATACTGGCCTGGGTATTCTGATATTTCAGCACGAAGCAGGGCGACCTATCTTGAATGGCTGGCAAGCGGCCGTTCTGACTCATCTTATGATCCGGGCTATATGTTCTTGTATTTTTACGGGTTGGAACGGAGATTTTTCGTCGATCAATCCAATGCTGATGCAAAGGATATCATCGCAGAAGTTCGGAGATTGATTTCCGTCTATCCCGAAAACCATTCGGTGAAGCGATACTTGGGGGAATTTCTTGATATCGCGACACTTGCCGAAACTGAGTTTGAGGCGCTGGAGCCGATCTTTGAACGCCAGGGTTGGGAGCTTCCTTTTTCGCTGAAGTATGCGATTGGCGCTCGTCTTGATAAGGGAGAAGCTCTGAGTGCAGACTGGGTTCTGAGCTGGTTGATGTGCCATCCAGAAAGCCATTTGCGCACGCCAGCAACGCGGTGCCGTGATGAATTCCTGGCTTTATTTAGAATCCGATTTGAGGATCGCTTTCCCAGTGGCCTAAAGGTCAGCAAGCCGCGCAAACACCTCAAAGCAACGTATCGCGCAGCCTCAAGCGAGTTTGAGGGAACTCTCAATCCGACAGCCGATGGCAAACCCGTTCCTGATATCTCCGGATTGCGAAAGCCGGTCGAGATTGCGCAGGAAGTTGCAGATGAAGTCATAAACGACCTTGATAAGCTGAGCCGCTATCTTGGTCGGAACCCCGAGGGCAGGGGAAGCATCGAAGCGCACGCTCTTTTGCCACTAGATCTGTGGACCTTGTTCCCATCGACAGAAATGGAAGAGCTGAAAGAGTGGTCGAGGGAGATCATGCAGAGCGGTGGGCTTATTCCGCTGGCCGACGTGATCGAAAAGCTCGAAGGACAGCGTAGAACGAAGATTGGGAAGCGACAGCTAACAGGGGCGGCAGATGCTTTGGCGCGTCTTGGATTTGGGCTAGCACCTGATCCGCGCTTTGCACTGCGTTCACCGAAACCGGAAGAGCCTGTGGTTTTGTTTGATCTTGGTGAGCAGGTCGAAAAGCTGGAAGATGTTTCGGCAAGCTATCAAACAGCGTTGATGGAGTTGGCTCTTGCCTCGTTTGTTGCCCATGCTGATGGGCGTATCGCCGATGCTGAACGCAAAGCGTTGGAGGCTCAAATCGCATCTGTTGTGGGGCTGCGTGAGCAAGAGCGGCACCGCCTTCAGGCAAATATGGTATGGTTCCTTGCTGTGCCGCCTGACATGACGCTGCTGCGCCGCAAACTCAAAGATGTTGGTGTAGAAGACCAAAAGGCGATGCGTGCGGCCTTGGTGGGTGCGGCACACGCCGATGGTGTCATCCAATCCGAAGAAGTCGCTAGCATCGAAAAAGTGTACAATGCACTGGGTCTTGATCCATCACTTGCCTATTCCGACCTTCACGCTGGAGAAATTGCAGACGTGCCACGCACTGTTCGTGCGGCCCAGCCGGGCAATTCTGGAGAGGCCATTCCTGAACTACAAAAGGCAACGGGGCCAGTGCTGGATGCATCTCGGATTGCGGCCATCAGATCAGATACGGCGCGGGTGTCTTCTGTCCTTGGGCAGATATTTGAAGCCGAGGAAGAAGCAGAAGAGGGCAGGGACTCCAAGGATGTAACTCTGTTTGCTGGGCTAGATGCAAAACATGGGGCACTGCTGTTGGATTTGGTGGGTCAAGAGAACTGGACCGAGGACGCATTCGAGCAGCTTTGCGGAAAGCATGGATTGATGCCGTCTGGTGCATTGGAGGCCGTCAACGAGTGGGCCTTTGAAACTCATGATGAAGCCTTGCTGGACGAGTATGATGGATATGACGTGTCTCCGGAAATTGCGGATGCGGTAAAACAAAAATTAGAAGGGGAGGGGCGTCATGTCTAAATTAAAGCCACGTGAGCGCGATGCAATTGTTCAGGCTTTGCGCGCGGGGGTCGTGCCAAAGCTGGGCCTGCGTCATATTCAGGTAGGGCGCGTTCGTGAGATCGAAGAACTTGTGAAGGACATGGAACGCATCGCGGACGGAGGCTCTGCCATCCGTTTCGTGATCGGGGAGTATGGGTCTGGCAAAACCTTCTTTATGAACTTGATCCGGTTGGTAGCTTTAGAAAAAGGGCTAGTGGTGATGTTCGCTGATCTTGCACCCGACCGGCGTATTCATGCGACTGGAGGTCAGGCACGTGGCCTTTATGCAGAGATGGCGCGCAACCTGTCGACACGCACAAAGCCGGATGGTGGAGCTTTGGCGAGTGTGGTTGAGCGGTTTGTTAGCCAAGCGCACCGAGATGCCGAGGAAAAAGACGTGCCTACGGGCACCATCATCCGCGAGCGTCTGAGCCATTTTGAAGAACTCACTGGCGGTTTTGAATTTGCAGAGGTCATTCGCCGGTATTGGGAAGGCCATGAGAACGGGGATGACGAACTTAAGTCTGCTGCTCTGCGTTGGCTGCGGGGAGAGTTCGCAACACGCACAGATGCGCGCAAAGCCCTTGGCGTGCGCACTATCGTTGATGATGCGAGCGTTTACGATCATCTCAAGCTGATGTCCGCTTTTGTGTGCGAGGCCGGTTACAAAGGGCTGCTTGTCGGCCTTGATGAAATGGTGAACCTGTTCAAGCTGACATCGTCCCAAGCGCGCAATGCGAACTACGAACAAATCCTGCGCATTTTGAACGATGTACTTCAGGGCAGTGCCGAGAACCTTGGCTTCTTAATGGGGGGCACGCCAGAGTTTTTGATGAACACGCGCCGTGGGCTTTATAGCTATGAAGCCTTGCAATCGCGGCTAGCGGAAAACACCTTCGCCCGCGATGGTTTGGTTGATTTGTCGGGGCCGGTTGTGCGGCTGGCCAGCCTGACGCCGGAAGATCTGTTTGTTCTGTTGGCCAATGTCAGACGCGTGATGCAGGACGATGAAACGGCTTTGCCTGATACAGCGCTTGAAGCCTTTATGAACCATTGCTCGGACCGGATTGGAGAGGCCTATTTCAGGACGCCGCGCAATACCGTCACTGCTTTTGTGAACTTGCTGTCAGTGCTGGAGCAAAACCCAGGTGTTGAATGGAGTGACCTAATCGAAAAGATCGACGTCTCAGAAGATCGAGGCGAAGACATGAGCGACGTGGAGGAAACGACTGGTGCTCGGCCAAGTGGTGACGACGATCTGATAAGCTTCAAACTCTGAGGCGCGAGGATGAGTAGCGCCTTTGACCAACTTGCCCGTCCTGTCCAGAAATGGATCAGACAGCAGGGGTGGCGTGAGCTGCGCGATATTCAGGCGCGCGCAATTCGGACCATTTATGAGAGTGAGAACGACCTCATCGTCGCGGCATCGACGGCCGGTGGTAAAACAGAGGCAGCTTTTTTCCCGTTGATCTCTCAGGTGCTGGATGCGCCAGCAGAGGGTGGCGGGTTCGACGTGCTCTACATCGGGCCACTCAAGGCGCTGATCACCGATCAAGCGGGGCGGCTGGAAGGCATCTGCCAAGAGGTGGAGCTTCCAGTGGTGCCGTGGCACGGCGATGTGTCGCAATCAGTCAAAACGCGCGCGATGAAGAATCCCAAAGGAATTTTGCTCATCACGCCAGAGTCGCTGGAGGCATTGTTCGTCCGTCGGGGCCTGGAAATCGCGCGCCTGTTCGGTGCAACCCGAGCTGTGGTGATTGATGAGTTGCACACTGTGCTCGATAGTGAGCGCGGGGTGCAATTGCGGTCTTTGCTGACACGTCTTGAGTTGGCAATCAAAAGGCCCATCCGCCGGATTGGACTATCTGCGACGCTTGGGGATATGGATCTCGCCCGCGCTTATCTGCGGCCTGACAATGCGGAACACGTCACATTGATCGAAGCAGACGGCGGAGAAGCGGAACTGAAACTTCAGCTGCGTGGATATCTTTCCGGTGGAGAAGACGACAACACCCCATCTGCCACAGACGCTGTCGCAGCGCACTTATTCGAGCATCTCCGGGGAAGTGACAATCTTGTTTTTGCCGGTGCCCGTCAACGTGTTGAAATTTACGCTGACCGACTGCGCAATCTGTGCGAGCAAGAGCATCTTCCCCAAGAGTTTTATCCGCACCATGCTAGCCTTTCACGCGATCACCGCGATTTTGTCGAACGGCGCCTGAAAGATAACGGCAAACCGACCACTGCTGTCTGCACGTCCACACTGGAGCTTGGCATCGACATCGGCGATGTGACCTGTGTCGCCCAAATCGGCGCACCTTTCACTGTCGCAGCCCTGCGGCAGAGATTGGGACGTTCAGGACGTAGGGAGGGCCAGCCAGCGATCCTGCGACAATACGCGGTAGAAACGAGGCTCTCTTCGGATAGCAGCTTTGTGGATCGTCTGAGATTAGGCTTGATCCGGTCTATTGCGATGATTGATCTGTTGCTGGAGGGCTGGTGCGAACCACCAAAGCCGCAAGCGCTGCATCTGTCGACACTTGTGCATCAGATCCTATCCGTAATCGCACAGCGGGGAGGGGCACCCGCAAATGTTCTTTACAGCGTGCTGTGTCGCGAAGGTCCGTTTCGGCAGATCAGCACAGCAATGTTTACGGATGTGCTGCGCGCGCTCGGTCATCCTGAAACTGGCTTGATAGAGCAAACGGACGGGGGTTTGTTGCTCTTGGGCCAAAACGGAGAGCGGCTAGTCGAGCATTATAGCTTCTATGCGGTGTTCAAGACGCCCGAAGAATACAGGCTGGTTTCAAACGGGCGGGAACTTGGGACATTGCCAATCGACAACATCCTCTCACCCGGGATGATGCTGATCTTTTCAGGGCGCCGCTGGTTGGTTCAGGAAATTCATGATCGTGAGAAAGTTATCATGGTCAAACCCGCCAAAGCAGGTGTGCCGCCTGTGTTCGGTGGTGACCCGGGCGAGATCCATGACAATGTCATCGCGCGCATGTTCGATGTGTTGAAAGCTGATACCAAGCCCCTCTACATGGACGCGAATGCGCTCGGAATGCTTGAGGAGGCGCGGCTGAACTATGCGCAGATAGGGTTTACTGACGCGTCCCTAGTCAATTTGGGCGAAGAAACCTCAATCATCGCAACACGAGTAGGGACAATGAAAACGACAACCTTGGCGCTTGCGCTGAGAGGGTTTGGGTTTTCTGTCGAACAGTATGATGGCTTCCTTCAGGTGGAAGCGGGTGACGAAACCCCGCTGCTAACCGAGGTTCTCACGAGGATTGGGGAAGGCGAAGTCGTTGATCTATTTGCAGGCGCTGGCAACCTGTTGACCGAAAAGTTTCATCCGTATCTGACGCGCGAATTGCTAGAAATAGATGCTGTTTCATCCCGACTGGAACCCCGGGTTCTAGCTACACTGGCGAGAGCCTTCGTTTCTCAATTATAGGCAATCGCTAAAAGGCCAGAACAGCTAGAGAGCGGAACTTCAGACTCGACCTGACGTACAACTAGATATTTTGCGATAGTAGTTCGGATGCCATGAAAAATAGTTTGGCTGTGCCATTTTACAGAGCTTCGAGAAACTATTGCAGCGCGCCAAAAAGATCTGGCGTGTCCTTGTCGCGTCGCCTACTCAAGCCCTCACCGAGATGCAGGCAAGGGTGTTTAATGCGCGTCAGGCCTTTACCGCCCTCGAAGTGAACCCAGCCCCCTTTAGGCATGCTAACGCTTACGATCAGCGCACCGCATATAGGACAAGTCCGCCTGAAGGATGCGCCCTTCCCACTTCCACGATTACCAAGAAGAGTCCAACCGCCGCGGACAAAGACTTTTCGTCCCGTTGATAGTCGGCGGGTGTGGGCTTTCCGATAATACCACCGGTCCGTCATCCCAGCCCTCTTCTTTCCTCAACTTTACTCCCGCTAGGGGTCGAACGTACGTAGAAGCCTTGTGGTATGGCCTCCTGCACTAACCCAACGTGCGAGATTAGGCCCACGGCTCGGCTGCCCTCTGTCAGTGCGGCCAGAACCTGGATCACCTGATCCAGCGTGCCCGCTCCATTCTCGGTGTCGAGGCTGCCAAAGCCCTCGTCGATAAAGATCGTGTCCATCCGGATCTTGCCAGATATGCTCTCCACCACATCGGCGAGCCCGAGAGCCAAGGCTAGTGCTGCGATGAATGTCTCACCGCCGGACAGGGTAGCCGTCGGACGCGCCTTGCCGGTGTTGATGTCGAATGCCTCGATTTCGAGCCCGCGTTTACCGCGCCCACCCGATGCCTCAAGCCCACGCATCAGCCGGTAGCGCCCGCGAGTCATCGGATCAAGCCTCATGTTCGCCGCCTCGAGCACTTGGTCGAACATGGCGCCTATCGCGAAGGTCTCGAGCGTCATTTTGAAATCGTTCTTGCCATTCGCCAGATCAGCTAGCCCACGCAGCGGTCCGGTTTCGGACTCAAGCCGCTCGGTTTCGGCCAAGGCTTCGGCTAGCGACTTCTTGAAGTTGGTCAGGGACGATACATCTGTCCTGGACGAAGAGAGCCCATCGTTGGCGGCGTTCAACTCCTGGGTAGCGTTGTCGAGTGCCAGCTGAAGCGGGGCGAGGTCCGGGCGCTCGCGATCCACGCAAGCAACCGTAGCGTTCTGCCATGTCGTGCGCGCCGCGATCAGGCCCTCACGATGATCGGAAACCGTCTTTCGGTCGCTTTCGAGGGTTGGGAAATGCGCTTTGCAAGCCTCATATCCTGCTTTGTCCAGCCCGACATCGGCCAGCCGAGCGCCAAAATCCCCTAGCGCCTTTTCCACGCGCTGCGCCTGCACGTCGCGCGCCCGCTTCGCTGCTTCAAGTTGCTCTTGCGCACGGGTAAGCGCTTCGCTGGCCGTTCGGTCCTTCTGCGTCGCCAGTTCCAGCGCCTCGGAGAGTTGCCTTTGCTCGCTTTGCAAAGCCTCCCGCCGTGCGACAACCGCCTCGGGCGTGCGCAGACCTTCCGGCAGGGCCTCGACCACTGTATCGCGCTTGGCGCGCGCGCCAGCAAGAGTGGTCTCGGCCTGTCCTAAAGCAGTGCGCGCCGTAGCCTCGGCAGCTTCGGCCTTGGTCACTTTCCGTTTGAGATCGGCCAAATGCTCCGACATCGCGTCAAGATCGACGGCTTCTCCAAGCGTGGCGATGGTGCCTTCCAACCGAGTGATTTCAGCGTCGAGTTCCGCCATCGTACGCTCAGTCTGTTCCTGTTCGTCCAGCGCCCGCTTCTTTTCATCTAGCCACGTTCGGCAATTGCCGAGTTCGGTTTCCGCCCGAACCCGGGCCTCGGCTGCAGTTCTCGCCTCAGCCTGCGCGTCGCGAAACGCTTCGGTCAAACCAGATTGTTCGGGCACGCCATGGGCCGGCGCAGGATGATCGTGGGAACCACAGACAGGGCAGGGCGCGCCTTCGGTCAACTTTTCGGCCAGAATGATCGCCTGCGTGCGCGAAAGCCGTGCTTCCGCATCAGTCAGGGTCGCCTCGGCAGCCTGTGCCGCATCGGTCTTACTCACCAGTTCGCTCGATGCCGCTTCGACCTTTCGTTCCGCATCCGCGACAGCCCCCTGCGCCTTTGCATGCACCGCTGCCTTGACCCTTTCGCGGTCGACCTCGGCCAGCTCACCGGTCAGCTTGCCCCGCACTGCTTCAGTCTTTCGCGCTTGTTCAAGCGCCAGATCGGTCGCATCACGCTGAGTTTGGAGCTTTTCGCGGGCCTCTAAGGCTTCGGTCATCGCCTTCTTGGTCGATGCTTCGTCGTTCAAAGCTTCATCAAACGTTTTCTGAAGTTCTGCTGCCTGTTTGACCTGATTCTCGATCGCCTCTAACCTTGTCAGGTCGGCCTGAACCCGTAGCCGTCGCTCCTCTCCAGACTGCGCTTCAACCAGTTTTTGCGCCGCTTCTTTCTTGGTCACAGTGGCCGTGTTGAGCTCCCCTTCGGCTTTGGTCACGGCATTCACTGCAACCTGGTCATCGCGCTCTGCATTGTGCCAAGCTGTCTCAAGGTCACAGGCCTGCAAGGCATTCTTGACTGTATCAACCCGCTTGGCCAGAGCATCGACTTCGCCCGTTTTCGCTTCGAGATCGTCAAGTACCTGCCGCGCTGTATCGACTGCAACAAAGGCCTTTTCGATTTGCTCGCCGTCGGTCAAAGCCTTACGCGCCGCTTCATTCGCCTTCTCCGTGCCCTGCTGGATACCCAGCTTTTCTTCAACGTTGGCTTCAGCCGCTGCAATCCCCAGTTCCAACGCGTCGGCGCTTTCAAAGCCGCGTTCCTCTAGCCGTGCTACATAGAGCAAGCGCTGCTCGCGCAGTGCTCTTTCTGCCTCTGAGGCTTCATCCTTTAACCGTGCAGCGAGATCGCGATAGATCTTCACGTCGAAGAGATCTCGCAATATCTCGACCCGCGCATCAGTTTTTGCGGCTAGGAACGTTTCGAACTTGCCTTGTGGCAAGAGCACGATCTGTCGAAATTGATCTGCTCCGTAGCCCAACAGCGCTTCGACCTGTTGCCCCACTACCGAGACCTTCTTTTCAGCAATGACACGGCCAGGCTGGCTCGGGCTAAGCGTGTCCACCGGGATCCCGGTGACGTCGAAAAGCGATGCTTCCGCCGCATCCTCGGTCATCCCTTCGCCGCGTGCTTTCGGACGTTCCTGCACCGGACGACGACGGATCAGATAGGTCTTGGGGCCCAGTTCAAAGACAAATTCAACTTCTGTAGGTAGATCTGGCGCGGAGTGATCCGAACGCAGCGAGCGTGGTTCCTGATCGGTCTTGGTTGGCGCCCCGAAGAGGGCAAAGGACATCGCCGAAAACAGCGTCGACTTTCCCGCGCCCGTTTGACCGTAAATTCCAAACAGTCCTGTTTCCAGCGCTGAGCGGAAATCCACCACCTCGGTTGTCGCGAACGGCCCGAAGGCCTGAAGCGATAGGCGAATGGGTCTCATGTCTGCTCCTCCCCGGAGGCCGCGTCATGGAGCTTGTCCGCTACGATCGCGGTTTCGTTAGCATCCGTTTCTCGGCCGCGCACAACCTTAATGAACTCGCCGACCATTTCGATTGGCGTAGTTGCAGTCCGCCCGGTGCCAAGAGCCTTGGTCTCCGGCGCGCGCTCCTGTCGGGCGTAGGCCAGATGACAGGCATTGGGATAGATCGCGCGCAATCGCTTCATCGGATCAATGAGAGGAACCTCATCCGTTAGGATGGCTTGGATGAAGTCTTCAGATGGCGTTCCTGCCAGAAGCTCTGCGAATGCACCAGTGAGCGAGTGCACTTGCCGGATTGGACGGAACGGAACGGTGTGGATATCGACACGGTCGGCTTTCAGATCGACGACAGTCATGGATTTCTCGCTTTCAGCCTCGTCGAATCCGAATGCAAGCGGGGCGCCGGAATATCGAATATGGCGTGCGCCTACTTCCTGCGGCTTGTGCAAGTGCCCAAGTGCAACATAATCCGCACCCTCGAAGACATCAGAGGGCACGGTTTCGATGCCGCCGACCCGCGTCAACGCACGTTCGGCCTCGCCGACCGCACCACCCGCCACGAAGGCATGAGCAACTACAACCCAACGCGCGCCTTCTGGAACTTGATCCTTCGCTGCAGAGATCTGAGCTGCGATAACATCTGCTGGCGCACTGATGCCCTCATCCCCGAACACCTCTCGAGCAGCATATTCATAGGAAAAGGGCAGCGCGGAAAAAGCGATCTCGCCATGTTCATCGCGCAGCACAAGTGGAGTTTCGACCGCGTCGGCAATCCCGCGAACAAGTACCCGTGATGCAGTGGAGAAGACCGACATTGCCTCGATTCGATCGCCGGAATCGTGGTTGCCAGAGATCATCACCACGGCGGCATCGGTCTCCTCAGATAAACGCTTGAGGAAGCGGTTGAACTGCCGGATTGATGAATTGGGCGGCGAGGCACGGTCAAAAACGTCTCCTGCGATCACAAGAACATCGGCCCGTTCGACCATAAGCGCCTCAAGGATCTGACCCAGGATGACCTCGTGATCCTCCTCTAGGCTCAACCCCATGAATTGCCGCCCCAAGTGCAGATCTGCCGTATGAAGGATTTTCATATTACACCATTAAATTTTATACGTGTAAAAAGTATATGGACAATTGGTGGGAGTCAAGCTAGCTTCCAACCATGACCTTCAAAGACCTCAAACACGCTCAGCGCGCACGCTTGGAATACCTAGACAGGTTGTTTTTCTGGGAGGGCGCGGCGACCCGTGCCTCATTGATTAAACAGTTTGGAATTTCGAATGCGCAAGCCGCGCTCGATTTTCGTACTTACCTCGCAGAAGCGCCAAAAGACGCACTGCACTATGATGCGTCGGCGCGCAGATACCTCGCGGACGCGAGCTTTGAACAGCTGACCGGTAAAGCCTCTTCGATCGAGTTGGAGCAGCTTCTTTCCAGCGCACCACTACCTGCATTCGATAGATTGCCCGATTTGCAACGCACTCAGAACCTGCGTGTCCTACGTCCGCTGTTCCGCGCATTCCGAGCAAATGAGGCAACGCAGATCGTTTACCAATCGATGCGAGACCCGGAGCCGATGACACGCTGGATTGCACCTGTTCGGTTCGCCTCTGATGGGGTTAGGCTTCACGTGCGAGCCTGGTGCTTTGAACGGGAGGGTTTCCGTGACTTCCATCCTGCTCGCATCGACCCTGATCATTCTTTCTCGAAAACCAAGCCAGCCGATGCGGTGCCCCGAGACTATGATTGGTTCACCTGGGCTATTCTGAAGCTTAAACCGCATTCAAGGTTGACCGAGGCGCAGCAACGTGTGGTGCGCATTGAATTTGGGTTCAACGGAGATATGCTTGAAGCCAGAACCCGTAAAGCGCTCGAATTCTACACTGAGCGTCGGTGGGGTCTTGAACAGAAAGAGCCTCGGCTCGAACGCGTCTCCGTCTCTTATGTCCCGATGAGCGAGGAGGAAATCAATGCAATTTGACATGCGACGCGTTGATCCATCAGTCAACATGTACCGCTTCTATTCCGTGGAACTGACCAAGGACCTTTTCGGACATATCGGTGTTCACCGTCAGTGGGGTCGCTTCGGCACTTGGGGGCGGCATCGGCATGACTGGTTCACGTCTAAAACCGAAGCAGAATATGCCAAATCCGATCTGGTCAAACAAAAACTAGCAAGAGGCTATCTGCTCAAGCTGACGTCCTCTGAGGTTTAGGAAAAACGCATGTCGTCATTAGGCAAATGGTCAAAGCAAGGTGTTCCCCAGAAAGGCTGGACCTGTATCGGGTTTGAAGATCTCGGCGAGCCCGCCGCGGAATGTGAAATGTGCGAAAATCAGGAGATCCGATATGTCCACCAAATGCAGCACCCCGACTATCCGAATATCCTGGATTGTGGCTGCGTCTGTGCTGGTAGGATGGAAGAAAACTACGCAGCTGCTTCAAAGAGGGAATCTGACAGCAAGAACTTGGCGCAACGACGGGCGCGGTGGCTGAAACGCAAATGGAAAGTGTCGACAAACGGAAACGACTATCTAAAGACGGATGGCTTCCATATTGTTGTATTCGCTAGATCCGGTGGGTGGAGCGGAACAATAACCAATCTGGCCAACGGAATCGCGACCCAGGCCCGCCGTGTCTACGAGACCCAAGATAAGGCAAAGCTTGGGGCATTTGATGGAATGATCTGGCTGAAAACACACTAGATCAAAATACAAGAATGGTTCTGTGAATTTGGCTCACGCGATGCGCAAAACGCATTGAACGATGGGACTGGAACAATACCTCAAGTGCAGAGGTCCCGGATCTCCCACCCTCGCGCTCGAAGCTGCTCTAGCGCCTTGGCTCTATCTGCCGCTATGGCTGAGTTCCGCAGAGCCATCGCAACAAGATGCGTCGGTCGTGTCATTGCGACATAGGATTGTTTCAATCGCGAGAGGTTGCGAACGACTTCGCCGTTTCCACCCGATTTTTCTCCCGTGAGCCAGCGAATGATTTTCTCTGATGAGTGGTCGTATAGATAAGTACTCAGCAGCAGAGTCGCAAAGTGTGTCTGTCCCTTAGCCTGATGGATCGAGCCGAGGCGGATAGACACTTCCCGGTCACCGGAACTCACTTTGACGATGTTGTCGATATTCGCTTGCGCACTTTCTAGTTCGGGCAGATCAGCTTGCGGGTCCTCCCAAGCCAAAAAACCGGCACCTGCGTCAAGATCGACGTCGCCCTGGCATAGCTGTCTGGCCAGCTCGCGAAATTGCTGTGCGTAGCCCTGCCATATTTCCTCAGTCACTGGCGTCATCGCAATGAGGAAAGTTTGGGCGAACTGATCATATCGCGCCAATGCGTCAGGGATAGGCGCAAGCACGCTTCGAATGGCCATGTGCTTACGCGTTCGTTCCAGCGTTCTCTCTGGCTTGCCGATTTGTCGAGTGAGCCTCTTGAGGCCTGTCGCGAAATGCGCGATCCCCCCGGCGGTATCTCCGGACATTCGTATCATGATCTGGGCATGATGAATGTAACCGACAAGCGTTTTGGGATGCAGGTCCGACTTTGATACCTCGGGGCTATACCCGCCCCAATAGTGTTCCACAGACCTTGGAAACTTCGCATGCCCGGCGGCGATCGCCTCCGGTGCTGGTCGATGAACCCCGCCAATCGCAACGCAATCACCAATCGCAATTGTTTCATCGTCAAAGGTTTCGAGGAGATGCGTTCCGAATACGTCTAGAACACCATCTGTATTGTTATCGGGGAAAATAATGATGAGGTTGCGATTGTGTTCAGAGAACTCCGCAGCGCGCTGCGGACCACCTCCCTGCAGTCCAACGCCGTCGATCGGGACAATGGCAAGTGGATTTGCGAGGTCGGCAACGGGGGCACCAAACCGCCGGCTACTTCCGACCGACATAGTGCGACCTTCGCCAACATCAGGAAATGGATCGGCAGTGTTCTGCTCCTGTCCGCTCTTGAATATCTCCTGATTTGGGTCTCCCACTCTTTGTACAAAACAGGGTCCGTTTGTGCGGTCGAAAATGGACCCAAGAAGAGCAGCCTGTCGTTGCGAAGTGTCCTGCATTTCGTCCATCAGAACCAACGGAAAACGGTGAGACAAGCTTGCCGCTATCTCGGGAAACTGCCCGAGAACACACTCTGCCCACACGAACATCTCTTCGTAACGGAAG
Organism: Thalassovita taeanensis; assembly: GCF_900110775.1. Lineage (GTDB taxonomy): Bacteria > Pseudomonadota > Alphaproteobacteria > Rhodobacterales > Rhodobacteraceae > Litorimicrobium > Litorimicrobium taeanense. The sequence goes on along the minus strand of NZ_FOEP01000013.1, from coordinate 4,532 downwards.
TGACCCGCCGCAGCGGACTCTACAATAATGCGCTGAGCTTTTTTGTATGTTTCGGTATGAGCTCCGGTAGGAAAATCTCCAGAGGTCATTGCCACGGACAGATTGCTATCGCGAAAGGTAATTTCGTCGATGCTTTTATGTCGTCTCTTCAGCCAGCCCTCAAATCTCCAACGCTCTTGACCCTGCAACACATTCCAACGGAACGCTTTTGCCACGTCATCATCGACGAGCGGTGACGGGAAGCCGTTAGAACGAAGATACGGCAGAGCCAGAAAACGGTTGGCGAAAGTATGGATCGTATCGATGAAATGCGGATAGCGGAGCAGGCGGTGCCCCACGGGTGTGTGACCCAATCGGTTCTGAATTTCTTCACGTGCGACATTTGTGTGTGAAAGTACGCATATGCCCGACGTGGGGTGATGCCATTTCCTTGCTAAAATTGCGAGTTTCGCCACAACCAGCGTGGTTTTTCCGCTACCTGGGCAAGCCGACACATCGAACGTACCAGTTCTTTTCAGGAAGGCTCGCCGGTCCCCATCCAGGTCGTCCAGACCCATCGTGTCGGCAACCCAGGCAATGTCCTCGTCGGTCACTTCCGGTATGGTCGGATGACCTGTCATTGCTCAGCCGCAACCGCACCTGGCTGAGGTTCATCAGCAAGGATTGGCGCCGATCCTTTGCCACAGGCATGTTTGATCGCATCTACAAGATAGGTCGGAAGACATGCCTCAAATGCTGCAGAGTCAAATCCATCACTCGCCGCCTCAATGTCGATTGCGGCAGCCAAGTATTGTGCCGCGATTGCCTTGGATGCCTTTTTGGAAGTGAAGAGTTGATAAATGTTAATCGCCGTGAGCTCATCGTTCTCGCCACAGGCGTCGCGCAACTCCGCAAAGCTCGCCTTTGCCCCTTCAAGAACGTTGTCTTGAGTGGTTGTTCCATCGCATATTTTGTCGTGAGCGCCCGCTAACGCTGCAGCGTCATAAACCATCGCGGCGATTCCATTGCGGGCAAGATCATATTCCAAGGTCCAGTGACTGCTGACGAACGTTCGTACGTTTTGTGCGTCATCCTTGCAGAGATCTTCAAAACGTTCTTTCAAACCTGCTTCATTGGCAGAGGCATCTGCCCCAAAGTCTTTATTTGCTTTCCACCGCCGCTTCGGATTGCTCCACTTTTGATCATCATCGTTGTTGACCAGACCAAGGATCTCGGGTGCAGCATCCGGCATCACATCCATGTCTGCGATGCAAGCCACGGGGATTGATATCCAGGTCTTGGTCTCATCGGACTTTTGAAAAATCTTGCTGAAACGGCGAAGCCCCGTGCCTTTTACGTTGACGATCGATACACCATGCGCACTGAGATCAAGACCAATTGCTCGCGCGATTGCGGGCAAGACCAAGGCTTCACCATCACCCTCAACGATCAAAACCCCATTTGCAAAAAAGAGATTTGCTTTTGTTGCGTCAAGAAAACGCTCCAAAAAGGAATAGTCATTTGCGGAAAGACGGGTTTGGTCGTGCGAGAGAGGATGAGCGGTCTCTCCATCCAGAAGAATAGTGCTGGCGACAGGAAGACCCGAGGCCAAGTTAGGACTGTGCGTAGATAAGATGACCTGAACCTTACGACCCTCTTCATCCAGCACCTTTCCCTCAGCAGCGGTTTTGAGAAACTGCATAAGCCGAAGTTGCCGTTGAGGGTGGAGGTGCGCCTCAGGCTCTTCGACCAATAACAATGGCAATCCTTCTGGTTCACGTCCAAGAAGTAGCAATTCGCAAGCCATGTAGAGAATGTTGTTTGACCCAAGACCAAACTTTCCTCGTGGTTGGGCACCGCTACCATCCATGAGGCCGAGTTCCAAACGCTCAAGGATTTGCCGAAGCCGAGTGTCTTCGCTTCCACCTTCGGTCAAATCGATCTTGCCGGTCATTTGGTCATCGGCCAGAAGCAGCGACTTCAAATAGTCAGAATTGATGGCGCCTTGCGCATCCACAACACCCTTGTGAGATTTCACATTGTGGCCAAAGTATTCAGAAAGACCGAGCAAGCTTAGACCACTTGTTGCCGCCGGTGTTGCTGGCAGATTTTCGGGATCAAACGACGTACCCTCTTTGATTCCGTCGACGTGGTAGAGGATTTGCGACAGTCGGGATCCGCGACCGGACGAGAGTTCACGCTCGGCATCCCGCAATGGTTTCAGATATGCTGAGGCGAGCAATTCGCGAACGGTCATCTCAAGTGCAGGACCCGCACCATCCAATCCCGACCGGACATTAACCTCCACCCATCTGCGTGCAGAGCCCTCTGTGGCAAGACGTCTGGCATGAAGACTCACCAACAGCGAAACCTTCCCGTCCAAGTAAGTAAGATGTTCCGCAAACGTTGCCTGATCGCCGGTTCCGAGATCCGATAAAACGCACGTGATCCTGATATCGTCGACACTGCTGCCGGCCGCATCGACGTGAAAGTCTTCCGGTTGCACCTTGAAATACATTTGATCACGGCTCAGCAATGCATAGCGAACAGCATCAATGATCGCTGTTTTGCCGCTATCGTTCTTGCCGATCAGCGCTGTCACCCCCGGCTGGAAGGTCAATTCAGCAGCTGCGTCGCCTTGTCCAAATTGTCGGAATCCGCTGATGGTTAGTTTTGACAAATACATAGGTGACCTCAGGAAGCATTGAAATTACTATAAATGTTTTCGACCCGCTCGACTTCGTGATCTGTCAGGGCTGCAAATTCCTTGCCACGTGCTCTCGAAGAGAGCTGGCCGTCATTCTGCTGCAAAAAACGGAACAAAAGATCGACGGTGCGCCCGGGCATGTCGAACATGTCGTCTATTGCTGCGCGGAACTGGTCGTAGCGACGGAGAAATTCTGTTTCATAGGGGAGGTCAACTTCGATCGTTTTTTGGACGCAGCTGTAGAGAAACGCAGCATGTGGGGTGGCATCAAAAAAGCGGTAAAAATCACCTGTTTCATTTGTAACATCGACATTGAATTTTTCAGTTGGTGTCCATTCGATTAAAGGCAGAAGCCGTGCTGAGTAGGTTTCGAGGACAGCACGGTAGTCATCAATTCGTTCAAGGATTGCTGACGAGATCGGGAATACAACACCCGGCGGATTAAACCCCCGCTCGGCCAAAACATGATGGAAGATGTATCGGTGCAGACGCCCGTTCCCGTCTTCAAACGGATGAATGTAGACAAAACCAAACGCGAGCACAGCTGAGGCAATCACTGGATCTAGAGTTTGTGCGCTAGTGCGGTCAAACGCGACCATGCCGGCAATCAAGTTGTCCAGATCTTCATGCTTCGCGCTAATGTGATCAGGAAGGGGCATCTGGCTTTCGCGATCATGCGATCCGACAAAGCCGCCTTCCTGTCGGAAGCCCAATTTAATGAAGCGGTCATCCCCAATCACAATCTGTTGGAGACGGAGCAGTTCTTCTTGATCAAGTGGCTGTCGGCCTGCCTCGCCAATGGCGCGGCCCCAACGTTGAATGCGATCTTGGGGGGGGCGTTCGCCTTCAATGGCGTAACTGGATCGAGAGTCCTTCAGCAATAAAAATGCGGCTGTACGCGCTAAGAGATCGCGGGGCACTTCGTCGACAATCTGTTTGGCTCTGTACGCGAGGTCCATTGCGCAGAAAGATTCAAGCTCCGGCGTGCGAAACACCAGAGGACAGAAGTTTGGTGTCCCGGGCAGATTGTTCTTTACTCGATGCCGTGACGAGTTTGACTCGGCCGACCCATATTGAAGACGATCGTCCAGCACTTGGACGTAGCGTCCGCCACTTGCGTCTTCCAGCCCAATCTGCGTTTGGAGGAGCCATTCATAGAGGAACCAAGTCCTCCGCGCATAGCTACCATTGGGTTCATCTTTGACCCACGCGATGATTGGTTCATCGCCAATTGCCTCAAACAAACGTTTGAGGATAGCGAGATCGAGCCCTTCATATTTTAGGGCGAATGTCAGATGACCCCGTAGAGAAGTCTGCGGTTCATGGCGTGGCGTCATGATGCGCCATTCATCGGAAATGACAACGCGGTGCCGGTCTCCGATCACCGAGAGTTGGTGTGGGACAGGGACTGCGAGGGAATAAGCGTCAATGAGCGCACCATAGCCTGCGGGAATGGCGTTCTCTGGTAGTCTTCGTTGGTGAATTGTGTTCACGGGTCCTGAAAATTGAACTTCTGGCGGTTGAGCGCTGATTTTCGTTCCTCCTATGTGAATACCGTTACCAAAGACAATCTGCCCTGAAAAATGTTCCTATCACATGAAAAATGTTTCTAAAACAGGAATTTTGTGAAAAGAGTTACTCCGAAGGGAATGCCAATGACATCACTATACACCCGCATGCGCACCCACGGGACACTGACCGAGACACCGGACGAGATTCCAGACGCGGTTTTTGCACTCCCATCCACTCTAAACTGGATGCGGGCGGAAGCCATACTGGTCTCAGACTGCGCTTTGGATTTCAATGCGGCCCAAGCGTTCTATGGACGGGTTCAGCGTAAGGAGTT
>NZ_FOEP01000027.1 GCF_900110775.1 Thalassovita taeanensis | reverse complement strand
GGGGGGCGTGGTCGCCTGATTGGTCGCACCAAGGGCGGCATGAACACAAAGCTGCACGCCATCTGCGACAGCCACGGCCGCCCGCTGAACCTGTTCGTCACGGCTGGTCAGGTCAGTGATTATATTGGCGCACGGGCGTTGGTCGGCAGTCTGCCGCAGGTCGATTGGCTACTCGGTGACCGCGGATATGACGCCGACTGGTTCAGAGAAGCGTTGCAAGACAAGGGGATACGCCCTTGCATACCGGGCCGAAAGCAACGCAAGACAACAATCAAATACGACAAACGTCGATACAAGCGCCGCAATCGGATCGAGATCATGTTTGGCAGGCTGAAAGATTGGCGGCGTGTGGCAACCCGCTATGACCGATGCCCGAAGGTCTTCCTATCAGCCATCGCCCTTGCTGCACTCGTCATTTATTGGCTATGAGTCCTGACCCTAAACCGAATGACCGGACTTGGCCGACCACGCTTCGAACGCACCGCCTGAATTCCGTCTCGGGTGGGGCGCGTTCCGAGCTCCACAGCATCCGTGCAACAGCGCCCTTTAAAGGGTAGTGTCGCAAAGTATTAACGCCCAGTTGCTCTTCTCGACAGCGGCGTTCATGGAGCGACCTTTCGACATCCCATTCAAGGTTTAAGCGATTGGTCAGTTTCAAAGGCGCACACCACCCGAAATCTGTGATCCTGGACGCGGTCTATTTCTATGTTCGGTTTGGGCATTGCCAAGTTGTTTCGGATTAATTTTAGAAAGCCACTTCAGTTGATTTCAAGCCACCATCTCAGCGGCATAGTCTGTCCAGAGGCAAAAAACATCTACCCGAGCATGGAGATAGGATATGACAGTGATGCTGTAGCGACGCGGTCGGAAGATGTTGTTAATCTGGTCGTGTGCGGTAAGGAAACGTTGTGCTTGTCTGGGCGACTTGAACCGGCCCATGATTTTCTCCCGTCGTCGCGTCGGCGTGTGACTGCCTTCAGTCTTGTTGTTGAGACCTTTGTGGTGATGGGCAGTCGGCGTGATGTAGCTACGCAGCTTGTCTGTGATGACAACCCTTGGCTTGCCAAATTGCGCGATCAGCTTTGCCATGAAACGCTTGGCAGCTTTCGCATTTCGGCGCGTTTGGACAAGAATATCGAGCGTATCACCGTTGGCGTCGACAGCACGCCAGAGCCAATGCGTCATGCCGTTGATCGGAATCACAACCTCGTCGAGGTGCCATTTGTCGTTCGGCCACGGCCGGTCACGGCGTATGCACGCGGCGAAATGCGCTCCAAACCGATTGACCCAGCCGCGTATTGTTTCTCGGCTGACCATCACGCCACGTTCGGCAAGCAGATATTCAACATCCGCCGTACTCAGCGCAAAACGATGGTACGCCCAGACCGCGTAGGCAATGACTTCACGGGGGTGGCGAAAGCCCTTCAGACGCGGCATTGAAGTCGGTATTTCCACGCGACGCCCTGTATCTAATTCAGAACAATCAAACAACTTGGCAATGCCCGGCATCATGTTCGGGGCCGTTTTGGGCGATTAATCTGTTGCGGTCACGATCCTGTGTTGGATCAGGGGCATCAGCCAACTGGGACTGTTCATGATCGACAGGAGGGTGGTGTCCGGCAATACGGCCAGTTACCCCCGCGAAAACGGGCATCGCATTAAATCACATTGGCCGTCCGCAATGCGTCTAGCTTTGCTTGTGAATATCCTGCCGCCCGCAGTACCGTTTCAGTGTCTGCACCAAGCAGTTGGGGCACCAGATCAGACGTGCTGTTTTCGCCATTGACCTTAAAGCTCATGGTCGGGATATGGATTGGCCCTTCGTGGCCTTCGACGTGGATCTCTCTGGTCAGTCCCCGCACAGAGACCTGCGGCTCAGCCAACATTTCATCCAAACTGCGAATGCGCCCTGCGGGAACAGCCGCCTTTGCAAGAGTATCTTCCCAAAAGGTGGCTGGTTTTGATAGAAAAGTCTGCTCCAGCGTTTCGCGCAGGCTTTTCCAGTTCGCGTGCCGTTCGGCTACATGCGCCCATCGGGCATCTTGCAGAATGTCCTCTCGACCGATGGCACTACACATATTTCGAAATTGAACGTCGTGGTTGGCAGCCAGCATCAGAACGCCATCAGAGGTGTCAAACGCGCCTGACGAAGGGCTGGCGCTCCACGCTTCGTTTCCGTTCTGGACGGGCTTCCAGCCGGTAGTCAGATGGGTGCTCATCAAAGATGCCATAAGTGCCATCGCGGTATCCAGCATGGCCACATCGACCTGCACGGCGGTCTCGGTCCGCTCGACCTCGCGCAGGGCCGCCAGGATCGCCATGGCTGCGTTCATGCCCGTCGCATAGTCGATGTAAGGCGCGCCGACCTTGACGGGGCCATCGCCGGGTTTACCGGTGGTCAGCATGATGCCACACATGCCTTGAATCACATGGTCATAGGCCGGTCGGTTGCTAAGCGGGCCATCCTGTCCGAATGCCGAGATGGAACAATAGACCAGTTTCGGGTTGATCTCGCGCAGCGTTTCGAACCCCAGCCCGAGGCGGTCCGCAACGCCAGGTTTGAAATTCTCGACAAACACATCTGCATCCGTTAGCAACTGACGCGCAATTTCCAACCCGTCGGGCGACTTCAGGTCAAGCGTGACAGACTTTTTACCTGCGTTATGCCCCAAAAAACCCAACGCCATGCGCCGATCTGCCAGCCCCGGCAAAGGTCCACCCGTCCGAGTCCAGTCGCCTTCTCCGGGCTTTTCGATCTTGATGACTTCGGCGCCCATCATGGCAAGCTGATAAGTGGCATAGGGCCCAGCCAGAATCTGGCTAAGGTCAATGACGCGGATGCCTTTAAGTGGCTGGAACATGGTCTGCTTCACCTTGGGAACAATGAAAGGAAGTTGAAGTTGCGGCTTGGGAAGGTTGTTCACCCAAGCCGCGGGCGCTGAGGCGCGCCGGCTACTTGGGTTCGATACCGGCGTTTTCAAAAATTGTCTGGTTCTGCTTGTAACTTTCGCGAACCTCGTCGGCGGCGGCATCCAAATCCATGTAAAGGATCGGAATGTTTGCCGCAGACACGACTTTCGCAAAATCCGCGTCAGTTTCAGCCGCCTGCAACGCCGTGCTCAACGTCTCAAGCGCGGCGCGCGGGGTGTTTTTGGGCAGGATCAGCGTGGTCCGAGAGTCCATGCCCAGCGGATACCCCGCCTCGTTGATGGTTTCGACATCGGGGGCCGAGGGTTGGCGGAATGTAGTCAGCGCGACAATGGATTTCAGCTCATCGGGGTATTTGTAGTGAATGCCTCCCGACAAGACCAAGGCCACCTGCTTGCCCAGAAGCGCGTTCATCATGTCGCCACCCCCCTTGAGCGGCACGATGTTCACATCCAGCCCTTCTTGTTCGGCGATGACTTCCATGATCATCCGTGCCGTCGGGCTAAGCGCCCCATAGCTGAAACCGGGATTTTCTTTCGCCCATGCGACAAATTCCGCAAGCGTTTCGTAGGGCGCATCTTTCTGCGTCGCCAGCGACACTTGATAGGCGGTAATCATGCCTGCGTATTCAAAATCGTCGGGTTTGAAGTTCACCCGCTTCATCATGAAAGGCTCTGTGTTGATCACGCTGTTCGAGTGGAACAGGATCGTGTAGCCGTCTGGTTTTGCTTTCTGAAGCTCGTGTGCCGCCAGAATACCACCACCGCCGGGTTTGTTGACGACGTTGACCGGAACACCAAGCTGGCCGGATAGAACCTTGGCGACGCCACGCGCCACCAGATCAGTCTGCCCACCTGCCTTATATCCCACAAGCATAGTGAGCGGGCGATCTGGATAACCCTCGGCATGGGCCGTGTTCAGCCCGGCCAACGCCATCAATGCCACGGCTACGGCCCTTAAGAACATTCTTCGTTTGGGTGCGTACATCTGTCTTCCTCCCAGTTTTCAGATTTGCGATTGCTTTGTTGTGGGTCCTGCCAGCGCCGTTTTTTGCGCAGCATGGCGGTTGTTGGATCGGTTGATCCAGACGACCGTTAGAATGGTCAGCACTGCAAAGAGGATGGCGATGGGATGCGCAGGCAACCGCATAACATCATGGTCCAGAATTTGCAGAGACTGGCGAAAGGTCAGCTCAAGATTGGGGCCAATGACGAAGCCAATCAAAAAGGTGACAAACGAGAAATCCAGCTTGCGCGCGAAAAAGCCCAACAGCGCAAAACCAAGCATCAGATAGATCGAAAAAAGCGTGTTCGTGTCCATGTAGGCACCGACGCAGCACAAAAACAGCACAGCCGGAATGATCAGCCTGATCGGCACGTGGATGACCTGTGCGAAAATGCGTTGGCCGGTGTAGCCGACAATCAGCAGGATCAGGCTGGCGCACAACATCGCTGCATACAGATCGGCCACCATTTGCGGCTGCTCTACAAACATCATCGGTCCCGGTGTCAGCCCGTGCAGCACTAGCGCCGAAATCAAGATGGCGGCAACCACACTACCTGGAATACCCAGCGCGAACAGCGGCACGAAACTTGCAGGCACAACCGCGTTGTCCGCGCTTTCGGCTGCCGCCACGCCTTCAATCATGCCGGTACCGAATTTTTCAGGCGCCTTCGACGCCCGCTGCGTCGCGCCGTAGGACAGAAACGAACCAACGCTGGCCCCCAGCCCCGGAAGGATACCGACCACCGACCCTATCAGCGTGCCGCGCCCGATCACTGGCAGGCATCGACGCCATTCGGCTAGCGTGACCCGTCGGTCGTCCGGCGAGGCGCTTTCCTTGATCTTTTCTGCTTCACTGTCGATCTTGCGAGCATTTCCGGCCTGAATGACCATTTCGGAAATCGCCAGCATCCCGATCGCCATCGGGATCAAAGATATGCCATCGTCCAGTTCCAGCAGGCCAAAGGTCATCCGCGGGATAAAGGTTTCCGTTTCGATCCCGATGGTCGCAAAAAAGACGCCAAAGGCCGCAGCAATCAGCCCTTTGAGCATAGAGCGGCCGGCAAGCCCGCCGATGAACGTCAATGAGAACAGCAATATGGCACACAGTTCGACCGGCCCGATCAACAAGGCATAGCGCGCCAGCGGTGCGGCCAAAGCGATCAGAACCAATGTGGACAGAAAGTCACCGATGACCGAGGCAAATAATCCCATTTTCAACGCCTTTTGGGCCTTGCCCTGCCGCGCCAACGGATAGCCATCGAGGGCCGTGGGGGCCGAGGAAGGTTCGCCTGGGGTGTTCAGAAGAATGGCCGACACCGCACTGCCCGCAGCACTGCCTTTGGCGATCCCGATCAGCAAGGCAATGGCCGCCACCGGTTGAAGGTAGAATGTCATGGGGATCGCCACGGCCACGCCCGTAGCCTTGCCCAGCCCCGGCAATGCGCCAAGCACGTAGCCCAGCGTTACACCGACTGTCACCCAGAACAATGTGACCGGCGTCAGGACATTTTGAAAACCGACAAGAAGATGTTCCATTCCCCGATCACACGATCGCAGTGCCGAGCACTTTGTAGAAAAGCACCCAGATCGCCAGCAGCAAACCTGCGGGCATCAAAGTCAAGATCAAAGGCCTGCGTTCGCCCAGAAAGATGAGTGTGCCCGCAACCAGAACCACCCCTGCACCAAGCGGCGTGCCGAGCCAGAACAACACCAGCGCGACGGCAAAGACTGTGGAAATTTTCAGCAAGGCCATCATCTCGCTGCGTGAAAATACGATTTCAGGAAGCGACGTCGGCTTTTGCGTCTGGCGCAGGGTTTTTACGATCAGCAGCGCCGACAACCCGACAACGACGATCATCGCCAGGTTGGGGACCAGCCGTGGCGAGACATATCCCTCTGGTGCCTGCTCGATTTGCATCGGGATCACAAATGCCAGCATCATCAGCCCAAAGACCGCCAGCACCACGCCCGAAATAAGGTCTGCCCGTTCCATAAATGTCCTCCCGTTTGACAGACAGCGTGACCGGCTTACCGGTGTCGCGTTTGTCTGTTTTGCCAGCACCACCTCCATGGCTGCCGACGCTCCCCTGTTTCAGGGGTAACGAAGGCCAGTTGAAAGGAGTAGCCGAAAGATTCTTGAATGTGATAGATATTTCTTATGTCTATTTCTGCCCCTCATCTTGACCGACTTCGTTTGCGCCAGCTTCGCTTGCTTGAGCTGATCGACACCCATCGGTCTTTGCGCGCTGTGGGCGAGGTTCTGAACCTAACCCAACCGGCTGTCTCGCAGATGCTAAAGGACCTTGAGTTTGCATTCGGTGTAACGCTGGTCGACCGGTCTGTCCGTGGCGCAACACTCAGTCCGCTGGGACAGGTGGCTCTGCAACGGGCGCGCACGGGGTTGGCCATATTTGACAACCTTGCAGCGGATTTGCACGCCGATCTGCCAACGGTTGTTCGCGTTGGGACCAATCCGGCGGTGATGCTTGAGCTGGTTCCTTCGGCCTTGCGTCAGATGAACGCACATCGCGCTAACATCCGCTTTCGGATCGAGGCAGGAACAGTCGGCAACATGATGTCCCGTCTGCTAAAGGGCGATCTGGATTGCTATGTCGGGCGCGTCGACTGGACGGCAACTCCCGACCAAATGGCCGAAACGTTGCGGTATGAGCCTTTGACCGAAACCGGTCTGGTGGTGGCATGTTCAACCGATCACCCGCTTGCGGGCCGGTCCAGCGTCTCGGCGGTAGAACTGACGCAATGGCCTTGGGCATTGCCGTCGGGCGATACAAACAACCGCAGCAGCATTGAAACGGCTTTTCGCAACTGTGGCGTGACGGCACCGGCGCCGGTTGTAGAAGTTTCGGCCGATCCCACGTCACTTTTGCGGCTGGCCGAAAATATTGAGCTTCTGATCTGCCTGCCAAAAATCGTTCTGGAAACGCACGCTGCCGAGGGAAAAATTGTACCTCTTACAACCCCCGACCTTGATTTTCTGCCAATCCAGACCTGCTTTGTCAGCCTACGAGAAAACGAAAGCCTGCAATCGTTACAGATGCTGCGCGAAGCATTGCTGCACGTCTGTACGAAAATCCCGAGCTAATAATGCAGAGCCCTGCCTTTTGCCATATCACCAATATCCTTGCATTTTTTCGGCACGACCTATCCTTTTTCCCAAGGCATCTGAATTTCAAGACCATGAATGGATTACTTTCAGAACCATGCTTCGTGTCGAGCATGTTCCTTTTACTATCCAAGCCGAAGACAGAAACTGCCCGTCTTCAAGCTTCTTGCGGATGCACTACGACACAGGGGGCGAAGGCGTGCGTTGAACGGCAAAACAAGAGACGTTCCCACGAGCGATGAAGAGCCGCGATGCGGAAAATATGTGCCTGCGCTGGAAGCTGTGGTCAATGTCCGCAGTGGCTCGTTAAGAACGTTTACGCCCTTAAATTCGCAAAAGATCATCTCTCTGCGTCATTTACGCTGATCTTCTTTTCGGCTGTGTACAAATATCGGTCCGCAGTGAAAATTTTTCTTGCTCGATCAGTCAATCCGTACTTCGCGGCATATTCCGCCAGCGCCTCTTCAAGTTCTTGGATCCTGTTTCGAGTGACTTGAGGGCAGCTCATTCTCATATGATAGTAAACTCCTTCTGCACTAGCATCCCACGATTGCAAATTGATCTTATAGTCAAAATAGTTAACAAATGTTTAAGCCTATACCAGAAATTTGGTGGCGGCATCGCGTACGTGCTGAAGTGGCCCGGCAAAATTGACCTGCGTGCTAAGATGTATCCAACCTTGATGACAGGATACACGAATAACCAAGAGACGCAGTTTTTCGGACAAGTTTAAGGCCACGGTAGCGTTTGAGTCGCTGCGTGGTAAAAATTCGGTCGTAGCCACTCTAGCTGGCATCGAAATCGCTCACATGATCTGTAAAGGGAAATTCGACCGGTCAGGAAAGTCTGGCTTCGAGAAATTCGCTGAGCTCGCTGGATAGTTGTGTCCAGTCTACGCGACATTCTCAGCCCTTTACGAAATTTGCGACACTACCAAACGGCGACATGTGGATCATATTTTCTCGATGTCGATTAGAAAGCGCTGTTTAAGAAACTTTAACACACGCTCCTCCGGCATATGTCTAATGCTTTTTTTAAGTTTCTTGAAATTCACCGAACTGTCATTGTCGCCGTGGACTCCCCGCACAAACATAATCGGTTTAGCCTCGGACAGTGAAGTGTTTCCGGTCCAGAACCTCGTGTGCCGATAGCTCATGATACTAAGGGGAGAGTTTGGCAAACAAAAATAAACCTGCGCAGGCGTCCAATGAGGAACAACAATTTCACGCGCGGTAGCTCGTGGGCCCTTAACATCGAGTAAAAAGCCACGACAGAAATCCAGCTCAACCCGCTTTTGCGATCGAACAAGAGGCCATATTTCCATTGCAATTGTTCTAGTCCGCTCGACAAAATCAACGGCTACCGCATCATCATCATCCAACCGGAACTCCGCAATAAGATCACTTTGTGCGTCGCGCATTGACGTAAGGATTTCTAAACATATTTCCTTATGCCCGCTCCCTTCAGGTTTTCGCACGAGATGCACCTGCTGGATATCTCCCGTCAAAGCTTCCAGCTTTTCTTGGTATTTGGAGGGTAAGTTCTCTCCAATAAGGATGGCGAGGGCGAAATCCTTGTCGGATTGCCCTCTGATGGCTGGCAGGGTTATCTGTTCGAACAGATGAATTCGCTGGTCAAGACGCTCATGTGCGTAAAGTACCTCTTGAAGCTCCTGCAACGTGGAAGCGCTATGATTGAACGCTTCAATATTTGCTGGATATGAAAATCTTGTGATCCCAACCACCTGAAGCCTAATGTCACTTCCATAGATTCCTTCGGCCTTAGTCACTTCTTGTAATTCCTTATCCATGTAAATCGCGAGCTTGTCAGCTTTTTACACCGAGTTTGCAACTTACAACCAGAGTGAACCTGAGGTGCCCCTAGTTATGACCTTACCTAGAAATCTCCCCCGCCAACACAGCCCTACCATGCACAGCCAGCGTTGCAGAGAACCTTTGACATCCGAACCGGCGGGTCACGTCTAGCACCCGAGCTTCGTAGGCCGCCTGTCCGATGATGCTACACAGATCCGATGCGTGGAACTGGCGGTTTGCAATTGGCGCACCCTGGATCTGATCCAGTAATTCACGCTCATTTGGATCAACTACCCGCTTTGGCGCTGGAGTGGGCTCCGAGCGTGGTGCGGTTCCGGGCGCGGTACGCCATCGGCGCATGAAACCAAGCAAGAAACCTGCAGGAACCCTGCCGTTGCCTCGCGCCCGGTTGAACGCGAGGAAGCGATCCCAGATCACTTGCGTGTCGACGTACCAGCAGGGCAGGGCGGTCTTCGCTGCCTTGATCAAATTTGCCCAACAGGTCTGAAAAACGTTCGAGTTTGCGGTGACTTCAATCAGACCTGAGAACATAGTTTTGTTATTATTATCTCTAGATAGTGATATGTCGCCCTCGCCTGACACAAGATTATGGGTTTTCTCCTCTTCATCAAAGGCTGAGAACCGGAAGAGCCAAGGGGCAAATTTGCCATTGGTTTTTTGGCGTTTCAAATGCAGTTCGGACGCTTCGAGTTCGCTCAAAAGGACGGTCAGATACTGGCGCGAGACGCCCATCTTCTCTGCCAAGACAGACAGGGTGAAGGCGGCTGTCCCGCGTGACAACCCGTTGTAGCCCTCCTTCCAGGCGATACCATCGAGGATGAGAGTGGCAAGTTTGTGAGCGGATACGGAAAGATCAGTCTGCGTAATACGTCGTAGTATCAAGCCGGTTGTGGGTTCCATGGTCGGGATCTCCTGAGAAGCCGACACCATGCCGCAAGCGAACAACATTCTTGCCAGCAAAACAACTTTGCTGGCTGCAGAAGTTCGGACAATGCGCTAGAAATTCGTGTAAATGGATTTTTCTAGCGCGACGTCAGGCTTAACGGTCTGGCGTCGTTACCTTTTCTGGGTTGATTGCACAGCCTTCGGTGCAGGGGTTTGTGAGAGTCGCTCAGAAAACCTGGCGCTTGGATCGTCAGTAGTGGACTTCTTCGGAATCGTAGTTCCCGGCGTGATCACGCCAGTCGACGAAGACAGACCGGAAGACGTAGCTTTCGCATCCGTTCGGAATGGTCAGTTGAGACGCGGCCGGCACTTGGGCCACGTTGGACCTTGTCCAGTGATAGTCACCTTGGAGACGGTAGGATCCCAGACGCGTCGAGTCGCTTCGATCGCAGTCCCCGTCAGGGATCTGACGTTGGCTGAACTGGATATGATAGATGCGGATGCTCCGCACAAAACTGAAGGCGTCACCCGAGATGTCGATATCCGCTTGATCATCGGCTTGAACGCGAACCAGGGGCAGAGGAGCCGTTTCCTGCTGGATCAAGGGCTGATCACGGAACACGATGTCATCGAGCCGCTTCATAGGTGACAACGGCGTAGACTCGTTGAAAGACGCCCCCATCGGGCAACGCCAGATCTGCAACGGCGGCTCGATCGGCCAGGGGGTGATCCGGCGAATGAAAACTGCCCGCGCGTGCGCGCAAGGTGCGGATGCAGGCCATCCCCCAGCAAGGCACAGGAGTATCGCGCAGTCGACCTGATAGGCTTGGGCAGGGGCGGCTGAGCCCACTAGACCGGTTATGCTGATTGTTACGGCGGCTGCCACGCTATGGACCATGTGCTTCATGATACCGACTCCATCTATAACGGTGTATTGATACGAAACAACATAAATGATAGCAAGGGAATTTTCTTGTGGCGGGCCGCAGCGGACTGTTGCATTAATCGCCGGGTTTGGCCAAGTTTAGGTTTTTGAGGTCGAAGATGCCGCGTACGTCACCGTTCAAGCATCACCGTTTTCCACGTGACATCATTTTGTGCGCCGTGCGTTGGTATCTGCGCTATCCGCTCTCCTATCAGGACGTCGTCGACCTGCTGGAAGAGCGCAGCATCGCGGTTGACCGATCCACAGTTTATCGGTGGGTGCAGAAGTTCGGCCCTGAACTGACCAAGCGGGCCGAGACGCACTTGCGCGGTGCGAGCCTAGACTGGCATGTGGACGAGACCTATATCCGCGTCGGTGGCAAGTGGCGTTATTTGTGGCGTGCTGTCGATGCAAATGGCCAAATGATTGACTTTCGCCTCACCGCGCGGCGCGATGCAAGAGCTGCTAAAGCCTTTCTCAACAAAGCGATTGAACGCGTGCGACTGCATCGCCCCGTCACGATATGTACCGACAAAGCCCCGACCTACCGACGTGTTATTCGCGAGATCAATCATCGATACGACCCACATTTCGACAGTATTCGGCATATCGACAAGAAACGGCGAAACAACTTGATCGAGAGCGACCACGCAGCCATGAAGCGGCTACTTGGATACCGTCAGAGCTTTCGATCTTTACGAAGTGCGAAAGCAACCCTCAGCGGGATCGAGACAATGCGCATCATCAAACGCGGACATATCCACAACAGACAACCAGGCGTCAGGGGCGAAATCCAGTTCATGAATGAGCTGTTTGAAGCCGGGTGATCCAACACACTTTTTTGACCAACATGCGACCTGAGAAAATTA
>NZ_FOEP01000012.1 GCF_900110775.1 Thalassovita taeanensis | reverse complement strand
CAGGTTTCATCAGAAACCGAAAGCCGTTCAAACAGTGAAGCTGACACTAGATCATCGGGTTGCCCCTACTAGCGCGATATACAGACGTTGATCCATCGAACTGAACCAAACCGCCCACATATCTCTTCAGATATTAGCAATTTCAAAGAGCGCGGGCCAAAGACCCAGAGACAAAATCAACCGGAAGCGCTAAAACTACTTAGCGCGACCCGCCTCATCAACCTC
The DNA here is from genome assembly GCF_900110775.1 of Thalassovita taeanensis. Classification (GTDB taxonomy): domain Bacteria; phylum Pseudomonadota; class Alphaproteobacteria; order Rhodobacterales; family Rhodobacteraceae; genus Litorimicrobium; species Litorimicrobium taeanense. Next base: position 117,680 of record NZ_FOEP01000012.1, on the reverse strand, counting down.
AAAATTTTCTTACCGTTCAGACCGTTTGAACCTCTGCGTCTCCGCTTCCGTCCGCCCCGTCTGGCGTCCCGTTGTGCGCCTCAGCGCCGCCGGTGAAGGGGGTTCTAAGCCCAGTAGCCCATACCCGCAACCCTTTTTTTCGCTTTCATGAACCTTTTTTGAAAAAACATTCATTTACCATTAAAAACAAAGCCTTACGAAATCACAAAAGTTGAGGCGGCGCTAAATCCCTCCGAATCCGCACGCGTTTCGCGGCAATTCTGAGGGCTGACCGGACTTATCCACAGACCTATCCCCAGAACGCCGCGAACCAGCGCCGGAAACACGCCGAATCCGGGCGATTCACCCGGCTCTTCCCAGCCTGACTCGGATTCGCGACACGCCCGGCCCGACTCGGAACGCCAGCAACGCGGCAATCCCTGCCAGATACAGCAGCGGCTCGATCTGAATGCCTTTGCGCAGCATCACGAAGTGCACCCCGCCCAGGATCACCACCACATAGGTCAGCTTGTGCAACTGCCGCCACCGCCGCCCCAGTCGGCGCACCGACCAATTGTTCGATGTTATTGCCAGCGGCAGCATCAACACCAACGCGGCCATACCCACGGTAATATAGGGACGCTTAAGGATGTCGGCCCACACCCGGCTGAGCAGTTGCAGGTCCAGCACCATCCAGACCAGCAGATGCAGCACCACATAGAAGAATGCCAACAACCCAATCGCGCGGCGAAACTTCAGCAGGTTCACCCCGGCAACCCGGCGCAGTGGCGTGATGCACAGCCCCGCCACAAGTAGCTGCAACGCCAGCAAGCCCAGCTCATGCTCCAGTGCCTTGACCGGATCGACGCCCAGCCCACCGTTGACCGCCTGCCAAAGCAACCAAAGCCCCGGCAGAACGCCCACTATATATAGCGACCACGCCGGTATCTTGCGGGCGCTCTGATTGATCCGATCCACCAACATCAGAATTGCTTGCTCAGATCCATGCCCGCATACAGCCCGGCAACCTCTTCGCCATAGCCATTGAACGCCAGCGTCGGAATGCGCTTGGCAAACAGCCCGCCCCCGATGGGCCGTTCACTGGCCTGCGACCAGCGCGGATGATCCACCTGCGGGTTCACGTTACTATAGAAGCCGTATTCGCGGCGGTTGGCTTTGTTCCAGCTGGTCGGCGGCTGTTTATCCGTCAGCGTAATCCGCACCACCGATTTGATCGACTTGAACCCATACTTCCACGGCACCACCACACGCAGCGGCGCGCCGTTCTGATTGGGCAGGTCCTTACCGTAAATCCCCGTCGCCATGATCGTCAGCGGATGCATCGCCTCATCCAGCCTCAGCCCCTCGACATATGGCCACTCCAACACCGGATAGGCCTGCCCGCGCATTTCCTCAGGGCGGTACAGCGTCTCAAACGCCACATACTTGGCACCAGACTGGACCCCGGCCAGCGCCAGCAGATCCGACAGCTCGAACCCATTCCACGGGATCACCATCGACCACGCCTCGACACAGCGGAACCGATACAGCCGCTCTTCGATCGTCATCTTCGCCAGAATATCCTCCAGCGCATAGTCCGCAGGCCGGTCCACCATCCCGTCGATCTTCACCGTCCAGGGCGCAACCGTCAGCGCCTCGGCATAGCGTGCCGGATCATCCTTGCCCGTGCCGAACTCATAGTAGTTGTTATAGGTGGTGACCTCCTCCCACGAGTTGGGCTTCAACCCCTCCGCCCGCGCCACCCCCGGCAGCGATGCTGCCAGACCAACCCCGGCCAGCCCGGCCATGACCTGACGCCGATCCAAAAAGGCCCGCTCGGGCGTCACCGCGTTTTCTGTCAGGTCGTTTTTCCAGCGTCCGGCCATCATGCTCTCCTAAGCTATGCGTTGCACATATCTAGGGGCAGAAGCGGCACCGCTCCAAACCACTTCCTCTCACGATGGTGTGCCGGGCTTGAAACATTTCCCGCCGATGCGCAAACACCTGACTGGCGTGAAGCGTTGACCTGCATCAAAGTAGAAAAGGAAATAGGGCATAAACTGCCCCGAACCTGAGGATAGGAGGATCACGACATGAAACCGCTTCTACTGGCGATCGGCCTGACAATGGCCACCTCTGCCGCATTGGCAGACGATCTTGTGCAATACACCACCGATGAAAGCTACGCAGATGTAATCTTCGGGCTGGAAAACGCGATTGTCGATCAGGGGCTGGTTATCGATGCCACCTCGCACGTCGGCGACATGCTGGAACGCACGCGGCAGGATGTCGGGTCCGACATCACCATTTTCGCCCATGCCGATGTCTACAGCTTCTGCTCGGCCGCACTGTCGCGCAAAGTGATGGAGGCCGATCCGATGAATATCCGCTTCTGCCCCTATGATATCTTCGTGGCGCAAATGCCCGATCAAGACGATCAGACCATCATCGGCTACCGCGGCTTCCCCGACGGCCCGATGAAAGAGGTCGAGGCCCTGCTGGACACCATCGTGCGCTCCGCCATCGGCCTGGACTGACAGGCGCAAATAAACAATGCCGCCAATTCGCGGTGATTGTACCCGGCCTCCCCCCCCAAATCATGCTCCCGCGGGGGGAGGCCTGCTTTTTTACTGCAATTTCAACACTTCTTTTGCGCGGATCAAAAGACAGGGCTAGCCTGAACTCAGCCCCCTGTCGCACAGCGATCGCTTTCATGCGGCGGGGTAAACCCTGACAAGCGATCTCTGAGAGGGCCTATGCCAACATTCACTTACGGAACCAGCGGCAACGACACACTCGCGGGCAGTGCCACTGCGGACATCGTCGACCTGCTTAGCGGCAACGATACCTACTTCGGCGACAATGGCGCGGATCAGATCTATGGCGGGCTGGGAAGCGATTTCATTCTCGGCGGCAATGGCAACGACTATGTTTCGGGTGGCGACGGCAACGACACCCTCAGCGGCGACACTGGCGACGATATGCTGATCGGTGGCGCGGGCGCTGACACCCTGCTGGGCGGCAACAACCAGGACACTCTTATGGGCGGCACCGGAAATGACCTGCTCAACACCGGCTCCGGCGACGATTCCGCCGAGGGCGGCGATGGCAATGACAGCCTGATCGGCAGCCATGGCTTCGACACGCTGATCGGCGGCGCAGGCGCAGATTGGCTCAGTGGTGGAGCCGACAACGACCTGCTGACCGGCGGACTGGATGCGGATACCTTCTTTTTCGGCGAGGGCACAGGCATCGACACCATCGCCGATTTCGAAAACGGTACAGACCAGATTGACGTTTCTGCCGTCGGGATCAGCACTCTGGATCAACTCAACGCCTCTCAGCACGACACTTCGGTCTACCTTGATCTTGGCGGCGGCAACCGGATCGTTCTGGAAAACACCCTCGTTGCCGCGCTCGATGACACCGATTTCATCTTCGCCCCCGCAGTACCCCAAGTCGGCAGCACCAGTGGCGACACCCTGACAGGGTCCAGCGGCGCCGATTCCATCGACGGCATGGATGGCAGCGACAAAATTTATACCGGCGATGGCAACGACACAGTCCTCGGCGGCAACGGTCAGGACAGCCTCTATGGCGAAAGCGGCGATGACCTGCTGATCGGCGGCTCCGGCAAGGACACCATCGATGGTGGCGACGGTGCGGATACCATCCAAGGCGGCGCCAGCAATGATAAACTGACCGGTGGTGCGGGCGCCGATTACATCAACGGCGGCGCCGACAATGACCGGCTGTATGGCGGCGACGGCTTCGACACCCTGATCGGAGGCAACGGCAATGACCGCCTCTGGGGTCAGAACGACGACGACATCATATACGGCGGCGCCGGCAAGGACCAACTCGACGGCGGCGACGGCAATGACAAACTCAACGGCGGCCTTGGCGACGACATGTTGACCGGCGGCGCGGGCTTTGACCTCTTTGTGTTCGAAGCCCGGATGCGCCACGACACGGTCACCGATTTCGAGAATGACATCGACATGTTCGATTTCACCCCCCTCGGCATCACCTCGATCAGCGAACTGACCATTTATCAGCAAGGCGCCGACACCGTCATTCAGGTCAACGCCGGAAATGACATCACCGTGCTGAACACCCTGGTCGGCGATATCGACGCAAGCGACTTCTATTTCGGCTGATCGCGCAGCCATTGAAACGAAAACGCCCGCCGGATCACTCCGGCGGGCGGTCTTGTCTTAACTGTCAGGCTTAATGCACGACCGCATCATCAGGCCGTGGCCGGTTCGATGATGCAACACGATCCCCGATGATCAACCCATCCGCCCCGGCGGACACCGTCAGAACATCGCCGTCTCTCACATCGCCCGACAACAGCATTTCTGCCAGCGGGTCCTGCAAGGCGCGCTGAATCACCCGCTTCAGCGGGCGCGCCCCGAACACCGGATCATAACCTTCATCGGCCAGCCACTTGCGCGCGCCGTCATCCAGATCCATCTGGATATTGCGCCGCGCCAGCCGTTTGGCCAACAGCCCAAGCTGGATCTCGACGATCCCGGTCATGTCGGCCCGGCCCAGACGGTCAAAGATGATCGTCTCATCCAGACGGTTCAGGAACTCGGGGCGGAAATGGGCCCGCACCGCATCCATCACATCGCGCTTGGCGTCCGACGCATCCGCGCCATCCGGCAACTGGCTCAAGGCTTGCGCCCCAAGGTTCGAGGTCAGAATGATCAGCGTCTGCTTGAAGTCCACCGTCCGGCCCTGACCATCGGTCAGCACACCATCGTCAAGAACCTGCAACAGCACGTTGAATACATCCGGGTGCGCCTTTTCGACCTCGTCAAACAGCACCACCTGATAGGGGCGACGCCGTACGGCTTCGGTCAACACACCACCCTCATCATACCCGACATAGCCCGGAGGCGCCCCGATCAGACGGCTAACCGCGTGCTTTTCCATGAATTCGGACATATCAATCCGAACCATCGCGCTGTCATCGTCAAATAGGAACTCGGCCACAGCCTTGGTCAGCTCGGTTTTACCCACGCCGGTTGGCCCCAGAAACAGGAAACTGCCCAGCGGCCGATTCTCGTCATTCAGGCCGGCGCGCGCCCGGCGCACCGCGTTGGCCACCGCCCGCACCGCTGCATTCTGGCCGATCACCCGCTTGTGCAGGCCATCCTCCATCCGCAACAACTTGTCGCGCTCACCTTCCAGCATCCGGGTCGTCGGAATACCGGTCCAGCGCTCCACAACCTGCGCGATCTGCTCAGGCCGCACGGCTTCTTCGACCATGACGCCGTCGTCGCCCTGCTCTTCGGCCACCGCCAGCTGCTTTTCCAACGCCGGGATCACGCCATAGGACAGCTCCCCGGCCTTGCCCAGATTGCCCTCGCGCTTGGCGATCTCCAACTCGGCACGGGCGTGATCCAGCTTTTCCTTGATGTCGCGCGCACCGGCCAACTTGTCACGTTCAGCCTGCCACTTCGCCGTCATCTCCGAGGACCGATCCTGCAAATCGCCCAGCTCTTTTTCCAGCTTCTGCAGCCGGTCCTTGCTGGCCTGATCGTCCTCAAGCCGTAGGGCCTCGACCTCGATCTGCTTTTGCAGAATGTCGCGGTCCAGCGCGTCCAGTTCCTCTGGCTTGCTGTCCACTTCCATCCGCAACCGGCTTGCGGCTTCGTCCACAAGGTCAATCGCCTTGTCCGGCAGGAACCGGTCCGTGATGTACCGATGGCTCAGCGTTGCCGCCGCAACCAGCGCACTGTCGGAAATCCGAACCCCGTGGTGCAGCTCGTATTTCTCCTTGATACCGCGCAGGATCGAAACCGTGTCTTCGACCGTCGGCTCTTCCACCATCACCGGCTGGAACCGGCGGGCCAAGGCCGCGTCTTTCTCGACATACTTACGGTATTCATCCAGCGTCGTTGCACCAATACAGTGCAGCTCTCCGCGCGCCAGTGCCGGCTTGATCAGGTTGGCCGCATCCATCGCGCCATCCGCCTTGCCCGCGCCCACAAGCGTGTGCATCTCGTCGATGAACAGAATGACTTCGCCAGCGGCGTCCTCGATCTCTTTCAGGATCGCCTTCAGACGCTCCTCAAACTCACCACGATACTTTGCACCGGCAATCAGCGCGCCCATATCCAGCGCCATCAACCGCTTGTTGCGCAGGCTTTCAGGCACATCGCCATTCACGATCCGCAGCGCCAGACCTTCGGCAATCGCGGTTTTACCCACGCCCGGCTCACCAATCAGAACCGGGTTGTTCTTGGTCCGGCGGCTCAACACCTGCATCGAGCGGCGAATTTCCTCGTCGCGTCCGATGATCGGGTCGATCTTGCCCTGCTCGGCCGCCTCGGTCAGATCGCGCGCATATTTCTTCAGCGCGTCATAACCTTCCTCGGCGCTGGCGCTGTCAGCCGTGCGACCCTTGCGAATGTCGTTGATTGCCTCGTTCAGCTTCTGCGGTGTCACGCCGCCCGCATCCAGCGCATCCTTGGCCTTGGACTTCACCAGCGCCAGCGCCATCAGCACCCGCTCGACCGGGACAAAACTGTCGCCCGCCTTCTTGGCAATATCCTCTGCCTCACCCAAAATCTTGGCGCTCAGATTGTCCAGATAAACCTGCCCCGCGTCGCCGGTCACTTTCGGCAGCTTGGCAACGGCGGCATCGACCGCCTCGGCCACACGCGCAGGCTCGCCCCCTGATCGCTTGATCAGATTGCTGGCCAGCCCCTCGGCATCATCCATCAACGCTTTCAAAATATGTTCGGGCAGCATCCGCTGGTTGCTTTCCCGCATGGCAATCGTCTGTGCAGCCTGAATAAAACCGCGCGACCGCTCCGTGAACTTGTTCAAGTCCATGGCTCTCTCCTTTTCAAAAAGCGCCCTGTCAATCGGGTGCCCGATTTCGGCACACCCCTGTCCGGGCCTCATACCCAAGGTGGATATTCGGTCCCGAACGTTCAAGCCCCCGCGGCCACCAACTGCCACAATTTGTCAGCAAAGCAGCCGCATTTTCACCGCAACCACATTTTAACCTCAGACCCATAAGATCGAGACAGCAAGAGGCAAACCGTCATGTATATCACCCAGATCGAAGTCTCGGACATGCGCGCCGACTCGCATCAGATCAACACGCTTGGTCATGTGGCCTTCCAAACACCCACGGGTCAGGTTCAGGTGGATTGCGCCGTTCGCAACAGCGGCAACAACTGCAACAACAACAGCAAACTCGCCCTGATCACCGAAGCATTGCGTCAGATCGCGCGGATGCCCGAATATCGCGCCGGACGCGGCTCGCTGTCCTTTGCACCGGGCGTCTGGCCACTGGGGGTCCCTGCCAACGCTTGACGGGGCACCGGACTCCCGCGAAAAGGGCGCAGCCTAAACAGGAGCGCCCTTTCCATGTCCGATGACCGCCTGATCGTTGCCCTCGACGTTCCCGATGCCCTTGCCGGGCTGAAACTCGCAGAAACGCTGGGCGACGCCGTGTCGTTCTACAAAATCGGGCTGGGCATGCTGACCGGTGGCGGGCTGGCGTTGGCCAACGAGCTCAAACAAGAGCACGGCAAACGCATCTTCCTCGACATGAAATTCTTCGACATCGGCGCCACCGTTGAAAACGCCGTGCGCGGGATCGCCCAATACGATCTGGATTTCCTCACCGTCCACGGCGATCCGCATGTGGTCCGCGCCGCCAAAGAGGGCGCCTCGGGCAAGGATCTGCAAATCCTCGCTGTCACCATCCTCACCTCGCTTGACCGCGCCGACCTGGATGCCGGGCTGATCAAGGCCGGGGATGTTCAGGATCTGGTGATCGAGCGCGCCGCCCGCGCGTTCGAGGCCGGCGCCGATGGCGTTATCGCTTCGCCGCAAGAAGCCGCGCTGATCCGCGCCCTGCCAGAATCGACCGGTCGCCTGATTGTCACCCCCGGCGTGCGCCCCGCAGGCGCCGACAAAGGCGACCAGAAACGCGTGGCCACCCCGGCACAGGCCATTGCCGATGGATCGGATCATATCGTTGTCGGCCGCCCGATCTGGCAAGCGACAGATCCCAAAGCCGCCGCTCAGGCGGTTCTCGCGGAAATGAACAGCCCGCAGGCCAAAAAGCCCAACACCTGAACCGGCTCAATTTTCCAGATAAAGCCGCAACCGCGCCTTGAAATGCGGAATGCCGCGCGGGTGAATCAGGTATTCCTCGGCGGCCATCAGCGCCCAATACTGGCCCTCGTCGCCAAACCGAACGTCCTGCACGCGCGCCTCGGGCAGATGCGCCGCGAAAAACCACACCGCCCCATCCTGCTCATGCCGGAACCGCTGCCCCCAGACCACTTCCTCGGGGCGCACGTTCAGCCCCAACTCTTCTCGGGTCTCGCGCAGCGCACAGTCCTGCGGGGTTTCGCGTCCCTCGCGCCCGCCGCCGGGCAGATCCAGATACCCCGGCCATGGCAAACCCGGACGATCATCGCGCATTATCACCGCCAGCTTGGCGCCCAGAAACAATGCCAGCTTGGCGCCCCGAAATTCGGTATCCTGTTGCATCTCATTCATGTAGTGTATCCACCTGCATCCATCATGCCCGATCACCGAAACGTGTGCCATGCCCGCCCTGTGCAAAGACTGCCTGACCCCCTTTGAAACCGGCACCCGTTGCCCGGCCTGTCGCAGCCCGCGCATCGTTGCCCATCCCGAACTCTTTGCCCTGTGTATCGCACATATGGATTGTGATGCATTCTATGCATCGGTGGAAAAGCGCGACAATCCCGAACTGGCCGACAAGCCGGTAATTATCGGCGGTGGTCACCGTGGCGTGGTCTCGACCGCCTGTTATGTGGCCCGCATTCGCGGCGTCCGCTCGGCCATGCCCATGTTTCAGGCGCTCAAACTGTGCCCCGATGCGGTTGTGATCAAGCCACGCATGCAGGTCTATGTCGAGGTCTCGCGCGCGATCCGCAGCATGATGGACGAACTGACCCCCGCCATTCAGCCCCTGTCGCTCGACGAGGCATTCCTTGACCTGACCGGCACCCAACGCCTGCACGGCGCACCACCCGCGGTGATGATGGCCCGCCTTGTGCGGCGGATGCAGACCGAACTGGGCATCACCGGCTCTGTCGGCCTCAGCCACAACAAATTCCTCGCCAAGGTCGCGTCGGACCTGAACAAACCCAAGGGATTTTCCGTGATCGGACAGGCCGAAACCGCAGCCTTCCTGCAGGACAAACCGGTGCGGATGATCTGGGGCGTTGGTCAGGCGACGCAGGCCGCGCTCGACAAGGTCGGGATCAGAACCTTCGCCGACCTGCTGCGCTGGGACCGGGCTGATCTGCACGCGCGTTTCGGCTCCATGGGCGAACGGCTCTGGCATCTGGCGCGCGGGCAGGATGCCCGCCGGGTGTCCTCGCGTGAGCCGGTGAAATCCATCTCGAACGAGACCACGTTTTCCGAAGACACCGGCGATGCCGACATTCTGGATGGTCATATCTGGCGCCTGTCGCAGAAAGTGGCGGACCGGGCCAAGGCCACCGCCACCGCCGGGCGCGTCGTGACGCTCAAGCTGAAACTGTCGGATCACCGCAGTCTGACCCGCCGCCACAGCCTGCATGCCGCTACCCAACTGACCGATGATATCTATCGCAATGCCCGCGCCCTGTTTGATCAGGTGCCCGGTGCCGGGCCATATCGGCTGATCGGCGTTGGCCTGTCTGGTCTGCACCCCGAATCCGAGGCCGGACTATCCGGCGACCTGCTTGACCCCGGCGCCGCCACCCGCGGCCGCGCCGAACGCGCAACCGATGAAATCCGGCGCAAATTCGGCGACAAGGCAATCCTAAAAGGCCGCGCGCTGCGTTAACCCTGCTTTATTCCGCTGCCAGCCGCTGTTTGCGCGCGCCAATATCCGCGATCTCGGCGATCACCCCATTCAGCACCGCCCGTAAGGCGTGGAAGTTGTTGTTTGGCCGGATCTGCTGCTCATTCATATACAATGAACGGTCAATCTCGATCTGAATCGCATGCTGGCGCCGCGACGGGCGACCATAATGCTGCGTCGTATAGGCCCCGGCAAAAGGCGAATTGCGCGACACTACCAGACCCGCCGCCACAAAGGCTGCCTCGACCCGGTCCATGATAACGCCCGAGGCCGACGCCCCGAACCTGTCGCCCAGAACCACCTCGGGGCGGCGCAGGCCCGCCCGCGCAATCCCGTCCATCGCCTCGTGCGGCATTGAATGGCAATCGACCAGAATCGCCTCGCCGAACAGCGCGTGCGATTCGTCCAGCAGCTTCTGCAAGGCTCCGTGATATGGCCGCCAGTATCCGTTGATTCTGCTGTGCGCCTCGCTCAGCGGCATCTTACCACAATAAATAACGCGCCCGTTGGCCACTACGCGCGGCACAACCCCCAACCCCGAGGCAATGCGCGGGTTATGCGATCCGGCCCGCACCCCCTCGATCAGCGCGGGGTCCAGCTCATCCGCCGCCCGGTTCAAATCAATAAAGGCGCGCGGCGCCCCAGCCTTCAGAAACGGCGCGCCATACTGCGTCGCCGCTTCAAAAAGCTGATCCACAAAGGCATCTTCCGATGATCGGATGGTTCGGTCATCCAGAACCGTCTTGCGCATAAAGCTTCGGGGATACTCGCGTCCGCTATGCGGAGAGGCAAAAACCACACTTGTCAGGCGTTGTTCAGGGTGAATCAGTTGATAAGCGACTTTAGGCATGACATCTCCTGCGTAGAAATATCATAGCCCGAAAATTCTTGTTACCAAAAGCCCTTGATCCCCTGCACGACTCCTTTTATAGACCACCGAACCGGCGCGGATTTCCGCGCCCCTTGTTATTAAGGGGCTAAGTGTTTCGTCGGTATCATGGGCGCTTAGCTCAGCGGTAGAGCACTTCGTTGACATCGAAGGGGTCACAAGTTCGAACCTTGTAGTGCCCACCATGATTTCACTGCCCCATTCCGGGGCGACCTGCTAACTGGCGCAAGGCCCGCGCCGCGACATAGGAGACCGACCATGAAGGTTCGTAACTCACTCCGCTCGCTCAAGCAGCGTCACCGCGATTGCCGTGTCGTGCGCCGCAAAGGCCGCGTTTACGTGATCAACAAGACGCAGCGCCGGTTCAAAGCCCGTCAAGGCTAAGACCAGCACCGAGCATGCTTAAAGACCGTTCCTTGAAAAAGGGACGGTCTTTTTTTTGTTACGCGCCCCCGTCTAACTGACCGATATCAAGTTGGCGCGTCGTCGAATGTGCCATGCTTTGGTGAATCAGTTGGGTCCGGCCCTCGGCCCCGCCGCGATATCGGATGAGGAATGACATGAACGCATCTTCCGTAAAACCCAGCCGCAACACTCTGCCTGCGGTGACACCCGCGCCATGGTCAGATCAAACCCCGTCTGCGCCCCAGATGCCGGTCCATCCCTATGAGACGATGGATCGCTCTTTGCGCGCGGGCATGGCACGGGTCACGCAAGGCATGTCGCCCTATGCCGCGGCCAACGCCTGGTTCGATTGGATGGCGCATCTCAGCACCGCTCCGGGGCGGCAGATGGAACTGGTCGAGCAAGCAGGCAAAAGCGCATTCAAACTCGCGACCTATGCGGCGCAGCAATTTCAGGAAGGCACCGAACCGCCCTTCAAGCCCAAACCCGAAGATCACCGCTATGCCCACCCCACTTGGGGCAAACCGCCCTATAACCTGCTACAGCAGACCTTTCTGGCGACTCAGGACTGGTGGGATCATGCGACCTGCTGCATTCCCGGCGCGCAGAAACACAGCACCGACCGCGTGGATTTCATGGTCCGGCAGTTGCTGGATATCATGTCGCCCTCCAACTCTGCCCTGCTCAACCCCGAGATCCTTGAAAAGGCCCGCGAAACGCACGGCATGTCCTACAAGGCGGGGATGAAAAACCTGTTCAACGACATCAAGGATACGCTTCTCGCAGAACCGACCGCCCCCTCCACACAGTTCAAAGTCGGCGAAGATCTGGCCTGCACACCCGGTCAGGTCATCTATCGCAACGAGCTTCTCGAGCTGATCCAATACAGCCCGCAAACTGAAACCGTCCACTCCGAACCGATCCTGATCGTCCCCGCCTGGATCATGAAATACTACATTCTCGACCTCAGCCCGCATAACTCGATGATCAACTATCTGGTTGGGCAGGGCTTCACGGTATTTGCGATCTCTTGGATCAACCCCAGCGCTGACATGAGCGACTTCACGCTTGATGATTACCGCCTGCAGGGCGTCATGGCGGCGGTCAATGCCGTATCGGATGTGATGCCGGACAAGAAAATCCACGCCTGCGGCTATTGTCTCGGCGGCACCATCCTGTCGATCACCGCCGCCACCATGGCCCGCGATGGCGACGAGCGTTTCGGCTCGGTCACGCTGCTGGCCACGCAGGTCGATTTCACCGAAGCGGGCGAACTGATGCTCTTCCTCGACGAATCACAGGTCGCCTTCCTTGAGGACATGATGTGGGATCAGGGCTATCTGGATCACCGTCAGATGGCCGGGACGTTTCAGGCCCTGCGCTCTGAAGATCTGATTTGGACCCGCGCCGTTCACCGCTATCTTATGGGGCTCGAAGAGGTGGAAGCAGACATATCCGTCTGGAATGCCGATTCGACCCGCATGCCCTACAAGATGCACTCGCAGTATCTGCGCGGCCTGTTCATGGAAAACCGCCTGACCGCCGGTCGCTTCGCCGTCGACGGTCGCGTGATCGCGCTCAAGGATATCAAAGCCCCGCTTTTCGTCGTCGGCACCGAGAAAGACCACATTGCCCCTTGGCATTCAGTCTACAAAACTGCGCTGTTCACCGATAGCGACCTGACCTTTGTGCTGACCAGCGGCGGGCACAATGGCGGCATTGTCAGTGAACCGGGCCACGCCCATCGCCACTACCGCATCGGTCAGCGCGACGCGGGCGCGTTTTACACCGATCCCGACAGCTGGCTCGCGAAACACGAGTCCAAGGATGGATCGTGGTGGACCGAGTGGAACACATGGCTAAAAGCAACCCAGAGCAGTCAACCCACCGTTGTCCCGCCACAGATGGGCGCGCCTGACAAAGGATTGGTGCCGCTGGCCCCCGCCCCTGGCACCTATATCTATATCCGCTAACTTCGACTGCTAGCCGCCGCGCCCGGCGGCCAGCAATCGCACCATCGTCGTTTGCGATACAAAACCCGTCACCGGCAGGCTGGACGTGCGCTGAAACTGCCGTATCGCGCGGCGGGTTTCCCTGGAAAACGTGCCGTCCACCGGGCCGGGATCAAATCCGATCGTCGCCAGCTTTTGCTCGATCACCAGCCGCGCAATCGGGTTGTTCGCCACGCGTGATTCCTCGGCCTTATCCGCCTCGATCTGCCCCCTGTTGCGGTCCTCGCCCTGCAGCTCGTCGATCCGGGCGCGGGCGGACTCTGCCAGCTCGCTGCGCGGATACCGGCGCAGGAATTCCTGATATGCCTCTACCGTGTCGGCCTGCCGGGTGCGATCCCAGTCCTGCCGCATCTCTGTCGCCAACGTGCGGCGGCGCTGTTCTTCAATCGCATCCAACCGCGCGCGCGCCACATCGGCATACAGCCCATCCGGATACCGGCTCAGATAAGCCCGAAGCCCCTGCTCGTCCTCCGAATTCCCGGTCGAGGACCAATAGGCCCGGTCGCGCCGCTCTTCCTCGACCCGGCGTTGCCGCGCCTCTTCCTCAAGCTCTGCCGCACGACGATCAGCCTCGCGCTGCAACCTGCGGATCTGATCGGTTGTCAGGAACCCGGTCTCCTGCTCACCGCCCGCGCGTTGAAACGCCGCGATCGCCGCGCGCGATCCGCGCCCGAACACCCCGTCGATGCCGCGCGGATCAAACCCCAGCAGCGACAGATTGCGCTGAATTTCACGCCGCGCATCGCGCGACAGCGCCAGCGCCGCCTCGGTCTCTTCGGCCCGGCGCAACGGCGCTTCGCGCAATTCCGCCAGCATCCGCTGCGCCTCGCCCGCAAACCGGCCCGAGGGGTAGCGCGTCAAATAAGTTTCAATCGCCTCCGCGCTGCCGATGTCACGCACCGCACTCCAGTACGCGAACTCGCCCACCTCAACCTGTGGCGTCGCCGCCCCGCCTGCCTGTTTGGCAGACAGAAACGCCCGGTCCTGCGGCAGAAATCCCCGCACCGTCACACCGCGCGGCGCATCCTCGCGCAGCGCCGCCATCGGCCGGTCGCTCTCCTGCAAAATCGTATCGCGCAACACCCGTTGCAACGAGCCGGCATCGCCCTCCAGCAGGGTCACACCCTGCGGCACCTCCGGTGCGCCCGCTCCGGTTTGCAGCCCGAACCCCAGCGGCAGCCCGCCGCCTCCGGGCACCAGCATCACCACCGCCTGCCCTGGGCGCTGCGCCGCCATCTGCATCATCGCCGCCAGCGACAGCCCCGCGTCGCCCGCCGTCAGCGCAGAAATCGCGCGCGCCTCGCGGCCCAGCAACCATCCATCGCCCGGCCCCGCCGCAAAATGTCCCGAAAGTACGAAAATCAACCGCTCGGCGCTGCCGTTTTCCAACGCCGCCTGCACCCGGCCCGCCGCCTCGCGCATCGTGCCGCTGGTCCAGTTTTCTCCGCTGATCACGGTAAACCCTGCCGCCTCCAGCGCGCGGACAAACCCAGCCGCCTCAGCGGCGTCGCGCGCCGTCGGCGCACGGTCGTAATTACGATTGCTCAGAACAAGCGCGAAATCCTCAGCCCCAAGCGCACCCGCCCAGACACTCAGCATCCCGCCGATCAGCGCATTCCGAAATCCTGTCACTGCAATCCCTCCTCAGGTTTGCCGACAGATTAGTCGTAACTGCGCTGATCCTCTATTACTTTTCCGTCATTGGGCAGCGTGCCGGGGGCCACGATCTCGATCTTGCCCTTCATCTTCAGCACGTCCACGACCGAGCGCGCAAAGCTGTCAGCGTCGCCACCTGTCGCCTCGATCAGCACCGTCATCGCGTCCATTTCACCCTGACGGCTGGCAATAACACGCGCCTTGACGATCTCGGGATGCTTGGCAACCAGCGTCGCCACCTGTTCAGGGCGCACGAACATGCCCTTGATCTTGGTGGTCTGGTCAGCCCGACCCATCCAACCCTTGATGCGCATATTCGTGCGACCACAAGGGCTTACACCTTCCAGAACGGCGCTCAAATCACCCGTGGCAAAGCGGATCAGCGGGTAATCCGGGTTCAGCGTCGTCACCACGACTTCGCCCACCTGACCGGGGGCCACGGGATCGCCGGTGCCCGGCGTGACGATCTCGACGATCACGTCCTCGTCGACAATCATCCCCTCCATCGCCTCGGATTCATAGGCAATGCTGCCCAGATCGGCGGTGGCATAGCTTTGCAGGCACGCAATCCCGCGATCGGCATATTCCTGCCGCAGCGACGGGAACAACGCCCCACCGCCCACCGCCGCCTTGGTGATCCCAAGGCGCAGCCCCATCTCGTCGGCCTTGTCCAGAATGACCTTCAGATAATCCGGCGTCCCGGCATATGCCGTCACGCCCACATCATACGCCGCCCGCACCTGAAGCTCGGTCTGCCCGGTGCCGGCGGGCAGCACGGCTGCCCCAACCGCACGCGCGCCGCTTTCAAAAATCATCCCCGCCGGCGTCAGATGATAGCTGAAGCAGTTCTGCACAATGTCGCCCTTGCCAATACCACAGGCATTCAAGAACCGGCCCGCACGCCACCAATCCTCGGTGGTCATGCCGGGTTCATAAATCGGGCCAGGGGACTGGAAAATATGCGAAAACCCACTGGCAGTCCGCGTTGTCAGACCGCCAAACGGCGCCGCAGCAGCCTGCGCGCGGCTCAGGTCAGACTTGCGCAAAACCGGCAAAGCGGCCAGCGCCGCGACCGTTGTAATTGCCTTGGCATCCACACCCGCCAGACTGTCGCCGTACCCGCTCAGTCCCTGCGCCCGCGCAATTTGCTGCGGCAATGCCGTGGACAACGCATTGGCGCGCTCATCGGCGCTCCGGGTTTCAAGATCATCAAAAAACTGGCTCATGGGTCTATCTCCGGGCCGGGCACAAGCATTAACTCGTCCCGATTTCAGGCGGTCAGGAATGGGCAGGCCGACGGCCCGCCCCGATCTCTGTCAGGCGATCAGCTCAGCCAACGCTTGCGGCGGCGATAAGAGCGGACCTCGCGAAAACTCTTGCGACCTTCATCGGACATGCCCAGATAGAATTCCTTCACGTCCGGGTTCTCGCGCAATTCCTTGGCCGGGCCGTCCATCACAACGCGCCCCGATTCCAAGATATAACCGTAGTGCGCAAAGCGCAGTGCGACGTTGGTGTTTTGCTCGGCCAGCAGGAAGGTCGCCCCTTCCTTCTCGTTCAGGTTCTTCACGATGTTGAAGATTTCCTCAACCAGCTGCGGCGCCAGCCCCATGCTCGGCTCGTCCAGCAGGATCGTTTCGGGCCGCGACATGATCGCCCGGCCAATCGCCACCATCTGCTGCTCCCCACCCGAGGTATAGCCCGCCTGCGACCGGCGGCGCTCTTTCAGGCGCGGGAAATATTGATAGACCATCTCAAGATCGGCATCGACTGCCCCCTTGCCGTCCTTGCGCGTATACGCGCCGGTCAGCAGGTTTTCCTCGACGGTCAGGTGTTCAAAACAGTGACGGCCTTCCATCACCTGGATCACGCCCTTGGTCACCATATCGACGGGCGCCAGATCCTGCACGCGCTCGCCGCGATACATGATTGTGCCCTTCGTTACCTCGCCACGCTCGGAACGCAGCAGGTTGGAAATGGCTTTCAACGTGGTGGTCTTGCCTGCACCGTTGCCACCCAACAAGGCCGTGATCCCACCCTTGGGCACCTTCAGGCTGACACCCTTCAGCACCAGGATCACATGGTTATAGATCACCTCGATGTTGTTGACCTCAAGAAGGGCCTCTTCGGTGTGTCCTGCGTCCAGCATTTGCATCCACTTTCTGATAATCGTTCAGGGGTGCCCCGGCCACGTCCTGCGCGGCCGGGGCAAAAGGCTTAGTTGCAGCCCGCCGTGATGCCGTTCTCCGCCGCGAATGCAGACGAATCTTCGGCGACCAGCGGCCCGAGCACGTCCTGATCCGACTGGAAGAAGTCGGTGATCAGGCCCCACTTGTGGGCTTTCGCATCCCACTGAACGACGGCGCCAAAGCCGTTACCGCCATGGTTTTCGCACGACACGCTGAATTCTGGTCCGAACCCAGGCAGGCCAAGCCCGGCCATTTTCGCTTCGGTCATTTCCAGCGCTTCCATGCCATCACGCATCATTGCGGGGGTGATGTCTTTCACGCCGTGAATAGCCTGAGCGGTTTTGGCGGCTTCAGCAGCCAACATCGCAGCATAGAGACCACGGTTATACAGCACGGTGCCGATCTGATCGCCTGCGCCGGCCGCTTTGCCCGCGTCCACAACGTACTTCTGGATATCGCCGAACAGCGGGAAATCCTTGCCAACATTGTGGAACGTCAGCGATTTGTAGCCATCCGCGCCTTCACCTGCGGGCAGCACGTCGTTTTCAGAACCGGACCACCAGATGCCGATGAAATTTTCCATCGGGAAGCGGATGTTCACAGCTTCCTGAATGGCGACCTGGTTCATCACGCCCCAGCCCCACATGATCACATAATCCGGACGCTCGCGGCGGATTTGCAGCCACTGCGATTTCTGCTCCTGGCCGGGGTGATCCACCGCCAGCAGGCGCAGCTCATAACCGTGCTTTTTCGACAGCTCTTCCAGCGTGCGGATCGGCTCTTTGCCGTATGCCGAGTTGTGATAGACCAGAGCAATCTTCTTGCCCTTCAGGTCGCCACCATTCTCATCCAGCAGGTGCTTGATCGCGATCGAAGCGGCATCCCAGTAGTTGGCCGGGTAGTTGAAGATGTTGTGGAACACAGCACCATTTTTTGCCGACGTCCGGCCATAGCCCATCGAGTGAACCGGAACACCATCTGCCGTGGCTTTGGGGATCAACTGATAGGTAATGCCAGTGGACAGCGGCTGATACACCAGTGAGCCCGCGCCTTTGGTCGACTCATAGCATTCAACACCCTTTTCGGTGTTATAGCCGGTCTCGCATTCCAGCAGCTCGGTTTTCACGCCGCCGATGCCACCATCACGCTCGTTCAGCAGCGTGAAATAGTCAGCATAGCCATCCGCAAAGGGAATACCGTTCGCGGCATATGGCCCGGTGCGATAGCTCAGCGACGGAAAAGTCAGGTCCGCCAGCGCCGGTCCAGCAGCCATGACGGCGGCCACAGCGGCAGTAATCAGTTTCAGTTTCATCGGTAAAGTTCCTCCCTTAGGTCGTATCCGATCGTTTAGATGCCGGGGCAATCTGCCCTGGCATGTTGCTTGGGCCCGCCCCTTAATGCGGGAAAGGCCAAAGCCGTAGTTTCTCTTTGGCGACGCGCCACAGCTGCGCCAATCCATGCGGTTCCGCGATCAGGAACGTGATGATCAGCGCGCCGACAATCATGAACTCCAGATGCGCCGCCAGATCGGTCGGCCAGCCCAGCATCCCCACCAGCACGTTTTTCAACAGCACCGGCAGAAGCACCAGAAACGCGGCCCCCGCGAACGATCCGAAGATCGATCCCAAACCGCCAATAATCACCATGAACAGCACCAGGAACGACTTGGTGATGCCAAAGGCCTCGCCCACTTCCACAGCGCCCAGATAGACCGCGAAGAACAACGCCCCCGAAACCCCGATGAAGAACGAGCTGACAGCAAAGGCGCTCAACTTGGCACGCAATGGATCCACGCCGATGATCTCGGCCGCGATGTCCATATCCCGGATCGCCATCCATTTACGCCCCACCGACCCACGGGTCAGGTTGCGTGCAAGGATCGCGCTGATCGTCACGAAAACCAGACAGAACATATATGATGCCCAGGCGTCAGTGCTGGCCCCGGTGACCGGCACGCCAAACACCGTGCGCTCGGGCGCGCTGATCTGACCCGACGCCGAGTAGTTGTAGAACCACGGCACCCGGTTGAACAACCACACCAGAAAGAACTGCGCCGCCAGCGTGGCCACCGCCAGATAGAACCCCTTGATCCGCAGCGACGGCAAACCAAACATCACCCCGACAAAGGCAGTGATCCCGCCCGCCAGAAGCACATGGATGAAAATGCTGACCTCGGGAAACGCGGTCATCAGCTTGTAACAGGCATACGCCCCCACCGCCATGAAACCGCCGGTCCCCAGACTGACCTGACCGCAATATCCGACCAGAATGTTCAGCCCGATTGCCGCAATCGCATAGATCAGGAACGGCATGAACACCGCGTTGACCCAGTAATCGTTGATCAGAACCGGCACCAACAAAAAGGCGACCAGCAGGACAAAGTAATACCGATACCGATCGAACTTGATCGGAAAGGTCTGGTTGTCTTCGACATAGGAGGTCTTGAAGTCCCCCGATTCACGATAAAACATCAGCAGACCTCCCGGCTGATTTTCAGATAGCTGGAGATCCCCAGCATGAAGCCGCCAACCGCCAGCAGGCTCGCCAGCATCAGCTGCGCGGTCTGCGCCGGATCACTGGTCAACGCGAGCGCCCCAAAGGTCCAGAACGCGGCCCAGCCGACAACACAGGTAATCGAACAGGTTTTCATAATTACACCCTCTCGATGATTTTTTCGCCAAACAGACCCTGAGGCCGGAAGACAAGGAACAGCAGCGCCAGAACATAGGCGAACCAGTTTTCGGTCGCGCCGCCCACCATCGGGCCGACGATGAATTCAAACAGCTTCTCGCCAACCCCGATGATCAGCCCGCCCACGATGGCACCAGGGATCGAGGTGAAGCCGCCCAGCATCAGCACCGGCAGCGCCTTCAGCGCGATCAGCGACAGGCTGAACTGAACCCCGGATTTGGTGCCCCACATGATGCCAGCCACCAGCGCGACAAAGCCCGCAATCGACCAGACCAGAACCCAGATGAACTTCAGCGAAATCCCGACGCTCAGCGCCGCCTGATGGTCGTCGGCCACCGCCCGCAGGGCACGGCCCTGTTTGCTGTATTGGCTGAAGATCGTCAGCGCGACCACCAGAAGCGCGGCAATCACCGTCGCCACAATATCCAGATTGTCGATGAAGAACCCGTATCCGAACCAGCCATAGGTGACCTCGTCGATCACCGTGCTCATGCCCTGCGGCAGGCCCACATCCAGTTTCTTGATGTCACTGCCCCACATCAGGTCGCCGAAGCCTTCCATGAAATAGGCCAAGCCGATGGTCGCCATGAACAGAATGATCGGTTCCTGGTTGACCAGATGGCGCATCACGAAATGGTTCACGGCCCAGGCCAGCAGAACCATAACCCCCATCGTCAGCAGAATTGCCACGATGCCCGGCAGATGCCAGCCAAAGTGGTGGATCTCGGTGCCGAGCGTGGCGTTGATCAGATGGGCAAAGGGCACCTGCCCCTCCATGATCCCGACCAGCGTCAGCGCCGCGAACAGCGCCATCACGCCCTGAGCATAGTTGAAGACACCCGACGCCTTGTAAATCAGCACGAACCCCAGCGCGACCAGCGCGTACAGGACGCCCGCCATCAGGCCGTTCAGGAAGACTTCCATTCCAAATAGCAGTTGATCAGGCATCGGTCGCGCTCCCTTGGTAAAGGTCGGATCGGCACGGTGCAGCCGCGTGGCGCGTCTGCATAAGATGTGCATGAAGTGTGTATGCGTTGTGCATCGCGAAAATCGTCAAATCAGTCATGGGCCACCCCCAGATAGGCGTCGATCACGTTCTGATTGTTGCGCACCTCGTCGGGGGTGCCATCGCCAATTTTCTTGCCGTAATCCATCACCACAACGCGGTCGGACAGGTCCATCACCACCCCCATATCGTGTTCGATCAGGGCGATCGTGGTGCCAAATTCGTCATTCACATCAAGGATAAAGCGGCTCATGTCCTCTTTCTCCTCGACGTTCATTCCCGCCATTGGCTCGTCCAGAAGCAGCAGCTTCGGCTCGGCTGCCAGCGCCCGCGCCAGTTCGACCCGCTTCTTCAAGCCGTAAGGCAAACGCGCCACCGGGGTCTTGCGAATGGCCTGAATTTCCAGAAAGTCGATAACCTTTTCAACAACTTCCCGGTTCGCAACCTCTTCCCGCTCGGCCTTACCTTTCCAGATCGCCTGCGACAGCATCCCGGATTTCATATGGGTCAGGCGACCGGTCATAACGTTGTCCAGAACCGACATCCCTTCGAACAAGGCGATGTTCTGGAACGTCCGCGCAATCCCCTGCTGCGCCACCTGAAACGGGCGCATCGGTGCACGTTTCTTGCCGTGGAACCAAACTTCCCCCTCCTGCGGGATATAGAAGCCGGAAATCACGTTCAACATCGAGGATTTCCCCGCGCCATTCGGCCCGATGATCGCGCGGATCTCGCCTTGGCGAATGTCAAAGCTGATATCGGTGATTGCCTTAACCCCACCAAAACGCAGGGTAATATTCTTCATCTCCATCATCACTGCGCCGATCTTGCGACCGTCTGCGGTGATATAACCTTCGTCACTTATCTGGTTCATTCCGCTGCCACCTTATGTGTCGTCACCGGCACCACGGCCGCATCCATCAGCTTCAGCGTCGCGCTGATATGGCCCTTGCGACCGTCTTCATAGGTCACTTCGGTCTTGGTAAAGATCTCGTCCGACCCATCGTAAAGCCCACCGATCAGATCAGCGAATTTGTCTTCAACAATCCGGCGGCGCACCTTGCGGGTTCGGGTCATTTCGCCATCATCCGCATCCAGTTCCTTGTGCAGGATCAGGAAGCGATGCACCTGACACCCCGACAGCATTTCGTCTTCCGCAACCGACCGGTTCACCTCTTCCACATGTAAGCGAACGGCGTCCAACACCTTGGGATGACCTGCCAATTCCTGATACGAAGAGTAGGCGATGTTGTTGCGTTCGGCCCAGTTGCCCACGGCACTCAGGTCGATATTGATGAAGGCCACGCACTTGTCGCGATTGTTGCCAAAGACCACGGCTTCCAGAATATTCGGATAGAACTTCAGCTTGTTTTCAACGTATTTCGGCGCGAACAGGCTGCCATCGGCCATCTTGCCGACGTCCTTGGCGCGGTCGATAATCCGCAGATGCCCCGAGCCCGGCTCGATAAACCCGGCATCCCCCGTGGCCACCCAGCCTTCGGCATCCTTGGTGTCAGCCGTGCTTTCAGGGTTCTTATAATAGTACTCGAACACACCGGGGCTGCGGTAATACACTTCGCCATTGTCGCCAATCTTCAGCTCAACACCCGGCGCGGGCACACCCACGGTATCCGAACGCACCTCGCCATCGGGCTGCGCGGTGATGAACACTGTCGCCTCGGTTTGACCATAAAGCTGCTTCAGGTTGATACCCAAAGAGCGATAGAAATCAAAGATTTCCGGCCCGATCGCCTCGCCCGCCGTATAGCCCACGCGCACGCGCGTCAGGCCCAGCGTGTTCTTCAGCGGACCATAGATGAACAGATTGCCCAACGCATATTTCAGCCGATCCAATCCGCCCACGGGCTTGCCGTCCAGAATGTCCGGACCAACCTTCTTGGCGTGCGCCATGAAGTAATCGAACATCCGCTTTTTCATCCGCGTGGCATCTTCCATGCGGATCATCACGTTGGTCAACTGGGTTTCAAACACGCGCGGCGGCGCAAAATAACAAGTTGGCCCGATCTCTCGCAGATCGACCGCCAATGTTTCCGGGCTTTCGGGGCAATTTACGCAGAACCCCGCCCAATACGCCTGCCCGAGCGAGAAGATAAAGTCACCGACCCAAGCCATGGGCAGATAGGCCAGAAGCTCTTCGTCAGGTTTCAGGTGGTCAAACTCGACAGAATTCTTGGCGCTTTCAATCACGTTGCGGTTCGACAAAACAACGCCCTTGGGCTTGCCGGTCGTGCCCGAAGTATAAAGCATCACGCAAACGCTGGCATAGTCCAACTTGCCGCGACGGGCCTTCAACTCGTGGGTCAGCTCGTCACGCGCAGCGTGGCCTTGCTCTTGCACATGGCTGAATTCGTGCAGTTGCGAATGATCATATTTCCGCATCCCGCGCGGGTCGAGATAGATCATGTGTTCGAACTGATGCAGCCCCTGCTGCACCTCGATCACCTTGTCCACCTGCTCCTGATCCTCGGCGATCACGAACCGTGCGCCACAATGATCCAGAACATAGGCCATCTCTTCTGCAGAGGCGTCCTGATACAGCGGCACCGGGATCGCGCCCACGGATTGCGCGGCCACCATCGACCAATACAGATGGGGCCGATTGCGCCCGATAACGGCGATGAAATCGCCTTCGTTTACGCCAAGATTGATCAGACCCAGTGCAAGACTGTCGATCTCCTGCGCAGTCTGGGCCCATGTCCAGCTCTGCCAGATACCAAACTCTTTCTCCCGATACGCGGATCTGTTCGCGAATTCGGTGGCGTTCCGCTGCAAAAGCGCCGGAATGGACGTGAGTCCACCGGTCGCCTGTGACGACTGTGCCAAATTTTCTTCCTCCCATTTGCCTGCTTTTGTCAGGCCGCGACCGCCTGCACGGCGATTCTCCCTCGTGCAAGGGTGCGCTTTTCACATTCGCCGTCAACTTTTTCCTGATCATTTCCCAATTCTTACGAATTGTAACAGGCGCCACAGCCCCCTTTGCGCCCCGCCTCAGCGGTGCTAGCCATGACCGGAAAGGAGCGGGCATGCCCATATCGCACCAAGATACAACGGCCATGACCATGGCCGGGCTGAACCTCATTCAGCAGGCGCTGTCGATTTATGACAGCGACCTGAAACTGGTCGTGTGCAATCGCCCCTTCCGCGAGATTTTTGATCTGCCGGACCACCTGATCATCCCCGGCACTGATTTCGCCGACTGTATCCGGTATCTGGTCGAGCGCGGCGAATATGGCCCGGTCACCGATATCGAGGCCGCCGTGGCCCGGCGCGTTGCACAAGCTCGCACCTTCGCGCCACACTATATGGAACGCACCCGTGCCAACGGGCGGATAATATCAGTCGAAGGGTCGCCCTTGCCTCAGGGCGGTTGGGTCACGGTCTATACCGACATCACCCGCACCAAGCGGCAAGAAGAGCTGCTGCGCGCCCGGTCCGAAGAGTTGACCGACAAAGTGCTGTCCTATGCAGAAGAGCTGGCCGCCACCAACCGCCAACTAGAAGCGACAATCACCGCGCTGGAAGAAGCCAAGCGCCAACTGACCGACACCGAGGCGCGCACCCGCCTGACCACCGAAATGATGCCTGCTCATATCGCCCATGTCGGGCTGGACCGGCATTATACCTTCTCCAATCTGCGGCTATCATCGGTGATGCCTGGTCGGCCCTCTCACATCCTGGGGCTGCATATCCGTGACGCGCTTGGGCAGGATGCCTATTCCGCCATCCGCCCACATCTGGATCAGGCGTTTGAGGGAACGCCGTCGGTATTTGAATTCAGCCATCAGCAAAGCTCGCGCCGGATCCGCACCGCGTTCACGCCGGACCGCGACGCGACGGGCACGATGGGTGGGGTTTATATCCTGTCGATGGACGTGACCGAAGAAACTCAGGCTCGTACCGCTTTGCAACAGACCCGCCGCCGTGAAATGGCCGCGCAGTTGACCAGCGGGATGGCGCATGATTTTTCCAACCTTCTGACGATCATTCTTGGCAGTCAGTCGCGGCTTCAAAAAATGGACCTGCCGCAAGGGGCGGCGGATATGATCAACGCCACCCTGTCCGCCGCGCATCGTGGCGGGTCGCTGTTGAACCGGATCGCCGACATCACCGGCGCGCGCGGATGGCACCCGGCGCCGGCGGATATGGCCTTATTTCTGGATGATCTCGAAATTCTCGCGGCCCCGGCGCTGGATGACGGTATCGCCCTGCAAATCAACAACCTGCTGCAAGAGGAATCGCTGCTTTTTGACGCTGGCATGTTGCAAGACAGCCTGTTGAACCTGATCCTGAATGCCCGTCATGCCTGTGACGGGACCGGCCGCATCACCCTGACCGTCAAGGCGGTGCAGAATCTCTGGGCAGAGTTCACTGTCACCGACACCGGCCCCGGCTTTTCAGAACCCGCGCTGCATCACGCGTTGGAGCCATTCTTTACCACCAAGGGCGGCGAAGGGTCGGGGCTGGGCCTGTCCATGGTGTATGACATGACCACGCTGGCAGGCGGGCGGATGCACCTTGCCAATACCGAAACCGGCGGGCAGGTCAGCCTTCTGCTACCGCTGCGCCCGGCGCCCGCACGGGCTGCGCCCGGGCTGGTGCTTCTGGTCGAAGACAGCCCCGACCTGCGCGAGGGCGTACGCGAGATGCTGACCGGGCTTGGCCATTCCGTGATCGAGGCCGCCAGCACCGAAGAGGCGCTGGTGTTGCTGCAAGAAGTGCCGGGCATCGCCCAGATCCTGTCCGACATCTCGCTATTGGGCGACGATACCGGTTTGAATCTTCTGGACTGCATGCCCATTGGTCACCCTCCAATTCTGCTTATGACGTCGCTGCCGCCTAATCATCCACTGCATCAAACTGCTAGGGCCCGCGTTCCGGTGTTGCGCAAACCCTTTACCGCCTCGCAACTGGCCGCGTTTTTGCATCAGGAAGGCCCCGCCCCATGACCACCGCTCCACTAGTTACGATCCTTGATGACGAGCCCGCGATCCGCACGATGCTGGCCGATGCGCTGGAAGAAGCAGGCTTTCGCACGATGAGCTTTGGCCGCGCGACCGAATTCGAGGCAGCACTTAAAACTGCCGCGCCCGATGTGTGTCTGGTCGATCTGTCGTTACCGGATCGGGACGGGCTGACACTGGTGCACCGGTTGGCGCTGGAACAGGGCGCCACGGTCATCATCATCTCAGGCCGTGCCCAAGTGCAGGACCGCGTGACCGGGCTGGAGCTGGGCGCGGATGACTATATCATCAAACCCTTCGATCCAGCCGAGGTCGTCGCCCGGATCCGCGCCCGTCTACGGCGGGACAAAGCCGTGCAGCAAGCCGGAAACACCGCGTATTTCAACGGCTGGACCGCGCATTTTGACAGCTATGTCCTGGAAAACGCCACCGGTGAACAAACGCCGTTTTCCCATGCCGAAGGCGAAGTGCTGCGCTTGTTTCTGGAACGCCCCAAACGACTGATTTCCCGCGCGATGATGCAGGAAACGCTGGGCGGGGCGGCAGGCGAAAGCTTTGATCGGGCTATGGATGTCCGCATTTCGCGCCTGCGCACCAAATTGCGCGAAGATCCGAAAAACCCCCGGCTGATCAAAACGATCTATGGCGCGGGCTATATCTTTTTGGGCGACGTAAGCTGGGCCTGAGCCCGCATTCATATTTTCCAAATATCCCCGCCGGAGGCGCCTGCCCCCGACTCACCTATTGCTTGCACGCCGATTCGCTGCGCCCTAAACTCAATCCATGACCACCTGCCTGCTTTACCGCGCCACACCCAGATCTTGCCGCCCGCGCTACTACCGGGTGGAAATTGCCTATAATCTGTTCGACGAAATCTCGGTGCTGCGCGAGTGGGGCGTTAGTGGCAGCAAGGGCGCCACCCGGATCGACATTTTCGCGAACCTGCGCCACGCGTCCGAGGCTGCGGATCGCTTGCGCAACTCGGCTCTCAAACGCGGCTATTTTCGCGTTGCTCTTGCCTGAAGTTCAACCAACAAAATCCCCGGCCCGCGTGCGGAAAAATGGGATCAGCACCTCACGAAAGGCACGTACCCGCGCGGTTGGTGCAATATCGCGATGCGACAGCGCCCAGATGTCGGCATAGGGCTGCGGCTCCATCACCGGTACCATCGTCAGCCCAGCGTACCGCCCCAGAAACATCGGCATCCGCGCTACGCCCAGCCCCGCCTGCGCCGCCCCGACCACCGCGACCATGTCGTCAAACCGCATCCGTATCCGCCCCTTGGGGTACGCAACAAGCGAGTCCCGTGGCGGCCCATCCCAAAAGGTAAATCCGATCCAGTCCAGCGGTTGCGCCGGGTCCTGCGCAATTCTCTGCGCCAGCGCCGGGGCGGCAAAGGCCGCCGTCTTCTGACCCGTCAACCGCTGGCCGATCAGCGTGTCGTGCGGGTCGCGCTGGATGCGGATGGCCAGATCCGCCTCGCGCCGGTTCAGGTTCAACAGGTCGTTAGTGGCCTTAACCGTCAGGTCGATGCCCGGATGACGGGTCAAAAATGTCTCGATCACCTCGCCCAGATGCGACCCGATCAAAAGCTGCGGCGAGGTGATCACCAGCGGCCCTGTCAGGTCGTCATCAAACTGCGTCAGTTCGCGGTCAAGCGTCTCGGCCTCCTGCTGCATCCGCCCGGCCCGCTCTGCGACGACCAAAGCAGCCTTGGTCGCGCGATACCCGTCCGGCAGACGATCAAACAGCCGGGTGCCCATCCGCGTCTCGGCTCGCGCAATTCGCCGCGCCACGGTTGTATAGCTCACCCCCAACTGCGCGGCCGCCGCCGCCAAGGTGCCCTGCCGCACCAGCACCATAACCGTGCGAAGATCGTCCCATTCCATACCCATGACATGCAATTTCGCATATGACAGATGCAATATCACGCGTTTTCCGCACGTCCCAGACGCACATATCAACCCGCAGGCCCAAACAAGGAGAGCCCAGATGATTTATGCTTATGTCCACATGCACCTGACCGACATGACCGCGCTGGCCGCATACCGCGAAAAGGCGGGCGCTGCGCTGGCCAAACATGGCGGTGCCGTCCTGTCGGCCGCACCGCAACCCACCGCGCTGGAAGGCAAGCTGCCCCTGCCCGACATGGCCGTGATCCTGTCCTTCCCCGACAAAGAGCACGCGCTGGCCTGGATCGACGACCCCGAGCTGACCGCCGTTCACGCCCTGCGTCAGGCCGCTGGCGATGTCTCGGTCATTCTGATCGGCTAGCCGATCCGCGCCACAGCCCCGGCCAGCACCTCAAGCCCGGTCACCAGGTCACGCTCGTCTGTGTCTTCTTCATAGGCATGGCTGATTCCGTTGATCGACGGCACGAACAGCATGGCCGCAGGCATCAGGCGCGCCACGTTGGCGGCATCATGCAACGCCCCCGATTGCATCTGCCGCCAGCGCCCCGGCGCTGCGGCCTCGGCGGCACCCGACAGCGCGGTTTGAAAATGCGGATCCATCAGCACCGGATCAAGCCCCAGCATCTGGGAATAGGACAACCCCATGCTCAGTTCCTCGGCCACTTCCGCAGCCGTATCGCGAATGATGCTTTCCATCCGCTTCAGCCGATCCCTGTCGCCATCGCGCCATTGCATTGAAAACGTGGCCCGCCCCGGCACGATCGAATGCGCATCGGGGTGCAAAGCGACATGGCCAATGGTCCAGACCGTCTGCGGCGTGACCACGTTTCGCAGCCGTTGATTGATCCGTGTATTGAACGCCGACAGCGCCTGAAACGCATCGCGGCGGCGGTGCATCGGCGTGGTGCCCGCGTGGTTCTGCTCGCCCTCAAAGGTGATCCGCATGTCACGGATACCAACGATGTCGGTCACCACCGCCACCGCTTCGCCCGCCTCATCCAGCCACGGCCCCTGTTCGATATGGCACTCGATAAAGCCACTGAAGCGTTTGGGATCGACAAAGCCCTGCGCCAGATGCGCCATGCTGGCGCGGGCCTCGGCAAAGCTCGTGCCCTCGCGGTCCTGCAGCTCGTCTGCCCGCTCCAGCGCCAGCCCGCCGGACCAGATCGTTGACCCGGTGGTCACGCCAAACCGGCCCTCTTCATCCTGGAAACTGACAACCGACACCGCAGGCCCGCCCGCCTCGGCCGATGCGCGGGCAATCTCCAGCGCGGCGATCACGCCCAACGCCCCATCCAGCCAACCGCCTTCGGGCTGGGTGTCGCTGTGCGAGCCCATCAGCAGTGACTGGCCTTCCGCAAGCCCGAACAATGACCCGACCGGATCGAACTGCGGCACCAGCCCCGCGTCCTTCATCCTTTCGGCCAGCCAGAGCCGCGCGGCTATATCAGCCTCGCTAAAGGCCGGGCGGATCACACCCTTGCCCTGCCCCGCGGCCCCGAATTGCCGCAGCGCATGCAAATCGCTTAGAAACCTGTCGGCGTTGACCTGCATGATGGCGCTCCTTCTATGTGATGCCCCACCCAACACCACGCCGACGCCCTGCGCAAGCCGCAGGCATTCCCCTGCGTCAGAGCCCCGCAAGCCGATGCAGCCCGTTGCACCTTTGCGTGGCTTTGCCTAACCCTTGGCGCAGAACAATTCCGGGGATTCCGATGTCTACGATCACGCTTATCCGCCACGGTCAGGCCAATACCAGCGCACAGGACGAGATCAGTTATGACAAGCTCAGCCCGCTGGGAGAGATCCAGGCACGCTGGCTGGGGGAACACCTGACCGCGACCGGAGAGCATTTTGAACGGGTGTATTCCGGCACGCTGGTCCGGCATGTGGAAACGGCTCAGGCGATGGGAACGCAGGCGCATGGCACGCTAACCCGTGACGACCGGCTGAACGAGATGGAGTTCTTTACCCTCGCCAACCTGCTGAAGGACCAACAAGGCACCCCCTTGCCGGAAAATCGCGAAGGCTTTGTCGCCTATATGCCGATGCTGCTGGCCAAATGGCAGGCCGGAGAGATCGCGCATCCGCCCGAATCCTTCCGCGATTTTGAATCCCGCGTGGCCTCGATCATCACCGAGATCAGCCAGGGGCGCGGCCCGGCGCTGGTCGTCACCTCGGGTGGGTTGATCGGCATGGTGATGCGCCATGTGATGGGGCTGGAAATTCCCGCCTTCGCGCGCAGTTGCATTGCCATCATGAACACCTCGGTCCATCGTCTGCACAAGGTGGGCGATGATCTGGCCCTGACGCAGTTCAACGCCGTGCCACATCTTGATCACCCCGACCGGCAATACGCCCAAACCCATCTTTGACAGGCCCGCATGACGGGCGGCTTACTGAAAAGGCTTTTCGCATGACACATCTTTGGGTTCGCGCCGAACAACGATCGAACGAAGAGCGCGTCGGCCTGACCCCCGAGGGCACCGCCGCGCTGATCAGGGCGGGCATTCGCGTCACCGTTGAGCAAAGCCACGTGCGCGCCATCCCGATCGCGGGATATGCAGCTGCCGGGGCCGAAATCGCGCCGGAAAACACCTGGCCCGACGCCCCCGCCGATGCGATCATCTTCGGCCTCAAAGAGCTTCCCGAAGATGGCACGCCCCTGCCGCACCGCCACATCATGTTCGGTCACGCCTACAAAGGGCAGCCCGCAGGCCAAGAGCTGCTGAAACGGTTCAAGACCGGGGGCGGTACACTCTATGACCTTGAATATCTGGTCGAAGAAAACGGTCGGCGTGTCGCGGCCTTCGGGTATTGGGCGGGGTTCGCCGGGGCGGCGGTGTCGCTGAAATGCTGGGCGGCACAGCAGCGCGGCGAGATCTGCGGCCCGGTCGGCGTCTATGACGGGCGCGACGCACTGGTGCACGAGCTGCACAACGAGCTGAATGCGATCGGCCCCGACCGGCCCCGCGCCATCGTAATCGGCGCTTTGGGCCGGGTCGGCACCGGGGCCTCGGACCTGTGCGAAGCGATGGGGATGCACGTCACCAAATGGGATATGGCCGAAACCGTCAGCGGCGGGCCGTTTCCTGAAGTGTTGCAGCACGAGGTCTTCCTGAACTGCATTCTCGCGCGCCCCGGCACCCCGGTTTTTGTCCCAGCTGACGCCAAAACCGCCCCGCGTAAACTGTCGGTGATCGGCGATATCGCCTGCGATCCCACCAGCGACTTTTCCCCGATCAAAGTCTATGACCGCACCACCACGTGGAACGCGCCCGCCCTGCGTGTGCACGACGCGCCGGTACTGGACGTGACCGCGATCGACAACCTGCCCTCGATGTTACCGATTGAAAGCTCGCAGGATTATGCCCAGCAATTGCTGCCCTCCCTGCTCGGCCTGACTGACCTGAACTCGGGCGTCTGGGGGCGGGCATTTGCGAGCTATCACCATCATCTGGCAAAGGTCTGATCCATGGCGCTTTACATCGGCTATTTTGCGGCCATTCTCGGCACCATCTGCTGGCTGCCGCAAGCCATTCAGGTCTGGCGGACGCGCGACACGAAATCTCTGTCTCTAACGGCCAACCTACTGTTCCTGCTGACGGTTACCCTGTGGCTGATCTATGGCGTGATGATCACCGACTGGCCGATCATCGTCGCGAACATCGCCTCTGTTTCGGCCATGATTGCCATTGTCGCAGCCAAACTGAAATACAAATGAACGGAGACCTGTAATGACAGTCCATTGGTGCGGCACCGGCCTTTCGGCCATCCCTGGCTTGCGTCGCCTCTTGCAGGTCGGCGTCCCCGTCACCGTCTGGAATCGGACCACCGACAAAGCGATTAGCGCACTGGGCGATCTGACCACCGACATTCGCACCTTTGATGTCGACGCGCTGTCCGCAGCTCTGGCCCCCGGCGATGTGGTTGTGTCGATGTTGCCCGCTGAGTGGCATGTGCCGCTCGCCACGCTTTGCCTGGAACACGGTGCGCATTTCGTCTCGTCTTCGTATATCGCCCCCGAAATGCGCGCGCTGGATGATGCCGCCCGCGAAAAAGGGCTGAGCTTTGTCAATGAAGTCGGGCTTGATCCCGGCATCGACCACCTGATGGCCCATGCGCTGATGGCGGATTATCGCGCCTCGGCTGCGTTTGACCCGTCAAACGAGCTGTCGTTCCTGTCATACTGCGGTGGAGTGCCGAAAATCTCCAACCCGTTCCGGTATAAATTCAGCTGGTCGCCTCTGGGCGTGCTCAAGGCGCTGCGTTCGCCCTCGCGCTCGCTCAGCGACTTCAAGGAACTGAACGTTGACCGCCCTTGGGACGCGATCAGCAGCTATACCGCCCCGTTGCCGGATGCGGAAACATTCGAGGTCTATCCCAACCGCGACTCGCTGCCGTTCATGGCAGAATATGGCTTTGAACCAGACTGGCCTGTGCGGAATTTCGTGCGCGGCACCCTGCGCCTGAAGGGCTGGACGCAGGCGTGGGGCGACGTGTTCAAGGAAATCGAAACGCTCAAAGGCGCCGAGGGCGACGCGCGGCTGAAAGACATGTCCGATCAGTTCTGGGCTGAGAACGCCTATGACGCGGGCGAACCGGACCGCGTTGTGCTCTGCGTTGATCTTGCCGCGCGCAAGAACGGCGCGGATGTCTGGCACAAAACCTATGTGATGGATGCTTGGGGGGACGAACACGGAACGGCAATGGCGCGCCTTGTCTCGGTCCCGGTGTCGCTGGCAATCGAGGCTGTTTTGTCCGGCCAGATCGCGCCCGGCGTATCTGCGGCCCCGTCCGATCCGGCGCTTGTGTCTGATTGGATGCGCGAAATCGGCAGTCTTGCACAGCATCTGGCCATCGTTGACCACCTGAACCCCTGATTTAGGGTTATTGCAGCGTCCGCCTTTGCAGGCGGGCGCTGTAGGGGGAAGGCCCTTATCAGGCCCGCACCGGTTTAGCGGATATTGGCACCGGTCAGAGCAGTGTCGGCCGCTGCACTTTTGAAGACGTAAACACGCGTGGTGTCGTCATCGTCCCGGGCAATCTCGGCAGGGGTCAGATAGTCTTTTTCGTCCACAATCACCTGCTTGCCGATGGTCACGGTGAAGGTGCCGTTGTTCACATCGATCTGGTCACGACCGTTCAGAATGTGCGCGGCAGGAACGTTGCGCGTCATCACGGTGTCGTTCGTATACAGGCCGCCAGCGGTTGCGGAAGTGGCCAGAACCAAAGCGGTGCCCAGGGCTGTAAGTGCGAGTTTCATTGTATATCCTTTCAGGATTTCATGTTGTTGTGTTCGATCGTCGTTCGATCTGAAACAGCAAATGGACCCTGAACCGGGCGCTTTCAAGCAAAGCAACCCTTTGAAAATTGTGCGAAAATTGACCGGCTCCGCGCATTTTTGCACGACACATCTGCGTGAGCGGTTTCGCCCTTAAAAAACAGGCCATTTGGGCCAGCGCCGCAAAGAATACCCCCCGCGCTGATCACCATTACTCACCAACCACGTGCACCCCTTGTGCCGGGAAATATCTGCAAAGACCCCCTCTGAGACGACCGCGCCATGTCAAAATTCAGCGAAAAACGCGCTCAGCCGCCGCGTATCAGCTCGTCTTCTTCGTCGATCGCAGACAAACCCAACGCGTCCAACCCGTTTTCAAGGTAGTCGGACAAACGCGGGGTGCCGATCAGATAGTCCGCCGTAGGCGTCGTGGCCTCATTGGCGGCTGTGGCTTTGGCGTCTTCCCATTCCTCAGGTTCGAAACTGCCGCGCCCGACCCACATCAACGCCACCAGATCAATCAGCTCTTCTTCAGAAAGACGATCTATGAAGGCGCGCAATTCGCCCTCGGCACGCCCTAGTTCGCGTGCCATCAGGATCACGTTGGCAACTTTGTCGATACTAATCTCAAGCATGGAAGGGTCCTCTGTCTGCGCATGATTTACATTACCATGTCTGAGCACAGGGTCCGCGTCCTTGATCTGGGGCAAATACCCTAGGGCGCGTCAGGCTTGGGCTGGACCAGCGGCACCACCGCCGCCTCTGGTTCCGGTGCCAGCTCTTCGAAGTCGAAATTGTCCAACCGCCGTGCCCGACGGCCCGCCTTGTCCGAGCTGATCTTGATCTCGGCAATGTCCTTGGCGGCCTGCCCGAAATGCCGGTCCAGATTTTCCACCCGCACGCCCAAGCGCTCGACATCGCCGAACAACAGCCCCAGTTCGCGCCGGATCGCACCCGCCTGCTCGCGCATCCGCGCATCCTTCAGGATCGCGCGCATCGTGTTCAGCGTCGCCATGCAGGTGGTCGGCGACACGATCCAGACCCGCGCCGCGAAGCCTTCGCGTACCAGCTCGGGGAAGTTCGCGTGCAACTCGGCATAGACCGCCTCGGAGGGCAGGAACATCAGCGCGCCATCCGCCGTCTCGCCGTCCAGAATGTATTTCTCGGAAATCGCGCGGATATGCCCACGCACCGACTGGCGCAGCTGCTGCGCGGCGCGCGTCAGCTGTTCCGGCGTCTCGGCCCGGCGCAGCGCCTCATAGGCTTCCAGCGGGAATTTACTGTCGATCACGATCGGCCCCGGCGGGTTCGGCAGGTGGATCAAACAATCGGCGCGCTTGCCGTTGCTCAGCGTCGCCTGCCACGTATAGCTGTCCGAGGGCATCGCCTTGGATACAATATCTTTCAGCTGAATTTCCCCAAATGCGCCGCGGGTCTGCTTGTTCGACAGGATATCCTGCAATGACAGAACGTCGCCTGACAGCTTGGTGATATTTTCCTGCGCCTTGTCGATGGATTGCAGCCGCTGCTGCAACTCGCCAAGGCTGTGCGCGGTGCGCCGGGCGCTGCCGTGCAGGTTCTCGTTCATCTGCTGGGTCACATGCGCCAAGCGCTGTTCCATCAGTTGCAGCATATTCGCCTGCGACGCTGATTGGGCTTCGGCCACATGCGTCAGCCCGCCTGCCAGCTGCTGCTGCCCGTCATTCAGGCTTTGCACCCGCTGCCCAAGCATCCCCATCTGCTGCGCCAAAGGCGCCGCCATCCGCGCCGAGCGCCCCGCCGCTCTAAGCGACAGGACCAACAGGATCAGGATCAGCGCGATCACCGCACACCCGGCCAACGCCGCCAAAACCCGCGGATCATCGAAGGAGTAGTTCTGTCCACCAATGGTAATCATGTGCGGCCAAACAACCGTTCAATATCGCTCAGCTTCAGCTCGACATAGGTCGGGCGCCCATGGTTGCACTGCCCGGAATGCGGTGTTGCCTCCATCTCGCGCAGCAGAGCGTTCATCTCTTCGGCCCGCATCCGGCGGCCCGAGCGGATCGAGCCATGGCATGCGACCCGGCTCAGGATCGCCTCGATCCGCGCCTGCACGGTCTGGCTGTCGCCCTGATCGGCCAGCTCGTCCAGAATATCCAGAACCATCGCGCGCGCGTTGACTTCACCCAGAATGGCAGGGGTTTCGCGTACTGCGACTGCCCCGCCCCCAAACGGCTCGATCACCAGCCCCAGCCGGGCCAAATCATCGGCAACCTCCAGCAATCGCGCGCTATCGCCCTCGGACAACTCGACAATCTCGGGGATCAACAGCGCTTGCGCTGCCACGCCATTTTCCGCCATCTGATGCTTGAGCTTTTCATACACCAGCCGCTCGTGCGCCGCGTGCTGATCGACAATGACCATGCCGGTTTCGGTTTGCGCCACAATGTAATTCTCGTGCACCTGCGCGCGTGCCGCACCTAGCGGCAGCGCCTCGGCGGGCGGGCCATCTTCCGTCGGCTCGACCACCTCAACCCGCGCGCTCATCTGTGCGCCAAACTCGGCAAAGCCCGGCGCCTGCGCCTGATATGCGCTTTGCAGCGCGCCCTGCGAGGGCCGGTCCATCTGATATACCCGTGCCGGGCCTGTCGGCATGGCTTCGGGCCGGAAGGCACCCAGCGTCGCCCCCGCCACGGTGGTCGAGGCGCGATGCCCCGCTTCGGCCAGCCCGTGGCGCAACGCGGACACGATCAACCCGCGCACGACGCCGGGATCGCGGAAGCGCACCTCGGATTTCGCCGGGTGCACGTTCACGTCCACCAGATGCGGGTCGCAGTCGACAAACAACGCCGCTGCCGGGTGGCGGTCGCGGCTGAGAAAATCGAAATACGCGCCTTTCAGCGCCCCGATCAACAGCTTGTCCTTGACCGGTCGGCCATTCACAAACAGGAACTGCGTCACGGCAGATCCGCGTGAATAAGTCGGCAATGCCGCGTATCCGGTCAGGTGGAACCCTTCGCGCTCGGCGTCAATTTTCAGTGCGTTTTCAGCGAATTCCGCGCCAAGGACACGTGCAAGACGACCGTGCAGAGCATCGAACAGATCACCGGTTTCCGCATCGGCACGAAAACTGACGCGGCCTTCGCCGCCGCTGGAGACGTCGCGCAGGGTGAAACCAACGAAAGGTTCGGCCATCGCCAGGCGTTTGATCACGTCGGTTACGGCTTGGGTTTCGGCGCGGTCTGTGCGTAGGAATTTCAGTCGCGCGGGGGTGGCAAAGAACAAATCGCGCAGCTCGACCACCGTGCCGCCGCTGAGAGCTGCGGGACGGATGGGGGATATTTTCCCAGCAGAAACAGTAATTTGCGCGGCATCTTCCCCGGCGATACGGCTGGTGATCACCAGACGGCCAACCGCGCCGAGGCTGGGCAGGGCTTCGCCGCGAAAGCCGAAGCTGTGGATGTTCAGAAGGTCGGAACCGTCGATCTTGGAGGTGGCATGGCGCGACAGGGCCAGCGGCAGCTCATCGGCGGCGATCCCGCAGCCATCATCGCGCACGCGGATCAAGGTCTTGCCGCCGTCCGCGATGACAACCTCAATATGTTGTGCGCCGGCGTCAATAGCATTCTCGACCAGCTCTTTCACCGCCGAGGCGGGGCGTTCAACCACCTCGCCCGCTGCGATACGGTTGATTGCGCCCTCGTCAAGTTGACGGATCACCGGGCGCGTATCGCTTATATTGGGGTTTAGCTGGGACATGCCCCCAGACCTAGCACAGGCTCATCCGATTCGACCACGTCAGAATCTGCGGATCAGACCAAGGGTGGCACAGCCGCGCCGCGCCGAAACGGCAGCATGCACAAGACATGCACACAGCATGCACATCCGATGCATAAACGTATCGGCAAAAGGCCGCTGTTAGGACAGTGGGCCGGTCTGAAACAGTGTCACTCGCAAACCGCCATGGGCCACGGGCGGGCCGGGCGGCACGAAGGGCAGACCGGAGGCTTTGGCAAGAGCGGCGTCGCTGGTGACCATGCCGACGCGCCAACCGCGAAACCCGGCCAGCAGGGTTTTGCCCAGCGCGCCATAGACGGAGTAGAGCAGTTTGCGATCACCGATGCGGGCGCCGTAGGGCGGGTTGACGATGACCAGACCGGGCGGGCCATCGGGGCGCTTCAGATCGCTGACCGAATGGCACTGAAAATCGGTGAACTCGGACACGCCGGCGCGTTCGGCGTTGGCGCGGCTCATGCGGATCGCGCCGGCATCGCGGTCAGACCCGTAGAAGCGCGCGGTCGGCACCACCGGGGCCTGCGCGCCGCGCATCGCCTGCCATGCGGTATCGTCGAAGCTGGCGAGCTGTTCGAACGCGAAATGCCGCGAGCGACCGGGGTTGAGACCGGCGGCAATCTCGGCCGCTTCGATCACGAAGGTGCCGGACCCGCACATCGGATCGACCACGGGTTCGGTGCCGGTATAGCCGCATTGGCGCAGGAACAGAGCGGCCAGATTTTCACGCATCGGCGCTTTGCCGATTGCCTCTTTATGGCCGCGCTTATGCAGTGAGTCGCCCGAGCAATCGACGCTGATGGTGCACAGGTCATCGGCGATGCGCACCTTGAGCCGCACTTCGGCATCTGCCGCGATCGGCGCGCCAAGGGATTCGCGGATTGCGGTTTCGATCCGCTGCGTCGCGGCGCCGGCATGATAGATCCGAGAGGCTTTGCACGTGACCTCGACCTTGACCGGGACATCCTTGCGCAGCACGTCGGCCCAGGGAAATTTGCGGGCGCGCTTATCAAGCTGGGCAAGATGCATGACACGGAAAGAGCCGATGCGCGCCAGAATGCGGGCCGCGCCGCGCAGTTCCAGATGGGCGCGCCAGACCTCGGGCCAGCCGCCCTGAACGGTGACGCCGCCGACCTCAGGCGTGGGGGCGGCAAAGCCTTTTTCCTGCGCCTCTTGGCAGAGCGCCTGTTCGAGCCCCGGAGCGGTGACAAGGAAGATATCGAAGGTGGGTTCTGTGTTCATCCGGCTTGCTTATCCGCAAAGCGGTGGCGCTTCGACCCCTATTTGCGGTGCTCAGTCCGCCATCGCGGCGCGGTACCATGCCACGATCTGCGCCCGTTCGGCCGGTTCGATAAACGACAGGTTGGCGGGGGGCATGGCGTGGGTCAGCCCGGCTTGCAGGTAAATCTGGCGGGCGTGGCGGGCGATCTGCGCCTCGGTTTCCAGCCGCACGCCCTTGGGGGGCCAGTGCATGCCCTCCCAGCCCGGTTCGGCCGCGTGGCACATGGAGCAGCGGCCCAGCACGATATCGTGCACCTCGGCAAAGCCTTCGGCCTGGGCGAAGCGCAGTTCGGCACCGCGGGCCTCTTCTGGTTCGTCAGTGCGGAACATCGGCGCGGTGGACAGCCACATCACCAGCACAAACAGCAGCGCGGTGGCGGCCCATGTCCAGATCGGGTTGCCTTTGCGGGCGTGGCGCGTGTTGAAATAGTGCCGAATCGTGACCCCCATCAGGAAGATCAGCGAGGCAATCAGCCAGTTCATCTCGCTGGCGAAGGCCAGCGGATAGTGGTTGGACAGCATCATGAAGATGACCGGCAGCGTCAGATAGTTGTTATGGGTGCTGCGCTGTTTGGCGATCTTGCCGTATTTCGCGTCGGGCACCCGGCCCGCTTGCAGGTCGGCCACGACAATGCGCTGGTTCGGCATGATGATGAAGAACACGTTGGCGGACATGATCGTCGCGGTGAAAGCGCCAAGGTGCAGCAGAGCCGCGCGGCCAGAGAAGACCGAGGTATAGAAATACGCCATGCCGACAAGGATAACGTAAAGCAGCAGCATCAGCCGGGTGTTGTTGTCGCCGAATTTGGATTTGCAGATCAGGTCATAGGCCAGCCAGCCAAACCCCAGCGAAGCAAGCGAGATCACGATCGCCTGCCAGTTTGCCAGCTCCATCACCGCGGGATCAACAAGGTAGAATTCAGCCCCAAGGTAATAGACCAGCGCCAGCAGGGCAAAGCCGCTGAGCCAGGTGGAGTAGCTTTCCCATTTGAACCAGATCAGGTCGCCGGGCATTTGATCGGGGGCGATCAGGTATTTCTGGATGTGATAAAATCCACCGCCGTGCACCTGCCATTCCTCGCCATCCGCGCCAGAAGCCAGGTTGCGGTCGCGGTGCAGGCCAAGGTCCAGCGCGATGAAATAGAACGATGACCCGATCCAGGCGATCGCGGTGATCACATGCAGCCAGCGGACGGCGAACTCGATCCATTCGCCTATCGCGGTCCAATCGTACATCGGGTCACTCCTGTTGATGGGTGCACGCAGGCTATCCGTTGGGCTGCATCTTTGTTAACTCTTCAAATAGCGGCAAGAGTTTCAAGGAATTGTTGATAATGGCCTATGTGAACACCCTGAGGATGTTCCTGCGCGTCTATGAATTGGGCAGCATGAGTGCTGCGGCACGCGATCAGCGGACCTCGCCCGCGGTGGCGTCGGCACGGATTGCCGAGCTGGAAAAGCGGCTTGGGGTGCGTTTGTTCAATCGGACCACGCGGGCATTGAACCCGACGGAACACGGGCGGCTGTTTTACGATGGCGCCTGCCATATCCTTGAGGCGATCGAACAGGCCGAAGCCGCGGTGATGAACGTCAGCCAATCACCGCGCGGCACGCTGTTTGTGGCGGCACCGCTGGGCGTGGGCCGCCGCTTTATCGCGCCCGCCGTGCCCGCGTTCAAGGCGGCCTATCCTGAGATCGACATCCGCCTGCGCCTGTCTGACCGCAGCATTGATGTGACCGGCGAGGGGTTGGATCTGGCGTTTCACCTTGGCCCACTGGCAGACAGTGACCTGAAAATCCGGGTGATCGCCGACTGCCCGCGCCTGCTGTGTGCCGCCCCGGCCTATGTCGCGCGACGCGGGATGCCGGTGGATGGCACAGCGCTGATCCGGGACGGGCACGATTGCCTGAACCTGCGGTTCCCCGGCGCGCGCGAATTTCAGTGGACCCTGCAAACGCCGCAGGGACCGAAGCGGTTCGAAATCACCGGCCCGTTTGAATCCGACGACGGCGATGTGCTGACCGGCTGGGCACTGGACGGG
Organism: Thalassovita taeanensis; assembly: GCF_900110775.1. Lineage (GTDB taxonomy): Bacteria > Pseudomonadota > Alphaproteobacteria > Rhodobacterales > Rhodobacteraceae > Litorimicrobium > Litorimicrobium taeanense. The sequence goes on along the minus strand of NZ_FOEP01000012.1, from coordinate 77,717 downwards.
GCCGGGATCGTGATGAAACCGCTGTTCGAGGTCGCGGACCACCTGCGCGCGGGCACGCTGATCCCGGTGGCCACGGCGACGCCGCCACTGGCGACGCAACTGGTCAGCCTGTCGCCCAGCCGCCGGTTCCGCGACCCGAAAGTGCAACTTTTCACCGAATTCATGGCCACCCGGTGCAAAGAGGCTTTGAACTCATTACATCACGGTTACGATATATGACGACACTCGCGCCACGCGCCCCTGACCAGAGAGAGAGCTCCCATGAAAACCGAAACCATCGGCACCGCCACATTCGAAACCTGGACCGTCGCCGAAACCGCTGATGCCTTTGCGCGCGACGAAATCGTCCTGATCGACGTGCGCACCCCACAGGAATACATGTTCGAACATATCGAAGGCGCGCTGCTGATGCCGTTGTCGTTTTTCAAGGCTGGCAAACTGCCGGGCCAAAGCGACAAGCGGATCGTGTTCCATTGCGGCTCTGGCGTGCGGTCCGAACGGGTCTGCCGCGCCGCGATCGAGGCAGGCATCACCCAGATCGCCCATATGGAAGGCGGCTTTGCCGCGTGGAAAGCGGCGCAACAGCCCTATATCGGCACCAACATGGCCACCGGCGCCCCACAACGCGCCCCCGCCTGACCCGATCAAATCAGCCGCTGCCCTCCTGTTTCTTTCTGAGAAAAATACTCCGGGGGAGTCGCCGTCAGGCGACGGGGGCAGCGCCCCCACGACGCAAGAAGGACGGTGCTGCGGCATAAAGCCGGGGCGGGCGGCCACCGCAGATGCTTGGCCCCCAACCGATGTGCCGCAAGCCGACGACATCGATGCGCAGGGCCGTCATCGTCGGCCCTGCGCCTTTGCGAAATCAGGCCGCGGCAACCACGATGACTTCGACCTTGTATTCGGGTGTCGCGAGCTTGGCCTCGCCGGTTGCGCGCGCTGGTGGGTTGGCTGGATCGACCCACTGATCCCAGACCGCATTCATTTCGGCAAAATCCGACATTGATGCCATCCAGATGGTCGTTTGCAGGATCTTCGACTTGTCGGATCCCGCCTCGGCCAGAAGCCGATCAACATGTGCCAGCGCATCTTTGGTTTGCGTCGTGACATCCGCCCCGGCGGTTCCAACCTGTCCGGCCAGCCAAATCAGGCCTCCGTGGACAACGGCCTGGCTCATGCGGGCGCCCGGTTCGATACGTTTGATACTGCTCATTTTTCAGTTCCTTTGAGGGTTGAGTGATGGTCTGGAGGCGCCAAGCGCGTCGATAACCGCGCCGGGCAAGGGCGATCTGCGCCCCAGAGAAAGATCAGCGGCCAGTTGCGACAAGGCAGGCGCCGTTTGAATACCGTAACCGCCTTGGCCCACCAGCCAGAAAAACCCGTCGGCATCGGGGGCAAACCCCACGACAGGCGTCCGGTCGGCGACAAAGCTGCGCAGACCGGCCCATGAATGCTCGACGCGGGTGATGGGCATCGTGACGGCCTGTTCAAAGCGGTCAAGCCCTTCGGCAAGGACCATATCATCGGCCCAGACATCATGCGGTTCGACCTCGTCCTCGTCAGCGGGCGAGATCATCAGCTTCCCGGCTTCGGGTTTTGCGTACCATTGCTCGGACGCGCTGGCGAACAGCGGCCAGCGATTGATGTCGTATCCGGTCGGCGCCGGGATCAGGGCCGCTGAGCGGCGCAGCGCGCGCAACCCGACCGGGGCCACCCCCGCCATCGTCGCGATATGGTCGCCCCAGGCGCCGGCCGCATTGACCAGAACCGGCGCGAAATAGTCTTCCTTGTTCGTCGTGACGCACCATCCGCCGTCCTTGCGGGTGATTGATGTGACGCGCGCGTCTGTCACGATCTGGCCGCCCTGGGACCGAAGCATTCTGGCAAATCCCTGAAGCAACCGGTCGACGTCGATATCTTGCGCATCCCATTCGATGGCCGCCCCGGCGATTGCGTCCTGCCGCAAGATCGGGACCAGTTCGGTCGCCTGCGCGGCGGTCAGCCGTTCAAGCCCTTCGCCCCCTTCAAGATAGGCCTCGAACGCACCCAGTTCGTTTTCGTTCGCGATCAGCATCTCGCCGCGCGGTGACAGAAGGCTGCTGTCGGCGATGCCGTCGGGTTCGATGAACACCCCGACCGACGCCGCATTCAGCGCCCGCAAGGCCGCGTTACCATAGTTTCGGATGAAGATCGCGGCGGACCGTCCGGTCGAGTGGTGGCCGATGGCGGGTTCGGCCTCCAACACTGTCACTTTGGCGTCCGGGGACATCCGAGCCGCCGCGCCAATCCCGGCAATGCCGCCGCCAATAACCAATATATCCCTTTTCACAGTCATTTGGGCTGATACCCCGTCAGGAAGCTGGTGAGGTTCGCGCCAAGATCGTCGGAGAGATATCCGCCTTCCTGAACGATGATCGACGGCAGCCCCATTTCGGCAATCGCCTGCGCGATACGGGCAAAGCCGGGGGTCGTGATCTTGAAACCCTGAAACGGGTCGTTCTCGTGGCCGTCCAGCCCGAGGGCCACCACCACGACATCGGCGCCGAACATCTCGATACGGCCAAGCGCGGATTTCAGCACCTCGAGGTACTCGGCATCGGTGGTGCCGCGCGGCATTGGCAGGTTCAGGTTATAGCCCAGCCCTTCGCCCTCGCCGCGTTCATCCGCGTGGCCCCAGAAGAACGGGTAAAACCGGATCGGGTCGGCGTGCATCGACACTGTCAGGACATCGCGGCGACCATAGAATATGCCTTGTGTACCGTTGCCGTGATGCACGTCGATGTCCAGAATCGCGGGTCTGCGCCCGGCTTTCAGCAGCGCTTCTGCCGCGATGGCGGCGTTGTTGAGGAAGCAAAACCCACCTGCGAGATCGCCAAAGGCGTGGTGGCCCGGCGGGCGGCACAGAGAATAGACCGCGCGCGCACCCGCGAGGATCGCGTCAACGCCGCCCAGCGCGGTTTGCGCAGACCAATACGCCGCCTCCCATGTTCCGGCGGCGATGGGACAGGCGGTATCGGCCTGATGGAACCCTGCCTGACCGGCGGCCGAGCGCGGATAGCTTGCAGTGCGCCGGTCCGGGTGGATGTTCGGGATCACCTCGTCTGACGCGCCCTTCATCCGGCTCCACCTTGTGTGGATCGTCGACAGGAACGTCAGGTATTCGGGCGAATGGATCGCCGCGATTGGTCCGATCCCGTGATCGGGTGGGGCGTGAAAATCACAGCCTGCGGCCTTGGCCCCTGCGCTGAGCACCTCGATCCGCTTGGGCTGTTCGGGGTTCGGCAAAGCCTGCCCGTTTTCCATGAAGCTTTTGGGGTCGTGCGCCCACTGACGGTCGTCGAAAATGGCTTTCATTGCTGTGCTCCCACGGCGCCAAGCGCCTTGCCCTCAAGGGTCATGTAGATATCTCCTGGCATCGGTGCAAAACCGAGTCTGGTGTAGAATGCCACGGCGCGCGGATTGTCCTCGTAGACCGCCAGCCGCAGGAAACCCGCGTCCCATTGCACCTTTGCCCGGTCCCGAACCGCCGCCAAAAGGCGCGGCCCAAGCCCCTGACCGCGCATTGTGTCATCCACCCAAAGGTCCGAGACATAGGCACCGGCCGCCGCCCGGATGGTGGAATAGAACGGCGAATAGACCGCCACGCCGACCAAGGCGCCGTCGACCTCGGCCAGTACGGCATAAAACGCGGGCACGGGACCGAAGGCGGCGCGGGCCAGATCGGTGCCGCTTGCCAGATGGCTATCGCCCATGGTTTCGGACAAACGCCGCAACGCCGCGTTCAGTCGGGTCGCGTCGTCAAGTTCGGCCTGTCTGAATTCAATCTGGGTCATGGTCAGAACGCTACTCCGGCCTGCCCCTTAAGGCCAAGCATCGCGCGCGCCTCGTCGGGTGTCGCGACCTCGCGGCCCAGTGCCTCGACGATACCACGTATCTTTTCGACCTGTTGCGCATTCGACTGTGCCAGCCGTCCACGGGCGATATAGAGGTTGTCCTCGAGCCCGACGCGCACATGCCCGCCCATGCCCGCCCCCATGGCGGCCATCGCCATCTGGTGACGCCCGGCAGCCAGAACCGAGAAGGTATAGCTGTCGCCGAACAGCTTGTCCGCAGTCCGTTTCAGATGGGTCAGGTGTTCGGGTTCTGCGGCGACCCCACCCAGCACGCCCATAACGAACTGGATGAAAATCGGCGCGTCGATCAAGCCGCGATCAACGAAATGGCGCAGCATATAAAGATGCCCGAGATCGTAGCATTCAAACTCGAACTTCGCGCCGCGTTCCTGCCCCATCAGCCTTAGAACCTCGGTGATATCGCGCGGGGTATTCTTGAACACGAGGTCATCGGAGTTGCGCAAGAACGGCTCTTCCCAGTCGTGCAACCACTCGGTGCGATTGCCCAACATCGGATAGAGCGCAAAGTTCATCGTCCCCATGTTCAGCGAGCACATTTCCGGTTTGGCCACCAACGGCCCCGCCAGACGTTGTTCCATCGACATGACGGCGCTGCCGCCCGTTGTCAGGTTCACAATCGCATCGGTACCCGCCTTGATCGTGGGAAGGAACGCCATGTAATCCTCGACCTCGGACGAGGGTTTGCCGTTGTTCGGGTCGCGGGCGTGCAGGTGCAGGATTGCGGCCCCGGCCTGAGCGGCCTCGATCGCCTGTTCAGCAATCTGCGGCCCGGTCACGGGCAGGTGCGGCGACATTGACGGCGTGTGGATCGAGCCCGTGATGGCACAGGAAATGATGATCTTTGACATGGTTCTTCTTTCTTACGCTCAGCGCGCCAGCGCGGGTCCGGCCTTGGCTGCGAACTGATCCAGAGCAATGGTGAGCTTGTCGATGATCTCTTCGACATGGTCTTCGGTTGCGATCATCGGCGGGCAGACAAGGAAATGGTCGCCCTCTATCCCGTCGCGCGTGCGGCGCGAATAGATGATAAGCCCCTGAGCATAGGCCAGTTCGACCAGTTCGAGATAGGCGGACAGGGCTTTGGGCAAGGGTGTCATCGTCTGACGGTCCGAGACCAGTTCGAACGCCAGAAGCAGCCCTTCGCCGCGCACGTCACCGATGAACGGGAACCGCTGCATCAGATCCTGAAGCCGGGATTTCAGCAAAGCGCCAATCCGTGCGGCGTTCTGCATCAAGCCATCCGTTTCGACCACATCAAGCACGGCAAGACCGGCGGCACAGGCCAGCGGGTTGCCGGCATAGGTATGGCCGTGCATGAACCCGCCCGCATCCAGAACGGGTTCGACAAAACGCTCGTGGGCAATCATCGCACCGAGGGGCGTATAGCCCGCCCCGAACCCTTTGGAGATCGCAATGATATCAGGTGCGACATCCCAATGTTCGGCCCCCATGAATTTCCCGGTCCGGCCACCGCCCGACATGACCTCGTCATGGATCAGGATCACGCCGTGGCGGTCGCAGATATCGCGCACGGCCTTCATGTATCCCGCAGGTGGCACCAATGCGCCGGTCGAGGCGCCCCCGACAGGTTCGTGAATGAAGGCCAGAACGCTGTCGGCGCCTTCCTCAAGGATTTTCGCCTCGAGCATGGCCGCATAGTGCAGGCCAGTGGCCGGATCGTTCAGGTCCAGCCCGTCAAGATAGGCACGGGGGGCGGGGATTTTCGGCATTGCCTGCATCATCGGCAGGAACGGGTCGGTCAGCGGCGCATAGCCGGTCAGTGCAAGCGCGCCCAAGGTCGATCCGTGATAGCTGGGGCTGCGCGAAATCACCTTCCAGCGGGATGGCTGACCGACCGTCACCGCATATTGCCGCGCGAGCTTGATGGCGCTTTCAACGGCCTCGGACCCGCCAGAGACGAAGAACACTTTCTCCATGCCCTCAGGCGACAGGCTGGCGACTTTTTCGGCCAGTTTTTCGCCCGGTTCCGATTCGAAGTGCAGCCGGTAGCCGAAGGTGGATTTATCCATCTGGCGCCGCATGGCTTCGATCACGCGGGGGTCGGAGTGGCCGATGTTGCTGACCATTGCGCCGGACGATCCGTCCAGATAGCGCGTGCCGTCGACGTCCCACATATAGACGCCCTTGGCCTCGGCCAGCATCGGGCGGCGTGCGCGGGTCTGATAGAAAAGATGGCTATTGCGCGTCATGTGATGTGCCTCCTGGAAGCGCCGAACAGTCTTTTGCCCGGAACCGCAGAGAGACCTGGGCGCCGGTTTCAAAGGGATGGTCCTCGATCATGTTGATCGCCTGCAACGCGTGGTTTCCGACCCGCAGGAAGTATCGGGCGGATTGCCCCTGATAGTCCACGTTTTCGACCGTGGCCGCGACCGCAAGCCGATCGTCGGCGGGGGCGGTCTTGGGGACAAGGTGAAGTTTTTCGGCACGGATCACCAGTTTGGCAGGACCCACCCCGGTAATCTGGGGGGCGCGGCTGCGAGGAATGACAAGTCGGGGGAAATCGATGATCTGAAGGCCGAGTTCGTCGCCCTGAATACCAAGCGAGGTGCCCGAAAGGATGTTCGAGGCGCCCAGAAACTGCGCCACGAATTCCGAGGCGGGGCTGTTGTAGACCTCTTCGGGCGAGCCAACCTGTTCGACCCGCCCCTTGGACATCACGATGATCTGGTCGGACATTGCCAAGGCTTCGGTCTGATCATGGGTCACGAAAACCGTCGTGACGCCGATCCGCTGCTGGATGCGCTTCAGTTCGACCCGCATGTCTTCGCGCAGATTGGCATCAAGCGCTGACAGCGGTTCATCAAGCAACAGCACGTCAGGTTCGATGACAATGGCGCGGGCAAGGGCGATGCGCTGCTGCTGCCCACCGGACAGTTCCTTGGGGTATCGCGCGCCCAAGTCTGGAAGCTGCACCAGCTCAAGCGCGTCGGCCACCTTGCGCTGCGTTTCTTCCTTGGAGACGTTGCGGTAGTTCAGGCCGAAGGCAATATTTTCGGCCACGGTCTTGTGGGGAAACAGCGCGTAGTTCTGGAACACCAGCCCGAGATTGCGCTTGTGGATCGGCACATCGTTCATGCGCTTGCCGTTGATCGCGATCTCGCCTTCGGTCGCGTCCAGCAACCCCGCGATCATGCGCAGCGTCGTCGTTTTGCCGCAACCCGACGGCCCCAGAAGGGTCACGAAGCTGCCCTGCGCAATGTCGAGCGACATGCGGTGAACGGCGGTGAACGTGCCGAACTGCTTGACGATATTAGTTAGGGATACTGCGCTCACGGCGGCTCACCTCCGGGTGTGAAACTGGCGGGTATGAAACTGGTTTCCCGACCCCACGCAGGTCGCAGGGTCGGGAATTTGGGGCTTAGTATCCGCGCTGAACGCGGCTGAAGGTTTCGGACCATTTCGCCTCGTTGCCGTTCCAATAGCCCGGATTGGCAAAGGTCAGACCCGACAGGGTGCCGGTCGCATCGAAGGCGGGCAGCGTCGGGATCTTGGTGCCCAGATCAACCTTGCTTGGGTCGAGTGCGGGCGGATAGTTCTGCCCTTCGGCCACGGCGATCGAGGTGACCGGATCAAGCATGAAGTTCAGAAGCTCTTCGCACGCGGCCATCGGGCTGCCTTTGAGCACGAACAAGCACTCCTGCCAGCCAAAACCGTTCGGCGGATCGTAATAGCCGATGTCGTGGCCCTGTTCCTGCAAGGCATAGATACGGCCCGACCAGGCTTCGGTCACATAGATTTCTTCCTCGGCCAGAAGGCTCATCAGCTCGGCACCCGAGGCCCAGTATTTCAGCGCCAGATCACGGTGCGCGCGCACGGCGTTCCAGACCGCTTCGATATCGGTGATGTTGTTGGGGTCCTGATCGGTTTGCAGCGCGCCGTACCAGATCCGGGTGCGCCAATCGCTCCAACCGCCGATCTTGCCCTTATAGGCGGCGTCGATCAGGATCTTTGCGCCCTTCTCTTTCATCTCTTCGTCCGAGATGTACTTGCGGTTATAGGCAAGGCCCGTGGTGCCGTAATCGTAGGGAACCGCGCTGAGGCTGCCGGGCGTCACCGAGGAAAACGCGTTGGTCAGGGCGGGCATGACCAGCTTCATGTTCGGGATGTTGTCGAGGTTCAGTTCGCTGGCCAGGCCAAAGCTGTGATAGCGGGCATAGTCGAACACGCCCGAGAGGTGCGCGATGTTATATTCGCCCTCTTTGCTGGCGCGGACCAGCGCAAGATATTCGTCGCCGCCCGGAAAGGTGCCATCGACAACCTTGACGCCGGTCTTGGCGGTGTAGGGATCGAATGCGTGTTTGCGGAACGCCTCGGACACGATGCCGCCCCAGCCGTCAAAGCGGACCTGCGAGGCGGTTTGTGCATTGGCGTATTTGGCAAAGGGGGTTTGCAAGCCATAGGCCGCACCGGCGGCGCCAAGCAGTCCAAAGAATTTGCGGCGGCTGATATCGCCATTTTGAAAACGGTCGCGCAAGCGCTCATAACGTGTTGTGTCGTCCATTTCAGTGGTCTCCAGGTTGGTTGTTTTAGGGGGTCGGGCGGTTCATCCGCCGCTTGTTTTATTCATGCGTCTGGCAAGCGCGAGGCCCAGCAATGGCAGCCCGACCGTCAGCGCGATGATGACTGTGCCAAGGGCGTTGATCTCGGGCGAGATTGAATTGCGCAGCATCGAGAAGATCTGTGTCGGGACGGTTTCGATGCCGCCCGGTTTCCAGAACAGCGTGCCAGTGATGTCGTCGAAGCTGATGGTGAAGGCAAACAGCCCCCCTGCGGCGACCGCTGGCATCAAAAGCGGCAGGGTCACGCTCATGAAGGTCTGGCGCGGCGAAGCGCCAAGGCTGAGGGCTGCTTCCTCGACATCGCGTTTGATGCTGACCAGACGGGCCTGCACCACAAGGATGACGAACGGCAGGGTGAAGATCACATGCCCCATCAGCAGCAAGGTGAAGCTTTTGCCAATTTGCAGGAAGTTCAGGAACAGCAGAAGTGCCACGGCCAAGACGACCTCGGGCACGAGGATCGGCGCGATCAGAAGCGTGGTGATCAGGTTGCGGCCCGGCACGCTGTATCGGACCAGCGCGAGGCTTGCGAGCACCCCCAACGTGGTGGATATGACCGCCGTCAACAGGCCCAGCACGATAGAGGTGCGAAACGCGCGCATGATCGTTTCGTTCTGCCACAGGGTTTCGAACCAGCGCGTTGACAGCCCGGTCATCGGGAAACTGCCGAACTGGTTGGCGTTGAACGACAAGAGCACAACCACCGCGATCGGCAGGAACATGAACATGTAGACAAGGATCGTATAAAGGCGGATGGCGCCCCATCCGAGGTTCAAACGAGTGCGCATCATCCCAGCCCCTTCGCAAGTTGGGCCATGCCCAGATACCGATTGTAGATCGCGACAAGAACGCCCAGCACCATCAAGAGCAGCAGTGACAGAGCAGAGCCCAGCGGCCAGTTCAGTTGCCGGATGATCGCTTCGAACACGAGGTTGGCGAACATCGCGTCGCGGGGTCCGCCCAGCACCACCGGCGTGATATAGGTCCCCGCCCCCAGCACGAAGCAGAGCAAGCCGCCCGCCGCGAGTCCGGGCAGCGACAGCGGCAGCGTGACCTGCAAGAAGGCCTGCCAGCGCGTGGCACCCAGTGACGTCGCCGCGTCTTCAAGGCTGGTGTCGATGCCATCAAGGCTGACGAAGATATTCAGAACCATGAAGGGCAGCAGAAAATGGGTCAGGCCCAGAATCACGGTCGTTTCATTATAAAGCATCTGGATCGGTTCGGAGACGATACCCAGCGACATGAGCACCGAGTTCAGCGCGCCGGAGACGCCCAGAATGTTGATCCAGCTCATCGTGCGGATGATGTAGCTGATCCAGAACGGCAGCATCAGCATGATCAGCAGGATCATCTTGTTACCTTGGGACCGGGCGATGAAATAGGCCGCCGGATATCCCAGCAGGGCACAGGCGATCGTGGTGATCGCCGATATTTTCAGCGTGTTCAGCAAGATATCACGGTAAAACCGATCCGTCAGCGCGGCCTTCCAGTTGTCGAGAAAGAACCCCGGCGTATCGGCGCCCACGGCGCTTCTTAGCCAGAAGGAATAGACCACGATAAACAGCAGCGGCACGATCAGAAGCAGGAAAATCGCCGTCAAAGCCGGTGCTAACAATATCCATGGTTGGCGTGCTTCGCGGGCCTCGATGCTCATTTTGGCAAATCTCTTCACGGCAGATGGTTGCGATTTCCCGGAGTTTGAAGCGCTTCGCCGCATTGATCCAATAGATAATTGATATTGTAACTATAGATGCTATCAATAGCCCCATGAGACATGAAACCCCGGCAGAGCGGCTTGCCCGCGAATTGGACTGGAACCTTTTGCGCACGTTTCTGGTGATCGCGACCTCGCAGTCCATCACCGATGCCGCCGACCGCCTGAGTCTGAAACAGCCAACCGTTTCAAGCGCGCTGAAGCGGCTGGAGGATCGCTTGGGGAAGCAGTTGGTCGAGCGCAAACCCGGCCGTTTTGCCCTGACCGATGCCGGGAAGCTGCTGTATGAGGAGACGATCGACATCCACGGCGCGATTTTGCGGCTTGGCACGGTCATGCGGAACGTCGAGAACGAGGTGCAGGGCCTTGTGCGTATCGCAACGGCCAGTCACGTTGTCTGTCCGCTGCTGGATACCGCGCTGTCGGATTTTCACGCCCGTCATCCGCGCGCGACCCTGTCGATCGAAGCCATGGCCAGCAAAGACGCCTTGGCCGCCGTCGCGTCGCGCCGGGTCTCGTTCGCGGTGTGCCTGGTGAAGGATCGAAGCCCGCGATTGGAGTATCGCCGTCTGTTCCGCGAATATTTCGGGCTCTTCTGTGGCCCGACCCACGCTCTGTTTGGCAAAACCGGGGTCGAAATGGCAGATCTGGCGGGGCAATCCTCGGTCAGTTTTATCACCGACCAGATGAGCGATGCCCTGCGCGCCGTCACCTTGATGCGGTCCGAGGCGCAATTGGACGCGCGCATCGTCGGGACCTCGCCCAATCTGGAGGAGGTGCGCCGGATGATCGTCGCAGGGCTTGGTATCGGTCCGCTGCCCATCCATGTCGTGCGCGAGGATATCGAGATGGGGCGCCTGTGGCGCCTGCCGCCGTTCGAGGCACCACCCCATGTCGATGTGCATGTGGTCTGGAACCCCAGCGCAAGAACCAACCGGGCCGAAGCGACCCTGCTGGCTGATCTTCTGGACAAGATCGAGACGACGCCGATGGAAGAGCGCATCTATGTCTAGCGATGGCGCGGGCTTGGGCGCATAGCACAATTAGTCGCTGAAGTGCCAAAGCGCTCGGGTCAGGTGTCGGGCAGACCCTTGGCACCACCAAAGAACAGCCCCCCTTTTGATCTGCATCACGGCGCGCCCGTTCATCCAGCGCTCGGAAAACCTGCCGTGGCGTTGACCGTTCCGGGTGCCTTTCGCCCGGCCTGAACCGCACCTTGTTGCGCACTGAAGTGCTGTGAAGATCGCACGAAAAAAGCCCGGGCGCGAACGCCCGGGCAGGTACTAAAGACCGATCAGGAAGGTTAATCAGCCCTTGGAAAATTCGGGATAGGCTTCCATGCCCAGCTCGGCTTTGTCGAGACCCATGATCTCGTCTTCTTCCGAAACCCGGATACCCATAACCATCTTGAGGATGTACCAGACGATCCCCGAAGCGATGAAGGTGAACACACCGACAACGATGATCGAGTACAGCTGCGTGCCCAGGCTTGCGTCGCCATTGGTCAGGACAACAGCGATGGTGCCCCAGATACCGCAGAACAGGTGAACCGGGATCGCGCCAACAACGTCGTCGATCTTCAGCTTGTCCAGGAAGGGAACAGCGAAGACGATGATCACGCCACCAACGGCACCGATCAGCGTTGCCGCACCCAGGCTCGGGGTCAGCGGTTCGGCGGTGATCGACACCAGACCAGCCAATGCGCCGTTCAGCACCATGGTCAGGTCGGGCTTCTTGTACAGCAGCTGAGTCAGGATCAGCGCGGCGATCGCGCCACCGGCGGCTGCGGTGTTGGTGTTGGCGAAGATACGGCTGATGTCAGCAACGTTGCCTGCGGTGTCCATGTACAGCTGCGAGCCGCCATTGAAACCGAACCAACCCAGCCACAGGATGAACGTACCCAGAGTGGCAAGCGGCAGGTTGGAACCCGGCATCGGGACAACACGGCCTTCTTTGTATTTGCCGATACGCGGTCCGAGGATCAGCGCGCCTGCCAGAGCGGCCCAGCCACCAACCGAGTGCACAACGGTCGAACCGGCGAAGTCGAGGAAGCCGCCGGCATCCAGGAAGCCACCGCCCCATTTCCACGATGCCTGAATCGGGTAGATCAGCGCGGTCAGGACGACAGTGAAGGCCAGGAACGGCCAGAGTTTGATCCGCTCGGCCAATGTGCCCGAAACGATCGAGGCGGTGGTCGCGCAGAACATCAGCTGGAAGAAGAAGTCCGAGCCAACCGACGCATAGGTCAGGTCGGTGTCGGGGCTTCCGCCGACTGCTTCCATTTCGGCCGCCGAGAAGGCACCAAGGATGCCGTCAATCGACCAGCCATCGCCCGGGTACATCAGGTTATAGCCGACGATGTAGTAGGTGATCGCCGCGATCGCAAAGAGCGCGATGTTCTTGGTCAGCTGCATCGTCACGTTTTTCTGGCGCACCAGACCCGCTTCGAGCATCGAGAAGCCAGCCCCCATCCACATCACCAGGAAACCGGTCACAAGGAACATGAAGGTGGTAAAGATGTATCCGATTTCGCCTGTCGGCGGGGTCATATCGGCCTCTTGGGCCAGACCCAGACTTGGAACTGCGATCAAAGCAGCGGCCAAAGCCAGTTTCGTTACACGATTCATTTGCATTTCTTTTCCCCCGTCCGCGACTTACAGCGCGTCATCATTGGTTTCGCCGGTGCGCACGCGTACCGCCTGTGCCACGTCGAGCACAAAAATCTTGCCGTCACCGATCTTGCCGGTGCGGGCTGTGTTGGTGATGGTCTCGACGACCTGATCAACCATCGCGGCATTCACCACGATTTCGAGTTTCACTTTCGGTACGAAGTTCACCGCGTATTCTGCACCGCGATAAATCTCTGTGTGGCCCGACTGCGAGCCGAAACCTTTGATTTCGGTCACCATCATGCCGCGCACGCCGATATCGGTCAGCGCCTCGCGGACCTCCTCCAGCTTGAACGGTTTGATCGTTGCAATGATGAGTTTCACCTTGATCCCCTTGTCGTTATTCTGCGGGTGGCCCCGCTCGGATTGCATAGGCAGCAAAACACGAGAGTCAGGCGTTAGGGGAAGCGGACAGCCCAAAAAAGCGACGCCTTCCTAGGTGGAATGGGTAATTGTTGTGCAAACGTCATATTTTGCCCAATTATTGAGCGCAATAAAAACCCAAGGTGGGGGTGCGGAAAGCCTCAACATTTACCGTAACACCCTGTATGCTGCATAAAACAGCAGGCCGGGCAGGGTTAAGCATGAGTGATTCAGGTCGGAAAAAGCCGCCATTGGTGGCTGATCGGCGCTATTCGGCGAAGAAAAAACCGACCTCGGCCAAAACGTCAAGCAAGACCGCGAGTAAGGCGCCGATCAAAACACCGGCCAAAGCTTCGGCCAAACGCCGGGCGGCGCCGCGCAAGGTCGCGCGCAACCCGATTGTGGCCGCGCTTAGGGCTGTGGTGCGCTGGATCTTCCGGTTGATCTGGGGATTTAGCTGGCGGATCGGCGCCATCGTTTTCGCACTGCTGGCGCTGTCGGTCGGATATATTTACATGACCCTGCCCGAGGCCAATGCCTTGCTGGACGGTCGGGCCAAAGGATCGGTTACGCTGACCGACCGCAGCAGTCAGGTGTTTGCCTGGCGCGGGGATCAGTTTGGCGGCGTTGTCACGGCGCAAAGCGTTTCACCCCATCTGAAGAACGCGGTGATCGCCACCGAGGACAAACGGTTTTACCATCATTTCGGCCTGTCGCCGCGCGGGATTCTGGGCGCGGTACGGATCAACCTGCGCGAAGGCCGCGGGCCGCTTTCGGGGCATGGCGGGTCAACCATCACGCAGCAGACGGCCAAGCTGCTGTGCCTTGGGGTGGTTTACGACCCTGAGATCTGGAAAAACGAGACCGCTTACGAGGCTGACTGCCGGACCGGGTCATTGTGGCGCAAGATCAAGGAAGCGACCTTTGCCCTGGCGCTGGAGGCGAAATACACCAAGGACGAAATTCTTTCGATCTATCTGAACCGGGCCTATCTGGGCGGTGGCGCCTATGGGGCCGAGGCCGCAGCGCAGCGGTTCTTTGGCAAGCCCGCCTCGGCGCTGAGTGCGGCGGAGGGGGCGATGCTGGCCGGGCTGTTGACTGCGCCGACCTCGCTTGCGCCGACCAACAATCTGGAACGTTCGCAGAACCGGGCGGGTGTTGTCATCGGGTTGATGCAGGACCAGGGGTATCTGTCGGACAGCCTCGCGCGCGATGCGCTGGCCAACCCGGCAGAGCTGTCGGAAGCCGCCGAGGCGCGCGCGGGCGGATATTTCGCCGATTGGGTCATGTCATCGGGGCCGGAGTTTTTCACCCGCAATTCGGCGGCGGATGTGGTGATCAAGACCACGCTTGACCCGCGCATTCAGAAAGCCGCCGAAGACGCGCTGACCTATATCTTTGACGAAAAGGTCAGGGAGGGGTCCAAGGCGCAGGCGGCAATTGTGGTGATGTCGGCCGACGGCGCGGTGCGCGGCATGGTGGGCGGGCGCAAGACCAAGGTGGCGGGCGCCTTCAACCGCGCGACGCAGGCGTTGCGGCAGACCGGGTCGGCCTTCAAGCCGTTCGTTTATGCGACAGCGCTGGAAATGGGCTATTCCTCGAACGACACGATCGAGGACAGCCCGGTCACGATCAACATCCCCGGATCGGGGCCGTGGACTCCGCAGAATTATGACAAGAAATTCCATGGACGCGTCACCCTGACCGAGGCGCTGCGCAGTTCGTTGAACATTCCGGCGGTGAAGGTGGCGCAGTCGGTCGGGCTGGATATGGTGCGCAAAGTGGCATCGGAGTTTGGCATTCAGTCAGATCTGGCGCTGGGTCCGGCGCTGGCGCTGGGGGCGTCGGAAAGCACGTTGATCGAAATGACGGGCGCCTATGCCGGTATCCTGAACGGTGGCAGCTCGGTCACGCCTTACGGTCTGGTGGAACTGCGCATGCAGGGCGATACGGAACCGGTGATGACCGCAACCGGCGGGATCGGCGAGCGGGTGATCCGCGAGGATGCGGCGCAAGAGCTGATCTGGATGATGTATCAGGTCACCACCCGCGGCACCGGTTCCCGCGCCAATCTGGACGACCGCGAAGTGGCAGGCAAGACCGGCACGACGCAAGCGGCGCGCGATGCCTGGTTCATCGGGTTTTCCGCCGATTATGTCGCCGGGGTCTGGATGGGGTATGATGACAACACCCCGCTGCGTGGTGTCACCGGTTCGGGCCTGCCGGCCGAGATCTGGCATGAAACCATGGTGCGGGTGCATGAAGGCGTGCCCGCGTCGCCATTGCCGATGTTGCGCAACGGGTCAGCGCCGAAGAAAACCGCACCGGTCGCCAAGGCAAAGCCCGAGCGACGGGATACGCAGACCGGCATTGAGAAGATGTTGCGGGATCTTTTGGGCGGCGGCGGAAACCGCTAGGCCACTGTGAAACACTGGGCCGGGCCGTAACCGAGGCTGCTGCCCCGGTCACGTGCCGACCAGTTTGCGCGGATCAGCCCGCGACGCGCAGGTCGGTGATCACGCCGTCGATGTCACCCTTGCGACGGTCCAGCATGGCGCCGATCTCGGTCCGTTCGGTCAGCAGCATGTTGATGCCTTCGATGAACAGGTTGAAGAACAGATCCTTGCCGCTGCGATCGGAGACCAGGAAGGTCACCTCGAACGGGGCTTCGCCGCGCAGGTGCGCCGTGGTTTTGACTTCATAGAAGCTTTTGACCGGCCGCGCCGCATCGACGACGATCTTGCCGCCAATGAATTCGCGGAACCGCTTGCCGTATTTCACCGAAATATAGCGCTGGAATGCCTTGGTGAATTCGCGCATCTGGGCCGCGGACGCACGACGTGCATCGACCCCCAATGCATAGCGGGCGATTGTCGGCACATCGGAATAGCGTTCGAAAATCTTCTCGAAATCGCCGTACATCTGCTGTTCGGACCGGCCCGAGGCGATCACCTTGTTGATCGCGGCGACCAGTTCATCAATCAGCTTCTTCGCTCCAGCCTCGGTCAGGGCGAACGACGGAGCTGGCAAGACTGCGGCCAGCGCGGATGCGCTGAGCAATGACATTACCTTGCGGCGGGAGAAAAAGTTACTCTGCATAGGGGTCCTCATAAGCGCTTGCATAGGGGTCCAGATAGTCTGCTTCTTGGTCGCGGCCCAGATCGAACCGACGATTTTGCAGGTAAATCAATCGTGATTGGGCATAGCTGTCGGCGCTTTCATACAGAATGGAATCGACCATTTCCGCATAGCGACCGCGATCCCCGATTTTCGAGGCGACGCTGGCAGCGGTGCCGTAATATTTCTCGGGTTTGGGCAAGGTATAGGACAGCGGGTTGGTGAAGATATCGACCACCTTGCCAACGGTATCCCGCTCGGTCGAGGGACCAAACACCGGCAGTTCCACATAGGCGCCTTCGCGTGCGCCCCAAGCATGCAGTGTTTCGCCGAAATCGGTATCATCGGCGTATACGCCAAAATCGGCGGCCACATCGAACATGCCGCCCAACCCGAGGGTCGAGTTGACAACAAAGCGATAGGTGTTGTGAACCATGCCTTTAAGGTCGGCCTGAAGCAGGTGGTTCACCGCCATGCCCGGCTCTGACAGGTTATCGGCAAAGTTGCCGACGCTGGTCTGGATATCGCCCGGCACCACCGCCGCATAGCTTGTGCCCAATGGTCGCACCAACGCCCGGTCGAGCGAGCGGTTAAACTCGTGCGTTTTGCGGTTCTGGGGTTCGTATGGGTCAAAGACATCGTCGCGGGACACCGCTGACGGATCGGGCGCGGTGCAGCCGGCCAGTAAAACTGTTGCGGCCAGAAACGCGACCTTGCAACTTGCGCGAACAGGATGTTTCATGTGCTGAATATTCAAAGCGCCAACCAAAATTTAGGACTTTCAAGTGTATGTAATTCAAGTGAATCGCAATCCCAGCCCATCTGTGCTGCTTCTATGCCGTCTGTGGCAGATTAGAGACAGAAACCGGCAACTTTGATTTTACACTGAATAACCTACGAGCGAAACACATAGAACGCTCGAAACAGGCGGATGGCGGAATAGCGCGAATGAAACAAATAAAAACAGCAGCAGGACAAGCGGAGTTGCGCGCGGCGCGGCGCGAAAGCAGGGGGTTGTACTGGGCCGTGGCGCTGTTCAGCCTTTTTGTGAATTTGCTGATGCTGACCGCGCCGCTGTATATGCTTCAGGTTTATGACCGGGTTCTGGGCAGCAGGTCGTTGGAAACCCTGATGGGCCTGACGCTGCTTGTGGCCTTTCTTTTCGTGATGATGGGCCTGTTGGATTACGCCCGGACCCGGATCATGTCGCGCATTGGCGCCCGGCTTCAGTCGCGGTTGGATCGGCGGGTTTTTGATGCGGTGATCCGTCAATCCGCACTCAAGCCCAATGCTGCCACGGCAACGGGGCTTCGCGATCTTGAGGCGGTCCAGCGCCTGATTGGCTCGCCCGCGCTGACCGCCATGTTTGATATTCCCTGGACCCCGCTGTTTCTGGCCGGGATCATGATTTTTCACCCATGGCTTGGGTATCTGGCAATTTCTGGCGGGGTGGTTTTGGTCCTGATCACAGTGGCCAATCAGGTATTGACGCGCGTCTCTGTCGCGGGGGCCAACAACGCCATGGTCGCAGCCGAGATGATATCCTCGCAGTTGCAGTCCGAAGCGGAGGCCGTGCAGGCAATGGGGATGCGGGATGCCACCTTCGCCCGCTGGCAGCGCAGCCGCACCGAGGCGCTGGAGCAATCTGTTACGTCCTCTGATATGGGACGGGGGTTTTCGGTACTTACGCGCACGTTCAGGCAATTCCTGCAATCGGCCATGTTGGGACTTGGGGCTTATCTTGTTCTGCGCGGCGAGATGACCGCGGGCGCGATGATCGCCGGGTCGATTTTGATGGGGCGCGCGCTTGCTCCGATCGAAAGTCTGATCGGACAGTGGCAGGTCGTGCAACGCGCGATTAAAGGCTGGTCAAGCCTGGCAGAATTGCTGAGCGCCGTGCCGCCCGAACAGCCGCGCACGGCCTTGCCGATGCCGCGTGCCCTTCTTGAGGTTCAGCAGGCCACCATCGTGCCGCCCGGCGAATCGCAAGCGTCCCTGCGGGTGCTGAGCTTTACCGTGCAGCCGGGCGAAGCCGTGGGTGTGATCGGCCCCTCGGGCGCGGGCAAATCAACGCTGGCACGCGCATTAACCGGATTGTGGCGCCCGGCCGGCGGCAAGATCCGCCTCGATGGGGCCACGCTTGATCAATATGACCCGACGGTTCTGGGCCAGCTGATCGGGTATCTGCCGCAGCGGGTTGAACTGTTCGACGGCACGATTGCGGAAAACATTGCGCGCCTTTCACCGCAGCCGGATGCCGAAAAGGTGGTGGCCGCGGCGCGGCGCGCCGACGCGCACGAAATGATCCTGAAGCTGAACGATGGCTATGACACCCGCGTCACTGCCTCTGGGGGGCGGCTGTCGGGCGGGCAGATTCAGCGGATCGGTCTGGCGCGTGCGATGTATTCCGACCCGGTTATTCTGGTGTTGGACGAGCCGAACTCGAACCTGGACAACGAGGGATCGCAAGCCCTGAACGTGGCGATCCGAACGCTGAAATCAGAAGGAAAGTCAGTGCTGATCATGGCGCACCGGCCGGCCGCGATTCAGGAATGTGACCTGCTTTTGATGCTGGAAGGCGGGGTGCGCGTGGCCTTCGGACCCAAGGACGAGGTTCTGCGCGAGGTTGTGAAGAACCATCAGCAGATCAACAAATCCAGCGATCGGGGAAGCATACGATGACGGACCGCAAGCAAACGGCCTTTTCGGCGCGCGGATCCCTGGTGTTGGGGGGGCTGGCGCTGCTTTTGCTGGTTGGCGGGTTTGGCACTTGGGCCAGCCTGACCAATATTTCCGGCGCAATCGTGACCAGCGGGCGGATCGAAGTCGATCAGAACCGGCAGATCGTGCAGCACCCCGATGGTGGCGTGATCGCCGAAATCCTGGTGGATGAGGGCGATACGGTTGTGTTGGATCAGTTGCTGATCCGCCTTGATCCGACCGAGTTGAATTCGCAACTGGCCATCACCGAGGGCCAGTTGTTCGAGCTGATGTCGCGCCGTGGGCGGCTGGAGGCAGAGCGTGACGGGCGCGAGGTGGCCGAGTTCGATCCGATACTGATCGAAGCCGCGAGCCGGGTCCCCGATGTGCGTGGCCTGATGGAGGGGCAGTCCCGCCTGCTTGAGGCGCGATCCGCCTCTGTCGCGCAAGAGACAGAGCAGTTGGGCAAGCGGCGTGGCCAGATCCAGAACCAGATCGACGGCATTACCGCCCAGCAAACGGCGCTGGAAAAGCAGCTGGCGCTGATTATTGAAGAATTGAATAGCCAACAGAAATTGCTGGATCGCGGCTTGGCGCAAGCCTCGCGCGTGTTGAGCCTCCAACGTGAGCAGGCCCGGCTGAGCGGCCAGGTCGGCGAGCTGACGGCGCAAACCGCGCAGGCCGCAGGGCGAATCACCGAGATTGATATCGAGATCCTCAAGCTAAGCACCCAGCGGCGGGAGGAGGCGATCACACGGCTGCGCGACCTGCAATACCGCGAGTTGGAGCTGGCAGAGCAGCGCCGCGCCCTGCTGTCACGGCTGAACCGGCTGGATATTCGCGCGCCTGTTTCGGGCATCGTTTACGGCATGCAGTTTTTCACGCCGCGCTCGGTCATTCGGCCCGCCGATCCGGTTCTGTATCTGGTGCCGCAGGACCGCCCGCTGATCATCGCCACGCAGGTCGATACCATTCACATCGATCAGGTCTATCCGGGGCAAAGCGCCATCCTGCGGTTCCCGGCGCTGGATCAGCGGCGCACCCCCGAGCTTCAGGGGCATGTGACCAAAATCTCGGCGGATGCCTTCACTGATGACGCCAACAAACGGTCGTTTTACCGAGCGGAAATCATTCTGGACGATGCGCAGTTCGAACGCCTGCCAGAGGGCACAATCCTGATCCCCGGAATGCCGGTCGATGCCTATATTCGCACAGCGGATCACACGCCGCTGGCGTATCTGGTCAAACCGTTCACGGATTATTTCGCCAAGGCGTTCCGCGAATAGAGGTGGCTGCGCGGGCTTTGCATCCGGGAAAATCCCGGCTAGCGTCCGCGCAGTACAAACCGACAGGAGCGACCAATGACCGGCCCGATTGAAACCCGCTTGGCGCAGCTTGGCGTCACTTTACCCGATGCACCCGCGCCCGCCGCCAATTACGTGCCCTTCGTGCAGGTTGGTGATCTGGTATTCGTTTCGGGGCAAATCTCGAATGGGCCGGGTGGGTTTATCACCGGCAAGCTGGGCGCGGACATGACCACCGAAGATGGTGCAGCGGCGGCAAGAACCTGTGCGATCAGCCTGCTGGCGCAGCTGAAAGCGGCCTGCGGCGGCGAGATTGACCGGCTGGTGCGGGTGGTCAAGCTGACCGGGTTCGTCAATTCGACACCGGATTTCACCGAACAGCCCAAGGTGATCAACGGCGCCTCGGATTTTCTGGTCGAGGCACTGGGCGACATTGGCCGCCATTCGCGCTCGGCCGTGTCGGCGCCGTCACTGCCGCTGGGCGTCGCGGTGGAAATCGAAGCGATTTTTCAGATCAAATGACCACGCTTCCTCCGGCCTTTCTGAAGATCCCTTTGGCGCACCGCGCGCTGCATGACATCGCCGCGGGTCGGCCCGAAAACTCGCACGCCGCCATTCAGGCGGCGATCGACGCCGGATATGGGATCGAGATTGATCTGCAGCTTTCCTCGGACGGGGAGGCGATGGTGTTTCACGACTATGATCTGAAGCGGCTGACCGGGCAAACCGGCCCGGTGCAACGCCGCAGCGCGGCCGAGTTGGGGCAAATCGCACTGCTGGGCGGCATCGATACGATACCGACGCTGAACCGCGTTTTGGCGCAGGTTGCAGGGCGCGTGCCGCTGCTGATCGAGATCAAGGATCAGGACGGCGCAATGGGGGCCAATGTTGGCCGTCTGGAACAGGCCACCGCCGATGCTTTGCAGGGCTATGGCGGGCCGGTGGCGGTGATGTCGTTCAACCCGAATTCGGTGCAGAAAATGGCGGCGCTGCGGCCCGATGTGCCGCGCGGGCTGACCACGTCGGCCTATCGCCCGGAAGACTGGGCGCCGCTGCCCGCACGCCTGTGTGACCGTCTGCGCGAGATCCGCGATTACGACGCGACCCGCGCGTGTTTCATCAGCCACGAGGCCGAAGACCTGCCGCGCCCCCGCGTTGGCGACCTGAAACGGCGCGGCGCGGCGGTGCTGTGCTGGACGATCCGATCCGCTGCTCAGGAGGCACAGGCGCGACAGATCGCGCAGAATATCACCTTTGAGGGTTACGGCGCGGAAATCCCGTCTTGATCCCAAGGCCCCGCGCCCCAGATACTGGGCTTGGGATGCGGGGCCGATAAATGACCGATGAAACCATAGAAATTCAGGTGCTTACCTCGCTGACGCAAATCAGCGCGCGCGATTGGGATGCCTGCGCCTGCCCCGAGGCCACGGACGGCGGACGCGCCGATGACCCGTTCACCACCTATCGTTTCTTGCGCGCGCTTGAGCAGAGCGGCTCGGTCGGGCCGGGCACGGGGTGGCAACCGCGATATATGGCGGCGTATCTGGACGGTCAGGTGATCGCTGTGGCGCCGCTTTATGCCAAGGGGAACAGTCAGGGCGAATATATTTTCGATCACAACTGGGCCAATGCCTATGAGCGGGCGGGGGGGCGGTATTACCCCAAGCTGCAACTGGCGGTGCCGTTCACGCCCGTCACCGGGCGGCGGTTTCTGACCCGTCCGGGGTTCGAGGCGGCCGGGCAATCGGCGCTGGTGCAGGGCGCGGTACAGTTGGCGGCGGATAACCAGCTGTCATCGCTGCATATCACCTTCTGCACCGAAACCGAGGCACAGGCGGGGGCGCAGATGGGCCTGATGCCGCGCAGTAGTCAGCAGTTTCACTGGCTCAACGACGATTATGACACGTTTGACGATTTCCTCGCCTCGCTCTCGTCGCGCAAGCGCAAGGCGATCCGCAAGGAACGCGCGCGGGCCAATGATTTCGGCGGTACGATCCGCTTGCTGACCGGCGAGGACATTGAGCCACAGCACTGGGAGGCGTTCTGGCAATTCTATCAGGATACCGGCGCGCGCAAATGGGGCACGCCTTACCTGACGCGGGCATTTTTTGACCGGATGCACGATACGATGCGCGATGATATACTGCTGATCATGGCAGAGCGGGACGGGCAGCCGGTCGCGGGGGCGCTGAACTTTATCGGGGCGCAGGCACTTTACGGCCGCTATTGGGGCTGCACCGAAGATCACCCCTGCCTGCATTTTGAAGCGTGTTATTATCGCGCCATCGACTTTGCCATCGCACAGCGGCTTGACCGGATCGAGGCGGGGGCGCAGGGCGAACACAAGCTGGCGCGCGGGTATTTGCCGGTGACCACGCATTCGCTGCACTGGATCGCCGATCCGGGGTTTGCCGATGCGGTTGCGACCTATCTGGAGGGGGAGCGCGCAGCCGTGGCGGAAGATATTGAAATTCTGACATCCTATGGACCGTTCAGAAAGACCGAAGGGGAGGACCACCAATGAACGAATTGCTGAGTGACACCGGGCGCAAAGCCATGTTAGAGCCGCTGTTCGCAGCGGGCTGGGCCATGGTCGAGGGGCGGGATGCCATCGCCAAGACCTATGACTTCACCGACTTTACCGAGGCGTTTGCCTTCATGACGCGGGCCGCGCTGTGGGCCGAAAAATGGGACCACCACCCGGAATGGAGCAACGTTTACAAAACCGTGCATGTGATCCTGACCACTCATGATGTGGACGGGCTGAGCGCGCAGGATGCAAAACTTGCCAGAAAAATGGACCAATTGACCACATGACGCTTCAAGACCTTATGACCACCGAAATCTGGAATGGAAAAACCCTTGGCGATCTGCTGACGCTTGAATTTCTGGCCTCGGTGGCCGGGTCGGTTCTGGGCGCGGTGGCGATCTTGTTGCTGGGAATCATGCTGTCGGGCTGGGCGCGGCGGCGCATCACCCGGCTGGGCAAGAAACACGCCCGGCTGGACGATACGCTGTTTGCCTTCCTTGGCAATATCACGCGCTATGCCATTCTGGCCTTTGCCATTCTGTTCGTGCTGAACACATTCGGTATTCAGACCACTTCGATTGTGGCTTTGATCGGTGCGGCGGGTCTGGCGATTGGTCTGGCCTTGCAGGGCACGCTGTCGAACGTGGCCGCCGGGGTGATGATCATCCTGTTCCGGCCAATCAAGAACGGCGATTTTGTCGAGATTGCAGGCCAATCCGGCACGGTCCGCGATATTTCGCTAAACTATACCGAGCTGGCAAGCCTGTCGAACACCCAGATCATCATTCCCAACGCACAGGTCTGGGGCAATGTGATCACCAATTATTCGGTCTATGACACCCGCCGCGCGGAATGGCTGTTTGGGGTATCTTATGGCAGTGATCTGAAGCTGGCCGAGCAGATCATCCGCGATACGGTGCTGTCGGACCCACGCGCGCTGGCCGATCCGGCGCCGTTTGTGCAGGTGAACAATCTGGGCGACTACTCGGTCGACTTTCTGGTGCGGGTCTGGTGCAAATCGTCGGATTTCTTTGTGTTTCAGGCCGATATGAAACGCGCCGTGAAAGAAGCGTTTGATGCCGCCGGGGTGGAGATACCCTTCCCCACCCATACGGTCGTGCAAACCGCCTGAGCCACGAAAAAGGGCCACCCGGTGGGGCGGCCCTTTGCCTTCGGTCTGATGTCTGGTCAGATCGCTGCGACCAGCGCCTCGCCGCCGGAAACCTCGCAGGTGCCCTTGCCGGTTTCGGGATGGAACACCGTCACAACACCGTCCTCGACCATCATTGCATAGCGTTTCGAGCGGCCGATCAGACCGATCGCAGCCACATCAAAGCTCATCCCGATGGCCTTGCTGAAGCTGCCGTCGGCGTCCGACAACATGGTGATCCCGGCTGCGGTCGCGCCGGTGGCCTCGCCCCAGGCCTGCATCACGAAGGGATCGTTGACGCTGATGCAGATGATCTCATCCACGCCCTTGGCCGCGAACTGATCCTTGGTGCGGACAAAGCTGGGCACATGGGCCGAATGGCAGGTCGGCGTAAACGCCCCCGGCACGGCGAAAACTGCCACTTTGCGGCCCTTCAGGCGGTCAGCCAGGGCCACCGGTGCCGGGCCATTTTCGCCAATCGCCACCAGCGTCGCCTCTGGCAGGCGGTCTCCTAAAGAAATGGTCATTGTCGATCTCCGTCCTTGATTGCGCTTCCCTTGGCGCTGCATATAGGTTCTGACCAACCGGAAACCAGAAAAATCAGGCCTGCGGGGACCATGAGATGAAAAAGATAGTTGTGATCGGGGCGGGACAGGCAGGATCGTCACTCGTGGCCAAGCTGCGCAATTCCGGGTTTGACGGCAGCGTGACCCTGATCGGCGAAGAGCCGGTGCCACCCTACCAGCGCCCGCCCCTGTCCAAGAAATACCTGCTGGGCGATATGGAGCTTGAGCGGCTTTTTCTGCGCCCCGAAAGCTTTTATGGCGAGCATGACATCGCCCTGCGCCTGAACGAAACCGTCGTGGCGATTGACCGTGCCAACAAGCAGGTGATCACCGCGGGCGAGGCGTTGCCCTATGACGATCTGGTGCTGGCCACCGGATCGGTGCCGCGCCGCCTGCCGGGGGCGATCGGGGGCGAGCTGCCGGGGGTGTTCACCGTGCGCGACCTCAAGGATGTGGACAGCATGGCACCCGCCTTTGTCGCGGGCGCGCGCGTGTTGATTGTTGGCGGCGGATATATCGGGCTAGAGGCGGCGGCGGTTGCGGCCTCCAAGGGGCTTGATGTGACATTGGTGGAGATGGCAGACCGGATTCTGCAACGGGTCGCGGCGCCTGAAACCTCGGACTACTTCCGCGCGCTGCACACCTCGCACGGCGTGACCATCCGCGAAGGCGTGGGGCTTGAGCGCCTGCTGGGCGACGCGCATGTCACCGGTGCGCGGTTGAGTGATGGCAGCGAGCTTCCGGTGGATTTTGTTATTGTCGGCGTCGGGATCACCCCCGCCACGCAACTGGCCGAAATGGCCGGTCTTGAAGTGGAAAACGGCATCAAGACCAACGCGCTGGGGCAGACCTCAGATCCGCATATCTGGGCTGCGGGCGATTGCGCCTCGTTCCCCTATCAAGGCGCGCGGATTCGGCTGGAATCGGTGCCGAACGCGATTGATCAGGCCGAATGCATAGCCGAAAACATCATGGGCGCGGGCAAGACCTATGTGCCGCAGCCGTGGTTCTGGTCGGATCAGTATGATGTGAAGCTTCAGATTGCGGGGCTGAACACCGGCTATGACCGCGTGATCACACGGCCCGGTGACAAGCCCGGTGCCACCTCTTTCTGGTACTACAAGGGTAAGCAGCTGCTGGCGGTGGATGCCGCCAATGATCCGCGCGCCTATATGATTGGCAAGCGCCTGATTGAGGCTGGAAAATCCCCCGCGCCCGAACAGATTGCAGACCCCGCCACCGACCTCAAAGCGTTGCTGAAGTGAGGATCATAGCGGGGGCATTCCGTGGGCGCGCCCTTGCCTCCGTCGGCAAAGGCGATGCGGGCGCGCATCTGCGCCCGACCACCGACCGCACCCGTGAAAGCCTGTTCAACATGCTGTCGGGCGGTCGGTTCGGTGATCCGATCAGCGACGCGCGCGTGCTTGACCTGTTTGCCGGCACCGGCGCTTTGGGGCTCGAAGCGCTGTCGCGCGGCGCGACGCATGTGACCTTCGTCGATGACGGGGCCAAAGCGCAAAACCTGATCCGGCAGAATATCGACCTGTGCGACGCGCGCGCCCTGACAAAGCTGGTCCGCCGCGACGCGCGCCGCCTGCCCGAAAACCCCGATGCGCCCTACAGCCTTGTTTTCCTCGACCCGCCCTATGGCAAGGGTCTGGGCGAACTCGCACTCGCCGCCGCCCTGACCGGCAATTGGATCGCCCCCGATGCGCTGATCGTGTGGGAAGAAAACAGCCCTCTCACCCCGCCCGCGCCGCTGACCCAGCTTGACGCGCGGCAATACGGCGACACGACCATCACCCTTTTCCGGGCCTGATCCCAGCTTCTTTCTGATGCAAATACTCACTGCGCCAACCGCGCCGCACCCGGGGGCCATCCATTGTCGCGCGCTGTCCGGCCCGAATGAAACTGCGGGCCGCCCGAGGTAATTTATTTCATCAATACCACGGGCACTTTGCAGGTGCGGATCATTTCGGTCGTGGTCGATCCAATGATCATGCTGCGGATCCGGCTGTGGCCATAGGCGCCCATCACCAACAGATCAAACCCTTCGGCCTCGATCAGCTCTCCCAATGCGGTGTCGGGTTGCCCCTCAACGATCTTGACCTCGGCGCTGTGGCCGCCTGCGGCCAATGTGGCGCGGGCGTCTTCCAACCCCTGTTGCACGGTGGTGTTTGGTGTCCCCACGGTCACCACGGTGCAAGCCAGCCCGGCAAACAACGGGTTGCGTGCGACATAGTCCACTGCCTTCATCGCCGACACGCCACCGTCATAGGCGACCAGCACCCGTTCGACCGGCTTGAACGCCCGGTTCGCCACGAACACTGGCGTTTTGGCGGCGCGCACGATCCGCTCCAGATTTGATCCAAGGTGCAGCTTGGCGAAATCTGCCGCCTCGCCGCGCTTGCCGATCACGATCAACTGGCTGTCGGCTTCTTGCGTGCTGACGGTTTCGACCATATCGCCGATGCGCAGATGCGGCACGATGTCAGTCACGCCCTGCGCCTCGATCAGCGCGCGTGCGTCGTCCAGAATGGCCCGACCCTGCGCCTGCGCCAGTTTGGCGCGCTGCGCGTCAAGTTCGGCCAGTTCGGCCAGCAGCGCACTGCGCGCGCCCAGCTTGATCTGTCCGCTCAGGTCGCCCTTGGCCCCCTCGCGTCGCCCCAGCACGTGATAAAGCGCAACCGAGGCTTCCATCCGCCCGGCGATCCAGCCGGCATACTGACACACGCTTTCGGAATAGGCCGAGCCATCCACCAATGCGATGATTTTTCCGGTCATGTCTGTGCCCTCCTCAATGCGCCATCAGCTTGTCCATCGCGCCGGGCTTGTCATGCTCTGCCAGCCGGTCGACGATGGTTTCAGATGCCGTGTTCATACCGATGATTTCGACCTCGGCCCCGTCCCTGCGGAACTTGAGCACAGCCATGTCCAGCGCCGCAACAGAAGAAATATCCCAGATATGAGCGCGCGACACGTCGATCACGACTTTCTCCAGCGCCTCGCGGAAATCAAAGGATTTCATGAAATCCTCGGATGAGGCAAAGAACAGCTGCCCCTCGACGATGTATGTCCGCTGGCGTCCGTCCGCGCTCAGCTCGGACCGCACGCCGAACAGCTGCGCAATTTTCCAGGCAAAGAAGATGCCCGACAGCAGCACGCCCACAAGCACGCCAATCGCCAGGTTATGAGTGAAGACCACAAAGACCACGGTGGCCAGCATCACGACGCTGGACGACACCGGGTGATCGCGCAGGTTACCGATCGAGGACCAGCTGAAGGTGCCGATCGACACCATGATCATGATCGCCACAAGTGCCGCCATCGGGATCCGCGCCACCAGATCGCCAAGGAACACGATCAGGATCAGCAAAACCACCCCGGCGACAAAGGTGGACAGCCGCCCGCGCCCGCCGGATTTCACGTTGATCATCGACTGGCCGATCATCGCACAGCCCGCCATGCCACCAATAAAGCCGGTAAAGAAGTTGGCCACGCCCTGGCCGATACATTCCTGATTGCGGCTGCTGGTGGTGTCGGTCAGCTCATCCACCAGGTTCTGGGTCATCAGGCTTTCGAGCAGGCCAACGGCGGCCACTGCGGCCGAATAGGGCAGGATGATCATCAACGTTTCCAGCGTCAGCGGAATGTCGGGCAACAGGAAAATCGGTAACGTATCCGGCAGATCGCCCATATCGCCCACGGTGCGCAGATCCAGCCCCATCGTCAGCGAAATCGTCGTCAGGATCAGGATACAAACCAACGGCGAAGGCACGGCCTTGGTCAGCAGCGGGAACAAATAGATGATACCAAGCCCAGCGGCGACCATCACATAGGTCAGCGGCGGCACCCCGATCAGTTCGGGCAGCTGCGCCATGAAGATCAGGATCGCCAGCGCATTCACGAACCCCGTCATCACCGAACGCGACACAAACCGCATCACATACCCCAGCCGCAGCAACCCCGCGCCGACCTGCAACACGCCCGCCAGCACCGTCGCGGCCAGCAGGTATTGCAGCCCGTGATCCTTGACCAGCGTTACCATCAGCACCGCCGTTGCCGCCGTCGCCGCCGAGATCATGCCGGGCCGCCCGCCCACGATTGCGGTGATCACCGCAATCGAGAACGAGGCATAGAGCCCCACCTTGGGATCGACCCCAGCGATGATGGAAAAGGCAATCGCCTCGGGGATCAGCGCCAGCGCCACAACAAGCCCGGACAGCAGATCGCCGCGGATATTGCCGGTCCACTCACGAGCATAGGAATTGAGGGAAATCATCGGAAATCGGGCCTCCATCGCCAGTGCCTGTTCGGCACGGGGTGATCGGTTCAAACAGTCAGCATTGCGCCCCGGTCACGTTTCCCCGGTCCGCACGTTTCCCTGCGCTTATAAGGCCCTGACCCCGCACCGCAAGCCAAAGCCCACCACCACAGGACCACGCAGCCACCTGCGCCACACCAACGTGCCTTGGATTTCGGCATATCACCGATTGCGGCGTTAGTCCGGCGTGAAGTTTGCCCGCCACGCCGGAAGCCGTATCAGCGCAAGGGTGCTGGCGTCTTCCGCGATCACATCAAGTTCGCCACCATGCAGTTCAACAATTTTGCGGGTCAACGGCAGGCCCAGACCCAGACCGCCGACCTTGCGCGTATTCAGCGAGCCGCCCACGACGAACGGCCTGTACAGCGCATCAAGATCCACTTCGGCGCCCAGTTGACCGTCATCCGTGATTGAGATCTCGATATGCCCCTCTGGCGAAATCTGCGCGCTGAGGTCCAGATGATCGCCACCATGCAGGGCGGCATTCTCGATCAGCGCGGTCAGGGCCAGTTTGATTTGACTGCGGTCTATATACACCGGGTCAGGCACGGAAAACTGCGTGATCCGCACGGTTTTGGCTTTGCCATCCAACCCCGGCCCGAGAATTTCAAGCGCCTCGTCCAGAACTTGGCGCAGGTCCTCGTGGCTTTGGTTCAGGGCCAGATCACCCGTGGAAACATCGCTGAACGCAATTACGGTTTCGATCAGCTCGCGCAGATGTTGACAGGAGCGGCGTGCGGCGCGCGCCATCACCCCTTCGGGGGCATCGACAAGACGCGCCTCAAGCAACCCGGTATAGCCGAAGATCACGGTCAGAGGCGTAAGCAGCTCGTGGCGGATCAGGGCCAGAAATTCTTTCCGCCCGCCGCTGATTTCATCGGCCTGCCTGGCTGCATCCGGCAATTCGCGTTCAAGCGCTGCGGCCACCGCATTGGCCAGTGTCCGCAGGATGTTCAGGCTGGCCTCGCTTGGGGCGGCGTGCGGCACCAGATCCAGCGCGCACAAGCTGCCGACGCGAAAACCCGAGGACAATATGATCGGCGCGCCTGCGTAGAAGCGCACATTCGGTTCATTGGCGACCAACGGATGGTCAACAAACCGCGGGTCCTTGGTGAAGTCCGGTATCACCATCAGATCGTCGGACATGATCGCATGCGTACAAAACGATTGATCCCGAGGAATTTCCGGAAGCTCGATCCCCACAACGGATTTGAACCATTGGTGCTTCTCCTCGACCAGACTGATATGTGCGATCGGACAGTCAAACAGCTGTCGCACGGCGTCGGTCAGCAGGTCGAACACCGGTTCGGCGATGTCGTTCAAGCCGGGCAAACTACGGAGCGCTTCCAAGCGGGCCGCGTCATTGAAGGGTATCGGATATGATCGCATTCTTGTCTGGTTGTCCTGTTTTTCTGCAAGCGAAGCTACTTGCAGGGCACTTACCCCAAGGCAAACATATCCCGTGAATGCATAATTGAAATAGGCCGTGACTTTTAAGCAGTCACAGGCCCCGCTTACGCGAGGCCGCAGCCTTAGCCGTAAGTCGGGTGAAACCGCCCGGCGGGCGACAGCGTGAAAATCTCGCACCCGTCCGCCGTGACCCCAACCGAATGTTCAAACTGCGCCGAGAGCGATTTGTCGCGCGTGACGGCGGTCCAGTCATCGGCCAGCACCTTGGTTTCCGGGCGACCCAGGTTCACCATCGGTTCGATGGTAAAGAACATCCCTTCCTCCAACACCGGGCCGGTGCCGGGGCGGCCATAGTGCAGCACGTTGGGCGGCGCGTGGAACACCCGGCCCAGCCCGTGACCACAGAAATCGCGGACCACGCTCATCCGATGACCTTCGACATAGGCCTGAATCGCATGACCGATATCGCCGAAGGTATTGCCCGGCTTGACCATTTCGATGCCTTTGAGCAGCGAATCGTGTGTCACCTGTATCAGGCGCTCGGCCTTGCGGCTGAGCGTTCCGGCCACATACATCCGGCTGGTATCGCCGAACCAGCCATCAACGATCACCGTCACGTCGATGTTCAGAATGTCGCCATCCTTGAGCTTCTTGTCGCCGGGAATGCCGTGGCAGACCACATGGTTCAGGCTGATACAGCTGGCATGGCGATAGCCCTTGTACCCGATCGTCGCCGATTTTGCGTCCGCCGCGTTGACCATCTCTTCGATCAGCCGGTCAAGTTCGCCGGTGGTCTGGCCCGGAACGACATGCTGGGCGATTTCGTCAAGGATCTGCGCCGCCAGATGGCCCGCTTTGCGCATTCCGGCGAAATCGGCGTCTTGATGGATACGGATGCCTTCGCGCGTCAGGCGCCCCTGGTACTCATCGTTCACTGGTCTGCTCCGTCGCAACTGATGTTTCTTAATATTTAGGCTGCTTTACCCAAAAGGACCAGAGCCGCCTATGTCTCAAATGGCAAGGCGCGGCCCAGATTTATGCTTTCGGGGCTAATTAGAGTGTCGAAACACAGGACCTCGACCCCCGCCGCGCGTGCGATCTGAAACCCGGCAGCATAGGTCGGGTCGATATCGCCCGCCAGCGTCACGCGGGCACAATCGGTGCGCTGCACCAGATAAAGCATCACCGCGCGGTGCCCTGCCTCGGCCATCGCGGCCAGTTCGGTCAGGTGCTTTGCGCCGCGCGCGGTCACACTGTCGGGGAATTCGGCCAGACCGGGCTGACGGCTGAGGGTGACACTTTTCACCTCGACATAGGCGGCGGGTCGTGTGGCGCTTTCCAGCAGGAAATCGATCCGGCTGTTGGTGCCGTATTTCACCTCGGGCCGCACCGTGTCATAGCCTTGCAACCCCGGCACCGCGCCCGCCATCAGCGCTGTGCGCAGCGCACGGTTGGGCACCGACGTATCGACCCCGGTGAAGTGTCCGTTCTCGTGATCCACAAGCCGCCAGCCGAAGTTCAGCTTCTTGTTGGGATCATCGTTCGGCTCCAGCCAGATCCGCATGCCCGGTTCGGCCAGCCCCAGCATCGAGCCGGGATTCGCGCAATGCGCCACCACCTCGCGGCCATCCTCAAGCCGGGCATCGGCCAGAAACCGCTTGTAGCGACGGATCAGCCGGGCAGGCACAAGAGGGGTTTGAAAGCGCATGTCCCGCGCCTATACCGGACGGGGAGATTTCGCAAGGAGAGGGGCCATGACCAACCCAACAGCCGCCATGCTTGTCATCGGAGACGAGATTCTGTCGGGCCGCACCCGCGACAGCAACATGCACCATCTGGCGCAGGAACTGACCAAACACGGCATTGATCTGCGTGAAGTGCGTGTGGTCTCGGATGATGCCCCGGCCATTGTTGCTGCGGTTCAGGCGCTGGCCGCCGGGTTCACGCATGTGTTTACCTCGGGCGGGATCGGCCCCACCCATGATGACATCACGGCCGAGGCGATAGCCCGCGCCTTTGATACCCCGATCACCGTGCGCGACGACGCCCGCGCCCTGCTGGAAGCGCATTACAAACGCACCGGCGGCACCTTGAACGAGGCGCGGTTGCGCATGGCGCGCATCCCCGACGGCGCGGCGCTGATCGACAATCCGGTTTCCATCGCGCCGGGGTTCAGCCTGCGCAATGTGCATGTCATGGCCGGTGTGCCCGCAGTGTTCGAGGCGATGGTCGCCAGTGTTCTACCGACGCTGACCGGCGGGCAACCCGTGCTGTCGCAAACCTTGCGGGTGAACCGTGGCGAAGGCGATATTGCCGGGCCTCTGGGGGTGCTGGCCGATGACTTCCCAGATCTTTCCATCGGGTCATATCCGTTTCAGATCAACGGGGTATTTGGCACCAACATCGTGATCCGCGGGCAGGACGGTGCCCGCGTTGATGCCGCCATGACCCGCCTCGCCGAAGGGGTTGCCGAATGATGCCCAGTGCCGAGCAACTGTATGAAGTCATCGACGGAACCTGGCCTGCGGCCAGCACGCAAACTCATGGTCCGTGGCTGATCCGCGAAGGCGGCGGAGGCGGGCAACGTGTGTCTGCCGCCACCGCACGGCAACCCGTCAGCGCAGAGGATCTGCCCGCGGCAGAGGCCGCGATGCTGGCCCTGCATCAGCCCCGCCTGTTCCAGATCCGCGCTGGCGATGACGCGCTGGATGCGCTGCTGGCAGCCCGCGGATACGAGGTGGTCGATCCGGTCAACTTGTGGGTGGCGCCGGTCGCTGACATCATCAACGAGGTGCCGTTTCCCCTCACGGCCTTCGCCCTGTGGGAGCCGCTGGCGATCCAGATCGACATCTGGGCCAAGGGCGACATCGGGCCGGGCCGCATCGCAGTCATGGAGCGCGCACCACAGCCGAAAACCTCGCTGCTGGGACGGCAGAACGACACCCCGGCGGGCACCGCTTTTGTAGGGGTCCACGACGGTATCGCCATGCTGCACGCGCTTGAAATTTTGCCGCATCAGCGCAAGCAGGGCATGGCGCGCAAGTTCATGCGCCTGGCCGCTTCGTGGGCACAGGAAAACGGGGCCGAGTATCTGTCCGTCGTCTGCACACAGGCCAACACTGCGGCGAATGCTCTCTATTCTTCCCTCGGCATGACACTTGTGGGACAATATCATTATCGCAAACACAAAGATGATTTGAAATGAGCAAACAAGACCTGCCGACCGCCCTGAACCTGCCTGCCGTCGATCCGCTGCCCGAGGCCACGCAGAAATACTTTGATATCTGTCAGGACAAACTCGGCCTGGTGCCGAATGTGCTCAAGGCTCATGCCTTTGACATCAACAAATTGAACACGTTTTCGGCGCTTTATAACGATTTGATGCTGGGCGACAGTGGGCTGTCGAAGCTTGAGCGCGAGATGATCGCGGTCGCGGTGTCGTCGGTCAACAAGTGCTTTTACTGCCTTACGGCCCACGGCGCGGCTGTGCGGCAACTGTCGGGCGATCCCAAGCTGGGCGAGGCGCTGGTGATGAATTACCGCGTGGCCCCGCTAAGCCCGCGCCAGCGTGCGATGCTGGACTTTGCCGTTCTGGTGACCACCGCCAGCGCCACCGTGCAAGAGGCGGATCGTCAGGCCCTGCGCGACGTCGGATTTACCGATCGTGATATCTGGGACATCGCCAATGTCACAGCGTTTTACAACATGACCAACCGCGTTGCTTCGGCCACCGATATGCGCCCGAATGACGAGTATCACGCGCAGTTCCGCTGATGCTCTTGCGACCGCTCCTCGCCCTTTGTGGCCTGCTTTTGCCGCTGCCGGGGCAAGCAAGCGCGCTTGATCTGCGATTGCCGGGCAATGCCAGCCTGTCGGCGGAACAGTCGCTTGTGCTGGACAGCTATGCCATGCCGATCGGTGCGTTTGCCAATGGGGCGCTGCCAGTTCAAAATCTTGAGGGGCGGATTACCCGGCAGGCCTGGCGAATAAGCGCGCAGGGACTGACCTCGTTGCAGATCCTTGATCCATTGCGGCGGCAACTGGCCGATGCGGGCTATGTCACGCTGTTTGAGTGCGAGGCGGCGGCCTGCGGTGGCTTTGACTTCCGCTTCGGGACCGAGGTTCTGCCAGCGCCGGACATGTATGTTGATCTGACGGATTACCGGTTTCTGGCCGTTGGACGGGGCGAAGGCGATCACCTGACGCTGCTGGTCAGTAGCGCCGCCAATGTGGGGTATGTGCAGCTGATCCATGTCACCGATGGCACGGCGGATGCGCCCGAGGTTCATGTCGGCTTTTCCGCAAGCCCCGGCGGCGCACCCAACGCGCCATCTGACCCGGAGTCGTTGGAGCAGCGGATGGTGCAACAAGGGCATGTCGTGCTGGACGACCTGACGTTCGACAGCGGTTCGTCGTCGTTGGGCGCAGGACAGTTTGCCACCCTCGCGGCGCTGGCGCAGTTTTTGCTGGCGCAACCTGACCGCCGTGTCGCGCTGGTGGGGCATACCGATGCGGTGGGCGGGCTGGACGCCAATATCAGCCTTTCCAAACGCCGCGCGGCATCAGTGCTGGAACGTCTGGTCTCAGCCTACGGCGTACCGCGTGCGCAGCTCGAGGCCGAGGGCATGGGGTATCTCTCGCCCATCGCCCCCAACCAGACCGACATAGGCCGCGAGGCCAACCGCCGGGTGGAGGCTGTTTTGCTCAACACCGACTGAGGACATATCGTCATGCCAGCCATTGCGCGGTATCTGAGCCATCCACGGTCAATACCGACCTTTTCGCAGCCTAGTCCAGGCGGACCAGTATGGCGCGGAAGTCATTCACGTTGGTGCCCGTCGGGCCCGGTGTGAACAGCCCGTTCACCGCCTCGAACGCGCTGAAGGCATCGTTGTCCGCCAAAGCCTGCGCCGGGTCCACGCCCGCACGCCGCATCGCCGCCGCCGTGCCACCATCGGCAAAGGCCCCGGCGTTGTCTTCCGACCCATCAATCCCGTCGGTATCCGCCGCCAGCGCCGTGATCCCGACAGTGCCATCGATTTCCTGCGCCAGTGACAACAGGAACTCGCTGTTGCGCCCGCCGCGCCCCTTGCCGCGCAATGTAACCGTGGTTTCACCGCCCGATAGGATCACCACCGGCGGCGCGAAAGGCCGCGCTTTGGTGGCCACTTCGCGCGCGATTGCGGCGTGAACCTTGGCCACCTCGCGCGCCTCGCCCTCGATCGCGTCGGACAGGATCACCGCCGGAATCCCGCGCCGCTGCGCGGCCTCTGCCGCCGCCTCGAGCGAGCGCGCGGCCGAAGCGATCACATGCACCTCGTTGTCGGCAAAACGCGGATCGGCGGGGTTCGGGGCGTCATCGGGCGCGTCGCGCAAAAACGCTGCGATCTTGTCGGGCAGGGCAATGCCATAGTCGCGCACCGCCGCCAGCGCTTCGGTCCGGCCCATAGCATCGGGCACCGTCGGGCCACTGGCCACCTGCGCCGGGTCATCGCCGGGCACGTCTGACACGATCAAGCTGACCACCCGCGCCGGAAAGGCCGCCGCGGCCAACCGCCCGCCCTTGATCCGGCTGACCTGTTTGCGCAGCGCATTCATCGCCCCGATCGGCGCGCCGCTGGCCAGAAGCGCTTGGTTCAGCGCCACTTCATCCTCCAGCTCCAACCCCTCGGCAGGTGCAGCCAGCAGGGCCGAGCCCCCGCCGCAGATCAGCGCCACCACCAGATCATCGGCGGTAAGCCCGTCCACGGCAGCGAACAACGCCTCCGACGCCGCAAGCCCCGCCGCATCGGGCACCGGGTGCGCAGCCTCCAGCACGGTCAGATGCTGACAGTCAGCGCCATAGCCATAGCGGGTCACGACCACGCCTTCGAGCGGGCCATCCCAAAGATCCTCGAACGCCGCCGCCAGCTGCGCCGCGCCCTTGCCGGCCCCCACCACGATCACGCGGCCTTTGGGCCGGGCGGGCAGATGCGCGGCCAAAGCGGCCTTTGGCTCCGCGGCATGGATCGCCGCATCAAATAACTCTGTCAGAAAATTTCTGTCCTGCATCCTGCCTCCGGCCAAATCCTCTGACAGAGGTAACAGCCCGGCCCGACGCGTTCAATCATTGCCGCCACCGCAGACCAGCCCGCGCAGACCAGCCCAAATGAAAACACCCGCCCGACCATATGGCCAGACGGGTGCGGGACGGATTGAAAAACCGTACCTTGGGATCAGTTGACAGTTTTCGTCTCGACCATGGTTTGTTCAACCGGCTGGCCGCTGGCAATCTCGATCCGGCGAGGCTTCAGCGCCTCGGGCATCTCGCGGATCAGGTCGATATTCAGCATCCCGTTGGCATGGGTCGCCCCGGTCACACGCACATGATCGGCCAGCGTAAACCGCCGCTCGAACGCGCGGGTGGCAATGCCGCGATGCAGATATGTCCGCTCGCCATCATCTTCGGCCTTGCGGGCCGACACGATCAGGGCGTTGTCCTTCATTTCGACCGACAGATCAGCATCCGAGAACCCGGCAACAGCGATCGAGATACGATATGCGTTCTCGTCGGTTTTCTCGATGTTATACGGGGGGTAGCTGTTTTGCGTGACATCATTGGTGAACGCGCGGTCCATCAAGTCAGCAATCTGGTCAAAGCCAACAGTGGCACGGTAAAGTGGTGCAAGATCAAAGCTTCGCATGGGTTATCCTCCATCTGAGCGATACCTGAAAACGCCTTCCCTTCATGGGACAGGCAAGTTTTCGGGGCCCGGACACCGGCACCCCGATACGTCAGAATCTGGGAAGAGTATCGCACGGTTTCAACCCCCGCCGGGGCGAATGAATTTGGCACCTGTGTTGCGCCGCGCACCAGCCACGCCGATCCGGTTCACACCGGGGGGCGGGGCCTGAAACACGCCGACCCCCGCATCCAGCTGACTGCGCAACAATGCGACCGACCCATCCAACTGAGACCCCAACGCCACTTGGCGCCCCTTGGCCTCGGCCTTGGCGGACACCACCGAAACGATCCGCACTTCGCCACTATCAAAGCTGAAGACCGGCGCGCCAGACGATCCGAAATCAACGTCACAGGACATGACCAACACGCCCTTCTGCCGCCCGATCACCCCGCACATTTCCTGCATCGAGGGTGCATCTGCCCGGCCACGCGCATATGACACCACCCCGACGCTGTCTCCCGCGCGCACGTTCCGCGCCGTGGCAAACGGATGCACCGATGTGTTTCGGATTGGCCGCTGCAACTCCAGCAGGGCAATGTCATTGCGCACCCGCTCTGTCGTTACTGCGCCATCATATTGATAGGACGGATGAACCACCGCCCGGCGCACCATGCGATAGGCCTCGGCGCGGCCATTGCGCCAACCGGCCAGAAATTCAACCTTGCTGTGGTCGATCCGCTGGCCCGTGGTTTTGTCAAACAGGCAATGCGCCGCCGTCAGCACCAGATCGGGCGTGATCATCGCCCCGGTGCAAAACCCGCGCCCGCCCAAATCCAACCGCCCCACGGCCTCCCAGCCGCGGCTGTCGTCGCCAGTATTCATCCGCCGCAGAGCACTGTCCTGCGCATCGGCGGTCCCGCCTGCAAGCAGAAGGGAAAAGATCAGCAAAAATACGCGGTGCAGCATAGGGCCTCCGGTCCATCGTCCTGCCGCAGTCATACCCGCGAGGTTAGGCAAAATTACGGCGGCTTCAGCGCAGAATCGGGATTTCAGGCGCGCGCTTTCCGGGTGCACTCAGCGCGGGCGGTTTCGGCCCACCTGTTGCCCAGTCCAGCAACTCAACCGTGTGCACAATCGGCACGTCGGTGGCGCCACCGATCTGCATCATGCAACCGATATTCCCCGCCGCGATGATGTCCGGGTTTTTCGCCTCCAGCGTTTTTACCTTGCGCGCCTTCAGCTGTCCCGAAATCTCGGGCTGCATCAGGTTATAAGTGCCAGCCGAGCCGCAGCACAGATGGCTATCCGCCGGTTCCACCACCCTGAACCCGGCCCGTTTCAGCAGATCCTTGGGAAAAGTCTTGATCTTCTGCCCATGCTGCAACGAACAGGCCGCGTGATAGGCCACGGTCAGGCCCTTGTCGGCCCCTTCGGGCAGGTCCAGCTTCGTCAGTACTTCCGAGACATCCATCGCAATCGCCGCCACCCGCGCGGCATCGCCCGCCAGCGGGTCGTTGCGGAACATATGGCCGTAATCCTTCACCGTCGTGCCACAGCCGCTGGTGTTGATCACAATCGCATCCAGCCCCTGACCATCCATTTCCCCCGTCCAGGCGCGGATATTGCGCGCAGCCGCACGGTGGCTTTCGTCGCTCTTGCCCATGTGGTGCGTCAGCGCGCCACAACAGCCCTGCCCTTCGGCAATCACCACGTCACAGCCCATCCGCTTGAGCAGGCGAATAGTGGCATCGTTGATATCGGTGTTCAGCGCCCGCTGCGCGCAACCGGTCATCAGCGCCACCCGCATTTTGCGCGGGGCCTCGGCCACAAAGGTCTGCGGATCATCATTGCGGCTGACCGGCGGGATATGTTTCGGCGCCATTTCCAGCATCGCCCGCAGCCGCGCATCCGGCATCAGCCGCGCAAACGGTCGCCCGATCTTGGCTCCCAACAACGCCAGCCGGAACCGCGTCGGATAGGGCAAGATACGCGCCAGCACCCAACGCAACGCCCGATCGCCAAACGGCCGTTTGTACTTCTGCTCAATATATTCGCGCGCGTGATCCACCAGATGCATGTAGTGCACACCGCTGGGGCAGGTGGTCATGCAGGCCAGACAGCTCAGGCAGCGGTCGATATGCTTGACCGTTCTGGCATCCGGCACCCGCTCGTTTTCCAGCATATCCTTGATCAGGTAAATCCGCCCGCGCGGGCTGTCCAGCTCGTCACCCAACACCTGATAGGTGGGGCAGGTCGCCGTGCAGAAACCGCAATGCACGCAGGACCGTAAAATATCGTTCGACCGCTGAATCGCAGGATCGGTTAACTGCTCGGGGGTGAATGTCGTTTGCATATGCCTATCCCATCAATCCGGGGTTCAGAATGCCGCGCGGGTCGAACTTGCCGCGCAGCGCCCGTGTCAGCGCCGCCACCGGCGCCGGTTCCGGCTGAAACACCGGCACGACCCGGCGCAGCGCTTCGCTGCCGCGCACCAACGTGGCATGACCGCCCAGCACCGCCACCTGCTGACGCAGGATCGTGGCACCCGCGTCGCCCACCTCATCCACCAGCAACCAGATCAGCCCGCCACCCCAGTCATAGATCGCCTGCGCGGCAATCCCCTGCGCCCGCACCGCCGCCGTCAGACCCGGCGCATCCGATGGCTTGACCGAAAGCCGCCACACCGCCCCTTCGCGCGCGGCAAAGGGCGTCACGTCCCGCACCTCGCGCCACAAAGCGGCACTTTCCATGCCTTCCACCACCTCGAACCCGGCACAGGCCCCCTTCAGCAATGCATCGCGACGATACGCCACCGATCCCGCCAGCCCCTCAAGCCGCACCCGGGTCTGCGAAGCATCCTCCGCCACACCCGCCTCCAGATGCGCGGCGCCCGACACGTCATAGGGCGAACCCAGCGCCGCGCTCAATACCCGCACGCCCGTCGCCGCATCCTGCCCGCGCCCGACCAGCGTCACCTCGGCCTGCGGCACCGCCAGCACCTTGAACGACAACTCCGTCAGCACCCCCAGCGTGCCATGACTGCCCGCCATCAGCTTCACCAGATCATACCCTGTGACGTTCTTCATCACCCGCCCGCCATTCTTCAGCACGCGCCCAGCGCCATCAACGAACCGCACCCCAAGCAGGAAATCCCGGCAAGCCCCAACCTGCACCCGCCGCGGCCCCGACACATTCGCCGCCACCATGCCACCCATGGTCGGCGCGCCCCGCGTGCCCAGCAATGCCCGATGATCCATCGGCTCAAACGGCAACCGCTGCCCCTCAGCCGCCAGAACCGCCTCAACCTCGGCGACCGGCGTGCCCGCCTTCACCACCAGCGTCAACGCCCCCGGCTCGTGCAGCACCACACCACTCAACGCGGCGGTTTCCACAACCTCGCCCATAACCGGCGCGCCAAACGCCCGCGTCCCGCCGCCCCGCACCACCAAAGGCCCCTTGGCCCCGGCCACGATCTCGGCCAGTTCGGCCTCACTCTCAGGTCTCATCATGCTTCTTTCTGATCCAAATACTCCGGGGGTCCGGGGGCAGCGCCCCCGGGACTCTCAACCAGCGCGCCTGCCCAAAGACGCCGCCAACGGGAACACCTTCGCCGGGTTCAACAACCATTGCGGATCGAACACATCCTTCACCGCCATCTGAATATCCAGATCGTCCGGCGCGAATTGATCCACCATCAGATCGCGCTTCTCGATCCCCACCCCATGCTCGCCGGTCAGGCACCCGCCCACCTCGACGCACAGCTTCAGCACATCCGCGCCAAAGGCCTCGCACAGCTCCAGATCCCCGGGCTTGTTGGCGTCGAACAGGATCAGAGGGTGCATATTGCCATCCCCCGCATGGAACACGTTGCCAACGCCCAGCCCGTATTGCTGACTCATCTCACCGATCCGGCGCAGCACGTACGGCAGCTGGCTAACCGGAATCGTGCCATCCAGACACATGTAATCGTTGATCTGGCCCATCGCACCGAAGGCCGACTTCCGGCCCAACCAGATCCGCGCGCTCTCCTCCGCAGAGGTACTCTCGCGCAACTCGACCGGATTATGCCGCCGCGCGATCTCCAGGATCAGCCCCAGTTGCTCGGCAATCTCCGCTTCGCTGCCCTCCACCTCGACGATCAACAATGCTTCGCAATCGGGGTATCCCGCCCCGGCGAACGCCTCCGTTGCCCGGATCACGGGCCGATCCATGAACTCGATCGCCACCGGCAGAACCCCGGCCCTGATAATGTCGCTGACGCATTCCCCGGCGACCTCGTTGCTGTCGAACCCCATCAGCACTGGCCGCGCGCCCTCGGGCTTGTGCAGGATCCGCAGGGTTGCCTCGGTCACCACGCCCAACTGCCCTTCAGAGCCGCAAATCACCCCCAGCAGGTCCAGCCCGCCGGGATCCAGATGCGCGCCGCCGAGCTCGACCACGGTGCCATCCATCAACACCATCGTGACCCCCATCAGGTTGTTGGTCGTCACGCCATACTTCAGGCAATGCGCCCCGCCGCTGTTCATTCCGATATTGCCCGCAATGGCGCAGGCCAGCTGACTGGACGGGTCCGGCGCGTAAAAGAAGTCCTCCTCCTCCACCGCGCCGGTCACGCTCAGGTTGGTGCGCCCGGTCTGCACGCGGATCACCCGGTTTTCGTAATCGGTCTCCAGCACATCGTTCATCCGTGCCACGCCCAGAATCACGCTGTCGGCCGTCGGCAAGGCCCCGCCCGCCAGCGACGTGCCCGATCCGCGCGGCACCACCGGCACCCCCATGTCGTGACAAATCTTCAGCACCGCCGCCACCTCGGCGGTCGAGGACGGCAGCACCGCCACCAGCGGCGGACAGCGATAGGCCGTCAACGCATCGCATTCATAGGCGCGCGTTTCCATTTCGTCATGGATCACCGCCTCGGGGGGCAGAACCTGCAACAGCCGCTCAACAAGACGGGGCTTCTGGGCCAGTACGGCCGGATCAGGCAGAGGCATTTCCATGGCGTCATCCTTTTTTGAATGGATTGGTAAGAAAAAATAACCAATTTTTCGCGACTGGCAAGCCATCAATTCCCACGCTATCGTGAGCCCATGAATTGGACGGATCGGATCGGGCTTTTCGGGCCCCTGGATATCGCGGCGCTGGCGCTGCTTTTTGTGGCGTGGGTCGGCATTGGCTGGCTGATCGAACACCCCGGTCGCAAGCGCCCTTCGGTGTCGGTGCTGATGGCGGAATACCGGCGCGAATGGATGCGCCAGATGGTCACGCGACAACCCCGGATCTTTGACTCGCAAACCCTTGCCACCCTGCGGCAGGGCACCTCGTTCTTCGCCTCTGCCGCGATGATCGCGATTGGCGGCGGCCTGGCAGCAATTGGCAACTCCGAGCGTCTGGTCGACGTCGCTCAGGACCTGTCACTCAGCAACGAACCCAAGTTCGTATGGGAGGTCAAGCTGTTGGTCATTATGCTTTTTCTGACCAATGCTTTTCTAAAGTTCGTCTGGTCGCATCGGCTGTTCGGCTATTGCGCCGTGCTGATGGGGGCCGTGCCGAATGAACCCGACAACCCCACCGCCCTGCCCCGCGCCGCCAAGGCGGCCGAGATCAATATCACCGCCGCACGAAGCTATAATCAGGGGCTGCGCTCGGTGTATTTCGCGCTTGGCACCGCGGCCTGGCTGATCGGGGCGCTGCCGCTGATGGCGGCCACATTGGTCACCTTCTGGATCCTCTGGCGGCGTGAATTTGCCTCGAAATCTCGCGCCGTATTGTGTGGCTTGTCCGATGGCATGGGACACACACAGACGTGACGGGCAGGTGACCATGACCAGTGCTAGGTTCAACGCATGAAAACTGCGCTTTCCCTTCTGTTTGTGATCGCC
Organism: Thalassovita taeanensis; assembly: GCF_900110775.1. Taxonomy (GTDB): domain Bacteria; phylum Pseudomonadota; class Alphaproteobacteria; order Rhodobacterales; family Rhodobacteraceae; genus Litorimicrobium; species Litorimicrobium taeanense. The sequence goes on along the minus strand of NZ_FOEP01000012.1, from coordinate 34,832 downwards.
CTGGGTGCCCCTGCCGCCTTGGCGGACAGCCCTCGAATCATCCGTGTGACGGCTGAAAAGGCCGGGATGGGCTGGCGGTTCGATGTGACCCTCAGCCACCCCGACAGCGGCTGGGATCACTACGCCGATGGGTGGGAGGTGATCGCCGCCAACGGCAAAGTGCTTGGCCAGCGCGCGCTGATGCACCCGCACGTCAAGGAACAGCCATTCACCCGCTCGCTGGTCAATGTGATGGTCCCCGATGGCATGCGCGAGGTCTTTGTTCGGGCGCGCTGTTCACAGGCCGGATGGGCATCCGACACTGTGACCGTGCACCTGCGCCCCTGACCCGCTAGCGCCGCCCCTCGCGCAGCCACGCCCCGACAATCAGACCCAGACCAAGCAGCAACACCAGCCACGCCGGCAACAGCGGAATCCGCGTGACCGACCGCGTTTCATACGCCTCGCGCGGGGTCAGCCCGATCCATCCCCGCCCCGCCGCAGGCCGCCCCGCACGCACGTCGCGCAATACCGGCAAGCCGCCCGACAGCGCCATCACGCCGCCGCCCGACAGCGCCATCACGCCGCCGCGCGTCGGCGCGATCACCGGCGCCAACGCGTCGCCGCTGGCGATGGTTTCCTCGAACTCGCGTGGCGCTGACGGGCCCAGCCCGATTACCGCCTCCACACCGCCCTCGCTCAGCCGATACAGGCCGATTTCCGGCCCGGTATACTCGGCCTCGAATTGCCCCGGCGCAACTTCGCGCAGCGGCAGCTCGGTGCTGTCGCCCGAAGGCGTCACCACCGTCACTGATCCCGCCTGTTCGGACAGGGTGCGGCGCAGGATACGCATCTGCTGCCCCACCGCCTGCGCGCTCAGCGCCTCTTCCTCCAGCTCGGGTTCCTTCATCATCCAATGCGCCAGCCGTCGCAGCAGCTCCATCTGCGGCCCGCCGCCCTCGAACCCGCGATCCCACAGCCACGCCTGATCCGACGCCAGCAACGCAATCCGACCCGCGCCGACCCGGTCCAGCACCAGCAGCGGCTTATCCTCGATCCCCGACATCACCACCGACCCGGTGCGCGGCTCGACCTCGATCTGGCGCATCCAGCGGCCCCAGTCGCCCGCTCCCTCGGGCTTCAGCCCCGCCGTCACCGGATGGCGCTGACCCAGATCGGTCACTTTCGGCAAGTACCCCTGCTCGATCACCCGCGCCGTCGGCCGCGCCGGAATGATCGTGGACAGGGGCGAGCGGAAAATCGAATCCGCGCTGGCAAAATCCGGCCCCGCCGCAATCAGAACCGCCCCGCCCTTGAAGACATAGTCCCGCACATTCTCAAGATAGATCGAGGGTAATATCCCCCGGCGTTTGTAGCGATCAAAGATGATCAGATCGAAATCGTCGATCTTTTCCAAAAACAGCTCGCGCGTTGGAAAGGCGATCAGCGACAATTCCGCCACCGGCACGCCATCCTGCTTTTCCGGCGGTCGCAGAATGGTGAAATGCACCAGATCGACCGAGCTGTCGGATTTCAGCAGATTGCGCCACGTCCGCCCGCCCGGATGCGGCTCGCCACTGACCAGCAGCACCCTCAGCCGGTCACGCACGCCGTTGATCTGCACCAAGGCCGTGTTGTTGCGATCCGTCAGCTCGCCCTCGGCGGCGGGGGCGGTGAACTGGATCACGTTGCGTCCGCCATGCGGCAGGGTCACCGGCAGGGTGAACCCGCGCCCGACCGGCACATTGATCCGCACCGGCGGCGCTCCATCCACCGAGAGATCCAGCGGCACATTGGCCGCCCCGGCAGGCGCTGCCCCCATATCCTCGATCCGCAACGACAGCGTCACCGGTTCGCCCAAAATGGCAAAGGCCGGGGCATTTTCCACGATCAGGCGCCGGTCCCAATCCTGTGGCTGACCCGACAACAGCAGATGCAACGGCGCAGGCAGATCGGGCGCGCGCTCCAGATCATGCAGCCGCCCGTCGCTCAGCGCGATGATACCTGCAATCCGCGCGCGCGGCTCTTCGGTCAGTACCTTGCTCAGCGCGCCCATCAGCAATGTGCCCGCATTGTCCGCGCCATCGCCCACGTCGACCCGGCGCACTTCGGTATTCGGGCGGGCACTGATCCGCGCCTCCAGCGCCTCGGCGGCGCGCGCGGTCTGCACCGCGCGATCGCTCAGCGCCTGACTGGCCGACCCGTCGACCAGCATCACCACAATATCCGACAGCGCCGCGCGATCTTCCTGCCGATAGGCCGGGCCACTCAGCGCGCCCAGCAACACCAGCCCCGCCAGCAGCCGCAGCGCCCACCCCGTCAGCCCGCGCCACAGCGCCAGCCCCGTGGCCACCGCCACCACTCCGGCCAGCACCGCCAGCGCCGCCCACGGCAGCAGGGGGTCGAAAATGATCTCGCCGTTCATTGGCCCAACCTGTCCAGCAACGCAGGCACATGCACCTGATCCGATTTGTAATTCCCGGTCAGCACATGCATCACCAGATTGACACCAAACCGATAGGCCAGCTCGCGTTGCCGTTCCCCGGCATAACCCCGCCCGACCGGAAACAGCGCATTGCCACGCACGTCAGTGGCCCAAGCCGCAGCCCAGTCGTTGCCGCCAATCACCACCGGTGTGACCCCGTCGTTCAGGTTGCGAAACGGCATGCCCTCGACCTTTTCGGCATCAAGCGGGGCCGCCTCGACCCATACATCGCGGCCCATATGGCGACCGGGAAAATCCTGTAGCAGGTAGAACGCACGCGTCAGCACGTGGTCACCCGGAATTGCCTCCAGCGGCGGAATATCCAGCGGGTCCGCCAATTCGCGCAGCTTGCGGCCATTCGGGCTGCCCGCGCCGAACCCGGCAATATCCGCGTCGCGCGTATCAAACACGATCATCCCCCCCGAGCGCAGATACCGGTTCAGCCGCACATAGGCCTCGGTCGTCGGCTGCGGCTGATCCGGCGTCACCGGCCAATAGATCAGCGGAAAGAACGACAGCTCGTCACGCTCCAGATCGACCCCCATTGGCGGCGCAGGCTCGACCGAGGTGCGGAAGAACAGCGTATCCGACAGGCCAAGCAGCCCCGCGCGCGAGGTATCGTCAATCTGCGCATTGCCGGTCACCACATAGGCCAGAACCACCTCGGACGTTGCCATGACCGCAAAAGTATCGTCGGCGCGCGCATTCTGCGGCACCGTCAGCGCCGCCAGCACAACCACCGCCACACGCCCGGCCATCAGCCGCCCCGACAGCGCCAACGCCGCCAGCACGTCCAGCAGCAAAGCCACCAAAGCCGCCGCCAGAAGATAGCCCGCCAACGGCGTTTCAGGCGCGCGCGCCAACCCCTCAACCGGGATGCGCGCAGGCCACTCCGCCCGGATCAGCAGCCGCTCAGGCGTCATCGCATTGCGCGCCAGACGCCGGGTTGCGCCCTCGTAAACACCGGGGCGCAAGTCCGGCCCAAGCGGTGCCTGCACCAGATCCTCACCCGCCACCCCCGGCAGGGTGCCCGCATCGCGGGCGCGGCCAAACCCGTCCAGCACCTGCACCGGCGCCCAGACCGATCCGGCCAGATCCTCTGCCTCCGGGCGCTCTACCAATGACGAAATTGCCATCCGGTCCAGCATCTGCACAAACAACCCCGACAGCGGCAGGCTCGACCACTCCGCATTGGCCGCGACGTGGAACAGCACCACCTGCCCCTGCCCGACCCGCTTGCGTGTCACCAAAGGTGTGCCATCGCTCAGCTGCGCAATCACCCGGTCGGCCAGAACCGGGTCCGGCTGCGCCATTACCTGCGCCGAAACGCTGACATCAGGCGGCACCGCAAGCCCATGAAACGGGCTGTCCTCGCTGAAAGGCGCCAGCGTCTTGGGCGCGCCCCAGCTCATCGCGCCACCGACCGTGCGCCCGCCCGAGCGTAACCGCACCGGCATCAGCGCATCCTCTTCGCTGCGGCTCAACTCGCTCGCTGCCAGCCGCGGCCCGGCAAACCTCAGCAACAGCCCGCCCTTATCCGTCCACTCCAGCAGCGCCGCCTGCTCGGGCTCGGTCATCGAGGCAACATCGGCCAGAATGATCACATCCGGGTTCGCGGGCAGAACATCCAGCAACGCCCCCTCCAGCAGATCCGCCGATGGCGCCAGCGCCTGATGCAGGTAATGCAGCGGCGACAGCAACTCCAAGCCCTCACGGTCATCGCGCCCGGCAATCAGCGCCACCTCGCGACGGCGCAGGCTATCATCGCTCAGCGCCACGGCGCCCGCGCTGCGCTGGCCCTCAATCTCGAACCGGGTCACCCGCGCCCGCATCTCCGAAGGCAGCGCCAGCGCGCCCTGCGCCTCAACCGCGCCCGTCTCGAACCGCAGCGGCAGCCGTGCCAGAATCGCTTCGTTTCCCGCCGGGTCGCGCCCCTGCGCCAATACCGTGATCTCTTGCATCCCCGCCGCATCCCTGCGCCGCGCGATCAAGGCCACCGCCCCGTCTTCGTACCGCGCAGGCAGCAACGCCAGCGCCCCGCGCCCACTGTCAAACACCCTGACTGGGCCATGCGCCTCAAGCGCCGCCAACATTGCGCCGCGCCCATCGTACTCAACGCTGTCCGACATCCACCAGCTCTCGAAATCCTGCTCGCCCAGCGCCGCAGCAGCGGCCTCGATCAGCGCCGCCGAAGGCTCCCAAGGCTGTGGGTCCAGCCCCGCCAACCGCCCGCGCGACGCCTCTGCTGGCTGAAATACCACCGGCTCGGGCGTGGTCAGCCGCAACAATCCCGCCACGCGCCCCGCGCGGCCGGCCTCGGCCAACAACCGGTCTGCCATCGCCGCGCGCGCTGCCCAATCCTGCGCCCCGGTCCAACCGCCGTCGAACACGATCAGCACCGGCCCCGTGCCATCGCCCCGCGCCGGTTCCGGGTTCAGCACCGGGCCAGACAGCCCGACGATCACCGCCGCCGCCGCCAGCATCCGCAGCAGCAACAACCACCACGGCGTTTTGTCGGTCACCGTGTCGTCGTCCTTTAGCCCCAGCAGCAGCGCCACACCGGGAAACCGCCGCCGGATCGGCGCAGGCGGCACCGCGCGCAGCAACAGCCACAGCACCGGCAGCGCCACCAGCGCCCACAACAGCCACGGCGTGGCAAATCCCAGCGCGCCCAGCGTCATCGCCCTGCCCCTCCGACAGCCCCATGACCAATCGCCTGCCACAGCCACAGCAGCGCGGATTGCGCGCTGTCGCTGGTGTGATGCGTGTGAAACTGCCAGCCGGTGACGTGGCACAAATCGGCCAGTTCAGCCTTGCGCCCCGCCAGCCGCCGCAAATACCGCGCGCGCAAATCGCCCGCCTTCAGCGTCTCATGCGAAACTGTGCCGCCGACGCTTTCAAACACGGTGCGGCCCTGAAACGGAAATGCCTCTTCGATCGGGTCCAGCACCTGAAGCAGCACCCCACGCACCCCGCGATCCGCCGCCTTGATCAGTGCCGCCTTTACCGGTTCCACATCGCCCATGAAATCCGACACGAACACCGCGCGCGCATGCGGGATCATCCCGCGCGCCTCGGGCACCCCAAAATCCTCGTCGCTGTCGATCGCGAAAAACTCTGCCAGCCGCACAATCTGGTTGTTGCCCCGCCGCGGTGGCAACGACGATCCCGTCAGCCCAACCCGCTCGCCGCCACGCACCAGCAATATCGCCACCGCCAGCGCCAAGACCCGCGCGCGGTCGGCCTTTTCCGGCAGGTCGGCCGTGCTGGAAAACCGCATCGAGGCCGCCTGATCCACCCACAGCATAACGCTTTGCGCGATCTGCCATTCGCGTTCGCGCACATATTGCGCATCCCCCCGCCCCGAGCGGCGCCAGTCGATCATCCGCATCGAATCGCCCGCCTGCACCGGACGGTATTGCCAGAAATCATCGCCCAGCCCCGCACGCCGCCGACCATGCTCGCCCAGCAAAACCGTGCCCGCCAAATGCTCGGCCCGCGCCAGAAGCGGCGGCAACCGCGCGGCCTGATCTTCGGCACGCGCCCGCAGGGTTTGGGGCGTGATCAAGCTGCGGCCTCGATCCGGGTGATCCGGGCCGCCGTGGTGTCGATCAGATCATGCAGGCTGTCGCCCCGCGCCCGCGCCGCAAAATTCAGCGCCATCCGGTGGCTCAGCACCGGGCGCGCCATCGCCACCACATCCTCGACCGAGGGCGCCAGCCGCCCCTGCAACATCGCCCGCGCCCGCGCGGTCAGCATCAAAGCCTGCGCCGCGCGCGGCCCCGGCCCCCACGACACCGTCTGCCGCACCCGTTCGTCCGCGCTCGCATCTTCGGGCCGGAAGGCGCGCACCAGATCCAGAATCGCCTCGACCACACTGTCGCCCACCGGCATCCGCCGCAGCAAAGTCTGCGCCTTCAGCAGGTCGCCCGCGCTGAATACCGCATGCGCCTCTTCTTCGGCCACGCCCGTCGTCGCCAGCAGAATACCCCGCTCTGTCGCGCGGTCAGGATAGCTCACATCAATCTGCACCAAAAACCGGTCCAGCTGTGCCTCGGGCAACGGATATGTGCCCTCCTGCTCGATCGGGTTCTGCGTCGCCAACACATGGAACGGCGTGCCCAGCGGCCGATCCTCGCCCGCCACTGTCACCCGGCGCTCCTGCATCGCCTGCAACAAGGCAGACTGGGTGCGCGGGCTGGCGCGGTTGATCTCATCCGCCATCAAAAGCTGGCAGAAAATCGGCCCCGGCACAAAGCGAAACGCCCGTTTGCCATCGCTTGCGGTCTCCAGCACCTCGGAGCCCAGAATATCGGCGGGCATCAGGTCGGGCGTGAACTGAATGCGGTTGCCGTCCAGCCCCATCACCGTGCTCAGGGTCTCCACCAGCCGGGTTTTGCCCAAGCCCGGCAGGCCGATCAGCAACCCGTGCCCGCCGCATAAAAGCGCCGACAGCGTCAGGTCCACCACCCTCTCCTGACCGATGAATCGCCGCGTGATCGAGGCCTTGGCTTCGGCCAGCTTTTCTTCCAGCGCTTCAATCTCGGCCACCAGATCGGTCGGATCGGACATGGCAAAACTCCTCTAACGACTATATCATCAGTATGAGTGTATCGCGCTACACGGAAATGGCAAAAGCAATGAGCGGACAAATGATCGTGAAACCTTCGGCAGAAAGCCTGACCACGGCGGCCCGCGCCGCCACCAAAGGCAAGGGCCTGCCCCCGGTACATCTGTGGAACCCGCCGTTCTGCGGTGATCTGGACATGCGGATCGCCCGCGATGGCACCTGGTTCTACCTCGGCACCCCAATTGGCCGCCCCGAGCTTGTCCGGCTGTTTTCCACAATCCTGCGCCGCGACGGGGATGATTACTTTTTGGTCACTCCGGTTGAAAAGGTCGGCATCACCGTCGATGACGCCCCCTTTGTCGCCGTGGATTTCGAAACGTCAGGCACCGGCCCGGACCAAACCCTGACCTTCACCACCAACGTGGGCGATACTGTCACCGCCGGGCAGGATGCGCCCATTCGCGTGGTCCGCGACGCCGAAACCGGCGAACCCTCGCCCTATGTGCTGGTCCGCACCAACCTCGAGGCACTGATCGACCGCAAAAGCTTTTACCGCCTGGTCGAGATCGGCAGCCACCATGACCACGACGGCACAAGCTGGTTTGGCCTGTGGTCCGGCGGTGTGTTTTTCCCCATCATCCCGTCGGCCGAACTGCCCTGACGCGCCCGCCAACGCCGCCAGTCACAGCACTTTGGCGGCGACGCGATCCATTACACGCAAAAGCCCGCGACATCGCCGCGAGCTTTTATGGTCTGTGCTTCAAAAGCCAATGTTAGGCTCACATATTCGCCAGAAATCCGTCAATTCCGGCCTGTGCCACTTCGGTGTCCTGCGCGGGCGTGCCCGAGCTGACCCCGATCCCGCCGACAACTTCGCCGCCCACGATCACCGGCAGGCCACCGCCCACCACCATCAACCGACCATGGATCGCCGAGGCAATGCCATACGCCGGTGCGCCGGGCTGGCTGGCCGCGCCATATTCATGCGTGGCCTTTTTCGCCGCAGACGCCGTAAAGCTTTTGTCGATGGCGATGGTGCTGGACGTGACCTTGCCCCCATCCATCCGCTCGAATGCGATCAGGTTGCCGCTTTCATCGGTAATGGCGATGCACATCGGCACGCCAATCTCATCGGCCTTGGCGCGCGCACCGGCGATCAGCGCCCGCGCATCCATGCAATCCAGTCGGGTTACGGTAATCATCTTTCAAACTCCCTGTTTAGCTTTGGCTTCGCGGCGACGCGCATGCAGCACCGGCTCGGTATACCCCGAGGGTTGCTCGACCCCCTTGAAGATCAGATCACAAGCGGCAGCAAAGGCCACGCCGTCATATCCCGGTGCGATCGGGGCATAGGCCGGATCACCTGCGTTCTGCCGGTCCACCTCCAGCGCCATCCGCTTCAGGCTTTCCATCACCTGATCCTTCGTCACCAACCCGTGCAGCAACCAGTTTGCCAGATACTGCGAGGAAATCCGCAACGTCGCCCGGTCCTCCATCAGCCCCACATCATTGATGTCCGGCACCTTCGAGCACCCAACCCCCTGATCAATCCAGCGCACCACATAGCCCAGAATGCCCTGACAGTTGTTGTCGACATCACGCTGAACCTCTTCGCCGGTCAGATTGCGACCTGACAGCAGGGGCGGCGTCAAAAGCGCAGTCAGACTGGCCGCCTCGCGATCCTTCAGCTGATCCTGCCGCCCAAACACATCCACCAGATGATAATGCGTCGCGTGCAACGTGGCCGCCGTTGGCGATGGCACCCAGGCGGTATTCGCGCCCGACAGCGGATGACCGACCTTGGCCTCCAGCATCTCGGCCATGGCATCGGGTTTGGCCCACATGCCTTTGCCGATCTGCCCCTTGCCCTGCATCCCCGTGGCCAGCCCGGCATCGACATTGCCATTCTCATAGGCCGCAAGCCACGCCGCATCCTTCATCTCGCCCTTGGGCACAAACGCACCCGCCTGCATCGAGGTGTGGATCTCGTCGCCGGTCCGGTCCAGAAACCCGGTGTTGATGAACACCAACCGCTCGCGCACTGCGCGGATACATTCGCGCAGATTGGCCGACGTGCGGCGCTCCTCGTCCATCACGCCCAGCTTGACCGTATTACGCGGCAGGCCCAGAATCTCTTCGACCCGGCCATAGATCTTGTCGGCAAATGCCACCTCTTCCGGCCCGTGCATTTTCGGCTTCACCACATAAACCGACCCGGCGCGCGAATTGCGCGGCCCGTCTGTCTTGCGCAAATCGTGCATGGCGCAGGCTGCGGTGACAAAGGCATCCAGCATGCCCTCGGGCGTTTCCTGCCCGTTAAGCATTACCGCGTCCGTCGTCATCAGATGGCCAACGTTGCGCACCAGCAGCAAAGCCCGCCCCGGCAACACCAACTGCGATCCGTCCGGCGCGGTCAGCACTTTGTCGTCGTTCAGACGGCGGGTCATCTCCTGACCGCCCTTGCTGAAGGTTTCGGACAGATCCCCCTTCATCAGGCCCAGCCAGTTGCCATAGACCACAACCTTGTCTTCGGCATCCACCGCAGCGACGCTGTCTTCGCAATCCTGAATCGCGGTCAGCGCACTTTCCAGCACCACATCCCGCAGCCCCGACGCGCTGGTCGCCCCAACCGGATGCGACGGATCAATCAGCAGCTCAATATGCAGCCCGTTATGGCGCAGCATGTAAGACGCCGTATCGCCCTCCTCAGCATAGCCCACAAACGCGGATGGATCAGCGAAGGCCACATCGGCACCGTCAATTGTCGCCAGCAACGCGCCATCCTGACGCTTGTACGCCTGCACATCCGCATGGCTTGCCCCGTTCAGCGGTGCTGCCTTGTCCAGAAAATCGGCGGCCCAAGCGACGGCCTGCGCCCCGCGCGCAGGGTCATATCCGGGGCCTTGGGCAGAACCCGGCAAGGCGTCGGTGCCGTAAAGCGCATCATAAAGCGATCCCCAGCGCGCGTTGGCCGCGTTCAACGCAAAGCGCGCGTTCGTGACCGGCACCACCAACTGCGGCCCGGCAAGCGTGGCAATCTCGGGGTCCACATTTTGCGTCGAAATCTCAAACGCTGGCCCCTCGGCCACAAGATACCCGATGTCGTGCAGGAAGGCCTGATAGGCGGCCATGTCCCAAGGCTGACCTTTGCGTGCGCTCAACCAGTCATCAATCTGTTCCTGCATCTCGTCGCGAACCGCCAGAAGACGGCGGTTTTCCGGCGCAAGATCCGCCAGCAGCGCGGCATAGCCCGCCCAGACACCCTCGGGCGTCAGACCCAGACCGGGCAAAACCTGGGTTTCCATCAACTCTGCCAGCGGTGCGGCAACGTCCAACCCGGCACGCGTCACATATTCTGTCATGGCGAATCTCCTCTTTGATTGAGGGCCACCATAAGAATACCGCCGCATACCGTCTGTAAATGCGTCAAAGTTTTCCACGATACGGAAATCGATTTCCCTTGAACGGAACGCCCCGCTGTCCCACCGTACCCGCAGAAGGAGCCTGAGATGACAGAAAAACCCACTGGCGGCGTGCAGTCCGTGGAACGCGCCCTGACCCTGCTCGAACTGATGGCCGCAACCGAAGACGGCGCGCGCCTGTCCGATCTGGCCCGCAGCGCCGGGCTGGCGGCCTCCACCGCGCACCGCTTGCTGACCACGCTCGAACAACGCGGCTTTGCCCAATCAGATGCCGCCTCTGGCCGGTGGCACATCGGACAACGCAGCTTCGCCGTCGGCTCGGCCTATACCCGGCAACGCAACTTTGTCGTCCCCGCCCTGCCGTTCCTGCGCCGCCTGCGCGACATGACCCGTGAAACCGCCAACCTCGGCGTCATTGAGAATGGCGAGGTTGTGACCCTATCTCAGGTCGAAAGCCGTGAAATCATGCGGGCGATCTCGCCCCCCGGCGGGCGCGTCCCGGTGCTGTGCTCTGGCATGGGCAAGGCCATTCTGGCGACGTGGGAAGACGCCGCGATTGACCGCCTCATCGACCGGCACGGCCTGCGCGCGATGACCCCCCGCAGCCTGACCGACCGCGCCGCCGTGCACAAGGAAATCGGCCTCGTGCGCGCACGCGGCTATGCGCTGGATGACGAAGAATTCGTGCTCGGCCTGCGCTGCGTCGCCGCCGTCGTCTGGAGCCCGCAGGCCGAAGCAGCCTGTGCAATCTCAGTCTCCGGCCTTGCCGCACGCATGACCCCGGAAAAGGTCGCCGAAACCGGCACCATCGTCATGCGGCTCGCGGCGGAACTGACCGCAACCCTTGGCGGCAGACCACCCGAGTAAAGCCAGGCCAACGCACAACCGCCATCAGGCGCGCCTGTCGCGCCCCTAAATTCATTGATGCGGCATTTCACAACGACCGTTGATTTGCCCCTATTGAACGCGCGCCCGCATAATTGCTATAGATGATTCACATAGCGGCGACCGGACGCGACAGTCGGCCCGTGTTTTCGACCAAACGAATTGCATACTGGAGATATTCCGCATGAAACCGTTCCTCGACGTTCAACAAGACGGCGCAATCCTGACCCTCACCATGATGCGCCCAGAGGAGCGGAACGCGATCTCTGACGTGGACGCCTGCAATCAGGTGGTCGAGGTCTGCGCCGACGTGGCCCGCAATCGCGATATTTCGGTGGTCATCCTGACAGGCGAAGGGACATCCTTCAGCTCCGGCGGCAACCTCAAGAAGATGCTCGACCGCAGCGGCTTCGCCCCGAAGGAAACGCCAATCGAAACCCGCTACAGCTACATCGAAAGCATCCAGCGGATCACGCTGGCGCTCTATGATCTCGAGGTGCCAACCATCGCCGCCGTCAACGGCCCCGCCATCGGCGCCGGTCTGGACCTTGCCACGATGTGCGACATCCGCATCGCGTCGGACAAGGCGATTTTCGCCGAAAGCTTCGTCAAGGTAGGGATCATTCCCGGCGACGGCGGGGCCTGGTTGCTGCCGCGCGCGGTGGGGGCATCCAAAGCGGCCGAGCTGTGCTTCACCGGCGAAATGATCGACGCCGCCGAGGCCGAGCGCATCGGGCTGGTGTCCCGCGTTGTGCCGCACGACGACCTGATGTCCGCCGCCCGCGCCTTGGCCGAAAAGATCGCCGCCAACCCGGTACACGCGCTGCGCCTGTCCAAGCGGCTGCTGCGCGAAGGTGAAAACATGAACCTGTCGCAGGTGCTTCAACTGTCTGCTGCCTTCCAGTCGCTGATGCACGAAACCGATGACCACCGCGAGGCCGTCACCAGCTTTCTGGAAAAGCGCAAACCGGTGTTCACCCGAAAGTAAGATGACCCAGCGCGGTCATGGGGCGCGTTCCACTGCGGCCCCTATCGCCCCGCGGGCGATCCCCATGTGCCCCCTGCGCGGGTCGGCGAAATTCCGTTCGCCCCTCCCCCGCGCCACATGATGCAGGACGCGTGATACGAGGAAATGGAATTGAGCACAAAATGACACAAGCCCCCACTGCCGCAGCCCTTCAGGGCCTGCGCGTGATTGACATGACGCGGGTCATTGCCGGCCCCTACGCGACCCAGACCTTTGGCGATCTCGGCGCCGAGGTGATCAAGATCGAACGCCCCGGCGAAGGCGACGACGTGCGCCGTGTCGGCCCCCCCTGGATCGAAGGCCGCGAAGGTAACCTTTCAACCTATTTCATGGCCGTGAACCGCAACAAACAATCGGTAGCACTTGATTTCGCACAGCCCGAAGGCGCCGATCTGCTGCGGCAACTGATCAAGGACGCCGACATTCTGGTCGAAAACTTCCGCCCCGGCACGCTGGCCAAATACGGGCTGGGGTATGACGACCTGAAACAACTGAACCCGCGGCTGATCTATTGCTCGGTCAGCGGCTTCGGTCAGACCGGGCCATATGCGTCGCGCTCGGGCTATGACTATCTGGCGCAAGCGATGGCCGGCGCCATGACCGTCACCGGCCTGCCCGATGGGGAACCCGGCGGCGGCCCGCTGCGCGTGGGCATCCCGATGGCGGATATTTTCGCGGGCATGCAGGCCACCGTCGCGGTTCTGGCCGCCCTGCACCACCGCACAGCCACCGGCGAAGGGCAGGCCATCGACGTGTCGTTGTTTGACGCCCAATTCGCCACGATGCTGAACCCGGCCGCCTGCTGGCTGAATGCCGGGCAAGAGCTGCCCCGCACCGGCAACGACCACCCCAGCGCGGCCCCCTATGGCGTCTATCCGGTCGATGACGGCCACATCCTGATCGCCACGTTCAACGACCGTGAATTTGTCCGCCTCGCTGCGGCCCTGGGCCACGCGGAATGGTCCACCGACGACAGGTTTTCCAGCAACGGCGCGCGGGTGGCAAACCGCGCCGCGCTGAAGCAGTGCGTCACCGACGCCCTCAAGGGAAAAACCCGCGCCGAATGGGTCGATCACCTGAACAAGGCCACCGTATCGTGCGGCCCGATCAACGCCATGCCGGATCTCGAAACCGATCCCCACGTCATCGACCGCGACATGATCGTGGAAATGGAGCACCCGGTGCTGGGCAAAATCCGCGCCCCCGCCTCGGCGTTTCGGATGACCAAAACACCCCCGACCTATCGCACCGCCCCGCCGCTGGTGGGCGAAAATACTGATGAGGTTCTGCACCGTCTTCTGGGCCTCACCCCCGCAGAGCTGACCGCTCTTCGCGCCAAACAGATTGTCTGAAGGATATAGAGATGTTTCAACCATACAGATTTTCAGAAATCGAAATGCCCCCCACCGAAGCCGCCTTGCGGGCCGAGGTGCGGGCGTTTCTCGCCGATTGGAAAGACAAATGGACCCCGTGGGAAAAGGGGCACTCGTGGAACGGGTTCGACCGTGAATTTTCCCGCGCCGTCGGGGCAAAAGGCTGGATCGGCATGACCTGGCCCGCAGAATACGGCGGCGGCGGCTTCTCAATGATGGAACGCTATGTCGTGATCGAGGAAATGCTTGCGGCAGGCGCCCCCGTTGGCGCGCATTGGATCGCAGATCGCCAAAGCGGCCCGCTGATCCTGAAATCGGGCACCGATACCCAGCGCCAGAAATACCTGCCCCTGATCACAACCGGCGATGCCTCCTTCTGCATCGGCCTCAGCGAACCTGATTCAGGCTCTGATCTGGCCTCGGTCCGCACCAAGGCCGAAAAAACCGCCGACGGATATCGCATCAACGGGCGCAAGATCTGGACCACCAATGGCCACCTTTCCGACTATATGATCGCGCTGGTGCGCACCGAAGGCACGGCAAAGGATCGCCACAAGGGCCTGTCGCAGGTGATCGTGCCGATGGATGCGCCAGGGCTGAACATCCGCCGCATTCAGGACCTGACCGGCGAGGCGCATTTCAACGAAATCACCTTCGACAACGTCCTCGTCGGCGCCGACGCGCTGATCGGCGAAGAAGGGGCCGGCTGGGCGCAGGCGACCGCCGAACTTGCGTTCGAACGCAGCGGCCCGGATCGCTACATGAGCGCCTATCCCCTGTTTGAAATGCTGGTTGATTACAGCCAATCCTTGCAAGACGACCGCCTGTCCGAACGCAAGATAGGCGCGCTTTTCGCCGAAATCGCCGTGCTGCGGCAAATGTCCGTGTCAATCGCGACAATGCTGCAGGATGGCATCCTGCCCAACCAAGAGGCCGCCGTGGTCAAAGACCTTGGCGTGACCCACGAACAGAACATGCCCGAAGTCGCCCGCGCCATCATCGGCGGTGACTTCGGTCAGGACACCGAAGGCGATCTGGCCGAAATCCAATCCGCCATCCTGCAACTCGCGCCGACATTTTCACTCAGGGGCGGCACCCGCGAAATCATTCGCGGCATCATGTCAAAGGGGTTGGGCCTATGAACGACGACACAAACATTTCCCGCATGCTGACCGATCAGCTTTCTCGCCTGCTCGAAGCCAGCGTAGATGCGCCCTTGCTTGCCAAGATCGAAAAAGGCACCGCCGGTTCGGCCCTGAACGACGCGGTCGCGGAACTTGGGCTGGATATGGCGCTTGTCCCCGAAGACAAGGACGGCGCCGGGCTTGACTGGTCCGATGCCGCCCCCCTGTTCGAGGTGCTGGGATACTACGCCGCGCCGGTCGATCTGGGCGAACAGATCATCGCGCAATGGGCGCTGGCGCAGGCGGGCCTGCCCGCCAGTGACCCCGCCCCGGCTGTCGCCCTTGGGCTGGCAAAGCTCTCGGCTGACGGGGGGCTCTCTGGCACGGTCACCATCCCATGGGGCAGCGCCGACCGCTGCGTTCTGGTCGAAGCCATGCAAGACGACATGCGCGTGCTGTGCCTGCTTGATGCCGCCGCCATGGCCGCCTCTGTGCCCGTCTCCACCGTCGGGCGCATCCCGACCCGCCGCCTTAAACTGAACGGCGCGGCTGTTCAGGCCAGCGGCCCGCTTGGCGCGATTGGCTTGGGCGATGTCAGCGCACTGCTGCGCGCGGCCTATATCGCCGGTGCCTTGTCGCGGGCGCTGGAGTTGACGCTGGACTATTGCAACACCCGGACCCAGTTCGGGCGCACCATCGGCAAGTTTCAGGCCGTTCAGCAGATGGTCGCACAACTCGCCTCCGAAGCGGCCGCCGCCAAAGCAGGGACGCAGCTTGGGATGACCGCCATGGGCTCTGGCAACGCGGGCATGCAAATCGCGATCGCCAAACAGCGCGCCTCGGCAGCTGTGGCAAAATCCGCCGCGATCGCCCACGAGGTGCACGGCGCCATCGGCGTGACCGAAGAGCATATCCTGCACTATTTCACGCGCCGCCTGTGGCAGTGGCGCGAAGAAGCCGGAAGCGAACACGTCTGGGCCGAACGTCTGGGCCGCGAAGTCATCGCACGCGGTGGCGCCGCAGCCTGGCCCACGATGGTCGGACTTTCGGCACGCTGAACGGTGTGTCAGGGGCGGATCAGATCCCCGCCCCTGACACTCTTGATTTTGGCGCATGGGCTGCTCAGGCCGCGACCCGTTCAAACACCGCCGACAGCCCCTGACCGCCGCCGATGCACATCGTCTCAATCCCGTATCGTGCGTCCCGGCGGGCCATCTCGTGCAGAAGCGTTGCCAGAATACGCCCCCCCGTCGCCCCAACCGGGTGCCCCAGCGAAATCCCCGATCCGTTCACGTTCATCCGCTCGAAATCCGACTTGGCGAAGTTCCAATCACGGGTGCAGGCCAGAACCTGCGCTGCAAACGCCTCGTTCAGCTCGATCAGGTCAATCTGGCTCAGGCGCATATCGGCGCGGGCCAGCGCCTTGGCCGTCGCCGGGACCGGACCGATGCCCATCAGCTTTGGCGGCACCCCGGCAACAGCCCAGGACACCAGCCGCCCAAAGGGGCGCAACCCGTTCTGCGCGGCCAGCGCGCTGGTGGTCACAATGCAGGCCGAGGCCCCGTCGTTCTGACCACTGGCATTGCCCGCCGTCACCGTCGCCTCACTGTCAGACCCCGACAGAATTGGCCGCAGCTTACCCAGACTTTCCGCCGTCGTGCCCGCCCGCGGATGCTCGTCGCGATCAATAACCTTCGTGCCCTCTTTGCGGCTCGTGATGGTCACCGGAACGATCTCGTCGTCAAACCGCCCCGCCTCCTGCGCGGCCACGGCCCGCGCCTGCGATGTGGCGGCAAAGGCGTCCTGTTCCTCGCGGGGGATCGCATAATCGCGCCGCAGGTTTTCCGCCGTTTCCAGCATCCCCCCCGGCACCGGGAAATTCGTGCCCCCCGCCGTCACCCTGCCCCGCGCCAATGAATCATTCAGCATCAGCCCGGCCCCGGTCACACCCCAGCGCGCGGCGGTCGAGTAAAACGGCGCGTTGCTCATGGATTCCGCGCCGCCCGCGATCACGACGTCCGAAGCCCCGGTGGCAACCTGCATCGTCGCGTTGATGATCGCCTGCAATCCCGACCCGCAGCGCCGATCCAGCTGCAAACCACCCACCTCGACCGGAAACCCAGCGTCCAGCGCCGCCACACGCCCCAGCGCCGGCGCATCCATCGACGGGTAACACTGCGCGAAAATCACATCATCCACGCTGGCCGGGTCAAGACCGGACCGCTCCACCAGCCCCCGCAGGATCGCCGCCCCCAATTCGTGCGCGGACAGAGATTTGAACTGACCGCCATAGCGCCCCACCGGCGTCCTGACCGGCTCACAGATAACGACATCACGCATAATCACTTACTTCCCCTCAAAAATTCAATCGGCATCAGACACCGCCCGTGCCGCATCGCAAAATTATCTTCTGTTTTCAGGCAAAACGTATGCCCTGCCCCCACCACGCGCAATTGCTTTCTGGCGTGCACAACCCTGACGCCGATGCCGATAGAAGCTGCACAAATCTGTGGCAAAGCCGCAGTATATTCGCCTTAACTTGATCCGTGTCATGTCAATGCCTTCCGCACCCACGCAGAAACTCGGGCATAGGAAACTCTGGAAGGGGAATTCATGTCCGATGCAAAGGCGCCCGCGCCGACCCAAGGGCTGACAGACTCAGAGATTGCTCCGTTGCAGGCCCGCTATGGCCGCAACGAGATTGTTCACGACACGCGCTTTCGCGGCCTGCGCATCCTTGTGCGGCAATTTACCAGCGTTCTGGTGGTGGTTCTGATTGTCGCAATGGCGGCGGCCTTCGCCATGGGCGAAATTGTCGATGCCGCCGCGATCGGCATCGTGGTTGTGATGAATGCCCTGCTTGGCTTTGCGCAGGAATGGCGCACCGACAATGCCATCAAATCTTTGCGGCGGATGCTGTCCCCAACCGCACACGTCATTCGCGGCGGGCAGGAAAAATCCATCCCCGCGACCGAACTGGTGCCCGGCGATCTGGTCCTTATCGAGCAGGGAAGCCGGATTCCGGCCGATATGACGCTTATCGAACACGCCGGGCTTCAGGTCGACGAAAGCGCGCTCAGCGGCGAATCCGACCACGTCGACAAAACTGCCGGGCTGGGTGAGCCAAACCTGTTCATGGGCACAACAGTCACCACCGGGCGCGGCAAGGCCATCGTGACCGCCATCGGCGCACTGACCAAATTCGGCCAGATCGCCGGGCTGACCAGCACCATCAGCGAACGGCCCACCGTTTTGCAGATACAGATGGCGCGGCTTGCCATGCAGATCGCAATCCTGGCCGTCGTGATTGCCGGGGCGACCGTGGCCATCGGCTATTTCACCGGGCGCGATCTGTTTGTCATGGTGATGACCGGGCTGTCGCTGGCGGTCTCGCTGGTGCCCGAAGGCCTGCCGGTGGTCCTGACAATCTCGCTGACACTGGGCGCCACCGCGATGGCCCGCCAAAAAGCCTTGGTGCGTCAGCTTCAGGCGGTTGAAACCCTCGGGGCCGCCACCGTCATCTGCACCGATAAAACCGGCACGCTGACCGAAAACCGGATGACGGCCGTCCGCATCTGGACCTTGGGCGCCGAGTATCAGGTCACCGGCACCGGCAGCGATCCGGCCGGGCATATCACCCGGAACGGCCGCAAATGCCGCGCGGCGGATGATCCCGAACTGGCGAACCTTCTGGAAACCGCGCTTTTGTGCAACAATGCGCGACTGGAACAGGCGCAAAACACCTGGGCCATGTTCGGCTCTCCCACCGAAGGGGCGCTTGTCACGCTCGCCTACAAAGGCTGGGCCACGCTGCCCACCCCCGAACGTCTGGTCGCCGAAAACCCGTTTTCCAGCGAACGCAAAAGAATGAGCATGCTTGTCCGCACCGACGACAGCTTTGCATTGCACGCCAAGGGCGCCCCGGAACACATCCTCAGCGTTTGCAACTCCGCCGTTATCGATCAAAAGACATATCCGCTGGATGATGAACTGCGGTCCAAAATCATGGCGTCCTATCACCAGATGGCCGAAAACGGCCTGCGGGTGATCGGGCTGGCCGCGCGCGCGGCACAGGACGGCGACACCGAAGAACGCGACATGATCTTTCAGGGGCTCGTCGGCCTGATCGACCCGCCCCGCCCCGAAGTCGGCGCCGCCATTCAGGCCTGCCGCGCCGCTGGCATTCAGGTGATCATGATCACCGGCGATGGCCCGACAACCGCACGCGCCATTGCCCAGCAACTTGGCCTGCCCGCACGCATTGCCCTGACCGGGGCCGAGCTTGAGGATATGACCGATGCTGACCTGACCGAGGTCCTGGGCCGCGACGTCCTCTTCGCCCGCACCACCCCCGCGCACAAGCTGCGCATTGTCACGGCGCTTCAGGCCCGCGGCGAAACCGTGGCGATGACCGGGGACGGCGTCAACGACGCCCCCGCCTTGAAACGGGCCGATATCGGCATCGCCATGGGGCAGCGCGGCACCGATGTTGCCCGCGATTCCTCGGACCTCGTTTTGCTCGACGACAACTTCGCCACGATCGTGGGTGCCATCGCCCAGGGCCGTCGCCAATTTGAAAACATCAGCAAGTTCGCACGCTATCTGCTGTCCTCGAACGCGGGCGAGGCCGTGGCGCTGTTTGGCGCGATCCTGATGGGGCTTCCGCTGATTTTCCTGCCCTCTCAAATCCTGTGGATCAACCTTGTCACCGACGGCATTTCCGCCGTGGCACTGGGGTTGGAAAAGGCCGAACCCGGACAGATGCAGGACCCGCCGCGCGGGCGCAATGCCACCATTCTGGGCCGGACGGGGCTGTGGATGATCCTGCTGCTCGGGGCCTATACCGGCGGTGCCAGCATATGGATCTTCCAAAGCCTGCTCGCCGAGGGCGAAATCATCGCGCGCACCACGACCTTTACCGCGCTGGTGATCTTCGAACTGGCGGCGGTGTTTGCCTTCCGGTCGTTTCGGGTGCCGTGCACCTCGCTCGGCTGGCTGTCGAACCGCTACTTGTTCCTTGCCGTGCTTCTGGGGCTTGGCACCCAACTTGCCGCGATCTACTGGCCCCCGCTGCAATTGTTGTTGCGCACCCAGCCCATCGGCTGGGAACACTGGCAGCTTGTCGGGCTGTTCACCTTGCCGCTGATTATCGTGCCCGAACTGATCAAGGCGATCCTTGCCAGCCGCGCACGGTCCGGGAAAGCCGCCCCTGCCGCATGATCTCGGTCAATGCGGCGGGGATCAAGGCCGTACTATGATGCCTATCGGAAGCCCGCCGCATCCTGAACTCGCAATCCGGAGCGCCCAATGCAAGACGATCAGACAAATGTCATCGCCTATCTCAGCTCTCCGGCAGGGCACCCCGGCAACGGCCCGGTCAGCGTGGTGGAAACCCACGGCGCGCTGATCTTTCTGGCGGGCGACGTCGCACTGAAAATCAAACGCGCCGTGAAGTATGACTACATGGACCTGTCCACGCTCGCCCTGCGCGAAACAATGGTGCGCCGCGAACTCGCGTTGAACAAACCCGCCGCCCCCACCATCTACCGCGATGTGATCGCCGTCACCCGCGAAGCCGACGGCACACTGGCGCTCGACGGGCACGGGCCTCCCGTCGAATGGGTGCTGCGCATGTGGCGCTTCCCGGCTGAGGCTGAACTTGCCGTCGTCGCCGACACCGGCAGGTTCACCGACACCTTGGCCGAGGACCTGGGCCAAAGCGTCTTTGCGTACCACAACGCAGCGCCCAAACGCCCCGCAGACGGCACCCGCCTGATCGACGACATCCTGTCAGAACTTGACCGCGTCTTTGCCGACATGCACGCCGCCCTCGGTGCCACCCGCGTGGCGGACTTCAACGCAATGGCACTGACCGCGCTATGCGCCGCCGCCCCTCTTCTGACCCAGCGAAGCACCAAAGGGCAGGTCCGGCGCTGCCACGGCGACCTGCACCTGCGCAATCTGGTCCTGATCGACGGCAAACCCGTCCCCTTCGACGCGCTCGAATTCGACGAAACGCTGGGCACATGCGATGTGCTCTATGACCTCGCCTTCCTGATCATGGACCTGCGCCAACGCGACCTGCCACGCGCCGCCAATATCGTGCTCAACGCCTATCTTCTGGCCGCAGGCGGCGCACAAGACAGCGGCCTGTCGGTGATGCCGCTGTTCCTTGCCGTCCGCGCGGCGATCCTGGCCATGGTGACCGTGCAAACCGATCAGGCGCGCGGCATCCCGGGCCACTCTGACCACAAAGCCCGGCAATACCTCAACGCCGCCTTGGTCGCCCTGTCCCCCGCCGAACCAATGCTGATCTGCGTCGGCGGCCTGTCCGGGACGGGCAAGACCGTGCTGGCGCGCGAACTCGCCCCCCTCGTCGGCGCCGCCCCCGGCGCGGTCCACCTGCGCAGCGATCTGGAGCGCAAAGCCCTGCAAGGCGTGACGACACAAACCCACCTCTCGGCAATCCACTATAAAAAGTCCGCCCGCCATCAGGTCTATCAGCACATGCTCCGACGGGCCGAAACCTTGCTGAGCGCCGGGCACTCCGTGCTTCTCGATGCGACCTTCCTCGACCCCGATACCCGGCAGGCCGCCGCCAGACTGGCCACCGACCTGGAGCTGCCCTTCCATGGCCTCTGGCTCGAAGCGCCGCTTAACATCCTGATCTCACGCGTCGACGCGCGGATCGGTGACGCCTCGGATGCCGACGCAACCGTGGTTCAACAACAAAGCACCGCACAGCTCGGAACACTCGACTGGCACCGGATACCCGCAGATGGCGTGCCAGAAACAACGCTCAACGCCGCAAAAGCCATCCTGCTCCCGTAAAGCCCATGACCGCCCCGCCTAAACGAAAAGACCCGCCAGTTTCCTGGCGGGCCCTTCCTCTCGTCCGTGCATCGCAAGCAGCGTGTCAGATCACAACAACATCCAGCGGCGGAAACCCGTTAAAGCAAACCGAGGAGTAGCTTGACGTGTAGGCGCCGCAGTTGCGGATAATGATCCGATCACCTGCCCGCAAACCCACGGGCAATTGAACGGGGCGTTTTTCGTACAGCACATCGGCGCTGTCACAGCTCGGACCAGCCAGAATGCAGGGTCCGGTCTCTTCGTGCGGGCGGTCGGTGACAAACTGATACCGGATCGCCTCATCCATTGTCTCAGCCAACCCCGAGAATTTGCCGATATCCAGATACACCCAGCGGCACAGATCATCCGCCGATTTCTTCGACACCAGCAGCACCTCGGCGGCAATCATGCCCGCCTCGGCCACCATGCCACGACCCGGCTCCGCCATGATCCGCTCAGCGCCCTCGAACCGCGCCTCGACCATCTGCATCACATGCGCCGCGTAAACCGACGCGGGCTCAATCGCTTCGCCGTAAAACGCCGGAAACCCGCCACCGATGTTGATCATGTTCAGGGCAAAGCCATTGGCGCGCGCCGAAGCCCACACCGCTGCAACCTGATCCAGCGTCTCGCGCCACATCTCGGCCTGACGAGTCTGCGACCCAACATGGAACGACAGCCCAACCGGCTTCAGGCCCAACTCAATCGCACGCGCCATCAGCGGCTCTGCCATCTCGGGCGAACAGCCAAACTTGCGGCTCAGCGGCCAATCGGCACCGGTGGCCCCCACCAGCAGACGAATGTAAACTTCCGCACCCGGCGCATGCTCGGCCAGCTTTTCCAGCTCTTCTTCGGCATCGGCCGCGAACAGCCGCACCCCGGCGTGGAACGCAAACGCAATGTCGCTGGCGCGCTTCACCGTGTTGCCGAACGAAATATCCTCGGGATGCGCACCCAGGCTCAGGCACAGCTCAACTTCGCCGCGCGATGCCGCATCGAAATGCGAACCCTCGTTGACCAGAACCTCCAGCACTTCACGCGCCGGGTTGGCTTTGACAGCATAATGGATGTGCGCGCGGCCCAGGCCGGATTTCAGCGCACGGAACTGGCGGGCCACGGCCTCACGGTCCAGTACAAGCGTCGGGCGATCAAACTGCGCCGAACGGATAAAAGCTTCGATACGGTCAGACGAGCGTACGGCTTCGCCGCCCGCAAAGGGGTTTACGTATGCGTTCATGGTCATCTCCAATAGACCCGGCCATCTATGACCGCTCACTTCCAAGGGAGACGTTACCGTCGCTACGTAAACACGGGGTTGGATGTCCGACCCGGCCAGAGGCGCGTGCGTTGGCGTCTTGAAACCGCATGTAGAACCACTTGCAGCCTCATTCAATCATTTTTTTGCCCTCAGACAAAATAATTCTTCTATGGGCGCCATTTTTCATAATTTGATCAAAACACCCCCGCGGCGGCCCCGTTAAATCTGACCACACACACCCGCCCCGCAGCCCCGGATCAGCGCCATATCCGTGCCCAACCACCGGCAATCTTCAGCCGCGCCCGCAATCGCCCGACCCCGATCACGAAGCAAAGCACCCACTTCGCTTCTTTCTGATCAAAATACTCACTGCACACCGTTGCCCACCGCCAAAACGCCAAAGGCCCGGACAACCGCCCGGGCCTTCGCCAAAATACTGAAATCGCGTCGCCTTACGGCTGCTCGTCTTCGTCCGCACTGCCCGGCAGGTTGAAAAAGCTCTCGGCGTCGATGATCTCGTCTTCTTCGTCCTCATCGTCCTCACGCAGGCTGAAGGTTTCCAGCCCCTCGATCGCGGTCGGAATGCGCGGCGCTTCTTCCATGCCCAGCGACTGCTCGGTGCTCACCAGCTTGCGGCGCTCGTCATCGCTCATCACGCCACCCTCGGCAGCCTTCTTGGCCACGGCCTTTTGCACGGCGGCATCCAGCTCGGACTGCTTGCACAATCCCAACGCCACCGGATCGACCGGCTGAATGTTGCCAATGTTCCAATGGGTCCGCTCGCGAATCGCCTGAATCGTCGGCTTTGTGGTGCCCACCAGCTTGCTGATCTGACCATCGGTCAGCTCCGGGTGGAACTTCACCAGCCAATAGATCGAGGCCGGGCGATCCTGCCGCTTCGACAGCGGAGTATAGCGCGGGCCACGGCGCTTTTCCTCGCCCACGGCGGCGGCGTTGAACTTCAGCTTCAGCCGGTGCATCGTATCTGCCTCGGCCGCATCAATCTCTTCCTGGGTCAGCTGATTGTTCGCAACCGGGTCAAATCCCTTGACGCCCGCGGCCACATCACCATCGGCGATCCCCTGGATCTCCAGCTCGTGCATGCCAACGAAATCGGCAATCTGTTTGAAGCTGATCGTCGTATTGTCCACCAGCCAGACGGCGGTTGCCTTCGCCATGATCGGTTTGGCCATAACGTTTCTCCTTGACCCAAATCTTCCCCGCTGCCTGAAAACAGGCGGACCCTTTGGGCCGGTTTCCGTTGTGGGGGAACTGCTGGCGTATATAATGCGCCCAAACCGATAAGGAAAGAGTGAATGCGATCTGCCTTTGCCGCACTGCTATGCGCGCTGATCTTCTGCGCCACAGCACCCGCCACCCACGCCGATGGCGAAAAAGCCGGTGAATTCGACTACTACGTGCTCTCGCTCAGCTGGTCGCCCAACTGGTGCGCCACCGAAGGCGCCGCGCGGCGCTCGCCACAATGTGATGAAGATGCCGATTTCGGCTGGGTGTTGCACGGGCTCTGGCCGCAATACGAACAAGGCTGGCCCGCCTATTGCCGCACCACCGAACCGCACCCGACCCGCGCCATGAGCCAAGCCATGGCCGACATCATGGGCACCCCCGGTCTTGCCTGGTATCAGTGGAAAAAGCACGGCCGCTGCACGGGCCTGTCAGCCCCCGACTACTACGCACTGGCCCGCAGCGCCTATGAACAGGTCAACCGCCCGGCCGTGTTTCGCAAACTCGACCGCGCCGTGAAACTGCCCGCCTCGGTGGTCGAGCAAGCCTTCCTGCAAGCCAACCCGACATGGACGCCGGACATGCTGACCATCACCTGCAAAGACAGCCGTATCCAAGAGGCGCGCCTGTGCCTGTCGAAAACCCTCGACCCCGTCCCCTGCGCCCGCGACATGGTGCAGGACTGCCGGATGAAAAACGCGCTACTTGACCCGATCGACTGACCCGAAGATCAGATCGCCAGATCGTCCAGCGAACCGCCGGCATCAAGCGCGTCGATGACCCAACCTGGCCGACGCCCCATCCCGGTCCAGGTCTGACTGTCGTCGTCCGGGTTGCGGTATTTCGCAACACCTACACCGCGCACCTTGCGCTTGGCCTTGGGTGCATCGTCCCCGGCCAGCTCGGCCAGACTAAAGCCCATCTCTTTGGCTTTGGCTTCCAGCACATCCCGTGCCTTCTTCTTCTGCCGCGCCTCATAGCTTGCGATCGCCTTGACGACCTTCTTCTCAAGCGCTTTCAACTCGGCCAGCGTCATCTCGGAAAGATCCGCACCTGACTCGTTTGTTGTATCTGACAAAGCCAAATCTCCTGTTCCCTGTCATCCCCATTCACTCATGCAAGTAAAAACAAGGCACTACAATGCCCGCCACAGCGAAACACGCGCGTTTCTGCGACATTCCGCCCCAATCTCTCGCAACGCGAGTGACGCTAATTGAAAGACCACCAGAAGGCGAGTCCTTCTCACACTTCTAAGATCGTGCACCCCGTCGTCTTGCGTGCTTCCAACGCACGATGCGCCTCGGCGACCTGCTCCAACGGGAACCGCTGATCAATCCGGATCACCACATCCCCGGCCAACACCTTCGAAAACAAATGCTGCGCCATTTCCTGACAGGCGTCGTGATCGGCAATATGGGTAAACAGCGTCGGGCGCGTGATTTTCAGCGATCCCTTTGGCCCCAGCACTCCAAGATTGAACGGCGGCACCGGCCCCGAGGCATTGCCGAAGGAAATCATCATCCCCAGCGGCTTCAGGCTGTCCAACGATCCCTCGAACGTGTCCGCCCCCACAGCGTCCATCACCACATCCACGCCCTTGCCGCCGGTCAGGTCGCGCACTTGAGCGGCCCAATCCTCGGTCCGGTAGTTGATGCAATGGCTCGCGCCATGTGCCAGCCCCAGCGCGCATTTCTCATCCGTGCCCGCCGTCCCGATCAGCGTGATCCCCTCGGACCGCGCCCATTGGCACGCGATCAGGCCCACGCCCCCGGCAGCTGCGTGAAACAGAACCGTGTCGCCACGCCTAAGCGGCGTCGTGCGGTGGAACAGATATTGCGCGGTCATGCCCTTCAGCATCATCGCCGCGCCCTCTTCAAACGAAATGCCATCGGGCAGCGGGCACACCTGCGCTGCGGGCATCACCCGCGCCTCGCAATATGATCCCGGCGGGTTCGCGGCATAGGCCGCCCGGTCGCCCACCTTCAGATGGGTCACGCCCTCGCCCACCGCCTCGATCACCCCCGAGGCCTCCATGCCCAGCGCATGCGGCAGCTGCATCGGATACAGCCCACTGCGCTGATAGCAGTCGATGAAATTCAGCCCGCAGGCCTTGTGCCGGATCCGAACCTGCCCCGGACCGGGCTCGCCCACCGGCAGATCCGCCAGTTTCAGCTTTTCGGGTCCGCCGACCTCTTCGATGATTACCGTGCGCGCCATGTTATTCCTCCCCGTCATTTCGTCTGACTTATTTTGAACCCGATAAAATGCCTCTGGCGCGGCTCGGGTCAAGACCGCCCGCCGCACATCCGCATATGCATCGGATGTGCATGTTATGTGCATGCCCCGTGCAGCCCTGTGGTGCAGCCCGGCTTTTGCCGGGTCCGCGCCTCAGGCGACCTGCAGAACGATCTTGCCAATGTGGCCGCTGGCCTCGATCCGGGCATGGGCGTCGGCGGCATCTTTCAGCGCAAACTCGCTGTCCATCACCGGCGCAATCTTGCCTGCATCCAGCAACGGCCACACCTGCGCGCGCAGCGCCTCGGCGATCCGCGCCTTGGCCAGGTCACTTTGTGGCCGCAACGTGCTGCCGGTGATCGTCAGCCGCCGCGTCATCACCTGCGCAAAGTTGACCTCAACCTTCGGCCCTTGCAGGAACGCGATCTGCACCAACCGGCCATCATCGGCCAAGGCTCTGATATTGCGTGGAATATACAAGCCCCCCACCATATCCAGGATCAGGTCAGCCCCGCCTTCGCCGCGCAGCACCTCGACGAAATCCTCGTCGTTATAGATGATCGTGCGTTCCGCTCCCAGCGCCGCACAGGCGGCCGCCTTGTCCTGACTGCCGACCGTGACAAACACCCGCGCGCCAAATTCCCGCGCCAGCTGGATCGCCGTCGTGCCGATCCCCGACGACCCGCCGTGGATCAAAAACCGCTCTCCGGCCTTCAGGCCACCGCGCTGAAATACGTTCGACCAGACGGTGAAATATGTCTCGCACAGGCACGCCGCCTCGCGCAGCCCCATGCCCTCGGGCACCGGCAAACAATGCGCCGCTGGCGTCATCACATATTCCGCATACCCCCCACCCGGCAGCAGCGCGCAGACCTGATCACCGACCGACCAATCGCTAACCCCTTCGCCAACCGCATAAATTTCGCCCGAGGCCTCCAGCCCTGGCAGATCGCTGGCCGTCGGTGGCGGCGCATAGGCCCCCGCCCGCTGCAATGCATCGGGCCGGTTCACCCCGGCATAGGCCACCTTGATCACCACCTGCCCCGGTCCCGCCACGGGCATCGGGCGCTCGCACAGGCGCAGCACTTCCGGCCCGCCCGGCTCTGAAATCTCGATCGCGCGCATTGTCTCGGTCATCGTGTTCTCCTTACCTGCGGCCGGACCATCGGCCCGGCATATCCTCCCGCGCGGCGGCGGGGGGCTTGATCCTGTCCAGCATCGCCAGCGGGCCAGACAACAACCGGCTCAGCACCTTGTTGTCCCGCACCCCGGCCTTTGCCTTCTCAAACTGCATCACATCATCAATCCGGCGGTCCAGAAACGCCCAGGTCGCCTCTGATCCTTGCGAATCATCGCCCAGCCAGAACAGCACCGTTGCGCCATAAACCGCACTCAGCGTCGCGCGCTTGGTGTACCAGTTCACATCGTCCGAACTGTCGCCCAATGTCGTCCAGATCAGATCAGCCGTGCCCCAGATCGCCCGCGCGCCATCCACCGCATACTGCGGCAGCGCAAACAAGACCGTCCCCCGGCGCACCGCTTCCTTGTCCTCTGCCGCTTCAAGCCGAAACCGAACCGCACTCGCAATCCGGTCGCGAAACCGCAGCTCAGACAGGTCTTCGGCCTGCAAACGCCCCACCATCGCCGCATCGCCCTGCGCATGATAGGCCAGCGCCAGATCCACCGCCCCGCGCGGACACACCGCCCGCGCCGCGCCAATCGTCACGCCAGCATCCGCCACAGCCGCCTGAAATGTCGCCTCCGACCAGCCATCGAATGCCACATGCGGCAGCGCCGCCTGCAACAGGGTTTCCTTCAGATCAGGCACAGTCATCCGCGACCTCCTTGTCAACTCGCCCCACCCTAGACAAATAGGATCGGCTTTGCTATATGGCCACTTCCTGCAAATCCTTGCAACTCAACTTAGAAAGGTGGTGAAAACCACATGCAGGTTAGTGTTCGCGACAACAATGTCGATCAGGCGCTTCGTGCCCTGAAGAAAAAGCTGCAGCGTGAAGGCGTCTTCCGCGAAATGAAGCTCAAGCAACATTTCGAGAAACCGTCCGTCAAAAAAGCGCGCGAGAAAGCTGAAGCAGTCCGTCGTGCCCGTAAACTGGCACGTAAGAAAGCACAGCGCGAAGGTATGCTCTAAGCAACCTCTCTCGAAAGCTGAACGCTTAAAACACGACGACCCCCGAGGCACCCGCCCGGGGGTTTGTCATTTCCAGCCCCCTGTTTTTGCGCATTTGTGGCAAAAAGAAATAGGGCGCGCATTTCACCGCCCCCCAAATTCCTGTGCACGACAGCCAAGCGAACCGTCAGTTGCCTTAAACCGACCAGCGCCGCGCCGCCCGTGCAACCCTGACGCCGAACCGCCGCGCGGTTTCAAGATCACCCTGATGCACCATCAACGTCTTATCGCGCGAGGTTGTGGCCCCCAGTCCCAGCCAGACCCCAGACGCGTTGATCCCATCGTTTTCCGGCACCACCGGCGCGCCGATCTGATCCTGACCGACCCAGACCATGCCGTGCTGCGCGGCAAAGATGTTCATCTGCATCAGACTGCTCAGCTTATCGCCCCCCGGAAAGGTCGCCACCGTGAACCCACCGGCCAGCTTGTCGGCCCAAAGCTGCTCCGACCAGATCCCACTGGTGCTGTCCATGAACATTTTGAACTCGGCCGCGACGCTGCCCATATAGGTCGGCGCGCCGAACAGGATCGCATCGGCGGCCTCCATCGCGGCCCAATCCATCTCGGTCACCTGCGTCACGTCGATCAGGCGCGCGTTGCAGTTCTCATCGCCCAACGCCCCGGCAATGTAATCTGCCAGGCGCAACGTGTGCCCACGACCCGAGAAATAGGCGATTGCCACATTTACCATGCGCTCAGCTCCGGGCATCGGACAGGATCATATCAGAGGCTTTTTCCGCGATCATAATCGTCGGGGAATTGGTGTTGCCGCTGACAATCGTCGGCATCACGCTTGCATCCACCACCCGCAGCCCGGCAATGCCGCGCAGGCGCAACCTTGGGTCCAGCGGCGCCGCCGCATCCGCCCCCATCCGCACCGTGCCGGTGGGGTGGAAAATCGTTGTGCCAACATCACCCGCCGCGCGTGCCAGCTCGGCGTCGCTTGCCTCGGTTATGCCCGGCTTCATCTCGACCGGGGAATATTTCGCCATCGGCCCCTGCGCAATGATCCGCCGCGCCAACCGGATCGAATTGACCGCAACCGTCCGATCCCCCTCGGTGGACAGGTAATTCGGCGCAATCTTCGGTGCCGCTTTGGGATCGGCCGAGGTGATCTCGACCACACCCCGGCTTTCGGGGCGCAGGTTGCACACGCTGGCCGTCATCGCCGGGAAATCATGCAGTGGCTGCCCGAACGCCTCCAGCGTCAGCGGCTGCACATGGAACTCCAGATCCGGTGTGTCCAGATCAGGCCGCGATTTCGCAAATGCCCCCAACTGGCTGGGCGCCATCGACATCGGCCCCGAGCGTTTGAGCACATATTCCAGTCCGATCTTGGCCTTGCCAAACAGGCTGTTGGCCATGGTGTTCAGGGTCTTCGCCCCCTCCAGCCGCCAAGAACAGCGCAGTTGCAGGTGATCTTGCAGGTTCGCCCCGATCCCGGCGTTGTCCTGCACCACTTCGATTCCGTTACGGCGCAACACCGCCTCTGGTCCGATCCCCGACAGTTGCAAAATCTGCGGCGACCCGATCGCCCCCGCCGACAAGATCACCTCGCCGCCTGCGCGCGCGGTCTTGATCTGCCCCTTCTGTTCGTATTCAACCCCGACACAGCGACCATCTTCGATGATCACCCGCCGCGTATGGGCGTGGGTTTCCACCTGCAGGCCCTGGCCTTTGGTCGTGCGCAAAAACGCCTTGGCCGTGTTCATCCGCCAGCCGCTTCGCTGGTTCACCCGGAAATAGCCGACACCTTCGTTGTTGCCGGTGTTGAAATCCGTTACCTCAGGCAGCCCCTCGGCCACCGCCGCCGCCATCCAGTCGTCCAGCACATCCCAGTGCAGCCGCTGGTTCTCGACGCGCCACTCGCCGCCCGCGCCGTGCATCTCGCTGGCGCCATCGACGTAATCTTCGGATTTCATGAAATACGGCAGAACATCATCCCAGCCCCAGCCGGTATTGCCCATCTGCCGCCAGCCATCATAATCCGCCGCCTGCCCGCGCAGATACAGCATGCCGTTGATCGAACTGCACCCACCCAGAACCTTGCCACGCGGATAAATCAACGACCGCCCGTTCAGCCCCGGCTCCTCGGCTGTCTTGAACATCCAGTCGGTGCGCGGGTTGCCGATGCAATACAGATACCCCATCGGGATATGCACCCAGTGATAGGAATCGCGCCCGCCCGCCTCAAGCAGCAGCACCTTGTGGCCCGCATCCGTCAGCCGCTTGGCCAACACGCAGCCTGCGCTGCCCGCCCCGACCACGATATAATCCCACTGCATCACATGCCCCTCCCGTTTTGGGGCAAAATGGGCGATAGAGGCGGCGATGGCAATGGCTCAGACTGGCAGTGCGGTTGTCTTGAACACCGTGCGCAGGGCAAAGCTGCTTTGCATCTGCGCCACGCCGGGCAACCGCGCCAAGTGCTGACGATGAATGCGGGCAAAATCTTCGGTATTCTCGGTCACGACCTTCAACAGATAATCCGCTGTGCCGGCCATCAGATGACACTCCAGCACATCCGGGATTCGCGACACCGCGCGCTCGAACGCATCCAGCACCTCATCGGCCTGCCCCGACAGGGTGATTTCGACAAACACCGTCGTCGGCACCCCCAGCTTGCGTGCATCCAGCAACGCCACATAGTCGCGGATATACCCATCCACCTCCAGTCGCTGAACCCGGCGATGACAGGCCGACGGCGACAGATTGACCGCCTCGGACAGGTCCGCATTGGAAATCCGCCCCTTGCGCTGAAGCACCTTCAGAATACGCCGATCCGTCTGATCCAAAGCCATTTGTGCATATTCCTTCGAAGGTAGTCCCATTTGGCGCTAGAATATTCACAAAAGAGCCGGGAACGCGACCTGTTTTTCAATCGCTTTGCGCGCCACATGCGACATTCTGTCCGCATTACTGTCCCACCCCCAACACAGGACAAGACCCATGAAAATTGGCTGCCCCAAAGAAATCAAACCCCAGGAATTTCGCGTCGGCATGACACCGAACGCCGTGACCGAGGCCGTGAGCCACGGCCATCAGGTGGTCGTTGAAAAAGGTGCGGGTCTTGGCTCGGGCTTCGACGATGCCTCGTATCTGGCCGCTGGCGCCACCCTTCTGGACACCGCAGAAGAGGTGTTTGCCACCGCCGATATGATCGTAAAGGTCAAAGAGCCCCAGCCGGTCGAGCGCAAACGCCTGCGCGAAGGGCAGCTGCTGTTCACCTATCTGCATCTGGCCCCCGATCCCGATCAAACCCGCGACCTGCTGGCCTCGGGTTGCACCGCGATCGCCTATGAAACCGTCACCGACCGCTCGGGCGGGCTGCCCCTGCTGGCGCCGATGTCCGAAGTCGCCGGCAAACTGGCGCCCCAAGTCGGTGCCTGGACCCTGCAAAAGGCCAATGGCGGCCGCGGCGTTCTGCTGGGCGGCGTGCCCGGCGTCGGCCCGGCCCGTGTGGTTGTGATCGGCGGCGGCGTAGTCGGCACCCACGCCGCGCGTGTGGCCGCAGGCATGGGCGCGGATGTCACCGTGCTCGACCGCTCGCTGCCCCGGATGCGCTATCTCGACGATGTGTTCGGCGGCACCTTCAAGACCGGCTATGCCAGTGCGGGCAACACGGCTGAACTGATCGCACAGGCCGATATGGTCATTGGCGCGGTGTTGATCCCGGGCGCAGCCGCGCCCAAACTGGTCAGCCGCGCACAGCTGTCGACCATGAAACCCGGCGCTGCAATTGTCGACGTGGCGATTGATCAGGGCGGCTGCTTTGAAACCAGCCACGCCACCACGCATCAGGACCCGATCTATGATGTCGACGGCGTCATGCACTATTGCGTCGCCAACATGCCCGGTGCCGTTGCCCGCACCTCGACCATCGCGCTTGGCAACGCCACCATGCCCTTCCTGCTGGCCTTGGCCGACAAGGGCTGGAAGCAGGCCTGCGCCGATGATCCCCACCTGCTGGCGGGGCTGAACGTCCACGCCGGGCAACTGACCTATGCCGCCGTGGGCGCGGCCCTGGGGCTTGAGACAGTCTCGGCGCAATCGCTGGTGGCCTGACACCCCCGGCACCCGTGTTACACGCCCCTACAACGCAAATCGGCCTGCCCCTTGGGGCAGGCCGTTCCGTTAACACCCTAAACGAATGCTTACTTCTTCAACGAGTCGCGGATTTCCAGCAGAACATCCAGTTCGCTCGGACCGGCAGGCGCCGCAGGTGCTGCCTCTTCTTCCTTGGCGGCCGCATCCTTGACGCGGTTGACCATCTTGACCAGCAAGAACACCACGAACGCGATGATCACGAAGTTAACAACGGCCATGATGAAGCTACCATAGGCGAAAATCGACGCTCCGGCATCGCGGGCATCCGCAAGGCTGGCCCCCGCAGGCACGTCACCGCTCAGCACGGCATAGTTGTTGGTGAAGTCGATCCCACCGGTGAACAAGCCGATCAACGGGTTGATCAGATCCGCCACCATCGAGCTGACGATCGCGGTGAAGGCTGCGCCCACAATGATACCAACAGCCATGTCCATGACATTGCCCTTGGCGATGAAGTTCTTGAATTCCTGAAACATTTGTCCCTCTTCTTTCTATCGTGACGGTCGCGTCGGCTGTTCTTCCGACAAAAGACGAAACCGCCCCTTCCCATTTAGTATTTTCTGCATGATGCCCCGCATTGGTCCAATGTCGGGCCATAACGCAGTATTAAGGGCTTTTGTTCGTTCGCGCGCCCTTGCACACAGTGTATCATTCTTTTCCACAGAACCATGTCTGTTTCATTGGGAAAAATAGCCTATTTTCCCCCCTGTAGATGAACAGGAGCCTGCAATGACTTTTCCCGATGATTTCCCCGTGGCCAGGCGCTGGCCCGCAGCCGACCCTTCAGTGCTGCAACTTTATTCCTTTCCAACGCCGAATGGCGTGAAGATTTCCATCATGCTCGAAGAAACCGGCCTCCCCTACGAGGCGCATCTGGTCACGCTGGCCGATGCCGACGTCAAAAGCCCCGAATTCCTGTCGCTGAATCCCAACAACAAGATCCCCGCCATTGTCGATCCCAACGGCCCCGGCGGCGCGCCGCTGGGCCTGTTCGAGTCCGGCGCGATCCTGATCTATCTGGCGGAAAAGACCGGCAAGCTCCTGCCAACCGATCCGGCGCAACGCTACAAGGTCATCCAATGGGTGATGTTCCAGATGGGCGGGCTTGGCCCGATGCTGGGCCAGCTTGGCTTCTTCTATAAATTCGCAGGCGCCGCGATCGAAGACCCCCGCCCGCGCGAGCGTTATATCAACGAAGCAAAGCGCCTGCTGGCCGTGGTTGAAAAGCAGCTAGAGGGTCAGGACTGGATCGCGGGCGACTATTCCATCGCCGATATCGCCATCGCCCCCTGGCTGAACGCGCTCGAATTCTATGGCGCCAAAGAGGTGCTGGGCTGGGACACGTTCCCCAATACCGTGGCCTATCTCGCCCGCTTCCTCGCCCGTCCGGCGGTGCAGCGCGGTCAGAACATCCCACCGCGCGCCTAACACACCCCAGCAAGCTGTCCGGCCCGCCACCCCAAGGCGGACCGGGCAAAAACCTGCAAGCTCAGGCCGAGCTCAATTTGGTCAGGCGTCCGGTGCAACAAACCAACCAACACCAAAGGCCGCCCTGCGGGACGGCGATCCTTATCGGAAATGTGGAAAATGGCAGGGGCAGAAGGGCTCGAACCCTCGACCTACGGTTTTGGAGACCGTCGCTCTACCAACTGAGCTATACCCCTATGGCCGATGCGCTGTTTACGGCGCTCCTTTTGCGAATTCAAGCATGATCTTCACAGTTCTGATAAAACCTTGCAACCGGGGCCCAAGCGCTCACCTCCGCCTGAAGAACCTCGACCCGCGCCCAGAGCCGCTCGGGCAACCCATTCCACAGCACTCGCGCGCCCACTGCCGTCCTGAACCGCTCCGGCATACGCCGCCCCTCGCGCGGCCGGGCGCCAACCGCGCGTCAGCGCTGAACCTGCGGCGCCATCAGGCGCCTCAACCAGATCACACCACCACCGCCACAAACGAAAAGGGCCACCCAACAGGGCAGCCCTTTCCTCTTCGAACCCGAAGGTTTGATTACTTCAGAATTTTCGACACGACGCCGGCGCCGACGGTACGGCCGCCTTCGCGGATGGCGAAGCGCAGGCC
>NZ_FOEP01000018.1 GCF_900110775.1 Thalassovita taeanensis | reverse complement strand
TGGCTGCGTGGTCGCTCTCGATCAAGTTGTTTCGCCGTTTCTTGTCGATATGCCGAATACTGTCGAAATGTGGGTCGTATCGATGATTGATCTCGCGAATAACACGTCGGTAGGTCGGGGCTTTGTCGGTACATATCGTGACGGGGCGATGCAGTCGCACGCGTTCAATCGCTTTGTTGAGAAAGGCTTTAGCAGCTCTTGCATCGCGCCGCGCGGTGAGGCGAAAGTCAATCATTTGGCCATTTGCATCGACAGCACGCCACAAATAACGCCACTTGCCACCGACGCGGATATAGGTCTCGTCCACATGCCAGTCTAGGCTCGCACGGCGCAAGTGCGTCTCGGCCCGCTTGGTCAGTTCAGGGCCGAACTTCTGCACCCACCGATAAACTGTGGGTCGGTCAACCGCGATGCTGCGCTCTTCCAGCAGGTCGACGACGTCCTGATAGGAGAGCGGATAGCGCAGATACCAACGCACGGCGCACAAAATGATGTCACGTGGAAAACGGTGATGCTTGAACGGTGACGTACGCGGCATCTTCGACCTCAAAAACCTAAACTTGGCCAAACCCGGCGATTAATGCAACAGTCCCGTATATTCCATGCATCGATTGTGAGCGAGTCGCAGCGAGAGATCTTTGCAGTAGATCAAACTTGCAGCCCAAAAGATGCCTTGTCTTGTGGGCGTCAGGATCGTGGCCCCGTCACGTCGGGTGACCGGGGGCCACCCCGGATATCCTCGAGCGCGGCGTAGAATGCAGGCAACACCAATAGGATCAAGACCGTTGCCGCCAGTAGGCCGAACACCACGGAAATCACCAGTGGTTTGAGCGTCTGGGCCTGGGTCGAGGTTTCCAGCAGCAAAGGCGCCATGCCCATGATCGTCGTCGAGACCGAGACGAAGACGGGGCGGAACCGCGACCGAACGGCCTCTCCGGCGGCCAGCGCGGCGGAAAGTCCCTCGGCACGGCGGGCGTTGATCACGCCGACCAACAGGATGGCGTTGTTCACCACGATCCCCGCGAGCGAGGCTGCCCCCACCAGTGATGGCATCGAGATGTTGTAGCCCATCAACACATGCCCCCAGATCACCCCCAGAAACGCCAGTGGGATGGTGATCATCACGATCAGCGGTTCGACATAGCTGCGGAACTGGAAGCTGAGCACGAGGTAGATACCCACGAGCCCGATCAGGAACCCGCGCAGGATCGAGGCGACGGTCTCCGCCGAATTCGCTGCCTGACCCCCGATCTCGAAGCCGAGGCCGGGGGTAGTGGCGGCCAGTTCGGGCAGGAAGCCCTCGGCAAGCCGTACAGTGATCGCGTCGGCATTGCCGATGCGGCCGTCCACATCGGCCGCGACGGTCAGCGTGCGCAGCCCGTTGCGGCGCGTGAGGGTGCCCCAGCCGCGCGCCTCTGTGATGGCGGCAATGCTCGAGAGCGGCACAGTGCCGCCACTCGGCAGGGCAATCTCGAAGACGCTCAGGTCAGCGCGGGCAACACGGTCAGCATCGGCCAGCTGCACTTCAAGATCCCAGGCCAGATCGCCGCGCCGGATTTCCGCCAGCTGCGTGCCAAGAAAGGCTGCGCGGAGCTGGCCTGCCACATCCGTGGCAGTCAGCCCCAAGGCCTCGGCTCCCGGCGCGAGGTTCAGCCGCAATTCGGGCGCGCCGGGGCGCAAGTCGAGGATCGCGTTGCGCACACCGGCATAGGTTTCGAGTTCCGCCAACATGGCGCGGCCTGCGGACTCTAAGGTGGCGAGGTCGGGGTGGGTCAGGCGCAATTCCACCGCAATGCCCTGCGGGCCGATCCCCGGCTCGGTCAGGATCAACGAAGATACACCGGGCAGCGGCCCGATCTCCGCGCGCCAGAGCGTGACGATCTCGTCCAGCGTGCTGGCCCGTGTTTCGGCCCCCAGAAGGTCCACCGCTACGGTGGCGACATGGGCGCCCGTCTCGCCTGCCGACAGGTTGCGGCCCAGCCAGGTGATGCGGCGGACAACAAGCGCTTGCATCTCGGGTTGGTCGGGGGTCAGACGCGCGTTCACGCGGTCAAGCGCCGCCTCGACCTGTGCGACGGCTTGGCCCGTGCGCGCCAACGGGGTGCCTGCGGGCAGTATCAGCCGCGCCTCGAGCACGTCGCCATCGATCTCAGGCATCGCCTCGCGTTTGACCACGCCGCCGCCCAAAGCGCCGACGGTCAGGATCAAGGCCCCTATGGCCAGGCCAGCGACCAGCCAGCGCCAGCGGATCGCGGCATCGGCCAGTCGGCCCACGCCCCTCTCGCGCAAGATGTCGAAGCCCGCGTCGAAGCGGATGCGGAAGCCGGACGGGGCAGTGTCCTTTATCCCGGCTTTCAGGTGATGGGGAAGGATAAAAAAGGCCTCGATCAGCGACGCGGCGAGCGCGGCCAGCAAAACGACCGGAAGCACCTCGAGCACTGCGCCCAGTTCACCCGTAAGGAAGGCTAAAGGCAGGAACACCGCCAGCGTGGTCAGGAAGGAAGAGACAACGCCGGGCGCCACGGCGGCGACCCCTGTAGCCACGTTGTCGACCGTGGCTCCCTTGGCGGCGTGCACCGCGATGGAGTCCGTGATCACGATGGAATCGTCCATCACGATCCCGATTGCCATCAACAGGGCAACCAGCGTCATCATGTTCAGGCTAAGCCCGGTCAGCGCCATCCAGACGAAGGCCCCCGCGAACGCCACGGGCAGGCCCATCGCCGCCCAGATCGCGAAACCAGGGCGGAAAAACAGACTCATGACGACAACCACCAACACAAGGCCGATCACGCCGTTCTGCACCAGCATCACCAGACGGTCGCGGATGATGGATGTCACGTCCTGCACCACTTCGACCGTGATCGTGTCGGGCAGCCGCGCGGTTTCCTGGGCCACCAGCGCTGCAACACCGTCAAGCACCCGCAGCGCGTCGGCATCCAAGGCCTTTGACACGTCGAGCACGATCGCGGGGGTGCCATCGACAAAGGCGCGATCCTGTGGCGGCTCGAAGCGTTCCTCGATCACCGCAACGTCGCCCAACGTCAGCGTTGCGCCATTCGGAAGGACCAGCACGTGGATCGTGGCCAGCGCCGTGGCCGTGTCGCGTTCTGCGGTGAAACGCAGAGTCAGGTCGGCGCTCGGCCCCTCCAGAGTGCCAGAGGGCAGGTCGATGTTCTGCGCGGCGATGGCGGCAGCCAAGGCGGCGGGGGTCAGCCCGTGGCTGTCGAGCACGGCGCGCGTGGCGGTGATGGAAAGCGTCCGGTTGCCGAGGCCCCCGCGCGTCACGCGGGCGACACCTGGCAGGGCGGTCATGCGATCCGACAAGGCGTCGGCGTAAAGATCCAGTTCGCCCAGCGGTAGATCGCCCGAGATCGCGACGGAGGTGACCAGATCGGAACGGTGCAGCTCGCGCACGACGGCGGGATCGGCACGGTCGGGAAAGGTATCGATGGCCGACACCTCGGTCCGCAGCGAATTGACGAAACGCAACGCGTCATTGCCTGGTGCCATGGTCGCCACGGCGCGCGCGCGGCCGGTTTGCGCGGTGCAGGTGAAGCTCTCCAGCCCCTCGACCCCCTGCACCCCATCCCAGAGCGGCGCGCAGATCGCGGTTTCCACGTCCTCGGCGCTTGCGCCCCGGTAGGGCACTGTCACCTCGGCCTCGACCGCGCGGAAATCGGGGAATGTCTCGCGCAACAATCCCGGTGCGGCAAAGGCGCCCGCCGCAAGGAACAGCAGGAGCAGCAGGTTGCCCGCCGTAGGGTGACCGGTGAACCAGCGGATCATTGTGGGGCCTCGACCGGGGTCAGGGCCATGCCGGGGATGGCCGGCGCAAGGTCGTCGATCACCACGCGGTCGCCAGGGGAAAGGCCGTCTGTAATGATAACGCGGCCCTCCTGCGCGAAGGTGGCGGTGACCGGCCGCAATTCCAGCAGGTCGTCGGGGCCAAGGATACGCACAAAGCCACCATGCAGCGCCACCTCGGGGATCGCGATGATTCCAGCAATGGAGGCGCCCGAAAACGAAAGCTGTACCTGCATGTTGGGCATCAGTGGCAGGCGTCGGGGTGGGTCTGCGCCCGCGTAGGGATCATCAACAATTACCACGACCGGTACAGTGCGTGCGCGGGCATCCAGCGCGCCCTCGATCCGGTCCACACGGGCGGTCCAAATCTGTCTCGGGTCCGACAGAGGGCTGAGCGTCACCTCGATCCGCGTCGCGGGTATGTCGCGCATCATGTCGGTTAGGGTGATGCCCTCCGGCGCACTTCCTAGCAGTCGTCGAAAGCTGTCGATCGGCAGATGCGCCACGACCTCGGCCGCCGCGATCCCGTTGCCGCGGATCACCACCTGCCCAGGGGCGACCGTCTGAAAAAGCTCTGAATTTACCTCATTGACCCGGAGGTCGAACGGTGTCGTCAGGGTCGTGCGGTCGAGCGAGCGGCGCGCTCGGTCGATGGCGGCTTGCGTCCGCGCGGATTGGGCACCGATGCGCTCTTCACGCGACGGGATCAGGGCCAAAGTGTTCTCAAGCTCGGCCACCGTGCGGCGTGCCAGAAGCGTGGCGCGCTCGGCCTCGTCGGCGCGCGATTGGGGGACGGTGCCCTGTTGGGTCAAGGTCCGGGTGCGCGTCAGATCGGCCTCGGCCAGCGCCAGCCGGGCGCGTTCCAGTTCGAGGATGCGGCCAGTGTTGGCAGCCTCGGCGGTCAGTTGCGCCCCCTCGGCCTCCAGCACTGCGAGATCGGCCTGCGACTGCGCCAACGCCAATTCGTAATCAGCGGGGTCGATCCGCAGTACTTCGGTGCCCTCGGGGATCAGGCGGCCGGGTTCGAGGTCAGGGTGTCGCCAGATCACCTCGCCCTGCACCTCTGCAACGGCGACCCAGGTGTCGGCCACCCGCAGGTTGCCCCAGGCCGTGGCGGTCGGGCGGATTTCATCCGCCGCGACGGTCATCACCCGGACAGGCAGGGCGGGCGCCCCTCCGTCGATCTGGTCCGGTCCGGGGGCCGAGGCGATCATCCAGACCGCCGCGGCGATGCCGAGCGCGATGGGTGGCAAGGCAAGGAGGGGAGCGAGGCGCATGGGGTTCAGCCCTGTGCCCGGCGCATCCGCGCCAGCGTACCGTCACGTAACACGAACTGATGGTAGAGCGCGCCGACCACATGCAGGGCGACCAACGCCAGCAGGACAATCTTTAACACATTGTGCCCCTTCGCTGCGGCTTCGACCCCGCCGAACCACGCGACGGACCCGCTGACCGGCATCAGGATCATCAGCGCGTAAAGCCCGACATGGGTGAGCTTCGCGAGAATGCCTCGCACCTTGCTGGCCTCGATCGCCTGGGGCACCCCACGCCGGGTGCGCAGGGTCAGCCGCCACAGCGCGAAGATCATCACCAGCGCACCGCCCGCCACATGGGCCAGCACGAGCGGGTCAAACCCTGCCTCCAGCCCATCAGTGATGCGGTCCCAGGTAGCCGACATCGCATCCTTGAAGATGTATTGCTGAGCAATGAGCGCGAAGACGAGCCAGTGAAGTGCTATCTGCAGGCGGGAATAGCCGGTGGAGGCGTTTGAGGCCGGCATGGCAGGGGTCCTTTCGGTCAGGGTGCGCGACTCGGGATAGAGGTTGCGGTTACCAACAGTGTATGTTAGTGAGTTATAACTAACAAGAGGTGATACATGTCGGGCCGTCAAAGCGCGGAAGATCGGAAGACACAGATCGTGGCCGAGGTGCTGCGACTGGCCGATGAGATCGGACCGGACCGGCTGAGCACGACGGATGTCGCACGCGCCATCGGCATCAGTCAGCCTGCGATTTTCCGACATTTTCCCACCAAGGGCGCGCTCTGGCTGGCGGTGGCCGAAGATATCGCAGGCCAGTTGCAGCGTGACTGGGCCGCAGCCGAGGTCGGGGCGAGCGAGCCGTACGCGCGCCTGAAGGCGCTGGTCGGTGCGCAACTGACGGCCATTTCGAAAACGCCTGCGCTGCCGTCGATCCTGTTCTCGCGTGAGTTGCAGGTGGACAATGAAGGCCTTCGCGACGTGTTTCAGGACCTTCTGGGCATGTTTCAGGGGCGTCTTGTCGCCGCGATCCGGGAAGGCCAAGCGCAGGGCGATCTGCGCCGAGACGTCAGCCCGGAGGATATTGCCATCCTCATGACGTCGCTGGTGCAGGGGGTCGCCATCCGTTGGACGCTGGGCGCACGTGGGTTTTCTCTCGTTCGGGAGGGCCTGCGGCTCTTCGATTTCCAGGTGGCGTTGATGCGTGAAAGCGAGGGGATGTCCCATGACTAGGCCGCTATTGCTGCCCCGCATTGCTGGTGGGGTTGCTACCGTCTTCGGCGTCGCGACTGTGTTTTCCGGCATCACGACCCTTCTGGGCGCGCTCGACATGGGGGCCGTCGTTCCGTTCGTGTTGTGGTTCAACACTGCCGCCGGGCTGGCCTATGTTATCGCAGGTCTTGGGCTTTGGCTGGGGCTTCGATGGGCCTTTCCGCTTTCACTCGCGATATTTGCAGCAACGCTACTGGTCTTCGCGGGCTTCGGCCTGCACGTCACCCGGGGTGGCGCATACGAGATGCGGACTGTCTTTGCCATGGCGCTGCGCAGTACCATCTGGGGGGCGATTGCTGTTATCGCATGGCGGAGCCGGGCGCTGACCTGATCCGGGGGGTAGGGCCGGGCCACCTGCCCCTCCGCTGCATCGGGGAGGGGCGCTATCCGCGTCCATTCGCTTGCTCTTTCGCGACTGGCCCACGCCCAAGTGACCGGTCTGGCGAAGCAGGCATCACCGACGCGTTGCGATGCGGATTTCTCTCCCCCACCCTTCTCAGTGGCGAGTCTCACAGCAACGTAGGCGACTGAATGCTATCGTACCCACGGTTCAAGCTCGACCTCGTCCTCCGGGGTAACGAGCAGCCGCTCGAACGCATGCAGGGGTTGATCGCCACATTCCGAGTGCACCAAAAGCGGACAATGATTGCCCCGCGCGGAGGATCGCGCCTGTCACGGTCAGCCGTCCACCGACATGTCCGTCATGATCGTTTCTAGATGCTCCGTCATGAACGCGCGCGCCGCCACCGGATCATGACTTTCTATTGCGTCGACGATCCGCCAGTGCTGATCGCTGTGCAAGGTCTGAAACGTTTGTGTTCCGATGCGCCGGTAGGTCCGTTCCCATTCCCGCTGCCAGGCGACCCGGCGGCGGACCCCGGAGAGGTAGTTCAGAAACCCGGATAGGATAGGATTGCCGGAAATCTGCGCAAGCGCCCGGTGAAACGCGTCATCCGCCTGTTCGCAGGCGGCCCGGTCGCGGGCTGAGCGCCCGGCTCCGACCTTTTCGCGCAAAAGCGCCACGTCGCTTGCGTCAGCGAGACGCGCCGCCTCGGCCGCGACCATCGGTTCGAGCAGCATGCGCGCCTGCATGACATCGGGCGGTGTGGCCCCCTCGATCAGGAGCGTTTCGCGTACTGGCATATGGCGCGGGCGCGCGCCGCGAAACGTACCCTGACCAACATGTCGCCAGACCTCACCGTCTTTTTCCAGCCCGGCGAGACACGCCCTGAGGGTTTGCCGGGAACAGTCGAACCGTGCGGCCAACTCTCGTTCGGACGGAAGCCGCTCGCCGGGCGTCAGGTCCATCAGGATGGTCAGCATCTCTGGGTGGATTTCCGTCGCAGACCGTCGCGCCATGAGTGTCCCCTTTGTGAACCAATTTGCAGACCATTTGAAACTGGTGCAAGGGCTTGCGCAAACCAAAAACAGGATGTGCGCCATGGTGACCGACTTGCTCTTGCTCTGCCTTGCCGGGACTGCGGCGGGGCTGCTCAACGCCGTCGCGGGCGGCGGAACGTTTTTGAGCCTGCCCGCGCTGATCTATGTTGGCGTGCCACCCGTCGCCGCGAATGCGACCGCGACCCTGAGCGCGCTGCCAGGGTACATGAGCAGCGCCTGGGGGTTCCGAGGCGACATGCGTGCAGAAGGGACGCTAGGACTTCGCGCAATCCTCTGTCTTGCCGCTCTGGGCAGCATTCTCGGCGCGCTGCTGCTCATCGTGACACCGGGGGAGACATTCCTCTGGATCGTGCCTTGGCTCTTGATGCTGGCTACCGCACTGTTTGCCGTCGGTCCGAAGCTGCTGATGCTCCTGCGCCAACGGGGGGACGGGATTGCCGGTCCGGTGCTGTCGGGCGCCGCGATCCTCGCCGTGTCGATCTTTGGCGGCTATTTCAACGGAGGGCTGGGGATCATGCTGCTGGCGACGTTCGGCCTTTTGGGACATGTGGATCTGCACGGGATGAACGGGTTGAAGAACGTCATGGCGGCGGTCCTGTCGTTTGTTTCAGCCGCTGCCTTCGTTTGGGCCGATCTCATCGCTTGGGAACAGGCCGCCGTCATGGCGCTGGGTGCGATGGCGGGTGGCTATGTCGGCGCGAGGCTGAGCCGCCGGATCGTGCGCACCGATCTTTTGCGCGGGTTCATCACCTTGGTCGGCGCGTCAATGACTGTCGCCTTCTTCGTCATGTAAGTCCGCGGGCGGCGATCAGCCGCCCAGCTGAGATTTCAGCGCCCGCCACGCCGCCGGCGCGGGACGCATGCATCTTGCTGACGTTCACGGTGGACGATGTAGGCGCCCGAGCCGAGAATGATCGCGACGCCGAGCCAGGTAAGCCCATCGGGGAATTCCGAAAATACGAAGAACCCGGCGGCCGTGGCGCCGACGAT
The DNA here is from genome assembly GCF_900110775.1 of Thalassovita taeanensis. Classification (GTDB taxonomy): domain Bacteria; phylum Pseudomonadota; class Alphaproteobacteria; order Rhodobacterales; family Rhodobacteraceae; genus Litorimicrobium; species Litorimicrobium taeanense. Next base: position 73,942 of record NZ_FOEP01000018.1, on the reverse strand, counting down.
CTCCAGATACTGGAACGGCGCCAGAGTGGTGGCCTCGGCATGGCGGAACGCTTCAGCGATAAGCACAAAGCTTGCCGCCGCGAAGGCGCCGCAACCGAGAAACGCGCCCCAGGTCCATGCGGGCCGCATCAGAGGCGCCAATTCGATGCCACCAGCGGCGTACAGAACGCCCACGACGACGACCATGCCGATCGCGGCGTAAACCGTCGCACCGCATTGCACCGTGAGCCCCGAGCGGGTGGCGCAGGCGCGACGCAGCACGATCATATTGAGCGCGTAGGCCGTTGCCGCGACGAGCGGCAGCAGCGTGGCCAGACCAAATTCGGAAAAGCCGGGCCGGATGACAATCAGTGCGCCCACCAGCCCGACGCTCACAGCGGCGTAGCGGCGCGGCCCCGCGACCTCGCCCAGCAGCGGGCCGGCCAAAAGCGTCAGGATCAGCGGCTCAGCGAAGAAGATCGCGATGGCAGTGGCGATCGGCATGACCGAGAACGCGGTCACGAGGCTCGTCAGCGTGATCATCACCAGCAGGCCGGACAGCGCGACGACCGGCGAGAACATCGCGCCGCGCAATTGGCGACGCAACAGAACCACGACCGGCAGCAGGCAGAGACCCTGCGCCAGCAGGCGCCACATGGTCACTTCAACAGGCCCAATTACGTCGGTCAGGATCTTGGCGAACGTGTCTCCGACCGGGAGAAGCAGCATGGCAAACGCCATGAAGATCATGCCGATGTTCGTGGTCGACAAGACGGGCGCGGCGGCGCGGTTCAGGATCAGAGCTTGACTCATGACGTCACCTAACAAGGATGGCTCCCGCAGCGCACTGCAGGAGACACGTCCGGGCGTTCAGGACGGATTTCGGAAAGGAAAGATGGGTGCGGCCAGCATGACGCCATCGCGCAGGCAACATTGGGTGGCTAGTAGAAAGAGGCGTCTGTGTCAACGACGCCCCCAATCCCCTCCCGGACTCTGACGGATTAAGGATCCGCATTCCTTCGCGAACGAGAAGCATCGGACTTTCTGGAAACCGTGCAAGCCTTAAAAAAACAAGCACCATATTCCTGACGCAGCCGATTCAAAAGCGGCGACGGTGACTTCAATCCGGATTGCCTGGACACGACCAAACGGGCATTTCTCATTAGTCCCAAAGACTTCAAGGGTCCAGCGGCGGCTTCTGATATTCACGGGGGTCACAATGCCCTCGCCGGGTATCGGCACGGTGCTAACGCCCGGCATGGTTATCTCGATTGAGCCGATATTGACGAACCCCGAGGGCCACCGGGGGCAGGAGGCTGCTGCGAGCACCACATCCCCATCATCTCCACGCCAGTTCATCCCCGGCGCAGGGAAGCCAACGACGTAAGGCTTTCAAGGCCCGTCCATGGCTTGTCCCACGCGCGTCCATGAGAATTGGAGGCTGCCGGGCTGGCGACTAGATGCCTTCCCGCCGCCCGAGGAATATCTCAAGATACGTGAAGTCATGCCGGCGTATCCAAGTAGGTCACGGCTCGATTCGAGTTCGAAAAGTATTGCGTTCGTGCGCAATATCGCGGCTGCGATCTCTGCGTCGTCGAGTTCGAGGGCCATGTCGACGATGATCTCGGTCACGTCCCAGACGAGCTGATGATCAATTCAGACGATGTTTATGCGTTCGGTCGCCGGACGGAACTCTCCGACGCACTCCACGTTGCGTCGCATCTTCCCGTTCATTTCCGGACGTCTCCATGCCAGACGGTGTGTGCCATAACCTCGAAAGGCGGGACATCGGCACGCATGCCACTTTCTTCAAGATCCTGTTGTGGCTGGTGTTCCCTGCGCCGTTCTCCGGCGGACCGGGAAACCGGCACGTTTCAACACCTGGCCGTGCCCATTGACAACGAACCGGACGGCCCGTTCCTGATAGAAGAAGGTCAGCCTCCAGCGGCCGTCGTCCTCGCCCACGCCTGTCTCCGACTGGGATGTGATCCTGTTCGTTCGCATGCCCTGCCGAACTGCGGCTTCGCTCAGACCGAAGGCACTCGCCAGCAAGTCGGCAGGCACGATAAAGCCGCTTCCTTTCCGTTCAATCGTCGACATCTGGCGCCCTCCAGTAGTCGTTAGCTGCGGCTACTGTTGCAAAATGCGTGGCCACGATCTGGCTCGATGCGATCAGTGCATTGGCGTCCTCGGCATAGATCGGGCGTAGCTTGTCGCGCACATCGGCATCGGGCTGCGTCATCTTTACCGCGACGCGCGCCATCTTGACCGCAAGGTCATAGCCTTCCTGCGGGGTTGCTGTCTTCAGCGTGGGGAGCCAATCAGTCATCGGGCTTTCCTTTCTCGTCTTCGGTTTCCATTTGGCCAATGACCCGCCATGCATTGCCTTCGAGATCGTCGAACTGTTGGTGGCGCGTGGCCCAGATGAATGCTCCAAGGCCGATCAATCCCATGCCGATGGAAACGGGTATCAGCACCAGCAGGGCCGTCATTCCGACTCTCCGCCGATCGCGCTCCAGGCGTGCCACGTTCCATGGCCGAGCACGGGAAAGACGGGCACCAAGCCCAGGATCAAGGCCGAGCATGGCCATCGCGACCGACAGGCCCAGGCCGATGCGTCTTTCCTGGGGTGTGAGGGTTGCAATCAAGTCGGTCTCTCGTCTCGCAGGTTCAGGCCGCGCGGGCGGGTTTCAGAGCGATGTCGGCAAGCGTGGATCCGTCGAGATCCGAGAGAAACGCAGCCTCCGCGGAGCGGAGCCGTGCCTTGAGGCGGCACTGTCCATCAATCGAACAATCGCCCCCGTCGGCCGCGAAGCACTCGACGAGCGGCTGACCCTCCTCCAGCAACCGCACGACTGCGCCGAGGCCGATCTCGCTCGCGGACTTTGCGAGCACGGCGCCACCGCCGCCACCGCGTCGCGTCTCGATCAATCCGCCGCGGGACAGCCGCTGCATGATTTTCGCGAGGTGATTGCGCGACAGGCCGAACTCATCGGCCAGTTCGGCGGAGGAATAGGCGCGCTCGGGCTCGCTGGCCATACGCATCAGCATGCGCAGGCCATAGTCGGTGAAGGAGGTGAGGCGCATCTGCGTTGATCTCCACTCTGAATAGGTATTTACAATACCGATTATCAGGCATAAAATGTTTTGCAAGAGCGAAATGCCGGAGCAATCGATGACACCCCAAAACAATAGACCACAAATCGCATCGGCCAGACCCAAAATGACCGCGGCCATCACGGTCGAAACAGGCCTCGACGAGCAGGTGCTGCGCTCACTCGTCGAGCGTTTCTACGACAAGGTGCGCACTGACGCGGTTCTCGGGCCGATCTTCGAAGCCCGGATCTCCGACTGGTCGCCGCACCTGGACCGCATGGTGGCCTTCTGGTCATCCGTTGCGCTGATGACGGGGCGCTATCACGGTCGGCCAGTGCCGGCTCATGCCCGGCTGCCGGTCGATGCGGCGCATTTCGAGCGCTGGCTTGGTCTGTTCCGCGCGACGGCGCGGGAAACCTGCACGCCTTCGGGTGCTGCGCACGTGATCGAGCGTGCCGAACGCATCGCCCGCTCGCTGCAAATGGCGGTTGAGGATGCGAAAGCCGCCCCGGACGATGTTCCCAAACTGTGCTGAAGGGAGAAGAGTAAGATGACCGAAGCAGCCCCCATTCACGAAACCGCCGCGCTAACCCGCTACATTGAGGTGCGCTATCACGCCCGACATCGCGCGCAACTGCCAGCCTTGGTCAAATTGGCCGAAATGGTCGAAGACCTCCATTGCGATGACACTGGCGTTCCGAAGGGGCTCTCTGATCTCCTTGCCGGAATGGTGGGCGAAATGGAGGTGCACATGAAGAAGGAAGAGCTGATCCTCTTTCCGGCGATCCGAAAAGGTGGCGGCCTCGGCCTCGAACATCCGATCGCGGTGATGCGTGCCGATCACGACAGTCATGCCCATGAGATCGACCAGATACGGCGTCTTACCCATGACATGACCCCTCCCGCCGGGGCGTGCACCAGCTGGGCCACGCTCTATGACGGCCTCGAGGAATTCGTGGACGATCTGACCGAACACATCCGACTGGAGAATGACGTGCTGTTCCCGAAGTTCGAGCCCGCAAGATGACCAAGAACGGGACCTATTCCTCGCCGCCCTGCACGGCGGCCGAGGTCGATCCTGCCTATTTCGACCCACTTGGCGTCGACCCCGAGCAGGCGCGCGATGTTGCGCGCTGGCGCCGGGCCGAACGGGCACGCCTGGCCGGGCTGAGGGAGGGCCTGGGCCAGGCCGGGCGGGCGCAGGTTTCGGACAGGATCGCGGGGCATCTGGGGAGGGTGCTTGCGACGCGCGGGGTGAGGCGCGGATGCGTCCTGTCAGGCTACTGGCCGATCAAGGGGGAACCCGACCTGCGCCCTGCCTTGGCAGATCTGCACCGCGCGGGCGTCACCATCGCCCTGCCAGTGGTCGAGAAGCGCGCCGCGCCACTGGTGTTTCGCCGCTGGACACCCGAGACAAAGCTGGTGCGCGGCGACTGGAACATCCCGGTTCCACCACCTGAGGCCGACGAACTGACGCCCGATACCGCGCTCGCCCCCTGCCTTGGTTGGGATGGGGCATGTTTCCGTTTGGGCTGGGGCGGTGGCTATTTCGACCGGACGCTGGCCGCGCTGGTGCCGCGCCCCCTGACCATCGGCATTGCCCCTTTCACCGCGCGATTGCCGACGATTTTTCCGCAACCCCATGATATCCCGCTCGACCTGATCCTGACCGAGGACGGCGTCGCGGCGGAAAGGAAACACAGATGACCACCACGACCGAGCAGATGCGCGCCTGGACCGGCCCTGCGATCCTGACCTTCGGGTTCCGCCCGTTCTTTTTCGGCGCAGCAGTCTGGGCCGTGCTGGCAATGGCGCTTTGGGTGCCGATGCTATCGGGGCACCTGATGCTACCTACGACATTCGATCCGGTCTCATGGCACGCGCATGAGTTCCTGTTCGGCTATCTGGGCGCTGTCGTAGCGGGGTTTCTGCTGACCGCGGTCCCGAACTGGACAGGACGCTTGCCGATCGTCGGCTGGCGGCTGGGGATGCTTGCGGGCCTTTGGCTGATGGGGCGTGTGGCGATTGCAGTCTCTGGAAGCGTGCCTGCGCTGCCGGTTGCTATGGTCGATCTGGCGTTTCCTGTTGTCTTTGCGCTGCTCATAGCGCGTGAGATCGTGGCGGGCGAGAACTGGCGCAACCTGATCGTGCTGGCGATGCTGGGAGTCTTCATTCTTGGCAATGCTCTGTTTCACTGGGAAGCGGCACAGGGCGATTACGCGGCCCAAGGCTACGGCCTGCGTCTGGGCCTTGGCGCAGGCATCATGATGATCGCCGTGATCGGCGGCCGTGTGGTGCCGTCCTTCACCCGGAACTGGCTGGTGAAACGGCGCAGTGCCGTCCTGCCCGTGGCGCCGATGCAGACCTTCGACAAGGCGGCGCTGGTGGCGCTGGCGCTGGCGCTCGTGCTGTGGGTCGCCCTCCCGCTTGGGGCTTTGACCGGGGTGACCCTTGCCGTGGCAGGCGTATTGCACGCGCTGCGACTGGCCCGTTGGGCGGGGCATCGGACTTTTGCCGAACCGCTGGTGACAGTGTTGCACGCGGGCTATGCCTTCGTGCCGCTCGGGGCCTTGGCCTTGGCCGCGGAAATACTGCTGCCTGGCTCGTTCGGGATGGCGGGCGCGCAGCATTTCTGGATGGCAGGTGCCGTAGGTTTGATGACCCTTGCTGTGATGACACGCGCTACGCTTGGCCATACTGGGCAGGATCTGAGGGCAGGGGCAGGGACTGTTACGATCTATCTGGCCCTGATCCTGTCCGTATTTGCGCGGGTCGCGGGCGGCGTATGGCCTGAATTCTCTGGCCCCTTGAACACTGTGGCGGGGCTGTTCTGGACCCTTGCCTTCGGCGGCTTTGCGGTCATCTATGGCGCGCTCTTGCTGCGCCTGCCCGCTGCCAAGCGGATCTAAGGTGCGCATCCATGGGATGGTTCGAGTTCGCCCTCGCCTATGTCGTGTTCTTCCTGTCGCATTCATTGCCCGTGCGGCCGCCGCTTAGGCCCTGGCTTCAGGCGCGACTTGGCGCCCCTAGCTTCACGCTGGCCTACTCCGCCCTGTCGCTCGCAGTGCTGGCATGGCTGATCGCGGCGGCGGGCCGCGCGCCGCATGTGACCCTTTGGGAGTGGGCGCCATGGCAAGTTCATGTGCCGCTGATCGTTATGGGGCCGGTTTGCGTGATCCTTGCGCTGTCCATCGGGCGTCCAAATCCGTTTTCCTTCGGGGGTGCGCGCAACGACCTGTTTGACCCGGCAAGACCCGGCATCGTGCGGTGGTCTCGTCATCCGCTGCTTGCTGCGCTGGCGCTTTGGGCGGCGGCCCATATCCTGCCGAACGGGGATCTGGCCCATGTGATCCTGTTCGGCACCTTCGCCGTCTTTGCGCTCCTGGGCGGTCGGCTGATCGACCGGAGGCGCCGCCGCGAGATGGGAACGGCGTGGCAGCGCCTGCGTGTGGTGGTTGAAGGCGCGCCGCGCCTGTCTTGGCGCTGGTCGGGAGACATTCTTGCGCGGCTCGTGGCCGGGATTTTCCTCTATGCGACGCTTCTCTTGGTGCATCCCGTTCTGTTTGGCGTCAGCCCGCTTCCGTGATCATCAGTCCTCGATGTCTTCGATCCAGGTCTTCGCGGCGACGGCACGTGGCAGGCCAAGCGGGCCGATGGCCAGCATCGCGACCTGTGTGATCGCCGCAGGTTCGATCCCCTCTGATCTGGCGCGACGGGTGTGGGAGTGCACCGCGCCTTCAGATCCAGCGCCAATGGCAAGCGCGAGCTTGACGAGACGCCTTTCCCGGGGCGTCAACGGGCCACAATCGGCGCTCGACTTGCCCAAGGCGGCATAGGCCTTCCAGACATCAGGATATTCTTCGGCGAGGTCTCCGGCAGCGCCGGGCATGGGTTTGGTCATCGGTCTGTCCTTCACGTTGAAAAGTCGTCGATCAGCGGATTGGGTTTTGCAAAATGCTCAATATCCGCCTGATTGCCAATGGTGATGCGGGTGCCGGTCACAGTGACGCCGTAGGGCTGGAGGCCCTTGAAAGCACGGCTGAGGTTTTCTGGGGTCATGCCGAGGACCGAGGCAAGGCGACGCTTCTCGAAGTCCAGTTCGAACTCCGTCCCGCCGCCAGCATGCCTTTGTTGCCGGAGCAGGTAATTCGCGAGCCGTTCGAGCGATGTCCTGAGCTTGAGATCCTTCTGTGCCTTGATCACCGAACGATAACATTGCGCCAGTTCTGTCACGATCGCGCGGGCGAAGTCGCTATCGGCGTCGAAGATCGCGCGCACGTCCTGGCTAGGAATCAGCGCAATACGGCTTTTCTCCAGCGTGCGCGCCGACATGAGGTAGGGCCCATCCTTGATCGTCGCGGCAAGAATGAAGGTCGAAACTGGCCTGACGGTGGCCATGCTCGTGTCCCGGCCATTCCACGCAGAGAACAGATCGACCGACCCGGAAATGACGATATGAAGAAAATCGCCTGGCTCTCCTTCGGTAATCAATTCGATTTGCGCAGGGAAATTCTGGACGTAGGCGCCGCGCATCAAGGCGGTGAAATGTTCATCAGCCATCTGCGCAAAGAGATTCAGTTGTCTAATATCCCGGTATTCTGAATCGGTCATTCCGTCCCCCTTTCCGCTAATGTCAGATCAACAATAGTCACCAAATGGATTGATAAATGTCAAGCGACTGCTTGACGGCTAGTAGATTGTGTCTTGATCCATTCTTATGCAGTGAATGACATATTTCTGTAAGTCATTTATTTCGTTATTCTTTTCTTCGTTTCTTGATCTGAATCAAATCATCCGCGCCGCTTCGGCCGCAGGTCTGTCCATGAACCCCACGCAGGGGTAACAGCGCTATTCTAGCCGGAGACACGCCATGCAAACCGTCGCTACAGCTTCACACGCCGATCAGGCTCGCGCCCTGAGCTTGAGTACGATCGCCTTTACCGCCTGTTTCGCAGTCTGGACGATCTTTTCGATCATCGGTGTCGCCATCAAGGCCGAACTCAACCTCAACGACACCCAATTCGGCCTTCTGGTTGCAACACCGATCCTGACCGGCTCCATCACCCGCCTGTTCTTGGGCGTCTGGACGGAGAAATACGGTGGGCGGCTCGTGTTCTCAAGCCAGATGATCCTGACCGCGCTTGCGACTTGGGCGCTGACGCTGGCGCACACGTATTATATGTATTTGTTCTCCGCCCTATTCATCGGCCTGGCTGGTGGCTCTTTCATCATCGGTGTCGCTTATGTCAGCCGCTGGTATGACGCGGGCCATCAGGGCACGGCCCTTGGCATTTTCGGCGCAGGCAATGTTGGCGCAGCGGTCACCAAGTTCGTGGCCCCCTTCGTCATGGTCGCCTATGGATGGCACGGCGTGGCCTATGTCTGGGCAGCTGCGCTCGCCATCATCGGTGTGCTGTTCTTCCTGTTTGCCAAGGATGACCCTGAACTGGTCGAACGGCGCCGGACTGGGGCCAAGGCGCCGACGCTGGCACAGCAATTCGCCCCGCTGCGCAACCTGCAGGTCTGGCGCTTCTCGCTCTACTATTTCTTCGTTTTCGGTGCCTTTGTGGCCCTTGCGCTGTGGATGCCGCACTACCTGATCGACGTCTACAGCGTGGATGTGAAGACGGCGGGGATGGCGGCAGCGTCATTCAGCCTGTCGGCCTCGCTCTTCCGGGCCTATGGCGGACACCTGAGCGACAAGTTCGGTGCGCGCCAGGTCATGTACTGGACCTTCGGCTTCGCGATGATCCTGCTGTTTATGCTGTCTTACCCGCCAACCGCCTACGTCATCCAGGGCAAGAACGGCCCCATCTCATTCTCGACCCAGTTGGACTTCTGGCCCTTCATCGCAATCCTGTTCGTGCTTGGCTTCTTCATGAGCCTCGGCAAGGCCGCTGTGTTCAAGCATATCCCGGTCTACTATCCCGGCCATGTCGGCGCGGTTGGTGGCCTTGTGGGCATGATCGGCGGGCTCGGCGGGTTTCTCTTGCCGATCGTCTTTGGCGCGGCGCTGGACCTGACAGGTATTTATACCTCATGCTTCGCGATCCTGTTCGGGCTTGTCGCGATCGCGCTGACCTGGATGCATATGTCGATCCGCGCCATGGAGCGCGCCGCCCATGGTCCGGCACTCGACGAATTGCCGAGCTTGCCGGAGATGCAGACCATTCACGTTCCGGGCAAGACGGTCATGCCGCGGGTCCTGCAGGACTGGCGTCCGGAGGAGGCCGATTTCTGGAAGGACAAGGGCCGAGCCGTTGCACGCCGCAACCTCTGGATCTCGATCCCCGCGCTGCTTCTGGCCTTCTCGGTCTGGATGGTCTGGTCGGTCGTCGTCGCGCGTCTGCCCGCCATCGGGTTCGACTTCGCGCCGGGCCAGCTGTTCTGGTTGGCGGCCCTGCCGGGTCTGTCGGGCGCGACGCTGCGCATCTTCTACAGCTTCATGGTGCCGATCTTTGGCGGGCGGCTGTGGACGACGCTGTCGACCGCATCGCTGCTGCTGCCTGCCATGGGCATCGGATATGCGGTGCAGAACCCCGACACGCCATACCTCATCTTCCTCGTTCTCGCGCTTCTGTGCGGCTTTGGAGGCGGTAACTTCGCCTCGAGCATGGCCAATATTGGCTACTTCTTCCCGAAGGCCGAGAAGGGCAACGCGCTGGCGCTGAATGCCGGGCTGGGCAATCTGGGCGTGTCGGTGATGCAGTTCCTCGTGCCCATCGTCATCACTGCGGGAGTGTTCGGGGCGCTAGGCGGGCAGCCGCAGACCATGTCCGACGGCGGGCAACTGTGGATGCAGAATGCTGGCTTCGTCTGGGTGCCATTCATCCTCGCCGCCACCGTCGCCGCGTGGCTCGGCATGAACGACATCGCTGATGCGCGGGCCAGCTTCGCCAGTCAGGCTGTCATCTTCAGCCGCAAGCACAACTGGCTGATGTGCATCCTCTACACCGGCACCTTCGGCAGCTTCATCGGCTATTCGGCAGGCTTCCCGCTGCTGACGCGGCTGGCCTTCCCCGAGGTGAACGCGCTGAACTACGTGTTTCTCGGGCCGCTGGTGGGGGCGCTCAGCCGCGCCGGAACGGGCTGGATCAGCGACCGCTTCGGCGGTGGTCGGGTGACCTTCTGGACTTTCGCTCTGATGATCGTGGCCACGTTCGGCGTGATCACATTCCTCGGCCTCGGCTCCTTCATCGGCTTCTTCGCCTGCTTCATGGCGCTCTTCTTCCTGACCGGTGTTGGCAACGCCTCCACCTTCCAGATGATCCCGGTCATCATGGGCCGCGAAGTTCCGCGCCTGATGCCGCATCTTAGCGTCGAGGAACGCAAGCGGCAGATTGCCATGGAGTCCGGCGCGATCGTGGCCTTCACCTCGGCCATCGCGGCTTACGGCGCCTTCTTCATCCCCAAGGCGTACGGCACGTCCATTGCGATGACGGGCTCTGCGGTCGGCGCGCTCTGGGCCTTCCTGATCTTCTACGTGATCTGCGTCGCCATCACCTGGGCGGTCTACACGCGCCCCGGCGGCCTGCTGCACGACATCGAACATAGCCGCGCCCCGCAAGGCGCTGCCGCGCAACCCGCACAATGACCCAACCGCATTCCCGAGCGTCGCAGGTCGCCGCCCGGACCCAGACACCCGAAAGGACAGCCCAATGAGCCATCTGCTCGACAAACTGAACTTCTTCCAGAGCAAAGAGCTGGAACAATTCTCCGACGGTTGGGGTCAGACCACCCGCGAGAACCGCGACTGGGAAGACACCTACAGAAACCGCTGGCGGCACGACAAGATCGTCCGCTCGACCCATGGGGTGAACTGCACCGGGTCGTGTTCGTGGAAGATCTACGTCAAATCCGGGATCGTCACCTGGGAGACGCAGCAGACCGACTATCCGCGCACCCGGGCTGGCCTGCCCAACCACGAGCCGCGCGGCTGTGCGCGGGGGGCGTCCTACAGTTGGTATCTTTATTCCGCCAACAGGGTGAAGAACCCGTTGATCCGGGGCGCCTTGATGCGCGCCTGGCGCAAGATGCGCGAAACGATGACGCCGGTCGCCGCCTGGGCCGCGATCCAGAGCGATCCAATCCTGCGCGCCTCCTACACCAAGACGCGCGGCAAGGGCGGGTTCGTGCGGGCAAGTTGGGACGAGGCGACCGAGATCGTCGCCGCCGCCAACGCCTATACCGCCAAGACCTACGGTCCAGACCGCGTGTTCGGCTTCTCGCCGATCCCCGCGATGTCGATGGTCAGCTACGCGGCAGGCTCGCGCTACCTGTCGCTCTTGGGCGGCACCTGCATGTCCTTCTACGACTGGTATTGCGATCTGCCACCTGCCAGCCCGCAAACCTGGGGCGAACAGACCGACGTGCCGGAATCTGCCGACTGGTATAACGCAGGCTTCCTGATGCTCTGGGGCTCGAACGTGCCCCAGACCCGGACGCCGGACGCCCATTTCTACACCGAGGTCCGCTATCGCGGCACCAAATCCGCCGTGGTCAGCCCGGATTATTCCGAGGCCGCGAAGTTCGGCGATATCTGGCTGAACCCGCAGGCCGGCACCGATGCCGCACTGGCGATGGCGATGGGCCATGTAATCCTGCGCGACTATCACCTTGACCGGCAGGCCGAGTATTTCGAGGAATATGCCCGCAAATACACCGACATGCCGATGCTGGTCCGGCTCGACGAAAAGGACGGGCATTTCGTGCCCGGTCGGATGCTGCGGGCCGAGGACTTCGACGACAAGCTGGGCGAGACCAACAACCCAGACTGGAAGACTGTCGCCTATGATGAGGCCTCGGGCCAGATTGTGGCCCCCAATGGGTCCATCGGGTTCCGCTGGGGTGAAGAGGGCAGTTGGAATCTGGAGGAAAGGGCGAAAGGCTCCGAGACCAAGCTGCGCCTGAGCCAAATTCTCGACGGTGACCACGACGAGGTGATCGGCGTGGATTTCCCATATTTCGGCGGCGCGGCCACGGGCGATTTCGTGAAATGCGACCATCCCGAGGTGCTGACCCGCAACATTCCCGCCCGCCGCGTCACGCTGGCCGACGGCAAGGAGGTGCTGGTCGCCACGGTGTTCGACCTGTTCTGCGGCAATTACGGCCTCGACCGGGGGCTTGGCGGCGGTTGGGTGTCAAAGGATTTCAACGACGACAGCCCCTACACTCCGGCTTGGGCCGAAAAGATCACCGGCGTTGCGCGTGAAAAGATTATCGCGGTGGCGCGGGAATTCGCGGGGAACGCCGAAAAGACCCGTGGCAAATCCATGGTCATTCTCGGGGCCGGGCTGAACCACTGGTACCACATGGACATGGCCTATCGCGGCATCATCAACATGCTGGTGATGTGCGGCTGCATCGGACAGGAGGGTGGCGGCTGGTCGCATTACGTGGGGCAGGAAAAGCTGCGCCCGCAAACCGGTTGGCAGCCGCTGGCCTTTGCGCTGGACTGGAACCGCCCGCCGCGGCACATGAACTCGACCAGCGCCTGGTATGCCCATACCGACCAGTGGCGCTACGAGACTCTCAGCGCGGGCGAGATCCTGTCGCCCACCGCCCCCGAAGGCGATTGGGACATAAGCCTGATCGACTACAACATCCGGGCCGAACGGATGGGCTGGTTGCCCTCGGCCCCGCAGCTCAAGACCAATCCGCTGGAGGTGTCGAAAAAGGCGAAAGCGGCCGGCAAGGACATTCCCACCTTTGTCGCTGAACAACTCAAGTCCGGCGATCTGCAAATGTCCTGTGAAGACCCGGATGCGCCGGAAAACTGGCCGCGCAACCTGTTCGTCTGGCGGTCGAACCTGCTGGGCTCCTCCGGCAAGGGGCACGAATATTTCCTCAAGCACCTTCTGGGCACCGATCACGGCGTGATGGGCAAGGATCTGGGCGAAGAAGGCGGCGTGATGCCGATAGAGGCCGTCTGGCATGACGAGGCACCCAAAGGCAAACTCGACTTGCTGGTCACCATCGACTTCCGGATGTCGACCACCTGCGTCTACTCCGACATCGTGCTGCCGACAGCAAGCTGGTACGAAAAGGACGATCTGAACACATCGGACATGCACCCGTTCATCCACCCGCTGCAGGCGGCGGTGGACCCTGCTTATGAAAGCCGCTCGGACTGGGAGATCTTCAAGTCGATCGCGCGCAAGTTCAGCGAAGTCGCGCCCGAGGTTCTGGGGGTCGAGACTGATATCGTACAGCTTCCGCTGCTGCACGACACCCCCGGCGAACTGGCTCAGGCGCATGTGAAGGACTGGAAGAAGGGCGAATGTGACCTGATCCCCGGCAAGACTGCGCCGAACTACATCGCGGTCGAGCGGGATTATCCCAACCTCTACAAGAAGTTCACCTCGGTCGGGCCGCTGCTGGAGAAGCTTGGCAATGGCGGCAAGGGGATCACCTGGGACACCAAGGTCGAGGTTGGCCATCTGCGTGATCTCAACGGTGTGGTGCAGGACGAGGGCGTGTCCAAAGGTCATGCGAAGCTCGAAACCGCCATCGATGCGGCCGAGATGATCCTGATGCTGGCCCCTGAAACGAACGGCGAAGTGGCCGTGAAGGCGTGGGAGGAGCTGGAGAAGCCCACCGGACGCCACCACGCCCATTTGGCCGAAGGCGCGCATCACACCAAGATCCGCTTCCGGGACATCGCCGCGCAGCCGCGCAAGATCATCTCATCGCCAACCTGGTCAGGGATCGAGAGCGAGGATGTCTGTTACAACGCGGGCTATACCAACGTGCACGAACTTATCCCGTGGCGCACCCTGACGGGCCGACAACAGATCTACCAGGATCACCTCTGGATGCGCGCCTTTGGCGAAGGTTTCGTCAGCTACCGCCCGCCGGTGGACCTGAAAACCATCACAGCGGCCGTCAACAACGACGCGGCCGAGGGCAGCCCGCATGTCGTGCTGAACTTCATCACGCCGCACCAGAAATGGGGCATCCATTCCACCTATACCGACAACCTGCTGATGCTGACGCTGAACAGGGGCGGTCCGGTCGTGTGGATGTCCGAGGTGGACGCGCAGAAGGCGGGCCTCGTCGATAACGACTGGGTCGAGGCCTACAACATCAACGGCGCGCTGACGGCGCGGGTGGTGGTGTCCCAGCGGATCAAGCAGGGCACGCTGTTCATGTACCACGCGCAGGAAAAGATCGTGAACACGCCCGGGTCGGAAAAGACCGGCCATCGCGGCGGGATCCACAACTCGGTCACGCGCACCACCCTGAAACCCACGCACATGATCGGCGGCTATGCGCAGCTGTCCTACGGCTTCAACTACTACGGCACCGTTGGCAGCAACCGAGACGAATTCGTCATCGTGCGGAAAATGAAAAAGGTTGACTGGCTCGATACGCCCGCAACCCGCAAAGTGGAGGCAGCAGAATGAAAGTTCGCGCTCAAATCGGTAAGGTTCTGAACCTCGACAAGTGCATCGGGTGTCACACCTGCTCAGTGACCTGCAAGAACGTGTGGACCACCCGCGAGGGTGTGGAATACGCGTGGTTCAACAACGTGGAAACCAAGCCAGGCACCGGCTATCCGACCGACTGGGAAAACCAGAAACGCTGGAACGGCGGCTGGGTCCGGTCGGCCAGCGGCAAGCTGCACCCCAAACAGGGAGCCAAGTGGCGGATCCTGGCCAACATCTTTGCCAACCCGTCGATGCCCGAGATCGACGACTATTACGAGCCATTCGATTTCGACTATGACCACCTGAAATCGGCACCTGACATGGATCATTTCCCCACCGCGCGCCCCCGGTCGAAGATCACCGGCGAACGGATGGAGAAGATCGAGAAAGGCCCGAACTGGGAAGAAATCCTCGGCGGTGAATTTTCGAAGCGGTCGCAAGACTACAATTTCGAGGATGTGCAAAAAGAGATTTATGGGGAGTATGAAAATACTTTCATGATGTATCTGCCGCGTCTGTGCGAACATTGCCTCAATCCCACCTGTTCCGCCTCTTGCCCCTCGGGCGCGATCTATAAGCGCGAGGAAGACGGCATCGTCTTGATCGACCAAGAGAAATGCCGTGGCTGGCGGATGTGCGTCTCGGGCTGTCCCTACAAGAAAGTGTATTACAACTGGGAATCCGGCAAATCGGAAAAATGCACCTTCTGCTATCCGCGCATCGAGAGTGGTCAGCCAACGGTGTGTTCGGAAACCTGTGTTGGGCGCATACGGTATCTGGGCGTGATCCTCTACGACGCCGACAAGATCGAAGCGGCGGCAAGCAGCGAACGCGAGACCGATCTCTACGGCGCGCAACTCGATGTGTTCCTTGACCCCAACGACCCCGAGGTGATCGCCGCCGCCCGTCGCGATGGCGTGCCAGAAGACTGGATCGAGGCCGCCAAGGTCAGTCCGATCTGGAAAATGGCGATGGATTGGAAGGTCGCCTTCCCGCTGCATCCCGAATACCGCACCTTGCCGATGGTTTGGTACATCCCGCCGCTCTCACCGATCCAGAACGCGGCCGAGGCAGGACAGATCGCGATGAGCGACCAGATGCCCGACGTGCGGTCCCTGCGCATCCCCGTCAAATACCTCGCAAACATGCTGACGGCGGGTGACGAGGAACCCATCGTGCACGCGCTGGAACGCATGTCGGCGATGCGGCTTTACATGCGGGCGCTGACCGTTGACGGCGTGCGTGACGAAGGCATTGCCGCCCGCGTCGGCATGTCGGGCCGGATGATCGAGGACATGTACAAGATCATGGCCATCGCCGATTACGAGGACCGCTTCGCGATCCCCACGGCGCACCGCGAGCAGAACGAAGAAGGCGCCGACATCCGCGGCGGCTGCGGGTTCACTGATGGAAACGGCTGTTCTACCGGCGAGACGGGCAAGACCAGCCTGTTCGGCGGTAAGAAGAAATCCTTTGCCCTTCCACTGGAGTCATTCTGATGATGGACCGTACACTCAAGGCGCTTTCGCTGACTCTCAGCTATCCGAGCGCAGAGCTTCAAGGCGCAATGCCCGAGATTGGGGCCGTTCTGGGCGCCGATCCTCGCATCGCACCCGACACGCGGGCGGCGTTGCAGGCGCTTGCCGATGGGCTCGGGCGGGGCGATCTCTTCGACGTTCAGGAAAGCTATGTGATGCTCTTCGATCGCTCACGGACGCTGTCGCTGAACCTGTTCGAACATGTGCACGGCGAAAGCCGGGACAGGGGCGGGGCGATGGTCAGCCTGATCGAAACCTACCGGGGGGGCGGGTTCGAGCCCGCCACCTCGGAATTGCCCGACCACCTGCCGGTGCTGCTGGAATTCCTCGCCTCGCGTCCTGCATCCGAGGCACGGGAAACCCTGGCGGATGCGGCGCATATCCTTGACGCTTTGGGCGTGCGGCTTGTCCGGCGCGAAAGCGGATATGCTGCTGTGTTTGAGGCACTTAAGCAGCTGTCCGGTGCCAAGGCAGACGCCGAGGCGGTGGCCGAGATGCTGGCCCACCCCGACGATGACCCGACCGACCTCGCGGCGCTCGATGCTGTCTGGGAGGAGACCGAGGTCACCTTCGGGCCCGATCCGAACGCGGGCTGTCCACAGGTCCGCGACATGTTGGCCCAGATGGACAAACCCGCCCCCAACCCAATGAACAGGAGCGCATGATATGTTCGGCGACTTCGACATCAACTTCGTTATCTTCGGCGTCATGCCTTATGTCGCGCTGACAGTATTCCTCTTCGGATCCATCGCGCGGTATGAACGCGACCCCTTCACCTGGAAAAGCTCTTCCAGCCAACTGTTGCGCCGCAAACAGTTGATCTGGGGCTCGATCCTGTTCCATGTCGGTATTCTGACGGTTTTCTTCGGCCATCTCGTAGGGCTGTTCACGCCGGTGTGGGTGCTCGATGCACTCGGCATTCCCTACGGCCTGAAGCAGTGGATGGCGGTCTTGATCGGTGGTCCGGCCGGGGTCGCGGCCCTGATCGGCGGCACCATGCTCTTGCACCGTCGGCTGTTCGATCCGCGCATCCGCGCAACGTCAAGCTTTGCGGACATCCTGATCATGGTGCTGATCTGGTTGCAGCTGGCCATCGGCCTTCTGACCATCACTCAGTCGTTGCAGCACATGGACGGGGCCGAAATGGTCCGCTTCATGACCTGGTCGCAAAGCGTGGTCACATGGAACATCAACGCCTGGGTCACGGTGGTTGACGTGCACTGGCTGTTCAAGCTGCACATCTTCCTCGGCCTGATCATCACGATGCTCTTCCCGTTCACGCGGCTGGTGCACATCTGGTCAGGGTTCGCCGCACCGGTGCGCTACCTGCTAACGCGGCCGGGATACCAGATCGTGCGGTCGCGCCGCCACCGCCCGCTTGAAGAACGCCGCCGCGCCTTTGACAAGCGGCAAGCCAAACCCGGCCCTTCGGCCACGACACCTGCGGAGTGAGCGCGATGAACATGGCCCTTTTCCCCGATGTCGTCGTGAACGGCGAAACCATTCCCTCGGCGGCAATCGCCGCCGAGGCGCAAAACCACAGCGCGCCCAAGGACAAACCGGGCGTCGCCTGGCGCAAGGCCGCGCAGGCGCTCACGATCCGCGCCTTGATGCTGCAGGAGGTAAGGGTACGCGGACTGACCCCGGATCCGCTCGAACTGGCCCCCGGCCGGTTCGAGACCGAGGACGAAGCCCTGATCCGCGCCCTTCTGGACGAGGCGCTGACGATCATGCCCGTCACCGAAGAAACCGTGCGGGCAGAATGGGCCAAGGGTCCGGACCGCTACCGGTCTCCGCCGCTCTGGGATGTCTCGCACATCCTGTGCGCCTGCGATCCGCGCGACGAAGCTGAGCGTGGGCTGGCAGAGGCAAGGGCCGTTGCCCTGCTGGCGCGTCTTGATGGCGACGCCAAGGGGTTCGCCGCTGCAGCCCGCGACAGCGATTGCGGTTCAAAGGCCTCCGGCGGTCATCTGGGTCAGCTTGGTCCGGGCGACACCGTGCCCGAGTTCGAGGCCGCGCTGCGCACCCTCGCCGATGAGTGCATTACGCCCGCGCCCGTCCTGTCGCGGCATGGCTGGCACATCATCCGCCTGAACGCCACGGCGCCCGGGCAGGTGCTGCCCTATGACACCGTTCGCCCCAAGATCGCGCAGGCGTTGGAAAAGGCTGCCTGGGCGCGCGCGTCCCGTGACTTCATCGAGACGCTTGCGGCAAAGGCGAGCATCACTGGCGCGAGTCTTGCGCCGATCTGAGCCACGCGAAAGGGCGCGTCATGAAACACCCGGAACCAGCAACGCGCGGTAGCGGTAAAATACCGACGCACACCGGCCTGCTGGACAGGCCGCTGGACTTCCTTGTCGAAGATCATCTGCGCGAGTGCCAGATCTGCGCAGTGATCGACAGCCTTGCGACGACCGCAACCCTGGACCGGACGCACGTGCTGTGCGTGCTGCGCTTTCTCAACGAGGAACTGAACGTCCACCTACGCGATGAAGTAGAAGATCTTTTCCCTCTGCTCGTTGCGCGCTGTCTTCCAGAGGATGCCATCGAAAACGCGATCACCAGGGTCAGAGTAGATCATGACGAGGCCTTGCGTCTGCTGCCAGACGTGCGCGCATCTCTCTCGACCTGCCTCGACACTGGTTCCGCTCTCTCGCAGGAGGAGCGCAAGGTGCTGACCCGGTTCGCCGGACATGTGCGCGGTCATCTCGTGGCCGAGAACGCGATCCTTCTACCGATTGCCCGGGTGCGGCTGACCCGGGCCGACCTGCGGACCCTGTCGAGACACATGCGGTCTCGACGCGGTCTACCCGAACGCCCGGAGACATCCGATGCTGAATGATCTTCTGGCCCGCAACGAGGCGTGGTCGAAACAACGACACGCCGAGGAACCGGATTACTTCACCCGCCTTGCCGCCCTTCAGGCGCCCGAGTTCTTCTGGATCGGCTGTTCGGACAGCCGGGTTCCGGCCAATGTGGTGGCGGGCCTCGATCCGGGCGAGGTCTTCGTCCATCGCAACGTCGCCAACATCGTTCATTCCTCGGACATGAATCTGCTATCGGCACTAGAGTTCGCCGTCGATGCGCTGCATGTGCGCGAAATCATTGTTTGTGGCCATTATGGCTGCGGCGGGGTCAAGGCCGCGACCGAGGATCTGCCGCATGGTCTGGCCGATCACTGGCTGGAGCCGATCCGGCGCCTTGCGCGCGCCTACGCCGTCGATCTGGGGCGCGAACCCGACCTCGAGGCGCGCCGCGACCGGCTGGCCGAATGGAACGTCGTCGAAGGTGTGCGGCGCGTCTGTGAATCGCCGATCCTTCAGCGGGCTTGGGCTCGCGGTGCCGTCGTGCGGGTGCATGGCCTGATCTATGGCCTTAAGGACGGACGCCTGCGCGATCTCGATTGCAGCATCGGGCCCGGGCACTTTGAGGAAGCAAAATCCACTGAGGAGGCAGCAGAATGACACTGCATCAGGCGATCGCGTCACCGGGCTGCGGCTGTGACCGTCAGGACATGCTCCATGCGCTGGTCAGTATCGACGAGGCCCTTGCCCGGATTGCGGCGCATGCGTCGCCGGTCGGTCGAACCGAGGCCCTGCAGGTCGGCAGTGCCCCTGGTCGCATTCTCGCCCTGCCGATCAGATCCCGGTCGATGGCACCGGCTTTCGACAACGCAGCGATGGATGGCTATGCAATTAAGACCTCGGTCCTAACGGGGCCCGGTCCCTGGGCGCTTCGGGTCGTGGCACGCGTGGCTGCCGGGCAGGATCCGTCCACGGTGCTCGATGGCGTTTCGGCTGCCCGCATTTTCACGGGCGCACCCATCCCCACGGGCGCGGATGCTGTGGTGATGCAGGAGGATGTCATCCGAGACGGAGACTTCATTCACCTTTCCCGCCGTCCCGTGTCGGGCCTGAATATCCGTGTTGCGGGCAGCGACATGGCCGAGGGCGCGACCGTTTTGGAAAAGGGCCGCAGGCTCGGCCCGAGGGAGATCGCCGCCTGCGCCGCGGCAGGGGCAGGCATCCTGCGCGTACGGCGCAGGCTGCGGGTGGCCCTTCTGGTCACCGGCGACGAGGTCCGTCGCGCCGGGGGCGCGCGCGAGGCCGCACAGATCTGGGACGTGAACACGCCGATGCTCACGGCAAGCCTTGCATGTGCAGGCATTGAAATCGTCGCCTCCGCCCAAGGCGCCGATAATCTTGCGGGCCTAGTCCATCAACTGAGCGAAATGGCGGCGCAGTCCGACCTCGTCATTACCACGGGCGGCATCTCCGTGGGCGAAGAGGATCATGTGAAACCCGCCGTCATGGCCCTCGGGGGGGAAACCCTGTTCAGTGGCGTAGCGATCAAACCGGGCAAGCCAGTGTCAGTCGGGCGCATCGGAAAGGCGCACTGGCTCGGGTTGCCTGGCAATCCGGTTTCCGCATTCGTCACGTTTCAGGTCTTTGGCACGGCGCTGATCCGCGCCCTGACCGGCGAGGTGACGGAGGCCCCGGCCCGCCGCCACGTCGTGACCGGGACCCCAATCCGCCGCAAGGCGGGACGCTGCGAACTCCGGCCCGCCACGCTGGCAGGTTTCGATGCCCTTGGCCGCGAGATCGTCAGTTTCGAGGATGCCACCCATTCGGCCCGTGTCGGTCTGCTGTCCATCGCGGACGGGCTGATGTTTCTGCCCTCCGATGCCGAATGCCTGCCAGCTGGTGCGCTGGTCGAATTCCAACCTTTCTGCCAATCCTGAAGGAGCCCGGATATGAAACTTGCCTACACGATGGCGCCGGGACGCGGCGATACCGATCTGGTGCTTGAACGCCTGGCAGCGGATCTCGCGGCCCGAGGCCTCAGATGCTGCGGCACAGTCCAGATCAACAGCGAGCGCGCCGATGCGGGTCCCTGCGACATGGATGTGCGGGTTTTGCCCGATGGGGCTGTCTTGCGCATCAGTCAGGATCTTGGCCCGCAGGCGCGCGGGTGCCGCCTCGACCCGGCCGCGCTAGAAACGGCGGTCGGACTGGTCACGGCTGGCCTGTCATCCGGCGCAGACCTTTTGATCGTCAACAAATTCGGCAAACACGAGTCCGAGGGGCGTGGGTTCCGCAGCGTGATCGCCGAGGCGGTCGCTATGGATATCCCCGTTCTGGTTGGCATCAACGCGCTCAACCGACCGGCCTTCGAAAGTTTCGCGGAAGGGCTGGCAATCCAGCTGCCGTCTGATCCCGCTGCTTTGATGTCGTGGGTCAAGGACGTTACAGCGAAGGCAGACGAAGTGGTCTGAGATCAGCCGACGCGCGCGGTCTATCGCCCATCCTCACGCCATTCCGGCAAACCGCCGTCAAGGCGACGTGCGTTGAAGCCATGTTTGCGCAAGGCGGCCACAGCCTTGTGGGCATAGATGCAATAGGGTGTACCGATGTGCAATCCGTGCGAAGCTCCCAAGGAGCAAGCACGAAATCGTCTGAGGCGCAGCGGCCACTACTCATCCATGAACTTCGATGATGGATCGCGTTGTCTGCACGGCCGCTGCCAGCTCGGTCCTGTCGGCCTGCGTGAGCCCCAGTCCCGCCATATCGAGCGACAACTGACCTGACCCACCGCCACCCGCCGCAGCGCGTGCCGCTCGGCCGCGCGCCCGACCTGATGGCGCTGGCTGCGGATCCTGCGTCTCCGCTGCAGATGCCTCAACTGTCATCGAGGAGGACGCAATCCCAGACCGCTGCGCTCCTGCAGCTGCCCGCACTTCCTGCAGTTCCTGCTTCAACCTCTCCACCGTTTCCCGGGTCTCAGACATCTGCCGATCCCGCCGCAGCCCCTCCTCGTCCGGATACGGGAAACTCCCCGACTGCCCGGCGTGCAGCACCTTCAAAGCCGGGTCCTCGAAATACTTCACCCTTCTTGCCCGGATCGGCATCTGCGCGTCGATCACGAGGATGACCTCGTCGAGGTCCATGCGTCGGGCCTCATCCTCGGTCAGGAGCGGGGTGTCCTCGGTCCTCTCCGAGACGCTGCGTCCTTCGAACGGATTGCGTCCAACAGCGCGAGAGCGGGTCACCACACGCTTGGTGGTCTTGCCAACGGCTTGGCTCAGCTCCTCGATGGTCTTCTGTTCCGACGGGGTGAGGTAGAGTTTCACGCCGGCGCCGCCCTGAAGCGACCTGCGGGTGTTCTCACCATAGATCTCGTCTAGCGCGGGGATCGTCTGGGTCACGATGGCGAGGTTGCCGCCGAAGGAGCGCAGCGTCTTGATGCTTTCGGCGACGATCGGCATCTTCCCGAGCCGGTCGAATTCGTCGAGCATGATCATCACGGGCCAGGGCTCGTCGTCCCCCGGTTCTTGCGCCTGCAACGAGGCGATCAGGTCCGAGAAGAACAGCCGGATCAGCGGGGCCAGAGGGCGGATCATCTCGGACTCGACCACGAGATAGATCGCGTGCGGCCGCCGCCGGATGTCCCGGAAGGAGAAATCCGAGGTCGCGGTGGCCGCGTCGATCGCGCGGTTGTCCCAAGTGTCGAGACCTGAGGTCATCAAGAGCGAGAGGTAAGAGGTCAACGTGTCGTTGTTGGTCGAGGCCATGCGCTCGAAGATCAGCTTGGCGGAGGTGTTTTTCACCTCCTGCGATCGCTTCAGATATTCCTTCTGCTTGTCGCCCCCAGACGCTGTGATGCGGTAGATCTCGCCGATGGTAGGCACGCCCCGCTCAAAGGCCAGCAGACCAGCCGCCACGAAGAGGTCGATCCCGCCAGCTAGGAGCCCGCTCAGCTTTTCATTGTCGGTTTGCAGGAAGAGCTTGGCGGTGAGCTTCAGCTCCATCTGCTGCCGGTCGGGATTGGTCATGGCCGCGATGCGCGCCAGCGGATTGTAGCGGTGCGTCGGCCGGTCCCAGTCTGTTGGCGCAAAGCGGAAAACCTTGTCCCCCATGCTGGCGCGGAACCGCGAGGTCTCGCGGAAGTTTTCGCCCTTCACGTCGAGCACCACGGCCGAGCCCTTGTAGGTGAGCAGGTTCGGGATCACGAAGCCCACGCCCTTGCCCCGGCCCGTCGGAGCGACAATCAGCGCATGCGGGAAGGTCTTCGAGACGAGGAAAGGCCGCTTCGATTTCGGGGGCCCCAATTTACCAAGGAGGAAACCGCCGCCCGGCTTGGCGAAGAAACCATTGCGCTTCATCTCTCCTTTGGTCTGCCAATGGGTCGTGCCGAACCGCGTCAACGCCTCCCCTAGCAGCGTCACGCTCAGCATCAAGGCGGCGAGACCGAAGCCGACAACGATGAGGTTGACCCAAAGGAATTCCTTATGCGCAGATTGTGACAAACCCCGATATTCGCGGGCGAGCAGGAAGACGTCGAAACGCGTGGGCGAAAGCCCGTACCGAAACATGAGAAACCCGGTCGCCACCACATAGCCCATGGCAAGGCCTACCAACACGAGGCTCAGGACACCTCCGATGATCTTGCCCCTATCCATGGGTGATCCCCTTTTCGCCGTGTGCGGCGGTATGGCGCGCGCGCTGTGCCTCGATCTGTTCCTCAGCCAGGGCGTCAAGAACGCGCTCTATAGCCGGGCCATGGGCGGTAATCTCGCTGCTCTGGAGATAGGTCTTGGCCAATTCGAGTTGGCGCAGCGGATCCTCGGTGAACTTGTCAAGCACTTCAGCATTGCCGGACCGCAACGCGGTGATCGCATCGGGCGACAGCCGTTCGTTCACCTGCTCGACCAGTCGCCGCTGCTCTGCTTCGGATATCGGTTCTGGTTCCCCGGAGGCGGCTTTGCGCACAAAAGCCATGACCGCAGGGGCTGTCTCTTCCAGATAACGCCGTTCAGCATAATCCTGACGCGCCTGGTCTTCGATTTCGAAGCTTCGTTCGCTGATGTAGGCACGTGAGGCACCCAAAGCGCGAAGGTGATTGATCTCGTCCTGGACCGCCGCCCCGAAGGTGTCATCCGGCATTTCCGTGCGGTAGCGAGCGACCGTGCGAAGCTCCTCGGTGATCGGACCGAGATGTTCGGATGGATCCCGCAAAGCGAGGTCCATGTCGCCCGCGTGGAGTGTGCGGTCTTGCTCCGCGACCGCGTATTGCGGCGGCTTGAAGCCGTCAGTCACCTGCTCCCAGGCCATTGAGGCCAGCTCGGCATGTTGTGGCGATCTTTGTGCATAGGCGTCAAACGCGGCACGCGCCTCTTCCACCTCGATCGCACCCCTCCCTCGCACCGAAGAATCGTCGGAGAACGGATAGTTGAAATCAGTACGGCGGAACTGCGCCACCAGCTGCCGGAAATCTTGTCTCTCCGTTGCGGCGAACACGTCCGGGCGGTCAACTTGGGTGTTCTGGCCTGATAGCTGCGCGCCATCGCCAAGCCGGAGTTCGGTATCGCCCTCTTCCACCTCATCGATGGCTCGCAAGACCTGCGCGCCTGTCAGGACCTCGCCCAAACGGACATGCACCGCTTCCAGTCGGTCCAGCGCGCCCTCGCGGTCCTCGGCTTTTTCCAGATCGAGATCCCCCGCCTTTGCGATCGCACGCAGGTCCTGCGCCAGCCAGTGCCGCTCAAGCGCAGCATTGCCGGCCCCCTCGCGCATGCGGGCCGCGACGGCATCTGCATCGATACCAGTCCCTTGCAGCGCCTCGGCAAGCTTCGCTTTCATCTCGCCCTCATCGAGGCGCCCGAGATTATCCTCACTCACATTGGGCCGCGCATAGATGCCGTCCCGGGACGGTGCATCGATCAGGGCGCCGGAACGATCACCCAGCGGGTTCAAATGCGCGACCGAGGCCAACACGTCGGTGAGCTTGCGCTCGATCTCCGGTCGCTCCGTGGCAGGTGCTCTGTCGATCGCCGCTTCGATCTGGCGAATGTTTTGGGAAAACTCGGTAATCAGCGTATCAAACGCCGTCTCGTCGTCGGACATGTAAATGGCTCCATCGGATTGGATTGAACTGCCACTGGCAAGGATCGTGCTGGCGCGCTCGAGGGCTTCGGCCAGGTCTTCGAAGTTTGATCGTGACGCTTCGGCCGCGAGCCCGCGATAAACCAGCGCATTGCGCCCGACCGCCTCCAAAGCTGCCGCCAGATCAGCGCCGGTTCGCTGGCGTTCAACCGGCGGCCGCCCTTCTTCACGCGCTTTGTAGATCTCGTCGATTTCGGCGCGGTAGGTCGTGACGCCCCGGTCGAGACGACGCGTTGCCTCGAGCCGGATCCCATGGACCTGGGCCGCCTCGACCATCGCCACCCGAAAGGCGTCGTAGTTGAAGTGGTGATCTTTCCCGAGGAAGAACATTTCGCCATCCTTGCTGCGGCGGTTGAGAACGATATGCGCGTGTGGATGTGCGCGATCTTGGTGTATTGCAGCAATATAATCGAATTGCGACCCCTCACCTTGAAAGAGCCGCTCGCAGACCGTTTGGCAAATGTCGCGCACCTCTTCGCCCTTGGTTCCAACGGGAAACGCCATCAGCAGATGTGAGGTATGGCCAAGTTTTGGGCTGTAGCGTTCGTTCCATTGGTTCTCGAACCTGCGGGCCACGCGCGTGATCTCAACTTCCGAGAGCTGCTTCTTCCCCTCATGGGTTCCACGGCTGTCGAGGATGTGGCTTGACTTGGTGGTGAGATAGGTGAGTTGCGCCCGAAGCTGCGCGCCGGTGTGACAGCCGCCCTTTGAGATGGCCTTGAAGATCGCCGGCGAATATCCGCGCGCGGCCCGCACCATCTGCGCACCCTTTGCAAGCCCCTGCCAGCTTCCCGAAACTCGGCTCCAGTCGCGATCAAAGAGAGATGATCCAACGCCCCGCGCGCGATCACTCCGCGTCATGATCCGCCTCCGCGTTCAAACCGGAGAGGGCCTGTGTCACCGATAGATCGAGCGATCGGCGTCTTGCCCGAAACAGCTCCTGGATCTGGTCGGCCATGTCGAACACCAGGCCCGCGAGATCGCGGATCTCCGCATGGCTCGCAGCAGTGTATGGCAGAGGCTCTCCTCTGAGCTTGGCCTCATTCAACCTCCGTGCCACCTGGTTGACGTTGTTGCCCACCCGGTTGAGCGCCGCACTCATGCTGCGCAGCTCTTCGGCTGTCGACTCGTCCGGTCGTAGAATGTCATCGGCTGCGAGCATCAACCGCCGCATGGCATCTGAGCGATGCGCGATACCGCGCCGCGCCAGAGCAGCATCAAAGCCTCGAAGATCGCGATCCGAGACACGGATGCCAATCACCCGCGACCGGCTGGCATTGGCCATCTGCCGCTCCGAGGCGTGATTGGCAGCGTTGTAGATCGACTTCAGACTGACGTCATAACGCACAGCAAGATCGGCAGCAGGAACGCCCTGAGATCGCTCTCTGGCGATGCTCAGACGCTCGGTCTCGGTCAGTCTGCGGCCGCGTGACATTTTGAAGTTAACGTTCCTATTTCTTGCCAACTTCGTACAAGCCCGTCGACTCCCAACGCAAGTGGAGTCGGCAGTAAGGGCTTGTACTCAATGTAGAAAATCGCCACGCAGGGGCGATTTCCCGTCCTTTGTGAAATGGGTCGCGCTTCGCGCTCATTGCACCGCGCGATGTGGCAAATGCCGCGCGCTTCACGCCGTCCGCACGCCGTCTTCGGCGTACCGCAGGACGTCCTTTGTTGGGTGTCGACTGCTTGCTGTGGAGCGCAGCGCGGCAGCAGGATCACGTCTCGCGTCAAATGCGTTCCGTACGCTGGCTCCCGTCTACCGTACTTCGGAAATTGGAAGTCGCAGCACGTCAGGCGCTTAGCGTCGAACGCAGGGCGGCCCCCGCAGCGTGCCGTGCGCACATCGCATCCCGACATCTGCTTGACCCTGCCGCCTCAAACGATTAGCGACATTTCAACCTTTTTGTGGCTTTCCACTATTTTTGCAAAAGGACGTCAAAATGCCGAACGACAATCTCGTGGTGATCGCCGCGATGGCCCGGAAAGGGGGGAGTGGGAAAACCACGCTCTCGCGCGCCTTGATCAGCGCAGCCGTTGCCGCCGGTCGCAGAGTTCTTTTGGTCGATACAGACAGCACCGGGGTACTCGGAGCCTGGCACGCGCGGGCGGAGGCTGGGGGTCTTGGCTCACCGCTCCTCCACTGCGCTACCGTCGAAAGTGTTGCTGGTGTCGAAGGCAAGATCGAGCAGGCCTATATGGCGGACACGGCGGACTTCATCTTCATCGACACTGCCGGGGTCGGTGCTGAATGGTCAGATGGCATTGCGGTTCTCGCCGACCACATCGTGACGCCTGTCATGCTGTCGACCTCGGATTTTGACGTCGGCGCGCAGACTGCCGATTGGTTCCGGATGCTGAAATCTCGGGTCGACGATCCAAGCAGCCTCCCGCGTCATCACGTCGTTCTGAACATGGTCGACCCGAAAACCACCAAGGCTGACGCCGCTCTGATCGAGGAGGCCCTCACCCGGTTTCCGGTGATCGAGACCGTGATGATGCGCCGCAACACGTACAAAGAGATGGATCAGAAAGGGCTTCTCCACGCTCTGGCGCTGGAAAAGCAG
This sequence comes from Thalassovita taeanensis, assembly GCF_900110775.1. Lineage (GTDB taxonomy): Bacteria > Pseudomonadota > Alphaproteobacteria > Rhodobacterales > Rhodobacteraceae > Litorimicrobium > Litorimicrobium taeanense. The sequence continues at coordinate 46,394 of NZ_FOEP01000018.1, read as the reverse complement.
TCCGATCCCAACCCACTGATGCGCCCACATGTTCGTCATGTCGTCGAGGCCCTCGAGGAGGCGACCGACATTCTCAACAACATTCTGGCGGCGTGAGGGCAGTCGATTGCGAAAGAAAATCCCGACCATCACGAGAGTTGATCCAGCCTACTCCGCAGCGCTCCGACAAGACGGCCGGGACATTCCGGAAAGGGGAGAAGACCAACCGGGACCTGTGACCCCGAAACCCGCGATCGTAGCTGAGCCGGAGATGCGTGCTTTCGAAACTGAGATCGAAACGGCGCAGGCACCAAACACAGTCAACTCGGAAAGCACTGGCCGCAGTCCAGCTCCAAAACCTTCCGCGCTACCTCGTACCAAGACCCCGACCCGGAAGATCGACATCAGGGTCAATGCCCTCGAACGGCAGGAAGCGGCATTGCAGGCCTGTGGCGTCGAGCCCGCACATGTGGTGCGAGCCGCTCTGCGCCGCGCGGTCAAGGGCTGGCACCTGTTACCGATCTTCGCGCCTCCGCCCAAAGAGCAGCGCACCCGCTACACGCAATGGCAAGCCCGCACGTCGCTGGCTGTCGATGCCACCAGCCTGGCGGTCCTGCTGCGCGATCACGACCCGCTCGATGTCCTGAGCAAATGGGCGTTGATCCGGGGCCAGGTCGAGCCGCGCATCTGGGCTGAGATCGACATTCTCCTCGACGAAATCGCGGATCGCGCTGCACCGCCGCAAGAGCCCAACGTGTCGTAAGGGACTTATCTAAAAAGACAACTTGCATAATTCTGGTGGATTTCCGCCCACCATTTTCGGTTCATCTTGCAGTTGCAGAAACTTAATCTTAACACCCGATCAAAGGATTCAGCGGCCTCCGTGTTCACCAGTTTCGAGGTCCAAGTAAAAGGAATGCATCATGACCCTGAAACCCCGCCTGACAGGCGAACCGATCATGCGCATCCTCTGCAAGAAGACCGACAGCCTGGTGGGCTATCTCTACCAATGGAACAATGGCGATCTGCAACCGGCTTGGCTCAAAGACGCAATGGCAGATGTCCGCTATGAACCGATTGATCAGATTACGACGGAGAGCCCCCTCGACCTGCAAGATAGTGCTAGGAAGTCGCACGATCCGTCACATCTTCAAAACGTCTGATGCCGAATCCAGTCTCGGCCCGAGCAGGCAGCTCCTGATGTAGACCATCTGAGTGATAGCATTGACTTCTATGCATCAAGAATGATCTATACGTGAGTTATAGAAAGGATATCTACAACTCATGCCTTGGAACTGGACACTGCCCGATTGGCCGAATTTCCGGTATGATGCCTCCGTACTGGAAGCGTTCGAACAGAAATTTCTGCTGTCCTCCGGCGAGATCGTCGGTGCCGTGCATCATGTCAGCCAGCCTGATCGCGAGCAACTGCGCATCGAACTTCTAAGCGAAGAAGCGATGCAGACCAGTGCCATTGAGGGTGAAATCCTCGATCGACTGAGCGTCCAGTCGTCCTTGCGCCGCCATATGGGACTGGACCCCGACAGCTACCCAACCAAGCCGCGTGAGCAGGGCGTGGCTGAAATGATGGTAGACCTCTATTCAGGTTTTGCGGATTCGCTCGACCACGAGACGCTGTTTCGCTGGCACCGGATGCTCCTGTCCCATGATCCTCGGCTGGAGACCATTGGCGAGTACCGACGGCACGCTGAGGCAATGCAAATCGTCTCGGGCCGCCTTGACCGCCCGACAATACATTTTGAAGCGCCTCCCTCAGTTCAGGTCGCGCCGGAGATGGAGCGCTACGTTGAATGGTTCAACAAGACCGGACCCGGCTGCGCAACACCGCTCCCAGCCCTGACACGTGCGGGGCTCGGCCACCTATATTTTGAGAGCATCCATCCTTTCGAGGATGGCAATGGCCGGTTGGGCCGCGCCCTGGCTGAAAAGTCGCTGGCGCAGAACATTGGCCAACCGAGCCTCATAGCGCTCGCCTTTACCATCGAAAAAGAACGGAAAGCCTATTACGACCAGCTCGAGTTCCACCAGAAGACGCTGGACGTGACGGAGTGGCTCATCTGGTTCGCCGAGATCGTCCTCACGGCCCAACAGGTCACGCTCGACCGTGTCGGGTTCTTCATCAGCAAGGCGCACTTTTACGACCGCCACCGCGGTCAATTGAACGAGCGCCAAGACAAAGCTATCGCGCGGATGTTTCGGGAAGGTCCTACCGGGTTCAAAGGCGGGCTCAGCGCCGAAAATTACCTCAAGATCACGGGCACCTCGCGCGCGACCGCGACCCGGGACCTGCAGGACCTCGTCGAGAAGGATGCACTCAAACGAACCGGCGAGCGGCGGCATACGCGATATTGGCTACACCTGAATCAGGCAACCACGGCCTGATCGCGATCGTTGCTCGGAACTGCCTCAGGCTGACCCCACTAGTCTCGTATCGAAACAAACTGACTTCCAGTACTATCCGCGCGCAGGTCTAGTTCAGATGCAGACGACAAGACAAATCCGAGGTTTTCGCCAAGATCAAACGGAAAAATCACTGGCTGCGCATCTAACGTCCCAAGACCAACAGGACGCCCCGCGCACTCAAGCACGGCCCTAGTCATCCAGCGCACCAGATCCGGCCCTTCCAGAGCAATGGTTTTCTTTCGGGTAAGCGTCTTTCCGTTGTCACTCCGTTCGAGCGTTGCCCAGTCGATCTGGGATTGAAGGACCATGTTGGTCATTCTTCGTGTCCCTTCACGTTCGCCGTAGATTTCCGCCATCCTACGATGCACCTCAGCTGTGGTGCAGTCACCCTGAAGTGACGTTAGTCGACCGATGATCTCAGCCACTTTGGCAAAGAATGGGTATGTTACGATAGCCATTCCCCATGTGAGAGCAGCCGGCGGCGTACTGGGCGCCGCTTGAAAAAGCTCTACGGCTCTTTGCGCAAAGGGCTCAAGGCCTTTGCGCGGCTCCAACCAGAGGCGGTTCAACACCGTTCTGGTCTTCTTTCTGGCCGCCGGTCCTGAATGTGCCTGATCCAAGATGGCTTCAAGTTCGTCGATCTCCGCGAGACCCGCCCTGACTTCTAGTGCTTTTGTCGCCCACTCAAGGCGAATAAAGCGGTCAAATCCTATTTGAGGTGCTGTCGGTCGCATGTTCTTCTTTCTTCATTCTTATCTTTACAAACGGCACAATCAGTTCCTCTAACGCCATTCCTCCGTGAGCGACAATCTTGTTTCCTTTAGGTACAAACGCGCCGCGTTCATTTGCATAGAGCGGCAAGAAATCAGCAGGCAGCCCGGGACTTCCAAACTGAAACGCGTCAATTTCGGGCGGGACAGATGACGCTAGGTCTTCGCTGCGATACGCCCTGACCCGCTCACCCTTCAATTCCGATACAACGCCTTGGCTGAGCCGTCCAATACCTTCGGCATCAACATTGCCGTGGTCCGCTGTGAGATAGATATGATACCCATGCTGAGTGAGCATAAGAAATAGCTTTTCAATGAAGCCAGTATCGCACCATTCGCGAATTTGCCCGGCGACCCCGCGCTTTCCGAGCATTGCTCCGTGCACGATTTCATCGATCATATCGACAACAATACCGGCTACTTTCGTTGTCGGCTTCGAAAGATTCTCCTCTAGCGCGGCCAGCTGTTCAGAGCGCTTGAGCCCTTTTTGAAAAATGACTTCGGGCTTCCGAAGTCCGTGCTCTTGCCAGAACCTTGTCCAAAGCGATGGCTCTTGCGAGGTTGTGTCCATCGAACTCTGGAACTCTCGGGGTTTAAGCCCGGAAAAAAGAGCCTGACGTGAAATCGACGTCAGCGTCGGTAGCCACGCAAAACACCCGCCCTCATCTACAGAAAATTCAGGTGTCCTGGCCGACAAATCTTCACGGATTTGGACCCACTGATCCAGAGCCAGCCCATCAAACACAAGAAGGGCTATTCGGTCCTCGCCTGCGCTGCGGCGCATGGCCAGATACCTCGGGACATGATGTACCATCACAGGAGATTTCGCGACGGGCAGCGATGGCAAATCTGCAAAGTGCTGAAATACCCACTCCCTCAATCGCCCATCAGCGTCATTCTGCAAGGCCTGTATCTGTACCTGCAGGCTATCGGCATCGGCGGCTTTAAGCTCATTGAAGCGATAGATGAGCTCTGCCAACCGACGTGCCGCTTCCACCCAATCTCGATGCGACGCGTCAATTGCTGGCAAATCCGCAGCGATCCTTTTTGCGCCTTCTGATACGAGATGGCTAAGTGCACGAGGATCGCCAATCAGCCCAACTTTGATCCAGCCAGGCAGCTCGGCAGGCAACTGATCAACTTCGACGGGCTGAAGGACGCCTTCTAGGAACATGGTATCAATAATGACCCGCACATCGGGATGATCGAATGGCACCGTGATTGCGGCCCGCTCGGACGACTCCCGCACTCCAGCAGAACCCTCAGTCCGGACACCGTGCTGTGCTAGAAAACCGCACCATGCATCTTGGACCGCGCGAACCATATCGGTCTTGGACGAGAGAAGCTCGACAATCGGCAAGGTTCCGAGGGGCGTATCCCTCAAGACCGTCGCGACATGTTGCGCTAGCAGTTCTGGCAGCCCTGTTCCACGATAGTGAAGACGCAGCACTTCTCGCCAGAAATCCTCCGGCCTGTTCAGCAAATAAGGGCTGAGCCTGAAGATGTGGGTAAGAATGAAATCTTTGGTCGCCCCCTCGCCGAGAGGCTGTGCCGCATGCTTTTTGCAAGCTTGGAACAGGGCCTCGTGGTGTTCGGAGTCGATCTGCCGGACGACACCATAGCTTAGCTTGGGGAAAAGATCAGCCAAGCTCAGATTCAGCGTACGGGCTGATCTGATGTAGTCCCAGGGGAGTGAGTTGAGGTCTGTGCCTCGCAGTTGCAAGACCAGCGCCTTTGCAGTTCCTTCCCTGCCAGTATCCCATGCCGCGCGGTAGCGCTCCTCATACTCGGTCCTGAACGAAACAGCGTCTTCGAATGGCAGGACTTCAAATCCACGTTCACGAAGGCCGTGCAGGATGCGTTCATCCAAAAGGAGGCCATCCGGATCCAGAGCGATCCAGAAGCGTGAAAGATCGGCAGGAAACTCCTGCAGGATGCGGTCGGTCCAAACACTCATTTCTCACCAACCGCTAACTCGCCAACGCGCAAAACGAGAAGTGCATTGAGATCTGGCGAATAGGATGCCGCTGCCTCTAGTTGCGCCATTCGCGCCTCATGCTCATTCTGGAGCCGTTTCCTGCGATAATCACGAACTGTCTGAAGCCCAACCCTTCCAATTGCTTGGTGGCGGGCTTCAAAAGCGTAAAGCGCGCGCCCGCGTTCTTCCTCAATACGTGTCTTGTGCTCTGTCACAAGATCAGAGAACACGCGCTCACCTTGAGCGATGGCAGCGGATTTCGACCGCCTATACCAGTCGTGTGGGTCTTGTGTTGCATGGGTTTCGATCTGTTCGACTTGTTCCGTGAGAAGGACATCCCAAATGCGCTTTGCAGTGGGCTGGAAGGCACGACCCTCGTCATTGACGAACACGGATAGGAAGCGGCGACGGCTGAAGTCGTCAGCCGCTAGGCTGATTTCCCAAAGTGACCAGACGCCTCTCACGCTGTCAGGAAGTCCAGCTATGCGTACGACAGGTACAGGCTGACCAGAGATGCATCGTGGCAGATCCGCAATCAGCGCCTGTGCCCGAGGGTCTTCAAGCGTCACCCACTCAATTTCAGGTCGGTCTGCTGCGGTTCGCGCGTCGAAGCAAACCCTGGCTGACTCACTGCCATCGGCCCAACGTATCCGCCAAGTATCGTCTTCTCGTGTAGCTTCCCCACCGCGCGCTGGCAGCCCAGTGGTAATTGCACGCTCAAGCCAAAACTGAGCGGGGTGGTCACGCCACTTTCGCGCGTCATCCGCATCCAGATCGTGCCCGTCAGCTAAAAGATCGCTACTCTTCCGGCTTTCCGTCAGCGTGTTTCGAAGCTGAGTCAGGACTGCATCGCATTCGGTTTCGATCGAAGCTGGATCTTGAAGCCCCTGAACGAAAAGCTCATCAAAGAGAGGCTCCGCCTCGACCGAATCCATCACATCAGCAACTTTATCCACGCCAAACTCTTCGGCGATTACCGCAAGTTTGGCTTCGAGGACTTCCCGAACACGATGCTCGACCGTGTCTTCGAGCACGAAATTTATTGCCCGCACAATATGAGGCTGACCGATACGATCCACACGGCCGATCCGTTGCTCGACCCGCATGGGATTCCACGGCATATCGAAATTGACGATGATGTGGCAGAATTGGAGGTTGAGACCCTCGCCGCCAGCGTCCGTGGAGACCAGAATACGTACCTCCCCTGAAAATGCCCGCTGAGCCCGGCCACGCGCTTCCAGATCCATGCTGCCATTGAGCGTTGTAACTGAGAAACCCCTGCTCTCAAGGAACTCCGCGAGCATTGCCTGTGTTGGAACGAACTCGGTGAAGACCAGGACCTTCAGTTCAGGATCGTTCTCTTCCTGCTGAATCTTGTAGATCTGCTCCAAGAGCGCCTCGGCTTTGGCGTCAGTTCCCTGTGCCTCGGTCTCACGCGCGAGAAAGAGAAGCGCCTCTACGTCTTTTCGCTCATCGCCCAAAGCTTCAAATGCCACGGCAACATCAATTTGATCATCACCCGTCAGCTCATGCCAATCTCCGACACCTTCTGCAGAAAACAGCTGCAATTGACGGTGATCATCATCCAGAGCAAGAAGCCGCCTTTCCAAGGTGGCCCGGATGGCCGCAGTGCTAGAAGTCACCAACCGCTGCATCAGGATCATCAGAAAACCGATGTGTCTTTGCTTCGATGCCATGGCCTGATTGTAGCCGTGGCGAACGTATTCAGTGACTGCCTCGTACAAGCCCTGCTGCGCCTTGTGGCGATCCAACCAGGCGACCGCTTGCGTCCGTGTCAAACGGGGCTTGAACAGGGGTTTGCCTTCGGCATCGATCGCCAACCGCTTTTCGGTCCGGACGACAAACGGGCGCACACGATCACTGGAGATGCTATTTTCATCTGGAAAGGAGTCACGGTCGAGAAGTTGCATCAGGCGGTGGAACTGGTCAGTTTTTCCCTGATGAGGCGTTGCGGAGAGAAGCAAGAGATATGGCGCAGCTTCGGCAAGTGCTGCGCCAAGCTTGTAACGGGCAACCTGGTCGGTGCTCCCGCCCATTCGGTGGGCTTCGTCTATGATCACGAGATCCCAGGATGCCGATATCAAGTCTTCGAAGCGTTCACGGTTATAGGTGCTAAGCTGCTCCGCACTCCAGCCGCGCCGACCTTCAAGCGGCTTCACAGAATCCAGCGAACAAATCGCCTGATCGTGCAGCCGCCAAAGATTTTCCTCGTCATCGCGAAACTGGCGATATGCGGAAAGCTCGGACGGCTCGATGAATTGGAAATTCTCACCAAAGTGCAGGCGCATTTCGGCCTGCCACTGCCGCACCAACCCTTTGGGTGCCACGACAAGGATCCGCTTCGCCATACCGCGAAGCTTGAGCTCGCGCAGGATCAGACCGGCCTCGATGGTCTTGCCAAGCCCGACTTCATCCGCCAGCAGATAGCGGATCCGGTCCCGGCACATGGCGCGGTTCAGGGCGTAAAGCTGGTGGGGCAGTGGAACGACGCTCGACTGGATTGGTGCGAGAAGAAGGTTATCCTCAAGCGCATCCAAGAGCTTTGCCGCAGCAGCAGTATGCAAGATGTGGTCGACTGTCGGCCGGACAGCGTCGAGCGGCCCTAGGTCGCGCGACCGCGCACGGACGACGGCGTCTTTGCCCGGCAGCCAAACCCGATATGAGGTCTCGCCCCACATCTCTTCCCGGTCCACGACACGGCAGGGTGCGGCATGTCGTTCATGCCAGCACCACGTCCCAATGCCATAGTCTTGGGTCGCATGCGTCACGCATCAGCCTCCGTCCGCGTCAGCGCCTGATCGTACCAGAGCAGCAGCTTTTCGTCCTCTTGCAGCGTCTCGTCAGGCAGTTTTTCGGCGATGCTAATGATCGTCTTGTAATCCTTCGCGCCCCAAGCCGTCTTGAAACCTGCACGCAGCACCTCGAGGCGGGACTCCTTCATCTGACGCTTGGTCGCGGCTTTGTAAGCCTCGAACTCTTTCAGCAGCAACCGTTCGCGTTTCTGTTCCAGATCCTTCGCCTTGTTCGGGTCGGGCACGAACCAGCGATCCCTGGCCTTCGCCTTCAGGCGCGGGTCTTCCTTCTCCAAACCGCGGAGGTCCTTGAAGTTGGTCGACAGATAGCTGTGGATCTGACTCGGTACATCCCCGTTCCCGTCGAAGCGCAGGAAGTTGTCTTCGAGGAGAGCGGAAAGTTCGGGACGCATCTCATGTTTCTTCCAGCCTGCCCCGAGTTGGGTCATAAATTCTGGGTTAAGTTCTTGATATGTTGATGGTCGCTTCTTCAGAAAGTCTGTCAGCCAGTCAATGGCTGAGCGTTCATCAGAAACAAACAATTCCATTTGTGGAGCCTGTTCGGTTTGCGCGCGCTTTCGATCGTACTCTGCTACCTGCTCGGGCAAGAACGTCATTCCATCGCGTTCGAGGAAGCGATTGCGCAGGCCTTCTTGAAACTCCTGACTAGACAATGGCACGGGTGCATTATGGCGTACAAACCATGCCACCATCCGGTCGAACAAAATTCTCGGATCGCGCTCGACAATGTATTCGAGTGTTGCAAGCCTCTGTTTAGCAACAGGCAATTGTCTTAGATGCGACTCTATAAAGTCCCAAACGGACTCAACGCCAACTTGTTTTTCGAATCTTCTCTCCAAAGCCTCGTCTGGCTTATACACAGAGATTGCTAGATCCTGCTTAACAGCTACGGCTGTAGTTACTGCGTTGAAACTTCCTTGCTTTTTATCGAGGGCGGAAACGTTTGCCACGACGAACCCTGCTTCCTGCAGCGCCGTTTGCAAACTGTTCCAAACTGATGCCTTGGTATTAGAAAATACTACCGTCATCCACCGCCCGGGTTTCAGAACTCGATAGTATTCGGCAAAACAACTTTTCATTAAGTGATGATAGTCGACGAGGCCCTTGCTCTGAGCCTTGCTCATCACCGCCTCAGGTGCTTGATCTGTTACTACTCCATGAAACGCTTCCAGAAGAAAATTCAACTCGGAGTACGCTAGATTGTCTCCGAAAGGGGGATCTGTGAAGATATAATCAATAGATCTATCTAGAAGAGGCAAACTAGTCGTCGTTCCTGTCGTTATTGCGGCTGAATTAGAGTAGGTTTTATACTCCGAAAATGCTTTTCCGAGCCTCTTTAGCTTGCCGTCTAGAATATACCAAGGACTGCATTCAGCGTGTTGGGAGCTCAAATAGTACACGCCGTTTAGATATTGGTTAACTTGAGAAAAGTGCGTTGGAACGTATCGAGCCAACATAGTCATTCCCCAAATCGCTTGCTCTACGAACCAAAGAAGCATCATGCGTGTTCTGGGGTCATTGTTCGACGAAGCGCTTAGCCAAAGATGTCCGATAACCTGTTGTGGTCTAGACAGGAATAGATGATGTACATGTGAAAAAGATGCCGAGCCAGCGCGCCACTTGTCACCCCAATTCTGACGGGTATCGGGTGCATGCATCATTCGATCAGTAGGCACACCTTTCGGAAACGGGAGATTTTCAATTTTCTTAAGCCGTTCGAAATCAGCCTCATCAGGCTGCTTCTCATAGCGGACACCATCAACTTTGTAGCAAATCAAAGAAGGTGCCCGCTTAGTAAAGACCACAGTTGCTCCGGTGGCAGAATCCACCTTATTTTCCTCGCGACGTTCGAGCGTTTTTTTTGTCAACTCAGAACCGCAGTGTGGGCATGGGAAAACAGATCTGACACTTTTGTTTTCATCTAACGCCTCAGCGACGAAATTTACTTCACCTGCACATTCAGGGCACGTAAATATCTCGCTCCAGACAGTGAATTCTATCCGTCCTTTGGTTTTCCCGTCAGAATGCAGCGTCTCATACATCCAGCCAATCTCACGCTCGACATCCAGCAGCAGCTGCTTGCCGGCTTTGGCAAAGTCATCGACGTCGAACGGGAGATTGTAGTTGGCGCCTATGAAAGTCGCTGCGGGCGACAAATCGTTCAGCACCACCCGCCGTGGCCCCCATTTCGGCAGTGAATTACCAGCCTTCTTCCATTCCATTTCGATCTTGTGACGATATGTTGACGGCGCAGTTCCGCACCACTGTGCGGCAACACCGGTCATGCCCGAGCCCGAGAAGCCATCCAGCACGATATCGCCCGGCTCGGTATAATGCAGGATCGACGGCACGATTGCCAAGTGTGGCACCTTGGTGTGATAGGAATGCGCCTTGTAGATCGGGTCAGTCTTCCCCTCGGACACATCAATCGCCATCGGCTCACGCGAGTATTTTTCGGCAGGGTCATAGGGACGTCCGTACTGCGTGACGAATTCCGCCAACCACGGATTGGGACATGCAGTGTAATAGGGCGGATCCGACATCGTAAGGATCGCGTCATCGGTTCCCTTCGGGAAGCCTTCCTGAGCCCGAAATACAGGATCTTGCAGCTTCTCGGCCAGCAGCTTCTGAAAATGCTCTCGCCGCGCGTCGTCGCTTGCGAAGGTCATACCGAGGCACTCGACCGGTCCGCCGTTCTTGCCGCCATCCATTTTCATTTGCTCAGTCATCGGTTCATCTCATTTCAAAATGGGTTGGCGGTGAATTCACTCGACCACAAAACGCAGCTTGGTGGTGTCCTTGCCCTTGCAGCGGTCAGTCAAGAACGCCTCGAACCGCTTGCGCAGATCCTCGGGGGTCGCGGGAGAGCCGCCCTGGAGCAGGGCCTGGCGGATATCGCCGCCAGAGACGACCACCTTGTCGAGTCCGGACAGCGCCTCCTGCACTGCGTTTATGAACTCAGGCGTCACAGGATCGGACAGCGTCTTGGTGTCGACAAACCCAGTGACAATCTTGCGCGAGCCTTCCTTTAGCAGTTCGAAGTTCGACTGGATTATCGGATCCTCGAGGTTGTCGAGAAGCGTTTGTACCCAGCCGTCCAGCAGCTGATCGAGCTCGTCATCGAGCTGCTTGAGCACATTGGCCGCGGGCAGCATGTCGCCCTGCTCGTTCGCAGGCCGGAAGTTGCAGTGCGGGCAGACCGGGCTGGCCGCCAGCTCTGAGTCGACCAGAGAAGCGCAGCTTTTTAGCTTGTCGAGTTTCTCTTCAAACGTGGTGAGCTGGCTAGTCGGCATCAAGGAGATGTTCGCCAAAGCCCGCATTGCAACGAGGCGGGAATCCTTGCGCAGTGCGGTCTTGGTCTTGTCTTCGGAGACCCCAAGGCGCGCCTTGCTGTGCAGGCTGACATAGGCCGTCAGGTAGTCCTTCTTGAGCTTGCTGAGGGTCTGCCGGTGTTCAGAGCCATTCTGGTTGGTGTGGCTGGTCGATAGGGCTTCGAGAACCTGCTTGCGGGTGTCCTGGGCTTGCTTCACCCAAGCATGGTCAGACGGAAGCACCAACTCGGCCTGGCCAAGGTAGCTTGCCGTATTCCCGAGTTCACCGATCAGGTTAATAAGCCCCTCAACAGAGTTCAGAACCTCAAGGTTCTTCTTTTGCGCGGCGATATCGTCAGACCCGATGCGCAGGTTCTTCAGCTTGCCGACGGTGTTGTAAGGCGACAGGCTTTCCGAGAAGGCTTTGAGTTCATCGAGCTTTGAGCGCCAATCGCGGATTTCCTCGTCGCGCAGAAGAGGCTGACCCCAGAAGCTGAGCCTGTTAGCCATATCGGTTGATGCCGCAAGAACACGCTTTGTGAGCTTGTTTACCTCCTCCTGAAGCGCCTTGACGGGTTCATCGGATCCCTGAGTTGCCTGCTGTGCAAGCCCCGGCGGGAGTTCGAGCATTTCGAACAAAGAGCGCAGCACAGCCACGTTGATTTCCTTAGGGGCTTCAACGTGTTTGAACTGTTTCAACTCTTCAAGTGGGCGGTCAGCAAGCAGGCTGATTTTGCCAGAGTCGATCTTGTCGCCGGTAATCGCCAAAACGATGTCGCCCGAATAGACCAGCGATCCGAGCACTGCGACCAAGAGATCGGTTTCGAGCCGATACTTGTCCGGGCTGAAATATTCGATGTCGGCATTGCCAGCCAGCAACTCGCTGCGATTGAGCACTTGTCCGTGCCCCTTAGCCTTTAGGCGGGCCAGAACGTCCTGCGCATATCGTGATTGGACAGGATCGATACGATCCCCGTCCAGCATTTCGAGACCATCGAGAACGATCACAGCGTCCTTTGTACGGTTGCTGCCGCTGAGCGCACGAAGGGCGTTGCCGATCAGTTGCTTTCTGTTGGATTCGGTAACCAGCGCTGAGAACGTTGGATACTCCGGCGATACATCAGAAAACCGGCTGCTCAACGCAATCCCGGCAATTACGTTGACAACATCGCGGAAGTTGATCCGCTCATCAGGGCCCAAGCGAGCTTTGTCCCGAAGTGAAATGCCCTTGGTCCAGTCCCTGAGTGTTTTAGATTTGCCCTGAAACGTGACCTCGAAAGCCTCGAGCTGCTTTTCCTGCAGCCATTTGCTCATTTCGCGCAGCGTATCGCGAACGCGGTCAAGGTACACTCCTTTGGCCCCGCCACTTGCGGTTGACGCAAGCTCCTGCGCCGCAGCGTAGAAGCCGAGCAGTCGCTTGATCGTTTCATCCGGTGCTTTCAGGCGGAAAAACACCTCGTCGGCCTTCTGTTCGTCACGAAATCGTGGCGGATCGAACGGCTGAATGAAGTATAGATAGAAATCCCGCTCCGGCTGCGCAGTCGGCCTATCGTTGGGAGCCCCAAAGAAGAGATAGCCGATGCGTTCAACGCGGCGCTCCTGCCACTCAATCTGGTATTGCCAAATCTGGTGCCCCGTCACGTAGCTGGAATCGTCGGTCCGCTCCATGAGTTGGCGAATGGCCCCATAGTAGGCACGATCGAGAGCATCTTCCGACAATGCTTCCGCGCGCTTTTCAATTTGGGCGTCGTAATCAACGTCTTTCTTGAGATCGAGATAGTATTGCTCCGTGTCCGGCGCCTTCGATATGAATTGGCCGTTTACCGTCTTCAGAGTCTCTCGCAGCGTCGTTTGGACCGCCGTAAGCAGGTCATCAGATGGATCCCCGCCCATATCTTCAATGCCAGGCTGAAACAGACACAACGTGTCTCGCAGTTCCTCGGCCGTAGGGCCAACGGGGACATAAATGTCGCCACCCGTTGTCAGTCGATGGACAGAAAGACCATCAATAATGCGTAGCGCCATGGACTTATAGGCCGGGCGTGTAAAGGCTTTGGACACACGTTCCGACAGTACTTCGGATACTTTGAGCACCGGCCCGATGTTCGGATCAGAGCGAAGGACAGAATTCTTCGCGACCGTATCCCAAAATTTATCAAAACCGATGAGCCCTGGGCGGTCTAACGGCACTTCGTCGCCGAGAATGGCTTGGATCTGATCACGCAGCGTGACCAAGGCGCCGCGCTTTTCGGTGAAGACCAGACGCTCAAACGTCCCGATGTAGTCAGGATGGACTGGGAATAGCCTCACATATTCGTCCATACGCTCGTTCATAGAGCCATAGAATTTTGTAAATGGCCCAAGATAGGCACGGATCTTGTCTTGCTGATCAGAAGACTTCTTCAGAAGTCGCTCAGCGACAACGAAGCTCACATCTTGTCGAGCCAGCAAAACCTGCGTGAAGCGGTCTTTCACGCGACGTAGGCTGTCTGCCACATGCTGGAAGCGACTGCTGTCAAAAATCGCTTCCTGAACGCCCGCGACAAACCGGAACCGGAGATGTTTGGTCACCTCTCCGATCTCTCTGAGGAATGAAAGGTCAAGAACCAGCTCGTGATCCTTGCGCGAGCGCAAGAACTCGAGAAATTCGTCAACCACCAAGAGAACGCCCTGGTCAGGATGAACTTCCGCAAAGGCCGACATCATTTCCTCGAAGGCAGCTTTGTTATTGACGACCTTGTCAGCCGGGGGGAACGTGTAATCCACGCCATGCTTATCGAGGAAGACCTCAAGCTGTTGGGTAATGATATCCCGCAACGACATCAGGCTCGAAATCTCGATCCGGTGCACCTTGAACCGGCCGGCAATCGCCTTTGCCGCCTCTGCAACCTGCGGATGGTTGATCATCGGCACATATGACGCGTCTTCGGCGACGAGAGATAGCACCGACATCAAGTGCGACTTACCGGTGCCATAGTTGCCAACCACTAGGACGCCTTTGTGGTCGACGGCTTCATCGAACGAAAGCTGGGGGATCATGAGTTTGGCGATCCGATCCGCCATGTCGTCCGAGATGACATAGGTCGACACCAACTTGTTGGCTTCGTCAGGACGATCGGCGTCGAGAAGCTGAATAACTGACTCAATAGGCTCAAATTGAATGAGATCGCCGTAGCGCATTGCCATCTCGTGGTTTCCTTTCAATTAACTCTGAACGGGACCAAGCCATCACAGCCATAGTCCTGATATTCTGGGTGTCCTGTCGTCGCGTAGGACAATCTGTTTTCCGTTAGTGCCCCTGGCCAAGCAGCAATAACGCGTCGCGCCTGCGCGTGCCGTCTAAGCAAATCGAGCGGATTAAGCCGCAACCCTTGGTCGAACAAAATCTCAAGGTTATCCATCAGCAGGAGACCGTTGGACGTAAACTCACCCGCCAGTCCCTTCAACAGATCGGACGCCTGCAGGTGTCTCCTCGGACTTGGAATTGTAAGTAATTCGCGCCCTAGAGCAGCGCCAACGTTCAGGATTTTTAGATCCCTGCGTTTGGCAAACTGCCGAAGCAAATCGCTCTTGCCCGAGTTTGGCGCGCCGATCAGCAACAGCAGTTTGCTGTTTACGACGACAAGGTCTTCGACAACGCGTTCAAGTGACTCAATCATGCACTGGGCCCCTCGATCGCCGAACCCGACGCACTGGGGATCGGAACCCCAAACTCAGATGAGTTCAAAAGGACAATTTGCTGGTCTTGCGGGCGACGCGCTGCCGGGTCTGTATCAAGTCCTAGTCGTCTCAACGCGTAATAGAGCAGCGCCCGCCGGACTTTGATCTTCGCTTTGCCGCCACGCATACCGTAGTCAAGGGCGATGACCTTTGCCTGCGTTTCTGAAAGAGCGGGATGCGGCACAATTTCCAAAGTGACTTCGGAGTTCCAGTCTTCGTCATCGGTCGCCGTCACTTGGCTCTCACGCACAGCACGGATTTCAAGAACACGTGAAAGTAGAAAATCTTTGAAGCACTCGTCAGTCAGGCAGAAGGCTCTGGAGTGCCAACGAAACCCATCAAAGGCGATAGCGTGCGGCGCAATCCAACGCCAACGAGGCTCCGGACTGGACAGAGATTGATACTTCAACTCTACCTCCTCAGACCGACGAATTGCGCCAACCACAGACCGCAGTGTCACCGGATTTACGCCTCGAACGGGCGTTGGCGCAGAAGCGAATGTTGGGAGATCTGCGATCCAAGAATCTTCACGATCAAGAATACCGTCGGCAACTGAACGCAATTGGGTGAGATAACGGCTCGCGTCAGGCTCCAGGAACTGCGGTCGGAACTCCGAACCGCGCACGTAAGTGCGGGCGCTCTTATCATAGACCATATTTTCAGGAGCAAAGCCGATATACCGGTTAAGGTCGGTGGACGCTTGGTTCACAGAGACACCGAATTGGTCCATCAGATCGCTCCGGTTCACATGCCCCTCCCAGAACAGGCGGAACTCTATGAACTCGAGGCGTTGCTCGACTCCCCAACGAAGTTCTGACCTGTCGCTATCCACCTTGGACTCCCAGCCTTGCAATGCGCATTGTAACTATGCGCGCCCATTAACTGGGCCTGTGACAACTTTAGGGAGCGTGAGTGTGATTATCAATAGAATTTCAAGAGTTTGACTCACACTGCGATCATGCAGGGAATGGTGTTCCGTCGTTGGGGGTGTCATTAGCCAAGCCCAACAGGTCTCACTGTCTGGAATTCAAGTATCCTCGCCGACGCTTCACCGATGCGAGTTTTAAGAGCGCAGTCACTGCATGCCCCTCGTCGGGGTGCTGTTCGATCAACATCTGCCCTCGAAATCCGATGCGCCCCCATTCGCGGACAAGGCACGCGCCTCCAAACAGGTCAGGTTGAATCGTCATGCGATAGAAGCGCCGCATGTTGAGAGACGGATCGACCCGCTTGAGATCGACGGCCGTCGGGAACACTTCCATTTGCTGCATCATGTTGTGGTCACCTCTAGTCAGATAACAATATCAAGGGCTCTTTGACGTTTCCACAATGTTCTTGTTCGACGAAGTAAAAAGGGAGCTCACGCCCCCTTCTCGAACTTCATAACCGGGATACCCAGCTTCTTGGCCTTGTCGGCGAGGTTCTCCTGGATCCCCGTGCCCGGGAAGACGAGGACACCCACTGGCAGCACATCCAACATCGCGTCGTTGCGCTTGAAGGGGGCTGCTTTGGCGTGCTTGGTCCAGTCAGGCTTGAAAGCGACCTGCGTGACGCCCCGGGCTTCGGCCCATTTGGCCGCGATGAGTTCCGCGCCCTTGGGGCTTCCACCGTGCAGAAGCACCATATCGGGATATTTGGTCTGCACCTGATCGAGCTTACCCCAAATCAGGCGGTGATCGTTGAAGTCGGTCCCGCCGGTGAGGGCGACCTTGGGGCCAGCAGGCAGCATCACCTCGGTTTCCGCGCGGCGCTTGGCGGCCAGGAAGTCACGGCTGTCGATCAGTGCTGCGGTCATGTGCTGTCGGTTCACCATCGAGCCAGTGCGGGGCCGCCAGGCCGAGCCTGTGTGATGGACGAACTCGGTGGCGGCGTGATCGCGCATCATGTCCATGCAATTGCGCCGTTCGATCAGGGTCAGGCCTTCGGCCGTTAGACGTTCGAGCTCGACGGATTTCACCTCGGAGCCGTCCTGCTCGCGTTGGAGGCGGCGCTGCGCCTGCTCGTTCTCATCGAGCGACCGCTCGATACGGGCTGTGGCGCGGTGGAAGAGGTTGACCTGGCCCCAGAGCACTTCTTCAAGGTCGGGTTCCATGCGGGTGTCTTCCAGGGTCGCAACGAGGGCATCGAAGATGTCGGCGACAGCGACGGCAAGGCGCTGCCCGTCGGGCATCGGGCGCGGATCGGGCTCATCAAAGGGTCGGAAGCCGTACAGCTGAAGCTCATCGAGCGCATGGGCGGTCTGGGATGCGGTGTGGGCAGGTTCATACACATCGTCGTGGGTTTGGATCGTCATCTGTTTCTTGCCTCCGGGCCTGTCTCGTCCGCGCGTCATCCCGCGCGGCCTTCATGGGCTGCGATAGCCGTCACTGGCGACGCCCCTTCACCCCCTCTTCGGGGCCGGAACGCATGTGGAGGAGGGCGGCAGGCAAGCTATTTGTTTCGCGATGCAAAGCGGGGGCTCGTCCGCCGCGGCGGAAATAGCTTGCCTGCCGCCCTTGAGGGGGCGTCGCCTTTGACGGCCGCCTGCCCATCTCTTGAAGGCCGCTCGGGTGTCGGGTGGATGAGATTTACCCAGAAAGAGGCAAAGGTGATGATCCACACCCGCGACAGGACTGCAGGGCCCCTGCCCCCGCAGCCCCGGACCGCCCCTTGCGCGTCGTGGCTCAAGCCAACAGGCGCTGCCGATCCTCGCGCCCGATCTGCCCTACCAGATGCTGGCGCAGCGCTTCCTTGCCGTTCGCCCGGAGATCATCGTTGAAATCCCCGAGCAGTGGTTCCAGTACCCGCACCGGTACCCCGGCCTTGGTGGCTCTGGCGCTCAACCTCTCTGCCGCGCGTTGCCCAGCCGGATCGCGGTCGATGGCGATGTAGAGGCGCTGCAACCCCTCCGGCAACAGAACGGCTCCGAGATGACCCGATGAGAGCGCCGCCCAGACGGGAAGGCCGGGGGCCGCCTCGGACAGGGACAGCATGGTCTCGATGCCCTCGCCGACCACGAGGATGTCGTCATGCGGGGTCAGCCTGACGGCATTGCCGAGGAGGTGACCCATAGCACGCCGCTGCGTCTCGACCCGCGCCTTTCCCTGTCCGTCAGGCGCCAGCCAGGTGCGATGCACGCCCCGCAAGGCCCCTGCCCCATCGGTGACCGCCGCGATCAGCGCCGGTCTGGGGATGCTTTTGGTCTGACCCTCATCCCGGTGCCAGCACTTCGGGTGGAAGCGCAGGGCGCCCATCACCCCGCCATGGGTGAGGCCCCGGGCGCGGAGGTAGGTGTCGGCAAGCGTGTCTGCTACTGGCATAGAGGCTGCGAACAGGCGCGCCGCCGCCGCTGGCGTGCCACCGGGGGCCTTGGCTTTTCTCGGCACTGGCGCATCCGGGAGGACCGGTTGCGGACGGCCAAGATGCGCGCGGGCCTCGGCCAGAAGATCAGGAAAGCGTGAGATCCCTGTCCTCTCGCGGATGATGTCCAGAAGATCGCCATGCTCGCCGGTTGCGCCATCGGTGAACTTGCCGGCTGCGCCCGGCCCGGATGCCGGACCCGCCAGCCGCACGAAGAGCGACCGGCCGGGATTGTTCTGCAGATCGCCGACGATCCAGTAGGACCCTTCCCGCCGCCCGGCGGGAAGGTATGCACGACAAACGCTTTCGGCATTTGCTGCCAAATCGCGGACAAGATCTTCAGTCTCAGAATACATGAATCAGTTCCCTCCACGAGCATGTAGTCCTGTCACAGAACAACGTGCAAGCAGACGATCAAGCACTGCGATGCCGCTGGAGTCTGCTGGGCAGAACAGGCGCAGCTTCCAGCTGATGATCTCCGAAAAGAAGCCATCGGCCTTGAGCCGGTCCTTGGCGGCTTCCGTAAAGCCCGACAGTTCGATCCGGTTCACCCCCATGACGCGGGACCGGTGCAACTCCATCCCCTCGGCCAGCCGCACGACGGTCTTGCCCTCGAGAACGAGGGCATGAACCTGCGCGCTCGTGAGCTTTGGCGCATCAGTGGCGAGCGTTGTCGCGACCCAAGTCGGCGAGACACGACGACCGATGATACGCTGCCCGTGATCGGTCTGAAGCCGATACACCCGGGTCTCATCCTGGGGAAGTTGTTTCCAGATCGGCAACAGCAGCCCCGCCACGATATGCAGCGTGGTTTCCGAGAACTCCGGCACCTCGGCCAGTTCGGCAGACCAGGCCGCACTGAAGGCCGCGCGGTCGGCCTCGAGCCAATGTGTGTCCTCCATTATCCTGGCCGGGACCGTGTTCGCCTCGGTGGGGCGGATCAGGCGCAGGCGGGGCTCGATGGTGCCGTCATCCAGCATCAGGCTGGTCCCGGGCACCTGCACCGCAGCCCGGCCTGAGCGACTGTTGACCAGTAGGTGCGCCTTAGGATCGTCGAGCCAGTCCAGCGCATCGGCCAGCGACAGTGGTGTGTTGCGGCGCTTTTCCGCGATGGTGAGAAGCTGGGACTCGGTACCGGAGCCCGGATGAGTGTAGATCACCCGAGCGTCCGTCACGCGGAAACTCTCGGCGCGTAGTGTCTCTAACCCAAGGTCATAGACCCCCGCGGCAATGGCACCTTCGATCCGCTGGTCGAGAAGCTCTTCGAAGACAGTGAAAAGCACGCCCTGCATATCGATCGTCAGCGCAAGCAGGCGATTGAGGAAGGTCGTAATTGGCGGCAGGTCATCCTTAAGACCATTGTCGTCGCTCAGGCTGAGACCGGTTGCATCCTCGAAGGCCCCAAGCGAGCAGTCCGCCACATCACCGCGATAGATGCGCCGATAGAGCTGGCGCAGGGCATCGCGAGCGTAGGGGGACTCGAGGTTGTCTTCGGGCCGAAACAGCCCCTGCCCGCCGGTCTGGCGCTGGCCGCGCGTGATAGCCCCCAGCGTGTCGAGGCGGCGCGCGATGGTCGACAGGAACCGCTTCTCCGCTTTCACATCCGTGGCCACCGGCCGGAAGAGCGGCGGCTGCGCTTGATTGGTGCGGTTGGTGCGGCCCAGACCCTGAATGGCCGCGTCGGCTTTCCAGCCGGGTTCCAGAAGGTAATGGACCCGCAAGCGCTGGTTCTTGGCTCCGAGATCGGCGTGATAGCTGCGCCCCGTGCCACCGGCATCCGAGAAGATCAGGATGCGCTTCTGGTCATCCATGAAGGCGGCGGTTTCCGCGAGGTTGGCCGAGCCCGCCCGGCTTTCCACGACCAGCCGCGCGGCATGCCCCTCGCCCTTGCGCACAATGCGGCGCGACCGGCCCGTGACCTCAGCCACGAGGTCGGTGCCAAAGCGCTGCACGATCTGGTCAAGCGCCCCCGGTACGGGTGGCAGAGAGGCCAATTTTTCGATTAGGGCGTCCCGCCTGCGGGCGGCCTCGCGGCATTCCACCGGTTGGCCGTCCCGCACCACAGGGCGAGAGGAGAAGTTGCCCTCACTGTCGGTGAAGGGCTCAAAGAGCTGAACTGGGAAGGCATGGGCCAAGTAATCGAGGACGTATTCGCGCGGCGTGATATCGACGCGGATGTCGTTCCACTCGTCAGTCGGGATTTCCGAAAGTCGGCGTTCCATCAGCGCCTCGCCGGTTGAGACAATCTGGATGACCGCCGAATGTCCCGCGTCGAGATCGGCCTCGATGGCGGCAATGAGGGTGGGGGTTTTCATGGAAGTCAGCAGATGGCCGAAGAAGCGCTGCTTGGCAGACTCGAAGGCCGAGCGAGCAGCCGACTTGGCCTGTCGGTTCAACGTGCCGTTTTCGCCAGTTATGTTCGCGGCTTCCATCGCTGCCGCGAGGTTGTTGTGGATGATGGCAAAGGCCCCGGCATAGGCATCGTAGATGCAGCGCTGCTCGGGGCTGAGCGCGTGAACCAGCATCTCGTATTCGACGCCGTCATAGGAGAGCGACCGGGCCGTATAGAGGCCGAGGGACCGCAGATCGCGGGCGAGGACCTCCATGGCCGCCACGCCACCTGCTTCAATCGCCTCGACGAATTCCGCCCGGGTGGCGAAGGGGAAATCTTCTCCGCCCCAAAGGCCAAGCCGCTGCGCATAGGCCAAATTATGCACTGAGGTCGCGCCTGTGGCGGAGACATAAACCACGCGCGCATTGGGCAGCTTGTGCTGCAAGCGCAGACCCGCCCTGCCCTGTTGCGAGGCAGTGACATCGCCGCGCTCACCTTTGCTGCCAGCGGCATTGGCCATGGCGTGGCTTTCGTCAAACAGGATCACCCCGTCGAAATCCGCCCCCAGCCAGTCGACGATCTGATCAACGCGGGATTTCTTGGCCCCACGCTCTTCGGAGCGCAGCGTCGCATAGGTGGTGAAGAGGATGCCTTCGGAGAGTGGGATGTCGCGATCTTGGGCATAACGCGAGAGCGGCGTCACCAGCAGCCGTTCTTGGCCCAAGGCCTGCCAGTCGCGCTGCGCATCCTCAAGCAACTTGTCGCTTTTGGATATCCAGAGCGCCTTGCGCCTTCCTTGCGCCCAATTGTCGAGCAAGATCCCGGCCGACTGGCGGCCCTTGCCCGCCCCTGTGCCGTCGCCAAGGAAGAACCCACGACGGAAGCGGACGGCATCAGTGGCGTCCTCAGGTGCGGCCGAGACCATATCGCCGGTCTCGTCCACGCACCACGCGCCTGCGAGCTGCGCGCCATGCGCTTCGCCCGCGTAGATCACCGTCTCAAGCTGCGCGTCTGACAGAAGGCCATCACACAGTACGGCGGCTGGCAGCTTGGGGCGATAGCTGGGTTTTGGGGGCGCGACCGAGGCCATAGCCGCCGATTGCACCAGCTTAGTCGGGTGCGGTTCCGCCCCAGGGATGTCGATCGCCTGCAGGCGGAAGGTCTCATAAATTGCATCCGATAGGCGCGCGCTGGCACCGTCCTCGGTCGCGTCGCGCAGGCTATAGGCAAGATCCTCAGCATCGATCTGTGTTGCGGTGCTTGTGGTGGCTGTTGCGGACTTAGCGTGTGACCTGCCATTGGCGGTTCGCGTGGCATGGGCAGAATTTCCCGAAAATGGGGAAAGAGGAGTTTGCGCACGCAATACTGGCGTTTCCAGCACGAGGCGTGGGGGGACATGGGCTGTGATCAGCGACAGCAGGCTGGCCACATCAGGCGATATCGGGCGCGCCAGATCGGCGGTGATGCCGCCCAGCTCGCCACCGCGGCATTTGTCGAAGACCGAAATCCGCGTCTCGAAGCTGGTGCCATGTTTGACAAACGCGGCACCGGATACGGCACCTGTAAAGACCAGATGCGCGGTCTCGGTCAGGCGGCCAAAGGTTTCGGCCCAGGCCGGGGAATCGGGCGCGAAACTGGCACCGGTGATGGCGACCAGCCGTCCGCCGGGGACCAGGCGCGCGAGCGCAGAGCGCAGATGCCGCGCTGTCGCCTCGGTGCTGCGGGCATCGACATTGGCCACCGCCGAGAACGGCGGGTTCATCAGGATGACGCTCGGGCGCAACCCTGCGTCCAGATGATCGTCGATCTGGGCTGCGTCAAAGCCCGTGACAGGCCGGTCCGGAAACAGGCGACGGAGGAGATCAGCGCGGGTGTCGGCAAGCTCGTTCAGCGCGAGGCTGCCGCCCGCGATTTCTGCGAAGACCGCCAGAAGGCCCGTCCCAGCCGATGGCTCCAGCACCAGATCGCGCGCAGTGATCTGTGCTGCAGCCATTGCGGCCAGCCCCATGGGCAGCGGCGTCGAGAACTGCTGGAACCGCGTCATCTCTTCGGACCGCCGCGTATGGGTCGGCAAAAGGCCGGACACCTTGGCAAGGATCGGCAGCAGCGCTGCGGGTGATCCTGCACGCGCCAAGAGCGCGCGGCCGAATTTCCGCAGAAACAGGACCAGCGCGGCCTCGCCCGCCTCATAGGCCAGTTTCCAATCCCAGGCGCCTGTCGCATCGGAGCCGCCAAAGGCGCGTTCCATCTCGCCGCGCAGGCGCAGCGCGTCGATCTGGAAACCTTGCGCCAGATCAGTCTGCAGCGCTTCGGCCACGCTCAAGATCGCAGCGGGCTTATCGGGGGATGGGATAGGGACAACAGGCGCAAGCGCGCGCTCGGTCGCAAAAGGGGCGAGATGGGTCATCGGGAAACTCCGGAATGAGGAACAGGATCAGGCCCGGACACCCTCTTTCGGGCACCCTCAGGCCTGACCTTCCCCGGCCCTCCTCTTCCTCTTAAACCCCATGATTTCCGCAGGTGGCTTGCTTTTGTTCCTGTTATGTTCTAATTTAAGAGCCACGCTAAGAAGGGAGATCCCCGATGGAAAGCACTACTTACGCCCTGCCCGCGACGCCCAAGCAGATCGCCTACGCACGCGCGCTGGCCCTGCGCAACCAGACGCTTCTGCCGTGGGACGTTCAGCAAGATCGGCGCTCCTTGAGCGCGTGGATCGATGCACAGGCCAAGCTGAACCTGGGCGCGCAGGACAGCCGCCCGTCATCAAAACAAGTCGCCTTCGCCGAGCGCCTTGCCCGCATCAAACGCCGCGCCGTCCCGGATGAATGTTTCCGCGACAAGGGGCTGATGTCGAAATGGATCGACGGGAACAAGTGAGCGCGGATCAGCGGGACTGTTTTCCCTTCAGAAGTCGATCCAGATGGAGTCAATGCGTTTGCCCACCGTGCCATCTTTCCGAAACCGTTGTCCTTCAACGATGAAGAATGACCGGTTTTCGGTGATGTTCATGCTCGTCCGAGAGACTTGAATGCGCGTGATCTGGCCCTTGTGTGATTGCACCACGACGTCGCCCAAAGCGATGCCCAAAATGGTGCAGCACAGATCGGCTCGTTCGGCCTCGATCTCTTCACCCCAACGCTCCATCTCGTCTGACAAGCGATCCCATGCCCTTCTCGCAGCCAGCATCGGGTGATCGCCCCCGAACCAGATGCGATCCGCGATGGCGATCTGGTCGTCCGGGATATCCCGCTCCAAGGCATAGGTGCTGCGCTCCAACATCTCGTGCACACGTTCGGCCTCGATAAGCGCCCGTAGACGGGGCCAATGCTGCTTTATCCGCACGCGGCCAACCGCTGGCGGGATCTCCACTTCCTTCGATGGCATCAGGTCGATCGGCATGATGTCACGCAAGGCGACCTTCTCGGTCTTGAAGGTCTCGGTGTCAGCGCCGCGGTAATGCGGTGCATTCATGGTGCAATCTACCCAGAGTTCGGTGGCCGATACGCAAAGCTGACTGCTGGCTGTCGTGTAGTTTTCCGCAGAATAGACATGATGCGCGGACCACGCATGATCGAGGGTGACGAGCGGCATGACGACAAGCGCAAGCTTCTGATCCCGCACCAACATCGCCAACTGGGCTATACGCTCCTGCAAATGCGCCGTCAGTCGGATCAGGATGGACGGTTCTTTCCGGTCCTCATCGAAGCAGCGGTCGGCGCGGGGCAGAACAATGACCTGTGGCTTTGCCACCGGAAGCATCTTGTCGACAAGACCCGCAAGGCTTTGCGTGACGCCATGGCTCAACGCGACATCGACATCGCCATTCTTGACCCAGACGAGGTAGCGGTTCTGGATGAGGAGCAGCAGCTGTGTGGCGATGTAGGGAGGCATGTCCCTGATCTGGTTGGACACAACCTTTGTGGTCTCAGGGTCGCCTCCCTTCGCCAGGAACTCCAGAAGCGCCTGGTCGACGAACTTACGCTGAATCGGCGACAGCCTGACGGCGCCCGGACGCGGACACGGGCGCGCGAGGGCTTTCCGGCGCTCCTCGATTTCGTCGCGAAATGCACGCAGCGGAGGACGCCGTGGCGCTTGTCCTGCTTCTACGCGCGCCCAATATCCTCGGGGCGGTTTCGGCACTTGAAGGCGCGCGCAGAGCTTGGCAACGGCAACGTCCGAGATGCCCATGTTACGCGCGACCTCCACGGTCGGCTTCTCCCAAATGAGAGCAAAAAGCTCCTCGCGCGATATATCCATTCTCTGCATCCAACACCCACAGGCCTTTGTTCCGAATAGAGCTTTTTAAGTCGACAGGCCATGACTTCGCCCTGCCTAAGGCAAGCCGCCGCACGAACCAGATGACGACGTCGACAGGGACCCGAGAGAGCGTTGATCAGGGCAAACAGCGCCGGGAACATGATCATGGCGCAACCTTTTGCCACATCTCAGCTTGGCAAAATCCATACGTTTGCCAATCTATGATATCGCGCCACAAGCGTTTATGCACATCTATGATGTTGCAATCTTAGCCTTGCTGCCATATTATAGACCTGCACTTCATGCAGGAATGCAAACTCTCAGGTTGGCACATGTCCGTCACTCGCGCGAAGCAACGTCAGGCCCAAGATAGGATCAACCAGGCTGCCAGCCTGGCAAAGTCGCTTGCAAAGCCGTTCGGTGGCTGGATCGCCACGTTTCAGGAAGCGATCGGGATGAACGCGCCCGCCCTTGCCGAACGTCTCGATGTTTCGCGCAACACGATCTATGCATCAATCCGGAATGAGCAGGCGGGAGCGATCTCGCTGAACCAGCTCGAGAAGATCGCCGAGGCCATGGGCGGACGTCTCGTCTATGCCATCGTCCCGCGCGAAGGCCCGGTCGAGGAGATCGTCCTGGCTCAAGCGCGCACGAAAGCCCGCCGCATCATCCAGCGCACACGGGCGCATATGGCCCTCGAGGAGCAGAGTGAGGGCCTGCGCAGCGAGGCCGAGATGGTCGAGGACCTGGCGGCCGACATCATCCGTGAAGGCCGCCGGGATTTCTGGCAATGACGCTGGAGCTTCATGAACCCGCTGGGGCGACACCCCTGACACCGGACGAATTGCTTGGCCTCAGGGCCAAGCACATCGCGACCCGCGGCGAATTGAACGAGCTCGAAGGCGAAAACATCATCGCCGGCCTGACCTGGCTCGACCGACGACCCAAGTCGTTCGATCTGCTGACCGATGCTGCCGTCCGCGAGATTCACAAGCGCCTCTTCGGCGAGGTCTGGGACTGGGCAGGCGTCTATCGCCTGACCGAGAAGAATATCGGCGTGCCGGTTTGGCACATTTCAACCGAACTGCGCACCTGCCTTGATGACGCCCGGTACTGGCGCGACCACAAGAGCTTTGACCCGCTGGAAGCCACGGCGCGCCTGCATCACCGCCTGGTCTGGATCCATCCCTTCGCCAACGGCAACGGACGTTGGGCGCGGATCATGGCAGACGCCTACCTGGCAAAGATCGACCGGGCAATCTTCCTCGACTGGTCCGGCGGCGGCACGCTGAACGCCGACAGTGCACACCGCGCGGCCTATATCGAGGCGCTGAGAGCGGCCGATCAGCACGAGTTTGACCCTCTCGTGACGCTCGTCAGGTCAATTGCCCGATAGTCCTCACCCGAACCGCCGCCCTTCTTCGGTGAAGGTGTATTCATTGGCGATGATGCCGTCCTCAACGGACTCGTCCGAGGTAAGGTGGTCGTATTCACTCTGAAGCTGACGGTAGAGCCAGCGGGCAAGGTCGCGCAGCGCCTCGGTCACGATCTCCTCTGCGTCCTCGGTGGGCGGCTGCCAGGTCGGGCTATCGCGGGTTACGTCCACGGACATGGTGTATTCGTGGTAGTAGCGACCACGATGGCTGACCTCGGCAGCAAGCTGGTAAAAGTTGTGCCGCTGGATGGCCCGCAGCCGGTCGGCAATGCTGTGCAGCGTCGCGTCCTGCGGCGCGTAGTCCCGGATGCGCGCGGGCGCGCCTTTGGTGTGGCTGAAGTACCCTTCAAAAGACGCTCCATCGCCCTGGCTCCAGAACCCGGAGAACCAGATGCTGGGCTTGGCCCGTGTCCCGCCGCCCATCAGCCGCACAGGCGTGGTCTTCAGGCGAATGCCGAGGATCTCGCAGACCCGCTCGAAATCCTCATAGACCGCGTCCCACCAATCGTCGTGGGGGCCGAGCTCGCGATACCAGCTGCGCGCCTTTTCCTTGGCGACGTCGGAGAGTTCAGGGAACTGGTAGACTGTTGTGCAGATGACCTCAGGCATCGAAATCCACCCCGTTCAGTGCGACGGCCAGCCATTCTTGCGTGCTGGTCCAGCCGATGGATTTGCGGGCACCGAGATCGATGACATGCGCGCCACCGCCGAAGGCGTCGAGGCGCGGACGGGAACAGGTCAGCCCGTACTGAAACCCCCAAAGGCCGGTGAGCTCGAGGTCTTCTGCAAGGCGCAGCACGAAACGGATAACCGCCTCGACATCGCCGTGCTCGTCGTCATGGATCCAGAGGGTGCTGTCCACGGGGCCATCTTGGCGCACGAGGTCGAAGCCTGCGACCTCCGGGTCGTCGGCGTCCTGATCCGCAGCGCGCAGGTCATGAAACAGCGCGAGCGCGCGGGCGGCCTTGTCGGGCGTGCCAACGTCGATCAGGCATGAGAAATGGGTGAAGTAATCCGCCATGGGGACCTCCTGAGATTGAGAAACCCGGGCCTTGGGGCCGGGCGCTGGATTGGGATGAAGGGTTGGTTGGAAGCGATCAGCCGGTCGGATTGTCACCCGATGCCTGCCGTGCGGCATGCGCGCAGAGCATCTGCCGGTAGAAGCGCTTGCGCGCCGTCCGGAAGCTGCGCACGGCGCGCGTGTCGGGGTGCAGCGCCCGGACCGCCGCGCGCAGAACTGTCTGGGGCGATGCCGTCGGCGGCAGACCGAGGCGCTGATAAGCCGGATCGATCATGTCAGCTGACCTCGACCACGGGCGAGGCGAGATGCGGATCGACCTGCGCCTCGATCTGCTCGGACCGGCCCATCCATGGCTCGGGTCGGATGGCCTTCACCCAGTCGGCGAAACTCGGGATGAAGCCGAGGTCTTCCTTCACATGCTGCTCGCCAACCCAGCGGGTCGGGATGATGCGCCCGGTCGAGAGCGTGATGGTCTGGCCGAAGATCGTCTCGGCCATGAATATGCCCTCGGCATGGTGCCGCAGGGCCCGGTGCCGAAAATCGGCGCTGATCTCCTTGCTTTGGTCGAACCATGTATGCACCGCGATGAAATCATCGACCGTGCCGCCCCATTTCTTCACTGAGGACAGGGCGTGGTGGTAGGGATGTGCCATCGTCGCCCCCTCAGAAATCATGCGTGTAGAGTTCGGACGAGGTGAAGCGCTCGTTGAACTCGAGATGGATGCAGCGGGCCGCAGCGTCGAAGCAGAACTCGCCGTAAGCGCCGTCGTTGTTCTCCCAGCCGCCATGGGTGTCGGAAAGGAAGTCGTAGGCCAGCTGCTCGACGACATCCTCCAGCGAGAGCTGCCGCATCTCGACCTCGGGGGCGTCCCAGGTAAGCGCGGCGTATGCGATCTCGATCGCGGGGAAATCGACAGTGGTCTCGCCGGACCATGCGTCGATGCTTTCGATCTGGCCGCTGTCCCCGGCACCGTCGAAGGTCACAGTGACATGGGTGATGCCGGCGGCAATGAGACCATCGAAGAGCCGGTCTTTGTTGCCCGGGCGCAGAGCGAGGGTCCGGGCGGTGCGTTCGGCATGCGCGGCAAGGATCACCCTGAAATCGACAGTGGAAGGCCGCAGCGGTGCGGCCAGAGTGGGTTCAGTCTGGGTCATGGATATCTCCGTTCGGTGAGGACAGGTCAGACCCCCCGGGTGGCGCACTCCTCTGCCCCCCGAAGGCTCAACCCCCTCCCAGCCCTCCTCTGTCTCTCGGGCGTCACGCCGCGATCTGCAGCGCACGGGCGGCAAAGGCGCGCCAGAGCGGATCGACCAAACGCGCATCCAGCAGATCGGCACGGTGACGCAGCCGCTGCGCCAATTCAGGCTCGTGCCAATCAGTGGCACGGCCAGCCTGGGCGCGAAGTTGAACCGCCTCGGTCACAACGGCCCGCGCCTCATGAGCATTGGCGACAGGGTGGCACCAAGCCAGAGCGCCATGACTGGCAGCCCCGGCAACAACGAGGCGCTGATCGCAATCAAGGATTGCCAGTAGCTGCGGCGCTGCATTGGGGCCGTTATTCTCCGCATGCTCAAACGCCCCCTGCATGGCGTCGGCCAAGGTCGCAAAACGCTCAACGACCACGGGGGCAGCGGTGCCCGACATCAGGGCTGCAGGCGTCCGGTGCATCCGCGTCAGCGCGAAAGGCAGGCTGGGATCAGAAGCGACAATCCCGCCATTTGCGACAGGACCCATCGGGCGCGGGCTCGGCTGGATCGGCAGGGGAAGGTCAAACATGGCATTATCTCCAACGGCGCGGGAAGCCACTCTCCCCGCCTCATCCGTCAAAGACCAAACCGCCACCCTCTTCCTCGAAGGGGCGACGGTGATGGATCTGGCCACAGCGTCAGAGTTTGCCGAGACCCCGCAGGCTCAGCTCCGTCCCGGCACCCACGATGACGTGGTCATGCAGCGTCAGGCCGAGATACTTGCAGCCCTTCTGGATCTCCTTGGTCATGCTGAGATCAGCCTCGGACGGCGTCGGATCACCCGACGGGTGGTTGTGGATCAGGATCAGGGCGCTGGCGTTAAGCATCAGGGCTCTCTTGATCACCTCGCGCGGATAGACAGGGACATGATCGACTGTGCCGGTCGACAAAAGCTCATCGGCGATTACGCGGTTCTTGCGGTCGAGATAGAGGACATGGAATCGCTCGATGGGACCTCGGACAGTCAAAGCGCAATAGTCCATCAGCGCCTGCCAGCTGCCGATGACCGGGTTCTGGCTGAGGTAGCGGCCGAGGATGTCACGGGCCTCGAGGATGATGGTTTCTTCCTGGGGAGTCATGGGTGTCTCGCTGAAATCCGCACACCGAAGCCCCCTGCCCTTTCGGGGCATGGCCAGCGACGTGCATGTTGAGAAATAGCTGCAGCGACCGCCCCGGTGTCGGGCGATCGCTGCTTGGGCGTTCTATCAGCCGACCCGGTCGAGCAGCTTCTTGGCGCGCCCTTCCATGTCGAGCCGCGCATCCTGCTGGGTCTTGTCGCGCGCGAGCCGCGTGATGCCCTGCACGAAGTCGAAGATGCTCTCGGGCGGGCGGCCCTCTTCCATCAGCACCTTCTCGATGATCTTGCCGGATTCGGCTTTCGAGAAGCCGCGTTTGCGCAGGAAGTCATCCCTGTCCTCGTCCGTCCGCGCGACGATCTGCTGCCGCGCCGCCTTGATGCCGTTCACGAAGCCCTGTGGCGAGGAATTGGCAAACCGCGTCAGCGCCGGGGCCGCCTCATGGGCAAAGCGGGAGGCGGCGTATTTCGAGTGGCGGATCTTGATCTCCTGAAAATCCTCGACGCCCCAGAGGTTGCGGTTCTGGCACACCGCCCGCAGGTAAAAGCTCGCCATGCCGAGGGTCTTTGCCCCCACCTCGGAGTTCCAGCAGTAGAACCCCCGAAAGTAGAGATCGGGCGAGCCATCGGGCAGCTTGCCCGCTTCGATCGGGTTGCGATCGTCGACCAGGAACAGGAAGACATCGCGGTCCGAGGCATAGAGCGTGGTCGTATCGCGGCTGATCTCGACATCGGGGTTGTAGACCCCGGTCGACCAGTCGAGCACGCCCGGCACCTTCCAGCGCGTGTCGCCCGTGCCATTACCCGCGATGCGCTGCACCGCCTCGACCAACTCGTGGTCATGGATGCGGCCATAGTCGGGGCCGGTCACGGCGCGCAGCTCGGTGCGGCCATCCTCGGTCTCGAAGGTTTTGACCTGCTCGGCGCGATGATTGGTCAGGCCATACTGCAGATTGATCCCCGCCAGCGGCGCGGGCAACTGCCGCAGATAGGACGCCGGAGCGCCGACGATACTGGCAAGTTGGCCAAACGCCCAATGCGTCGGCGCAACAGGTTCATGCGCTTTCGGCAGTATCAGGTGCAACCGCTCGGGGTTGTCGCGCGCAGCCTCGACCCGGATATCCGCCGTCTGTACCACCCGGCTGCGGCTGCGTTCCGACCGGCCCTTCACATTGGCCCAGAGATCGTCGAGCGACAGATACCGCTCGTCATCGGGCCGGTTGAACCATTCGGACGACACCCGCCCGTTCCGCTCACCCCGGCTCGCGTCCACCTTCCAGCCACCAGCCCGCGCCGGTACGACCGGATCCATAACTTCCACAACGCCCATCGGCTATCTCCCGCGACAGGCGCCGGAAGCCACTCTCCCGACCTTCAACCCGTCACCGGGTAACCGGCACCCCTCTCACTCTGCCTATGAAACACATGTTTTTCCTTCAGAAGTGGGCTCTCGTTCCTGAAGGCTGACAATTCATGGAGAATGGTGCATCATCGAACCATCGCAGCAAGCGATCTAGGGTGTGTCAACCAACGGAGCGTGCCACCAATGAAAAAGACTATTCTGGGAACGTTGTGCTTAACCTCGTCTCTAGTGGCTGCTCAATCCGTTGCACAAGAGGCAGGGATCTACTGCTCCGCAAATGTTGAGGTTGTTGCTGTTGGACCAAATTTTAACAGACTACTTTTTGCGCCAAGAAGTGGGTTTATCCAATCTACTGAAACAGAACTTCTCATCTTAACGCCTTTTCTATCTCCACCCAGTTCACTAGATCCTTTGCTCATGCAATACCTATTTTCTCTTTATTCTAGCAACAGCGAACCTGCCGAGGTTCTACAAGACACACGCCTCTTGGATGTGCTTCTTGAAGGTCAAGACTTGGGCGGTACTGCAATTGAGTCGCTAGCTGCCCGACGAACTCTGAATGGGGCCTATTCGTTCTTCGATCCACAATTGCCAATTGAGATTTCGCAGACCATGAGACTGCTCGAGGGCTATCGACAAGAGATTGATCAATCCATAAGCGATCTTACCATAGTCGAGGCCCAGATACAGCGCAATTTAAACGAAAGAGCTCTTCTTCTAGATATTCAACTGCAAGAGCGAAGGCTCTCGTCAATCCTTGCAGCACCTTCGCTATACTCCTCTCAATGGTCGCTACTTGACAACGGCGGCGAAGACGGTCCACGGATCCCCAATCCAACCGCCCGACGCGAAGCTTACGAACAAATGTTGGGTTATCTTGATTCGTACTTTCCCGATTTATTTGGAACTGATGCAAGCAGACTCAATAATGGAAATGCACTAGACGCCGAGTTGGACCTTGCCTCACGGCGAAGGGATATTGAGCTTGCATTGCTTGAAGGAGAAGCGTCAGATCTGATGGCGCGAAGTGAACGGATACGCCAACAATTGGAGTTTCGAAGGGAAACTCTGCAATCTTCTATTAGCGAGGTCGTTGCGCAGATTTTTTATGACGTGTCTGCGCTCGTTCCATGCCAGAACTGTATAGTACAATTATCGAACGTGAGCTCCACTGCCTCTTTCGTTCCAGCAGGTACGTTAATAGGCAGAGTGAACGACGATCTAAGCAGCTGGTCTGTACTGTTTAACGAAAGCTTTGTGCCCGAGAATGCAGACGGCATTGTGATTTTACCTTCATCAGCAGGAATTGCTTCTTTTAATCTCGTGATCGATGAACTTGGAGAAAGGCTGTATGTCGACGATAAGTTTCTTCCTAATTCGTGGTTTGCCTACTCTGATTTGGCTGATTTGACATTGGCGGATAACGGCAGGAGAAGTGTTGTTGAGGTAAAGCATTTCAATCTAAGTGGACCTGAGCTTGAATATGCGCGGACCCAGGGTGCTCTTGTGGAGTCTTACGATTTTTCTGATTCGGCCGAATATCTCTTCCAAAACTGGCTGGAAAATTCTCGCTCTCTATCAGTTTACTATCATTCTGGAGGCCAGCAATGCGAAAGTTAGCGCTTGCCCTAACAAGTTTTTGGTTAGCCATGTCGCTGCCGACAGGGGGAGTAGCTCAAGAAGAGTACTCAATACCAGATTTGAACTACGAGTTTGGTGAAACCATGGCAAGAGAGCTTGACCATGCATTTTCGCTCGGCGCTGACATCGATTTCCAAGAATTCAGTATCGATGCAACGATGAGGAGTTTGGACTTCTATCTCCAAGAGGCAGCAGTGCAATCTATCGAAAACTGGGCATCAGAACAAGGAAGAACGAGCGTTCTGGATCAGAATGCGATTCCAACATCAGTAGTTATTGCACTGGCCAATGTGGGCTGCAAGGTGACGGAATATCCTTCTTCGTTTTGCAGCTTCATCAGATCTACGCCTGTTGCCTTTTTGCGATTGGCCATCGTTCTAAATATCTGGGGATCTGACATTCGAGAGCGCGCATATTTACAACGGATTGGAGATCGCGATGGGATTGATCTCTCTATTGAAATTTTTCGCCAGCGTGAGGATCTGGATTTTCTCCTAAATGCCGACTTTGTCGAGTTTCAGGAGCGTGCTCGTGATTTCCATATCTTTCGGTCACGTTTTCCGAATTGTGTGGGAAGTCTGCTCGACCCGTTGTCTGCGGTTACATGCCCCACTGCCCCCTAATTATTCAGTAATTCTATACTGACATTAGGTAATCTCTCCGCTTCTTATTGACTTGGATGATCTTGAGGCCCGGCGGGTTTCCTCGCCGGGCCGAGGGGGAGACCCCGTTTTCAGAACGGGATCTCGTCGTCGCGGTCGACCAGCTCGGGGTTTTCGTTTTCTGCCGACTTCGGGCGGCTCAGGAAGTCGACCTTCTCGGCGATGATCTCGCAGCCGTAGCGGTCGTTCCCCATGCTGTCGATCCACTTGGTGTAGTGGATGCGGCCGTGGACGAGGACCTTCATGCCCTTCTCGCAATGCTCCGCGACCGTCTTGCCGAGACCGTTGAAGCAGGTGATGCGGTGCCATTCCGTGTCCATGACCCGGTAGCCGTTCTCGTCGCGCAGGACGCGACCTTCCGAGAGGCGGGGGCGGGAGGTGGCGAGGCTGAAGTTGGTGATCTTGGTGCCGCCCTGGGTAGTGCGGACTTCGGGGGTCTGACCGATGTTGCCGGCGAGGATGACGATGTTCTGCATGATAAGCTCCTGTGTGTCCTGTCTTCGGGACCGTCCCTTCGACAAGACCCGGAAAAAGCCCGTCGGGTGACGCGTGCACGTGGACGGAACGGACGCCGGAAACCCCCAGAGGACCGGGGTGGAGCGGGCAGCCCCAAAGGGGCAACACGGCCCGGACTGACGCGGGGTTGCGCGCAGGAGCCCGAACGGGATTAGGGGATTGTCAGTCGAAGGGATGGCCCGGGAGACAGAGATGCGCGGGGAGCCCATGCCAGACCCTGTCATCCGGCCAATCGGGGCTGCCTGAACCCAAGCCCAGCACCCCTGTGGCGGCAAAGACTATGGATCAACCAACCATCTTCACCTGCCACCTGCCGACGGGAGTTGCGGGACCGTGCCGCGGCGGGCTATCGATACCGGAACATTCAGGACACGAGGCATAGCATGGCTGATTACGATCTCGAGGCGTTGTCGCTTCCCGAGCTGAAGAAAATGCAGAAGGACATCGCCAAGGCGATCTCCACCTTTGAGGCTCGACAGAAGGCGGAAGCCCGCACCAAGGTCGAAGCTGTGGCCAGAGAAATGGGCTACTCTCTGGCCGAACTTGTCGGCACTGAGATGAAAACCACGCGGGTGCCTGGAGCGGCGAAGTACCGGCACCCTGAGAACCCGGCGCTCACTTGGTCCGGTCGAGGGCGCAAACCGCAGTGGTTCGTGGAGGCGTTAGACGCGGGCAACACAGCGAGCGACCTAGCCATAAGTTGAGGGTGTGGGCGACGCGATCGACCCTGAACCGCCTTTCTATACAGCATCGGGAAATGACAGGACTGGACAGAGCGGACAATTAACTGCCGAATCGGGTGATCGTCACACTTTCATGGATCCGGCTTTGCAGTGCTACTTCACCACTCGCAGCGCCGGTTTGTGCGGCTCATTAACGGCCCGTTGATCTGGCGACAGTCGGAAAATAAGGGCCTCGATTTCCCCCAAAGGAATCCCAAGGTCTTTGGCGATGTCGTCCTTAGTCATGCCCTTTGACCAAAGAGCGGCCAAGACCTTTGCGAGCACGGTCGAAACCTCACGCTCGATTCCGTCTGGCTCGCCGCTTCGATAGCCTCGCTTCCCAAGCTCGATCAGCAAAGAACGGTAGTTCCATTCACTGATATAGCCCAGAGAATTGAGGCGGTATGCCAAGGCCATGGCCGATACCTTCCAACGCTTCTTGGCCGAAATGATCTGCCCAACTGTGAAAAGGTGCGCATAGTCCATCATGTCGTTTTCGGGCATGAGGAATGCCGATGCAAATCTGTCGGCCTGCGTCTCTGCCTCTTTGTCGGCTTTCGACCCTGCGTGGTGATGCAAGACAAGGTGTCCAAGCTCATGTGCCGTATCAAAGATGGACCGTTCCGCCGTCTTCTCTTGGTTCAAGAAAACATAGGGATGTTCCCCGCGCCAAAACGAGAAAGCGTCAACATGCTTGGTCGCTTCCGACAGGGAAAGGACGCGAATACCCTTTGACTCGATCAGCTTGAGAACGTTTCCTATAGGCCTGTCGCCTATGCCCCAATGCTGGCGCAGAAGGCGGGCGGCGACATGCGGGCGGCTGCGCTCTTTGCTCAGGTCGATAAGGTCGGCGGCGGGCAGGTTGAAGCGGGAGTCGATCCACTCGTAAAGCTCGATTCCCAACGATCCCGCTGCTTCTGCAGCTCGGCGCTCTTTGGCCTTCATACGCGACAGACTGCGGAAGCTAACGGCGTCGGTATCAATACGCTCTGGCGCTTCCCGGTAAAAGAAATCAATTGGATAGGAAAGCGCGAACGCCAGGCGCTTCGCTGTCGCTTCATCGGGCGGATGCCCGTTTTCATACTTTGAGAGAGTGACCGCAGACACGCCTACGCGCTCTGCGAGTCCCTTCGCTGTCAGCATCCGCCGTTCGCGGGCTGTTTTGAGACGATCTGCGTTGAACATTAGTGTTTGAAGGAAACGGTGATGTCGAAGTCTTCAATGGGGCCGGTATCGGTTTGCGGGTCTGCCTCCCAGTCGCTGTCAGGCGAATAGATGTATATCCGTTCCATCCAGTGAACAAACTTACCCTTTTCGATCACGGGACAAGACAGTTCCACACTGCCATCAAGGCCAACCATGACATAGTAGGTACGGATACCGTCCTTCAATACGGCGGTGAGGGGGCCGGGTTTCATACCTGCGTTGACAAACAAATCGGGTCCAGAAAGGCTTTCCGCGCCACTACCCTTTTCGGAGCGTGGCAGGGGCGGCATATTCACACAGCATTTATCAACGTTCTGGAAGCCAATGCGGACAGTGCGATCACGTTTTACAACCGCTTCAATGCCGCAAGTTCTGTCCGGCACATAGTCAGGACCGACAAGCTGCTGGCGGAGTTCGCCAACGCCGTGAATGTAAGACAACATTCCAGCCGCGTTGAGCGGCATGGAGGGGCTGGCGTCGTCCGCATAGGCGCGGGCGGTTTGTCCGATAGCCATGATCTGCTGGCGAGTGACGTCAAAGTCCTCAAGGCGGGTTTCAACGTCCACCAGCGTGGAGACTATCACAGTGTTGAATGACGGCAATGCTCAGCCCCTTTAAGATTTTCTACATCATACGATGTTGTGTTTCTTAAAGGCAAGTGAAATTTTCCCGATGCTTCGATGGTTGTAGTGTCAGCCCGCTGCTTTGCGCTGCCATTCGTGCGCTTCGCGGTGAAGGTCGGCTCCCAGCGGCCTGTGCGCACCACGATCTGCGCCAGGGTGGCACACCGGCGTGCCTCAGATCGGCATCGCCGATCACTTGGTCGGCGATAGGCCCGGAGGCGCACCTGCGCCGTGCCCGGGCCTTCGGGAAGTGAGGCCAAAGCCTCACCCGAAGGGATCGTACTCCGAGACGATCACGACCTCGTCGCCGTCGATTTCGTCGGCGGGGACGGCGCCGAAGGTTCCATCCCCTGCCTGGAAGACGACGATCGAGACCATGAGCGTGGCGGCGAGGGAGGCGGCGAAGGCGTGAGCATCTTTGCGGGACATCTGTTTGGCTCCTGTCTTGGAGGCGGGGGACCATCCCCCGCGCGACAGGACCTCGAAGGCCCGAAGACTGGCTGACATCACCGGGTGCGTTCGGCTCGTCCGAATCCGCCCGGCGGCACGGGCTCGCCCGTAGTCCGACCCCTCGCGGGTTGATCTCGAAGACAGAATTCGGGGCAAGGAAGGGAATGGCGAGCGGGGGATGGTCCCCCAACGTCAGGAGCCGATTGTCCCGCTGATGCTTGGAACGCCGCTAGCCTCCCGGCCACGCTCTTGGTTGAAGACGTTCTTCCTTGGGGATGGCTCCTTTGGCGCCCCGCGAACTCAAAGGACAAGGTTGTGATGGATGAGAGGCCCGCGCTTGGGCGGGCCCCTCGGTTTCAGTTGGGCTCAGGCGGCCAGGTCCGCTCCCCCTGCCCTTTCGCCCTCTTCATCGCCGACGATTTCGAGCCGCGCATTGCGGTATCCTTCCTTGGCGATCCAAAGCTCGGCTGCGGTGACGGACTCCGCCAAATGCAGCAGCTCCGTGTTGCCGCCGAAGTCCAGAAGCACGCGCACCTGCCCGGGCTTCGGATCCTCGGCCACCTCGAAGACGAGGGTGCTGTCAGCGGAATGGCTGCGCATGATGGTCACGAGGATCACCCCGTCCGAGGAGAAGTTGCCCTCATGCAGCGTAAACGACGCGGGAGCCGTCCAGGTCGGATAGGCCCGGGGCGGCTCCTTCTTCACGAGACGGCCTACACCGTTCGAGCGCTCCCAGGCCGCCAGCTTCTTGGTGAAGCGTGCCGGTGGCTTGGGGCTGTCGTCGGTGTAGCGAATGAGCGCCCCGAGGGGGGCTGTGTCGATGATGGTTGTGGCAGACATGATTCCTCATTCCGAATGCGAGCAATCGCATTCATATTATTGATATTGTTACGTTATATGGTGATTTGGGGCGGAATCTCCGCCCCCCTCTGGATCACGTTATTCCGCGGCCAGCATCGACGCGCTTTCAGCAGGCAAGTCATCCGTCAGGAATGCAGGAAGGTCAGCTTCACTGACGCTGTCAGCCACTTCGACATCCACCCCCTGCCCTTCGGCACTGTCCTCATCGTCCAGCGCCACGAGATCGTTCCGGCGCAGGACCTCGGGCAACCAGCCGCTGCCCTTCAGCAAGCGCTCGGCTTCACTGGCCATCTCGCTTTTCTTCAGGTGATCGAGGAGCTGCGCAGTCCCCTCCCCTTTCGCCTCGCGCACGGCCTCGAGGATGCGGGCCTTGGGCACGCGGTGGAGATAGGTGTCGACCGTCGGCTCCCAGCCCGCCTCGACCATGTCGAGATCTGTGGCACGCGCCACGAGATCGGAATGCGCCATCCGCCGGGTCAGACCGCCTGCGGAGATGCCTGCACCGTATGGGTTCACCTTCTCATGCAGCGCGTTGACGCCGAAGCTGAGGCAATGCGCCAGCAAGGCCAACCGACTGCCCTGATCGAGGGCCGTCAGATAGTCCCAGAGCGCTGCATCATCGCCAAGCGGCAGATCGGCTTCCCATTCCGCATGACGTTCGTCGACCAGCTTGGCCACCACGCTGTCCTTCAGATCGGGCGCCTGCGCCGACATGTAGACGTGACGCACAGAAGCCTCTAGGCAGCTGCCTGACGCCCCTGATGTGTGGAAAGTATCAGTGACGAGCTTCAGAAGCAGCAGCGTCAACGCCACATCCGGCGAGCGCCCGATCGCTTCACGCAGCGCCAGCGTCCGGTGGGCCGTCAACTCCATGACCAACCGCTCGGGCAGTGGCTTCAACGCCCCGTCATCCTCATCCTCCGGTAGGTCGCCACCAATTGGCTGGCCACCCGACATGATGATGGTTCCGACATGAGCGGCACTGGCATGGCCATCGGTGAGATCACGATCAGCCCCCTGCCCCGCAACCGCAGGATCAGTACCGTCCTGGACCGCGGTCTCCTCAACGGGCTCATCCTCTGGACGTACATAGCCGCGATAGACTGCCAGCGCGCCGTAGCGGTCGAGCGTGACGAACGCCCCTGCCCGCCCAATCTCCTCCGCGTCGAAGATCAACGGCCGGGTCTCGATCTTTTCCATCTCCGTTTCCAACACGCCAAGCCGCGTGTCGATCTCGTCGGGGATGTCATCCTGTCCCGCGTATTCCTCTTCCAGCGCCCGATACTCGGCGAGCAACTTGGCATGAGCCGCGCCTTCGTCATCCGTCATTGGTGCCGGATCGCCAGACAGGGACCGCAGCGCATGGCTGTAGCCATAGGGCAGGTCAAGCGCGACCTCAATCCACTTCCAGCCCTCAACCGCAACCGTCTCAGCCTCGGCCTGTAGTTTTTCCGTCACCAG
This sequence comes from Thalassovita taeanensis, assembly GCF_900110775.1. Taxonomy (GTDB): domain Bacteria; phylum Pseudomonadota; class Alphaproteobacteria; order Rhodobacterales; family Rhodobacteraceae; genus Litorimicrobium; species Litorimicrobium taeanense. The sequence goes on along the minus strand of NZ_FOEP01000018.1, from coordinate 7,166 downwards.
CCGATCGAGCAAGGCAGGGTCTTCGAGCCAGCCACCGTCATCGCCCTGAAAGAGGTCATGCAGCATCGTGCCACCCGCCGCTTCATAGGCATCAACACCCACAAAGACCGCGCGCCGGTCGGACGCCCGGACCAAGGTCTCGGTCAGCATGCGCCGGATCTGGAATGGCTCCTTGTTCCAGGATGAATGGATCACATCCCAGACCTGAACCTGACGCGCGTGATCGGGGTTCACGGTGAAGGCCATGAGCTGCTCTAGCGTCATGCCATCCTCGGCGTAGATCTCAAGCAGGGCAGGGGCGACGGAAGCAAGTTTCAAGCGCTGCTTCACGACCTGCGGCGTCACGAAGAAGGCCGCAGCAATCTCTGCGTCGCTCTGGCCCTTGTCCCGCAGCGCCACAAACGCGCGGAATTGATCGAGCGGGTGCAGGGCGACGCGCTGCATGTTTTCCGCAAGGGAATCGTCCTCGGCCAGGATGTCGGACGCTGCATCACGCACGATACAAGGAATGGGCGTCGTCTTTGCCAAACGCTTCTGCTTCACCAGCAGGGACAATGCTTGGAACCGACGGCCACCGGCCGGGATCTCGAACTTGCCGGTCTCGGTCCCATTGTCAGCCAACACGGGCCGCACGCTCAGGCTCTGCAACAGGCCGCGGCGGGCGATGTCTTCGGCCAGTTCTTCGACGGACACGCCAGCCTTGATGCGCCGCACGTTGGACTGGCTCAGCACCAGCTTGTCGAAAGGGATATCCCGGGACGGGGACATGGTGATTTTCTGGACAGCTTTCGTCATCAGATGTTCTCCACGACGGGCGTCAGAAGCCACTCTCCCGATCTCACTTCCCGTCACCCTCAAACCAACACTCCTTTCCCTCTCGATGATCGGATGGTTGCCAAAAGGTGACTTAACAGCTGTTAAGTCAGGCCAACTGAGCACCGACGACGTCGAAACTTAACAGCTGTTAAGCCGCACTTCGCCGTCCGATCAGCGCCATGACCATCTGCCCGCAGGAAAACTCGCCAGCCGCAGCCTTGGACGTCAGCGCCCGCAAGTATCCACCCGGTGATCTGATGTCGGAAAAACGTTCCAGCATGGCCACGACGACGATCGAGGCTTGCTCTGGTCCCATACAGCGCTGCGCTTCTTCCCAAGCGGAAACACTGATCCCCATGGCCGGCCGTACATGACAAGCAGCGTCGAAAAGCTGGTGCCAATGTCGAACGTCGCCCTGATAGAAAGTCTTGAGCGAGGGACAGCTGGCAATCACCAGGTGAAGTGGGATTTTCGGCACCCGCCTCGTGTCAGGCCCTTCAACGTCAGCCAAAGGCTCACCCGTATCAACATCAAGCGGGCTGCCCGCAGTCGCCCCGCCTTTATCTAAGGCAGGTTCAAGATCTATAGATTCTTTATTTGAATTATGATGGTGACGCTCAAAATGGGCATCATTGGTGTTCATTTCTTCTGTTTCAGGGCCGTCAATGACATTACGCGCTTGGTCAAGGAGAGTCTCCAGTTCAGCCCTAAATGCCGACAGATCCTCAAGCGAAAGCTTGCGGCGAAGAGCGCGGGCTGTGAGGGCGGCCGTATCGCTGAGCTGGTCCCATAGGCCAAGCCCGGGCTGGATCTCCTGGCCGAACTCCGCCAGAGCGGCTAGGTCGCGACGCATGAGGCTCACCACCTCCCTCAGTCGCCGCACACGGTCCTCAGCCTCACGCACAGCCTCTGCGGCCCGTGCAATCTCCTCTGCCCGGCAATAGAGCGGGGAGAGATCAAAGCCGAAGGCCACGCGATCTTCGCCACGCTTGCGCACATACCGCTTCCCGTTGGGGCTATCGCGCCGCATGAGCAAGCCTGCGTCTACCAACCGGGCGAGGTGACGGCGCATCGTCGAGCAAGGCATGCCGTTCAGCCGCTCGCAGATCGCCTTGTTGGATGGGAAGACGACCATTTCGGTGTTCCCGCCAAGCGCATCGTCCGGAAAGAAGCTGAGAAGTCCCTGAAGAACGGTCAGGTCGCGCTCGGAAACCCCAAAGGCTGCCTGCGCCTTGGACAACTCGCGGAGGAGCTCCCACTTGTTGACGGGCTTGCCTGGAACAGATGCCTCAGGCCGCTCGATCACGCGCAGATGGGCGTGCGATATCGGCCGCATAAACGGCGAAATTGGTGTGTACTCCATGAAAATATTCACGAAGGCAAAATTTGAGTGGCCCGCGAATCGCTTTGCGCTTGCGGGAGAGGGGCCAGATCGCTACATTCAGAGGTGCGAAAACTGAAGTTTTGTAGCGGGCTGGTCCCGTTCGAAACCTAATTAAGGTCTCGTGAAGCTAGCTTCTCGGGGCCTTTTTCATTCTTGCCTGTATCGTGCCTCCTTTTTGTTGGTTGCTCTTCCTCAGTCTTCTGAGCGCTTCCAGCGCTCATGAAGCTCGGTAAGCAGCTGCGGGGCGTTGCCCTCAAGCCAGCTGACAAATTCAGTATCCTCGGACTTCAACTCGAGCTTGAGTTGCTTGCCACGGCGTCCGGTCGTGACGGTTGCAGCACCGACCCCCGGAATGACCATTTCAGGCTGGCTGCGCGAGCGAATCGAGGAAGTGGAGTGCTCGGTCTTCCCTGCCGCAGAAAGGACTGCCAAAAATGCCCGGTCGGACTTCTCATCTATTCCACCCGAATGGATTGATTTGGTTTCATTGGCCAAGGCTGCGAGTCGCTCGTGGTCCACATCTGCAGCCCCAATACACTTCTTAAGTTCCTCCCATCGGGGTCGGCCGATCCCAGGTGCCGCACCGATGGCCAGGACAAGATCTTCTCCTACGGTGCGGACAACGCTTAACAACTGCGAAACCCCAGCCTCGGTCAGATTGAGAACCTCGGCAACGCCCTTGTTGGTGCGCTCTGACTCGCCCAGGTGGTCTCCATCAAGCAAGGCAGCGGCTACGAGCGCGCGTTCGATAAAGCTCAGATCTCGCCGCTCCTGGTTTTCCAGCAACTGATCGCGAAGCGCCTGATCGCCCTCCATTTCCGTGACAATTGCGCGGACCTTGATCCCAAGTTCTCTGCAAGCCTCAAGGCGACGGCGGCCATAGATCAGGCTGTAGCGATCACTCTCAAGTGGGCGCACTAGGATCGGAACACGTTGGCCGTTCTTGAAAATCGATGCCCTCAGACCCTCGATCTCGATCTGAAGTCGGTCATCTAACCGACCTGCAGTCTCGATATGACCGGGGTCGATTTCGAAAACACCACCTCGGAGCCTGCGCCCCTCAAGAGCGTCGGGCGCGTTGCGCAGGGTCTGCAAGGGCAGACCAAGTTTAGGCTTTCTTGCCATTGCGTCCCCACGTGTTCTGAATGATCGCAGCGATCTCGTCGTTGACGCCGTTCATGGAATCAATCGCGCGATCGAAAGTCTGGCGCGTGAATTCCTTCTTGTCGGCCTCATAGAGCGTCTGCTTTGTGAGCCCCGCATCCGAAATCGCAGTCGATTCGACCATGTGATTGGTCAGAACGGACCTGCCGAAAAGGCCCCGGATGAAGGCAATGACCTCAGTTTGCGGTGCGTCGCCCACCTTGTAGCGGGTTGGCAGGAAACGCAGCCAGTCAAAGCGAAGGTTTGCGCCGGCGTCCCGGATGACGCCAAGCAGATCAGCGGTCATGCGCAAAAACTGCGACATAGACATGAGATCAAGCATCTGTGGGTGAACGGTGACAAGCACCCCGGATGACGCCGACAAGGCAGACATGGTCAGGAAGCCAAGCTGCGGCGGACAGTCGATGACGACGACGTCATAGTCTGCTTCAACACTATCGAGCGCATCACGCACACGGGCAAAGAACGCGCGGGCGCCGCCTCGCTGGATGGCAGCCGGCGTCTCATGTTCGAATTCCATGAGCTCTAGGTTCCCGGGGATAAGGTCGAGGCCTCGGATGTAGGTTTTACGGATTACTTCAGAGATCGGGACCGGTTCATCATAGCGAACTGCGTCATACAGCGTTCCACCCTCCATCAGGTCCAGCTCAGGCTGGATGCCATGCAGCGCGGAAAAGGATGCTTGGGGGTCCAGATCGATCGCAAGGACACGATATCCCTTGAGAGCCAAGCGCTGCGCAAGGTGAGCTGATGTTGTCGTTTTCCCGCTGCCGCCTTTGAAGTTCACAACGGAGACAATCTGAAGCTCGTCACCGGCACGCCGCCCCGGCACGTAGGTCCCAGGCTTCTTCGCGTTTGCCTCTAGGGCGTGGCGGATCTCCCAGATATCATCGAGTGTATACCGACGGTGGCTGCCCGCGGTGGTTTCGACGTCAGCGATCTTTCCTTCTCGATGAAGCTTGCGAAGGTAGGTATGATCGACGCCAAGCAACTCTGCCGCCTCGCCGCTAGTCAGGCTGCGCATGACTTTCTTGGCGTCGGGAGGGAAGTGGGCCGCACGTTGCGCATGAAGGTTTGACGCGAGAAGCTCTGCGTAATGCCCGATGGCAATGTCCAGGTCCTGCTCAGCTTCGCTCATCTCTGCCTCGATTCGTGGGCGCGTTTTTTATGTGACCGCGCGTTATTTATCGAGACTATTGCCCGAGCTATCAGATTCGTGCAAGCTCTTTCTAGATATGGTGTGGTTCAATCACACAGGCACAAGCGCAGGCACTACTCAATTCAGTCAAGCAACCCAAGTTTCTCAGCGCGCTCCAGAAGCATTTTCACCGATGACGGCTGCCACTTGGACCTTCCGCGCGGTGTCCGCTCACGCATAGTCTCCAGCCGATCACAGATGGCCTGTAGGGTCATGTCGGGTTTGGCGCCCTTGATGCCTGCGACAATGGCGGGCAGGCGATCGTCCGTGTCGCGGCGATTTGCCCGACCGACGACCGTCGTCGGCAGAAAACCGTCGCGGACATAGGCGTTCACGGCGCGCAACAGGCGGCTTTGCGTCCAACGCCGCGCCTCGGGCAAGGGGCCGTTGATGATGCGCAGCACATCCTCCCAAGCCATATCAGGGCGCAGCCGGCGTACATGCGGTACCCAGTCTTGCGCGGTCTCGTTTAGTCGTTCCATATATCCGTCCTGCCGCGCCAGCCGCACCTTGCGCTGTGCGGCAGGGTCTCGCGCGCGCAGGCCCGGATTGCCGCCCACGCGTCCTTTGGTCTTTGCGCTCGCCAAGCCGGCCTTCGTGCGTTCCCGGATCAAGGCACGTTCAAACTCGGCCGCGGCCCCCAGAACCTGCAGCGTGAACTTGCCCTGCGGCGAGGCAGTGTCGATCGGGTCTTGAATGGAGCGAAAGAACACGCCCTTCGCCTCAAGCTGCTCGATCACCTCCAAGAGATGCGACAGCGATCGCGCCAGACGATCAATGCGCACGACAACCAGCGTGTCGCCCTTGGCCACGCGCTCCAACACGCGCGCAAGGACCGGCCGCGCACGATTTCCGCCCGAGGCCTGTTCTTCATGGATCTCGGCGCAACCCGCAGATTTCAGGGCCTGCGACTGGGGCAGGGGGGTTTGATCCTCGGTTGAAACGCGCGCGTAGCCTATCAATGGCATCAAAACAGGCCTTTTGCAGTTTCATATAGCGCCAATAAACGACCGTTTGTAAACAGATGCAAGGGCCCTCTCTGTGGTGCTGCTCATCAAAAACCCCTTGGTTTTCATACGCTGAGCGCGATCAGAGAGATCTCGCAGACCACCGCGCGCGCGTGCTATATAAGGTGTGCAGGTGCACCCTGAAAAAACACTTCGGTAAAATGCAAAAGTGCCGTATTTTGCACATATGAAGCCTCAAGTATCTACGCAGTATGATAGTTTTGACGATCCTCTAGTGGATGCGGAGGGGCTTGAAGAGACGTCTGAGGATGACCTGTGGTGTCGCGTTTAGTTCCCGATTTCAATTGAAGCAGTAAGCTGAAACTGAAGCGCTGGAATTTCACCTTAGCGTTTCACCAAAGAGTCAAGATTCCTAAGCATCACAGCCCTGCGGCTTTGGTCAGATTCACCCGGAACCTGTCGCGCCTGCGCTGGTAGCGCCGGGTCATCTCGGCCGACGTATGTCCGAGTTGCTTTTGCACATAGCGCTCATCAACCTCTGCCGACGAGGCGAGCCCTGCGCGCAAGGAATGGCCAGAGAACATTGCCAGCCGTTTGGCTTCCGGCAGATCGGATCTGACGCCACTCTTCAGAACGGTTGCCTTGATCAGCCGGGCGACGTGCTTGTCGGAAAGTCTTGTCTCGAGGGCGCGTTTGCCGTCCCGCGACGTACGCACGAAAACCGGCCCGAAGTCGATCTTTGCAAAATGCAGCCATTGCTCAAGTGCGTGGACAGGACAGGTCTGGTCGCTTGAGCCGCGCCCGACCTCGACCTCGCGCCACCCGGTCTTGGCGTTCAGCGTCAGCAGAGCGCCATCTTCGAAAATCTCGATCCAACCGCCGGAGTCCGGTGTATCATCCTTGTGCGCGTCAAGGCTCACGATCTCGGAGCGACGGAGACCTCCAGCATAGCCCAGAAGTAAGATCGCCCGATCTCGAAGCCCGCGGAGATCATAGGGAAGGGTGCCCACCATGGCCTGGATGTCCTTGGGCAGGATCGCTTCCTTCTGAACCGGCGGACGCGCGTGTTTGCGCCTAATCCCGGCCAGAACGGTGGCGACATGGCGGTCCTTGCGATCAAGAGTGAACCCGCGCTGCCTGTAGTTCCAAGCGAGGCCGGAGAGACGCCGCTCAATGGTGGAGACCGAGAGAGCAGGGGCCTTCCCGGTCGCGGCGGCCAGGTCCGCCACATAAAGTCCAACCATCTCGGGTGAGGGGGGCAGAGGTTCAGTGCCTTTCAGCCGGCACCAGCGGGTGAAGTGTTTCCAGTCGGCGGCGTAGGCCTTGTTCGTGTTCCCAGCCGTCGAGGCCTCGGCGTAGTCGCGGGCGGTATCGATCAACCGGTCGAGCGCGCCGGAGCCGGCCACGTGGGCGGGCAGAGCGATTGAGGCTCCGTCCCAAGAGGTTCTCTTGTCCTGTTCGTCACCGTTCAACGAGTCATAGGACGCTGAGCTCGAAATCTCTGCGCCAGACGCGTCGGAATCCTCGATTTTGGTGCTGTTTGTCGGTCTGCCGGAGTTTTTGAGACTGCGATCCATTTGTTTTCAATGACTTACCTGTGTCGCATTTCTGAGACTGATTCAGGGTATGTGATACT
>NZ_FOEP01000035.1 GCF_900110775.1 Thalassovita taeanensis | reverse complement strand
GAACGGCTTGCAATAAGGACCCCGCTTCTGGGGTGATCGGCGTCCAAAATGGACCCCACCGACCGGGGGTTGGGTCCATTGTGCCTTCGATGATTATCGGAGGCCGAGCACGGGATGCTGATCGTGGAGACAATCGCAAAAATCAGGCGGCTACATTTCACCGAGGGCAAGGGGATCAAGACGATCTGCCGTGACCTGAAGCTGTCGAAGAAGGTGGTGCGGAAGGTGATCCGCACCGGGATTACCGAGTTCACCTATACCCGGACGGTGCAGCCGCGCCCGAAGCTGGGTGCCTGGCTGGGGGAACTCAACCGGCTGCTGGAGGTCAACGCCGCGCGGTCCAGCCGGGAACGTCAGTCTCTGATACAGATCTACGAAGAACTGAGCGGTCTCGGTTATGAAGGTGGGTATGACGCGGTGCGCCGCTACGCCTCGAACTGGGCACGCACTCAGAGTTCAGGCGCTTCTGCCGCCTTCGTGCCCCTGAGCTTTGCGCCCGGTGAAGCCTATCAGTTCGACTGGAGCCACGAGGTTGTGGTGATCGATGGGGCGACCACCACCATCAAAGTGGCCCATGTTCGCCTGTGCCACAGCCGGATGTTCTTTGTGCGGGCCTATCCGCGCGAGACGCAGGAGATGGTGTTCGATGCCCACGACAGGGCTTTCGCCTTCTTCAAGGGCACCTGCACCCGCGGGATCTACGACAACATGAAGACGGCGGTGGAGACCATCTTCACCGGCAAGGAACGCCTCTACAATCGTCGGTTCCTGCAGATGGCCAGCCATTATCTGGTCGAACCCGTTGCCTGCACCCCTGCTGCGGGTTGGGAGAAAGGCCAGGTGGAGAGCCAGGTCGGCACTGTCCGTCAGCGGTTTTTCGCGCCCCGCGTCAGGGTCAAGAGCTACGAGGAACTGAATGCCTGGCTGCTGGACAAGTGCATCGCCTCGGCCAGAACCAGCAAGCATCCGGAGCTGACGGACAAAACCGTCTGGCAGGTCTTCCAGGAAGAGCGCCCGCACCTTGTCCCCTATGCCGGGCGCTTCGACGGATTCCATTCACTGCCTGCGGCGGTGTCAAAGACCTGTCTCGTGCGCTTCGACAACAACAAATACTCCGTCGCGGCAACGGCTGTCGGGCGGCAGGTCGAGATCAGGGCCTATGCTGAGCGGATCGAGATCCGGCAGGAGGGCCGACTGGTCGGAGACCACCCGCGTCACTTCGGCCGGGACCGAACGGTTTACAATCCCTGGCATTATGTGCCTGTTCTGCTTCGCAAACCCGGGGCGCTGCGTAACGGCGCACCGTTCAAGGACTGGGTTCTTCCCGGAGCTCTTGAACAGATCCGCCGCAAGCTGCAGGGCTCCTCAGATGGCGACCGCCAGATGGTGAAGGTCCTCGGCGCTGTGCTGACGGAAGGGATGCCTGTGGTTCAAAAGGCATGTGCCGAAGCTCTCTCGCAAGGCGTCCATTCTGCCGATGTAATCCTCAATATTCTATCCCGCAGGCGAGATCCGGAACCACCACCGCTTCTGCTGACCTCTCCGGCCTTGCAGTTGACCCATGAGCCTGTGGCGGACTGCGCCCGTTATGATCTGCTGCGGAGGGCCTGCTGATGGATCGTGCTGACATCATGGCTGCAATGGGCGAGTTGAAGCTCTACGGGATGCGCGCCGCTTATGACGAACTCATGGCGGTGGCTGTGCGCCGCCAGCACGAACCCCGCCAGATCGTTGGAGATCAACGAGAAGAAAGCGCGGTCGGTCAAATACCAGATCACCACCGCCAAGCTGCCCTATGCCCGGGAGATCGAGGAGTTCACCTTCGATGACACCCCAATCAACGAGACCCTGGTGCGAGATCTGGCCAGCGGGGAGTTCCTCAGCCAACAGCGCAATGTCGTGCTGGTTGGCGGCACCGGGACCGGCAAGACCCATATCTCTGTGGCCATAGCGCGCGCGGTCATCCGCAATGGTGCCCGGGGCAGGTTCTTCAATGTCGTCGATCTGGTGAACAGGCTGGAGGCCGAGGCCCGTGCCGGACGGGCAGGCCGGCTTGCAGAACATCTGATGCGGCTCGACTTCGTCATCCTCGATGAACTCGGATACCTGCCATTCGCGCAGTCCGGCGGCCAGCTGCTGTTCCATCTGATCAGCAAGCTCTATGAGCAGACTTCCGTCATCGTCACCACCAACCTCGCATTCGGGGAGTGGCCGACCGTCTTCGGAGACGCAAAGATGACCACCGCGCTGCTCGACCGGCT
>NZ_FOEP01000001.1 GCF_900110775.1 Thalassovita taeanensis | reverse complement strand
GACCCAACATGGGCATCGGCGGCGTGACACCCGCTATGAAACTGAAAACAGCCGCGTGAATTCTACGGCTGGACCCCATTAAAATGGGGGGATTACCCTCGCACTGCCTGATGTGCCATGATCAGGTCTTCAATGTCGTCCGAACCGCCCACCTCACGGGGCAGCGCATCGGTCATCTCTTGCGCAGCTTTACCGGATTGCGACGAATGCGCCTCGTCAATGATCACCGCGAAGTTCTTGGCGGATTGCCCTGAGATGGTTTACAGGTGTTCTGTGCGGAATTTCTGGATGGTCGGGATGATGATGCGCGCGCCGCCCTCTATGGCTTGTTTCTGGTCGCGTGGCGTGCCGTCGATATTCTTGACCACACCAGCGGTTTGCGCAAAGCCGCCAAACACTAGGCGGTCGGTCACGATGATCGCCGTGTCGAACAGCGGGCCGTCCTCGTCGTCATGCAGATTGATGATCTGATGCGCCGCCCATGCAATGGTATTTGATTTGCCAGACCCTGCACTGTTCTGAGTTAGGCCGTTCTGTCCACCGCCCTTGGTCTTTGCATCAGTCAGCAGTTTATGCACCGCATCCAATTGCTGATATGTGAGGACTATCAAGACCGCTTTGCCGAATAACGCAGGAGCAGTTGCATCTGTTGCGGCCCAGATGGGCACTTTTAGGCAAATTGTAATGCACTGGGTTGGCGCTCAGGAGTCTTGTGCGGACACTGAGTTGTTGGCGGGCTATCTTGAAAAGCCGGGTTTCGGGCGTGTGCAGTGGCGGCATCGCCGTACTCATATCGCAGATATCAAAAGCCAATCGGGCGGGCACTTTGGGGTTAGCGGCGTCGGCGCCTGCGGCCAGACCCATCTTCGGCTTCGCCTTTGGTGTTGAAGCTGACATCGGGCAGGGTGACGATCTGTGCCAGTTCGGGGAAGGGTTCGGTCGCATGTGGGATGGCGTTGGCGGCGACAAAATGTTCCTGAAATCGCGGTTCGATAGCGGTTTCGACTTTGGTGATCTGATGCACTGTCTGTTCGATCTCGGCGCGAGATGCGATGTTGCACAGCGCGATGCGGGCGCCGGTGCCAGCGGCGTTGCCTGCACTGAGAACCTTGTCGAGCGGTACATCCGGGATCATGCCCAGCACCATGGCATGCTTGGGGCTGATATGGGCACCAAAGGCACCGGCAAGCACAACGCGGTCCACCTTGTCGACGCCCATTTCATCCATTAACAGCCGCGCGCCGGCGTAGAGCGCGGATTTGGCAAGTTGGATGGCGCGGATGTCGCCTTGGGTTATGGTGATCAATGGGCCACCGGAGGCAGTGCCGTCCCAAAGAGTATAGGCGTGAGTGCGGCCTTGAGGCACGCTGCGGCGCGTGCCGGTCTGGGTGGCGGAACCGATCAGGCCGGAGGGATCAAGCAGGCCTGCTATGCGCATTTCGGCCACGGCCTCGATAATCCCAGAGCCGCATATGCCGGTGATCCCAGTCGCGGCGGAGGCCTCGGCAAAGCCGGGGTCATTCGACCACAAATCACAGCCGATGATGGTAAAGCGGGGGTCCTTGGTCACCGGGTCAATTTCAACGCGTTCGATGGCGCCGGGTGCGGCGCGCTGGCCGCTGCTGATCTGGGCACCCTCAAAGGCGGGGCCAGTGGGCGATGAGCAGGCCAGTACGCGGGAGGTGTTCCCGAGCAGGATTTCCGCATTGGTGCCAACATCAATGATCAGCACCAGATCTTTGGATTTGTTGGGTTCTTCCGACAACGCCACGGCAGCAGCGTCGGCGCCAACATGGCCCGCAATACAGGGCAGAATATAGACATGGGCGCGCGGATTGAGCGTAGTCAGGTCAAGCTGGGTTGCGGGCAGAGACATCGAGTCAGAAGTCGCCAGCGCAAAGGGGGCTTGCCCAAGTTCGACCGGATCGATGCCCAGAAGCAGGTGATGCATGACCGGGTTGCAGACAAAGACCGCCTCAAAAATCAGGGCGGGGTCGATGCCTGCCTCGGTCGTCAGTGACTGGGTTAGCCCGTTGAGTGCAGTGCGCACGGCGGCGGTCATTTCGCGGTCGCCGCCGGGGTTCATCATCGCATAGGAGACGCGGCTCATCAGATCTTCGCCAAAGCGGATCTGCGGGTTCATCACACCCGCCGACGTCAGCACGCGGCCATCGTTCAGGTCACAAAGATGGGCGGCGATGGTGGTGGAACCGAGATCAATTGCCAGCCCGTAGAGCCCGCCTTCGTGCAGGCCCGGCCATATGTCGAGCAGTCGGGCGGGGCCGCCGTGGTGATCGCGGTAAAGTGCAACTGTGACCTGCCAGTTTCCCTTGCGCAGGGTAGGTTGCAGTTTCGATAGCACCGAGAGATCGGCGCGAAGGCTCTCGATCTGCCATTGCTCGCGCAGCGCCCGGGACAGCCGCTCGAGATCGCCGGTGGGTTCGTCCATATCCGGTTCCTGCACCTCGACGAAGTAAAGCCGTGTGGCAGGGTCCATAGTGATGGCGCGGGCCGAGGCGGCCTTGCGGATAACCTGCCGGTGGACTTGGGATTCTGGCGGGACATCGATAATGACATCGCCCTGAATGGTTGCCTGACAGCCAAGGCGGCGACCGGGGGTAAGGCCGCGTTTGTCCTGATACCGCTGTTCGACGCTGTTCCAGTCTGACAGCGCGTTGGGGGCGACACTTACACCATGTTTGGGAAATTCACCGTAGGAGGGGGTGATTTGGCATTTTGAACAGATACCACGACCGCCACATACGGAGTCGAGATCAACGCCAAGCTGTCGAGCGGCGGTCAGCACCGGGGTGCCGACGGGAAAATGGCCGCGTTTGCCGGAGGGGGTAAAGATCACGAGAGGGTCGGTGGTCATGGGCTGTGCCTGTTCTGTTCGCTTAGGTGCAGAATATGGCGCTGCGCGGAAAGGGAAAGGCGCGGAGCGGCAATTTCTGGCGATAGCGCGTCATTTCACATTCCAAGCCCGGAGGCGAGGGGGGATGCCTCCGGCGGGGATATTTGGAAAATGTGAACGCGAGGTTCAGGTGAAGCCGCGGGCGTGGAAGATGAAACCGAGCGTGTTGAGTAGGAGTTGTGCGGCGAGAATCGCGGTGGAGCCGGTAGGGTCATAGTCAGGCGCGACCTCGACCAGATCAATGCCGACGATGGGGTGGGTTTGGGCGGTCAGTTGCAGCAGCTCGAGTACCTCGTAGTACAGAAAACCACCGTGGCTGGGCGTGCCGGTCCCGGGCGCAATGGAGGGGCAGAAGGCATCGATATCAAGGGTGATATAGACCGGGGCGCCTGTGGGAATACGCTGCGTGAGTTGAGTCGGGCCAAGTTTGCGGGCTTGGCGAACCGACAGGATATCGGACCCCATGGCGCGGGCATCCTCATAGCCTTCGCGGGCTGTGGAGGAGACATTGCGGATGCCGACTTGCGTGAGGCCAGAGACATACGGCTTTTCGGCGGCGCGGCGCATCGGGTTGCCGTGGCCAAAGCGGACGCCGTGGCGTTCATCGACGAAATCGAGGTGGGCGTCGATTTGCAGGATGTGAAAGGGGGGCTGTTCGGCGAAGGCATTGATGCAGGGGATATTGACTGAGTGATCGCCGCCGATGGTGACGGGCAGGGCGCCTGCGGCCAAGGCGGCGCGCACGCCGATCTCGATATTGGCATGGGATCGCGCAGTGTCGGTATGCACGATGTCGGCGTCGCCCATATCAACGATGCGGACCGAGCCGGGCAGATACGTGGCATCATCTTCATGGTCATAAGCACCAGCGTGGCCGAAGCTGAAGAGGGTCGACGCCTCGCGCACCGCGCGGGGGCCAAAACGCGCGCCTGGGCGCCACTGGGTGCCGGCGTCAAAGGGCGCGCCGAGGACGCAGACATCGGCATCAAGCGTGGACCACTCGGCGACATATGGGCGTTTGCCGAAGGTTGAGATGCCGACGAACGGCAGATCGAGTCGCCCGCTTTCATATCCATGTGCTGTCATTGTCGGCTCCTTGTTGCGGTTTGGGCGAGGGTGGCCGCGAATACACCGGGCGGCAAGGATGAATTGGGGTTTCCCCTTGGGGGTATCCATGCAATAGGGAAGCGCCAAACGATCTGTCCATGGAGATGCCAAATGGAGATTCGTGAGGCTCTGACCTTCGATGATGTTCTACTCGTTCCCGCTGCGTCCAATGTTCTGCCCTCGACGGCGGATACACGGACACGTGTGACCCAATCTATTGCCCTGAATATTCCCTTGCTGAGCTCGGCAATGGACACGGTGACAGAGGCGCGGATGGCGATTGCCATGGCGCAGGCGGGCGGCATGGGCGTGATCCACCGCAACCTGACGGTGGATGAGCAGCAAAAAGAAGTGCGCCGTGTCAAGCGGTTCGAGAGCGGGATTGTGTACAACCCGATCACCCTGACCCCGGATCAGACGCTGGCAGATGCCAAGGTGTTGCAGGAACGCTATCGCGTGACCGGATTTCCCGTGGTGAATGAAAAGGGTTTGGTGGTTGGGATCGTGACCAACCGCGATATGCGCTTTGCCACCTCGGATGATACACCGGTCAAGGTGATGATGTCGCGTGATAATCTGGCGATGCTGACTGAACCTGCGGATCTGGAAGAGGCCAAGAGCCTGATGAAGGCGCGGCGGATCGAGAAGCTGTTGGTGACCGATGGCAAGGGCAAGCTGACCGGGTTGCTGACGCTGAAGGATACCGAACAGGCGGTTTTGAACCCGACGGCCTGTAAGGATAGCCTCGGGCGTTTGCGGGTTGCGGCGGCCTCGACCGTGGGGGATGCGGGATTTGAACGCACCCAGGCCTTGATCGAGGCGGGTGCCGATATGGTGGTGATTGACACCGCGCATGGCCATTCCGAAGGGGTGGCGATTGCGGTGGCACGGGCCAAGGCGATTTCCAACGAGGTGCAGATCGTGGCGGGCAATGTGGCCACCGGTGAGGCGACGCGCGCGCTGATTGGTGCCGGTGCGGATGCGGTGAAGGTGGGGATCGGGCCGGGCTCGATCTGTACTACGCGGATGGTTGCCGGTGTTGGCGTGCCACAGCTGACGGCGATCATGGATTGCGCCCAGGCGGCGGGCGATGTGCCGGTGATTGCCGATGGTGGCATCAAATTCTCGGGTGATTTTGCCAAGGCGATTGCGGCGGGCGCGTCCTGTGCCATGGTTGGCTCGATGATTGCGGGAACTGATGAAAGCCCCGGCGAAGTTATTCTTTATCAAGGCCGTAGCTTCAAAAGCTATCGTGGCATGGGCAGCCTTGGGGCCATGGCACGCGGGTCTGCTGATCGATATTTCCAGAAGGATGCGGCCAGCGACAAGCTGGTGCCCGAAGGGATCGAGGGGCAGGTGCCTTATAAGGGAAGCGCCAATGCGGTGATCCATCAGTTGGTCGGGGGCTTGCGGGCGGCGATGGGCTATACCGGCTGCGCGACCGTGGCCGAAATGCGCAAGAATTGCACCTTTGTGAAGATCACGGGGGCCGGGTTGACTGAAAGCCACGTCCATGATGTGCAGATAACACGGGAAAGCCCAAACTACCGTATTGGCTGATTAAACAATGCTTTGCGGCGTTAAGTTAAGGTAACATATTATGACGCCAGCAGCGCGTATTCAAACTGCAGCCGAGCTGTTGGGCGAGGTTCTTTCCGGGGTTCCGGCGGAAAAGGTTCTGACCAGTTGGGCGCGGCGATCACGTTTCGCCGGGTCCAAGGATCGGGTGGCGGTGCGCGATCATGTGTTCGATGCGCTACGCTGCCGACGGTCCTGCGCCGCACTTGGCGGGGCAATGACCGGTCGCGGGATCATGCTTGGCTGGTTGCGTATGCAGGGGGGGGATCCGGCGCCGTTGTTCACCGGCGGCCAGTACACGCCTGCGGTCTTGAGCGAGGCTGAGTTGGCGGGCGGCCGCGTGCCGGACGGGGCCGAGGCACTGGACCTGCCGGATTGGCTTTTACCGCTGTTTCGCGAGGGCTTGGGCAATCAGGCCGAGGCGGTAGCGTTGAGTTTGCGTGAACGGGCGCCGGTGATGTTGCGGGTGAACTTGCGTTTGACGGATCCTGCGGGGGCGATTTCCGCACTGGCAGAGGGCGGGATCATGGCCGAGCCTGACGCGATTTCACGGACAGCGTTGCGGGTTTTGGACGGCGCACGCAAGGTGTCAGGTAGCCGCGCCTATGCCGACGGGCTTGTAGAGTTGCAGGATGGCGCGAGCCAAGCTGTCGCGGATGAGCTCAACCTCGTAGATGGCTCAAAAGTATTAGATTTATGCGCAGGCGGAGGCGGTAAGACCTTGGCCATGGCTGGGCTATCGCGGGCACAATTTTATGCTTATGATGCCAATCCACAGCGGATGCGCGACCTGCCTGCGCGTGCCGAACGCGCAGGTGTCGTGGTGAACATTCTGGACGATGCCGGGGATGCGGCGCCTTACGATCTGGTACTATGTGATGCGCCCTGTTCGGGCAGCGGGGCGTGGCGGCGCGCACCTGAGGGGAAGTGGCTGCTGAGCGCCGAAGGGTTGGCCGATCTGAACCGCACACAGGATGAGATTCTGGACCGTGCGGCGGGCTTGGTTGCGCCAGCGGGCGAGCTTGCCTATGTGACCTGTTCGGTACTGGCGCGAGAAAACTTGCAACGTATCGAGGCGTTTATTGCACGCAATCCGGGATGGCGGGTTTTGTCAGAGCGACAATGGCTGCCGGGGCCGTCGGGTGATGGGTTTTACCTGTCGCGCTTGACGCAGGGCTGATTTCATACAACCGTAGAGAGAGGCTGGCCTGAGTTAAGCTTCGGTTAACTGTTCGTGCGCCTAATGCATATGGGCGAATCAATACGGGGGCTGCCTTGGCATATACAGTGTTCTCTTCCGGTCCATTGAGACGAGGCACAGGGCGGATGGCACAATTCTCGCTGGTGTTGGCTGGGTTGGGAGTCGCGTGCCTGATTGGTGCATTGCGCTATGCCGAGTCCTCTGTTGGTTTGGCGCTGATGGCTGCCGGGGCAAGCATGATAGCGATGGTTGTCCTGACGCAGGTGGTCAGGGCCGCGCATCGCCTGTTGAGGCGACGCACACTTGCCCAAGTTGCGGGGTTTGTTGAGCATGACGCCGCCGCCAGTTTTGTAACAGACGTTTTGGGGACGGTCGTATATTTCAATAGTGCGGCGCGGGCGCAGTTTGATTTGTCGGGCCAGACGACGCTGGCATCGGTATTGCAGGAAGTGTTCGCAAACCCCTCGGGAGTTTTGATGCGTCTGCAAGCGCGTGCAGACGCAGAGGCCGGAGCAACTGAAGATGTTGTAACGCGGCGCGGTCATATCCGACTGAATGTGCATAGGGTCCGCCACGACGGGTATTTGTGGCGGGTTGAAGTTATTGGAGAAGGGCAAGTAAGGGCGCGGTCTGGCGTGGGGTCTGGTCTGCCAATGCTGACTGTTGGGCGCGGTGGAACGATCTTGTTCATGAATGATGCCGCGCGGCAATTTGTCGGCGAGCGCACGCGTACACTTGATCGAATTTTCCCAGAATTGCCGTTGCGGCTGGGGAAAGAGAACCGAGTTTCCGGTGCCGCAGGAGTTGGCCGATGCATGGTTCACGAAGCACCAGGCAGCGCTGGACGTCGCGAGGTCTATTTTATGCCTGTGCAGAAAGAAGCGCTTGCAACGGAAGCCAGCAAGGCAGCTCTTGATGCCCTGCCTGTTGCTGTGTTGCGGTTGGGGAGCGAGGGCGAAATTCTGATGTCCAATCGGCTCGCACGCGATCTGCTCGGGATTCCCGATACGGATGGCCGTTGGTTGCCGCAGATGATGGAGGGGCTGGGCCGATCCATTACCGATTGGTTGGATGATGCGGCAATGGGGCGCGGACTGAACGCATCAGAGTTCTTACGGCTGAAACGCACTGACCGCGAGGTGTTTGTACAGGTGTCGCTCAATCGGGTGCATGATGCGGAAGGGAAGGCACTTATTGCAGTATTGCACGACGCAACCGAGCTAAAAAGCCTTGAGGCTCAGTTTGTACAAAGCCAGAAGATGCAGGCCATTGGCGAGTTGGCCGGGGGCGTGGCACATGATTTCAATAATCTTCTTACGGCGATCTCGGGGCATTGTGATCTGTTGCTGCTCCGGCATGATCAGGGCGATCCGGATTATGGGGATCTGGTGCAAATCAACCAGAATGCCAACCGCGCAGCGGCGCTTGTCGGTCAGTTACTGGCCTTTTCCCGTAAACAGACCCTGAGGCCCGAAGTGTTGGATATGCGTGAAACGCTGGCCGATCTGACGCATCTTCTAAATCGGCTGGTGGGCGAGAAAGTCACGCTGTCGTTGAGCCATGATCCCGCGCCGCGCACGATCCGCGCCGATAAGCGACAGCTGGAACAGGTGCTGATGAATTTGGTGGTGAATGCCCGAGATGCGATGCCGACAGGTGGAGATATTCGCATTGAGACGGAGACGCGCGGCCTGTCTGAGCCGATTGAGCGCGACCGCGCAGTCGTTCCAGTCGGCGAGTATGTGGCGGTTTGCGTGTCTGACGATGGCTGCGGGATTGCCCCTGACCGGCTGCAAAAGGTGTTTGAGCCATTTTACACAACCAAACGCACAGGCGAAGGTACTGGTTTGGGCCTGTCGACGGTTTATGGGATCGTAAAGCAAAGTGGTGGCTTCATTTTCGTTGATAGCGTCCTTGGTCGCGGAACATGTTTCACCTTGCTGTTTCCCGTCTATGAAGGGAAAGAAGCTCTCTCTCCGGTGGAGGGCAGGATATCTGCACCGGTTGCAGCGAGACATGGCGATGGGGTTGTTTTGTTGGTCGAGGATGAAGCGCCGGTGCGGGCATTTGCCTCTCGGGCCCTTCGTCTGCGAGGATATACTGTAATTGAAGCCGAGTCGGCAGAGGATGCGCTGAGCGTTCTTCAAGATCCCGAGTTGAGCGTGGATATTTTTGTCACCGACGTTATCATGCCGGGCATGGACGGGCCAACTTGGGTGCGCGAGGCGCTTAAGGACCGCCCTGGCGCACGGGTGGTCTTTGTTTCAGGTTATGCTGAGGATGCTTTTGATGACAGTAGCCGACGTATTCCGAATTCGGTGTTTTTGCCCAAACCGTTTTCTTTGAATGACTTGACAGAGACTGTGCAGCGCCAGTTGCATTGAGCCTCGCTCGTGGCCTTAAATGCTATTGCAGCGCTATCGAGAGGCTGCTCTCGCAAAGGGCGGACAACGGAATCCCGTTTCTGCGGACGCGCAGACCGTTCGGACGCTCAAAGAACAGAACGGTCTTGAGATGGCTGTTGGGCAGAGCGGAAAACACGGGACCTCAGCGCGACAAAAATACCGAAATGTTGCTTCCAAGCGAAGGTCGCGCTTGGTCAGTTGCCAATACTGTTCCAAAGCTCGAATTCAGCAGCACATTTTTGGCGTAACTTCTGCGCCGTTGCCTTGGAGAGGGTCAGGTCCATGACCGGCGAGACGTTCTCGCGCGACAGGTCAAGGTGCAGTGAAAGTCGGCTTTCGAGGAAGGAAATCAGGCGCGGTTGGTTTTCATAACGAAACAGATGGGTCACGCACGTGCCGTTAGGGCGCGGCTCCAGAAATTTGGCCTGGCTACCGACATTGGCAAACCCAGGAGTCTTGTTCTCTGCGTAGGCGTCTACAAAGGCGTCGAAGCTGATATCATGGGTGGAATTGGGCTTTCCCAACATGAACGGCCTGCGTCGATATCGATACCAGCTTCCAAGCCAGCTGATGGGCTCGCGCATCACTGCAAATGTTTCCAGCTCGGCCTTGCAGGCCTTTTCAAACATCGGGCGAAAGAAGCGGTTGTAGCGATAAACCGGCGCATGCTTCAGTTCAGGCGGGTCGAGAATCACCATGGATGCGTGTGGCGCCAGTGCCATCTCATATGCGGTCGTCCCGGTTTTGGGGACGGAAAGAAATACGAGTTTTTCCTTCCAAAACACTAGCATAAACGCTCCTTTCCCAAAGCCGGGCCATTTCAGAATTAGTGTAAACCATTCTTTAACCTTGCTGGGTCAAATTCAACACATGAAATTTCAAGTTGCAATGTTCCCATTTTGTGCTCATAGAGGTGATGGGAACAAGATGAGAACATGAAGCAGTGATTGCCGGCCGGTGGCGGGTATGGGATAAGGAAGCGAACAATGGCAGCGGCAGATCTTCTATCCATGGACAGCAAAAAAAACGCAGACAAGAAAAAGGCACTGGACAGCGCCTTGGCTCAGATCGAACGTCAGTTCGGCAAGGGGTCCATCATGAAGCTCGGCGACGAGAATGCCGTGCAGGAGATCGAATCCACATCGACGGGATCTCTGGGGCTAGATATTGCGCTTGGTATTGGCGGGTTGCCCAAGGGGCGCGTTGTCGAAATTTACGGCCCGGAAAGCTCTGGTAAAACCACTCTGACGCTGCATTGCGTGGCGGAGGAGCAGAAAAAGGGTGGGGTTTGCGCCTTTGTTGACGCCGAACACGCACTGGATCCGCTTTATGCGCGAAAACTGGGCGTCAACTTGGATGAGTTGCTGATCAGCCAGCCAGACACAGGCGAACAAGCGCTAGAGATAGTGGACACGTTGGTGCGATCTGGCGCTGTCAGCATGATCGTGGTTGATTCTGTGGCCGCCTTGACTCCGAAAAGTGAGTTGGAGGGGGACATGGGGGACAGCAGCGTCGGTGTTCATGCCCGCTTGATGAGCCAGGCAATGCGGAAGCTGACAGGATCAATCAGTCGGACCAAGTGCACGGTTGTGTTCATTAACCAGATTCGGATGAAAATTGGCGTCATGTTCGGGAGCCCGGAAACCACGACGGGTGGCAATGCGTTGAAATTTTATAGCTCGGTTCGACTTGATATTCGCCGTATCGGTTCGATCAAGGATCGTGACGAGGTGGTCGGGAACTCGACCCGGGTCAAAGTGGTCAAGAACAAGGTGGCGCCGCCGTTCAAGCAAGTTGAATTTGACATCATGTATGGCGAAGGAATTTCCAAGACCGGCGAATTGTTGGACTTGGGGGTTAAGGCCGGTGTGGTCGAGAAGTCGGGGGCTTGGTTCAGTTATGCCGATGAACGTCTGGGGCAAGGCCGTGAAAACTCGAAGCTGTTTTTGAAGGACAACCCGAAAGTGGCGATGGAGATTGAAGATAAAATCCGCGCGGCACATGGGCTGGAGTTCAACATGAACGAGGATGGCGGCGAGTCCGATATTCTCGAAGCTTAAGCAGTATGCAGGACTGATTTGGGGCCGTGGCTTGAGAAAGCCACTGGCCCTTTTACTTGCTGTGGACACGGGGGGCGCGGGGGGATAAATCTGCGTGACCTTTGCTTTGCCCGGGAAGACCCATCCATGCCGACGCTGAATGACATCCGTTCGACTTTTCTGAACTATTTTCAGAAACAGGGGCACGAGATCGTGCCGTCCAGCCCTCTTGTTCCCCGGAACGATCCGACTTTGATGTTTACCAATTCGGGAATGGTGCAGTTCAAGAATTTGTTCACCGGGGTCGAGCATCGCGACTATAAGCGTGCGACTTCGGCGCAGAAATGTGTGAGGGCGGGTGGCAAGCACAATGATTTGGACAATGTTGGCTATACCGCGCGGCATCATACGTTCTTCGAGATGCTCGGAAATTTCAGCTTCGGGGATTATTTTAAATCTGATGCGATCCCGTTCGCTTGGGAACTGATCACCAAAGAGCTGGATATTCCAAAAGACCGTCTGTTGGTGACAGTGTACCACACCGATGACGAGGCCGCAGAGATGTGGAAAAAGGTGGCGGGATTGAGTGATGACAAGATCATCCGCATCCCGACAAATGACAACTTCTGGATGATGGGACCGACCGGGCCGTGCGGGCCGTGCACAGAGATTTTCTTCGACCACGGTGATCATATCTGGGGCGGGCCTCCGGGTAGCCCAGAGGAAGATGGCGACCGGTTTGTCGAGATTTGGAACCTCGTTTTCATGCAGTACGAGCAGTTCGAGGATGGCACACGCCGCGATCTGCCGAACCAATCGATTGACACCGGAATGGGGATCGAACGTGTCGCGGCGCTGCTGCAGGGGACGAACGATAACTATGCAACCGACCTGATCCGCAGCCTGATTGAGGCCAGCGCAAATGCAACTTCGACCGATCCGGATGGCCCGGGCAAGATGCATCACCGGGTGATTGCGGATCATTTGCGTTCGACCTCGTTTTTGATCGCGGATGGCGTCATGCCGTCGAACGATGGGCGTGGCTATGTTCTGCGCCGGATCATGCGGCGCGCCATGCGCCATGCGCATTTGCTGGGTGCGAAAGATCCGCTGATGCACCAACTCGTGCCCGCTTTGGTGGGGCAGATGGGGGCGGCCTATCCTGAACTGGGGCAGGCTCAGGCGCTGATCGAGGAAACGCTGAAGCTGGAGGAAACTCGGTTCAAGCAAACGCTTGACCGCGGATTGAAGTTGCTGGACGACGAACTGGGCGATTTACCCGAAGGAGCAGCGTTGCCGGGCGAGGCTGCATTCAAGCTTTATGATACTTTCGGGTTTCCGCTGGATTTGACACAAGATGCGCTGCGCGAGAAGGGGCGTGCGGTGGACACTGACGGGTTTGATGCGGCAATGGCCGAGCAGAAGGCCAAGGCGCGTGCCGCTTGGGCTGGTTCAGGTGAAGCTGCGGATGCCACGATTTGGTTTGACGTCGCTGACAAGCATGGTGCGACGGATTTTTTGGGCTACGATACAGAAACCGCCGAGGCGCAGGTTGTGGCTCTGATCAAGGATGGAGCCGAAGTTGCCAAGGCCACGAAAGGCGAAACCGTACAGATCGCGCTGAACCAGACGCCGTTTTACGCGGAAAGCGGCGGTCAGGTGGGCGACACCGGGATGATCCGGGGCGAAGGTGGTGTCGCCCGGATAACTGACACGCGGAAATCGGCAGGTGTATTTATTCATTTCGCCGAGGTAACCGAGGGCGAGATTTCCAAGGGGGCAGCGGTCGCACTAGAGGTCGACCACGCGCGGCGGACGGCCATTCGTGCCAACCACTCGGCGACACATTTGCTGCACGAGGCACTGCGCGAAACGTTGGGCGCGCATGTCGCGCAGCGCGGATCGTTGAATGCGCCAGACCGACTGCGGTTTGATTTTAGCCACTCCAAGGCGCTGTCCGATGCCGAACTGAGCAAGGTGACGGCAGATGTGAACGCCTTTATCCGACAGAACAGTCCGGTTGTGACTCGGATCATGACGCCAGACGATGCCCGCGCGATCGGCGCGCAGGCGTTGTTTGGCGAGAAGTACGGTGACGAGGTGCGTGTTGTATCGATGGGGCGTGCGGCGACCGGGAAAGGTCAGGATCGGCAGACCTATTCGCTGGAGCTGTGCGGCGGGACACATGTGAAGCAGACTGGGGATATCGGTATCTGCGTGGTTCTGGGCGATAGCGCGTCCAGCGCAGGCGTGCGCCGGATCGAGGCGTTGACCGGGCAAGCCGCGCTGGATCATTTGCATGATCAGGCCGCGATTTTGGCGTCCGTTTCGGATGCGCTGAAGGCGCCATCGGCGGATGTGGCGGACCGGGTTAAGGCCTTGCTAGACGAGCGGCGGACGCTGTCGAATGAGGTGGCGCAGTTACGCCGCGAATTGGCGATGGCTGGTGGCGCCGGGCAGGGCGGCGCTGCTGAAGTGCGCGAGATCAACGGCGTGAAATTTGTGGCGCAGGTATTGTCGGGCGTATCCGGCAAGGATCTGCCTGCTCTAATTGACGAACACAAACAGCGGCTTGGGTCGGGCGCGGTGCTGCTTATCGCTGATGCCGACGGCAAGGCTGCGGTGGCTGCCGGTGTGACGGCGGACCTGATTGGCACTGTTTCGGCGGTCGATTTGGTCAAGGCGGCCGTACCGGTATTGGGTGGCAAAGGCGGCGGTGGCCGCCCGGATATGGCGCAGGGCGGTGGCAAGGACGTGTCGAACGCTGATGCGGCCATCAAGGCGGCGGAAACCGCGATCGGAGGATAAGAGATGGGCGCACTTTGGATTGCACATGTGACTGTGACGGACGCCGAGGCTTACGGCAAATACGCCGAATTGGCGGGGCCAGCGATCGCCAAGCACGGCGGCACATTTGTTGCGCGCGGCGGCAAGTTCGTTCAGCTTGAGGGCAAGGAACGGCCGCGCAATGTGGTCGCGCGGTTCCCATCGGTAGAAGTGGCTGTGGAGTGCTATCACAGCCCTGAATACCAAGAAGCGCTAAGCCATGCGCGCGGTGCGTCCGAGCGTGAGCTGATGGTGGTTGAGACCTCTGAGTAAGATCTAATACGCAGCAGAAAAAGGGCCTCGGCATTGCTGCCGGGGCCCTTTTTATTAGGTGTTGCGCGCGTGGCGCTTACGTTCGTGCGGATCAAGGTAACGCTTGCGCAGGCGGATCGCGTTCGGCGTCACTTCTACCAATTCGTCATCGTCGATATAGGCAATTGCCTCTTCGAGCGACAGCGTGATTGGCGTGGTCAGGCGCACTGCCTCATCGGTACCCGAGGCGCGTACGTTGGTCAACTGCTTGCCCTTGAGAGGGTTCACTTCAAGGTCGTTGTCGCGGCTGTGCTCGCCGATGACCATGCCCTGATAGACATTTTCCTGAGCGCCGATAAAGAAGCGACCGCGATCTTCGAGTTTCCACAGTGCATAGGCCACAGAGACACCGTTTTCCATCGAGATCAGAACGCCCTGACGGCGACCTGGGATCGGGCCTTTGTGCGGCGCCCAGCTGTGGAACACGCGGTTCAGAACGCCGGTGCCGCGGGTATCGGTCAGGAATTCACCGTGATAGCCGATCAGGCCGCGCGACGGAACATTTGCGATGATGCGCGTCTTGCCCGCGTTTTGCTTCATCTCGACCAGTTCGCCTTTGCGCGTGCCGGTGATTTTTTCGATGACTGCGCCGGAGTATTCGTCATCCACGTCGATGGTGACTTCTTCAATCGGCTCCAGTCGCTCGCCGTTCTCGCCTTCGCGGAACAGAACTTGCGGGCGCGAAATGCTCAGTTCAAAGCCTTCGCGGCGCATGTTTTCAATCAGCACGCCCATCTGAAGTTCGCCACGACCGGCGACCTCAAAGGCGTCACCGCCGGGAGTATCGGTGATTTTGATGGCGACGTTCGATTCGGCTTCTTTCATCAGGCGGTCGCGGATGACGCGGGACTGCACTTTTTTGCCGTCACGGCCTGCCAGCGGAGAATCGTTGATGCCGAAGGTTACGGTAATGGTGGGCGGGTCGATCGGTTGGGCTTCCAGCGGCTCTTCGACAGAGAGGGCACAGATCGTGTCCGACACGGTGGCCTTGGCCATACCGGCCAATGTGACGATGTCACCTGCGACGGCCTCGTCAATTTCCTGCAGCGCGAGGCCACGGAACGCCTGAATTTTCGAAACGCGGAATTGTTCGATCTTCTGGCCGATGCGGCTGATGGCCTGCACGGATGCACCGGCCTTGATGGTGCCGCTTTCGACACGACCGGTCAGCAGGCGACCGACAAATGGGTCGTTGCCAAGCGTGGTGGCCAGCATGCGGAAGGGTTCGTCCTTGTGCTTTTGCTGCTTGGGCGCGGGCACGTGGTTAACGATGAGATTATAGAGCGCGTGCAGGTCCTTGCGCGGCCCGTCCAGTTCAGCATCTGCCCAGCCAGAGCGGCCCGAAGCATACATATGCGGGAAATCCAGCTGATCATCATCGGCACCGAGGGTGGCGAAAAGATCAAAGCATTCGTCCAGCGCGCGGTCGGGCTCGGCGTCGGCTTTGTCGACCTTGTTCAGTACCACGATCGGGCGCAGACCCAAGGCGAGCGCCTTGGAGGTCACGAATTTGGTCTGGGGCATCGGGCCTTCGGCGGCGTCCACCAGCAGCACCACACCGTCGACCATCGACAGGATCCGCTCGACTTCGCCGCCGAAATCGGCGTGGCCTGGGGTGTCAACGATGTTGATGCGGGTGCCTTTCCATTCGACCGAAGTTGCCTTGGCCAGAATGGTGATCCCGCGTTCGCGTTCCAGATCGTTGCTGTCCATCGCGCGTTCGGCGACGGCCTGATTTTCACGGAAAGCGCCGGATTGCTTCAGCAGCTCATCCACCAGCGTAGTCTTGCCGTGGTCAACGTGGGCGATGATGGCGATATTGCGCAGTTCCATGAGATGTCCTTGGGTTGTTCGCGGCTCGGCTATACGGTCTTGTGCCAAAAGGCCAGAGCCAATGGACAGGATCAGGAAATAGTGGCCCCTCCGCCGCATTTCAAGCGGCGGGCTGGGCGCAAAAGACGTCCCAAGGGCGTGACCAGCGGCGCGTCGAGCCATGTATGCCCCAAAGGACGAGCCGTTGCGCCGGAGCCGATTTTGAATCGGGCAAGGCCGGGATTAATGTCCGTCTCTAACGTGCCGAGGTCAAGACCAGTGATTTTCTTGGATCGCAACCAGAGTGACGCGTGCCAGAGAAGCAGGTGATGCGCCGAGGCTGCACGCCCCTGCGGCCCGGTCCAGCCGATATGATAGCTGGCCTGCGGAGGATGCAGTAGAAAAAGCATCGCGGCGATTGGTGTTTCGCCAACCCAGGCGGTGAAAATGCGGGTTTGATGCGGGGCAAGGCGAGACAGGGTCAGCGGAAGAGACAGCGGCAGGTTGGCATAGCGGCGTATGCTGCGCTGTTTGGCCTCTGCCCGAAGCAGCCAGTGGTCTGGGTCGGGCGGCAGCGGCGCATTCATGATACGCAGGCCCTTGCGACCGGCGGCGCGCAGATGGTTGCGCCATTTGGGGTTCTGGGTGGCGAGACGGGTGTCATCATCTGGGCGCAGGTCAAGCGTGGCGATGTGTTGCGGAGTAATCAGCGCGCTGTGACCAAGGGTATGGTGGGCGGTGTCCTGATACGGGGTCTCGGCATTCGCGATCAGCGCAACGGGGCCAAGCGCAGGCAGGGTGTGTCGCAGCAGGTGCAGCGTGGTTCGTTGCTGTGCGGGGCTGGGCGGCTGTGCCCAGACCGGGCCGCGCGGCAGATAGGCCAATGTGCCAAGCCTCCCAGCAGAGCGCAGGATCAACTGCGCCTGGGCCAGATCCCTCCCGCTGTCGGTCAGGCGAGCATGGATCACACGCCGCCCCAGCGCGGTCAACGCAGTGGCATAGGCGGCGCTTTGCGGCAGCGGAGCGGGCAGGCCGGTCGGCGCGGCGGTGTCGGACCAGTGACATTCCATGTCTCTGTTAACGCTATGAACACCTAAGACGTGGTTAATGGGGGCATGAAAAAGACCTCTTCCCCGATTTTCGGCGTAACCGCACCCGCACCGCGCCTGACGGCGCGGGCCGCATTGCTTCTGGCTGTGGGGCTGTCGCTGCCTGTGGCCTGTGTAATGTGGGCAATCGAGTGGGTCATGTAACGCCAAAGGCCGCCCGGATAAGGGCGGCCTTTGGTCTGTAAAATGGTATTGCGATCAGAATGGGATTTCGTCGTCGATATCGCGGGAAGGCGCACGACCGCCACCGCCCTGTGCGGGGCCGCTATCATATCCACCACCCGCGCCGCCGCTATAGTCATTCCCGTAATCGCCGCCATAGCCGCCGCCCTGACTGCCACCGCCCTGGCTACCGCCGCCTTCGCCGCGGCCATCCAGCATCACCAGTGTGCCGTCAAAGCCTTGCAGAACCACCTCGGTGGAATAGCGGTCAGCGCCGGACTGATCCTGCCATTTCCGGGTTTGCAGCTTGCCTTCGATATAGACCTTGGAGCCTTTGCGCAGATATTGCTCCGCCACTCGGACTAGACCTTCCTGAAAGATCGCAACCGAATGCCACTCGGTGCGCTCTTTGCGCTCGCCAGTGCTGCGGTCTTTCCAAGTTTCCGAGGTCGCGATGCGCAGGTTGCACACTTTGCCGCCATTCTGGAACGACCGCACTTCGGGGTCGCGGCCGAGATTGCCAACGAGTATTACTTTATTCACCGATCCGGCCATGTTTTTCTCCCGTCGAGTCGTGATTTTTCACGGTTACACCACCCCAGCGCGCTGAAGGGAAGGCAAACTTTGCGTAAATAGATCGGCAACCCGCCTAAACCGCAGTTATAGGCCCCGGATTTCGCCATCATTGCTACCGCTGATCAATGTCCCTTTGTCACGGCTCTGTCACAGGGTGCCCGCAGATCAGGTGGCGCAAATGCTGGCGCGCAAGGAGACAGGACAATGCGGAAAGAAAAGATATGGGACCCGGTTGTGCGGGTGTTCCATTGGGCACTGGCAGCTGGGATTCTGGCAAACGGGCTGTTTGTGGATGATGAAAGCCAGCTCCATATCACGCTGGGATATGGCGTGGTGATGCTGGTGCTGCTGCGGATCCTGTGGGGGTTCACCGGCAGCAAACACGCGCGGTTTTCCGACTTTCCGCCCAGTATTGAACAGGCGATGGCCCAGCTGTCGCACATGGCGACAGGGCGCGGGCGGATATACCGGGGGCATACGCCGCTGGGGGCGCTGATGATGTATAATATGCTGGTCACGGTGCTGTTGATCGGGGCAAGCGGATATATGATGACGACAGCGATGTTTCGCAGCTCGGGCTGGGTGGAAGAGGCACATGAAACCTTCGTGATCTGGATGGGGTTTTCGATTTTGGTGCATGTGGGCGCGGCCATCTTGGAAAGTCGACGTTCGGGCGTTAACTTGCCGCTGGCGATGGTGACTGGCACCAAAACCTTTCCAGGGCACGAAGTGGACAAATATTGACGACCCCAGAAACTCAGAAAAGGCAGGGCCTTATTTTGGCCATCCTGATCTTGGTGCAAAGCTTTGCCGCAGTGTTTTTCCTGAGTGACACGATTGCCGATTTCTGGACTGAAGGTTTTGTCACAGACCCGGATGATCATATGTTTCTGGAAACAGTGGCTTCGCTGTCTCTGGTCGTCTCGGTTCTGTTCGAGGTGCGGTATCTGATGCAGATGCTGCGGCGCCAGGCGCACATGAGCCGTGGGCTGAGCATTGCCACAGGCGCGCTGCACGATTTGATGGAAAGCTTTTTTCGCGATTGGAGGCTGACCCCCGCTGAGCAGGACGTTGCGATGTTCGTGATCAAAGGCATGTCGATCTCGGATATCGCCCAATTGCGCGGTTCGGCTGAGGGAACGGTCAAGGCTCATCTGAACGCGATTTACCGCAAAGCCGACGTGTCTGGGCGGGGTGAACTGGTAAGCTTGCTGATCGAGGATCTGATGGCGCAGCCCTTGGTGGTCCCTGCAGGGGATGGGCAAAGCCCCGCCTGAGCGCGCAATCCGGGCTGGAATCGGAGAGAATTTCGGCTATGGTGCACGCAACGAAATGGCCGGGGCGGCAGGATGCGTGGATTTGCAGTGGCAGCGGTTGCTTTTGGGCTGGCCTTCGGGGGCAGTGCTCAGGCCGACATTCTCTCCTCAAAGTCGCGCAACAAGCTGTTCCACTCCCAAACCAAGGTTTTGGACACCCGCGCCGCCAGCCAGTATAAATCTTCGGTCCGGTTGCAGCCTGCTGCGGTGAACACTCCTACGAAATGGGGCACGCCGAGCGGGTATAAGGGGAAATATCGCGGCCCTTATCTGGAGATGGCGCGCGCAGCGGCGCGGCGGCACGGGGTGCCTCAGGATCTGTTCTTGCGGCTGGTGCAGCAAGAATCCGGCTTCAACGCCAAGGCGCGATCACACAAGGGCGCCTTGGGGCTGGCGCAATTGATGCCCGGCACGGCGCAGCGGCTGGGGGTTGACCCGCACGATCCAGAACAAAATCTGGATGGTGGTGCGAAGTATCTGGCGCAGCAGTATAGGACCTTCGGGTCGTGGCGGCTGGCGTTGGCGGCATACAATGCTGGTCCCGGCGCGGTGCGCAAGCATGGTGGCGTGCCGCCCTATGCCGAAACGCGCAACTATGTTCTGGTGATCTGGGGCAGCTAGGCCACGGTCTGGCGCATGAACGCCACAGGCTTTCGTCGGTTTTGAGTGTAAAAAAATACATTAAAATCAGCAGCTTGGATTATATTTTTGTCAGGGATCTGAGTTTCGCCGGAACCAATTGC
This sequence comes from Thalassovita taeanensis, assembly GCF_900110775.1. Lineage (GTDB taxonomy): Bacteria > Pseudomonadota > Alphaproteobacteria > Rhodobacterales > Rhodobacteraceae > Litorimicrobium > Litorimicrobium taeanense. Next base: position 501,684 of record NZ_FOEP01000001.1, on the reverse strand, counting down.
GGTTTCACCCGGTTGTGTCTTCATACAGAGCGTGGCGCTTGTGCCGTGCCTGACCCAATCGAAGGAAACTGATCCATGATGAAGAAAACCATGACTGCGCTTGGCCTTGTGATGGCCCTTTCAACGACCGCTCAGGCCGCCCAGCTTCCGGTGGTTGATGTTGTCGTGACCTCTGAAATCGATGGCATCGAAAACGCCAATGCCATGCAATACTGGCCCGAGATCGAGGGTGATCTTGAATCCGCGATCGAAAAAGAGCTGACCAACATGGTCGAGGTGAACGGCTTTATCGTCGACGTGTTCATTCAGGAGGTCCGCCTGAACGATTCGCCGGTTCTGACCGATGACGGGCGGTTCAACTACATTGCCGGCTATATCGATGTGTACGAAAAGAACGAGAACGTGCCGCATCACACACTGCCGTTGATCCTGAAGGCCTATGAGGACGATACGCCCCAAGACGGCGTAATCTATGTCAGCCCCGATGTGGAAGACTTTTACGGCGCACTTCTGACGACCTTCGCCGAGAAAACGGCGACGTATCTGGACGAGTTGCCGGAAACCACCCCGGCGGATGAAACCAGCAAATAACAGGCATTGCCTGATGACGATTCGGCCCCTGTTCTGCGGAACGGGGGCCGTTTGCGTTTATGCCGTTTGCGGTTCTTCGGCGGCGGCGGTGCTTATCACCGGCAGCATGCGGGCCAGAATATCGCTTGCGAGGTGGCATTTGACCTGATGGTGGTCGCCAAGGTCGCGCATCGGTGGCACCTCGGTATCACACAGCCCCCCCGGCACCTGCGATTTCCAACGGCAGCGGGTCTGAAACGGGCAACCCGGCGGCGGGTTCATCGCTGAAGGGATATCACCATCCAGCACGATACGCTCTTTCTTGACCTTGGTGTCGGCGATGGGCACGGCGGACAACAGTGCCTCGGTATAGGGGTGATAGGGCGGGGCAAAGACCTGATCCGTTGTTCCCAGTTCGACCACATGGCCAAGGTACATTACCATCACCCGGTCGCTCAGATAGCGCACGATGCTCAGGTCATGACTGATGAACAAAAGCGTGGTTTTCTGGGTCCGTTGGATTTCCATCAACAGATCGGTCACAGCTGCCTGCACCGAGACGTCCAAGGCAGAAACAGGCTCATCCGCGACCACGATCCGGGCGTCGCCAGCAAAGGCGCGGGCAATGCCGACACGCTGCTTCTGCCCGCCAGACAGTTGTCGCGGCATCCGATTGGCAAAATCGCGCGGCAGTTTGACCAGATCCAGCAGCTCCAGCATCCGGGTTCGGCGCTCGGCCTCGGATGTGCCGATGCCGAAAATTTCCAGTGCGCGAATGATCTGTCGGCCCACCGTCATCGACGGATTCAGCGTGTCAAACGGGTTCTGGAACACCATTTGTACATCGGCCACGGTTTTGGTGTCGCGCTGTTGGATCGGGATCTGTTCGATCGATTTTCCATCCAGCAGGATTTCGCCATCGGTGGCGGTTTCCAGCCCCATCAGCACCTTGGCCAAGGTCGATTTCCCGCAGCCGCTTTCACCGACAATCGCCAGAGTCTCGCTTTCGCGGGCCTCGAAACTGAGGGTTTCATTGGCTTTGACCACCTTTTTGGCACCTGAGGAAAACAGCGCGCTCGCGGCCACTTCATAGTATTTCTTCAGGTTGTCGATCTTCAGAACGACCTTGCCGATCTCGGCCTTTTCCTTGACCTCGGCCAGCTCTGGGGGCGCTCTCCAGTCGATCTCTTTCCACCTCAGGCAGCGGGTTTCGTGGCTGGCCTCGGGGTCAATCGGATCCATGAATATATGGCCCTGATCACAGACCCCTTGCTGAAAGTAATCACAGCGCGGGCCAAAATTGCAGCCCGTAGGGCGCTCGTGCGGCAAAGGGAAATTTCCGGGGATCGCGACCAGAGGGTGCGCGTTTTTATCGGCGCCGGGCAGGGGGATCGAGCGGAACAACGCCTGCGTATAGGGGTGGCGCATCTTGTCGAACACGTCTTCGATGCTGCCACGTTCCACAGCCTCGCCGGAATACATCACACAGATCCGGTCGCAGGTTTCCAGAACCAGCCCAAGGTTATGCGAGATGAACAGCATGGAGGTGCCGTATTTGCGGCCCAGATCCTTGACCAGGTCAACAATCGCCGCCTCAACCGTCACATCCAACGCCGTGGTCGGCTCGTCGAGGATCAACAGGGATGGCTTTGACATCAGCGCCATGGCGATCACGATACGCTGCTGCTGCCCACCCGATAGCTGGTGCGGATAGGACCTTAGGATACGCTCGGGGTCGGGCAGCTTCACATCCATGACCACCTGAAGGGCACGTTCGCGCGCTTCGGTTTCGGAAATGCCCTCGTGGATCATCGGCACTTCCATCAGCTGCTGGCCGATTTTCATTGCCGGGTTCAGGCTGGCCATCGGTTCCTGATAGATCATCGCGATCTCATTTCCACGCACATCGCGCAGCTCTTCGGCGGTTAGCTCTGACAGGTCACGGCCCTTGAACTTGATCGAGCCACCAACGACGCGGCCGTTCTTGCCAAGATCCTGCATCACCCCCAGCGCGACGGTGGACTTTCCACAACCAGACTCGCCCACCAGCCCGACCGCTTCGCCGGGTTGCACCGTGACCGAAAAATCCATCACCGCCGGGATTTCACGCAGCCGGGTGAAGAACGAGATTGAAAGCTTGTCGATCTCAAGGATTGGTCCGTCGTGATCCCATTTTGCCATTCTCGTCTCTCCTCAGGGGCGGGTCATTTGGACCAATCCCGTTTCATCTTGCCAACAATGCTCCGGGGCGGGGGATGATCCCCGCCGCAGTCCGGAATCAGTCCTTCAGGCTTTCTTCACGCAGCCCATCCGCCAGCAGGTTCAGCCCCAGCACCAGGCTGAGCAATGCCAGTGCGGGCGGCAGGGCGGGGTGCAGATAGATCGACAGCAGCTTGCGCCCTTCGTTGATCGTCGATCCCCAATCGGGGCTTTCCGAGCTGAGCCCGAGGCCGAAGAAGCCCAATGTGCCCAGCAGAATGGTGGTATAGCCGATCCGAAGGCAGAAATCGACGATCAGCGGCCCGCGGGCGTTGGGAAGGATCTCCCACAGCATGATATACCAAGGGCCTTCGCCGCGGGTCTGGGCGGCGGCGACGTAATCGCGGGTTTTGATATCCATCGCCAGACCCCGCACGATGCGGAACACCGTGGGCGAGTTGACGAAAACGACCGAAACAAACACCACCAACAGGTTGGGCGGCATCGAAATCAGCCCCAGCGGATCGGCGTTCCAGGCAATGCCCAGATACAGCCACAGCCCCAACACCAGCGTGATCCCCAGATAGAGGTTGCGCTTGGACGGTTGAGTATGGAACCGCGCGTTGAACAGGATCACCAGAAATACGATCGGGAACATGAACAACACGCCCGCCATATAGACCGGAATGCCGGTCGCCACGATCTCCGGCGTGACCAGAAGATAGAACAGCAGGATCACCGGGAAGGCGAGGATCAGGTTGGCGAGGAACGACAGGAAGGTATCCAGTTTACCGCCGTAATACCCCGCCGGCAGGCCTAGGGTGATCCCGACCATAAAGGCAAACAGCGTGGCGAAGGGGGCGATCTTGATCACCTCCCATGCGCCGACGATGACACGGGAAAACACGTCACGCGCCAAGTTGTCGCCACCCATTAGATAATAGGGATATTCCCCTGCCTCGGCCCCGTTAAGCGGCGTACCGGGCACTTTGTTTTTCATGCCCGAAACCTGCGACAGCACGTCATGCGTGGTGATCAAGTCAAAACCGCCGCCGAAGACCCCGGCAAAGACCCAAAACATCACCAGCGCAAAGCCGGTCATGCCAATGGGGCTGTCAAACAGTTTGCCATAAAGACCCAGGCGCCGCTTGAAGCGGATCGACAGGGCGAAGGTGGCGAACAGCGCGGCCCAAACGGGCCAAAGCTGCGTCAGGATACGTGTGGTGATTTCGATCCAACCGATGGGTTCCATGTCTGTGCCCCTTCCTTAGCTGACGCTGATCCGGGGGTTCAGCCAGACATAGCCGATATCGGAAATCAGCTGAGTGACCAGAACCACGATGACAGACACGACTGAAACACCCAGCAGAAGCTCGATGTCGTTGTTGCTGGCTGCTTGCACCAGCGTCCAGCCGAAGCCTTTGTAATTGAACAGGGTTTCCACAATGACCACGCCGTTCAGCAACCATGGGAATTGTAGCATGATGACCGTGAAGGGGGCGATCAGCGCATTGCGCAGCGCATGTTTGACCACGATGTTGCGGAAACTCACACCTTTCAGCCGGGCGGTACGGATATACTGCGCCGTCATTACCTCGGCCATCGAGGCGCGGGTCATACGTGCGATATAGCCCATACCGTAAAGCGCAATGGTCAGCACCGGCAGGAAGAAGTTTTCAAACGTGGCGTCTTTCATAGCGCCGGTGGCTGTGCCCTTGAACCATTTCAATCCGACAGAAGACGAGGCGAAAACCGCGATCAGGATCACGCCCGACACATATTCCGGCGTCGCCGTCGACAGGATCGAGAAGGTGGAAAGGGTGCGGTCGGTGCGCGACCCTTCGCGCATGCCTGCCAGCACCCCGATGATAAGCGCCGAAGGCACCATCAGCACCATCACCCAGAACATCAGCTTGGCCGTCAGCCCCAGACGTTCGCCGATGATCGAGGCGACATCGGTTTTGAAAACCGTCGATACCCCCCAATCCCCCTGAAGGATGCCGCAGAACTGGCGCGCGTCAGCGGCTTGTGCCGGGGTCACTATGCCGTCGATACAGCGCCCGGTGACGCCGTCAGGAGTTTCCAGTGTCCAGCCCGGCAAGGCGCCCAGCCACTGGCCGTATTTAATCGGCGTCGGCTGCATATAGCCTTCTTTGCGCAGATAGCTTTCGACCTGTTCGTCGCTCATCCGGAAGTTGCCCTGGGTTTTGGCCAGTTTTTCCAGATTCGGATACAGGTTCGTCAGAAAGAAGACGATGAATGTTAGGCAAAGCGCCGTGAGGATCATCACCCCAAGACGGCGCAGGAAAAACAGTCCCATGTGTGCCCCTGTCGGTCAGGCTATGGCGGATCTATTGGCGATCCGTCCTTATTGGCGGCCAGTCAGGTTGGCCCTGAGGGCGCCGCGCCCCGAAAAGGGCGCGGCAAGAAGGGCGCGGATCAGGCCGCGAGACCCCATTTGTAGTGGTGATGTTCGAATGCGATATGCATGTCTGCGCCCATCACGCCTTCGCGCATGTGGCGATACAGCGAGCGCCAGTACGGTTGAACCGTGACGCCTTCGGACTGGATCAGCTGTTCCAGCTTGGCGGCGACCTCGCGGCGTTTGTCGACATCGGCGATCGACAGCGCCTGTTTCAACAGGGCGTCGAATTCTGGGTTCGACCAGCCGAACTCGTTCCATGCTTGACCCGAAGCATAGGCCAGCGCCCAGATCTGTACCGCAAGGGGGCGGTGGTTCCAGTTGGTCGAGCTGAACGGATATTTGGTCCAGTCATTCCAGAAGGTCGAGCCGGGCAGGATGGTGCGTTTGACCTTGAAGCCCGCGTCACGCATCTGCGCGGCGACGGCGTCGGTGGTGTTCTTGCGCCAATCATCGTCGATCGAGATGATCTCGTGCTCGAACTCCAGCATCCCTGCCTCTTCCATCAGCGCCTTGGCGGCTGCGGGATCGTGCTTGAGCGGGGGAAGCTTCGCATATTCCGGGTGCACCGGTGCGGCGTGGTGGTTTTCGGCCACTTTGCCGCGATTGCCGTACCCAAGCTCAAGGCAGATCGCATTGTCCACTGCCATGTTGATGGCCTGACGGACGCGGACGTCGGCATAGGGTGTCTTGCCGTCGACGACAGCCAACTGATTGGGGCGGATCACCAGCGTGGCGCCGGTCACGACCTCGGACTTCACCAGACCCAGACCATCCATGATGTCGATGAATTCGCCCACGGATTCGTGCAGCATATCGACTTCTTCGGATTCCAGCGCCGCCAGCCAAGCCGAGCTGTCAGTGCCGAAGTCGATATATTCGATCCGGTCCAGATACGGCCCGCCATAGACCTCGGTGCCCCACCATGCGTGATCGGCGTTCTTGACCAGCGTGCATTTCACGCCGACCTCAAGCTCTTCGATCGTGTAGGGACCGGTTCCGACGTTTTGGATCGCAGCGGCATCATAGCTGCTGTGGGTGATGGCAGCGGGGTAATCGGACATGCCGGGGATGATCGAAATGTCCGGCTGCGGCAGTTTCAGCATCACGGTGTGAGGGTCGACAACGGTGATTGCACCTTCAAGTGCTGCGCCGGTGGCTTCGTCCATCAGCGTGCCCATGCGCCCGGTCATCGAGTTGCCTTCGACTGATTTGTCGCACCAAGCGGTGATGTTGCGGACCACATCGTCGGCGGTGAAATCATCACCGTTGTTCCACTTGACGCCCTTGCGCACATGCAGGGTGTATTCGGTGGCGTCTTCGTTGACGTCCCAGCCCTCAAGCAACATGCCGCGGAAGGAACCATCGTTGTTGTATTCGACCAGATATTCCAGCGTGCCGCGGGTCTGGTTGGCAATCTCGGACCAGTCGGCGGTGCGGGTGTCTTTCAGCGCACGCACGCTCATCTGTACACGCAGTGTGCCGCCCATGGCAGGGCTGCCATGCGACGCGGCCTGCGCCGGGGCGCCCAGCCCGCCCAAGGAATACGCGGTGGTTGCGGCAACACCCAGTGCGGTGGCGCGGGCCAGAAATTCGCGGCGGTCCAGTTTGCCTGCCTTGAATTCCTCGGCGTACATGTGCGCAGCGCTATGAATGGATTTGGTGGGTTTCGTCATCATGTTCTCCCTGTGAGACATCCCGTTAGATTTGTCGGGTTCGGCACCCCAAGCAGCGGGGCGGTTGTTGGTCACGGGCCATTGTGTGATCCGGTAAGTGATCTGGCCTTCTGCCCGGCATTCGGCACGAGTTTTTCCCGTGCGTCAACGCGTGGTTTCGTCATATGCGGGTCTGAAAGCGACATTGCCCCTAATCAAAAGCGACATTGGGCCGCTGTGCAACCCCTAAACCAATTTATTCAACGGGATGTGACGGTGGAGGGAACTGCTTTTTTGCGCAGGGCGCTGGGAGAGGAGCCGGTGTGATGCTGGACAAAACGCGAAAAATAGGCGGCGCTGCCAAAGCCCAGAGCCTCGCCAATATCTTTCAGCGGCAGGTCTGTGGTTTCGATCATGTCGCGAGCGGCGCAGAGGCTGCGCAGGGTCAGCAGGTCGGCCGCAGTCATGCCGCAGCAGTCTTTGCAAGACCGGGTCAGGTGAGTGGGCGTGACCCCCAGCATGGTCGCATAGTCAGCCATAGGCTTGCCACTGCGGTAGTCGCGACTGACCAGAGCACAGAAGGCCGCGACAAGGCGATGCGCGGCTGTGGGGCGCTTGTCTTCGGATTGATCCGCAGGTTGAAGGCCAAGCTGACGCCGAAGGCAGACCGCAAGCAGGATGGCATGGGCGGTGACGGCATGGTGCCGGAACGGGCGGGCCGTAGAGATTTCCCGCTGGAGCGTGTCCAGCCGCCCGGTGATTTCAGCCTGCGCCTGAACATCGCGAACCCGGAGCAGAACCGCATCCTCGGGCAAGGGAAGGCCATGATTCAGCGGGATCTGAACAGCAAGACCAAAGCCGGTTTTGCCAAGATCGAGGGAAAATAATGTGCCTGCGGGGATGAAGATGGCATTATGTGGGCCAATACCACGGCGCAGCCCCTGAAGCATGGCGCGGCCTTGACCCCTTGTCACCCAAAGCAGCAGATGACACGCGCGATCATGCGGCAGGCCCAGTCGCCAAGTGGTACCCCGCGCGAGTTGCGCAAGGCTTTGTACTGTGATCGGAGGCGAGGCGGTATCGGGCACAGTCTTTTCTGAAAATGAGTAAAAGTCAGGACTCAAGAGGTAGCCCGTCCCTGAGTAGTGGCACCAATCATTGAAAATTGTAAAGCCGTTGCGGCCGGTTTTAGCTAATTTCAGGCTGGAATTTCTGCCAGCTTCGCATTTTTGACCGAAACCAGGTGCGCTGTCTTTTGGCGAATTGTCGCGTGGCGATGGTGGCGGTCTCGCGGGCGGTTTCAAGGCTGATTTCGCCGCGCAGATGGGCGATCAGTTCGGGGGCGCCGATGGCTTTGGACGACAGGCGCGCCGGATCCCAATCGGGCAAATTGGCGCGCGCCTCGTCCAGCGCGCCCTGATCAAGCATCTGATCGAAGCGGCGGGAAATGCGGGCATTCAACCAGTCTTTGTCGACGTCAAACAGTATCGGTATTACGTCGGTATTACGTAGGTATGGCGTCGGTGTTTCAGCCTGCCAAGCGGCCAGACCGCGCCCGGTGCTGCGCAGCACTTCCCAAGCGCGCTGCACCCGCATCGGGTTGAGCGGATCAACACGGGCGCGGGTGGCTTCATCAAGTTCGGCCAGCAGCGGGGCGTGACCTTCGGCCAGAATGCGGGCGTCGGCCTCGGCCCGGATCGCGGGTGGCGTGGCGGGGATCTCGGCCAGACCTTCGGTGAGCGCGGTGAAGTACAGCCCGGTGCCGCCGACGATGATCGGGCGCGGACCGTCGCGCAGCAGCGGCGCCACCTCGCGCAGCCAATGGCCGACCGAATAAGCCGCGTCGCCCGGCACATGGCCGTAAAGCAGATGCGGCACCTGGGATTCGTCCTGAGGGCTGGGGCGGGCGGTCAGGGTGCGCCAGTTGTCATAGACCTGAATCGCATCGGCGTTGATGATCACGCCGCCTTGTTCGCGCGCAATTCGCAGCGCCAAAGCGGATTTGCCCGAGGCGGTGGGGCCGGCAATCAGCACCGGCAGGTCAGAAGGGATGGTTTGAAGGTCCAGCATTCAGGCCACATAGTCCGATTTCAGCAATGTTTCGAGGGCGAACAGGCGGAATTTGTCTTCGGGGCCGTTCTCGGATTGAACCCGGCGACGTTTTCCGACATTTTGCGCGCGATCCGACCCCCTGCCAATTTGGAGCGCGCCATGGCCGATGATGCCCACACACCAACTTCACCGGATACGGCGGATTTGCCCTCACAGACCAGATTTCACCGCGTGATGCTGAAAATCTCGGGCGAGGCCCTGATGGGGCCGCAGGGATTCGGGCTGCATCCGCCCACCGTCGAACGGATCGCCCGCGAGGTGAAGACCGTGCACGACATGGGCGTCGAAATCTGCATGGTGATCGGCGGCGGCAACATTTTCCGCGGTCTGCAAGGCAGCGCCCAAGGGATGGAGCGCACGACCGCAGATTACATGGGGATGCTGGCCACAGTGATGAACGCGCTGGGGATGCAGGCCGCGTTGGAGCAGATCGGGGTGTTTACCCGTGTGATCAGCGCGATCCCGATGGATCAGGTCTGCGAGCCCTATATCCGCCGCCGCGCCGTTCGGCACCTTGAAAAAAAGCGCGTGGTGATCTTTGCGGCGGGCACCGGCAACCCCTATTTCACTACGGATACCGCCGCCACATTGCGCGCAAATGAGATGGCCTGTCAGGCGATTTTCAAGGGCACCAAGGTGGATGGGGTTTACGACAAGGACCCGGTGAAATTCCCCGATGCCAAGCGGTTCGACAAGGTTACCTATGATGAGGTGCTGGCGCAGCATCTGGGGGTGATGGATGCCAGCGCGATTGCTTTGGCACGCGACAACAACCTGCCGATCATCGTGTTCTCGCTGGACGAACCGGGCGGTCTCCGGGGCATTCTGGCCGGGGAAGGCACCTATACAACCGTTCACAGTTGACGCTAGATTGGCCCGGCCCCGTATCGTGGGGCGCCGGGCCACGCAGCAAGGAAAGAAGACATGTCAGAAGAAATCGAGATTGATACCGACGATCTGCAGCGCCGCATGGAAGGCGCGATGGGGGCACTGAAGACCGAATTCGCCTCGCTGCGCACCGGGCGGGCCTCGGCCTCGATGCTGGAGCCGATCATGGTTGAAGCCTATGGTCAGAAGACGCCGATCAACCAGGTCGGCACGATCAACGTGCCGGAATCGCGCATGGTCACAATCAACGTCTGGGATAAGTCGATGGTGGGTGCTGTCGAGAAGTCCATTCGGAACAGCGGTTTGGGGATCAATCCTCAGCTGAACGGCACGATCATCATGCTGCCGATCCCCGAGTTGAACGAAGAGCGCCGCCGCGATCTGACGCGCGTTGCCGCGCAATATGCCGAGCACGCCCGCGTGGCGATCCGCAATGTGCGCCGCGACGGGATGGATCAGATCAAGAAGGCCAAGGCGGACGGCATGTCGGAAGATGACCAGAAGTTCTGGGAAACCGAAGTACAGGCTTTGACGGACAAGTTCACCGGCCTGGTGGATACGGCGCTTGAGAGCAAGCAAGCCGAGATCATGCAAGTCTGACCCGGAAAGGGCCCGCCACAATGGCCGCCGATACTGCACAGGGAACAGGCCCGCGTCATGTTGCCATCATCATGGATGGCAACGGACGCTGGGCACAGGCGCGGGGCCGTCCGCGCCTGTTCGGTCATCATGCCGGGGCCAAAAGAGTGCGCGAAGTCGTGGATGCCTGCCCCGATCTTGGGGTGAAATATGTCACGATCTTTGCCTTCTCGACCGAGAACTGGAAGCGTACGCAGGTTGAAGTGGCCGGGCTGATGAGCCTGTTTCGCCGCTATATCGCCAAGGAAACGCGGGTTTTGTTCGAAGAGGGCGTGCGGGTGCGGTTCATTGGGGATCGGGTCAAGCTGGACGCCAAGCTGATTTCGCTGATGGACGAGCTGGAGCGGATGACGGCGTGCAATGATCGCGTGCATCTGACCATCGCGCTGAATTATGGCGGACGCGACGAGGTGGCCCGCGCCACCAAGCGGCTGGCCGAGGATGTGGCGGCGGGGCGGTTGGACCCGGCCTCGGTCGACGAGGAGACCTTGCCGAAATATCTGGATACCTGCGTGTTGCCCGACCCCGATCTGGTAATACGCACCAGTGGCGAGGCGCGGATTTCAAACTTCCTGCTCTGGCAATCGGCCTATGCGGAATATGAATTCATTGACACGCTTTGGCCGGATTTCACCCGCGACGTTTTTGCCGGTCTGGTGCAGAATTACGGCACGCGGGATCGGCGATTTGGGTCTGTCAAACCATGACCGCGCCGTCAAAATGGGATGATCTGAGGCCAAGGGTTCTGTCTGCTGTCGCCCTGGTGGCGATTGGCGGGGCGGGGATCTGGCTGGGCGGGACTGCATTTCTTCTCATGATTTCAGTGCTTTGTGGCGTGATGTTGTGGGAGCTGATGCGCATGCTTGCGCCAGAAACTCCAAGCTCGGCACTGAGTGTGGGGCTGTTGGGCGCGGTGGTGGTTGCGGCGGTCGCTTATGTGCCGGTGTCGGCCATTCTACCGATGGTGCTGGCGGTTGCGCTGGTCGGGATGGGGTGGGCCGGAACGAACAAGCTGATCTGGTTGGCCTATGCGCCGGTGATCCTGCTGAGCGGGGTGAGCGCGCTGATCTTGCGGGAAAATCACGGGTTGTTCTGGGTTCTTTGGCTGGTGCTGGTGGTGATTGCCAGCGACGTGGCGGGATATTTCGCCGGGCGGATGATCGGTGGTCCGAAGTTCTGGCCCCGCGTCAGCCCCAAAAAAACCTGGTCGGGCACGATTGCAGGCTGGGGTGGTGCGGCGTTGGTCGGGGCGTGGTTCATGGCCAACAGCGCCGCTGGTCCGGGGTTGATCGCGGTCAGCGTGGGTATGGCGCTGGCGGCACAGCTGGGCGATATCGCTGAAAGCGCGATCAAGCGGCATGCCGGTGTCAAGGACAGCTCGGCGTTGATTCCCGGTCATGGCGGGTTTCTGGACCGGTTCGATGCCATGCTGGGCGCGCTGCTGCTGGCGTTGTTTGCCGGGCTGCTGATGGGCTTTCCGCCGGGGGCTGTATGAGGCGGGTTTCAGTTTTTGGTGCGACGGGGTCAATTGGGCAGAACACGCTGGACCTGATTGCGCGCGCGCCGCAGGAGTATGACGTGGTCGCCCTGACGGGCGGGCGCAACATCGCGCAGCTGGCCGCCGATGCGGTGGCGTTGCGGGCCGATCTTGCGGTGACAGCGCATGAAGAACTGTTGGACGATCTGCGCGCGGCATTGGCGGGCAGCGGTGTTGAGGCAGCAGCCGGGCAGGCCGCGCTGATCGAGGCCGCGACGCGGCCCGCCGATTGGGTGATGTCGGCGATTGTCGGCGCGGCCGGGTTGGCGCCGGGGATCAAGGCGTTGGAGCAGGGCGCCACGCTGGCGCTGGCCAACAAGGAATCGCTGGTGACGGCGGGGCCGTTGCTGATGCAGACGGCGCGCGCGCATGGCGCCACGATCCTGCCGGTGGACAGCGAACATTCGGCGATTTTTCAGGCGCTGGTCGGCGAGGAGATGGCCGCGGTCGAGCGCATCATCATTACCGCCAGCGGCGGCGCGTTCCGCGACTGGCCGATGGAGCGGTTGGCAGGGGCAACGCTGGCCGAGGCATCCGCGCACCCGAATTGGGACATGGGGCAGCGGATCACGATTGACAGCGCTTCGATGTTTAACAAGGCCCTTGAGGTCATTGAAACCAAAGAGTTCTTCGGCGTGAAGCCTGAGCAGATCGAGGTGCTGGTGCATCCTGAGTCCTTGGTGCACGCGCTGGTCGGGTTCCGCGATGGGGCGCTGATGGCCCATGTCGGCCCGCCGGATATGCGCCATGCGATCGGCTATGCGTTGCACTGGCCCGAACGGCGTGCGTTGCCGGTGGAGCGGCTGGATCTGGCGCAGATCGGACGCTTGAGCTTCTGCGCGCCCGATCCGGCACGGTATCCGGCGTTGCGGCTGGCACAGCAGGTGATGGCGCAGGGCGGGATGTCGGGCGCGATTTTCAACGCGGCCAAGGAACGGGCGTTGGATCATTTCATCGCCGGGCGCATCGGGTTTCTGGACATGGCGCGGGTGGTCGAGGCCGTTCTGACGCAAATGTCATCCGACCTTAGCCTTCTCAATGCCGCGATTAGCCTTGATAACGTGGGTGAAACTGACCATCTGGCCCGTATAAGGGCTGACGAGGCCCTGCGTGGCCTCATGCAACAAAGCCAGACATAAAGCTAGGACAGGCATTTGGATATTTTTTCATTAATTCCCGAAGTTGGCGGATTTCTTACGACCGCGCTGGCCTTTGTGGTGGCTTTGTCGGTGATCGTCGCCGTGCATGAATATGGGCACTATATCGTTGGGCGCTGGTCCGGGATCCGGGCCGAGGTGTTTTCGCTGGGGTTCGGGCCGGTGCTGTTCTCGCGGATGGACAAGCGCGGCACGCGTTGGCAGTTCGCGCTGTTGCCGTTTGGCGGCTATGTGAAGTTTCTGGGCGATGCGGATGCGGCCTCGGCGGGTAAGGACGGCGCGGCGATGCAGGCGCTGTCGAGCGAAGAGTTGCGCCACACGATGCATGGTGCGCCGCTTTGGGCGCGCACGGCGACCGTGGCAGCGGGGCCGGTGTTCAACTTCATTCTGTCGATTGCAGTGTTCACAACCATCGGGTTGAGCAGTGGCGTGGTCACTGAACCGCTGACCGTTGGCGCGCTGCGCCCGATGCCGTTCGAGACCGCGTTGCGGCCGGGCGATGAGGTTATCGCCATCGCGGGGCAGGATCTGCCGGATTATGCCGGGGGTGACTTCAGCGATTTTCTTGATGCGATTCCGGTGGAACCGCAGTTGGAGTATGTCGTGCGTCGCGACGGGACCGAGATGACGGTCAAAGGGCCGTACCCGATGGCGCCCGCGATTTCGCAGCTTGCGCCGCAATCGGCGGCCTATGAGATCGGGCTGAAGATTGACGACGTGATCACCGCCGTGGATGGCACGCCGATCTTTGCGTTTGATCAGCTGAAGGATGCGGTTCTGGCGGCAGAGGGGCAGCCGCTGTTGCTGACGGTCTGGCGCGCAGGCGAGATGATGGAATTTACGCTGACGCCGCGCCCGATGGACGAGCCGCAGGAGGATGGCGGGTTTGAAACCAACTGGCGGATCGGGATTATGGGTGGGCTGGCGTTTGAGCCGGCGACCGAGGCCCCCGGTCTGGGGCAGGCGCTGTGGGGCGGCGTCAGCATGACGTGGAACATCGTCAAAAGCTCGGTCTCGGGGCTGTATCATATGATCAGCGGCGCGATTAGCACCTGCAATATGTCCGGCCCGTTGGGCATTGCGCAGGTTTCGGGCGCGATGGCCAGCCAGGGCACGCAGAGCTTTGTCTATTTCATCGGGGTGCTGTCGGCGGCGGTGGGGCTGTTGAACCTGTTCCCGGTGCCGGTTCTGGATGGCGGGCATCTGACGTTTTACGCTTTTGAGGCGGTTACCGGTCGGCCGCCCAGCGAAAAAGCGCTGCGCATTCTGATGACGGTGGGGCTGACGCTGATCCTGTCGATGATGGCATTCGCGCTGTTTAACGATCTGTTTTGCCCGTAATCGCGGGAATTCCGAGACGAAATCTGTTGTTGCGCCCAACTCCCGCCACATTCTCTGCTTAAGGTTGTGTGCGACGACAGAATTTTCGAAAGACGGAACAATGCAGACACTAACGAGCGGATATCGCGGACTTGGGCTTTTGGTTTTGTTGAACTGGGACCGCATCTTGGTTGTTGGCATGGTCGGCATCGCCATGGCTGCAGGGGCACACCTGCGCAGTTTCTGATGATCGCAGCCACTTGCCCGATTTGACACACCCGCCCCGGTTTCGTGGCGGGTGTTTGCGCTTTTGACAACACGAGGCAATCCCGTTAGTCAGACAAGTAGTGTGATGTCTGACTGGGTTGACCGAATGAACAATAATACGGGGGGTCGGCGCGTGCGCCATGCCGCAATCACAAACAGTCTGCGCCAGACCGGTGCAGCGATTTTCCTTTGTGCGACAACGGCGTTGGTCTCTTTGCCAACGGATGCCGCAGCGCAAAGCTATCGTTTCAACACGGTCTCGATTGAGGGCAACCAGCGGATCGAGGCGGGCACAATTCTGAGCTATGCGGGAATCGCCCGTGGAAAAACGGTTTCGGCAGCAGAGTTGAATGCGGCCTATCAGCGTATTGTCGCCAGCGGATTGTTCGAGTCGGTCGAGATCGAGCCGCGCGGTGGCAAGCTGGTTATCGTCGTGCGCGAATTCCCGACGATCAACAAGATCAGCATCGAAGGCAACCGCCGCCTGAAGGATGAGGCGTTGGAGGCGATGATCCAGTCGAAATCCCGTCTGGTGTTCAGCCCGACCGTGGCCGAACGTGATGCCGCAAGTATTGCTGAAGCCTATAATCAGGCGGGCCGGTTGTCGGCCACGGTGACCCCGCGGATCATCCGACGCAGCGATAATCGCGTGGATCTGGTGTTTGAAATCTTCGAAGGTGGCATTACCGAGATTGAACGCCTGAGCTTTGTCGGCAACGAAAAATATTCTGATGGCCGCCTGCGCCGGGTCTTGCAGACCAAGCAGGCCGGTCTGCTGCGGACGCTGATCAAGCGTGACACGCTTGTCGAAGATCGGATCGAGTTCGACAAGCAGGTGCTGCGCGATTTCTATCTGTCGCGCGGGTATGTCGATTTTCGCATCACCGGCGTGAACGCCGAGCTGACCCGCGAGAGGGACGGCTATTACCTGACGATGAACGTGCAGGAAGGGCAGCAGTTCCGTTTTGGCGAAATCTCGGCCTCGAGCGAATTGGCGGATGTGGATTCTGACGAGTTCATGGCCGCGCTGAAGGTGAAGCCGGGCGTGATCTATTCGCCGACGATCGTTGAAAACTCGATCGCTCGTCTGGAACGGCTTGCCAACAAGAAGGGCCTGAACTTTGTGCGGGTCGAGCCGCGCATCACCCGCAATGATCGCGATCTGACGCTGGATGTGGAGTTCGTGCTGTCGCGCGGGCCGCGCGTTTTTGTCGAGCGGATCGATATCGAGGGCAACACGACGACAATGGATCAGGTGATCCGGCGTCAGTTCAAGATCGTCGAGGGCGATCCGTTCAACCCGCGTGAGATCCGTGAAAGCGCAGAGCGCATCCGTGCGCTTGGCTTCTTTAGCGCATCCGATGTGAAGGCGCGCGAAGGGTCAAGCCCGGACCGGGTCATCGTGGGGGTCAACGTTGAAGAAACCACCACGGGTTCGCTGTCTTTTGGCGGCACCTATTCGACCAACGGCGGTATCGGTTTGGTCGTGAGCTTCAAGGAAGAGAACTTCCTTGGGCGGGGGCAGAAAATTGGCCTGTCATTCTCGGGTGCGGATACCAACCGGGTGTACGGGCTGCGGTTTTCAGAGCCCGCCTTTCTGGGGCGTGATCTGCAATTCGACTTCGACCTGTCCTATCGTGAGACGCAGAGCGATTTTTCAAGCTACGATTCAACAGTTGGTCGGTTCAGCCCCGGCTTTACCTTCCCGGTCAGTGATAACGGTCGTCTTGGCCTGTTTTACAAGGCGGAACGGTTGGATATGCAGGATGGTGGCGATGTTTACGGCGGCATCATCGGCAGCGAGATCGCGCAGGGCGTGCTGTGGAGCAGCGGCATCGGGTATAACTTCAGCTATGACACGCGGCGCACCGGGTTGAATCCCAATGCGGGGGTTCTGTTCCAGTTTGGTCAGGAGTTCACCGGTCTTGGCGGAGATTCCGAATACGTCAAGACAACCGCCAAGGCGGTGGCCCAGACCAAGGTCATGAACGAAGAAATCACGTTGCGCGCCACGGTTGAGGCCGGGGTTCTGAGCATGAACAGCGGCTCTAGCCGTGCGGTTGACCGGTTCCAGATCGGCAACGGCATCATGCGCGGTTTCGAGCCGGACGGCATTGGCCCGCGTGAGATCGACGGTGTCACAGGATCGAACGACGCGTTGGGGGGCGACATGTTTGCTGTCGCCCGGTTCGAGGCGGAATTCCCGCTGGGCCTGCCTGAGGAATACGGTATTTCGGGCGGTGTGTTCTATGATGTCGGCTCGCTTTGGGGCTTGGGTGACACAAGCACGGCCAGCGGCACGGTGTTGTATGAAGGTTTCAACGCCCGCCATGTGCTTGGCCTGTCCCTGTTCTGGACCACGCCGGTGGGGCCGTTGCGGTTCAACTGGACCAAGGCGCTGAAGAAAGAGGACGAGGATCTGGAGCAGACCTTCAACCTGACGATCTCGACCGAGTTCTGATGACTGGGGCTTTGGGGCGTGGTCTGCGCGTCGTCGGCCTGTGGGCGCTGATGGCGTTGGCCGCGCCAGTCGCGGCGCAGGAAACGCAGGGCATGCGCAGCCCGGTTCTGACGATAGATTCCGAGCGTCTGTTCGCTGACTCGGCCTTTGGCAAGCGCGTCGCCGAGGAGTTCGAGGCCGAAGGCAGAGTGCTGGAAGCCGAAAACCGGCGCATCGAAGGTGAGCTGATCGAGGAAGAAAAGCGCCTGACCAATCAGCGCCCGCAGATGACGCCCGAAGCTTTTCGAAAGCTGGCGGATGCGTTCGATGCAAAGGTGCAGAAGATCCGCGCTGAACAGAATGCCAAAACGCGGGCGCTGACCCAGCAAACCGATCTGGCGCAGCTGCAATTTCTGACGGCGGTGCGCCCAGAGTTGGAAGGTCTGATGGCCGATGCGGGGGCCGCATTGATTGTCGAGCGCCGCAGCGTTTTTCTGAGTGCGCGCATCATTGACGTAACAGAAGAGGCGGTTGCGCGGATTGATGCGGCGATCGGTGATGGCAGCGGTCTGCCAGACCCCAAACCGCAAGAGTAGCCCGCTTGCTCCGGCTGCGCCTTATTGCTAGGGGTCAACGCCAGTCGAGACGCTTCGGCCAGAAAGGGAAAGACCAATGACAGAGCAGCTGCTGACAGCGGACATCGGAATGATCCAACGTATTATTCCACATCGCTATCCGTTTCTTCTGATTGACAAGGTTGTGGATATTGATGGCTGTGTCTCGGCGCGGGGGATCAAGAACGTGACCATGAACGAGCCGCATTTTCAGGGCCATTTCCCCGGCAAACCGATCATGCCCGGTGTGACGATCATCGAGGCGATGGCGCAGACCGCTGCCGTGATGGTGGGGGCCGCGCTGGATATGGCCGACAAGAATATGCTGGTGTATTTCATGGCGATCGACAAGGCCAAGTTCCGCCGTATGGTGGTGCCGGGCGATGTGCTGGAGATGCAGCTGACGACCCTGCGCGGCAAACCCGGTGCGAAGGTCTGGAAGTTTGGCGGCGTGGCCACGGTCGAGGGCGACATGGCGGCCGAGGCCGAGTTTACCGCGATGATGGACCTGCCCAAGGAGTAAGCGCCGATGAGCACCAACATACATCCTTCTGCGATCATCGAGGCCGGTGCTCAGCTGGGCGCGGGGTGCCGTGTCGGCCCGTTCTGCCTTGTTGGGGCGGACGTGGTTCTGGGTGACCGGGTCGAGCTGAAAAGCCATGTGGTTGTGACCGGCCAAACCGTGATCGGTGACGATACGGTGATCTTTCCCTTCGCGTGTATTGGCGAGATCCCGCAGGATCTGAAATTCCGCGGCGAGCAGACTCGGCTGGAAGTGGGGCGGCGCAACCGTATCCGCGAACATGTGACGATGAATGCAGGCACCGAAGGCGGTGGCGGGCTGACCAAAGTTGGCGATGACGGGCTGTTCATGGCGGGCAGTCATGTGGCGCATGATGTGATGCTGGGGGACCGGGTTGTTGTGGTGAACAACGCGGCGCTGGCGGGGCATTGTGTGATTGGCGATGATGTGATCATCGGCGGGCTGTCGGGCGTGCATCAATGGGTGCGGA
This sequence comes from Thalassovita taeanensis, assembly GCF_900110775.1. Lineage (GTDB taxonomy): Bacteria > Pseudomonadota > Alphaproteobacteria > Rhodobacterales > Rhodobacteraceae > Litorimicrobium > Litorimicrobium taeanense. The sequence continues at coordinate 482,851 of NZ_FOEP01000001.1, read as the reverse complement.
TCGGGCAGGGCGCGATCATCGGCGCGGTCACGATGGTGACGGCGGATGTCATTCCTTACGGTCTGGTGCAGGCCTCGCGCGGCGAGCTGGACGGGCTGAACCTGGTTGGGTTGAAGCGGCGCGGCGTGGCGCGGGCGGATATTACGGCACTGCGCGATGCGATGAAGCGGCTGGCCAGCGGTGAAGGCGCGTTTCAAGAGCGCGCGCGCGCCTTGGGCGAGGAAACCGACAGTGCCTATGTGCGCCAGATCGTTGAGTTTATCACCGGCAGCAGCGATCGGTCGTTCCTGACCCCGCGGAGCTGATGGCGGGGCGTTTGGCCATTCTGGCGGGCAGTGGCGCGTTGCCCGCCGAGATTGCGGCAGCGCAGCCAGAGGCGCTGTGCGTGGCGTTTGACGGCGTCGCCCATCAGGTGCCCGGCGCGGTTGTGCACCAGTTCGAGGCGTTGGGCGCGGTGTTCGACGATCTGCGTGCGCAGGGCGTGGGGCAGGTGGTGCTTGCGGGATCCATGGCGCGGCCGCCTTTGGACCCGGCGAAGTTTGATCCGGTGATGTTGGCGCTGGCGCCGCGTTTGCTGGCGGCGATGCAGGGTGGCGATGACACGTTGCTGCGGTTGGTGATCACGATTTTCGAAGAGCAAGGGTTTGACGTTCTGGGCGCGCATGAGGTGTTGCCGGGGCTGACGGCTGAAGAGGGGCTGTCGGTTGGGGCTGCGCCAACTGCGGGCGATCTGGATGATGCGGATCGCGCGGCGGATATTCTGGATGCGCTGGCGCCGGTGGATGTCGGGCAGGGTGCGGTTGTGGCCGGTGGTCTGTGTCTGGGGATCGAGACGATTCAGGGCACCGATGCGTTGCTGGAGTTCGTTGCCAAAACGCCGCCCGCTTTGCGTCGTGGGGCGCGGGGGGTGTTTGTAAAGGCTGCCAAGCGCGGGCAGGATTTGCGGGTCGATATGCCTGCGATCGGCCCCGATACCGTGGCGCGGGTGGCCGCCGCTGATCTTGCCGGGATCGTGGTGCAGGCGGAACATGTTTTGATTCTGGAACGCAAGAGCACCTTGGATGCCATTGAAAAGGCAGGGCTGTTCCTGCTGTCGCGGGTTTTGTAATGAAGGTGTTTGTGATCGCGGGTGAAGCGTCGGGCGATAAGCTGGGCGCGGCTTTGATGGCGGGGCTGTCCAGTCTGACCGAGGTTGAGTTTCTGGGCGTTGGCGGGCCATTGATGCGCGATCAGGGGTTGGACAGCCTGTTCCCGATGGACGAGCTGAGCGTGATGGGAATCGCCGAGATCCTGCCGAAATATCGCCAACTGATGCGGCGGATCAATCAGACGGCGGCGGCGGTTCTGGCGGCGCAGCCGGATGTACTGATCACCATCGACAGCCCCGATTTCTGCCTGCGCGTTGCACGCCGGGTGAAGGCGCAAAGCGCCATTCGCACCGTGCACTATGTGGCACCAACGGTCTGGGCGTGGCGGTCGGGGCGGGCGGCGAAAATGGCGAAGGTCATTGACCATGTGCTGGCGCTGTTCCCGTTCGAGCCACCTTATATGCAGGCCGCAGGGATGGCGTGTGATTTCGTAGGCCACCCAGTGGTGGCCGAGCCGGTGGCAGATGCGGCGGGTGCGCAGGCGTTTCGCGCTGAGCATGGGCTGGGCGATACGCCGGTTCTGCTGGTGCTGCCGGGATCGCGCCGGGGCGAGGTGACGCGGATGACGCCGGTGTTTGGCGCGGCCTTGCAGAAAATTCTGACGGCACGGCCCGATCTGCGGCTGGTGATCCCGACCACGGGCAACGTGACCGAACTGGTGCAGGCGGCTGTGCGCGATTGGCCCGGAGCGCCGATTGTGCTGGACCCGCGCGGGCGCGCGAGTGACGACTATAAACGCGAGAAAGCGCAGGCCTTTGCGGTGGCGGAAGCGGCGCTGGCGACCTCGGGCACGGTCTCGTTGGAGTTGGCGGCGAACGATACGCCGATGGTCATCGCCTATGACATGAGCTGGATGAGCCGTCAGGTTATCAGCCGGATGCTGAAGGTGGACACGGTCACATTGGTCAATCTGGTCAGTGAAACCCGCGTGGTGCCGGAATTCATTGGCGAGAAATGCCGCCCCGAGGCGATCGCGCCCGCGCTGTTGCAGGTGCTGGATGATCCGCAGGCGCAACACGCCGCGATGCGATTGACGATGGAGCGGTTGGGGCGGGGTGGCGAAGCGCCAGGGCTGCGCGCGGCAAAGGCGGTTCTGGACCGTTTGCCGCGCGGCTAAGCCTTAGAAGTTGGATTTCAGCGCGGCAAGGGCGGCGGAGGCATCCTCGGCCTGCCAGATCTCATCGCCGATGCCGAAGAAGTCGGTGAGCGGCGACAGTGTCTGGATCAACTGCGGCGTCAGGGCGCCTTCGGCGACGACGGGCACTTCGATCATTTCCGACCACCACTCGAACACTTCGGTTTCAGCTTTGGTGCCATCGCCCAGTGGCGTGTCGCCCACAGGGCCGAAGCTGACGTAGTCCGCCCCGGCTTCGGCGGCGTTGATGCCTTCGTGCCGCGATGTGCCGCAGAACGCGCCGATGATTGCGTCGTCGCCCAGGGCCTTGCGGGTTTTGCGGATCGAGCGGGCGCCGTCGGTCAGGTGCACGCCGTCAAGCCCAAGCCGTTCCACCATCAGCAGGTGGCTTTCGATCACCAGCGCCACGTCGCGCGCGTGGGTCACTTCGCGCAGCGCGTCGGCGGCGCGGCTGATCCGGTCTTCGTCGCGGGTGGCAAGGCTGAGGCGGACGCAGGCGATCTCGTGCGTGTCCAGAACCGCACCGAGGCGATCAGGGAACTGCGACAGTTCGAACTCGGTCGGGGTGATGAGATAGATCTGTGGCTGCTCGAACTCGGCCATTGCGGGCTCCTGATTTGCGATATCGCGCCGGTATAGCGTGGAAAAACCGGCTTGGCTACGGGGGGCGTATCTGTGCGGGCGTTGGTGGCGGCGGCGGAGGCTGGGGTGAGTATTTGGATCAGAAAGAAGCGCGAGGGGTTGGATTGGCGGGGGGGCTGGCGTATCAGGCGCGCAATGGAATGGAGTAAACCGATGCCAAGCGAAACCCCGCAACCTGCCTTTGTTCTGGTGCGCCCGCAGATGGGCGAGAATATCGGCGGGGCCGCCCGTGCGATGTGGAATTTCGGGCTGGACCGGATGCGGATCGTGGCGCCGCGCGATGGCTGGCCCAATCCGCGTGCAGTGGCGTTGGCCAGCGGCGCGGGGCGGTTGCTGGACGAGGCGGTTTTGTGTGACGATGTCGCCGGAGCGCTGGCGGATTGTTCATTCGTGTTTGCCACCACGGCGCGGGCGCGGGGGCTGACCAAGCCAGTTGTCAGCCCGGAACGCGCGATGGAGATGGCGCGCGAGATGATCGGGCGCGGTGAGAAGGTGGCGGTGATGTTCGGGCCGGAGCGCGCCGGGTTGGAAAACGAGGATGTGGCGCGGGCGAATGCCATTATCTCGGTCCCGGTGAACCCTGAGTTTTTCAGTCTGAACCTGGCGCAATGCGTGTTGCTGACGGCCTATGAGTGGCGGCGGCAATCGGTTGAGGTCGTGGCGGAAACGGTCGATCTGGCCAAGACCGATTGGGCCAGCGGGATCGAGATCGAAAAGCTGGCCGAGCATTATGAAGAGCGGCTGGACGAGGCAGGTTTTTTCTTTCCAGCAGACAAGGCGCCGGGGATGAAGGTGAACCTGCGTAATCTGTGGGGCCGGATGCGGCTGACGCGGGCGGATGTGCAGATGTTGCACGGTATTTTGCGGCAGATTATCCGGCGGCGCGATAGCTGAGCCTTTGGGGGTGCGGAAAAGCGTGCGGAGCGGCAATTGGCCCGGCGCTTGCCCTTGCACGCAGGCGCGGTCGCGCCATAATCTGCGCTGAAACCGGAGGGGCAGCATGAGCCAGAAACGCAGTATCTTTGAAGAGGTTGGGACCCAGACCGCAGAGCAGAAGCCAGCGGTCGGCGGGATGATCGACACGGCCCGGCGCGGTGCGCGCGGGGCGATCCGGGGTTGGCTGGCGGTCTTGTTTGCGCTGGTGGTGGCGATGATTGCGGTGGGTGGGCTGACGCGGCTAACCGACAGCGGGCTGAGCATCACCGAATGGCGCCCGCTGACGGGGGCATTGCCGCCGATGAACGCGGCGGATTGGCAGGCGGAGTTCGCCAAGTATCAGGAGATCCCAGAATTCCAGATGCAGAACAAGTGGATGGATCTGGCTGATTTCAAACAGATTTACTGGTGGGAATGGAGCCATCGGCAGCTGGGTCGGGTGATCGGGCTGGTTTGGGCGCTGGGGTTTGCGGGCTTTGCGCTGGCGCGCAAGGTGCCGGTGGGCTGGACGCGGCGGTTGCTGTTGATCGGTGTCTTGGGCGGAGCTCAGGGCGCCGTCGGTTGGTGGATGGTCAGTTCGGGGCTGAAGGGGTCGATGCTGGATGTGGCAAGTTACCGGTTGGCGGTGCATCTGGGGTTGGCGTTTGTTATTTTGGGGTTCATCGCGTGGTACATGTTCCTGTTGGGCCGCGAAGAGCGCGATCTGATGCAGGCGCGGCGCGGGCGTGAGGCCAAGCTGTTTTCGCTTTCAACCGGCTGGTTGCATTTCGCCTTTCTGCAGATCCTGATCGGGGCGCTTGTGGCGGGGATTGATGCGGGGCGGTCCTATACCGATTGGCCGTTGATGGGCGGGCAGGTTTTGCCGCCCGATCCGTTTATGCTGAGCCCGCTGTGGAGCAACTTCTTTGAAAATCCGGGGTTGGTGCAGTTCATTCACCGCTGTGTCGGCTATGCGCTGTTTGCCTTTGGGATCATGGTGCTCCTGCGTGGACGCAAATCTGCGCATGGGATCACACGGGCCGCATTTGCAGCCGCGTTTATCGCGCTGTGCGCGCAAGTTGCGCTTGGCATTGCGACCGTGATTACCGGCGCGCCGTGGCAGGTGGCGATTGTGCATCAGGTGCTGGCCGTTGTGGTCTGGGTCCTGATTTTGCGGGCGCGGTTCCTGAGCGCCTATCCCAAAGTAACCTCGATCCGTGGAGCATGATATGACAGCCTTTGAACAGTTGATGGCGTTTCAGCGCGAAACCGGGGCCTTGGCGCAAGTCGCGGGGCGGCTGAACTGGGATCAGGAAACGGTGATGCCGCGCGGCGCCGCAGATCAGCGGGCCGAGGAGATGGCGGCGATGGAAAGCGTGTTGCATGCGCGCCGTACCGATCCGCAGGTTGGCGCGTGGCTGGCGGCGGTGGACGATGCGGCGCTGGATCAGGTGGGGCAAGCGCAGATGCGCCATATCCGCCGGTCGTTCGAGCGCACCAACCGGGTGCCTGCTGCGCTGGCGACTGAACTGGCGCGCACCACCAGCCGGGCGCATCTGAAGTGGGCCGAGGCGCGAGCGGACAATGATTTTGCCGGATTTACCCCGTTGCTGAGCAAGGTTCTGGAGCTGAAGCGCGAAGAGGGGGCGGCGCTGGCCGAGGGTGGTGATGTCTATGACGCGCTGCTGGATGACTATGAGCCCGGCGCGAAGGCAACCGATCTTGAGGCGATGTTTGCTGCCCTTCGGCCGCGACTGGTCGCCTTGCGCGCCGCAGCTTTGGACAAGCCCGCCCCCGAGGGTTTGCAGGGGACGTTCGACGAAGGCGCGCAGATGAAGCTGACGCGCCTTTTGGCGAAGACCTTTGGCTATGACATGAGCAAGGGCCGGGTGGACAAGGCGGTGCACCCGTTTTCAAGCGGCTCGGGCAGCGATGTGCGGATCACCACGCGCACCAATCCGAATGATCCGTTCAACTGCTTCTACTCGACCATCCACGAGGTTGGGCATGCGTGTTACGAGCAGAATATCGACGAAGACTATGCGCTGACGCCATTGGGGCAGGGTGTCTCGATGGGGGTGCACGAAAGCCAGAGCCGGATTTACGAAAACCAACTGGGCCGCAGCCGTGCCTTTACGGGCTGGCTGTATGCGCAGATGCGCGATTCCTTTGGAGATTTTGGCATTGCGAGCGAGGATGCGTTCTATGCGGCGGTGAACCGGCTGTCGAACAACTTCATCCGAACCGAGTCGGATGAGGTGCAATACAACCTGCACGTCATGTTGCGGTTCGATCTGGAGCGGGCGCTGATTTCGGGCGATTTGGCGGTGAAGGATCTGGAAAGCGCCTGGAATGACCGCTTTCTGGCGGATTTCGGGTTTGCGGTGGATCAACCGGCGCATGGCTGTTTGCAGGATGTGCACTGGTCCGAGGGGCTGTTTGGTTATTTCCCGACCTATAGCCTTGGCAACGTCTATGCGGGGTGCCTGTATCAGGCGCTTCGCGCGGCGGTTCCGGGTTTGGATGATCAGCTGGCCGAGGGCGATCTGAGCGGGGCAACGGGGTGGCTTTCAGCAAACCTGCAAACTCATGGCGGGTTGTACGAGCCGCGCGATGTGATCGCGCGCGCCAGCGGAATGACCCCATCGGAGGCGCCTTTGCTGAGCTATCTTGAGGAAAAGTTTGGCGGGCTCTACGGTATCTAACCGCCTGGAAAATCGTATAAACATGGCCGTGCCAAGGCACGGTCATGTTTGTTCATTCAGGCATGAAGATCGGGCGAACGGTTGATCATGCGGCGCAGGTCGGAGAATGATCCGCCGCCGAACATCAGCAAAAACAGGCAAACCAAGATCGCAATAGCCATCGTCGGCAGCGATTCCGGCGAGGCGGAAAGATCAACCGTCTGATTGAGGCTGCTCCACGCGAAAAGGGCGGTGCCGATGAAGGCCATGGCCTGTGTCCAGATCCCGAACATCAGCAAGATGTTTGACAGGACCACAACGGAAAAGACAGCCACTGTGAAGGTCGGCAAATCAGAAACCCCCTTCACAGTGACCAAGTCCGCCGGGAGGATTTGAATTGTGGTGTGAAAGCACAGCAGAATGGCGAGTCCGACCCTGAGAATGGCTTGAACGAGGGGAAGGGGAGAAAACATTTTTTGATGCTGCCTTAGCTGTATTCTTCTTTAGGTTTAGTTAGACACACTCATCACGGGCAAACAACATCGAAGAATGCATGCCTGCTATTGCAAAAAAGTCGGATGGTAGGGGCGGCGGTGGGCGGAACATCCCAAAATCTGGGTCAGAGTTGTTCTTGCAGGCCGTGAAACCGGTCTTTGACCCATTGTACCACACATTGCAGAACGGCGTCGGTGCGCCGCGTTTCGTGGAAGCACAGGTAAAAGGTGAATTCGGACGCAGGCACGTCAGGGAAGCAGGGGGCGAGGTCGGGATCGGCGTCGGCTTCCAGGCGTGGCAAGATGCCGGGCAATCGGGTGGAGCGCATGACTTCGTGCACCGCGTCGAATGTGTCCAGCCGGACGCGCGGGGCGGCGGACATCTTCGGCAGTTCCGAGGGGCTTGTGCCACGTTGATCGTAAATCGCGGAAAGCCCGATCCAGCCCTGATCAAGCGGGCTGTCGGGATAGGCGTAATAACCTGTTTTGTAATGCCCCAGCGGGCTGACGACCAAGCGGCCCTGTTCGGGGCGGGCCAAGGTTATGAACAGGTCATTGTCGCCCAGTGAGTCCTGAAAAATGGTGCGGTTGAAGGTCAGCGATATGTCCGGCGCGATGCGCTGAAAATCACCCAGACCGGTAAACAGGACACGGTGCGCAAGGAAAGGCGGGCACCCGATGGTGATCGCACCTTTCAACGGCACACCCGTCGTCAGGGGGGTATTGAGCATCTTTTCGAGTTCATTCTCGAACGCCGTTACGCTGTCGAGCAAATCAAGAATGGCCACATTGGGTGACCATCCGCCCGGCGTTTTGAGAAACAGATCAACCCCCAGGGTTGAGGACAAACGCGCCAGCCTGCGTGATACCGTGGCGGGGTTGGTGCCCAACAGATCGGCGGCCTTGGTCATGCTGCCGGTTTTATGAACGGCAACAAGGTGGCGAAAGTCATCCCAGTTTTTCATGTTCATCCTTCCGAAGAGAGAAAAAAACAGGCACCGGTTTACGGATAGGATACAGGTATAGGTTGAATATTTAGCCTATAGGCTTTGCTGGGGTCGGTCCAGCATTTCCGGCTGCCCCGCGCCGGGGCAGCCGTGTTGCTCAGGCTTCGTCTTCGGGCGCTTCTTCGTCGCCCTGATCGGCGATCCGGGCGACCGAGACCACAAGCTCGCCCTTGCCAGTGTCGAAGACCTTGACCCCGCCAGCGCTGCGCGAGCGGAAGGAAATCCCCTCGACCGGGACGCGGATCGACTGACCCTTGGAGGTGGCGAGCATGATCTGATCGTCAACCTCGACCGGGAAAGAGGCAACAAGGTCGCCGCCGCGCATCGCCTTGTCCATCGCGGCCACGCCCATGCCGCCACGCCCACGCACCGGATAGTCATGGCTGGAGCTGAGCTTGCCTGTGCCCGTTTCCGAGATCGTAAGGATCAGGTTTTCGGCGGCCGACATTTCAACGTACCGTTCGTTCGAGAAGTTCGGATCAGCGGCTACGTCTTCGTCGTCGCTTTCGCCATCATCAGCAAGACCGGCCATGGCGCGGCGCATTTTGAGATAGGCGGCGCGTTCTTCGGACGTGGCGTCGAAGTGGCTGATCACCGACATCGAGACAACTTTGTCATCGCCCGACAGACGGATACCACGCACGCCGGTCGATTTGCGGCCCTTGAAGACCCGCACATCGGTCGACGGAAAGCGGATCGCGCGGCCCGAATTGGTGGTCAGCATCACATCGTCATTCGCATCGCAGATGCGGGCGTTAACCAGCGAGACATCATCGGGCAGGTCCATGGCAATTTTGCCGTTGCGCATCACGTTGGTGAAATCCGACAGCGCATTGCGGCGCACGTCGCCTGCGGAGGTGGCGAAGACGATCTGCAGATCGGCCCATTCCTCTTCGGGGCGATCAACCGGCATGATTGCGGCGATCGAAACACCCGGTGTCATCGGCAGGATATTGACGATGGCCTTGCCCTTGGCGGTGCGGCCCCCCAGCGGCAGGCGCCAGGTTTTCAGTTTATACACCATGCCGTCGGTGGTGAAGAACAGCAGCTGCGTGTGGGTGTTGGCCACAAACAGCGTGGTGACCACGTCTTCGTCCTTGGTGGACATGCCTGCCAAGCCTTTTCCGCCCCGGCGCTGCGCGCGGAAATCGACCAGAGGTGTGCGTTTGATATACCCGCCCGAGGTAATGGTCACGACCATATCCTCGCGTTCGATCAGGTCTTCGTCGTCCATGTCACCGGACCAATCGACGATCTCGGTGCGGCGCGGCACGGCGAACTGATCGCGGACTTCGCGCAGCTCGTCGGCGATGATGCCCATGATCCGTTCCCGGCTACCGAGAATTTCGAGGTATTCACGGATCTTGCCGGCCAGTTCCTGCAGCTCGTCGGTGACTTCCTTGACACCGATCTGCGTCAGGCGCTGCAGGCGCAGTTCCAGAATGGCGCGGGCCTGTGTTTCGGAGAGGTTATAGGTGCCGTCGTCATGGACCTTGTGGGTCGGATCGTCGATCAGCTTGATGTATTCGATGATCTCATGCGCGGGCCAGCGGCGGGTCATCAGTTTTTCGCGCGCGTCCGCCGCATCGGCAGAGGCGCGGATGGTGGCGACGATTTCATCGACGTTGCTGACGGCGACGGCCAGGCCACACAGGATATGGCTGCGTTCGCGGGCCTTGCGCAGCTCGTAAGCGGTGCGGCGGGCGACAACGTCTTCGCGGAAGTCGATGAAGCAGGTCAGGAAGCGGCGCAGCGTCAGCTGTTCCGGGCGCCCCCCGTTCAGTGCCAGCATGTTGCAGCCGAAATAGACCTGCATCGGGGTGAAGCGGAACAGTTGGTTCAGCACCACTTCGGGGGTGGCATCGCGCTTGAGCTCGATCACCACACGCACGCCGTTGCGGTCGGATTCGTCCTGAACATGGGCGATGTTTTCGATCTTTTTCTCGCGCACCTGTTCGGCGATCTTCTCGATCATGCTGGCCTTGTTGACCTGATAGGGAATCTCGTCGATGACGATGGCATAGCGGTCTTTGCGGATCTCTTCGACGCGGGTTTTGGCGCGGATGATGACGCTGCCGCGGCCTTCGAGATAGGCTTTGCGCGCGCCGGTGCGGCCCAGCATGATGCCGCCAGTGGGAAAATCGGGGCCGGGCACATAGTCGATCAGCTCTTCGCTGGTCAGGTCGGGTTCGTCGATCAGCGCCAGCGTGGCATTGATGACTTCGCCCAGATTGTGCGGCGGAATGTTGGTGGCCATGCCGACGGCAATACCGCCCGCACCATTGACCAGCATGTTGGGAAAGCGCGCGGGCAGAACGGTTGGCTCGCGGTCTTTGCCATCGTAGTTGTCTTGGAAATCAACAGTTTCCTTGTCGATATCGGCAAGCAGGAAGGCGGCAGGTTTGTCCATCCGCACTTCGGTATAACGCATCGCGGCTGCGTTATCGCCATCCATCGAGCCGAAGTTGCCCTGACCGTCCAGAAGGGGCAGCGACATCGAGAAATTCTGAGCCATCCGCACCAGTGCGTCATAGATCGCGCTGTCGCCGTGCGGGTGGTATTTACCCATCACATCGCCGACGGGGCGGGCCGACTTGCGATAGCTTTTGTCATGCGTGTTGTTGGTCTCGTGCATGGCATAAAGGATGCGCCGGTGAACCGGTTTCAACCCGTCGCGCAGGTCGGGAATGGCGCGGCTGACGATCACGCTCATGGCGTAGTCGAGATAGGATGTTTTCATCTCGTCCGTGATCGACACGGTGGGGCCGCTGTAGGCGGGCCGTGCAATTGGGTTTTCGTCTTCGTTTTCAGGGGTTTCTGGCGTGTCGTTCACGTGGTCTAACCGCTCTGCTCTGAGTGTCTATATTTTGTTACACTCTTATAACAGAGCCACGATATGGGGTGCAATGGTTGTGGTCCTTGCTGGCTGCTTGTTGCCGCGAAGATATGCTAGTTATTTGTTTTTATTGCATATTATTTTCGTTACCCGCGAATATTTTTTCTGCTTGGTCAAAACGATTTTGCGGCGGTGCGGGTTTGGGTCGACGAAAGCATAATTTGGCTATCGATCCGGTGGGAATTCAGGCGGAAATTCCGAAGGCACGCAGGCCGTCCAGCACGAATTGCACCGACAGCGCGGCCAGCAGCATGCCCAGCAGACGGGTGACGACATTGATGCCGGTCTTGCCCAGAGCGCGCTCTAGCACACCTGCGGCCAGAAACAGCAGCATGACGATGGCCAGAACCGCCAGCATCACCGCCAACGTCGTCAGCAGGCCCAGCATGCCGGGGTTTTGGCCGACAAGCAGGATCATCGTGGCGATGGCGCCCGGCCCGGCGATCAGCGGGATGGCCAGCGGAAACACCGAAGGGTCAGGGTGGTCTTCTTCTTCGGCCTGATCCTCGCGGCGTTTGGTGCGGCGCTGGAACAGCATGTCGAGGGCGGTCAGGAACAGCAAAATCCCGCCCGCGATACGAAAGGCGGCCATGGAAATACCGACAAACCCCAGCACGGCTTCGCCGAACAGCGCGAACATGCTGAGCAAGACCGCCGCCACCAGACAGGCCCGCAGGCCGATGCTGCGCCGGGTCTTTTCGGACATGCCTTGGGTCAGCGCCACGAACAATGGCGTCAGGCCGATCGGATCAATGATCACGAACAGCGTCACGAAAGCAGTGATCAGAAAGGCACTGTCCATTCTACGGCCCCCAATTTATGCCCCGGCTGTTTCCAGTTTTTCCAGGGCGCGCATCCAAAGTGCCTCGGCGCGTTCGAGCGCTTCCATCACTTCGGAGTATTTCTTTTGCCAAACGATGGCTTCGTCCTTGCGGTCGTCGTCGTACATGGCGGGGTTGGCCAGCTTTTTCGCCAGCTTATCGCTCATGTCGTTCAGCTTGCTAACACGTTCTTCGCATTTGCGCACCTCTGCGCGCAGGGCCATCAGCTGATCGCGGCTGGCGCGTTTGGGCGCGGGCTTGGGTTTGCTGGGTTTGGCGGGGGCGTCGCCTTGCAGCAGCATTTTGCGATAGGCGCCCAGATCTTCGTCGTAAGGGCTGACGGTGCCATCTTGCACCAGCCACAGCCGGTCGGCGACCATCGACAGCAGGTGCATGTCGTGGCTGACCAGAATCACCGCGCCGGAATAGGCGGTCAGCGCCTCGACCAAGGCTTCGCGCGATTCGATATCAAGGTGGTTGGTCGGCTCATCGAGGATCAGCAGATGCGGCGCGGGCAGGGTGGCCAGCAGCAGCGACAGGCGCGCCTTTTGCCCACCGGACAAGCGGCCCACCTCGGTTGTGGCTTGATCCGGGCCAAGCCCGAAGCCCGCAAGACGGGCGCGCAGCCGGGCCTGCCCCTCTTCGGGGCGTTCGCGCAGAAGGTGTTGCAGCGGGGTTTCGTCGATATAAAGCTCGTCCACCTGATGCTGCGCAAAGAAGCCGATGCGCAATTTGCTGGATTGGGTCAGCTTGCCGCCCATCGGGTCGAGGCGACCGGAAAGCAGTTTCGACAGGGTCGATTTGCCCTGACCGTTCTTGCCCAGCAGGGCGATGCGGTCATCCTGGTCAATGCGCAGGTTCAGGTTTTTCAAAATAACCGTATCGCCATAGCCGCACGAAACACCCTCGGCGGAAATGATCGGCGGCGACAGCTCCTCGGGTTCGGGGAAGGAAAACACCGTACGCGCCGCATCTTCGGGGGCGCGGATGGTTTCCATCTTTTCCAGCATCTTGACGCGGCTTTGCGCCTGTTTGGCCTTGGAGGCCTTGGCTTTGAAGCGGTCGACGAAGCTTTGAAGGTGGGCGCGGCGCAGATCCTGTTTCTTGGCCTGAGCCGCTTGCACCGCACGCTGTTCGGCGCGTTGGCGGGCAAATTGATCATAGGGGCCAGTGTAATAGGTCAGCCGCTTTTCTTCGAGGTGCAGGATCGCACCGACGGCCCGGTTCAGCAGGTCACGGTCGTGCGAAATGATGAGCACCGTATGCGGGTATTTCATCAGGTAGTTTTCCAGCCACAACGCGCCTTCGAGGTCGAGATAGTTGGTCGGTTCGTCAAGCAGCAGGTAATCGGGCTGCGAAAACAGTACTGCGGCCAGCGCCACACGCATCCGCCAGCCGCCCGAAAACGCGGAGCATGGCATCAGTTGTTCTTTGGCATCAAAGCCAAGCCCGCGCAGGATCGACGAGGCGCGGCCTTCGGCGGACCAGGCATCGATATCGGCCAGACGTGTCTGCACCTCGGCGATGCGGGTCGGGTCGGTTGCGGTTTCGGCCTCGGCCAGCAACTCGGCGCGTTCAAGGTCGGCGGCCAGCACGGTATCGAGCAGCGAAACCTCGTTGCCGGGCACCTCCTGTGCGACACCGCCGATGCGGGCGCGGGCGGGCAGGGTGATTGTGCCGCCTTCCAGCGCAAGCTCGCCGCGGATCAGTTTGAACAGGGTGGTTTTGCCAGCCCCGTTGCGACCAATCAGGCCAACCTTGTGGCCGGTGGGAATCGTGGCTGAAGCGCCCTCGAACAGAGGACGACCTTCGACGGAATAGCTGATGTCTGTGATGCGTAACATGGGCCTCCCTTGCCCGAACCACGCGGCGGGGTCAATCGCGGCTTTTCAAAGCCGGGGGCGCATGCTAGATGCGCGGCGAAATAGATGGGGATGGGCACAGGGCCGATCCCAAGACACAGGAAAGAGCGATCATGGCCATTCAACGCACATTCAGCATCATCAAGCCCGACGCCACCAAGCGCAACCTGACCGGCGCCATCGTCGCCAAATTCGAAGCGGCGGGCCTGCGGGTTGTTGCTTCCAAGCGCATCCACCTGAGCGTTGCTCAGGCTGGCGTGTTCTATGCCGTGCACAAAGAGCGCCCCTTCTACGGTGAGCTGTGCGAATTCATGGCATCCGAGCCGATCGTTGTTCAGGTTCTGGAAGGCGAAGACGCTATCGCGAAAAACCGCGAAGTGATGGGCGCAACCAACCCGGCAGAAGCCGCTGAGGGCACCATCCGCAAAGAGTTCGCGCTGTCGATCGGCGAAAACTCGGTTCACGGTTCGGATGCCGAAGACACTGCAAAAGAAGAAATCGCGTATTTCTTCTCGGGTCTGGAACTGGTGGGCTAATTTAGCTCCGCGGACCGGTCGGGCCAAGCGCTCGATCATGCTGACGATATCAAGGGCCGCTTCCGATTGGGAGCGGCCTTTGTTTTGGCCGTCTTGCCAAGAGCGTGACCGGAGGACTGCCGGGGCAGCCCGCGATCAGGCGGACGGGGCACTGACTTGGCGGAGCCCTGTCGGGGCGGCTCAGATGCTGGCGTAGTCGGTAAACACCGGAGTTTGCTGCGCCGGGGGCTGCGGTTCGGGCGTTTTCTGCTGCGTTGGAGCCGGGGTCGGTTGGGGGGTGGTTGCCTGTGCCATTTGCGGTCCTTTTTACCTGATCCACCGCCGGTTGATCCGGCGATGTGGCTTATATCTGGCCAGAATATTAAGAGATTCTGGCGGTTCCGGGGATCAATCGTGGCTGAAACCGGGCGTGCGGGTCAGGATTTGACCGCAGCCGTCACGATGATTTCAACTTTGTATTTCGGGGCGGCCAGCTTTGCTTCACCGGTGGCGCGGGCCGGGGTGTGGCCCTGCGGAACCCATGTATCCCAGACGGCATTCATTTCGGAGAAATCAGCCATGTCGGCCATCCAGATGGTAACGCTGAGCATATGTTCGCGCGAGGATCCGGCCTGCGTCAGCAGAGCGTCGATCTGGGCCAGACAGTCGTTGGTCTGTTCGGTGACGGTAAGGCCTTCACCCACCTGACCAGCCAGATATACAGTGCCGTTGTGCACGGTGGCCTGGCTCATGCGCGGGCCGGTGCCGATACGTTGGATCATGGACTGTCCTTTCAGAAGCGCAGGGCCGGAGTGGCCCCTATCAGAAGCTGACAGGCGGATACTCAGACCGCTGTGAAAGGACAAGGGGGAAAAAGGGCGGCGGCAAAGCACTGCTTAGCCGCCGCCTGAAAATGCGCCGCTTAGGCGGGCATCAGGATGTCGCCGAACTGCTCGCGCAGTTTGTTTTTCAACACTTTTCCGGTGCCACCGATTGGCAATGCGTCGACAATGATCACCTTGTCGGGCACCTGCCAGCTGGCGATTTTTCCGTCATAGAAGGCCAGCAGCTCTTTCTCGCTGGGCGAGGCGCCGCTCACGGGCAGAACAACCAGAACCGGGCGTTCATCCCATTTGGGATGGCGTGCGGCGATCACGGCGGCATTGGCCACGCCCGGATGCGCGATGGCGATGTTTTCCAGCTCGACGGTGGAAATCCACTCGCCACCCGATTTGATGATGTCCTTGGAGCGATCGCGGATGATCATGTATCCATCTGCGTCGATCGTGGCGACGTCGCCGGTGTCAAACCACCCATCCATGGTCAGCGTGCTTTTGTCGGCGCGGAAATACGTGTCGACGATCCAGTGCCCGCGGATTTGCAGCTCGCCCTGGCTGGCGCCATCGTTGGGCAGCACGTGGCCTTCTTCGTCAAGAATGCGCAGCTCAACCCCAAAGGGCGGGCGGCCCTGACCTTCGCGGATTTTGTTCTGTTCGTCCACAGACAGGGTGTCGTGCTTTTGCAGCAGGTTGTTCAGCGTGCCCAGCGGGCTGGTTTCGGTCATGCCCCAGGCGTGAATCAGCGTGGTGCCGTATTTCTCGCGGAAGGTTTTGATCATCGACGGCGGGCAGGCAGATCCGCCCACGACCGTACGCGTCAGCGACGCGGCGGTCGAGCCGGAGTTTTCCAGCGCTTGCAGCAGGCCCATCCAGATTGTCGGCACGCCAAGCGCCAACGTCACCTTTTCGCCGTCGATCAGCTTGACCAGGCTGTCGCCATCCAGCCCCGGCCCCGGCAGCACCAGTTTGCACCCGGTTCCGGCGGCGATATAGGGCACGCCCCAAGCGTTGACATGAAACATCGGCACCACGGGCATAACCGTGTCGCGTGCCGAAATGGCCAGACCGTCGGGCTGATTGCCGCCCAAAGAATGCAGCACCGTCGAGCGGTGGGTATAGAGCACACCCTTGGGGTTGCCCGTGGTCCCGGATGTGTAACACAGCGAGGAGGGCGCGTTTTCCTCCACATCGGGCCAGGTGTAGGCGTCATCGCCTTCTGCGATCAGCTCTTCATAGAACAGGATGCCGTCGATCATCGCGGCGACTTCGGGGTCGCGCGCCCCCATATAGACGACATACTTGAGCGTCTTCAGGTGTTCGCCCAGCTTGGCGGCGATCGGCAGGAACGTCTTGTCGAGGAACAGCACCTGATCCTCGGCGTGGTTGATGATATAGATCAGTTGTTCCGGGAAAAGCCGCGGGTTGATCGTGTGGCAGATCATACCGGCCCCGGCGACGCCGAAGTAAATTTCAAGGTGGCGCGTGTTGTTCCATGCGATCGTGGCGCAACGTTCGCCCTTCTGAATGCCCAGACCTTCCAGAGCCGAAGCGAGTTTGCGCGCGCGCTGCTCGACCGTGCCCCAGTCGGAGCGCATCAGGCTGCCGTCGGTCTCGACCGAAACAACCTCTGTTGCGGCATGATAGCGTGCGGCATGAGCGATCAGCGAACTGATTGTCAGTTGCTGTTTCATCATTTGTCCAAGCATGGGCTTTCTCCTGTGGTCTGGTCCGGTCCGGGCGGGCTTTTGCCGCTGGATCGGAGGCCGCATCGCGCATCAGCACGGCGCGGGCGAATGATCTGTGCGAAGACCGGGGCGTAACGCCCTAATTTCCAACCCGATGCGCACGAGGCGCTGGGTGGGTCTCCTCCCTAAGTCGGCCCGAGCGGGCCTTGCGCGGCAAGTGAAACGATCAATCGATCTTTGTCCAGCCGCAAATTCCGAAGGTGTTTTCGACGCTGCGTCGTATCTGTTGAGCGCGGAACCTGTCCGCGCTCTGGAGCGCGTGGTGCGCGGGGAGAAGCGGAATTGGCGCCTAAATTTCGGGCACCATCAAGGGTGTTGATCGGAATTCGATCGCGGAACAGGCTGTCGCGGGGATACCTGATGGATTCGGGTTCGTCTCGCTGTCAGCTTGATGATATGAATTGACCATATGGTAAAATAAACCCAACAGGGAAAGGGTATTGAAATGACAACCAAAACGGGGATGACCCGCCGTGGAATATTGCTGGGCACTGGTGCTGTATTGGCGGCAACGGGCTTGGCGGGCCGTGCGACAGAGTTGTGGGCGGCCGAGCCGCTGAAGGTCGCGGGTATCTATACTGTGCCGGTCGAACAGCAGTGGGTCAGCCGCATTCACAAGGCCGCAGAGGCCGCCAAGGCCGAGGGCCGGGTGGATTATACCTTTACCGAGAACGTCGCCAACACGGACTATCCGCGGGTGATGCGTGAATATGCGGAACAAGGCTATAAATTGATCGTAGGCGAGATTTTCGGGGTCGAGCAGGAAGCGCGCGAGGTTGCTGCAGATTACCCCGACGTGGCTTTCTTGTTGGGGTCCAGCTTCTTGCAGGATGACGCGCTGCCGAACCTGTCGGTGTTCGACAACTACATTCAAGACGCCTCGTATCTGTCTGGAATTATTGCGGGGTCGATGGCCAAGGGCAATATCGGCATGGTGGGCGGCTTTCCCATTCCCGAGGTCAACCGGTTGATGAATGCCTTCATGGCCGGCGCGAAAGAGGTGAACCCGGACATCAGCTTCCAGGTCAGCTTTATCGGATCGTGGTTCGATCCGCCCAAGGCCAAGGAAACCGCTTTTGCGATGATCGAAAACGGCGCGGATCTGCTTTATGCAGAGCGGTTCGGGGTTTCGGACGCAGCGATGGAAAAGGGTATTCTGGCGATTGGCAACGTGATCGACACGCAGGCTGATTATCCTGATACGGTGGTCGCCTCGGCCATCTGGCATTTCGAGCCGACCTTTGAAAAGGCCGTGGCTGAGGTGATGGCGGGCACGTTCACGGCGGCGAATTACGGCGTCTATTCCTTTATGAAAGAAGGGGGATGTTCGTTGGCGCCGCTGGGCACGTTCGAGGGCAAAGTGCCTGCGTCCGCGCTGGAACTGGTCGCCGCGAAAGAGGCCGCAATCAAGGATGGCAGCTTTGTTGTGACGGTGGACGACAGCGAGCCAAAATCCTCGTGACGGCGATAAAAACGGAGGCGCAGGATGTCCTGCGCCTCACCAATATTTCAAAAAGTTTCGGCGCGACCAAAGCGAACTCCGATATAAACTTTGCCCTCAAGAAGGGGGAAGTCATTGCTTTGCTTGGTGAAAATGGTGCCGGAAAAACGACGCTGATGAATATCCTGTTTGGGCATTACACGCCTGATACTGGCACGGTCGAAGCGTTTGGTCAGATGTTGCCGCCGGGCAAGCCGGGGGCTGCGCTGGCGGCGGGCATCGGCATGGTGCATCAGCATTTTACGCTGGCCGACAATCTAACAGTGGAAGAGAATATCCTGCTGGGAACCGAACCGCTTTGGAAGCTGGGGCTGGGGCGTGCCGCGGCGCGGGCACGGATTGTGCAATTGTCGCAGGATTTCGGGTTGGCGGTACATTTGGCGGCCAAGGTGGGGTTGCTGTCTGTCGGTGAACGGCAGCGGGTTGAGATCCTGAAGGCGCTGTACCGTGACGCACGGGTTCTGATCCTGGACGAGCCGACCGCCGTTCTGACCCCGCAGGAAACCGACGCGCTGTTTGTCACCCTGCGCAAGGCAGTGGCGCTTGGCCTGTCGGTGATCTTCATCTCGCACAAGTTGCACGAGGTGATGGCGATCGCCAGCCGGGTGTTGGTGTTGCGGCACGGGCGGTTGGTGGGCGAAGTGGCGGTGGCGGACACCGACAAACACGCGTTGGCCGAGATGATGGTTGGAGCTGAGGTCGCTCCGCCGGAGATTGCAGCGGCACAGATCGGGGCGCCGATTTTGTCTTTGCGCGCGGTTTCTGTCGTATCTCAAGGCACGAAGGGTGGCCTTCAAGATATTGATTTGCAACTGAAGTCAGGTCAGATCACAGGCTTGGCCGGCGTGTCG
The DNA here is from genome assembly GCF_900110775.1 of Thalassovita taeanensis. Taxonomy (GTDB): domain Bacteria; phylum Pseudomonadota; class Alphaproteobacteria; order Rhodobacterales; family Rhodobacteraceae; genus Litorimicrobium; species Litorimicrobium taeanense. The sequence goes on along the minus strand of NZ_FOEP01000001.1, from coordinate 463,796 downwards.
GGGAATGGGCAGGCGGCCTTGGCCGATCTGTTGTCCGGTCTGATTGTGCCGGATCAGGGCGAGGTGGAGATCGACGGCAGAGCGATTGCGCAATGGTCGCCCCGGATTGCGTTGTCGAACGGCATCGCGCGCATCCCAGAGGACCGGCACAAAACCGGGGCGATTGCCGATTTTACCCTGACCGAAAACGTTATTCTTGAGAGTTTCAAGTCAGCGCAGTTCAGTCGCAGGGGCTGGATGAATAAGGCCGAAGCGGATCGTTTCGCCCGCCATGTCATTGATACCTATGATGTCCGCTGCCCGGGGCCTGCGACGCCGATCCGGCTGCTGTCTGGGGGCAATATGCAAAAGCTGATATTAGGGCGGGCGTTGGAGCCGGGGCCCAAAGTCATTCTGGCCAATCAGCCCGTGCGAGGGCTTGATATTGGCGCGGTGACCTATGTGCAGTCGCGACTGATTGCGGCGCGGGACGCGGGGGCCGCTGTGTTGCTGATATCAGAAGATTTGGATGAAATCATGGGCTTGTCAGACGTAATTCATGTGATTTCAGAGGGGCGGCTCTCGCCCGGCTTTGCGCGAGGTAGCAAAAGTGCGACGGAGCTTGGGATCTGGATGGCGGGCCATGGGTTTGCGGAGGACGCGGCATGAGGCTGGAGCCGGTGACCGCGCCAACATTGGCGCGCACGTTAGGCTATCCGGCGCTCGCGATTGCGCTGACCGTGATACTGGCCTCGGGGTTGTCATTGCTGGCGGGGGCAAATCCGTTTGCGACGCTGGGGTTGATCATCAAAGGCGCGGTGGGGTCGAAATTCGCGCTGCTGGAAACGCTGAACCGCGCAACGCCGCTGATTTTTACCGGGCTGGCGATTGCGGTGGCGTTCAAGGCCAAGCTTTGGAACATCGGGGCCGAGGCGCAGTTGTATGCGGGGGCCGTGGTGACCGTGCTTTTGGGGACCGGCGCGGTAGGGCTGCCGCAGCCGTTCTTTTGGGTCGTGATGGCGGGCGGGGCGATGCTTGCGGGGGCGCTGGTGTTACTGGGGCCGGTTTTGCTGAAAACCCGGCTGGGCGTGGATGAGGTGGTGACGACGCTGCTGATGAACTTCATCGTTTTGCTGTTTGTTTCCTATCTGCTGGAGGGGCCGATGAAGGACCCGATGGGCATGGGATGGCCGAAATCGGCGGCCCTGCTGCGCGAAGCGCGGCTGCCGCGCATTGTGCCGGGGCTGCGTTTGCACTGGGGGTTCGGGCTGGCGTTGGTGTCGGCGGGGGTCGTATGGCTGATCCAGACCAAAACCACGCTGGGGTATGAGATCCGGGCCGTCGGGCTGAACAAAGAGGCGGCGCGGTTCGCGGGCATTTCGGTTAGCCGTGTGTTGGTGCTGACCGCGCTTTTGTCGGGGGGGCTGGCCGCGCTGGCGGGGTTTTCCGAGGTGGCGGGGCTGAAGGGGAACCTGACGCTCGATCTGTCTCCGGGGTTTGGCTATACCGGGATCATCGTGGCCATGTTGGCGCTGTTGCACCCTTTGGGGGTGGTGGTGTCGGCGCTGTTCGTGGCGGGGATTTTCGTTGGTGCGGATAGCATGAGCCGCGCGGCCGGAGTACCATCATATATCGCCGATATTCTGCTGGCTTCGGCCTTGCTGCTGATGGTTCTGGCCATTCTGCTGACGCGATTTCGCGTGGTGAGGGGATAATAAGATGGAGCTGTTCGATATTCTTATGACGGCAAGCTTCTGGGCGGCGGCGGTGCGGATCGCCAGCCCGCTGATCTTTGCCACCATGGGCGAAATCATCTGCGAGCGCGCCGGGGTGCTGAACCTTGGGATCGAGGGGATCATGGTGATCGGCGCCTTCACCGGCTGGATGGCGGTATATTCCGGGACCGGTCTGTGGGGCGGGGTGGCTGTGGCGATGGCCGCGGGGATGCTGTTCGGCCTGCTGCATTCGGTCCTGACGGTGCCCTTTGGGCTGTCACAGCACGTTGTGGGGCTGGGGATTACGCTGCTTGCGACCTCTTCCGCGTCGTTCGCGTACCGGCTGTTGTTGCCCGAGGTGACCAGCCCGCCACGCATCGTGCCGTTCCAACCCTATGAGGTGCCGATGCTGTCGGAAATCCCGCTGATCGGGCCAGCTTTGTTTGCGCAGACGCCGATGACCTATCTGGCCTTTGCCACGGTGGCGGTGGTGGCGCTGGTGCTGTACCGCACGCCGTTGGGGTTGGCGGTGCGGGCGGCGGGGGAAAACCCTTCGGCGGTGGCATCACAGGGCCTGTCGGTGACCGGGTTGCGGATGGGCGCGGTAATCGTCGGATCGGGGTTGATGGCGGTGGGTGGTGCGTTTCTGACCATGTCGGCGTTTTCGTCGTTCTTTTTCGAGATGGTCAATGGGCGCGGCTGGATCTGCATCGCGCTGGTGGTATTTGGCGCGTGGAAGCCGGGCAAGGCGCTGCTAGGGGCCTTGCTGTTTGCCGCCTTTGACGCGCTTCAAGTCCGGCTGCAGCAGACGCCGCTGGGGGCGCAGGTGCCGTATCAGGTGTTCTTGATGATCCCCTATGTTCTGTCGATCCTGGCGCTGGTGCTGATGTCGCGCCGGGCCGAGGTGCCTGCTGCGCTGATGGTGCCGTTCAATAAAGGGGAACGCTGATGTTCGATATTGTGGTCAAAGGCGGCGCTTTGCCGGATGGAACGCGCGCCGATATTGGCATCACGGGCGACCGGATCGTGGCGGTTGAGGTATTGCCAGAGGATGTGGTCGCGGGGCAGGTGATTGACGCCAGCGGCGACCTGATCAGCCCGCCGTTTGTCGATCCACATTTCCATATGGATGCGACGCTAAGCTATGGCACGCCGCGTATCAATGCTTCGGGCACGCTGCTGGAGGGGATCGCGCTGTGGGGCGAGCTGAAGCAGATCGTGACGGTCGAGGAGATGGTGGCGCGCGCGTTGGAGTATTGCGACTGGGCCGCCTCGCTTGGCCTGCTGGCGATCCGCAGTCATGTCGATGTCTGCGATGACCGGCTGTTGGGGGTACAAGCGCTGTTGGAGGTGCGCGAACAGGTGAAGGGCTATATCGACCTACAGCTGGTCGCGTTCCCGCAGGATGGGCTGTACCGCGACCCGACGGCGCGGGTCAATACGATCCGGGCGCTGGATATGGGGGTGGATGTGGTCGGCGGCATCCCGCATTTCGAGCGTACGATGGCGGACGGTGCAGCGTCGGTCAGGGATCTGTGCCAGATCGCGGCCGAGCGCGGTCTGATGGTCGATCTGCACTGCGACGAGACCGATGATCCGATGAGCCGCCATATCGAGACGCTGGCATTCGAGGCGCAGCGGTTGGGGTTGCAGGGCAGGGCGGCTGGCTCGCACCTGACCTCGATGCATTCGATGGACAACTACTATGTCTCCAAGCTGTTGCCGCTGATGGCCGAGGCGGGGGTAGCGGCGATCCCCAATCCTTTGATCAATATCGTGTTGCAGGGGCGGCATGATACATTCCCCAAGCGCCGCGGCCTGACGCGGGTCAAGGAAATGCAGGCGATGGGGATACCCGTGGGCTGGGGGCAGGATTGCGTGCTGGACCCATGGTATTCGCTGGGCACCGGCGACATGCTGGACGTGGCATTTATGGGGCTGCACGTGGCGCAGATGACCAGCCCTGAAGAAATGCGCCGCTGTTTCGATATGGTCACGCAGGGCAATGCGGCGATCATGAACCTGACAGATTACGGTCTGCATGTTGGCGCGCAGGCGTCTTTGGTGGTGCTGGATGCGGGAAATTCGATCGAGGCGCTGCGGCTGAGGCCGGACCGGCTTTGCGTGATCTCCAAGGGACGTGTGGTGGCGCAACAGGCGCGCAATGATGCGCGGCTGAGCCTGCCGGGGCGGCCGGAATCGGTACGCAGGCGGCATTCGGCGCTTGGGTAGTACGAACACCGCTTGACCCTTGGGCGTCGCCCGCATAATCAAACGCCTCAGGTGGGGCCTGTAGCTCAACTGGTTAGAGCAGAGCGCTCATAACGCTTTGGTTGCGGGTTCAAGTCCTGCCGGGCCTACCAAATCACCCCTTTCAAGATTGAATGCAGCGAATTTCAGGTTAAGAAAGCCGTTTGTATTCAGCTTTCTAGGTTTGACACGACCCCGATCAGTCTCTGAGTGTCCCTCACGATCGCCGACGTCAGACACATGAGGACCTCTGTTGACCTTGTGAAACCCTTGGTAAGACGACTATTCGTCGAAATGTCGCTGTTGGTGGGAGTTTTTCTGGCAAAACGGGGTCGAGAAGTACTTCTGCATGACTTTGTTGGTGTCGAAGTGGCAACATAGGAAACTCTCCGGCGCAGCACCGTGATTTGTATTTCCGGGATTGTCGCTTTTCGACCTAAGAAGGCTGTAACAACAAACGGCCCCATGGCATGGAAGTGTTGGGGCGCAGATATCAGGAGTTGTCGGGCTTGCGGGTTCTTGTTCACGCCGGTTTCCATAAGACCGGTACGACTACGTTGCAGCGAACAATGCAAGCAAACAGGGCGGTGTTGTCTCGTCAGGTGAATTTTCTGTTGCCGAGCGATTTGGATAAAATCGGACACTTCGCGAAACGGTATTCTATGAAGGCAAACGAGGCGACGCTTTTAAAGTTGAAGGCTGACCTGCGGATGTGCCTTTCACGTTTTTCTCACCAGCCGGACACACCGATTTTTCTGAGCTGCGAAGCACTGGCGGGGCAAATGCCGGGGCGAAAGGGCGTGTGGTCCTATGGCCAGACACATCGCATCCTGGAGGCCGTGGTTGAGGAAATTACACAAACCCTTGGCAGCTCGGCCGACGTCGTGATCTAGTTTACAACAAGAAATTCACAAGATTGGACGAAGAGCCTGTATTGGCAGAATTTACGCTCGAACCGAATTACAGATGACCTTGAGGCTTATCGCGCCAAGCTGCGGCCTGCTGCGCGGCTGGATGAGGTGGTAGGTAGAACGCGCGCCTGTCTGAGGAATGCCGCAAACGTCTTGTCGACGGATATCTCTGCGTGTCAGGGAGGACTCGGTCCGCTCAGCATTGCGCTTGGCTTACTTGGTGTAAGTGATGAAGGCGTTACTCCAAAAAAATGGCAAAATATCCAGCCTGAGGGGGGCATTGAGGCTCTTCTTGAGCTGAACAGGTCAAACCGGAGTGATGATGAGTTGGCCGCTGCGAAGCGGGCTTATCTGGATCAGATGCGCAAGTGAACAGGAAGTTGAGCCACTCCCCGAGTGTCGGAAAGGTTCTGGGATAAATTAAACGCGTCTTTGCACCTGCTGATCGGGGTTGGTTGTCGCATTTCGCTGGCAATAAAGCACCGGGGCCGGGGGCACTATCATCCACTCCATCGCTCGGGCGGGCCGTCAGACCGTGCGGATACGTTGCGTGGTTCTTATCGTGCCTACCAGTCCCGGTAGTTCCCACCGATTGGGTGGCTTTCAGCGGTGTTATTTCTCGTAAATTATTGATTTATAATTTCATATTGGGTTCTGGGCGCGCCGGTCTGCCCTCAGCGCCCGATCACGATATCCGCGCGCAATCCGCCCAGCGTGTTGCTTTCGCCCAGCCGCAGCACGCCGCCATGGGCGCGGGCGATGTCGGTGGCGATGGCCAGCCCCAGCCCGACCCCGGTACCGCGGTTCTGATTTCGTGCGGAATCAAGCCGTGTAAAGGGCTTGGTTGCTTCGCCGCGCTGGTCGGGGGGGATGCCGGGGCCATCATCCTCGACCCGGATGCGCAGGGACTTTTCGGTCAGGACGACGGAAATCTCGGCCTTGTTGCCATAGCGGACTGCGTTTTCGATCAGATTGCCAAGGGCGCGACGGATCGCCAGAGGGCGCAGGGCGACGCATCCCAGATCCTCGCCTTCAGTCTGCACCAGTGTCACTGGCACCCCGGCGCGCTGATTGTCTGCGACAACTTGCGAGACAAGCTGAAACGGGTCGGTTTGCTCGGGCTCGCCTTCACCGGTGCCGCGGGTGAAGGACAGGAATTCATCCAGCATCCGCTGCATGTCTTCCACGTCACGCTCCATCGCTTCGCTGTCTTCATTATCCAAAAGCGACAGCCCCAGTTTCAGCCGGGTCAGGGGCGTGCGCAGGTCATGGCTAACCCCGGACAGCAGTAGCGTTCGCTGCTCGATCTGCCGCTCGATACGGGCGCGCATGTCCAGAAACGCATTCCCCGCCGCCCGTACCTCCAATGCGCCCGCAGGGCGATAGGGCAGGTTGCGACCCTTGCCAAAAGCTTCGGCCGCGCGGGCAAGCCGGGTGATCGGACGCAGCTGATTGCGCAGATAGAAGAAGGCGATCAGCGTCATCAGAACGCCGAAAAATACCATGTTCACGAATAGCTGATGCGGGTTGGAGGCAGACACCCGGCGCCGGTCAAACCGCAGTTCCATCACGCCCAGCGGTGTGTCGGCAAAGACCAGCACATCATCATCGTCGGGCAGGGCGACCATGCGTAGTGTCGGCAGCGCCTCTTTGAAGGTGGCCAGAACGACAACCCCGGACAGATCGAACCAACGCCGCCCAGACGTTTGCGGTACCTGAGCGGTGTCGGGAAAGGTGACTGTGATCTCCAGCGGGCGTGCGAGCCGATGCAGTTCCTGCAGCACCGTGGCGGCGGGCAGGTCAGCGTTGGCTTCCTCGATCAGCATACGTACTTCGCGCGAGGCCGAGCGCGTCATCTGCCGTGTGACGCCTTCGAAGTGGCGCTGAATGAACACGACCGAGACCACCAGTTGCAGTGCTACAACTGGCAGGATCAGGATCAGTGCCGCCCGCGTATATAGCCCGCGCGGCAAATAGCGTTTGAGCCAGCTAAAGAACATGGGCTAAACCTAGCTTGCACACGCAGGAAGAGGAAGCAGAATGCAGCCCCCCGACGATTTCGATCCCGCCCCCGGTCAGGCCGAAGAATTGAGCGAGGGGCTGCGCCGGATCGTGGCGCCCAACCCGTCACCGATGACCTATCGCGGGACCAATACCTATTTGTTGGGCGAGCGCGATATTGCGGTGATCGACCCCGGCCCCGAGAGTGCCCCGCATCTTGAGGCGATCATGGCTGCGCTGCATCCGGGGCAGCGGATCAGTCATATCATCGTGACCCATGCACATCTGGATCATTCCCCGCTGTCGCGTGCGCTGTCGGAACGAACCGGCGCGCCGGTGCTGGCTTTTGGCGATGCCAAGGCGGGGCGCAGTGAAGTGATGCAGCAATTGGCCGACGCAGGGCTGGCGGGCGGCGGCGAGGGGGTGGATCGCGCCTTTCGGCCCGATGTTCTGCTGGCCGACAACGAGGTTATACGTGGCGATGGCTGGGATATGCGCGCGGTCTGGACGCCGGGGCATTTTGGCAACCACCTGAGCTTTGTCTGGGAGGATGCGATTTTCAGCGGCGATCTGGTGATGGGCTGGGCCAGTTCTCTGGTTTCGCCGCCCGATGGCGACCTGACCGATTTCATGGCGTCATGCGAGCGGTTGCAACAGATCCCGGCCTTGGTGTTTCATCCGGGCCACGGAGCACCGGTAACTCAGACTGCTGAGCGGTTGGACTGGTTGCTGAGTCACCGCCGCGCGCGCGAAGCGGCTATTCTGGAGGCGTTGTCCAAGGGAAGCGCGACCGCAGACATTTTGGCCCGTGCGATCTATACCGAAACCCCCGCCGCGCTTTTGCCTGCTGCTGCGCGCAATGTCTTTGCCCATCTCGTTGATTTGAAAGGGAAAGAATTGATTGAAGCGAGCGGCGCCTTATCTGCGGACGCGAAATTCATGCTGATTTGAGCAGGCGTTTCACTTTTTCTCAGGAATATGACAAAAGCCACTGGACGCGGGAAAATACCATTGCTATATCGCCCCTCGTGTTCCGGCGTAGCTCAGCGGTAGAGCAGTTGACTGTTAATCAATTGGTCGTAGGTTCGATCCCTACCGCCGGAGCCAATATCTCATTGATATTTAAGCTACTTATGGCGAGTCCCTTCGGGGGCTTGCGCCGTTTTTCGAGCTTGGGGTAACGTGGGAGCCGTTACAAATGACCGGAAAAAATATTACAAACCCTAGCCTTGCCTTGATCGAAGTGCTTGGCTCCGACACTGGGGTAAGCAGTTTTGCAGTCTCTCTAGCCGATGCAGCTTCGGGTTCGCCTTTGCCGTCAATCATTTCCTCAGCCGTACAGAGCTTTGAAACGGTACGAGCCCATTTGGAAATGGTAGCTATCACAGAGTTTCTGCAGGGCCTTAAGGGGTCATCTCCACAGCAACGCGCGAATTTCATGTCGAAATATTCAACAGAGAAAAGAGAGAAATTTGCCGCCAACCTTCTGCTCAAGATAACTACGGCGGATGATGTGCGAAAGGCACGAGCGATAGGCCATCTGTTTGACGCAATGATACTATCTGATCTTCCCGAACCAATTGCCTTTCGACTTATTGAGGCAGTGCGAAGGAGCTACTGGGAAGATCTCGTTACGCTGTCGAGTTTTAAAGACGATAGAGTGGTAGCGAGCGAAAATCCGCAGGGGGATGCTCTTGCCATTGCAGGGTTAGTTGTAATGTCAGGCGTGGATCTGGGAGGAATCTCGCCGGGATCACATTCTTCGACAAGGTCTTACCGATTGACAGATTTAGGTGTCAAATTGCTGACTTATGGTGGGCCAATGGAAGTCACTTGAGCAAGAGTATTGGCCAAAATGGGCACCCACGTTCGTCGCGGCATCCCGGTCGGTATTCAGGGCTGGCGGGTACGCCTGCTTAGGCGTCGAGCCAGCCCTGCTGAAGCGGCTCTAAGTGCAAACCAAATGTCGACATGGCGTTGTCGGATCAGGAAGGTTTCGAAAATACGACCAACTTGGTCATTGCGGGGATAAGGTTGTCGACTTGGTCGACGTCGAAGCCGATCCTTTTTCCTGTTTGCGTCAACCACCCGACCGAAAGCGAGTGGGCGTCAGGCGTAAATGCCATGTGTTGCAGTTGCCAGAGCGCCGCGAGAGCCGGTCCGCGCCGATCCTCTTCGACCATGAAATCATGCACCATCAGCTTTCCGCCGGGCGCCAGCGCATCGAAAGCCTTGTGTACTAATTCTTCCACGTTGTCGCCTGGCACGCCGCTCATCAGATAGGACATCAGGATGGCATCCTGATTGCCCGGCCACTGGACTTCGACCGCGTTTCCGGGAATGTAGCGCACGCGGTCGACCAAATCGGCTTCCGAGATAAAGCGCCAGCCGATCTCGGTCACGTTCGGGAAATCGATGATGGTCGCTTGTAGGTTGGGATATTCCCTGCACAGGCTGATCGTCATCGCGCCGGTTCCGCCGCCCACGTCCAGAAGAGTGGAGGCCGTGGCCAAGTCCACCTTCCGCGCCAATGTCCGACCCGGCCCAAGCGACCCGGCATGTTGGCTTTCGGAATAGACTGACGCCTGTTCTTCGTCCGCCATCCAGTGCCGATAGGACGCAATCGCATCGTCGGATAAATCACCTTTCATCACCGCGTTGAGCTGGAGCAGGAACGGGTACATCTGCTGGTCGATCTGATAGCGCAGGTAGTCGCCGAAATCGTATTTCGTTTGCTTGGAAAGAAAGCTCTGGGCCGCGGGAGAATTCTGGACCTTCTTGTCATCGCCAATGGTGAGTAGGCCCACGCTGGCGAGCGCCGTCGTCAGCATCACGATACGGTTGATCGGGATGTCGGCTGCCCCGGCCAATTCTTCAGCCGACTTTGGACCGTCTGCGAGCGCCGAAAAAATATCAACATGGAGCCCCGCGAATAAGGCTTTGGATGCCATGAAGCCGAATGCTATTGACGACAGGTCTTCCGCAGTTTCGATTGCCTTTGCACTGGGTGGCATCGAGTCTTGGGTCAGCATGCTGTTTTCTCTTCTTTCCGTCTTTTGTGACTATGCACAAAGCATACACAGCCGGTGATGCATCGCAACATGGGGGCCAGGATCGCGCGGGCGTTTTGCGCGGGCAACCTGACTTTGGTTGGTTCTGCGGTAAAAATAGGCTCTCCTACTTCCGTTCAAAACGCGGGGTCGAAACCGGCGCGCAATCGGTTCTTGCGGTTCTTGTCAGCAGCAAAGCCCGTCGCATTGCCGCTGACATAGCTGGAAAACACGATCACTTTCGCTGCCATCCAGACAGAGGACCGAGATCAACAGCCGGTTTCAGTCAGAGTATCGGGCGTACTGACGAAACCAAATTACGGGGCCTTTCTACCACCACTTGACCCTGATCAATTCGGCGCAACCGAACTGTGGTAAGTCTTATGGCGAGGTAACCGCTGAGTAGGAGCGACGGTTTTTCACGTCAGTTCCTTGTGGCGAAAAAAGGAGGGTCGTTTGATGAAAAGCAAATACATGGGCCGAAAAGCAAGGCTTACACGGCGCGAGATGTTGGGAACTGGCGCGCTGGCGGGGGTTTCTGTCGCACTTGCAGGTGCCGTAGAAGCCGCGCCACGCGCTGGCATTCCGGACAGTTGGGATGAAGAGGTTGACGTTGTCGTTGTGGGCACCGGGTTTGCCGGGCTTGCTGCCGCCATTGAAGCCGCCAAGGCCGGTGCGTCGGTGGCGCTTTTGGAAAAGATGCGTACCCCCGGTGGGAACTCGATCATCAGTGGTGGCGTGATTGCCGCCGCAGGTTCGCCCATGCAGGCTGAGGAAGGGATCGAGGATTCGGTCGACAGCCTTTACGACGACATGATGAAGGCGGGGCTTCACTTGAACCACCCGAAACTGGCGCGGATCGTTGCCGAGAAATCGGTCGAGACCGTGCAGTGGACCATTGACGAGCTTGGCGTCGAATACCGTGGGTTGACCCATATGGGTGGGCATGCGGTGCCGCGCTCGTACTCGTTGTCGGCGGGGAGTGGCTCGGGGATTATTGTGCCCCAGTTGAACAAGCTCAAGGAAATGGGGGTTGAACCGCGCACCCGGACGCTGCTGAAGCACTTGATCCGTGACGCGGAGGGGCGTGTTGTGGGCGTGCAGATCCACGAAAAGTTCAAGCACCCCAATATGGATAGCGGAAAGCCCAAGACCATACGCGCCCGTAAGGCCGTGGTGATGGCCACGGGCGGTTTCGGCAGCGACCCCGATTTTCGGATGCTGCAAGACCCGCGCCTTGGCGGCGATCTTGATACCACGAACCATCCGGGGGCAACCAGCGAGGCGCTGCGCGAGGCGATGAACATTGGTTGCGTGCTGATCCAGCCTTCTTGGATCCAGCTTGGGCCGTGGACCAGCCCCGATGAGCGTGGTTTTGGCTATGCGCCGCATTTCGTACAGGGTGTTTCGGCATCCTTCGGGCTGTGGATCGACACTTTGACCGGGAAACGCTTTGTCAACGAATTGGCTGACCGCAAAACGCGCGCCGATGCGATTCTTGCCGCGGGCAACAAGTGTATCGCCATGTCCGATGCCGAAGGCTATGCGAAAGGGTCTGCGGGCCGTCCGACCGATACCCTCGACAAGATGAAAGCCAACGGCGTTCTCATGGAATACGCCACGCTTGAGGACATGGCTGCGGCACATGACATCCCGCTTGAGGCGCTTCAGGCCACGATCGACACGTTCAACCAAAGTGTCGATGCGGGGGTAGATTCCGACATGAAGCGGTATTTTCCTAACAATGTCGGCAAAATCGGGACGGCGCCATACTATGTGGTGCGTCTGTCGCCCAAGATCCACCACTGCATGGGCGGCTGCGGGATCAACGAAAAGGCGCAGGCACTGGATGTGGTCACGGGCGATCCCATCCCCGGCCTTTACGTTGCTGGCGAAGCTTCGGGCGGCGTGCATGGCGCATCGCGGCTGGGGTCTTGCGCCTATGCCGATTGCTTGACGTTCGGTCGCATCGCCGGTCAAAATGCAGCAGCAGAAGCTGGTTGAGCCTGTTGCAAAACACCATGGCGGCTTGATCGCCGCCATGGCCCTTTTCCGGCTCTGCCTGAGGTATGAATGACGATACCGACCAAACTGCGCCGTATGTTCTGGGCGTCTGGGTTTTTCGCTGTATGTCTGGTTCTTGTCAGCATTTGCTTTCCGTCATCTTTGGTGGGGCAGAATTGCGGCATTCCAGGCTATACTGGGTCCGAACAAATTTGCGCGCCCGCCAACGGAGGGCTTGGGATCGTCCTGGCATCGGACAGTGGCGACAGGCGTAGATCGCGCCAGCAGAAAGGCGAGGAAGGCCATTCGGGCAATGCCTTTTCTGTGCTGGGCAAGTGCAGCAGCTGTCACCTTGAAGATCCAGTTCTGCCTGAGGGGCACGTGGCCACCGTCGAGATGCCCTTGGCACATTGCAGAACGTGCCACACTCCGAAACGGCCGATGTCGCTGGCGGGGAAAATGCCGCTGGATCACAAGCACGCTTTGGTCGGGTTCGGCTGTGTCGCATGCCACAGTGAAGAGGCCCCGTTCGAAGAGCCGGAAATGGAGGTCTGCCTGACCTGCCACGGCACGTTGGCACAGCTTGCCGCGCGGACGGACCCAAGTCTGCATGCCAACCCGCATGGGTCACCCCATGGTGCGCCATATGCCGAATGCACGTTGTGTCACTGGCAGCATGAAGAGTCGGAGGATTATTGCGCAACATGCCATGACTTCGACTTTGCGCTGCCGTGAGCTGCCGGGCGGTGGCTCGCATCCAGGGGCTGAAAGCTACGAAAGGTAAAACAATGATCTCAATGACTTTTCGTTCTAAAAGCCAGTTGCGGGCATTGATCCTTGTCGTCGGCGTCGTGGTGGCGGCATTTGGGGGGGCAGTGGCGGCAAAGGCCAGCCCGCAATTTGGCGATGATTGTACTGGCTGCCACCAGAGCAACGCCAGGCTTCCAGCCGCACACCCGCCGTTGTCGGCTATGTCCTCGTCACAGTGCGTGTCCTGCCACAGGACCAGCAGCAGCGCGCCGCCAGCGGCCATCACAACAGTCGCGCCCGCCCAGTCTACAGTTCAGGTGCAGGTGCAGGACCAACATCAGGACCGCGAACAGGAGCAAGAGCGCGAACAGGAACAAGCGCGGCTGCAGCGCACCATCGGACGACCAATATCAAGCGATACCGAACTGCGCGGGCAGCATGATGCGGGGAAGGGCAGTCACGCCCACGATGCGCCGCTTAGCCCGTGGGATTTCCGAATGACTCTCGGATTGTTGTCCAGTTCCGATCTTGCGCAGCACCATTCGAACTCAATCTTCTATGGGAATCTGGATGGGCTAGGGTCGTTGGCAGGTGCCAGCAATGAGGGCGAAAGCCCGTCAGGGTCTCGCATCCATCTGGGCGCTTTGGCTAAATACTCCGTTGATCTGGGCGCACGGACAGAGTTGGCCTATGGGCTGAAACTGACCCGTGACCGGTTCGTCGAGGAGGATCTGAACCGTACCAATGCCCGGCTGAGCTCTGAGTGGAAGCGGAAAACCGACAATGAGATCATCAAACTGGAAACCTATCTGCAAAGGATAACCTTTGATGGTGCGGGGGCCGCGAGCGAAACCGATCACACCTCGCTTGGCGCAAACCTTACCTACCACAGTTTTGTCTCGTCCACCGGGGTCTTATCCACGTCCCTGCGCGCCCGGCGCAGCAAATATGACGGCGAGACGGCGTGGCGGCATCCCGATTTCAGTCTGTCCATCGGGATGGCGGACAAATTGCAGGGCGATGTAGAATATTCATACGGGCTTGCTTTCCTGAGCCGCAACAATCCCAAGAGGGCACGGAATAGGTATTTCAGCCAGTCGTTGTTTGCCTCGCTCCAGAAACCGGTGAATGGGCGTCTGACTTTCGGGGTGTCTGGCGAGTTTGGGCTGCGCGACTATGGCGCTCCGGACGAACACACCGGGGTGACAAGATCGGACCGGTTCTGGGACGTCGGTATCGAGGCTTATGATGATCTTCTTCGTATCTTCGGCAGCGTCCCGCGGTTGTCTTGCCACTATACGCAAACCAACTCCAATATTGCGACGTCGGACTCTGAGGCCGCCTATTGCGCCGTCATGGTGGAAAAGCGCTTCTGATGGGGTTTCACGGGTGAACCGGGCGCGCTCGCGCGTGATCCCGATTGTTTCAATCGTGTAAGGGTGCGGTCGCCCCCGAACCAATGCCAGGATCGAAGAAACCAAGCAATAACATATGTCGCCCCGCAGGCGATGCCAAGAAGCGGCTTCTGCCAAAACCCCGCAAAAGCGGGGGGCGATTTCGACGTCAGGAAAATCGGAGTTGAAGTGCCTTTTGGATAGAAACTGATCTGAGTCAAGGCATAGCCATGTCAGAGGGATACCGTCTGAGGGATCGGGCAGAATGGGGATTTTCTGCAAATTACGGTAACTCAAGCCATGAAGGGAGAGAGTTCATGCCGAGTAAATCACAAGTTCTTTGGATGTATGAGGTCATGGAGAAGGCCCGTTATTATGAGGACACGATGGCGGCCGTGTACATGGAAGGGAAATCGCCAAAATTCGATATCGGGGCCGGAACGGTTCCGGGCGAGATGCACCTTGCTGCGGGGCAGGAGCCTTGTGCCGCAGGTGTTTGCGTTCATCTCAGACCCGACGATGCGGTGACGGCCACACACCGGCCGCATCATGTTGCCATCGCCAAGGGCGTGGACTTGAAGAAGATGACAGCCGAGATTTTCGGCAAGGCCGAGGGGCTTGCGGGCGGACGTGGTGGGCATATGCACCTGCTGGATCCGGCGGCGAATTTCTCGTGCAGTGGCATCATCGCGCAGGGCACAAGCCCCGCCGTGGGCGCGGCGCTTGCCACCAAGATGAAGGGCACGGATGCGGTCGCTGTCGCCTATTTGGGGGACGGGGCCGCCAACCAAGGTGGGTTTCATGAGGCGCTGAATTTGGCTGCGCTGTGGAAGCTGCCGGTGATTTTCGTGATAGAGGATAACGGCTGGGGTATTTCGGTTTCCAAAGAGAAATCGACCTCTGTGCCGGATAACAGTGTTCGCGCTGCGGGGTATGGCATTCCCGGTGTGCATATCGCCGAAAATGACACGCTGAAACTGTTTGATGCCGCCAAAGAGGCCGTTGCGCGTGCGCGTCGCGGCGAGGGGCCGACCCTGATCGAGGTGGAAACTTATCGGTACTACGGCCACTTCCAAGGCGACCCGGAAACCTATCGACCCAAGGGTGAGGTCGCGGCGCTGAAGGCCAAAGACCCGATCAAGCGGTTGCGCGATGCGGCCATTGCCGACGGCACCATGACCGAAGCCGAGGCGGACGCGGCGCTGGCACGGGCCAAGGCCGAGGTGGATGAGGCCTTTGCCTTTGCCCGTGCCGCCACCGAGCCCGCACCCGAAGACGCGCTGACCGCCGTTTTCGCGTGACACGTATTCAAGGAGTCAGACCATGACCAGCAATCGCATTCTTCCCATGTCGCGCGCGATCTCGGAAGCTATCGCTCAGGAAATGCGCACCGATCCTTCTGTCTTTGTGATGGGAGAAGACATTGGTGCCTATGGCGGCATTTTCGGGGCCACATCGGGCCTACTTGACGAATTCGGCGATGGCCGGGTTCGGGACACGCCGATTTCGGAAACCGGTTTCATTGGCGCGGGTGTTGGCGCCGCCATGTCGGGCATGCGCCCCATCGTCGAATTGATGTTCGTCGATTTCTTTGGCGTCTGCATGGATTCCATTTACAACCTAGCGGCCAAGAATACTTATTTTTCAGGCGGCAATTACAAGGTTCCGATGGTGATCATGACGGCGACCGGCGGGGGGTATTCCGATGCCGGGCAGCATTCGCAGACCTTGCACGGAACCTTTGCCCACCTGCCGGGGATGAAGGTCGTTGCCCCGTCGAACGCCTATGACGCCAAGGGGTTGATGGCCACGGCGATCCGTGACGACAGCCCGGTGATGTTCATGTTTCACAAGGGGTTGCAGGGGTTGGCGTGGATGGCGTCGCCCGATGGCGCGGCAACTGTCGTGCCGGAAGACACGTACGCGATCCCCTTTGGTCAGGCCAAGGTCGTGCGCGAGGGCAAGGACGCAACCATCGTGACGCTGTCGATGATGGTGCACCACGCTCTTGATGCCGCAGAGGCGCTGGCGAAAGAGGGGATCGAGGCCGAGGTGATCGACCTGCGGACCATCGTTCCGCTGGACCGCGACACAATCCTGAAATCTGTCGCCAAGACCGGTCGGTTGATCGTGGTGGACGAGGATTACAAAAGCTTTGGCCTGACGGGAGAGATCATCGCCACCGTGGCTGAACATGATCCGACTTGCCTGAAATCGGCGCCCCGCCGTCTGGCGGTGCCCGATGTGCCGATCCCCTATAGCCGGGTGATGGAGCAATTTGTGCTGCCGAATGCCAAAACCATCGCTGATAGCGTACGCGCAAGTGTGAAGGGGGCCTGAGATGACCGATATTATCGTGCCTGAAGGGTTATGGGACGCGGATGTGACCCCCGAGGGCATCGTTTCCAACTGGTTCTTTGCGGACGGGGCGACGGTTTCCAAGGATAGCGTCGTTGCCGAGATCATGGTCGAGAAATCGACCTTCGATATCGAAACCCCAACTGGTGGTGTCC
The DNA here is from genome assembly GCF_900110775.1 of Thalassovita taeanensis. GTDB lineage: Bacteria > Pseudomonadota > Alphaproteobacteria > Rhodobacterales > Rhodobacteraceae > Litorimicrobium > Litorimicrobium taeanense. The sequence continues at coordinate 447,229 of NZ_FOEP01000001.1, read as the reverse complement.
TCAAGCACAGCGTGCCCAAAGACGGGGTCATCCGCCCGGGCACGGTCATTGGAACCGTGAATGCGGGCTGAGGCCTCGGTCGGCAGCTCTTTGGCCGTACAAATGAAGCGCTTCTGCTCTGCGGCAGAGGCGCTTCGTCGGCAGGACTACTTTCAAGACAGCCCCTTTGATCCCGGTCAGCCCGCGCTGCTGATCTGGCAGTCGCCGCGCGCCTTGCTGGCGTCGCCTGAGGATGCCCGCCTGCCAGACTTTGAGACGGTCGCGCAGGGCAGTGCCGAGGCGGGGTGGCCGGTTGCGATCCGCCGTGGCGGCGGGCGGTTGTGCCCGGTCTCACCCGGAACGCTGCAATTCGCCATCAGCCGCCCTGTGTCGGCTGGCGTCACGATTGAGACGGGTTATGACGAAATGGCTGCGCTGCTTGAAGGGCTGCTGGCGCGCTTCCAACTGCCCGTCGCGCGTGGCCTTTGTCGCGGTGCTTTCTGCCCCGGGCGATACGACTTGGCGGGGGCCGGGCGCAAAGTCGCCGGCCTTGCACAGGCGTGGCGCCTGCATCAGGGGCAAAGGATCGTGATCACCGGAGCCTCTCTTATTGTCGACGAAGAGGCTGCGGGCCTCGCTGATGCGGTAAACCGGTTTTATAACGCCTTTCAGGCGGCCCCGGCCTGTCGTCCGAACGCCATTGGATCGCTTAGCCAGATGGCCGACCATCCCATATCAGTGGAAGATGTCATGGGCGTTCTGGGCACAATGCTTTGGAACGATGGCGCGCCACCACGCGCCACGCATCGACCCATCTGGATGCAGGCGGCAGATCCCGACACGAGATTTTACTGACGCCGTGCCTGTGCACCGGGTCGAAGAACAATACACGAGGGGGACGTCAATGACGAGAATATGCCGCAAACAAGGACGCCCCCGGCCTTGACGCCAAACGGATCAAAGGCCGCTGATCCGGCCTCACCGATTGGACTGGATCATCCTGCTTGGATAGGGCTGCAGAACACTTTTAACTCTGGTCCCATAGCAGATAGCTCCGATACGGTGTGCTGTTCGCCTTCCGAGGCCTGTACCGCGACGCGCAACTTGCGGTTCGCGTCAGAATTCCCGCATGCTGATCGCTTCGTCTTTGCAGATCGGGAAACTTCAGCCCGTTGCCGACGCCACCGTCCGAATTTCAGAGAGCCGTTCGATGCGCGCAAGACTTGTTGCGGCTTCACGATACGATTTTAGGTGTTCCTTTGGCGATGCTCTGGCTTGGCTGATCGGTCCAAGAGACACGTAAATTTACCTTGCACTGGCCGTCTTCGCGTTCGGCCTTGATCCGCACCGTCATGAGGCCGCTGGGATGTAGCACAAGCTCGTCCTGCTCGTCGGAAAGGGTCAGCTCGCCTTTTGAAAACCCTTTTGTTAGCGCGGCAAGCAACGACTTGATCGTCTTGGCATCATGGAGGGACTCATGCGTAAAACGTGTCGTTTCTTTAGCCATGATCAACTCCAGTTTTCTGCAATGCGTTCCGGTGCAAAGTGCTTTGCTCGCGGATAGTCTCGGCTGAGACCGATCACATCTCCTGAAGGAAAAATCAAGGTGGCACCGGCGCCAATGCCCGGCAAGCCTTCCAGACTGCGCGACGCCCGATCAAGGGTTACATCTCCTTCAAGGTGCAAGACCCCGTGTTTCGCCAAAAGACGCTGACCCGCATGATTGTTCACATGGCCCTGTACGATCATGTGAATGCCGGCCCGGTGCAGTTGATCGACACCCGACGATGTCAACTTGCAGTCCGAAGTGCGGTACTTGGTGCGCACAAGATTGGCCAGAGGCCCGAAATAAAAGGCAAAGGAGGCGCGTTCGGCCTCGGCACGGTAGCGCGCGTTGACCAGATCAGGACCACCTTCCGACAAGAGAGCGCACATGCTGTCATCCAGCCCCGCGTGGACAAAAAGCAGCGAGCCAATACGGGTAACGACATCCATGCGGTCATAGAACCACGCATAAGGGCCACCGGGCGTAAAGAACAGGTCGTGGCATTTTAGCGCGGCGGCGAGCAACTCGCGGGTAGTGAGGCCTGTTTTGGCAACCTGCCGGTCGAATTGGGCGCTTTTTTGCTGCAACTTTTTGATTTCCAGACGGATCACCTTGGCGGGCAGTTGGCCTTTGGCCGCCTGTGAAAAACGCGCGGCCCAATCTGCGGGTGGCACCAGTCGCGCGGCGCAGGCCGTTTCGTCCGGAAGGGCCGCAATATCCGCGTCTGTGACATAGCGATCAAAGACTTCGCGCAGGGCAGGCAAAAGCTTGCGGCCCATTCGTACGAAAAGATGGTCGGTCAAAGGACTGCGGGGGCCGCGAAGCGCATCGACCGCAAGACGCAACCGCAGATCGTGATTGCCTGCAAGAAGATGCAGATCCACCCCGGTGGCGATCACGTCTGCCAGCGCATCGAGCATATCGAGGTTGCTGGGGCCCTTGTCGATACAATCGCCGCCAACCAACACCGTGGCACTGTGGCCAAAGGCCGTGAGCGTAAAACCGGCTTGATCGCTATTCTTTGCAGCCGAGCGGCAGATGACCCCGGCGGCCACAAGAGACCGCAGAAACCCTTCGGCATCCGCATGGGTATCTGACAGGAACACCACCGGCTTAGAGGGCCAGTGCCAGCCACCATGGGTCCGAGCTTTCTCCAGACAGGCCGAAATTTTCTGCATGTGTTTTGGATCGCCGGTGGCGGAATGTGATGCCTGCAACGACCATGGTTCAACGTCGCGCGGCAGGTCCGGAATATCGCAGTTCTCGTCGAAAACGGGCGGTAACAGCTGTGCGGCAGAGGGCGTCGAAAATGCTGTGGCGTTCTGCAAGACGTGGTGATCCTCAGTCCAGTGGCTCTTCCTTGATCGGTCGTTTCTTCCAGGCGCCGTCAAAGTGTTGCCAGCTAACACGGGCATTGTAACAAAGCAGTAACGGCTGGGCGTGGTGCATCGAGTGTGACGCGATCTGCGCATAAGGCAAGACGTTTAGGTGGTGCGCGCCATGGCGGAACGACGCACCATGCCCAACAAACAGTGTTAGCACGCCGGGCGCGGACGGTTGGCACGGTTCAATGACATCGCGCAAGTATCGGGCGACGCGCGCGCCTGCGTCCATAAGGCTTTCCGCGCCGTGCAGCGGCAGGCAATAGTGGCTGTCGGATTTCCATCCGGGCGGGGCAGGGGCATAGCGTGGGTCAGTCTCCAGCACGGCCTCGATCTCTTCCACCGTCAGGTTGGCCGCGCTGCCAACGCTGCGTTCGGACAGGGAAGGCGTTTCGCGGATTTCTGCAACCTGGTGACCATGGGCGCGAAGTTTGCCTGCGATTTCAAACGCGGTCTGCCAGGCGCGCAACTGTGGCGAACAATGCAGGGTCGGGTTCAGCGTGACCTCATAGCGTTCAAGCCGGGCTGCAATGTCATCTCCACACGCCCGCGCCTGTTCAATCCCCTCCGTTGTCAGAGGAAAAGGTTGCAGGGCCGAGGGCGCACCAGCGCGTTGATGATACTCCCCATGCCGGATCAACGCGGCAAGGTTCAGCGGCTCAGCCATTGAACAGCACACGGCCTTGTTCGGCGAGCGCGTCAAAATCGATCCCGCCTGAAACCTCTTTCACCCGCACCCCTTGTAGCGCCTCAAGATATGCGGCGGGGATGGGGGCGATGCCATTGCGCAAGAACTGGCCATCGGGAAATTGATAGAAGGGTCCCGGACTTTTCATGATTGCGCCCAAAAGGTCAGGACGGTCCGCCAGCGCGACCTCGGTTACGCGTGTTGGTGCATTGGACTGACGGCTCCAGTTGAGAACCCAGAAGTCGGTCAAAGGCGCCGCATATTGCACGCGGTTCGGCCCATAGACGTCTTCGATGATTAGGTCGTATTTTTCTTCAAGCGTCCACAGGGCCTCGGGCGCCATTTCCCGCAGTTCGGTGTGTCGGGCCGGTGAGAGCATACCGTGCAGGCGTGGATTGCCCACGATCGTGCCCGGATTGATCCGTGGATGTTTCGGGATTCCCAGCGCCTCGACAGGCGAGCCACCGCGCACCATAAGCCGGTCATTGGTGACGAACCGCGTGCCTTCCAGGTCCATCATGCGCAGGATGGATGTGGATTTTCCGCCGCCCGACAAGCCGGCGATGGCCAGCGTCCGGATGCCGTTGGTTACCGCTGCTGCATGGCAGATTTGCCAACCACCGCGTTGACAGATGTTGAGCACTTGCGTGTTGATGAAGTTGATCACCGTGCTGACGTTGTCCATCAATGGTCCAAAGGCAAGAACTTCGGTTTGCGATTGAAGGAACGTGACGCCAGTTCGGACCTTGTGGATCAGGCGGGCGTCGTTCAGATCAAAGATGGCATCTTTGCGCCCAGCTTTGCCGGGCTCGCGCGCCCATTCGACCCATTTCGGCGCGACCCCAAGCATCTGACCGGGAAGCAGCTTCACCGTTAATTGCGCGGCCCCATCGCCCAGCGCCTCGGCGAAATACTCTACAAGCGCGCCGCGCAGGGGCTCGGGAGACAGAACTTTCAGAGTGATTGGGCCGACCTGAAGATAGAACGGGTCTGCCTCCTCAGCGGGGGAAAGGTCAAGCTGCGCAAGAACGTCTGTGGCTTTAGTCAAAGTCATGGCTGAACCTCGTGAAGAACATGCTCCGCGATGCGCGCTGCTGCATCGATCCCGCAGCCTTCCAGCGCACCGCGATAGCCGCCAAAGGCCGAGACCTCGAACACGATCGGGCCTGCGTCAGTCAGGGCAATATCGACTGTGGTAAAGCTCAGCCCAAAGGGGTCCTGTGCCCTGCGACCGAGCGCAATTAATTCGGCATCCGGTTGGAAGGGCGCGTATTTTCCGCCTGAATGGATGGTCGTATTCCAACTGTCCGACTGGCTGATGCGTGAATAGGTACACAGATATTCGCCGTTCAGGAACACCATGCCAAGATCCTGTCCCGACAGGTTCTGTTTCTGCTGGATGTACATCACCGGGTTATCGGCGTGAAAGCTGGCGATTTGTTGCACGGCATCGGGGGCATCGTGATCCAGCAGGATCATGCCGCGCGCCTTGGTGGAAAACAGTGGCTTAAACACCGCAGAGCCATAGCGCGACAGCGCGTCGTGCGCGGCGCTTTCGTCTTCTGTGATGATGGTTGGCGGCATGGGGATTTTAGCATTGGCGAGGGTGACAGTGCAGGCCAGCCGATCCATCAGCCTCAAGATCGCCTCGGGGCGGCTGAACATTTTTACGCCACGCGCCTCGGCCACGCGCAGCATTTCCAGCCGGTCAAGCGCATCGGGGTTGTAAATCTCGGAGATCTTTTTGATCACCAAACCGTCCAATGACCCCAGATCGACGCCGTTAAACATCAAGGTTCCCGCGGCCAGATCAAGTGTCACCCGCGCCATGTCGATCACCAGACGAAAACCCGTGCGCGCCTCCAGCGTATCTGCGATCGCTTCGGTGGACCATTTTCCGGGAATGCCGACCACCCCGATTTTTACGTCAGTCACTAAACAGCTCCCTTATGGGCAGTTTCAAACGCGCCTCGCGTCCCACCGGGACAGCCAGCACCATTTCCAGTAGATATCGCGCCCGCAGGAACATCCGTGTTGCGTGGTCGTGATCAAAGATAAAGCGGGTCGAACTGGCAAACGACCGGGCCAAGCCCAGCGCCAGTCGGTATTCGAAAGTCTTGTCGCCCTGCGTCCGGGCGAATTTTGCGGCGGTGTCATGCAGGCCGATGGCGACCCGCGCAATGCGCGCGCGCGTGGCGGCATCAAGCACCTGCAGGCGATAGTTCGATACCATAAAGACTGACACGTCCTGAACGTAGTCCATATAGCGTGACCGGTGCAGGTCGATGAACCGGATCTTTTTCTCAACCGGATCAAAGATCACATTATCAAGATTGAAATCGCCATGGATATAGACCGAAAACGGCGCCGTCAGAGTGCGTTCGCGGGCGGCTGCGGCGGCGATCAGGTCTTCAAAGCCGGGCAACTCAACGCCTTGAAGCATTTTTTTGCCGCCGTGAAATCGTGGATGGATGCGATACACATCGCCCATCCGGCGCGACAGCTGATCCATCGAGGCGGCCTCGGCGGGGTCATCGGTTTTGGTCTTGCGCCAGATATCACGCACGGTTTTATGCAAGGCTGCCTGCGCCGCAGCAAGTTGCGCGTCGGACCCGTTCAACACAATGTCCTCGAAGGTCTTGCCGGGAAGATGCTCGATCAACAGCGCCGCTGATTCACCGCGCTTTTCATAGGACAGGATTTTGGGCGCGAGGCCGGGATAGACAGAATTCCAGCTTTTGACCCCCGCGCGTTCTTCCTTCACCTTCTTGTGGTCGCCATCCTTGAACACCGCATCAATCGGTTTGCCTTGGGCGGTGTGGGTGCTGACGCTGGAAATGGCACTGCCTGACCGGGTTTCGGCCAAGGGTTCCAAAGCGATATCGTCGTCCGATGTGCTGGCCCCCGCCAAGACACTGCGCAGGGTGAAATAGCGATCAAACTGAACGACCTGACCGATGTTGATCGACAGGATCGCCTCGCTTACCCCCTGAACCGCCTCGCCCATCCGGCGGATTTCATTGGCCGCCAGCAGGCTATTGGCCAGATCAGCGGTGTGTTTCGAGCCGTGCATGTCGCGCGTATAGGTGCGAAACAGCCGGTCATAAAAGTCATCAAGATTGGCGCGGGTCTGGCCGATTTTAACTGCTTTCCGACTGTCGCGCGATTGCAGCGCGGCCTGAACCAACCTCAGCGAGCTGCGTACCTGCTGGATTGGTTTCACATAGGCTTCCGCGCGCAAAAGCTTTCGTTGTGCCACGCTTTCGGCGTGCTGTACCGCGCGCCGCGCCAACCGGCTGAGTAGGTTTAGATTGCGCGCCAGTGTATCGATGCTTTGCAATTGCAGGTGGCGGGTTTGCGTGCTTTTGCCGCGTAAAAGGCCGGACAGACAAGCCTTTTGAACACGCGATCCAAGGTTGTGCGAATATCCCGCCCGCTGGACCAGCCGCTGCGCGGTCTCGGTCTGGGGGGCTTCGAAATAAGCTTGCAGCGTGGTGAGCTGACTGTCGAGTTCGGCCAGCAGAAACGACAGGTTTTCATCAACCGCTTCGGGCAACTTCATTGCGGTGTCCTCAACACTGTTGTGCGGGTCCGTTCTTCCAGACAATTGGGTGAAAGGCAATCGTGGGTCCAATATGTTGTCCTGGTTTCGAAAGACGAAACTCTGTTCCTTCCTAAGGGTGACAGCGCCCACTGTTGGCCTTATCTGGGTGTTGGGCATAGTTACGCCCTTATCCGCGACGCGGGTCTCCTATCCAAGGCGGAACAGACCGCCGTCGAAAAAAGGCGTTTCTGTCCCATGGCGAAGATCACGATACAGCGCGAGGCACGCCTGCCCGACGACCTGCGTGTCGCCCGATCTCTGAGTGCAACCCACCTTGGGCCGCGTATCCTGTTCTTTAGCGGCGGCAGCGCTTTGAATGATATCTCGAGGCATCTCAAGCGCTACACTTATAATTCATGCCACCTGATTACCCCGTTTGACAGTGGCGGCAGTTCGCAGGTTCTGCGCGAAGCCTTTGATATGCCAGCGGTCGGGGATTTGCGCAGCCGTCTGATGGCGCTGGCCGATGAAACGGATCTTGGTCAGCCAGACATTTACCGTCTGTTTACACATAGATTGTCAAAAACCGCCGAACAAGAAGACCTGAAAGCCGAGGTTGACGCGATGATCGAAGGCAAGCACCCGTTGATCAAGGCGATTTTGCGCCCGATGCGGATGCTGATCCAATCCTTCATCCAGGATTTTGCCAAGGCCGCACCAGAAAGCTTCGACTATCACAATGCCAGCATCGGCAATCTGATCCTTGCCGGCGGTTACCTCAGCAATGATCGCTTGTTGGAGCCTGTGTTGTTCTTGATGTCCAAGATGGTGGACGTGCGCGGTACTGTGCGCGCTGTGGTCGACGAAAACCTCCAGCTTGGGGTGGACCTGGCAAACGGTCAGCGTGTCATTGGCCAGCGTCGCATTAGCGGCAAAGAGACAAGCCCTATCACCTCATCCATCTCGCGGCTGTTTCTAAGTGATGGTAAAAAGGAAATCTTGCCGCGCGAAGTTCCGCTTCCGAAAAGAAACAGGAAACTCATAAGTCAGGCGGATATCATCTGCTATCCACCGGGAAGCCTGTTTTCCAGCGTTGTCGCCAACCTCCTGCCTGCGGGCGTTGGGCGCGCGATCGCCGCCAGTGATGTGCCCAAAGTCTATGTTCCCAGTCTGGGCCATGATCCTGAAGCATTTGGCCTCAGTCTTGCGGATCAGGTTTCGGCGCTTTTGGCTCCACTGCGCGCCGACGCAGGAGAGGACACCCCAACCCATCGTCTGCTTTCACATGTCATCTGCGATAGCGGTGTCGATCGTTCGATCTGCGCCGAAGTGACCGCGCGGCACGCAATTCCGTGTCATCGTGTTCCACTGGTTGATGGCACCCCTGATCGATACGATCCGGCCCGCGTCTGTGAGATGCTTGTCTCTATGGTTTAGAAGACTGCGGTGCACGCGTTTGATGGCGCGGTTTCTGTCTGAACGATCGCGCATTCAAGGTCTTGAAGCGTCGGAAAAGCAGTGTTCGTCAAACACGTCCAGTTTGGACACTGAGGCGGTAGCTGAAGGGCAACTTGTGGCGATCCCGGAGGTCAAATTTCGAAACGACGCAGAAACCGGTGGGTTACTATATTCAGCACGAGTGTCATTGCGACGATAAGGGCCAGCGCCGCGAACATCAGGTCGATGCGCAGCCGGGCATTCGACATCAACATCAGATACCCCAGACCTTTCGATGCGCCGACCCATTCACCGATGACGGCCCCGGTGGGGGCGTAAGTTACCGCGATCCGCAGGCTTGCGCCGAGCTGCGGCAAGGCGTGAGGCAAGCGCAACCAAATTAGGGTGCGCCATTGGCTGGCCTTGGCGATATGAGCTAAATCAAGCGTTGCGGCGGGCGTTGCAAGCAAACCGTCCAGAAGACCAGATGCAACAGGGAAAAACACCAACAGGACCGTCATGAGGATTTTCGGTCCCGCGCCATAGCCAAACCAGATGGTCAGTACAGGTGCCAAGACGAAGACGGGCAGGGCTTGTGAGCCGGTGAGGACAGGGCGCAGCACCCTGCGAACCCCCGCCGACAGCATCATGATGAAAGCGGCTGCAATGCCGAAGAACAGGCCGATCGCGATACCCGCCAGAACCTCGCCCAAAGTCACCAATGTATTGTGATACAGCAGTTCCGAGTTGTCGATCATGGCGCGCAAGACAGACACAGGCGTGGGCAGAACGAAGGCTGGTAAAAGCTGCAAGCTGGCAACGATCTGCCAAAATCCCAAGATGGCAAAAAATGGGGCTGCGCGCTTCATGATGATTGCCTGATCCGGGTCAGAATTTGCCCTGCGGCCAGTGCCAGTTCCAGGTCGCTAGAATCGCGTGGATGCGGTGGGGCAAGGGCAGGGACCGTTGCCAAGCCACCCTGCGCAAGCATGAAAAGATGTGTGCCCAACCGCAGCGCTTCTGCCGGGTCATGGGTAACAAGCAAGACGGTGCGCCCGGCCAACTGCGCGTAAGCCAGTTCTTGCATGGCGGCGCGATTGGCGGGGTCGAGCGCGGAAAAGGGCTCATCCAGAAGGATCAGAGGCGCATCCTCGATCAGCGTGCGGGCCAGCGCGACGCGCTGCCGTTGCCCTCCGGACAAAGTCTCGGGGCGGCGCGGCCCAAAGCCCGCCAAACCGACAGAGCGCAGAATGCTTTCAGTGCGAACCGGATCGTGGGGGCGTGCGGCAAGCCTTGCCATCAGCGTTACATTCTGGGCGACTGTGAGCCGGGGTTGCATGAGATCTGTCTGACCCATCCACCCGATACGGTCCGGTCGGCGAATGGTGCCCTCGAAGGTCGCACTGGTTTCGAGCCCGGCCAACAGCCGCAGGAGAGTGGATTTCCCTGCCCCTGACGGCCCCATCAGGCAGGTCCAGCCGGGCTCAAGCGTCAGCTCAAGCCCAGTGAACAGCTGCTGACGGTCGATCCGCGCCGACCCGGTTATGCCCCAGTTCGCGGCCATATCTATTGCGCGCCAAGCGTGGTCGCGATGGTAGAGACCTCCGGCGCCTTCGCGATCATGCCGATATCGGCCATATAGGCGCCAAAGGCTGCGTATCGCTGAATATCGAGGGTGCCGGGATCTGTCGCAAAGAGCGGTGCGGTTGCCTGCCATGCTGCGGCATTGAGTGTGTCGTCCAGCTCGGCGGAATAGGCGCGGAACGTCTGCCACCCGGCTTCGGGATCTGCCATGATTTCGGTCGTGGCGCGCTTTGTGGCTGCAAGGAACCGCGCGATCTTGTCGGCGTCCACGGTTTCGGGGTTGGTCAGATAGATCAGTTCGTCATAGACGGGAACGCCATGTTCTTCGGGTAAGAAGCACCGGCCGGTTTTTCCGATGGCTGTCATTTGAGACAGTTCAAAATTCCGAAATGCGCCGGATACCGCATCAACTTGACCCGCAGCCAAAGCAGATGTCAGCGCGAAGTTCACGTTGATTTGCTCGACGTTTGCCGGATCTACGCCGTTGGCGCGCAACATGGTGTGCATCAGCGCCTCTTCGAGGCCGGGCACGGAATAGCCGACCCTGCGGCCTTTCAGATCGGCGAGGGTCTGAACCGGGCCGCCCGCATCGACCATCACACAGTAAAGCGGCGATGAGATCAGCGTACCGACGCGCATCAGCGACAGCCCTGCCGCGTGTTGCAGATAGAGCTGCGGCTGATAGCCAACTGCCAGATCCACCTTGCCTGCCGCGGCCATCTTCGGCGGATCGGATGGGTCGGCGGGGGCGATTATATCAACTTCAAGCCCGGCCTCGGCGAAGTAGCCACGGCTTTGGGCGACGATGATCGGCCCGTGGTCAGGGTTTACGAACCAGTCAAGCATAATGGACAGCTTGTCTTGGGCCTGTGCTGGGGTCGTCAACAGTGCGAAGGCGGCGGCCGTCAGGAGATGTTTCATGGGTATGTCCTTTGGGAGAAAAAGTGATCGACTGGGCCGTGCCCGTGGTCATTTCTGTGCCCAACGCTGAGGGCATCGGCGCCACGAATGGCGCCAAGCGTATAGGTTTTTGCGGCCCGCACGGCCGAGAGCGGATCACCCGTCAGGGCAATTTGTGTCGCAAGCGCTGAGGACAGCGTGCAGCCTGTGCCGTGCGTGTTTTTCGTGGCGACCCGAGGGGCTTCGATCCAAGTTCTGCCCGTCTGAGTAAGGAACAGGTCAGGGCTGTGACCACCAGAAAGATGTCCGCCCTTGAGCAATACGGCCTTGCATCCAAGGGCCAACAAGGCCGCCGCCTGCGCCTCCATCGCCGCGCGCGTGGTGGCTTCGGGTTCATTCAGAAGATCTGCGGCCTCTGGCAGGTTCGGCGTTATGACACTTGCATGTGGCACCAGGTGGTCGCGCAGGGCCGCGACGCTCTTGGCCTCGAGCAGTCGGTTGCCGCCCTTCGCCACCATGACCGGATCCAGCACGATGGGTATATCGCGGCCCTTGAGGCAGGCCGAGACAGCCGAGATAACGCCCACGTCGCCCAACATGCCGATTTTGACAGCATCGACACGAATGTCATCAAATATTGCGTTAATCTGTGCAGCCACAAACGCAGGGGCAAGCAATTCAACGCCAAAGACCCCACAGGTATTTTGCACTGTCAGTGCCGTGATGGCGGCCATTGCGTAGCCGCCGTTGGCCGAAATCGCCTTGAGATCGGCTTGGATGCCGGCCCCGCCTGAAGGGTCAGACCCGGCGATCGAAAGAATGTTGGGGATCATTCTGTTCTCCATTTTTGGAACATGTCGCGCGTTGCCATCTCGGGATCAGGAGCCTGCGCAATCGCGGACACGACGGCTAGGCCCGCGCATCCGATGGATTTGAGCATCGGAATATCCATTGCCTTCACGCCGCCAATGGCAACGGTGGGCACAGGGCTGACGGCGGAAATGCGGGCAAGCCCGTCCATACCAATCGGCGTGGCGTGGTTGGTTTTCGATCGGGTCGCGCGGACAGGGCCTGCGCCAATGTAGTCCACGTCTTGCATTGGCAGAGCGGCCAATTGGTCAAAGCTCTCAATGGAAAGGCCGAGGATTTGATCGCGCCCGAGGGCGGCGCGGATGCCGCGCGGGTCGCCATCTGACTGTCCAATGTGCAGGCCCGCAGCGCCGCTGGCCAAGGCAACTTCAAGCCGGTCATTGATGATCAGTGGAACGCCGGCTGCTGCACAGGCGGGTGCCAAGCGACGGGCCTGCGCGATTAGTTCGGCGTCGGTTGCCTGCTTGTCGCGCAACTGGATCACGGTTGCCCCACCACGCAGCGCGGCAAGGACAAGCGTGTCTTCGGCCCCATCTGGTGTCACGAAATAGATCGAGAGATTCATGTCGCGACCACTTTTGCCCCGTTGTTTACGTCCTCCGGTGTTATCGCGTGCAGCGCATCGATGAAGCCCATGGCGAAGCTGCCAGGACCCTGCGCCACCTTCGCGGCATGTTCGCCTGCCAGCCCGTAATATGCCAGCGCCGCGACTGTGGCCTCAAGCGGGTCTTGCCCGACAACAAAGGCGCCAACCACGCCCGTCAAAGCACAGCCCAAGGCCGTTACTTGCGGCATCAAAGCGTGACCATTGGCAATGCGAAACGCTTCTGTGCCATTTGTCACGAAATCTATTGGTCCGGTGACGGCAACAACTGCGCCGGTTTGCTGCGCCAAGATACGTGCCGCGTTTTCCGCTGCACTGACCGTATCCGCCGCATCAGCCCCTTTGCCCTTGGCGGCTTCGCCGGTGAGGGCGATGATCTCGGACGCGTTGCCGCGAATAACTGTCGGTTTGCAGGTCAAAAGCTGTGCAGAGGTTTCGCGCCGGAACGCCGTCGCACCTGCGGCGACCGGATCCAGAACCCACGGTGTGCCAACGGTATTGGCGACCTGAGCCGCAGCGGTCATTGCACGAACCCAAGCGGGGGATAGGGTTCCGATGTTGATCGTCAACGCCTGTGTGAAAGATGCAAACTCGGCCGCTTCTTCTTCGGCGTGGACCATTGCCGGCGACGCGCCGCTGGCCAACATGGCGTTGGCCATCACGTTCATCGCGACATAGTTGGTGATATTTTGCACAAGCGGCGCATGTGCGCGCATCGTGGCGAGGTTTTTGCCCCAGTTTGTCATTCCATCGTCCTTTTTCGTGCGGATGGAATGACGGAACGCGTGGCCGGATTAGATCCGGGGCTGAAACCGCGACTTCCTCCGCCAGCATGATCTGGTTCAGGTTCAAAGGGTGCTTCTCAGCCCGGCAATCCGGACGCCCCTGTCACAACGTTAGGTATAGCCGACCTTAACCGATCTGCCAGCCCTAATTTCCGAACAGCCAGCGGTTGGTCTGACGTGGTCGGGCCGCTCCGGACAGGCTTGGACCAACCAAGATGCAAGCGGGGGTGGTGGCGATCATACACGTGGCGATGGACTTCAATCGTGAGTGCGTTGCTTCCGCCATTCGGCGCGGAGGGCAAGGGGGCAAAACAACGAGGCCCCGCTTATTCTAGGAGGCAATTTTAGCAATGCTTGGTTTCATGCAAAGAGCTGGCCAAAACAGTTTTCTATCAATCAACCTGCTCAGCCAACACGGCCATGAGTTGGTTGGAGAACCGCGCGGACGCGACGGGCAGAACCCGGCCTTTCATCTGACCCAGCAAGAGCTTGCCTGTCGGCACGTCTCTTTCCAGCAAGGGGCGATGGGTGATCGCGTTCTGCTGGTGCTCATCCAGGCCAATCGGGATCTGAAACCCAACGGCGTTTTCGTGGGTGACATAGTGGCGGATCATCTCGAAGGATTCGGTTTCGACCGCAGGATAGAGCGACCTGCCGATCCGCTTGGCGCCTAGTTCCAAAAGGTGGCGGACGCCATAGGGCAGGGCGGGCAGAGCCAGCTTCTGGCCCAAACAGTCGCGCAGGCGGAGGACTTCCTTGCGTGCCAGCGGATTGTCTTTGCGAAAGACCGCATGGACGGACTGGGTAAGGGTAAACAGGACTTCGAATTCGACAAGGTGAATGGGCTCGAACACCAGCGCCAGATCACTGCTGAACGATGCCAGGTCCTGTTCCGCTTGCACGCGATCGCGGACGTTGACGGAGAAGGTTACACCGGGGTGATTGGCGCGATAGATCGCAATCTGCTGCGGTAGGAAATAGGGTAAAAGCGCCTGCGAACAGGCGATAGAAACATGCCCGCGCCGCTCGCCCGACAGATCAGCGACCTGTGACTGGATACGCGCGAGATCGGTGCGCTGCGCACGGATGTGCTGCATCAGGAGTTCGCCTGCCGGATTCAGGCGCATCCCGCGCGGCAGCCGCTCGAAAATGGTCCATCCGAACTCCTGCTCGAAGCCCTGAATACGCCGGTTCAGAGCCGAGGCAGTAAGATTCATATCCTCTGCCGCTTTGCGAATAGAGCCCGCCCGCACAACCGCCTCGATCAGCTCGAATGTCTTCAAGTGCTTCATACTGATAAGTTTTTCCATATGTGTTGCAAAAAATGCACCGCTATAATGAGTATATAGCAATAGAAGTTGGCGCTGGTCCAGCGCACCCTTTTTCCAAGGGCCGAATCTGCACGGCCGGATCAGCAGCGAGAGGGTTTTTCCATGACGGACACGACGACACGACGCAACTTTCTGAAAATGGGTATGGCCGGGGCGTCTGTCCTGCCGTTCCTGCGTGCCATGCCGGCGGCCGCCCAAGGGGCGGACACGTTGGTGGTGGTCTCTGGCCAGACAATCAACAGTCTGGACCTGCACCGTACTGGCACCAATCGCGCGTCATATCAGGTGGCGGTGAACTGCTATGACCGGCTTGTGTCCTTCGGCACCAAAGAGGTGCCGGGCGGCGGCTTGTCCTATGATTACGACACCATCGTACCCGAGCTTGCCGAAAGCTGGACGGTGTCAGAGGATGGCCTGACGATCACCTTCAAGATCAAACCCAATGCAACGTTTTGGGATGGTGCGAAGGTGACTGCAGAGGATGTAAAGTGGTCCTTCGATCGCGCTGTTTCTGTTGGGGGGTTTCCCTCGGTTCAGATGAAGGCCGGTGGGCTTGTGCGCCCTGATCAGTTCGAGGCCGTCGACGCAGAGACCTTTGTCATCACGCTTGACCACCCGTCAAAGCTGGCGATCCCCGATTTGGCTGTGCCGGTGCCCTTCGTCATCAACTCGGCCGTGGCAAAGGCAAATGCCACGACGGATGACCCTTGGGCGATGGAATACCTGCATATGACGCCCGCAGGCTCGGGTGCGTTCAAGGTGCTGCGTTGGACACCCGGAGAGCAGTTGGTCTATGAGCGGAACGACAATTGGGTCGGCGGCCCGGTTCCGGCTGTCAAGCGCGTCGTGGTGCGCGAAGTGCCCAGCCCGGCCACCCGTCGCGCGCTGGTCGAGCGGGGCGATGTGCAGATGTCGTTTGATATTCCCGACAAGGATGCCGCCGAGCTGGCCGAGATCATTGATGTCTATTCGACGCCGATTGAAAACTGCATTCATTGCCTGTGCACGAATACCAAGTTCGAGCCGTTTCAGGACGCTGATGTGCGCAAGGCCGTCGCCTATGCCGTGCCTTACGAGGATATCTTCCAAGCTGCGGCTTACGGGCGTGGCGCGCCGCTCTGGGGAGGCGAGGCGGAAATCACCGACATCGCCTGGCCACGCAAGACACAATATTACACCGATATCGACAAGGCTAAGGAATATATGGCAAAATCGGGCTATCCCGACGGGTTCGAAGTGCCTTTGTCGATCAGCCTTGATCTGGCTTCATGGATGGAACCTGCGGCTTTGTTGATTCAGGAAAGCCTGGCGCAGATTGGTATCACCGCCGAGATCGAAAAGATCCCCGGCGCCAACTGGCGCACCGCCGCGTTGGTGGAAAAGCGTTTGCCGCTGCATCTGGAAAACTTCGGCGGTTGGCTGAACACGCCGGATTACTATTTCTTCTGGGCCTATCAGGACGGGCATCTGTTCAACTCCTCCAATTATCGTAACGAAGAAATCGAGGATCTGGTGAATGCCACGTTGCACATGCCGATGGATGACCCGGACTATGCGCCCAAGATCAAGCGCATGTTCGAGATCGTGTTGGAGGATCTGCCGCGTATTCCGCTCTATCAGCCGGCGCTGAACGTCGCGACCAATGGGGCAGAGGGCTATGAGTTCTGGTTCCATCGTCAGCTCGACGTGCGCCCGTTGTCGGCCGGTTAAGCCTGTGTCCGTCGCCGCATATCCCCGGCTGCGCGCCGTCGCCTTTCGCGTCGCGCAGTCTATTCCGGTCGTCATCGGTGTCGTGGTCATTAGCTTTCTGCTGACCCGGACGCTGCCCGGTGATCCTGCGGCCTATTTTGCCGGGGCAGCGGCGGATGAAGCCTCCATTGCGGAGGTGCGCAAGGCTCTGGGGCTGGACAAGCCCTTGATTCAACAGTTTTTCATCTATGTTGGCGATCTGATGCAGGGGGATCTGGGGCAGTCGATTTCAAGCGGTCGACCGGTCGCAACCGATCTGGCAAGTCGCTTGCCCGCCTCGTTGGAGCTGACGCTGACGGCGCTGATCCTGTCGTGTGGCATCGCTATTCCTTTGGGGATTCTGGCGGCCACACGCCCCGGATCCTGGGTCGATCATCTGTGTCGTGTGCTGGTGACTGCGGGGGTTTCTTTACCGACGTTCTTTACCGGGATCGTACTGATCTATGTGTTTTACTATCTCCTTGGCATTGCGCCGTCGCCTTTGGGGCGGCTGGATTTCATCTATCTGGATCCTGACCGTGTCACCGGGTTTTACCTGATCGACGCCGCGCTTATGGGCGACTGGGAAACCTGGCGCGGGGCGGCGAAACAGTTGATCCTGCCGGCGATTACTCTGGCTTTGTTCACTCTTGCGCCGATTGCGCGGATGACGCGCGCGGCGATGCTGACGGCGTTGTCGTCGGATTTCATCCGCACGGCGCGGGCCGCCGGATTGTCCCGTGGCACCATCCTTTATGGATATGCCTTTCGCAATGCGCTGCTTCCGGTGGTGACGACCTTGGGCATGGTCTTTTCCTTTACACTTGGCGCCAATGTTCTGGTGGAAAAGGTCTTTGCCTGGCCCGGCATCGGATCCTACGCGGTCGAGGCGCTTGTGGTGTCGGACTATGCCGCCGTGCAGGGCTTTGTTCTGGCTATGGCACTGCTGTTCGTTGCGCTCAACCTGGTGATCGACCTGCTTTATACCGCGATTGATCCGCGTATCGGGTTCTCCTCAAAATGACGGATACGCCCTTGAAAACAACGCCCAAGGCAACCGGCGGCTTTGATCATCTGATCTATGTCCTGCGTGCTAATCCGGTGACTTTGCTGGCCTTCGGGATGTTCGCGCTGATCATGCTGTCCGCGATCCTTGGTCCTGCGCTGGTGCCCTATGATCCGCTACAGACCAACGCCGCAAAAGCGCTACATCCCCCGTCTTGGGATCACTGGTTCGGCACCGATAACGTGGGCCGGGATGTCTTTAGCCGCGTCATTGTGGCCACGCGCCTGGACCTGTGGATTTCGGTGGCGGCCGTCGCGCTGTCCTTTGTGGTGGGCTCTGTTCTGGGCTGTATCGCGGGGTATTGGGGGGGCTGGCCGGATATCGTGTTGAACCGCATCCTTGATACGATCATGGCCTTTCCACTGTTCGTGCTGGCGATGGGGATCGTGGCCGCGCTTGGCAATACGATCGAGAATATCATCTATGCCACCGCGATCATCAACGTGCCGTTCTATGCCCGGCTTGTCCGCGCCGAGGTGAACATCCGCCGCAGCGCAGGGTTTGCTCAAGCCGCCAAACTGTCCGGCAATTCCGATGTCCGCGTTTTGGCGATGCATATCTTCCCAAACGCGCTGCCACCGATGATGGTGCAGGTATCGCTGAACCTCGGCTGGGCGATCCTGAATGCGGCGGGGCTGTCTTTTATCGGGCTCGGCGTGCGCCCACCGACCCCGGAGTGGGGGATCATGGTAGCCGAAGGCGCGAATTTCATCGTCTCGGGCGAATGGTGGATGGCGGTTTTTCCGGGGCTTTGGCTGATGATGGCCGTCTTTACCTTCAACCTTCTGGGCGACGGGCTTCGTGATATCGTCGACCCCCGCAAAAGGACGTGAGCATGTTGAGCGTCAAAGACCTTGCCGTGTCGTTTCAGACCCGGCGCGGCACCGTCGACGCGGTGCGCGGTATCAGCTTTGATTTGGCCAAAGGCGAAATCCTTGGCATCGTCGGCGAAAGCGGGTCGGGAAAATCGGTGACCTCCTATGCCTTGATGCGCATTCTGGATGCGGGCGGCACCATCGCGGCGGGCGAGGCGACCTATAGCGGGATCGACCTGCGCCGCGCAGCGGAACGCGACATGCGCGACATTCGCGGCCGCGAAATTTCGATGATCTTTCAGAACCCGCGCGCCGCGCTGAACCCGATCCGCAAGGTGGGCCATCAGATCGAGGATGTGTTGCGCCGCCATGCCCGCGCCACCCGTCAGGATGCCCGCGCCAAGGCGATTGCCGCGCTCAGGGCGGTGCGTATCAACGATGCCGAAGCGCGCTATGATGCCTATCCGTTCGAGCTTTCGGGCGGCATGTGCCAACGTATCGTTTGCGCCATTGCACTGGCCTGTGATCCGCGTCTGCTGATTGCGGACGAGCCCACGACAGGGCTGGATATCACTACGCAAAAGGCGGTGATGGATCTGGTGCGTGACCTGATCCGCGAACGCGGCATGAGCAGCATCCTGATCACCCATGACCTTGGCCTTGCGGCGCAATATTGCGACCGGATCATGGTGATGAAGGACGGGGTGATTGTCGAGCAGGGCGATCCGGTGCAGATTTTCAGCGCGCCACAGCATCCCTACAGCCGCAAGCTGGTGGATGCGACCCCGCGCGTTGGCGAAAGCATTCGCAGCCTGCTGCCGCCCGAGGACCGAAAGGCTGAGCTGCCCCATCATGTGCATGACCGTCCGCTTGTTGAGGTGCGTAACCTGACCAAGACCTATCGCGGATCCTCTGGCCCGGTCCATGCGGTCAAGGGCATTTCCTTTAGTATCAAGCAGGGCCAAAGCGTTGGGCTGGTTGGGGAAAGTGGCTGTGGAAAATCCACCACATCGGAAATTCTGGTGCGCCTGATGGATGCCACCAGCGGCGAAATCCTGTTTGATGGCCACGACATCGCGGGCATCCCGGCGCAGGGATTTGCCCGCAACCCGCGCCGCGCCGAAATTCAGATGGTGTTTCAGGATGCCACCGACAGCCTCAACCCGCGTCATACAGCGCGTCAGACGATTGCGGACCCTTTGCATCGGCTGGGCGGGTTGCGCGGTGCGAAACTGGCGACTCGGGTCGAGGAACTGGCCACGCTTGTCGGCCTGCCGCTACCTTTGCTCGATCGCTTTCCACATCAGCTTTCGGGCGGTCAGAAGGCGCGCGTGGGGATTGCACGTGCGGTGGCACTGGAGCCCAAATTCCTGATCCTGGACGAACCGACCGCCGCGCTGGACGTGTCGATTCAGGCCGTCGTTCTGAACCTGCTGGTCGATCTGCGCGCCAAGCTTGGCATGACCTATCTGTTTGTCAGCCATGATCTGCATGTTGTGCGGTTGTTGTGCGACCATGTGATCGTGATGAAAGCGGGCGAGATCGTCGAGCAAGGCCCTGCACAGGATGTCATGTCCAATCCGCAACACGACTATACCAAGACGCTGCTGGCGGCGGCGCCCAAACCACCTGCGCGCCGCCAAGTGGCCTGAATAACCGGAGACATTGTTATGCTAAGCGATCTGCCCTTCACATTGACCAGCCTGAAAGACGCCTATGCGACGGGTACGCGCCCGATCGATGTCATCGACGAAATTTTTGCCCGGCTGGATGCCGTCAATGATCCGGGGATTTTCATTCACCTGCGCGACCGCGACAGTCTGCGGGCCGAGGCGGCGGGACTGGGGGCATATGATCCATCCTTGCCGCTCTGGGGGATCCCCTTCGCGGCTAAGGACAATATCGATGTGGGAGGGATCGAGACGACAGCCGGTTGCCCGGCGTACGCCTATACCCCCGAGGCCGACGCCTTTGTCATCGCGAATTTGCGGGCTGCCGGTGCGTTGATGATCGGTAAGACCAATCTGGATCAATTCGCCACGGGTCTTGTCGGGGTGCGCACGCCCTATGGCGCGCCGCGCAATGCGGTTGATCCACTGATTGTGCCGGGCGGGTCTTCGGGCGGTTCTGGCGTAATTGTGGGCCACGGGATCGTGACCTTTTCGCTTGGTACAGACACTGCAGGATCTGGCCGGGTGCCTGCTGCACTCAATAACATTGTCGGGCTGAAGCCCACGCTGGGCGCATTGTCGGCGACTGGTGTGGTGCCAGCCTGTCGTACGTTGGATACGATTTCGATTTTTGCGCTGACCGTTGATGATGCTTACGCGGCCTTTGCCGTGGCGCGAGGGTATGATCCGGCCGACGCGTACTCCAAACTTCTTGTGCATGAGAAACTCACCGCCCCTGCATCAGATATTCGGATCGGAGTTCCTGATGCCGCGTCCATCGAATTTTTCGGGGACCAGATTCAGAAAGAAGCATTCGACCGTGATGTTGCTGCCCTCGCGGCCACGGGCGCGCGGATCGAACATATAGATTTCAGCCCGCTCTATGCCGTGGCGCGTATGCTTTATGAGGGCGCTTGGGTTGCCGAGCGCTACACGGTCATCCAGGATCTTCTGACGCGCGACCCTGATGCCGTTCATCCCGTTACCCGACAGATCATCACGCATGCCGAAACGATGTCCGCCGCCGATGCGTTCCGGGGCATTTACAGGCTGGCGGACCTCAAACGCGCGGCCGAACCTATGCTCGCCGGTCTCGACATGCTTTGCGTGCCGACAATTCCGACGTTCTACAGCGTGGCCGATCTGGAGGCGGACCCGATTACGCCGAATTCAAACTTTGGAACCTATACAAATTTCGTCAATCTTCTGGACATGTGCGGCATCGCCGTGCCCACGGCGGCGCGCAGAGATGGCAGGCCGGGCAGCGTCACATTGTTGGCGCAGGCGGGGCAGGACGCCAAGGTCGCATCGGTCGCGCGCGGCTTCGAGCAGGCATGTTCGCGTAACATGGGGGCCACACCGCATTCGGTCCCGAACCCCGCACCGTTAGCCGCGGCGGCTTCGGACACCATCGAGCTTGCCGTCTGTGGTGCGCATATGGCGGGTCTGCCGCTCAACTGGCAGCTTTCTGATCGCGGCGGCCAGTTTCTGCGCAAAGCGCAGACTGCGGCGCAGTACCAGTTCTACGCATTGGCGGGCGGGCCGCCGGAACGGCCGGGCCTTGTTCGCGCGATTACGCAACCGGCCGCCTCGGTCGCACTGGAAATTTGGTCCCTGCCGAAAAGCGCGCTTGGGAGTTTCGTCGAGGGTATTCCAGCGCCGCTTGGGATCGGATCAATCGAATTATCGGATGGAACCTGGGTGAAAGGCTTTGTTTGCGAGGCGAGCGGGACCGAGGGCGCCACAGATATTTCCGAAATCGGGGATTGGCGGAAATACCTTGGACATACGGCCTGAAGATTGATGACGGCGGGGCGGATGGGGCGCTATTGTTGAACAAATACCTGATGCGTGACGTCCCTGTTGCTCGTTGTGTTTTGGCCACGCGCACGCGATCTGCCGTGCCAAGGGCAGGCAATCGGTTCAACGAGCCCGCGCCGCTGCCGCATGCTGTGTTTGCGAGCACGCCGTTCGCCATAGCCAAAGAACTTGATCCCGATGCTGTTCGTCAGAGAGAAAAGTGGCCATGTCAGCCTGACGACCTCCTTCGGATCTGCTAGGATGCCGCGACCATGTGTTTAGATTTGGACGCAATCGGAGCACCATTGAGCGAAGAGAAGGCCATGACTGACCGAAGAGAAATTGTCGTAAATGACAAGATGCAAACCGGATATAGATATACTCTGTCAGCGCCGGAAGGTGAGCAGTTTGATGTTGAGTTCAAACCCCACTATTCGCCTCAAACGATGCTGGAAATGGGTGTGTTCGAGGGCCGCTACCTCAACGATTGTACCGACGAATTCCCCTCCGAGTGGTATCAGAACGCGAAAATTAGTCCAAAACCTGACATAACCCTGAACTTTTTCGGTGTTAAAAGCCGTCAGCCCCTCAAGGTCTGGCAACAGAAAGGGTGGATATACGGCCCCGATCCGCGCGGATGGTTTCAATGGTATTGCCGATACTATCTTGGTCGGCGCCTTGCCGATATCGATCGCATTCAAATCAAACGATGGAAAGGGTTTGCGCGTCATGCCGGGCAAATCCGGGCCAACTGCTATCCTGGCGATGTCTTTTGCCGCCCCCGTCAACGCCAAGGCCTTTTGCAGTGGTCTTACGATCCTTTGATCTGAAGTGGTTCCACTATTTTGGACTGGTTTGCGGGTCGTTTAGGATGAGATTTGTTTGGGTTCACGCGGCCAATTGGGATTGATCCGTGTCGAAGAATGAGCTGTGCCGGTTTCGTGGACGGGTAATTTAAGCTTTCATCGCTCTTTCCACGTATTGATAGGGCATAGATATTTGATGGACGAGTGGGGGTGTGTCGGGTTGTAGAAGCGTTCGATGTCGTTGAGGACATTGGTGCGGGCTTGATCGCGCGGTCGGTAGGCTTTGCGCATCACGCGCTGGATCTTGAGCGACGAGAAGAATGTTTCGGTAGCTGCATTTTGCGCCGTCAAACGACCCCCCAGATCGTTTGACGTCACTGACGTGGACCAGCCGAACGTCCCAGACGTTTCCAAACCGGCTCATCGAACAGGTGATGCCGTTGTCTCCCGTCAGGCATTGGAACGGTTCAGATGTGTATTTGGCTGCCCTGATCTGAGTGATGCAACAGTTTCTTTGCCCGACCGCGCCGCCAGATCGTCAATTCATCGATCAACCCACGACGCGTGGTGAGAGTAGATCGGTGACGACTACCCAATAAAGCCAACCCTTCGCTGTCCAGATATTTGGCCGCTTGCGCGAGACTCACATCGCGAGCCGTCATAGCTGTGTCGGCTCGCGCTCATATTCTCGGCATTGCTGTTCTCCAATTTCATAAACACCTCGTCCCGGTGTTCACGAAACCGGCATCAGTTCAGATCATAGCAAATCAAAGACATTGCCTGTGATCTGAATATTGATCTCGTCCTGCCCGCCGCCATCAACCAGCGCCCACAAGATCTGACCCGTGGGGCGATAGATGACAAAGGCCTCCTCGACACCGGCCGTACCGGCATTGGCGGTCTCGATCAGATTCACCTGGAACTGATCAATCGTGGCCGCGCGGCCGAAGACCAAAACATCACCATCCGCTGCCGTATAGTCCTGTATCCAGTCCGAGCCGTGATCCGCGACCCCGAGATGGAAGAACCGGTCGGCCCCTGTCCCGCCGTTCATCCGGTCATAGCCGAAGCCGCCGTTGAGGAAATCGTTGCCCGCGTTGCCGTAGAGCACGTCGGACCACGCCCCGCCCGTCAGCACATCATTGCCGTCCGCGCCAATGACCGTATCGGTGCCGAAGCCGCCCGAAACCGTATCGTCACCGTTGTCGCCACGCAGCTCATCATTGCCATAACCGCCGTCGATATTGTCGTTGCCATCGCCGCCATAGACCACATCGCGCAAATCGGCCTCGGTCGCGCCGCCATACAGGAAATCGTCCCCAGCCCCGCCGATGAGCGTATCGCCGTCATCGCCGCCTTCAAGCCGGTCATTTCCATCACCACCATCCAGACGGTCATTGCCATCGCCGCCCAATAGCGTGTCGTGTCCGCCCAAACCATTGACGGTGTCATTGCCAGCAAGTGCGTCAATGCTGTCATTCCCTGCTGTGCCGTTGATCAAATCCGGGCCCGCTGTTGCCGCAGGAGGAAGAGTCGCCAACGCGGCGGAAAGGGTCATGTCGTTGAAGCGGAAGAATTCCACTTCGTGAAAGACGCTTGTGACGCCAGCAAGTAGGATCTCGATGGCATCGCCGTTTTCGGTAACAGACACCTGCGCCCGCGTGGCATCGATAACAGCGGTATCGGTCCCGATGCCGCCGTCTATGGTATCCGCACCGCCGCCGCCGGTCAGAACGTTATCGAATGCGTTTCCGACCAAATGGTTGGCGGCACCATTGCCAATTGCGTCGATGGCGGACGTCCCCATTAGAAACAGAGCCTCGACATTCTGCGGCAGAGTGAACGTCACGCTGGTATAGAGGCTGTCCATTCCCTCACCAGTCGCCTCAACAACAACGTCGCCCGCTTCGTTGACGACATAGACGTCATCGCCAGCTCCGCCCATCGCATGATCCGCACCGATCCCGCCATCCAGCGTGTCGTTTCCGTCGCCACCATGCACATGATCATCGCCGACTTCGCCCTCTATCAGGTCATCGCCCGCGCCGCCTTCCAGGGAATCGTTCTCGCTTCCCCCTCGCAGCCTGTCGTCTCCGGCTTCGCCAAACAGTGTGTCGTCGCCCGCGCCGCCTTCAACGGTGTCATTACCCGCGCGGGCTTCGATCCGGTCGCTGCCACCTCGCCCGATCAACCGATCTGCCAGAGGCGTGCCAAACAGCGTATCGTCAAGGTCGGTGCCCGCAGCGCGGGCAGGGTAGAGCTGCACGGCATAGCTATAGCTGACTGACCCATTATTGGCGAACGACAGCCCCTCTACGTCGTCGGCAACGAAATCAACGCCGCCGGTCGAGGAAACCCAGATGCCTCCGACGCCCTGAGCAATGACAACTTGCGAAAGATCCGCATCGAAAGTCGCGGTGTCATATCCTGCGCCGCCGACGATTGTATCGTCGCCGTCCCCGCCGTGCAGTGTATTGTTCGACGTATCACCGACAAGCAGGTTCGCCAAATCGTTGCCATAGGCATAGTCGTTTGCCTCTGCGGTCAGGATCAGGTTCTCGACATGCGCCGGGAGGTATTTGCTGATGGCTGAAACGATTGTGTCCAAACCTTCGCCGGGGAGTTCGAGCACCACATCCAACGCATCGTCGATGTAGAAAATATCATCTCCGGTCCCACCCATGGCGTGATCAGCGCCGGTGCCGCCGTCGATCGTGTCGTTGCCTGCGCCACCGTGCACGTGGTCGTTGCTTGCGCCACCTTCCAGATTGTCGTTCCCGTCGCCCCCCTCAAGGGAATCGGTGCCGGTGTACCCGATCAGAGTATCCGCGCCCGCCATCCCGAAGAAGTTGTTGGCCGTGGCAAAGCCCGTCATCAGGTTGTCGCCGCTATTGCCCGTTGCGTTGACCGTACCGCCGTATTTAACGACAAGCTCTTCGATATTTTCCGAGAGGACGTAATCCTTGTTGATCCAGACGGTGTCGTAGCCGTTGTTGCGCGCCTCATAGATCGTCTCGGCAGGGTCTTCGATGAGATAGAGGTCGTTGCCAGCCCCCCCTTCGAAGTGGTCAATCCCCGTGCCGCCGGTCAGCGTGTCGCGTCCATCACCACCCAGCAGGGTGTCGTTGCCGGCGCCACCATCAAGCCTGTCATAACCGCCGCGGCCATCAATGACATCATCGCCGTCGCCACCGTCAATGGTATCGTTGTTCGACGTGCCAAGCAGTGTGTCGTTTCCTGTCCCGCCGCCAATCGCAAGCGCGGCGACCTCGGCATAGGTAAGGGTTGCGTCCGAAAAGCGGAAGATTTCCACATCCGCATCAATCCGGTCGGTCCCTTCCAAAGACGCCATGATCAGCGCGCCATCGGGGGTGACCGTGACGCTGACATCCGTCGAAGCGACGTCAAACACGGCCTCGTCGATCCCACCACCGCCATGCAGGGTGTCATTCCCAGAACCGCCAATCATCGTGTCGTTGCCGTCATCCCCGCCGCCCCAAATCTGGTCGTCGCCGAGGCCGCCAATCAGTCGGTCGTTGCCGGTGCCGCCATCAAGCAGGTCATCGCCTTGATCACCGTCCAGCGTGTCATTTCCGTCGAAGACAAAGAACGCCGGATCGGTAACGCTCTCGCCCGGATTGTGGAAAGGCGTCGGGATCGTGTTGGGGTAGGGGAAGGTGGCGACGTTGTATTTTTCCTTGTCGCCCTGTCCACCCATAATGGTATCGTTGCCAGCATAGCCAAGGAGGTGATCGTCAAAATATCCGCCGATCATGCTGTCATTGCGATTGAAAACACTGTCCTCGAAAAAAGCCCAGTCAGCATTGATCAGATCGTAGAGCCGCAGGTCCAGCCCGTCGATCGACACATCAGCGGTGTTCCCACCCTGAAAATCAACAGAAATTCGATTCACGGTCGCTGTGTCGATCCAGCTCAGGTTGTTCGTGCTGTAGTTCTGAAACCCTTGGCCGCCATAGAATGCACGCCCGGTTTCGGCGAGAAACTCTGTCGTGAAGTGGAACTGGTTGTTGCGGTTCGACCCCTGTGACGCCGTGCCGAAATACAGGAATTGCGTGCCGCCGCCTTCGCGCGAGGTATCAACGCCGTTATCGTTGTCGAAATAGTCCCCGGCATAGAGCCGACCAGACGTCGTAGGCACCTCTGACTCGTGCAGGCTGGTCACATCGACCAGCTGGTCAGAGAATTGCAGGAATTCGATGTCTTCCAGCCGATCAACACCCAAAGTCGAGGTGACAAGAAAGAAGTTCGGCGCACTGAAGTCGAACTGCGCATCAGCAAAGGCAATGTCGAAAACCACAGTGTCGGTTCCGGTGTCACCCTGAAACAAGTTGTTGCCACTGTTGCCGGTCATCCGGTTGTCTTCATCGTTTCCGGTCACGCCGATATCATCAGAGCCGAGCAGAATCGCATTCTCGACGTTGTCAGACAACCGCACGCTGACCGCCGTCTCGACCGTATCCGTCCCGGCATCTTGCGCCTCGGTCATCTGGTCGCCTGCGTCGTCAACAACGTAAATATCATCGCCCAGCCCGCCGAACATATCGTCGATGCCGGTGCCGCCAATCAGGCTGTCATTTCCGTCCTCGCCCAAGAGCGTATCATTCCCGGCGCCCCCATCCAGCGTGTCGTCGGCACCGCGACCCTCGATGTGATCGTCGCCGCCGCGCCCCGGAATGATGTCCGCCTGCGACGTGCCTATCAGGGTGTTCGCCTGATCGTTGCCTTGCGCGATTCGCGCAATCAACTCGGCCTGCGTCAGGGTGACGTCGGTAAAGCGGAAAAACTCGACGTCGGCGCTGACGCGATCATCCTCTAGAATGACGTTGCCATCCGCTTGAACGACCTTGAAGCCTTCGGGCGCATAGCCGATACCGACCTCGGTGCTGGCAACGTCAAAGACGACCGTATCCTCGCCAGCGCCACCTTCCAGCGTGTCGTTGCCGCGTCCGCCGACAAGGACGTTGGCACCGGAATTCCCCGTCAGATGGTCGCCATGCTGTGACCCCGACAGGTGTTCAAACCCGTTCAGCACGTCGCCTTCAGCGTCGCCACGAAAGTTGCCCCCAGTGGTCAGATTTACAGTAACGCCCGCCTCGGAGCCTGTGAAATCAGCCGTGTCTATGCCGCCTCCGGCGAAAATCGTATCCGCTCCAAAGCCGCCGTGAAAGGTGGTGGACTCGTCGTTGCCAAAGATCGTGTCGTTGCCCGACCCACCAGCAATCAACTCAAACCCGGAAAAGTAATCCCGCGCCACAACATACTTCTTGAGAACACTGAACTTCTGTTCCGGCAATAACACGTCAGGCAGGAACCGCACCGGGCTCAGGTCCGAAGGCGTTCGCGCGAACGTCGGGTCCAGCCGGAACAGGCGTTCCGGCGTGATCGGGTCTTCCCGGCGATACGTATCGTCGGATGGATCGTCGGTGCCATGGTCGAACAGCTGATAGGTATAGCGCACCTCATCTGTTCCGACCTGGATCATTTCGCCTGGGCGGCCAAGCGGGTCAGCGACCTCCTGAACCGTATCGGACCAGACAGCCCAGTCCAGTTCGGCGTGGCGGGTGGCAAGTCCGGTTGCCTCTGCCGCGCGGGTGCCCGCGCCGACCATCTCGATTTTCATGGCGTAGCCGACGATGCCATAATCCAGCGTGTCATAGCCCGCACCACCATCAAGGTGGTTGGTGCCCGCGCCGCCGCTCAACCAATCATCGCCGTCTCCGCCAAAGATCGTGTCGTCGCCTTCGCCGCCATCCAGCACGTCATCGCCTTCACGACCGTTGATACTGTCTGCACCCAGATCGCCCGCCAGCACGTTATCACCCGCATCACCAAATATGGTGTCGTTACCCATGCTGCCTTTGACGTTCTCGATGTTCCAAAGCATCTCACCGCCCGCACTGTGGTTGGCAAGATCCACAGCAACGCCGACCGACAGGCCGGTTATCAGGAAATTGCCGCCCTTGGGGTGGCTCTGACGCTCAGAGAAAATGGCGGTGTCTATGCCATCCCCGCCATCCAGCGTATCAAGGCCCAGGCCACCATGAAGTTGGTCATTCCCTTCACCGCCCGATAGAACGTCGTCGCCATCGTTGCCAAAAAGCACGTCATCGCCATGACCGCCTGAAAGGGTGTCGTTCCCGTCATAGCCAGTCAGCACGTTTGTCCCACTGTCCCCGGTCAGGATGTCATCATCCACGGACCCGATCACATTCTCGATCCCGTCGAGATGATCACCCTCGGCATATCCGCCAGAGGCTTCGCCGGTCTCAAGGTCAATGGTCACGCCGCCGAGACCCGTCTCATAGGTCACTTCGTCGGTGCCGACCCCGCCAATGATATCCTCGCGCACGTCGCCCGCAACAAGCGTATCGTCGCCATCCCCACCATCAAGCAGAATGATCTTATCGTCGGCATAGTTCCGCTGGAACGAGTCACCGCCCAGAGACTGGTTGTAGGTGCCTAGAACGTCGTCGCCTTCGCCCCCAAACAGGCTGTCCGCAAATATCTGCGCGCTGAAAAGAACGTCGTCGCCGCCGTTGCCCTGCACTAGGATCGCGTTTTCATCGCTCCCGACCGCGATAATATCACGGTTGTTCGATGCAAGGATGACTTCGAATTCGCCGATCCTTCCGGTGCCGCCGGGTGTCAGCGTGTTGCTGTCGGGCACCCGCAGTTCAAAATTCACGCCCTCGACCACTTGGCCGTTCTGGTTGGTGCCCGGCACGCGGGCTACGGCCCCATTTACGCCTGCGGTTGCCTGAATGTACTTATGATCTGTCGCCGCCGTCATGCTTAAAGGGGACTTGCCGACAAGGTCGCCAAAACCAGATCCAGCGTTCAGGTAGATTTGCCAGGAATATTCGGTTTCAGTCAGATTAAGGACGTCGATCCCCGCCAGAGCATGAGAGCCGTCCCCCCCGGTCAGGAAATCGCGGTCCACGTTCTGGCCCGCCAGAACGTGAATGGTATCGCTGCCTTCATCGCCGTAGATCTGATTTTCAACGCCGCCAAGATAGAGGTGGTCATCGCCGCCATCGCCGTGAAGACGGTTCGAAGATCCATTTGCAAATTGGGCACCAGATCCGCCCTCGATCGTGTCATTCCCGTCACCGCCCCAAATCTGCTGGACTACGACACCATCTGCCGCCTGAATGAAATCATCACCGGTGGTGCCGACAAGGCGGGTCATGTTCTCCAGCCGGTCTTCGCCGATAAAGGCGCCGGATTCGTCGTATTTACTGACCCATGCCACACCTTGGGTCGCGCTGCGATAGACCGTTATCCGGAAGTTGAAGTCATGGTCGGCCGGTCCCGTGGTCTGAAAATCAACGAAGCTCGGGTTGAGCGCGCTCAGCGTATTCGAGGCCGAGATGCCGTAGATAACGGTGTTGAATCCGCTCTCATCGCCGGTGATCGTGTCGCTACCCCATCCGCCGATGAACTCGTTATAGCCCGCGCCACCATCCATGACATCGTCGCCGCGATCACCGATCAGCGTGTCATTTCCGTCGCCACCGCGCAGAATGTCGTTGCCGTCCAGCCCGCGGATCTGATCATTCCCGGCCCGACCAAGGATAATGTTGCTGACGGCCGATCCCCAGAAATGATCGTCATAATCGGTGCCGTTGATGTTCTCAACATCCCGGATCACCCCGACACGAGGTAGATTCGGATCTGACTGAAGACGCCCGTTGAAATCGACATCAATCGCCACAGAAGAGGGGCGGAACAGCGCGTCGTCGGCTCCGGTCGCCATAAACACAGATAGCCCGCTCTTCATCGCCTGATAGACGATCGAGTCGACGCCAGAGCCACCGTAAACAACGTCATAGATTCCGCTGCCCGCGCCGATCAGGAAAAGGTCGTCGCCCTCTTCACCGCCAAGGATGTCGCCGGGGTGCCCCATCTCGGTCGAAATCGGCCCGTTGGCATAGCTGGTGATTTGATCCTTGCCCGGCCCAGCCCAGATTTCTTCGAAACCGGGGCCGGTGAAAACCCAGTCGACGCCGTTGGACGTATAGAGCAGGTCGCCGGTCTTGTATTGCCCATCTGGATATCCCTCCGGGGCCGACCCGATTTCGCGCACGTCCGAATAGGTGCGGCTGATGTAATAGCCATAGATCCCGTCGGTCCACCCAAAAGGATAGCCCGCAGGGCTATCGCCATAACTGCCATCAACACTGCGGGTGCGGATATAGGTGTCCAGATCGCCAATTGGCACCGTGGCATCCATAAAAACGATGTCCTCGACGTCGATCAGCTTGTCATAGCCGTCGTTCGTGGTGGAGTTCATCGAATAGTCGCCGATGTACCAGACACCGTGGTTAAGCCCATCCGCGCCCAATTCGCTGACAATGGAATAGTCGTTGATGTAGCCCGAGTAGATGACCACGTCGCGCTCGCCGGGGGCACCTTCGCCGCCGTCAATGGTGTCGTCGCCGCCCCCACCGATCAGATAGTCAACGCCGGCCCCCCCATTCAGCGTATCGTCGAAATCACCTCCGACGATCAGGTCGTCCCCACTTGTCGGGCGAACGTATTCACCGCCTTCGCCATGAAACAGTGCGAGGTGCGTGTCATTTCCATCGCTGCCGTTCTCGCCGATATCGGTGACCGGTCCGATGACAGAGGGGAGGAACTGCGCCGGGTCCAATTGCGCCAGCAGAGCATCCAGACGGTCAAGGATACCTGTGTTCAACAGCACGTTGAACTCAATGTCCATGGCATCCGCAAGCGCCTTCTGGATCGTATCGAGAATCTCGATGTCCGGCAGTAGCCCCGTGATATAGTCGGCTGCATCCTCGATCAGCCCCTGAATGCCCGTTGCTTCCAGCACCGCGTCCAGAACTGCCTCAAGCGGTTTCAGAAGGAATCCGAAGATAGAGCCAAGCGCGTCCAGAACGGCCCCCGCCGCGTCATAGACGGCCTCCAGCGGGGCCGCCAGAACGCCCAGTGCGTCCTCGATTTCCTGAATTTGGTCTTTGAAATCGACAAGAAGCTGAAAGTCGGGGAGATCGAGAAGATTGCGTAGATCATCCGCTGCCTTCTCAACCAATGCCATGACGTTGTTCATCGGGGCCAACGCGTTATATGCGATAGTCGCCCCTGTATCGATCTCCGAAAACAGCGTAGTCAACCGAGCCTTGATCTCAATCGCCTGAACCGTATTTACCGACGAATCGACGAAAATCTTCGCGTTGTTGAGGCGATCATTGACCAATCCGATGCGGTCCGAAAGGTTCTTGGTCGCCTTTGATTCGTCTTCCAGTGTTTCATTGATGACGTCGAGCGCCTCTTCGGCGACCTCCATTTTCTCGATGTAAGGCTCGAATTTCTTCTCAAGATCTTGCGCCTTGTCGTCGATCTTCTTGAACGTATCAGAGACCTCATAAAGGACTTCTTTGAAGGGCCGTGCGACGACCTTGAGAACTCCGATTTTTGAAAAGGCTTCGGCGATAACACCACCGCTTTTGGCAACCTTTTCAAGTCGCAGCGCAGCTTTGTGGATATCGCTTGGGATCTCAAGTATGTCCTTGGCAGTACCTAGAATGTCGTTGACCGTTTCTACGGTTCCGGCGGTTGTTTCGAGGTGGCCAGAAAATTCTAGAATCTCTGCTTCGAGGTCAACGAGTGCTTGGCTTGCGGGCATTGTATTGGGCCTTGTGAAAGAAAATTTTTGGAAAAAAAGAAACAGAATCGAAGTGCTTTGTGATTTGCTACTTTACACATAAATGTGATTTTCTCTCATTGAATGAGCACCTGCCGAAATTCGGACACTGACGCGAGCTGCAGTTCGTTGTCTGTGGAGCCTCAATACGAACGAGATCGAAGATGGCGAAACGGAAGCAAGATCACCAGATGTGGTCTTGTCACGGTTGTGTTCCGGTCTCTCAACTCATTTAGGCAGCCTTTCTCGTTCGAAGGCTAAGGGGCTTTTTCTCCCTAGCGATGAATGCCGCCGTCGTGGATTATAGAACCCGTTGATATACTGGAATATCGCGCCCTCTGCCTGGCGATGTGTGTCCCAAGGGTTGCGCCAGATCAACTCTGCCTTGATTGATTTGAAGAACATCTCGACCATGGAATTGTCGTAACAATTGCACTTGCCGCTCATTGAGACCTTGAAGCCGTGCTTTGACAGGCGTCGCTGACACTCGTTGGAACAATATTGCGACCCGCGATCCGTATGATGAATGCAGCCTTTGGGCGGTTGCTGCAGCGCCACGGCCATGTCCAACGCTCGGATCGCCAGATCCCGCTTCATGCGGTTGCTGACAGCCCAACCAATGACGCGCCGGGAATACAGATCGAGGATGACGGCCAGATATAACCACCCTTCGCTGGTCCAGATGTAGCTTATATCACCGGCCCACTTCTGGTTTGGCCCATCCGAAGAAAAACCCTGATCCAGCAGATTGGGCGCAATGTTGAACCTGTGGTTGCTGTCAGTCGTGGCCTTGTATTTTCGGGTTCTGATGATCTTGATGTCGTTCTCACGCATCAAACGACCTATGCGCCGATGACCGACTTTCAGTCCCAGCTCTTGGAGCTCTTCGGTCATGCGTGGCCGTCCATAGCTTTGCAGACTCAAGCGATGCTGCTCGCGGATATGGGCCAGGATCACCATATCATCGCGTTGACGCTGGCTCATTGGGCGCACTCGCCACGCACGGAACCCACGCGATGAATCCTGCATAATGCAGCAGAGAAACTCGACCGACCATTCTTCTTTCCAGGCGTCGATGAAGGCGAACCTCACCGACTTTGGCCTGCAAAGAAGATTGCCGCCTTTTTTAGCACTTCCCTCTCCTCGCGCAACAAACGGACTTCCTTACGAAGGCGTTCGTTCTCTTTCTCGGCGTCCTCGTGCGGACCCGACATTAGATCATCGTGTTGATGCTTTTGAACCCATTTGTTCAGCGTCGACAGCCCAACCCCTAAATCGGAGGCCGCTTGGGGCCGTGTCAGTCCACTGGTCGTCGCGATGCGCACAGCATCACGGCGAAACTCGTCCGTGTATCTCGTTGCCATTCTTTATCTCCTTCATAGCAAAAATTGCTCGAAAGAGACCGGAACTAAACCGTGGCAATACCAGTGCGGAGACGCCGCCCATGATGGCATTGGCGTCGCGCATATCGGGCCTGCCATCCTTGCGCTCTTTGACTGCTCCGACTCTGGCAAGCAAATCGTCTTGGGGCAATTCGGCCACGCAATCTACCGGGAGGTAGCGGAATCCCCGCACGGCGGCGAGATTTTTGGCGGCTTCAAATCGCTTTTCGGCGTCGCTTGTGTCTCCGGCAAGCCGGGCTTCCCAGCCTTCGACGATGTGCTGCCAAGCTGCGTGCGCCTTTTGCTGGGCGACGCTCAAGGAGTCCATATGCAGGCTGACCCACACGCTCTTGCGCTCGTCCACGTCCTGATACCGACGCGGCACGCGCTTTCTCAAATGGTAGTTATTGCCGCGCTTCACTATGGTCATGGCCGATCCCCCGCAAAGAGCTTGTGCGGCGAAATGTGTTGTAAACCAAGCCAAATTAGCGAACCCAAGACGAGCCGCATTTGTTTAACTTACTATTTTTGCTTGAAAATGTGCCAAAATCACTATGGATTTTGTGGCGGAGAGACAGGCGGCCAATGTGCCGTAACGCCCAGTAACGCGATGCACCATATAGCTATGAAATTAAGGGGTTTTCTGACATTCCTTGTAACGTCCTGTTGCGTACCGTCTATCCCAATGCTATTTCTTATGGCGGGTAGGATGATAGGAGTGGTATGCCACGAAAAGCAAAAGAGTTGTCGGCGGTCGAGGTGAAGCGGCTGGAACATTCCGGCAAGGGTGGCAATCAAACGGTTGCGGTTGGCGGTGTTGATGGCCTGTTGCTGCAAATGACGCCAGTGAACGGACGGTCATGGCTGTTGCGTTGCAAGATCGGTGACAAGCGGCGGCACATCGGCCTAGGGGGCTATCCTGACGTGACGTTGGCGCAAGCCCGTGATCGGGCGCGGGATGCGCGAGAAATGATCTGGCAAGGCATTGATCCGGTAGAACACCGCAAGGCGAACCGCGCGGCGCTGGTCACGGCGCAACGTCGCGGCCTGTCTTTCGATGATGCGATGGAACGCTATCTTGAGGGCAAGCTGCAAGAATTTGACAATGACAAACACCGAAAGCAATGGCGGGCCACGTTGGACAAGTATGCGATCCCGACTTTGGGCAAGATGCTGGTCGCGGATATTGACGTGTCCGACATCAAGCGAACGCTGGAACCAGTCTGGGCCACCAAGACGGAAACCGCGTCACGTCTGCGCGGACGTATCGAAGCGGTGATGGCGTGGGCAACGGTCGCGGGGCATCGCTCAGGTGACAATCCGGCGCGATGGAAAGGCAACCTTGACGCGATCCTGCCCAAGCCGTCGAAGCTGGCAAAGGTTGTGCATCATCCCGCTTTGCGGATGGATGAGGCGGCAAGCTGGTTTTCCGATGTGCAGGGCCGTGAAGGGTTCGCCACGCGGGCGTTGGAATTTATGGCGATGGTCGCGGCACGATCCGGCGAGGTGCGCGGCGCTGTCTGGTCTGAGATGGATTTGGACAAAGCAGTCTGGACGATACCGTCTGAGCGGATGAAGGCACGAGCAGAACACCGCGTCCCGTTGACCAAAGAAACCGTTGATCTGTTGAAAGCTCTGGATCGGCTTGCGGGGTCCGAATTTGTATTCCCTGCACCGCGCGGCGGTGAGTTGTCCGACGCGGCACTGTCGGCTTGTATGAAGCGGATACACGCGGCCAAGCCTGACAAGTATCTTGACCGCCAGTCAGGGCGTCCAGCGGTCCCGCATGGCTTGCGCAGCACGTTTAGGGATTGGGTAGCTGAGCGCACCGAGTATCCCCGCGACATGGCAGAGATTGCCTTGGCGCATACGGTCGGCTCAGAGGTCGAGCGGGCTTACCGGCGCGGCGATATGGTAGAGAAACGTCGGGCAATGATGGCCGCATGGGGGCATTTCTTGAGGGGTACGCAAGATGAATGAGTGGGGTGTACCTGATTGGCGTGACGCAACGGCCTACGTTGGAGAACCTGACTGGCACTTGGCCCGTTGGAAATGGGAGTTTCTGAGGCGGCGCAGCGATCTAAGGAAAGAGTTTGATAGCAAGAAAGCGGCCTCTTATGAGCAAGATGAAGCTTGGACAAAGATAGATAGTACGGTCCCTTTTTCGGAATACCCAAACCCTGACATGGCGGGTTTTTGTGTATCAACCTTTTTGATTGAGCCGGACTGCCCTGCGGCTACACGCCTTCCAAACCCTAGGATTGGCAATCAACCCTCAAATTGCTTGCCGCGATTGAATGATAGCACTCTGACCAAAGTTGCAAAGCGCGACCTACCTTTCGATAGCGGGTTTTATCGAGTTGATTGTGACTTATCACGACCAATAGAACCACAATTAAAGGCGGCTAAGTGTGCCTTGAAATCGTTTCAAAAAGAGTATGCTGGCAAAGTGATTGGCAAGCGTAGACACCCTGAAAAATGGCCCACTTATTTGAGGGTATTAGACGCACGGGACGCAGGCGCGTCATGGGCGGAAGTTTCTGAAATTCTAACGTATTCAGCGGCAACTGAACAGAACGCCCGCGACATTCATAAGCAGGCCTTAGCCTTGTGTTTTAATTTCTAGTTTTAAATCGCAATCCCCAAGCGTGAAAAAGGAGGGCAACTAAAGAGCAACTTGTAACAAGGAGTTGCTCTTATGCCTGACACATATCTTTCAGATAAAGACCTGTCCAACCGCTACAGTATTACACGCAATACCGTGTGGCGCTGGCATCGTGAGCGGGCTGACTTTCCCCGAGCTGTCAAACTTTCCCCGAACTGCACACGCTGGAAAATAAGTGAAATCCTGCGTTGGGAAGCGGACCAAATGCTTGCCGAAGCCAATGCGCTCGAAGCGGAGGCGGTGGCATGATTCCTCAAAACCAACGCAACAATTTTGAACGCACATCGGACCTTTTGCACGAGACGCGTGTGCTGCTGACCGCTCTTGAATTGGCGGATGACAACGCACCGGATCGTAACAATTTGGACCAATACGCTCAGGCCGTACCGGCACTGATCCGAATGTTGGAACTCAAGCTGATTGAAGTTGAAAAGGGTCATTTTCTTGAGTGGATCGGCATCGGTGGCAACTCAAACGACCTGACTGACGACGAAATCAAACTGGCGCGGGGCGAATAATTGAGCGTGCCTCACATCCCGTTCAACATCTTTCCGGCTGGACCTGACAAGGCCCCATTGATTGCAGGCTGGCAGGCAAAGGCCACCCGTGATCCGCACATTATTGCCCAATGGCGGGCCAACGGTGCGCAGGCATGGGGCATCCCGTGCGGTGCGGCTAACGGTCTGTTTGTCATTGATCTGGACTTGGATAAGGCAACGGGCGAACCCGTTGGTGAGGCGTCTTTGAAGGCCCTGCCACGCTATGCGGCGCTGATGGACCGTGCAAACGTGCATACACCCTCTGGCGGGCGTCACATCTATTGCCAGCACTTTGACGGTGCGCGGAATACGCAAGACAAGATCGGTCTGAAAATCGACACGCGGGGCGAAGGCGGCTATGTGGTCGCGCCCGGTTCGTTCACTGATGGCGGTTCCTATATTGGGTTCTTTCCCGACACGTTGCCCACGGTTCCGATGGGATTGCGGGCCAAGCTGTTGCAAGCGCCACCCGCGCCAACGCCTTCCCGCACCTTTGACCGGATCACGCCAACGGGGGAGGTTGAGGAACTACTGTCGCACCTTCCCGCTGATCTGACCTATAGCGATTGGGTGTCTGTCCTGATGGCGCTGCACGACCGTTACAACGGGTCTGACGAGGGTTTGGCGCTTGCGGATCGGTGGAGCGCAACGGGCGCGAAATACAAGGCGGGCGAGGTTGCCGCAAAGTGGCGCAGCTTCAAGCGCAGCGGCGTATCATGGGCAACTATTCCAGCACTGGCACGGCAGCATGGCGCTGACCTTTCCGCAATCGCGCGGGGTCACATGTGACGACTGTTTTCAACCTAAGCGGCATGAAGCCGAACCGTGCATCTGAAATTGAAACCCGACTTGTGAGCCTGTCGGCAATCGAGGCGGTGTTGACCAGTAACTATATGGTCAAAGGCTGGCTGGATCGTAATTGCCTTTCGATGCTCTACGGCCCGTCTAACGCGGGCAAGACGTTCGTGGCGCTGGATATTGCCATGCACATCGCGGCGGGCAAGTCATGGCGCGGGTTGCGCGTCAACGGCGGGCCTGTCCTCTACATCGCTGCTGAGGGTGGTGCAGGTATCCGCAACCGCCTCGCCGCAATCAAGCGTGAACGCCCTGACATGGCGTCTGCGCCCTTCACGTTGTTGCCTATCGGGCTGGACCTGCACGGGCAAGGCGATGCGCTGGCGGTGTGCGAGATCATGCCCAATGCTGACCCCGCTTTGGTGGTGATCGACACTTTGGCCCGGTCTATGGGAGCAGGCGATGAGAACACCGCAAAGGATGCGGCCATGTTCGTCCGCAACTGCGATCTGATCCGCGAGGCGACCGGCGCGCACGTCATGGTTATCCACCACACCGGCAAGGATGAGGATCGGGGTGCGCGTGGATCGTCTGCCCTACGTGCGGCGGTGGATAACGAGATACAGGTTACAGCCGATTGGGAAATCCTATCGCGCAAGCAACGCGATCAAGAACCGCCTGAGCCACTGCACTTCAAGCTGCGCTCAGTCACGCTTGGCATGGATGAGGATGGTGAGCCTGTCACAAGCGCAGTGGTGGGCGAGGCTGATGCACCTGCACCAACTCGCAAGCCAATTCGCGGCAAGAACGGGGTGGCTATTCAGGCCCTCAACGATGCGTTGCGTGACCACGGCACGACCAGAACAGGCAACTGCTACCCGACCAATCGCAAGGTTGTCGATGTGGATCACTGGCGTGAGGCGTGTGGCGTCCACGGACTGACCACGGGTGCAACTGCTGCGGCGGCTCGGATGGCGTTCAAGCGGGCCAAGGACAAGCTGATGGACATGGATGAGGTTCGTGAGTTTGGCGGTCATGTTTGGAGGGTTCAAGATGATGATTGAGCGTAACGAACGTAACACATGCGAACGGTTCGTAACGTGTTCTGACCCCTCTGAGCGTAACGAACGTAACACACCTCTAGGAGGTGTTACGTTTGTTCGCGGGGGTGAACTGGTCCCAATGCCCCTTTTTGATAGTGGTGCTGTTACCGTCGTCTCAACTCTTGCGTTCTCTCTCCCGAAAAATCGGGGGGAAAATCATGGATAGGGCGTCTAAAGAGGCGTCTGCGGCGCTGCGGTTTTTGCCTAAGCTGGTCGTTCCTGAGGGGCGGCTTGCAGGCAAACGGGTCAAGCTGGCAAAGTATCAAAAGCAATTTGTGCGCGGTGCCTTTGCCAAGGGTATCGAGGCGGGTTGCCTGTCGATTGGTCGCGGCAATGCTAAAACGTCCCTGTCGGCGGGTTTGGCTTTGGGTCACTTGATGGGCGAAATTGCCCCCCAGCCTAAGCGCGAAATCATCTTTGCAGCGCGAAACCGCGATCAAGCCAAAACGGCCTTTGGGTTCTTGCTGGGCTTTATCGAGGGCTTGCCTGAGGACGATCAGGAACAATTCACGATCCGGCGCGGGTCTAAGCTGGAAGTCGAAACCTCAGAGAATGGTGGCGGTCTGGCCCGTGTTATCGCGGCGGACGGCAAGTCTATCCTGGGCGGTGCGCCAACGCTGGCGATCTTGGATGAACGGGCCGCATGGGAACGCGAAAAAGGCGATGCGCTCGAAAACGCGATCCTGTCCGGTCTGGGCAAACGCGATGGCCGCGCATTGATTATCAGCACGTCCGCACCAGACGACGCCAACACCTTTTCACGCTGGTTAGACGAACCGCCCCCCGGCACCTATGTGCAGGAACATCGCCCCGACCAAGGCTTGCCGCCTGACGATCTGGCATCCCTTCTTATTGCAAACCCCGGCGCGTCTGAGGGCATTGGCCCGTCTGCAGAATGGCTTGTGGCACAAGCGCGGCGGGCGATTGCTCGGGGCGGGTCTGCCCTGTCCAGTTTTCGCAACCTGAATCGCAACGAACGTGTGGCAAGCGATGATCGGTCTGTGCTGCTGACTGTCGATGAATGGCTATCGTGCGAAGTGTCACCCGACGATCTGCCCCCGCGTGACGGCCCCGTTGTTCTGGGCGTGGACCTTGGCGGGTCGCGGTCTATGTCGGCGGCGTCAATGTACTGGCCCGAAACTGGACGGTTGGAATGTGTCGGGGCTTTCCCGTGCAATCCCGGTTTGGCGGATCGTGGGCAGGCTGACGGGGTGTCTGGTCGCTATGTCGAAATGTCCGACCGTGGGGAACTGGTGACAATGGGTGACGCCACTGTGCCGGTTGCCCGGTTCATGGCGGACGTTGTGACCAAGCTGGACGGGCAAGCCCCGGCGGCAATCGTGGGCGATAGATTCCGACATGCTGAGTTTGTCGAGGCGCTGCGCGATGCGGGGCTTGAGCGTGTGCCGTTCATTTGG
Organism: Thalassovita taeanensis; assembly: GCF_900110775.1. GTDB lineage: Bacteria > Pseudomonadota > Alphaproteobacteria > Rhodobacterales > Rhodobacteraceae > Litorimicrobium > Litorimicrobium taeanense. Next base: position 407,104 of record NZ_FOEP01000001.1, on the reverse strand, counting down.
CGCGGCTTTGGCTGGAAGGACGGTTCGGAGGATTGCGAACGTCTGCGCCGCGCGGTGTTTGAGGGCGAGGTGAAGGCCATGCCGTCCCTGCTGCTGCGCTCTGCCTTTTCAGACGCAATCACGCTGGTGGACCCGGCGGGCAATCACAAATTGGCGGCGGGCCGTTCAACGGGCCGGATTGATCCGGTTGCGGCAACGGTTCTGGCCGTCGCTCAGGGCGTTCGGATGCGCCGCGCACCTTCACACAAATCAGGGAGATTAGCATGGGGCTGACACACATTGCATCGCGCCTAATCAAGAAACATGGGCAAGCGGCAACGCTGCTGCGCCCCGGTGAAGGCACGGTTGACGAATACGGCGGATACACCCCCGGCCCGGATACGGGATACCCGGTTACGCTGCTATCCGCGACCTATGCAATCGAGTTGCAGCTATTGGCGGGCGGCTTTCTGGATGTGGGCGATCAACGGGTGCTGCTGTCAGTCGAGGGGCTGACGGTGGTTCCTCAAACCACTGACAAGCTGCTGATTGATGGCATCGAATTTGAGACGCGCCGGGTGGCCCCATTGGCCCCGGCTGACGCGGTCATTTTCTGGGAAATGCAGGTGCGCAATGTCTAAGCGCAAAGAGCATATCCGCCATTCACGCGCGATCACACGCGGCCCCCGCTGGCGCGCTTTGCGGATGCAGGCGCTTGAGCGTGACGGCTGGGCTTGCGTCCAGTGCGGCACCCATAAGCGGCTTGAGTGTGACCACGTTCACCCCGTCCGAACGCACCCCGAACTCGCTTACACCCTGAGCAATTTACAAATTCTGTGCGGTGCCTGTCACACGCGCAAAACCCGAATTGAGGTGGGGCATAAGCCCCTGACCCCAAAGCGCCAGCAATGGCGCGATCTGCTGCGCGATATGCAGCGAAACCCGTCGAGCATAGGAGAAAAAACATGCTGACATCGAAGAAACTTGAACTGCGCCGCTCTGAAATCCGCCAATCTCTGGCCGAACTGGCGAACATCGAAACCCCGTCTGAGGATGAGGTGCGCAAGATGGGCCAACTGGACTCGGAATACCGGGCCAAGGAATCCCAATTCCGCGCGGCTCTTGTCGCTGAGGATGAGGAACGCAAAGAGGCCGGGGCCGAACTGGAAACCCGCTCTGAGGCAGAATGGGCGAACATGGCGTCTCAATTCGAGGTCCGCCAAGTCGCTTTGGCTTTGGATGAGGGCCGCAAGCTGGACGGCGCGACGGCTGAAATGGTGCAAGAGCTGCGCAATGCGGGCGGCTTCCAAGGCATCCCGGTTCCGCTTGAGGCTTTGGAAACCCGCGCGGGCGAAACGATTGCAGGCGGCGTTCCTGACCCGATGCGCACAATGCCCACGATCGACCGCATCTTTGCCGGTTCCTCTGCAACTCAGATGGGTTGCCGCATGATTAACGTGGGCGTGGGCGAAATCGAATATCCGGTTGCCACGGGTGGCGCGCAACCCGGCTGGGCGGGATCTGAAACGGGCGATGTGGCGGGGCCTCAGGCTTACACCACGGTTGACCGGCCCATGAAGCCCGACAACACGCTGGGCGTTCAAATGAAGATCACCCGCAAGGCGTTGAAACAAGCGGGCGCTGGCCTTGAGCAAGCGGTGCGGCGTGATATGAGCGCGGCAATTCAGCAAGAGACGGATCGGGCGATTTTCCTTGGGTCCGGTTCCAGCGGGGAACCTCTGGGCATTTTCCCCGGCGCGTCCACTTACGGCATCACGGAAACGGCGGTTGATGCGGCGGCATCTTATGCAGCGTTCCGCGCGGCGGCGGTGCGGTTCATGACGGCAAACACGGCATCCGGCCCCAGCGCCGTCAACCTGCTGCTGCGCCCTGAGGTCTTTGACGGCATGGACGACCTGATTAGCGGCCTAGCCATTTCCGAATGGGACCGCTTGATTGCCAAAATCGGCAAGGTGGTCATGACGACCAACGGCATTGCCGCCCCGTCTGGCGATCCTCTGGAATCCAAGGCGCTGCTGACCACGACGACAAACGGGGTTGCCCCGATTTTCTGCGGTATGTGGGGCGCGGTGGACGTTATCCGCGATCCATTCAGCGACGCCAAGTCTGGGCAACTGCGCCTGACGGCACTGACGACACTGGACGTGACGGTTGCGCGGGGTGTGCAACTCGAAATCCTGACGGGTGTTCAGTAATGCTCTGGGGCGGTTCCAAAGGCGGGCTTGAGGTCCGCACCTCTGGGGACGGGTCAACCGTCCTCAGGGGCCGCTTTCCCTATGCAATCCCGACTGTCCTGAGTGACGGTCGGGAAAGGCGCAGGGAGGTATTCGAGGCGCGGGCCTTTGGTCGGTCTGTGTCGGATGGTGGTGACGTTCACTTGCTGGTGCATCACGATATGAACAAGCCGCTGGCATCCCGTGGGGCGGGTTCCCTGACCCTTGAGGATACCGACGACGCGCTGACATTCGAGGCCACGCTTGCGCCTGAAATGCGCTCTGTAGGGTATGTTGTGGACTTTCTGGGCACCCTTGGCGCGGGATTGGTGGGCGGCATTTCCCCCGGCTTTCGCGTTCCCCAGGGCGGCGATTATGTGAAGCGATCCGGTGGCGGCATCATGCGCGTGGTGCGCTCTGCTGACCTGATCGAGATTAGCGCGGTAACAAAGCCCGCTTATCCGGCGGCGCAGATCGAGGCGCGCAACTGGACGCCTGACCATGCCGTGAAACCCCGCACCAACGCGGCCCAACGGTGGAGGGCGTGACATGACAGACCTGTTGCAAGAGATCGAGGCAACCCCAGCAAGCTATCCCGCCACCCCGTCCGGGCTTTCGACACCGGCGGCGGTGCTTGATGCTGAAATGATCTGGGAACGGATCGAAGCCTATACCCGCACCCGCTACACGGCACGTGAGGTGGTTTGGACTGTCGAGGGGTGCGAGGATGAAAGCTGGACACCCCCACTGGCCCCTCTGGCGTCACAAGAGGCTGAGAAATGGGAAAGCGGCGCGTGGGTGTCTGTTACCCTTCCTGACGGCCACGTAGGATTCTGCCTGCCCTCTGACGGGGTGTTCAAAGTCACCGCGCAAGTGGGCGCAGGCGATCCACCTAAAGCCGTTTCTGAGGCGTTCCGGCGGCTTGCTGAATACATGGCTGACGATACCGACCGCGCGGGCGTGTCCAGCTACAGCGTGAACATGGGCGGGGCTATTCAAGAAAGTTATCAGCGCAATGCGGCCCACGCGGCCCGCGCGCTTCAAAATAGCGGGGCGGCTGACATGCTGCGCCCATATCGGAGGCAGAAATAATGTGGCCATTCAAACGCAAAACTGAAACGCGGGCGGCGTCGGGTTCGGGATACACCGCACAAATGATCCAAGCCCGCACCGCATATATCACCGGAACAAGCGGACGGGCCGAATTGACCGCGACCGTTCAAGGCGCTGTCACGCTCTGGGAAAACGGGCTGTCGGTGGCTGACGTGACCGGCACCACGCTGTTGACCCGGCGGGCGCTGGCGATCACGGGCCGGATGCTGGCACTGCGCGGTGAGGCGCTTTTCTACATCACCGACGACATGCTTATTCCGGTTGCCGATTGGGATTTATCTACCCGGCTTTCCCGTCCATCGGCATACCGCCTGACCCTTCCCGATATGGGCGGCGGCAAGACCCTGACGGCGCTTGCGGGCGAGGTGCTGCACTTTCGGATCGGGGCAGACGCGGCGCAACCGTGGTACGGAACGGCCCCGCTCAAACGGTCGAGCCTATCGGCGGACTTGCTGGAAATTATCGAGCGCGCGCTTGTCGAGGTCTACGGCGACGCGCCTTTGGGTTCCTCAATCGTGCCCATGCCTGAGACGCCAGAAACCGACCTTGCAGACATTGCGCGGGGCTTTCGCGGCTCACGCGGCAAGGTGCTGGTGCGGGAATCGGTGCAAGTGCAGGCGGCGGGCGGTCCAGCCCCGGCGCAGGATTGGCGGGCAAACGATCTGACCCCCGACCTGTCCAAAGCCCTGCTGGACAAGACGCTGGACCAAGCCCGCGACCAGATCAACTCGGCCTTTGGCATCTTGCCGGGTCTGAATAACAAAGCGACCACGGGGCCGATGGTAAGGGAAGCGCAACGCCACCTTGCAAGCTGGACCCTACAGCCAATGGCTGAGGGCATGGCAGAGGAAGCAACCGACAAGCTGGGCAACGCGGTCACACTGGACGTTATGCGGCCCCTACAGGCGTTCGATAGCGGTGGACGTGCAAGGACTGTCACGGCTCTTGTGAAGGCGCTGGCAGAGGCCAAGACGGCGGGCGTTGATCCGGCGGCGGCCCTGAATTTAGTAGATTGGAAAGAAAAAGTCGCATAGCTTAACTTGTGTTTGAACTGGCACTTCACGCCGAAAAGATTAGGTTTTTTCTATGAATAAATTGTCTGTTGCTCTGTTAATGTCGATTTGTGTTCTTGCTGGTTGCAATACAAGCACTTTTGCAAAGATTGAGGAAAGCAAGCGCATACCTTTGTCATCTGATCAGATGACTCAGATAGAATCGACCGTGACGCGTGACTTTCTTGATCCAGAATCTGCGCGTTTTCGAAATACTCGGGCGGTTGAAGTGTCACTAGCATCCGGTGACCGCGAAGTGCGCGTATGCGGAGAGGTTAACGGAAAAAATGCGCTCGGTGGCTATACCGGATATAGCATGTTTGGTGGCAGTCTTGTGAATGGCCGTTTCCAGCAAGCTGACTTCTTTGCCCCTTGTGAAGCTTGGTGACTGAGGCAAAAACCTAGTTGTTGAGTGCTGCACGATTGCTCAAGAAGTGCTAATTTCAAGTGCTTTGCTGTTGGCGGGTAGTTAAAGGGGCGAGTAATTGGCCCTGACTATTTTTTCAGCATTAACAATGCACTAGAAGGGTTTGTGGCGGAGAGACAGGGATTCGAACCCTGGGAACCCGTGAAGGCTCAACGGTTTTCGAGACCGCCCCGTTCGACCACTCCGGCACCTCTCCGCGGGGAATGGTTTGGAGCGTTTAGTCGCTCTTGCATCGGGTGGCAAGAACGATTCACGTTGCAGCGTGAACAAATTTTCCATGTCGGGCGACTTTGCTCTGATCTCTGTATTTACATTCGAGTAGCGCAGCGTGGGACGGAGCCACGAGGCGTTGATTTTTCTGCCGACGCAGGTGATGGTGCTGCAACCGGTGCCAATCTATTGCGCCGAGAACTTTAACCAGAAACGATCGGGATCATTGTGCGCAAGTTGCTGACACTAATGTTTGTGCTGATCTGTGCGGCTATGCCCGCGCACGCCCAGACTCAGGATGCGGAGAGGATTGATGCGCTGTTTCAGGCGCTCGGCATGAAACAGGTCTTTGTTGTCATGCGAGAGGAAGGATTGGCCTATGGCGAAGATCTGGCGGCAGATATGCTGCCCGGCGGATCTGGTCCGGCTTGGAAAGGGCTGGTCAGCCGGATCTATGACCCGGTGAAGATGGAACAGGTGGTGCGCACAGCCTTCGAGAGTTCCTTTGGCGCCACCGACACCGCGTCTTTGATTGCGTTTTTCGACAGCGAGACCGGGCGACGGATTGTGCAACTGGAGATCGAGGCCCGGCATACCGTTTTGGACAAGGTCGTTGAAGAGGCGGCACGCGAACGCTTCCGCTCTGCCGACGTACCCTATGAGCCGCATCTTGCGGCCATTGCGGCTTATATCGGCGCCAATGATTTGGTGGAATACAATGTTGTGGGAGCGTTGAACGCAAATTACATGTTTTTTCGTGGCCTGACGCAGGGCGGAGCGATGGATATGACGGAAGAGGATATATTGCGTGATGTCTGGGCACAGGAAGACGAGACACGAGAGGATACACGCGAGTGGCTGTTTGCCTATCTGATGCTGGCCTATGAACCGTTGAGCGCGGCTCAGATACGCTCGTATGCCGAATTGTCGCTGACGCCCGAGGGCAAGGCGCTCAACCATGCACTGTTTGCCGGGTTTGACCGGATGTACGGGGATATTTCCCTGACGCTGGGCTTGGCATTGGCGCAGCAGATGGAAGGCGAGGCGCTGTAGCTACAGTTTTTTATGCCTGCGCCCCAAACGCCCTTGACTTGATGGGGTGATCCGACGATAAGCCCGCATCCCGGGCAGGGCGATCTTTGTCCGGTGTTGGTGTAATGACGTCCACAAAGGACGCGCTGTTCGCGGTGGCCATCGGCCGAAACGCCCGGAAACGGGGACCACAGGACGCGGTAGAATGAAGGAAAAGCACATGTTTGCGGTCCTCAAGACCGGCGGCAAGCAGTACAAGGTTCAGTCGGGCGATGTGCTCCGGGTTGAAAAATTGGCTGCTGATGCGGGTGAAAAAGTACAATTCAATGAGATTCTGATGCTGGGCGGTGACAGCACGGTCGTTGGCGCGCCTTTCGTGGCAGACGCTGGTGTACAAGCCGAAGTCGTCGATCAGATCAAGGGTGACAAGGTCATCCACTTCGTTAAGCGCCGTCGTAAGCACAGCTCGAAGCGAACCAAAGGCCATCGTCAGCAGTTGACCATGTTGCGCGTGACCGAAATTCTGGCATCGGGTGCCGACGCATCGGGCGTCAAGGCGGCCATCGGTGCCGGTTCGGTTTCCGGCGCTGTTGCGGCGACTCCTGCTGCTAAAGCGGCTCCTGCCAAGAAAGCTGCCAAAGCAGCTGCTGGCGGCGACGACCTGAAACAGCTGTCGGGCGTTGGTCCTGCACTGGAAAAGAAACTGCACGAGAATGGTGTAACCACCTTTGCTCAGATCGCCGGCTGGAGCGCCGCCGACGTGGCCGACATGGACGAGAAACTTTCGTTCAAAGGTCGGATCGAGCGCGAAGGCTGGATCGACCAAGCCAAAGCCCTGGTAAACTGAGGAGTAACGACAAATGGCACATAAGAAAGCTGGCGGTTCATCCCGGAACGGTCGCGACTCTGACGGTCGCCGCCTTGGCGTGAAACTCTACGGGGGGCAAGCGGCCATCCCGGGCAACATCATCGCACGTCAGCGCGGCACCAAGTGGTGGCCGGGCGAGGGCGTCGGTATGGGCAAGGATCACACCATCTTCGCGAAAGTCGAAGGGAACGTGACCTTCCACAAAGGCCTCAAGGGACGCACCTTTATTTCGGTTCTGCCAATGGCGGAGGCCGCTGAGTAAGCTGACCTTAAGGCGCAAAGCATATTAGGGATCGGCATAACCGCCGGTCCCTTTTTTCATTTCAGGAAAGGCAGCCAGATGACCGTTGCCAATACAGTGCCCCAGACCACAGGCTCGCTGACCGGGACATGGCGCAGCCGTGCCCGCGCAAAAGCGCTCAATATAGTGAACAGGGTTGCATCGTGGTCTTCGATTGCCATTTGTTTGATACCCCACAGGTCTTGCATATCATCGGACTGGCTTGGAGGAGAGACGAGCCGACCCCGCATGATCCCAGACCTGAATATGTTTTCCGGAGGAGAAACATCATGATGCTTCAGACAGTCCCAAATCAACGGGTGATTGACACCGAGCGGTTCGTTTTGCGCCCGCTACGCAAGTCGGATCAGGGTCTGATTGACATGTATGGTGGCGACCCGCGCGTATCGCGCAATACCCGCTCGATCCCGCACCCGTTGCCGCCCGGCGCGACCGAGGCGTTCATCGCCCGCACGCTGGCCGCAGACCGGACCGAAGATGTCTGGGCCATGGATGCCACCAAATCGGGCGGATCCGAGCTGATGGGCTTGATTGCGCTGGAGCGGATGGATCGCGATCAATCTGAAATCGGCTATTGGGTCGGCCCGGCTTTCTGGAACACCGGCGTCGCCTCAGCTGCGGTCGCGGGTTTGATCGAGGCCAACCCTCAGAACAGCAAAACGCTGTTTGCCGAAGTCTTTCAGGACAACGCAGCCTCGGCGCGGGTCCTGACCAATTGCGGGTTCGAATATCTGGGCGACGCCGAAACTTTCTCGGTGGCGCGCGGGGCCAAGGTGGCCACCTGGACCTATAGCCGTAAACTGGATTGAGCAAAGCACAGCCTTTGCGCTAGGAGAAGACCATGAAATTTCTTGATCTCGCAAAGGTCTATATCCGCTCTGGCTCGGGCGGCGGTGGCTGTGTCAGCTTCCGCAGCGAAAAGTTCATCGAATTCGGTGGCCCCGATGGCGGCGATGGCGGCGGCGGCGGTTCGGTCTGGGCCGAGGTCGTTGACGGGCTGAACACGCTGATCGACTTCCGCTATCAGCAGCATTTCTTCGCTGACAACGGTCGCCCCGGCATGGGGCGCCAGCGTACCGGCAAGGACGGTCAGGACATCGTGCTGCGCGTGCCCGTCGGCACCGAGATCCTTGATGAAGACGAAGAGACCGTGATTGCCGACATGACTGTGGTTGGCGAACGGGTGCTGCTGGCCCGTGGCGGTAACGGCGGCTGGGGCAACTTGCATTTCAAATCCTCGACCAACCAAGCGCCACGCCGCGCCAATCCGGGGCAGGAGGGGATCGAGCGCACCCTGTGGCTGCGCCTGAAGCTGATCGCTGATGTGGGTCTTCTAGGCATGCCGAATGCGGGCAAATCCACATTTCTGGCGGCCACCTCGAACGCTCGGCCCAAGATCGCCGATTACCCGTTCACCACGCTGCACCCCAATCTTGGGGTTGTGGGTGTTGATGGCGTGGAATTTGTGGTCGCCGATATTCCCGGCCTGATCGAAGGCGCCAGCGAAGGCCGCGGTCTGGGCGATCTGTTCCTTGGCCACGTCGAACGCTGTGCGGTTCTGCTGCATCTTGTCGACGGCAGCTCGGGCACATTGATCGAGGATTATCACACGATTATCGGTGAGTTGAATGCCTATGGCGGCGGGCTGGCAGAAAAGCCACGCATTACTGTGCTGAACAAGATCGACGCGCTGGACGATGAAGAACGTGCGTTCCTGCGTGACGAGCTGGCCGAGGCCAGCGGCGGACCCGTTATGCTGATGTCGGGCGTGTCGCGCGAAGGCGTCGAGGACGTGCTGCGCGCGTTGCGCGCCCAGATCGACGACAATCGCTTGCGCCACCGCCTTGCGGAAGAAGAGGAGGAAACGTGGCGTCCCTGACCCTTTCCAAACGGCTGGTCATCAAGATAGGATCGGCGCTTCTGGTGGATCGCAAAACCGGCGCGTTGCGCGCCGATTGGCTGAAAGCTTTGGCCGAGGATGTGGCTTGGCTCAAGGGGATGGGCAAGGACGTTATCCTTGTATCCTCGGGTTCGATCGCGCTGGGGCGTGGGGTGCTGGGCCTGCCCGCCACCGAACTGGCGCTTGAACAATCGCAGGCCGCTGCCGCCGTCGGCCAAATCCGTCTGGCGCGCGCCTATGAAGAGGTGCTAGCGCCGCACGGCATCACCACCGGTCAGGTTCTGGTTACGCTCGAAGACAGCACTGACCGCCGCCGTTACCTCAACAGCCGCGCCACGCTGGAGCAGTTGATCACACTGGGTGTCGTGCCGATTGTGAACGAAAATGACACCATCGCCACCGATGAAATCCGTTATGGTGACAACGACCGACTGGCCGCCCAGGTCGCTGTCACTGTCGGCGCCGATCAACTGATCCTGCTGTCCGATGTTGATGGCTTCTATTCCGCCAACCCGCAGATTGACCCGACCGCGCAGCGCTATGACGTGATTGCCGCCATCACGCCCGAGATCGAAGCCATGGCAGGCGATGCCGGCTCTGGTCTCAGCAAGGGTGGCATGAAGACTAAACTGATGGCTGCTAAAACCGCAATTGCGGGCGGTTGTGGCATGGCCATCACCGAAGGGTCGGTGTTGCGACCGCTCTGGGCGCTGGAAAACGGGGCCAATGCCACATGGTTTCTGGCCGATGATGACCCGCATCTGGCGCGCAAACGCTGGATCGCCGCGATGAAGCCCAAGGGCGAGATAGTCGTCGATACCGGTGCGGTTGCGGCGCTCGGCAAAGGCAAAAGCCTGCTGCCCGCCGGTGTTGCCACCGTGCGAGGCCGCTTTGGACGCGGCGATCCGGTGTCGATCCTAACGCCGCAGGGCCACAAACTGGGGCAGGGGCTCAGCCGCTACACCGCGACCGAGGCCGGGGCAATCGCTGGCCGCCGCTCGGATGAGATCGAGGCTGTACTTGGCTATCCGGCGCGCGCCGCGCTGATCCACCGCGATGACATGGCGCTCTGACGCTGTACATATGACCAACAAGGGTATTGATCACATGAAAGACGCACAGACCATTCCCGAGATGATGACCGAGATTGGCAAGCGCGCCAAGGCCGCCGCAGCCGAGCTTGGCTATGCCACCGCTGAATGCAAGCACGCTGCCCTGATCGGCGCTGCCGATGCTGTTTGGGCCAACCGGGCGCAGATCATCGAAGCCAACGCGCAGGATATGGATTATGCCCGCAACAAAGGCCTCAGCCCCGCGATGATGGATCGCTTGATGTTGGATGAGGCGCGCATTCAGGCCATCGTCGACGGGCTGCGTGCCGTGGCCGAACAGCCCGATCCGGTGGGCGAGGTTCTGGCCGAGTGGGACATGCCTTCGGGGATTCATATCCGCCGGGTGCGCACGCCTCTGGGCGTGATCGGGGTGATCTATGAAAGTCGCCCCAACGTGACCGCCGACGCCGGTGCGCTCTGCTTGAAGTCGGGAAATGCAGTGATCTTGCGCGGTGGCTCGGAAAGCTTCCATTCCTCGCGCGCCATCCACGCCTGTCTGGTCGAAGGTCTGCGCAGCGCGGGGCTGCCCGAAGATGCTGTGCAACTGGTTCCGACCCGCGACCGCGCGGCCGTGTCCGAGCTTCTGACGATGACCGATTACGTCGACGTGATCGTGCCGCGCGGAGGCAAGGGGCTGGTTGGGCTGGTCCAACGCGAGGCGCGCGTGCCGGTCTTTGCTCACCTAGAAGGCATCGTGCATATCTATGTCGACAAGGCTGCCGATCCGGTTAAGGCGCTGAACGTGTTGCTGAACGCCAAGACCCGCCGTACCGGCATTTGCGGCGCGGCCGAATGCCTTCTGGTACATCAGGATATAGCCGCAACACTCGGAAAAGAATTGATTTCTGCTTTGGTTCAGGCTGGGGTCGAGGTGCGTGCGGATCCGGCGCTAGCTGGCCCCGGCACAGTACCTGCTAACGAAGATGACTGGGGCCGCGAATACCTCGATATGATCATCGCCGCGCGGCAAGTCGCTGATGTTGACGGTGCTATCGCTCATATCCGCAAGTACGGTTCGAACCACACCGATTGTATCCTGACCGAGGATGACGCCACCGCCGAGCGGTTCTTTGAGCGCCTCGATAGTGCGATTCTGATGCGCAATACCTCAACCCAATTTGCTGATGGCGGTGAGTTTGGCATGGGGGCCGAGATCGGGATCGCCACCGGAAAGATGCACGCGCGGGGGCCGGTCGGGGCAGAGCAGCTGACCAGTTTCAAATACCTTGTTGACGGCGCCGGTGCAGTACGCAGCTAGAAGGCGAGGCTGATCCGGTCGTCGGCAATCTCAACACTTAGTTCGCGCTCCATCTCGGCGACAAGCAAAGGCAGCAAGGCGAATTGTACCTCGGCCGGGCTAACAGAGGTTGCTGTTTGGCCGGTCAGGTTTTGCCACAGGTTCTCTTGCAGACGCAGGCGCGGCCCGTGCCCTTCGATACGCCAACCGGCGCCAGACGAGATTCGAACCTCGCCCCCATAGGGCAACGCAGTTTCAAGGCACAGCAATGCCAGAAACACGGCGCGTAATTCGTATCGGGGGCAATCATCATCCGATTGCCAGAGATAGCGGAGCCGGGAGCCGCGCGACAGATCGGCAAGCACGCGGCGCACCTCGATCGCGGCCGCGCTCTGCCCCTCTGAAGCCAGACCAAATGCGATGCGAAAAAATCGGATCCTCGCATTGGCGTTTTCAAGGCTTTCTGAGATCAGCGCGAGTTCCGGATCGCTGCCGGTGCGGTTCATTTGCATCAGCTCAAGCCCGTTGCCAATCGCACCAATCGGGCTGATAAGATCGTGGCAGATGCGTGACCCTATCAGCGCGGTCAGCTCGTGGTTACTATACCCCATGCGAATCCTCCCAGAAAGACAGCACCATGACAGATTTGAACGCCATTCTTGAGCCGGGGATGCGCGTGCGCCATCCCAATCGTCCTGATTGGGGCATCGGGCAGGTGCAGTCCAACATCGGGTCAAAAATTACGGTGAACTTCCCCGAAGCCGGCAAGGTTGTCATTGAAGGCTCCCGTATTTTGCTTGTCCCGGTCTTTGATGACTGAGGTTGGTTAGGAAATGATTAACACAACTTTGGGTTTTGATCACCTTCGAAATCGGTGATCGTTCGGCCGCGCTGTTGCCATTCCGGTTCCGCTTGCCTAAAACCCACGAAAACCAAGGACTGGATGCGCCCGGGATGACACGGACTCCGCCGCAATTCGCTGTAAAACTTGCAGAAACCGACGAAGAACTGATGGGCGCGCAACGGCTGCGCTATCATGTCTTCGTCGAAGAGCTGGGCGGTGGTGGCACCATGGTGGATCATGTCGCGCAGTTAGAGCGCGATCGGTTTGATCCGTTTTTCGATCACCTGATCCTGCTGGACAATGCCTTGCCGGGGTCGGTGGCAGACCGCATCGTTGGGGTTTACCGCGTATTGCGCGATGATCAGGCGGTTGCGGCTGGGCAGTTCTATTCCGAAGACGAATATGACCTGAGCGTTCTGAAAGATAGCGGACGCAAGCTGTTGGAGTTGGGGAGATCGTGCCTACACCCAGCGTATCGCGGGGGCGCGGCCATGTTCCATCTTTGGAGCGCTTTGGCTGACTATGTTTCTGCTCACAAAATAGAAATCCTGTTTGGCGTCGCCAGTTTCCACGGTACTGATCTGGACCGGATTGCAGCCTCTTTATCAATGTTGCACTTCAATCATCTGGCGCCGCCTGACTTGCGCGTGCGCGCACGCGAGGCGCATTTCGCGCGGATTGACCGGGTTGCTCCACAGGATCTGGATCGCCGCAAGGCGATGCTTGAGGTGCCAGCGCTGATCAAGGCCTACCTGCGGCTGGGCGGGTTCGTTGGCGAAGGCGCATATGTTGACCAAGCCTTCAATACCACCGACGTCTGTCTGATCATGGACACAAACCGCCTGAACGAGAAACAGAAAAGCATCTACTCCAAAGGGGTTGGGGCCTGATGCTCACCCAAAAACTTCCCCCCGAACCCGTACCTGAACCGATCACGCTCATGGGGTGGGTTCGGGTCTTATGGCGCGGATTTATTTTGGGAAGTGTGGTGTTCGGTGGTCTGCTTGTACTACTGCTGGTGCGACTGATCGAGAGGCCGCTGTATGGCCAGCACCGACCAATAACGCCATATATCACACAGTTCGTATGCCGCATGGCCTTCGTGATCCTCAGAATACGGTATGCTACCCAAGGCGAACGTATGCAGCAGCGCGGTGCAGTGGTGGCTAACCACTCGTCCTGGCTGGATATCTTTACGCTGAACGCCCGCAAACGGGTCTATTTTGTGTCCAAGTCCGAGGTCGCAGGATGGCCTGGCATTGGCTGGCTGGCGCGCGCCACTGGCACGGTCTTCATCGCGCGCAACCCGAAAGAGGCCAAAGCCCAACAAAACGTATTCGAGGAGCGTTTGCTGGCCGGGCACAAGTTGCTGTTTTTCCCAGAGGGCACCTCGACGGATGGGATGGTTGTGTTTCCATTTAAATCAACGCTCTTTCAGGCATTCTTTACAGATCACCTGAGGCACGAGATGTATATTCAACCCGTCACGGTGATTTATCGCGGACCAGACGGAGGTGACCCGCGGTTCTATGGCTGGTGGGGAGAAATGGATTTCGGCTCGCACCTTCTGAAGGTCTTGGCGGCGCGTCGCCAAGGCTCGGTTGAGGTGATCTATCATCCGCCGGTCCGAGTGGATGATTTCCCCAACCGTAAAACCTTGGCCGCGCATGTCGAAGAAGTGGTACGGCAAGGCATGCCCAACGACAGGCGCGGCTGATCAGCCCTTCCAGATCCAACCGCCGCCCAGAATGCGGCTGCCATCCGGCTGATAGAACACGCAGGCTTGCCCCGGCGAAACACCTTCTTCGGCAGCCAGCAACTCGACCTCGGCCGTGGTGGCCGACAGGGGCCGGATCACAGCTTCACGCGGTGGACGGGTCGAGCGCACCTTGACCATGACATTCCACTCTGACTGGCTGTCGAAAGGCTCATCGCCCAGCCAGTTGATCTCGCGCACCGGAATGACACGAGTCGCCAACAGCTCTTTTGGCCCGACAATCACCCGCCGGGTATCGACATCCAGCCGAACCACATAGAGCGGGTCGCCCAAGCCCCCGATCCCCAACCCCCGGCGTTGCCCAATCGTATAGTGGATCACGCCGCGATGCTTTCCCAGAACATTGCCGTCGACATCAACAATATCCCCCGGCTCTGCGGCGCCAGGGCGGAGCTTTTCAATCACGCTCGCATAGTTGCCGTTTGGCACAAAACAGATGTCCTGACTGTCGGGCTTGTCCGCCACGCTTAGCCCATATTTTCCCGCCAAGGCGCGCGTCGCATCCTTTGAGGGCAGGTGCCCCAGCGGGAACCGCAGATACTCCAACTGCTCCGGGGTTGTCGAGAACAGAAAATAGCTCTGATCGCGGTTTGCGTCCGTCGCGCAATGCAGTTCGGCGCCGTTGGCGCCCATCTTGCGCTGAATATAGTGCCCGGTCGCCATACAGTCGGCCTCCAGATCACGAGCGGTTTGCAGCAGATCCTTGAACTTTACCCGCTCGTTGCAGCGGATGCAGGGCACTGGTGTTGCCCCAGCCAGATAGCTGTCGGCGAACTCGTCAATCACCGCGTCTTTGAAGATGTTCTCATAGTCCAGAACATAGTGCGGGAACCCCATTTCCTCGGCCACACGGCGGGCGTCATGAATGTCCAAGCCGGCGCAGCACGCGCCCTTTTTGGCCAGCGCAGCGCCGTGATCATAAAGCTGCAAGGTTACGCCCACCACGTCATAGCCTTCCTCGGCCAGCTGTGCCGCCACAACAGAGCTATCCACGCCACCGGACATGGCCACCACCACCCGCGTCTGCGAGGGCGGCTTGGCAAACCCAAGGGAGTTCAGTTCGATGTCATGATCCAGCATTTGCGCGGTCCTCGTGAAAGTCTGCGAGAATATAGGAAAATCCTACATACTCTCAAGGCCTCGTTTCACCTGCTGTTAAGGGCGACTGCCCAAACTGATACAAACGGCAAGGAAAACAAAGATGTATCTGAAAAAAGTTGATGGTCTGCGTGCAGTCACGCTGCCCGACGGGTCTGTGATGACACGGGCGGATCTACCCAACCCTGATACCCGGCGTTGGGTGGCCAGCCGAAAGGCGGCGGTGGTGCGTGGCGTCCTGTATGGATTAATCTCGCGCGAAGAGGCGCTGAAGCGATATAGCTTGAGCGAAGAAGAGTTTCATGAATGGCTTCAGGCTATTACCGAACATGGCGAGATGGCGCTGAAAGCAACGGCAGTTCAAAAATATAGACAACTTTAGGTAGAGTATGCTATTTGTTCTTCGGCGGTAACGAGTGATTAACCTTTTTTGCTCACGGTTAATTTCAATAAACGCCGATAACGGAGAGTGAATATGCGCGTGCTGCTGGTCGAAGACGATCCTACCACCTCGAAGAGCATTGAGATGATGCTGACCCATGCTAACCTCAACGTCTATACGACCGATCTGGGCGAGGAAGGTATCGATCTCGCTAAACTATATGATTACGATTTGATCCTTTTGGATCTGGGGCTGCCGGATATGAACGGGCACGAAGTGTTGCGCCAATTGCGCCTAGCGCGAGTGGAAACACCGATTCTCATACTCTCTGGGTCTGACGATGCCGAGAGCAAGATCAAGGGTTTCGGGTTCGGCGCGGATGATTACCTGACTAAACCTTTCCATCGGGAAGAACTAGTGGCCCGTATTCACGCCATCATTCGCCGCTCCAAGGGCCATTCCCAATCGGTGATCCGCACCGGCAAGATCAACGTCAATCTGGACGCTAAGACCGTCGATGTAACTGGGAAAACCGTGCATCTGACCGGCAAGGAATATCAGATGCTCGAGCTTCTTTCTCTGCGCAAAGGCACCACGCTGACCAAAGAGATGTTTTTGAACCATCTTTACGGCGGGATGGACGAACCAGAGCTGAAGATTATCGATGTTTTCATCTGCAAACTACGTAAGAAACTCAGCACAGCCACCGGTGGTGACAACTACATCGAAACAGTTTGGGGCCGTGGATATGTCTTGCGTGACCCCGAACCCGCCGGGATGGACGATCAACGCATCGCCGTTGGCGCCTGATCAAACACCATTCACGGGCTGGACCTTGTCTCTGAGCGCCCCTATCACTTTGGACAAGTGAACAGGGGGCGCTCAGGTGGCGACAGGCAAAGCAATAGATCAGCTGACCGAGGTAGAGGCACAGGCCGAACTAGAGACTCTGTCGGCGGTATTGTCTCAGGCAAACAAAGCGTATCACACCAAGGATGCGCCCGAGATGTCGGACGCAGATTATGATGCACTAAAGCTGCGCAACGCCGCGATCGAGGCGCGCTTTCCGCACCTTAAGCGCGCCGACAGCCCCAGCGAACAAGTTGGCGCCATGCCCTCCGAAGGTTTTGGCAAGATCACCCACGCTGTGCGGATGTTGTCACTTGGGAACGCTTTCGCAGACGAGGACGTCGCCGAATTTGATGAATCTGTTCGAAAGTTCCTTGGCTTGCCCGAGGGCAGCGTTGCCTATACCGCCGAGCCTAAGATCGACGGCCTCAGTCTGTCTTTGCGCTATGAAACTGGTCAGCTGATACAGGCCGCGACCCGCGGTGATGGCGAGACCGGCGAAAACGTCACCGAGAACGCCCGAACCATTGCCGATATTCCTACCCGGCTGAGTGGCGCCCCCGATCTTCTCGAAGTGCGCGGTGAAGTCTACATGAGCCATGCCGATTTCGCTGCCCTGAACGTACGCCAAGTCGAAGCTGGGGCCAAGCCCTTTGCTAATCCGCGCAACGCTGCTGCCGGTTCTCTACGGCAACTGGACGCCGAGATTACTCGTGCCCGTCCGCTAAAATTCTTTGCCTATGGCTGGGGCGCGCTGTCGGCGCCATTGTCCGACACACAGATGGGCGCAATTCGGTGTTTGGCTGCTCTGGGATTCAGCACCAACCCGCTAACGCAGTTGTGCACCGGTACCGACGCGATGCTGACGCAATACCGACGTATCGAAGCGCAGCGCGCGACCTTGGGCTATGACATCGACGGCGTGGTTTACAAAGTCGATGATTTGTCGCTTCAGGCCCGGCTGGGCTTCCGTTCGACCACGCCACGTTGGGCAATTGCGCACAAATTCCCCGCCGAACTGGCTTGGACCCGGCTTGAGGCGATCGATATTCAGGTCGGACGTACGGGCGCCTTGTCGCCGGTGGCGCGACTGACACCCGTGACGGTTGGCGGTGTAGTGGTTTCAAACGCAACCCTGCACAACGAGGACTACATTGCCGGTCGCGATGCCAAAGGTGGCCTGATCCGCGGGGGCAAAGACATCCGCGAAGGCGACTGGGTGCAGGTTTACCGCGCTGGTGACGTGATCCCCAAGGTGGCCGATGTAGACCTTTCGAAACGCCCCGAGGGCGCGCAGCCGTACCGCTTTCCAGATCATTGTCCCGATTGCGGATCCGAAGCCGTACGCGAAGACGGTGACGCCGCACGGCGCTGCACTGGCGGCATTATTTGTCCCGCCCAAGCGGTTGAAAAACTGAAACATTTCGTTTCGCGCGCCGCGTTTGATATTGAAGGGCTGGGCGCGAAACAGGTCGAGCAGTTCTATAAGGATGGCTGGATCGCAGAACCCGCTGATATTTTTACCCTACAGGATAGGTTCAGCACCGGACTGCAGCAGTTGAAAAATCGCGAGGGATGGGGCGAGAAGAGCGCATCAAACCTGTTTCAAGCTATTGATGAAAAGCGAAAAATATCCTTCGCGCGTTTACTGTTCGCTTTGGGTATTCGCCATGTCGGCGAAGCGGCAAGCAATCTGATTGCAATGCATTATGGCACATGGGACGCGTTTGAGGCCGCCATGCGCCGAGCGGCTGATCCGGAAAGTGCCGATTGGGCAGAACTACTGGCCATTGATGGCGTGGGCGAGGTCATGGCGCGCTCTTTGGTGACCGCGTTGGCGCAGGACAGCGAGCGCGCGGGCATCGACCGTCTTGTTGAACAGCTTGAGGTTCAGGAAACGCGCCGCGCCTCGACAGAAGGCAGTCCGGTTGCGGGCAAGACCGTGGTTTTCACGGGTACGCTGGAAAAGATGACCCGCGCCGAAGCCAAGGCCCGCGCCGAGGCGCTTGGCGCCAAAGTCGCCGGGTCCGTCAGTGCCAAAACAGATTTACTGGTTGCGGGGCCTGGGGCGGGATCCAAGGCAAAAAAGGCGGCTGAACTGGGGATTGAAACCCTTGATGAGGATGGCTGGCTACAGCTCATTTCGGGACTATGACCGGGCGGCCGGAAGCACTTTTTCCGCTGTTTGCGGACATTGAAACGCTGGACGGCGTCGGCCCGAAAACTGCGGGTCATTTTGAACAAATGGGCGTGAAGCGACCGCGCGATCTTCTGTTCACCTTGCCCTATTCCGGTATCGACAGGGCCCGCCGCAACAGTTTGCGAGACGCGGTATTGCCCGATGTTGTTACCGTCGAGGTGACGGTGGGCGCACATCGCGCCCCGCGCAATCGTGGCGGGGCATACCGGATCACGGTCGAGGATGCGGAAACTAGCTTTCAGTTGGTATTCTTTCACGCGCGAACCGATTATTTGCAGCGAATTTTGCCGGTTGGCGCGCGGCGTCTGGTCTCGGGCAAGGTCGAGCTGTTCGACGGACTGGCGCAGATGGTGCACCCCGATTACGTGTTGCCGCCTGAGGAGGCGGGCGAGATACCCGCCTTTGAGCCGGTTTATCCGCTGACCGCCGGGGTCAGCCTGAAACAGATGAGCAAAGCGGTGGCCTCTGCGGTGGCACGGGCGCCAGTACTGGCTGAATGGATTGACCCCGAACAGAAAAAACGCAGCAAATGGCCGAACTGGGCTGAGGCCGTGCAGCAAGCCCATTCACCGCAAAAGCCCGAAGACCTGGCGGCGACAGCGCCCGCGCGCGAACGGCTGGCCTATGATGAACTGATGGCGCATCAGCTGACTCTGGCGGTGGCGCGCTCCCGCTTGCGGCGTGCCAAGGGCCATAGAACCAAGGGGACAGGCGCGTTGCAGGCCCGGGTGTTGACCGCACTGCCCTATAAGCCGACCGGTGCTCAGCTGCGTGCGATCCGTCAGATCGAGGCTGATATGGCGCAGCCGTTGAAAATGAACCGTCTGTTGCAGGGGGATGTCGGCTCGGGCAAGACATTGGTTGCCTTCATGGCG
This sequence comes from Thalassovita taeanensis, assembly GCF_900110775.1. Taxonomy (GTDB): domain Bacteria; phylum Pseudomonadota; class Alphaproteobacteria; order Rhodobacterales; family Rhodobacteraceae; genus Litorimicrobium; species Litorimicrobium taeanense. Next base: position 387,614 of record NZ_FOEP01000001.1, on the reverse strand, counting down.
CTGCTTTTCGCGATCGAAGCAGGAGGGCAGGGCGTGATGATGGCCCCCACCGAAATCCTTGCACGACAGCACCTTGAAGGGCTTCGCCTATTGGCCGAGGAGGCTGGTGTGGTCCTGGAAATCCTGACAGGGCGCGACAAGGGGGCAGAGCGCAAGGCCAAGCTGGCTGCGCTGGCGACGGGCGGTATTCAGATTTTGGTTGGCACCCATGCGGTGTTTCAGAAAGACGTCGAATTCCGAGATTTGCGTTTGGCTGTGGTCGATGAACAGCACCGTTTCGGGGTGCGCCAGCGGTTGGAACTGGGTCAGAAAGGGCAGCGCGCCGATGTGCTGGTGATGACTGCTACACCGATCCCTCGCAGTCTGGCGCTGGCGCAATATGGCGATATGGATGTGTCGGTGCTGGATGAAAAGCCACCCGGACGTAAATCGATCCAGACAGCGATGGTTTCGACCGGGCGGATGGCGGAGGTGGTCGAACATCTGCGCCAAGCTGTATCTGAGGGGCGGCAAGCCTATTGGGTTTGCCCGCTGGTCGAGGAAAGCGAAATCGTGGATCTGACCGCCGCCGAAGAACGTTTCAAACGCCTGCGTGCAAGTCTGGGCGAAGACGTGGTTGGGCTGGTTCACGGTCAGATGCCGGCTGCCGAAAAAGACGCTGCGATGGCGGATTTTGCGGCCGGACGCACCAACGTTTTGGTTGCAACAACGGTGATCGAGGTCGGTGTCAACGTCCCGAACGCAACGATTATGGTGATCGAGCGCGCCGAGATCTTTGGCTTGGCACAACTGCATCAACTGCGGGGCAGGGTCGGGCGCGGCAGCGCAGAATCGACCTGCCTGTTGATGTATCAGGCCCCCCTATCTGAAAGTGCCGAGCGGCGCCTGACGACGCTGCGCGACACCGAAGACGGGTTTCGCATTGCCGAGGTCGATTTGGAAATGCGCGGCGCTGGGGATTTGATCGGCGTGGCGCAATCAGGGTTGCCCCGGTTCCGGGTTGCCGATCTGGAACGGCAAGCCGCGCTGATGGAAGTGGCGCAAAGCGATGCCCGCGCCTTGCTGGAACGTGACCCCGATCTAACCTCGGACCGGGGAAAAGCCGCGCGCGTGCTGTTGTGGCTGATGGAACAGGATCAAGCGATTCGTTTGATTTCAGTGGGTTAGATCTTTCGTTCTCAAATGTTCTCAAATGTTCTCAAAAAGTTCTTTACGGATGATTAATAATATGAGAACAAATAGGCAACAAAACAGATCAACAGGAGGCCCCGATGTTCCACGAGATAAAAAATGTAATTTCCCGGTCGCAGGATACGCTACTTGGCGATGCCGTCGGAGTTGCTGCTCTGATGATTATGTTGGTGGTTGGGTTGCACCTGCCTGTTTTTTCCTAAGTTTCTGCCTGCGTTCCTGTGCCTAAGTCTCTGACGCGCATACTGTCCCCAAATTGATGCGCCTGACTGACACTGCCTGTCCCAAGTCCCGGGGGGCCGCCCCCCGATGTCAGAGGTCGGATCAACGCATGAACGCGCACCTTGCCGCCGCCTTTCTTTGGAAAGTGCGGCGGTTTTTTTTTGTGTGTGCATGTAGAAGAAGTACGGCTTTATTACGCGCAGGAACTGGCCTGCGCCGCGAGGTCCATCGCCTCCAGCGTTGCCTCGATCGCCAGCATGATCGAGGCATGGCGGTTCTTATACTCGCGCGCGGGGCGCAGCACCTCGAACCCATCGAAGGGGGCTGCCGGTGTTGGGCCATCATTTTTCAGCATCTCTTTCAGCCCGTCCCGGGCCTGTGCTATCTGCGCACGGGTACAGCCCGGCGCCGCTGCCCCCACGATTGCAGCCGCAGCTTGGCCCAAGGCACAGGCCTTCACATCCTGTCCGAACTGATTAATTCGTCCGTCTTGTAGCGTTAGATCGACCGTGACAGTTGAACCGCATAGGGGGGAACGGCGTTTGACGCTGGCATCAGGTGCGCTCAGACGGTCAGTGTGCGGAATATCTGCGGCCAGCGCAAGAATACGCGAGGAATAGAGTTTGATCAGGTCGGTTTCGCCGCTCATGGCTTTTCCTTTCGGGACGTGTCCCATAGATAGAACCCTGACCCTCAGATGCAAAAGGTTTTTGCTATGTCCTTTGATCCGGCAACACTAAAGTATGATGCGAACGGCCTTATTCCAGCGATTGCGCAGGATGAGCTGAGCGGCGAGGTGTTGATGATGGCCTGGATGAACGCCGAAGCCGTGACAAAAACGTTGAACAACGGGCGCGTGACCTATTGGTCTCGTTCGCGGCAGGCATTCTGGGTCAAGGGCGAGAGTAGTGGTCACCTGCAGCATCTGGTGGATTTTCGCGTCGACTGCGACCGGGACTGTCTACTGATTATTGTGCGCCAGACCGGACCAGCCTGCCACACCAATCGGCGCAGCTGTTTTTATACGGCGGTGCGGAATGGTGACGAAGTGGAATTGATGGCGCCCGAGGCATAAGGGGCGCCGCCCGCTCGTCGTATTCATTGTCGGGACTACTCACGATCCGCGGGTTTTCAATGTTAGGCTCGCGAGTTGAAAGCCGCCATTGCCCGGGGGCCTAAAGCGGGAAGATACGAGAATGACGATCACGTGATTTTGTTGCTTGCCAAACATTCGCTTTTCCGAAAGTAAGGCCGGTATGGGAGTAATATCGGCATTCAAGATGGTAGGACGTGGTTTCGGCCCCGTTTTCTTGTCGTTGCTGCTGATGCTGCAAGTTTCTCTGGCAGCCTTCCCTGTTCAAGCCAGCGCTTCCGATGACGGCATACGGATCGTCATCTGTGGCGCGGGCGGTATGCGGACAGTGACATATGACCCCACGGATGGGTCGATCAGCGAAGGATCCGACGAAGAGGTCCTTACGAAATGCCCGTTCTGTGTTGTCGGTCTGGCGGCGCTTAACGATACACCAGACTGTCTTCCGGCAGAGTTCCACCACTCGCCCTTCAAGCCGAGCTGGCGCGAAGCACTCGATCTTTCAGACGAGTTGTGGGACCGTCCGATCGCGATACGCGCACCACCGCTCTCTCTTTGATTTTCTGATCTGAAATGCTGGCGCTACGCATGGCCTTCCTCTTTTGGGGCCATTTGCTGTCGCGCCGATAAGAAAACTTTTGAGGGACACAACATGAAACCCCACTTTCCGGTGCGCCTGAGCGCGACCGCTCTGCTTCTGTGCAGCCTATCCACCATCGCGCTTGCGCAGGCTGATACAGCCTCCGCCCCAGAGATCGACCTTGGCGAAATAGTCGTGCAGGCGGACAAGCCTTTGGCTACTGCAAATTCCTATGAATTCACCCCGGTGGGGCAGATGAGCGTTCCGGCTGCCGACGGCGGCGCACTGCTCAGTTCAGTCCCCGGTGTCACGGCGGGTCGAATGGGCGGCCACGGGCTGGAGCTGGTGATCCGCGGCCAGTCGCAGAACCAGTTGAATATCATCGATGGCGGCTCCTTCACTTTCGGAGGTTGCCCGAACCGCATGGATCCACCGACCAGCATCGCGAGCGTGGCCCGAGCGGACAAGATTATCGTCGAGCGCGGCTATGCCAGCGTGACCCACGGGCCGGGCGGCAGCGGCGGAACCGTCATCCTTGAGCGTGAAGCGCCCGAATTTGAAGAAAACAAACGCTGGGAGGGCGAATTCCATAGCGGCATCACGTCGAATTCCAACACGCGCGAGGCGGGCGGCACGATCAGCTACGATCTCGGGAATGGTTTCTATCTCGAAGCCGCAGGCGAATATCGCACTGCGGACAACTACGAGGACGGCGACGGGAACGAGATCCGCAGTGCCTATACTCAGAAAAGTGCAGGCCTGACTTTTGGGTACGACCGAAATGGGGTCGATTTTGCGTTGGACCTGGAGCGAGACCGTGCCGAGGACGTTCTGTTCGCCGGTGCCGGTATGGATAGCCCGCTGTCGGAAACCGACACCATCCGTTTGCGTGGCGGGATCGATCTGGACCATGGCGCGCTGCGCAGGATTGAGGGCAATCTGTTCCAAAGCAACGTCGACCACGTGATGGATAACTACTCTCTGCGCAATCCGTCCGCGATGATGGGAATGATTGCCCCCACGACGTCGGACACTTGGGGTGGGAAGATCGAGGCACAACTCGATTTCGGCGCGACCCGCGCGAAATTCGGGGTGGATCATCTTTCCAACAATCGGATGGCCCGCGGTTATATGGGGCCCATCGCACTGATCGAGGCATATGACCCGACCCGCGAAGTGGCGCTCAGTTGGCCGGATGTCACCATCGCGCAAAGCGGCCTGTATGGGGAAACCGAGACAGATCTGAATGACAGTACTGTTCTGAAACTGGGTGTCCGCTATGACTATGTCCGCGCGACCTCTGACATGGCTGATGTCGTCCCCGGTGCCGCTTCGGCGACGATGACGGCAAACGACTTCTACACCACATACTACGGCACCACGTTCGACGAAGCACGTGAGGAACACAACTTCGGTGGGCTGGCGCGTCTGGAATACAAACTCGACGCCTCTTCGGTCCTGTTTGTTGGTCTGTCGCGTTCGGTGCGCACCGCAGATGCTAACGAACGGGCAATGGCACGCAGCAACTGGGTCGGCAATCCGGACATCAATCCCGAGAAACACAACCAGTTCGATGTTGGCTATGAAACGGTGCGCGACAACTGGTCCTTCAACGCAACGGCCTACTTGGACAAGGTGGATGATTATATCTTGCGTGATGCAGTCTCGGTGCCGGGTGTGACGACCTATCGCAACGTCTCTGCCGACCTGAAAGGGATCGAGCTGTCCGGGTCGTGGGAAAACAACGGCTGGTCAATTTTAAGCGATATGACCTGGACCCACGGTCAAAACAACACCGACGACCGTCCTCTGGCACAAATCCCGCCGCTGCAGGGGCAGATCACCCTGTCCTATGGGCAAGACAAGTGGCGCGCGGGCGGCCGCGTGAACTGGGCGCTAGAGCAGGATCGGATCGATCCGTCGCGCGATCCAGGTGTGACGCCTGGCTATGCGACCTTGGACGTTTTCGGCAGCTATGACGTTAGCAAAAGCGCCGTGCTTATTGCGGGCGCTGACAACGTCACGGATGAGACCTACGCCAACCACTTGAGCCGCTCCAGTGTGTTCGATCCCGCATTGGTTCAGGTGAACGAACCCGGCCGAACCTTCTATGTCAAGCTGGAAGCCCGGTTTTGACATTGGCAACGGCGCGCCGCTCTCGAGTGGCGCGTCTCTTGTGTTCTCAACAAAATGGAGATGCCGAATGCCTATCCCCGGCAAGCGCGCCATTCCGACCGCTATAACTTTTCTCGCTCTGCTGGTTGGACCTATTCTAGCTCAGGATTTGCCAGCAGACAGCTTTAGGATCGACACCACAGCGCCGGTTCTGATGGCTCCGGCGGACGACAGGGCGGCAACATTCCGCAGCTCTGCCTCTGAACTCAGCCCGCAACCTGTTACAGTGGCAGAGGCGGCCGCGCCGTCCCCCGACGAAAGCGCGACAGAGCCTCTCTCGACCACGGTTCCCGACCAGATATTGGAACATCCCGCAGTGTCGTTTCTGATTGCTGGGGGGGCGTCGCTATGGGCGATTGCAGGGCTTTCGGTCGCCACGGTCGGGCTGATCCTGTGGAAAATCTGGGCGTTGCTTCTGTTAGGCGCCTGGTCGCGCAGGCGCGCCCGCAGGGCCGTGAGGCTTTGGCAAAACGGGGATCTGGCGCGTGCTGAGGATACCGTTCGCAACCGTCGCGGCCTCAGAAACCGCGTTTTGGAACGCGCGTTCAGCAGCAGCCAGCGCCTGCCAGAGCCGACCGCGCGGGAAGAGACGACGCGGGTCGCGCAGCGTGTCCTTGGAGATGCAACCACGGGGCTGCGCGCGCTGGAACTCATCGCAACGACTGCGCCATTGCTGGGTCTTCTGGGGACGGTGCTTGGCATGATCTCGGCATTTCAGGCGCTTCAGCACAGCGGAGCACAGGCTGATCCGGCCTTGCTGGCGGGCGGGATCTGGAAAGCCTTGTTGACCACAGCCGCAGGCATGGCCGTAGCGATCCCAGCCTCAGTTGCGCTCAGCGCATTCGATGCTGTTATCGAACGCGTCCGCCGTGATATCGAGGACCTTTGTACACGTGTTTTCGTAGCCCAAGTCGAACGAGGCCTGTCCGCGGATGCGCCGCCACAGGCACATGCCGCATGAGCCAGTTTACACTGCCCGTCCCAAAACGTCGCAAGCCAAGCCTGACACCGATGATCGACGTGGTGTTCCTGTTGCTGGTCTTCTTCATGTTGGCGTCGCGGTTTGGTGCCGACCAGGTTTTGCCGCTCCCTTTGGGTGGCGGCGGAAGCTATGCAGGACAGCCACGGCTGGTGGACATCCTGCCCGACGGCTTTCGTCTCAACGGGGTCGCCTGTGACGCAACTGTTCTGGTGGCGCAGTTGCAGGGGCTTCTGACCGATCCAAGCCAGACTATTGTACTGCGCGCGGATGACAGGATCGATACTCAGCGTGTCGTCAATGTCAGCCGAATACTGCGGCGGGCGGGGTTCACCTCGCTGGTCCTGATGGAGTGAAGCATGCGCATTCCTGCCCCCACGACCCGCAAGCAGAGTGAATCGATCTTGCCCATGATCAACGTGGTCTTTTTGCTGCTGATCTTTTTTCTAATCACGGCCCAGATACGGCCGCCCGAACCGGTCGAGGTCAAGCCGCCGCTCGCGGCGGATGGGGAGACTGCGAAAAACGGCACCCAGATCATATTTCTGGATGCAGCGGGTGAGCTGTATTTCCAGAGTTCTGTCGGGGATCAGGTTTATTCTGCCATCGCGCAAGAAAACTGGACGGGACGTGTGCAACTGAGGGTGGATGCCCGAACGCCAGCCCCCGTGCTCGCGCGTGTCATGCGGCGACTGGCCGAGGCCGGAGGGCGTCAGGTGGATATTGTGGTGCGGTTGGAATGAGGAGGTCACTGGAATTCGTCGTGTTCCTTTCGGTTACGATTGCCCTGCACGCCGCAGTATTGCTTTACCTGCCCAAGACAGGAAGCAACGCCAACGGATCGGGCGGGGAAACGCTGGTGTCCCTTGTCGCCGTCAGTGGTGATCTCGATGCTGTTGTTGCCGACTGGACGGCCTCGCCTGCGGCGCAGCTTGAAACGGCAACTCCCGATCAACCCGATCAGCCCGATGGCTCGGATGCGCCGGTGAGTCGCGCAATTCAACCTGTCCGCCCTTTTGCCGCCCCTGTCGCCATGATGGAGGTGGCGCAGCAAACCTCGTCGGGAATGCCCCAACTGGATACGGCGCCGCCCGCCTATGCTCTCCCCAAGCCGAAACCGCGCCCCAAGATTGGGGCCTCCAAAAAAGCGCTGCCGCGCAAGCAGCAGGTGGCGGTTGGGGCTGGCGGCGGAGCACAGGCCGGAACCGGGCGCAAAAGCGCTCAGGCAAATTTGTCCCAAGGTCAGCGCGCCAGCCTTCTGTCCGCTTGGGGTGCCAAGATTCGTAGCCGCGTCGAAAGCCGCAAGACATATCCCAAAGGCCAACGTGGTAGCCACTCTGTCCGGTTGCGCATCACGGTATCGCGCAACGGACAGCTTCTGGCCACCAAGGTTATTGAATCTTCGGGCATCAATGCCTTTGAAATGGCAGCTCTGAACGCGACAACGCGCTCGGGCCGCTTTCCGCCAGCACCCAGACAGCTGACCGAAAAAAGCTACTCATTTACTCTGACCATGAGGTTTCGGCGCTAGTTAAGTTGAGGCACTCGTAGATTTGCAGAGGCTTTGCCAAGCAACTTCAAATCAAGGAATTTGGCTGTCCCGTTTCGTGTCGCCTCCGGTACTCGTTTGGGTGATTTTCCATACTTGGGTGCGGGCCACGCCACGCGCGAAGCAATCCGTGGCCTCAAGCGCTACATCGCACACGAGGGCATCAACATCATTGCGCTACGCCACAAACGGATTAATCAGCTTTCAATTGCTACTCGAGTCCTAGTGGGGCACCAAGCCAGCACACTTACTTTTCAATACGGCGTTGTTTGGCAGTTCAACATCGAATGGTTTCAAATCACGTGTCTAGCCGTCGCTCTGGCGACTACTCTTTGACTGACTTCAAAATGGCATACCGCCAAACCGCATCAGTGATCATCCGAGGTGGAAAAAGTGGTGCTTGCCGCTGAGTCACAAGGGCGCTCGATGTGTCGATTGCCGCGCTGACAGCCACGGCCCAAAAAAGGTCGTATCGACCTTGGTCTGAACACACGCTCTAGGACAGTCCAATCATTTGGCGGATGTCCTGTGAAGTTGCGCCCTCGCTGCGATATTTGGCGATTGCGCTGGCGTCATCGCGTTTGGCAAGGCGCTTGCCATGCTCATCCCGGATCAACCGGTGATGATGATAGAGAGGTGTGGGCAGAGCCAGAAGCCGTTGCAGAAGAATATGGATCTGTGTGGCCTCGAATAGGTCGCGACCTCGGGTGACATGGGTAACGCCTTGCGCGGCATCGTCCAGCACCACAGACAGGTGATAGGATGTGCCCATGTCGCGCCGTGCAAGAACGATGTCACCAACGCCGTTGCACAGATCGTCAGGTGAAACCGTGATTGTACCGGTTTCTCCCAGCGGCCCCGAACCGGTTTCTACAAACGTCAGCTGCGGCGCCCCCAGCAAATCAAGAGCCCGACGCATGTTCAGCCGCAGTGCGGCCTGGGGCAGCGGAAGTCCGGCCTCGGGCAGGTGACGGCATGTCCCAGGATAGACGACACCGTCAGGCCCGACCGCGGGCGGCGCCCCTTCTTGCGGCGCGGATGCGGCCTCAAGAATATCGCGGCGATTGCATATGCAGGGGTAAAGCAAGCCTTGCGTCCAGAGCCGCTGCAACGCGCGGCGGTATATGGGCAGGCGGTCAGACTGGCGCATGATGGGGTCAGACCAGTTCAGCCCCAGCCAATGAAGATCCGCTTCAATTTGCGTTTCCCATTCTGGACGGGCTCGGGATTGGTCGATATCCTCGATCCGCAAAAGGAAGGTGCCTCCCTGTGCGTGCGCCATGTCATGCGCAAGAATGGCGGCATAGGCGTGCCCCAGATGCAGCGGCCCGGTGGGGCTGGGCGCAAATCGGGTCACGCAGATCGTCATCTTAGCTTTGATCCGCAAGCCATTCTGAAAACGCCTCTTTTGCCCGATCAGTATAAGCTTTGTAGCGATCCTTGCGTCCGCGGCGACCACCCTTCAAACCGTCAACCGGACGGAATAAACCGAAGTTTACATTCATCGGCTGAAAGGTTTTTGCCTCGGCCCCACCGGTGATGTGGTGGATCAACGCGCCCATTGCGCTGTCCTGTGGCGCAGTTGGCAAGGTCTTGCCAAGGATCTCGGCCGCCGCAAACCGACCTGCCAACAGCCCCATAGCAGAGGATTCGACATAGCCCTCAACGCCGGTGATCTGACCGGCAAACCGGATATGCGGGCGCGATTTCAGGCGCATCTGATCGTCCAGAAGAGTGGGGGAATGCAGGAACGTATTGCGATGAATTCCACCTAGGCGAGCGAAGCTGGCATTCTGCAGACCGGGGATCATACGAAACACATCTGTTTGTGCTCCGTATTTCATTTTTGTCTGAAATCCCACGATGTTATAAAGTGTTCCTAAAGCGTTGTCGCGGCGCAGCTGCACCACCGCATAGGCTTTGTTCTCGGGGGCATGGGTATTCGTCAGGCCCACTGGTTTCATCGGGCCATGCCGCAGGGTTTCGCGACCCCGCTCTGCCATGACTTCTATCGGCAGGCAGCCATCAAAATAACCAGCGGTTTCTCCCTCGTGGAATTCGGTTTTATCAGCCGCAAGAAGCGCGTCGATAAACGCCTCATATTGCGGTTTCGTCATCGGGCAGTTGAGATAAGCTTTCTGTTCTTCCTCGGTCTCACCTTTGTCATAGCGTGATTGCAGCCATGCCACATTCATATCTACGCTTTCAGCATAGACAATCGGCGCAATCGCATCAAAAAACGCCAGCGCATCGGCGCCGGTCTCAGCAGAAATCGCTGCCCCCAACCCCTGCGAGGTCAATGGGCCGGTCGCGATGATCCAATGGCCGTGTTCGGGAAGTTCGGTGATTTCGCCATATTCAACCGTTACATTAGGGTGGTCGTGCAGAGCGTTGGTAACGCTTTCGGAAAACTGATCCCGGTCAACAGCTAAAGCACCGCCGGCAGGCAGGCGATGGCGCCCGGCCATCTGCATTATTAATCCATTTGCAGCGCGCATTTCCCAATGCAACAGGCCCACTGCGTTCTGTTCATCGTCATCCGAACGGAACGAGTTGGAGCAGACCATTTCGGCCAGATTGCCAGTACGATGGGCAAAGGTTTCAACCTTCGGCCGCATCTCGTGAATGATAACCTGAACGCCCATATTGGCCGCCTGCCAGGCGGCCTCGGATCCGGCCATACCGCCGCCAATGATGTGAAGTGTCTTATCCATGTTCGGCGATGTAGGGTAAGGTTGCGGCTTTGGAAAGCCCTTCAGCGCTTCAGCAGTCGGCGCAGCGACACAAAAACGTGAGGATACGGCGGGCAGGGGGCGCAAAATTGCGATTGGTTAACACCATGTCTCGCATATTTGCGTAGGGGAAGGTCGAGTGGGTCACCTTATCCGATAAATCAGCGGCCAGAGAGAGGCTGGCTTGGAGAGACAATATGCCGACGGTGACCCACACTCGCATCATCAAGAGGCTAAGTTCGCGCCTCTATCACGCTTTTAGCAAAGGCAAATGCGGCGGAAAAGCGGCAAATTGGAAATAGTTTTGATCGTTTTGGAAACACTGCCTTAGTCTGTTGAAAATTTTAGGAAATTCCACCGCTAGGGCCGTTTCTGACCCCGAGAGGATAGCGTGAAACTGGCCGACTTCGTGTCACTGGGTCCAGTCGGGTGGGCGTTTGTCCAGAAAGGCCGCGATTCCCTCGGCCGTATCCCTGTAAAGCATGTTTTCGACCATGACATCACCAGCATAGTCGTATGCCTCGGCCATGGGCATCTGGAGTTGATTGTAGAAGGCTTCCTTGCCGATCCTGACCGCTGCCCCCAGCTTGCCCGCCACCAGTTCAGCCATGTCGGCAGTGGCCGCCCCCAGCGTGTCATGCGGTACCACGCGGTTGATCAGCCCCAGTGATTCGGCTTTGTCCGCCGGGATGAACTGTCCTGTGCTTAGCATCTCAAACGCTTGTTTGCGCGGGATGTTACGCGACAAGGCCACCATTGGGGTCGAACAGAACAGGCCGATATTCACCCCGTTGACGCCAAATTTCGTGCCCTCTGCCGCAATCGCCATATCGCAGGAGGCAACCAGTTGACAGCCCGCCGCAGTGGCGATTCCATGAACTTGTGCAATGACCGGCTGCGGAAGGCGCTGAATTGACAGCATCATGCGGGCGCAGCGGTCAAACAAGTCCTTGAAATAGGTCTTTCCGCCATCCTCGGCCTGACGACCGGCGGTCATCTCTTTCAGATCGTGCCCCGCACAGAATACTTTGCCCGCACCTGACAGAATGACAGCACGAATATGGGGTTGCTGTGCCAACTGGTCGAATTCGTCTTGCAGTGCCCGCAGCATCCCATCACTCAGGGCGTTCAGCTTTTCAGGGGCGTTCAGCGTCAGATGCGCCACCGCACCTGTATCGTTGCGTTCGAGTAATGCCATCTTGTTCTCCTCCCACATTCACTGCAACTCTAGGAGCAACAGAAGAGGGAGGAAAGTGATGGCTTTGAAAATGTCGTCGGAGGAATTGATGGAATTCATCGGCGCGGAGTTTCCGCAGGTGAAAGAGGACTTCATCATCGAAGGCTTGGCCGACAAACGGATTACCGTCAGGATGCCGGTGGCCGAGCGCCATTTGCGCCCCGGCGGAACAGTCTCGGGGCCGTCAATGTTCGCGCTTGCCGATGTCAGCGTCTATCTGGTCATTCTGGCTATGATCGGCCCCAAGGCGCTGGCGGTGACCACGAATTGCTCGTTGGACTTCATGCGAAAACCGGCCGCCGGGGTTGATCTGATTGCCGAATGTCGCCTGCTCAAACTGGGTCGCGCGCTGGCCGTCGGCGATGTGCTGATTTTTTCGGAAGGGATGGACCAGCCCGTGGCGCGCTCGACCATGACCTATTCCATTCCGGCCTGAGATTTTGCACTTTGTACCCATAAAAAGAAGCCGGGGATAACCCCGGCTTCCAGTACATTCAGGCGCGGACGGGGTGTCAATCACGCCAGAATGGGCGGGCGGCCTCCGTATAAGCCGCGTCGCGTGCGATGCCGATATCGTGCAACTGCTCAGGCGTCAGCTTGGCCAGCGCCTTGCGGGTACGATGTCGGCAGTCCCATTTTGTAACGGTCACAGCGAACATCAGCGCCCAGCGGGCCACAACCGGCGCGGGCTGGCCAAGGTCGTAAGTGATGATCTGAGCGGCGTGCAGGGCAGGCTGCTGTGACATGGGACAAATCCTTTGATTGTATTGACACAATGTAGCGATATAGCTACATATAGAATGATACAATTGGTGCAATTGAACGTCTAGGAAAAGATTGTCATGGATACAAAGTGGCAGCCAACGCTGAACACTGTGGGGCGTTCGAAGTACAAAGCGCTTGCCGACAATATCCGCGAAGGTGTCGCTGCAGGAACTTTGCTCAGCGGCGACAGGTTGCCCCCTGTACGCGATCTGGCCTATCGCTTGTCCGTGACGCCGGGGACCGTGGCGCGGGCATATACCGTGTTGACTGAAGAGGGGGTTTTGCAGGCCGGGGTCGGGCGCGGCACCTTTGTGGCCGAGGCCGCAACCCAAGCCGATTCAGCGCACGATTGGCCAACCACACTTACTCTGCGCAGCCCGCAGGTGCCGGACATGGGGCAAAGCCAACTGTTGCGCGAGGCGATGCAGACTTGTGCTGACAGCATGACGGCACAGGACCTGCTGATGTATCCCTCCCGGATGGATGACCTGCCGCTGCGTCGCGCTCTGCGCCATTGGATGGCCGACCTGCCAATCGGCAACTTCACGGCCGAGGATATCGTGCTCAGTCACGGTGCCCAGAGCGCGCTGATGCTGGTGATGCAGACCGTGTTGCGTGGGCCCGATCCGGTGGTTGCTGTCGAATCCCTAACTTATCCTGGCTTCCGTCGTGCGGCTGAGCTTTGCCGGGCGCGCGTTATCGGTATCGGCTGTGACACCGAGGGTCCGATCGTGGCCGAGCTTGAGGCGGCCGTGCGTGACCACGGCGCACAGCTGTTCTGCACCTCGTCCGAGGTGAATAATCCGACGCTGCGCACCACCTCACCCGCCCGGCGACGCGAGATCGCCGCGCTGGCGCAGCGGCTTGGCCTGCATGTTGTGGATGATGATTGCTATACGATTGGGCCGCATCGCGATGAAAGCTATCACTCGCTGTTGCCAAACCTCGGGTGGTATGTCTCGTCTCTATCCAAATCGCTGACGCCCGCCCTCAGGGTTGGCTATGTTGTGGCGCCCTTGGACCGGGTGCCCGATCTGGCCCGCACCGCCGCCTTCAGCTATTTTGGCCTGTCGCGCCCGCTGGCAGAGCTGACATTGGCCGTCATGAACGACCCTCGAATTTTGTCTGTCGCGGCCAAAATTCGCGCCCGGATCAACGAAATGGTGCGCGTCGCCGTCAACCATCTGGGAGGGCACAATGTGACTTGGCATCAGGACGTGCCGTTTTTGTGGGTCTCTCTGCCGCAGGGCTGGCGTGCCTCAAGCTTCACCCGCACTGCCGAGGCGCAGGGCGTGATCGTCAAAAGCTCGGAAGAGTTCGTCCTGCGTGATGCCCGCGCGCCACATGCGGTCCGGGTCGCGGTCAACGGCTTGGTCGATCCCGCCCGGTTCGAGGCCGGAATCATTCAGTTGCGTAAACTTCTGGATAATCCACGCGAAGAAATCACCGTTTAACCCGATCCGCGGTCAAAAACTGGGGGTATTATAATACCTATTTCGTAAGATATTGTTTTTGCTTATATAAATTGGATTTACTGCGCTTGACTGTGAATTCACTGCGGATATAACCCGGCAATCGCATTTGGACCGTGGCCTATCGCCCGCTCCTGAACTGAACAAGGGTAACCCCGCAATGAAAACCTTTTCTGCTACTCCGGCAGACATCGAAAAGAAATGGATCCTGATCGACGCTGAAGGCGTTGTTCTGGGCCGTCTCGCGTCGATCGTTGCCATGCGCTTGCGCGGCAAGCACAAGCCGTCCTTCACGCCGCACATGGATATGGGCGACAACGTCATCATCATCAACGCCGACAAGGTGCAGATGACTGGCAAGAAGCGCACCGACAAGAAATACTACTGGCACACAGGCCACCCGGGCGGCATCAAGTTCCGTACCGCAGAGCAGATCCTGGAAGGCGCATTCCCCGAGCGCGTCGTGACCGCTGCCATCAAGCGCATGCTTCCGGGCAATAAGCTGTCCCGTCAGGTGATGACCAACCTGCGTGTCTATGCCGGTGCCGAGCATCCGCACGAGGCACAGTCGCCTGAAGTGCTGGATGTGAAATCCATGAACTCCAAGAATACGCGGGTGTAATCATGACAGACCAAATCAATTCGCTCGAAGAGCTGGGTGCCGTGGCCGGTGATGCCGTGGTGGTCGAAGTCGCAGCGCCTCGTGAACCCGTTCGTGATGAACTGGGCCGTTCCTATGCCACCGGCAAGCGGAAAGACGCGGTTGCCCGCGTTTGGATCAAGCCGGGCTCCGGCAAGGTCGTCGTCAACGGCAAAGAGATGGGCGTTTATTTCGCCCGCCCCGTGCTGCAGATGATCCTGCGTCAGCCGTTCTCGGTCGCTGGTCGTGAAGACGAGTTTGACGTGACGGCGACTGTCAAAGGCGGTGGCCTTTCCGGTCAGGCCGGTGCGGTCAAGCACGGCATCTCGAAAGCACTGCAACTTTACGATCCCAGCCTGCGCGCCGCTCTGAAAGCCGCCGGCTTCCTGACCCGCGACAGCCGGGTTGTGGAACGTAAGAAGTTCGGTAAGGCGAAAGCCCGTAAGAGCTTCCAGTTCTCCAAGCGTTAATTCGTTCGGACATGGTTTCGGAAAGGGCTGCCTTCGGGTGGCCCTTTTCTTTTGGTACAGGTTCTTTTGGTACTCGTTTGGCGCGCCTCGGCGCATTAAAAAAGGCGGGCCATCAGACCCGCCTTTGCCATTCAACGAAACCGAGGGATCAGCCGCCGAACAGATTGAAATCGTATGATACGATGAACGACAGTGTGCCTGCGCTGTCATCCGCGTCTTCATACAGCAATTCCAGCGCTGCCGCGTCCGTCAGCGCATAGCCAACACTCAGCTCGGCATAGGTGTTCGCATCCGCATCGCTTTCACCAACGAGGCCTCTCAGCCACACACGATCTGTCAGCGCGATTTCCAGCTCGATCGAACGATCCAGGTCTTCGTTGTCGGGATCATAGGCCAGCTCAAGCGATCCGGTCACGCTGTCGTTGAACGCATAGGACAGCGCGGTGGTGATATCATAGTTCTGATACCCGCTGTCGTTCAGGTAGTACCCGGTCAGGCTGATATCATATCCCAGCCGATCCGAAATATCGCCGCCATAGCCCAGATAGACTTCGATTTCGGCGTCGTCAGCTGGATCGTCCTCCAAGGACCCGATCCAGACTCCGCCGTAAATCCCGTTCATTTCGGCTTCGATATAGCCTTCCAGAATGTTTTCCGAGTGGTTCAACCCGTCCGAGGTATCATAGGCAGCCGTGGCAGCAACCCCGGCAGTGACAGACAAATCCCCGGCAAAAGCAAGCTGAGGTAGCAGGCAGAGTGCAGCGGCCGCGCACAATGGGCGTTGGATGAACATGGTGGTGGTGTCCCTTCAAAGTAGCGTTCATTTTCCAAAAAAACGGCAGCTGCCTACTGCGGATCGGGATGTTTCCCTGCAATCCGGTTGGGTGGCGGGCAAAGGGCCGGGTTTTGTCCCGGTCAGCGCCACGATAAAGCCGATCAAAACTATAAGGTATAAGGCGCGAGAGAAGTCCAGAGCAGGACGGGGAAAAGGTGCCCGAGATTTTCCCAGCGCTCACCAATGTGGCGCAAAGGCATCACTGACGTCAGGTCGTTGGATCTAGTCTGGCTTGATCAGCCCCAGCCCGCGCAAATAGACACCGATCCCGGTTTCCAAAAGCTCTTCGGGCGGGAAGGGACTTTGAGTGCCCGGAGAGTTACGCGCAAAGAGCTCAACAACCCCGTGCGACATCGCCCAGATGTGCGCCGAGAACATGCTGGCAGGGGGGCGCTTCTCCGGCGGAATATGCTGTGCCAAATCGATTGCCGCGCGCTCCATCACGCCGCGCGCTCTGGCCGAAACCATGGCCAGCGCTGGCGTGCGGTTGACTGAAATTCCACTTTCAAACATCGCGATGTAATGGCCGGGGTATTTCCGCGCAAATGCCAGATAGGCCCGTCCCGTCGCCTCGAACGCGGCCAATGCCGACGGCTGCCCCTTGTCATAGGCGTATTGCATCACGTCGGCGAAAATTTCGTATCCCTGCCGCGCGGCTTCGGCGATCAAGTCTTCGCGCCCTTCAAAGTGACGATACACCGCTGCAGGGGTTACGCCCGCTTGTTTCGCGGCTTCGGACAGGGTGAACCCGGTCGGGCCTTTCGCTTCGATCAGCTCAAGCGCGGCTTCGACCAGGGCCTGCCGCAAATTACCGTGGTGATAGCCGCGTTTACGCATCCCACAGGTCCGGCCCGCCACAAATTTCGCTGTCCAGCGGGCCAAGCGCCTTCGCATCCTTGCCGTCATAGTCAATCGCATGCAGCACCCGCCGAACTGCTGCCAGTCGCGCGCGTTTCTTGTCGTCGGAGCGGATCACCGTCCACGGCGCAACGCTTGTGTGGCTAAGGCTCAGCGTTTCGGAAATGGCGCTGCTATACTCATCCCATTTCTTTAGCCCCTCGACGTCGATCCAGCTCAGTTTCCACTGTTTCAGCGGATCTTTCTCGCGGTCCAGAAAGCGTTTCAGCTGCTCCGCACGCCCGACATTCAGCCAGATCTTGAACAGATAAATCCCCTCATCCACCAGCATTTTCTCGAAATCCGGTACCTGCGCAAAAAAGTGCTCACGCTGTGTATTGCTGCAAAATCCAAACACATGCTCGACCACAGCCCGGTTGTACCAGCTGCGATCATAGAACACGATTTGACCGCCCGAGGGCAGGTGATCAATATAGCGTTGGAAATACCACTGCGTCGCCTCGGTCTCGGTCGGTTTTGACAGGGCCACCACCCGCGCACCGCGTGGGTTCAGGTTTTCGCGAAACCGCTTGATCGCGCCGCCCTTGCCAGCCGCATCGCGACCTTCGAACACAACTGCAATACGCGCGCCGGTTTCCCGCGCCCAGTTTTGCATTTTCGCCAGCTCGATCTGCAGGTCGTGCATTTCCTTGTCATAGGTCTTGCCCCGCATCCGTTCGGAATAAGGATAGCTGTCAGTCAGAATATCATCCTTATCCGCGCGCCGGATCGCGTTGCGGATCGCCTTTGGGGCGTGGTTTTCGTAAAAGTCGCTGATCGCACCATCAAAGGGCAGCTTCATCATGCCTCTCCTTGTTTTTTCAGACTAATATGGGGCGTGCGGCCACGCAGCGCAATCCAGCGCGTAGCGTCGCTCCGAGAATAGCGGCATTCCCATCATGCAACTTGGCCGATATGCCTAGGTGCCAATCGCCTGAATATCGTAAGGTGTATCCTGATAGATCTCGGTCAGCCAGTTGCCATACATCAGATGAGCGTGGCTGCGCCAACGGTTCTGGGGTTTGCGCGCAGGATCGTCGTTGGGATAATAATTGATTGGCACATTGATTGCGGTGCCGCTGGCCACGTCGCGGTCATATTCCTGCTTCAGCGTATCACTGTCATATTCAAAGTGATTGAAGATATACAGCGCCCGATGCCCTGGATCCTCGACCAAAGCCGGACCAACCTCATCACTGCCCAGCAACGTCACCAGACCGGGCGCGCGATCAATCTCGGTCTGCTTTACCTCGGTCCAACGGCTGACCGGGATAACGCAATCATCTGAAAATCCGCGTAAATATGGCGAAGCTGGTGCCAAATTCTGATGCCGAAAACAACCGAAGGCCTTGTGGTCCAGCAGGTGCTTTTGCACGCCGTGGAAATAGTTGATCATTGCCATCCCGCCCCAGCACACCCCAAAGGTGGATTGCACATGGGTCTGGGTCCAGTCGAAAACCTGCGTCAGCTCCTCCCAATAGGTGACCTCTTCGAACGGCAGATGCTCGATCGGCGCGCCGGTAATGATCAGCCCGTCAAACTTCTCGCCGCTCGCGAGCACCTCGTCAAAGGGCCGGTAAAAGCTCTCCATATGCTCGGCGGCGGTGTTCTTGGTTTGATGCTCGCTCATTCGGATCAGGCTCAGCTCGATCTGCAGGGGCGTCGCCCCGATCAATCGCGCAAACTGGTTCTCTGTCTGGATTTTCTTTGGCATCAGGTTCAGCAACCCGATCCGCAAAGGCCGGATATCCTGCCGCGCGGCCTGATCCTCGGACATGACCATCACGCCCTCGCGCGTCAGCACGTCGAAGGCAGGCAGGTCAGCTGGGATCTTGATCGGCATTGTAGTGCTCCGGTTCAGGCTAGGGGTCTCAGATAGGGCAGGGATCAGCGCCGCTCAAGGGCCGCCGCGATCAACGCATCGAAATCCGCAGGCGAGGCGACCTGCGCCACCTCATCCGCGGTGACGGTCACGCCCCAGTTTTTCGCCATCGCGGCATAACGTGGTTGCCGGTGCGCCAGCGCCTGCGCATAGGTCCAGCGGATGAAGGCATCCGGGTCCACCTGATCTTCTTTCAGCGCGTTCAGCTCCAGATATTCGTGCCAGACCCGGTCAAGGAACTCCGCCTGATATGACATTGGCTTGGGGGCCTTGTCGAACCGTCGGATCAATTCCGCCGTATGCGCCGCATCGCCCTTGATCCAGACCATCAGCGTCTCGGCAGCCAGTGCTTTCAGCACCGGGTCGTGCGCATCCTCCGGCTCGACCCACTCGCAAATCGACCCGCCGGTATCACAGATGAAATGCGGATAGCCATACAGCGCCTCAGCGCGCTCGATGAAATATCCGGTATCCATCAGCGCCTTGATCTCGGCCTGGCGGAATTGCTCCTGCCGCCGAGTGTATTCGGCATAGGGCAGTCCCCCCTTCGCTGGATCGCCCGGCTTGCCCAGATAGGCCGATACCGGTGTCAGATTGTGAAACGTGATATTCGATCCGATATAGATCGAATCCGACATCAGCAGCTCGCGCAGAAACGGCACCTTCATCGCCTCGCGCTTGGCATTGTCGGCGATATATTCGCCCATATACCGCGTGCCGATCCGGTAATCTATTGAGTAGTGAAACCAATCGCCCTGCGCCCGCAACAGGTTCGACACATGGGTCTTGCCCAGACCTGACATGCCGAAAAACAGCACCTTCTTCTTCGGGGCACTCAGCCAGTCTCTGGCGGTTTCATAGATCATTACTCAATTCCTCTGCGCCCCGCAGTCCTAGCTTTGGCGCACAGAGCGGTCAAACCCTATTGCGAAATACCCGCAGGATCCGCCCGTCAATCACCAGCAACCCCGCCGCCAGCAACGCAAATCCCACATATGCCCGTGGTGGCAGCGCCTCGCCCAGAACCACAGCCCCCAACAGAATGGCAATGGGGGCCACCATCAGCGTCACCAGCAACAAATTACCCGATCCCGCCATTGCCAGAACCCGGTAATACAACAGATACGCCGCTGCCGTCGCAAGCACCGACAGATACAACAGCGCACTCCAGACCTGCAGTGAATAGTCTAAACTCGGCACACCCTCGGCCCAGATCGCATAGGGCGCCATCACGATCGCGGCGCCGGTCAGCATCCCCGCCGCCGCCACCTGCGGCTGCAAGCCTGACAGTTTCGCGCGCCCCCAAGCCCCGGCGAAGGCATAACACAATGATGACCCGATCAGCGCCAGCTGCGCAAGCGAGGTCAGGTTCACCTCACGCAGCGCCCCCACGCCAATCGCAGTCGCCGCCCCGGCGAACCCCAATGCCACACCAATCAATTTGCGCGGCCGCAACCGCTCGTCAGCGAACACAATCGCCGCAACCACCACGCCAAATACTGCCGTCGAGGCGTTCAAAATCCCCGTCAGCCCCGATGGGATATGCAGCTGCCCCCAGGTGATCAGCGTGAAGGGAAGCGCGTTGTTCAACACCCCCATGACCAGAAAAGCCCCCCAGACTCGCGGTGATCGTGGCACCGGTAAACCGCGCCACGCCACATAGGCCCAAAGCACCACCACCGCGCCACTCAGTCGAAGGGCCACGGCCGTCAGATATCCGACCTCGCGCAGAATCACGGCGGTCGACAAGAATGAAGCGCCCCAGATGCAAGCCAGCAGGATCATCTCGGCCCAAGCGCGCGGCGATACGGATTTTTGTACAGGTGTCATGGCGCGACGCTATGCATCCAACAGCCCGGAAACAATCCGATTCCTGCGCTTTGAACGTTGTCATCCCAAAATGCAAAACGGCCCCGTGCAAACCTGCACAGGGCCGAATTTTGTCGTGTTCTGTGGATCAGAAGCTCTGCGTCAGCTTCACCCCAAATGCCCAGGCGTCGTTGTCGGTGAAATCACCGGTGTTGCCGCCCGCACCGCTTGAGGTTGCATTGCCGATCTTCACATAGCGAACCCCGGCGCTGATCTTGGTTTTGCCGCTTGTATAGCTGCCACCGACCCCGATGCTGGTATACCCATCCGTCGGTGCAAGGTTGCCTGTGGTACCACCCTGAGAGCGCTCATGCCCCAGCGTGACCGCCCCGGACCACGTGTCGGAAAACCGGCGCCCAATCCCCAACGTATAGGTATAGACATCTTCACTATACGACTGCAGCGGCCCAAGGCCGATGGTGTTGGAATAGTGCTCTGGCGAGATATTCGTCGCGGTCCAGTCTGCCCAACGGATCGAGCCGAACACCAGTGTGTCCTTGGCAATCCCGCTCTGGAAATCCAGATTAAGCGATTGCGGCATGTTCACCCGCGTATCAGGCGAGGTGATCGTGGCCCCACCGGTATAGGCCGAAGATTCCGTCGTTTTGAAATCATGGCTCACTTCCGAAGAATAGGTCAACGCAACCCGCAGCGCGATGTCGGGAATCTCGTAGGCCGCGCCCACAACATATCCTGCCCCAAAGGACCGATCACCAGAGCCGGTATAGTTCAACGCGCCGCCGCCGGGCACGGTGACGTCCATTTCGACCCACTCACCCTTGATCCCGCCGTGCACGCTGAACCGATCTGTCAGCTTGTACCGTGCCAACGCCGTCAGCGCGGTGGATTTTAGCTCTGCAGTGGTTCCGACCAGCGGCGTAAAGGTGCCCGCGCTGGTATAATCCACGGAGGCGCCAAACGGCTGATCCATGATCATCGCCAGCGACAGCTTGTCATTGACCTGCTGCTTGAAACTCAACCCTACCTGCGTGAAATCCTTGCCGATATTGCCCGAGCTGGCCGCACCGCCGACGTAAGTGCCGGAAATCGAAGGTGATACCGCACCAAAGCTCAGCTCGGCCACGGTGCCCTGTTCAAACAGGATCCCAATCCCCTGACCCGAGCGATCAAGCCCACCTGCAACAGCAGGACTGACCGAAAGCGCAGCCACAGCTGCGCCCAACAAAAATCGTTCCATTTCCCCTCCCTGGAGTTTTTTATTATGGGAAATGGCTAAGCCAAGTCATTTTGACGGGTCAACGGCGCCCTAGGGTCAACTATACGGATGATATATGCGACGTTGCGTCACTTCGTCGTACCTACCGCCGCCGCGTTTCTGACCAGATGTTCAGATAATTCCCGCCGAATATCACCAGCGCCCCCAGCAGCACAAAGATATCCACCGGTTCGTCATAAAACACCATCCCAACCACCGCGATTGCGGGCAGACGGATAAAGTCGATCGGTACCACCACGGTTGCCGGCGCAATGCTCAACGCGGTGGTCAGGCAGAAATGCGCCAACAGTCCCGCACAGCCGATCAGCACCAGCCAAGGCGCGGACGTGGCAGAGGGCAGGGCGATATCGCCGTCATACCCGGCGCAGATCACGCCCAAAACGGCCTGTATCGCCGTCAGAAAAAACAAAATGCACGTGATCGTCTCGGTCCGCGTCAGTCGCTTGGTGAAAATGATGGAGCCCGCGAAACAAATGGCTGACAACGCCGCCGTGATTACACCCGCATTCACCGTTTCCGCCGACGGGCGCGCCACGATCAGAATGCCGACAAACCCCAACAGCGCGGCCAATACCCGGATCCGTGTCATGCGCTCGCCTAATACGAAAGGCGACATCACCAGCACCCAAAGCGGTGAGGTGAACTCCAACGCAAAAACCTGCGCCAATGGCGCCACCGTGATGGCGAAAAACCAAAGATTCTGACCGGTAAAATGACTGACATTGCGGATTAGGTGCAGCCCCAGCTTGTCACGCCGGACCTGCCCCAACGTTCCCGCGCGCCCGGCGACGACGAGCACGATCACGAAGCCAACGATGCTGCGATAGGTCATGATCTCGAATGTATCAAGCTCGAATGACACCGCCCGTCCGGCAACTGCCATCGCCGAAAACGACGCAATCGCCCCAACCATCCACAACGCGGCCTTCAACACATTCGGCGCAGACTTGTCTGTCATACCCGACCTCCCCCAATCTGCGCCGCACCTAGGCTTCACATTTTTCAAAATATTCCCGCCGGAGGCATACAACCTCAAACCCACCCGAAGGTGGAGCGGTTTTTTCGCCTCCGGCGGGGATATTTAAGAAATGTGAAAGCTGTTGGTGGTTCAATCAAACCTGCGGAACAGGCGGGGACGCCGATGGCCGTAAATGTGAAGGCCGAAAAGTCGCCCCGCCCGTCGGACGGCAGGGCGCACTGTTTGTGTTATTCCCACTCGATCGTGCCCGGCGGCTTGCTGGTGATGTCATAGGTGCAGCGGTTGATGCCCTTGACCTCGTTGATGATCCGCGTCGCAGTCTCGCCCAGGAAGTCATGGGTGAAGGGGTAATAATCCGCCGTCATCCCATCGACCGAAGTCACTGCGCGCAGCGCACAGGCAAAGTCATACGTCCGCCCATCGCCCATCACGCCCACGGTTTTCACGGGCAGGATCGCCACGAATGCCTGCCAGATGTCGTCATACAGACCGTGCTTGCGGATCTGGTCGATGAACACCGCATCCGCCTTGCGCAGGATCTCCAGCTTTTCGCGGGTGATCTCGCCGGGGCAACGAATGGCCAGACCGGGGCCGGGGAAGGGGTGGCGACCAATGAACGAGGCCGGCAGGCCCAATTCGTGGCCAAGTGCGCGCACTTCATCCTTGAACAGCTCGCGCAGCGGCTCGACCAGCTTCAGCCCCATCTTCTCGGGCAGACCGCCTACATTGTGGTGCGACTTGATCGTCACCGAGGGTCCGCCGCTGAACGACACGGACTCGATCACATCCGGGTATAGCGTGCCCTGCGCCAGGAACTCAGCACCATCAATCCCATTGGCGTATTTCTGGAATACATCAATGAACAACCCGCCAATGATCTTGCGTTTGGTTTCGGGGTCCGAAACCCCCTCAAGCTTGCCCAAGAACAGCTCGCTTTCGTCCGCATGGATCAGCGGCAGATTGTAGTGCTCGCGGAACATGCCCACGACCTGTTCGCTTTCGTTCAGCCGCATCAGCCCGTGATCGACGTAAACACAGGTTAACTGATCACCGATCGCTTCGTGGATCAACACCGCCGCAACAGAGCTATCAACCCCGCCCGACAACGCACAGATCACCTTCTTGTCGCCGACCTGTTCGCGGATCTTGCGGATCGCTTCTTCGCGATACGCGCCCATGGTCCAGTCGCCGGAAAAGCCAGCAGCCTTGATGAAGTTTTCATAGAGCGTGGCGCCGTTTGGCGTGTGGTGTACTTCCGGGTGAAACTGCACCGCAAAGAAGTTCCGGCTCAGATCCGCCGTGATCGCATAGGGCGCGTTGGGCGAGGTGCCATAGACCTCGAACCCCGGCGCAATCGCCGACACGTGATCGCCGTGGCTCATCCAGACCTGTTCGCGGCCATCAAGGAACCAGCCGTTCAGCAGGTCGATACGCGCCTCTGCCGGTGTCACATAGGCCCGGCCAAATTCAGCCGTGCCATGCCCGCGCTCGACCTTGCCGCCCAGCATTTGCATCATCACCTGCTGGCCATAGCAGATCCCAAGGATCGGCACGCCAAGGTCAAACACGCTGGCCGGGGGGCGCGGTGATCCCTCGTCGATCACGCTCGCCGGCCCGCCCGAGAAGATCACCGCCTTGGGTGAAAACTCGGCCAGAAACGCGTCAGTGACGTTCTGATAGGGGTGAATTTCGCAATAGACGTTCAACTCGCGCAGGCGACGCGCAATCAGCTGCGTTACCTGGCTGCCAAAGTCTATGATAAGAAGGCGGTCATGGGATGTCTGGCTCATGTCCGCCTACTAAAGCCCAGAACCTTTCTGCGCAAGAGGCCCCGCGCCCACACCGGGGCACTGGGCGCAGGTTTTACCACTTATAGGTCATGCCGATGGCAAACTCGTTCTGGCTCATCCTGAGTGTCACGGGTTGCGTCGGTGCCAACGCCGGGTTGGTCCCGGTCACTTCATTGTCAAACGCATGCGTGAACGAGGTCGTCACCCCCCAACGATCATTGAGCTTATAGCTTGCCCCGATCGAAACGTGCCATTGCGGCGTCGCGGGCGCCAGAATGTTCAGCAACGCCTCGTCATTCTTGATGAACTGCGTCGAATAGGACAGCCCGCCGCGCAGGGTCAGCTTGTCACTGGCCCGGTAAATCGCCCCGATCCGCAGCACATCCATGTCTTTCCAGCCAAATCCGGGCCCATCATCCGCCCCAAACGGCGCGGTGATCTCGGTGCCGGTATTGCCCAGCGCCGCCACATCGCCATAGAAAATACGCTGATATTCCGCTGTCAGCGTCCACCGCGGATCCGATTGCGGCGTATAAGCCGCGCCCAGCGTCGCCACCGCAGGCACATCGAAATCGCCCTGTTCGGCAAACAGCCCGGCGTATTTGTCAAACGCCTCCATTTCCATACGCGACCGATACGCGGCGCCAATGCTCCAGCTCTCGCTTGGCTCATACAGCACCCCGACGTTGAACCCGTACCCGACCGACCAGTCATCGCCGTTGTTGGTCAGCGCCGTAGGGTCAGATGAATAGCCCGCGAAATTTTCCAACCCTGTCGCGCTGAACCGCTGCAATGCAAAAACCGGCGCAATACCAAAGGTCAGCTGATCATTCACTTCAAAGGAGTAGTTCGCGCTGATGAACAGCTGCTCCAGATTCACGCCAAGCGGCGAGGTGCCCGCAACACCATAGCCGGGCACAAACACGTTGGTGTCGTATTCAGAGTTCATCCCGCCATTGCCGAACATAAAGAACCCAATAGATGAACGTTCGTTCAGCTTGAAATTGACCCCGCCGCAGGGGATCGCAAACAGATCATTGCGACTGCTGAAGTCTCCGGTGGTCAGTCCTCCGGCCCCGGAAACGCTAAAGCCACGGTCAGGTGCAAACATCGTCAGGCAGAAACCGGCTTGATTGCCGACCTTCATCCCCATGGCCGGGTTTTGCGCCAGCCCCAAAACCCCGGTCGGCACGGCCACCCCGGCCCCCGCCATCCCCTTTGACCCCCCGCCATAACCATTGGCAAAATATCCGTTCGTGGCCTGTGCGGGCAGGGCCGCCATCAGGCCAAGCGCCATCGTGGCCCCAGCCACAGAGTGGCGGCGCAAGTTTATGATTTTCATGTAATTTCCTCTCCCTATCGCGCACCGTATTCTCCTCCGGTGCACGTTTTTTATCGTTGACCTAGCCGCTGTTGGTACCGGACCGGGCGGTGCGCGTTTCTCCCTTTTCTCGCGACATTCTGATTTCTTTATATGTAAAGAGTTGAATATCACCTGTCACCCTAAAATGCGTCTCAAGGTCGCATCGTGTCCTCGCGACTCGTGCGCGCGCCGTGCCTTGCACGCGCGGAAAGGTCGTTTTTTCGTCTCAAAGGCCGTATTTATTCCAAAGCCCAGCCAGCCAAGCGCCTAATAAGAAAGTCTCGCAAGCTGTCAGGAGAATCAGGGATGAGCGAACAGGCAACCCAAAGACGGACCCGCGGTGGTGGCGGGGCCGCACGCCGCGCCGAACGCAGCGCCGTTTCGTTTGAAACCGCGAAATTCATCGAGCGCAACATCCCGAATTTCGAAATCCTCACCGAAGAGGCGCTCGAAATCATCGAGACAAACGCCGAAACCGTGCTGGAGGAAGTGGGCGTCAATTTCGTCAACAACCCCGGTGCCTTGGCTCTGTGGCGCGAGGCGGGCGCCGATGTGCAAGGCGAGCGCGTGCGCATCCCGCGCGGTCTTGCACGGCAGCTGTGCCAAACCGCGCCGTCGCAATTCACCCAATATGCCCGCAACCCGGCGCGCAACGTCGAAATTGGCGGCAAAAATCTGGTGCTGGCTCCGGTTTACGGCCCGCCCTTCGTGCATGACGTCAAAGGCGGGCGCCGCTATGCCACGATGGATGATTTCAACAACTTCGTTAAACTTGGCTATATGTCGAAATGGCTGCACCATTCCGGCGGGACGGTCTGCGAACCCACTGATGTGCCGGTGAACAAACGCCACCTTGATATGCTGCTGGCGCACATGACCCTCAGCGACAAACCCTTCATGGGCTCTGTCACCGAACCCAGCCGGGCACAGGATTCGGTCGACATGTGCGAGATCCTGTTCGGCAAGGAGTTCGTGCAGAACAACACCGTGATGACCTCTCTGATCAATATCAACTCGCCGATGACCTTCGACGATGTGATGATGGGCAGTCTCGAGGTCTATGCCCGTAACAATCAGGCCGCGATCATTTCGCCCTTCATCGTCGGTGGCGCCATGGCGCCGGTGTCCGTCGCAGGCACCCTGACGCAGGTCATGGCCGAGGTTCTGGCAGGCATCGCCTACAGCCAGCTGGTGCGCAAAGGTGCGCCGGTGATCTTCGGCGCCTTCGTGACCTCGATCGACATGAACTCCGGCGCACCCACGTTCGGCACACCCGAAGCCGCCCATATCACTTATGGCGCAGGCCAGTTGGCCCGCCGCATGGGGCTGCCGTATCGCTCTGCCGGGTCGTTCTGCGGCTCGAAACTGCCGGATGCACAAGCGGCATATGAGACGTCAAACAGCCTGAATATGGGGCTGTTGTCGGGCGTCAACTTCATGCTGCATGCCTGTGGCTGGCTTGAAGGCGGGCTGGTGTCCTCGTACGAGAAATTCGTGATGGATGCCGATCAGCTGGGCGCGCTGCATCATCTGGCACGCGGCATCGCAGTTGACGAGAATGCCCAAGCGATGGACGCCATCCGTGAAGTCGGCCCCGGCGGCCACTACCTTGGTTGCGCCCATACGCAGGCCAATTTCAAATCGGCCTTCTGGCGCTCGGAACTGCTTGACTACAAACCGTTCGAGACCTGGGCAGAAGAGGGCAGTCGCGATACCATGGCTCTGGCCAGCGCGCGCGTGGACAAATTGCTTGGCGATTATGTCCAGCCCGCCATGGACCCGGCCATTGCCGAAGCCCTGAATGCCTATGTGACCCAGAAAAAGGCCTCGATGCCCGACGCCTTCCTCTGATCCGACCGCTGTTTCAGATCTGCCGCGCCTTATACTGGCGCGGCAGCTAACGCTGAGGCGCGCAAAACCCGCGCCTCGCCCATCATTGCAATCAGAATTTCGACATGGCGAATGGGGGAATATCCGGCCTCGTCGCCACGGCGCTGTTCGTTCAGCGCATCCTCCAGCTCCATCAGCCGGATCAGGGCCGGGCCGCTGCGGGGCAGGGCGCCTTGCCCCAGAACGCGACGCAGATGAATGTCCCGGCGATAGTCATCGACGCCAATTCTGGCTGCCCGGATCAGCAGGCGCGGGCGGCGCAATGTGTTCAGCATTCCCATCAGGTCGTTCATGTCTGTGTTCCTTTCGGCGCAAGTAAGGCCTTCACTATGCACATGCTAAGGTGGTGTTGCGTGGCGAAGTGCTCATCCGTACGGCGATTTACCCGTCTGTTCATCTTTTGGAAACAATCATTGAAAAACAGGAAACTGTTAACCAACGGGTAATAATTGCACGTCTAGGTTGTGGATCGTTCTGGGGATAAATTGTGGATAACCAGAGCAACGACCGTGACCATAAGGGAGTCGACATGTCGCAAACACTCATGTCCGATCTTTTCGCCCCGTCGATGCCCGGCTGGGTGCCTGAGACCGCTTTGCGTTACCTGGCCCATACTGAAACCGGACTGCCGATCCGGGCTCTTGCACGGGCAGCGGGCTGCCATGCCTCTACCGTTCTGCGCCAGATCCGAAAACTGGAAAACCGCCGCGATGATCAACTGGTTGATGAAGCCCTGCGCTGTCTCGGCCATGCCTGCATCCGTTCCAGCCACACCAAATTCCCCACGGACCCGACCAAGGAGCCAGCCAAGATGACCGCCTTTCCCTCCCGGATATCTCCAACCCCTGACGAGGATGTGCTGAACCAACAGGCCCGACGCATCCTGCGCAGGCTCAGCGAACCCGGCGCGGTGCTGGCCGTTGCGTCTGAAATGGACAAGGCGGTTGTCGTGCGTGACAGCGACAGCGGCACCACAACCCGTACCGCCGTTGTGGATCGCGCCGTTGCACAGGCCATGGCGTTGAACGAATGGATCACCTGCGATGCACCTGGCCGCATCTCTCGCTATCGGATCACCTCCGAGGGGCGCGCCACCCTGGCCCGGCTTCTGGCCGAGGCGGAAAACCAAGCCCGGCAGGGCTTTGCCGAGGCGCAGGCGCCCTTCGCAGGTCAGCATCGCGTCTGGGACACGCGCCAGACGACCGAGCAGGGCGAGGCCCCCCGGCGCCAACGCTACAATGCCGCAGAATCACCTTTGACGCTGCTGGCCCGACGGCGTGACAAAGACGGCACGCCCTTCCTGTCGGATGATCTTGTGGCCGCGGGCGAGCGTCTGCGTGAGGATTTCGAGCTGTCGCAGATGGGGCCAAATGTCGCGCAGAATTGGGACCGCTTCCTGACAGGGGGGGATCGTGGCGGGTTTCAACCCGGCAGCGATGTTGGTCGCGGCTCATCCGGCGCGCGCGACCGCGTGGCGGGCGCACTGCGTGATCTGGGGCCGGGTCTGGGCGATGTGGTGCTGCGCTGCTGCTGCTATCTCGAGGGGCTGGAATCGGCAGAAAAACGCATGGGCTGGTCCGCACGTTCGGGCAAGATCGTCCTGCGGATCGCGCTGCAACGGTTGAAGCGTCACTATCAGGAACTGGGGCAGGCCGGCGCGATGATCGGCTGATCGCTCAGCCGCCCACCAACCAGCCCACGACAAAGGCCACAGCCGCGCAGATCGAGCCAACACCCAGCGTTTCGGCCACCGCCCGGCGACGG
Source organism: Thalassovita taeanensis (assembly GCF_900110775.1). Lineage (GTDB taxonomy): Bacteria > Pseudomonadota > Alphaproteobacteria > Rhodobacterales > Rhodobacteraceae > Litorimicrobium > Litorimicrobium taeanense. The sequence goes on along the minus strand of NZ_FOEP01000001.1, from coordinate 358,003 downwards.
TTTTCGCCGGTGGCAATGCCGCGCAGCAATCCCAGTGCCGCCAGCGCTGCCAAGGTGGCGCTGAGCGACAGAACAAGGCTCAGCTCATCGGCCTCACGCAGCAGATAGGGCAAAAGGGGCACCACACCAAACGCGACGAACGCGGCAAAGGTAACAAGCCCGTTCAGCGCCGAATCTTCGGATTCGGGTGCGGTGCCGCCCTTGGAGTGCGACAGCATCATATCCGCCATCACCGGCGGGCTCGAGCTGATCGCCTCTGCCGCTTGGCGCGCAGACGCTTCGGCCAGCCCTCTGTCGCGCAGAATCTCGGTGAAACGGTCAATCTCGGCATCAGGTGCCCCTTCGATCCGGCTCAGCCGGGTTGCCCGCCGGGCACGGTACATCTGATGCTGTGACCGCGCCGACAGGAATTCACCCAGCCCCATGCTGACTGCATCGGCAAAAAGATTGGCCAGACCGAACACCAGAACCGCCAACCCGCCGATCTGCGCCACGCCGTCCGACTGCGCCCCGGCAAAGCCGGCCACGATCGCAAAGGTGGTGACGATCCCGTCATTCCCACCATAAACGATCTGTTTGAGGAAATCCTGAATGCCGTCGAGGGCGCTGGAGCGATCTGGCTTGTCCATTGATATGGCCCTTTGCTGGGGTCAGAGCCTGCAAGGTATCTGTGCCTGCCACTGCGCGCAATCTGCAACGTCCCGTCTTGCCGCCAAGATGCCCACCGAAGGCCGGGTTCCCTTGCGCGACACATGAATAAGGGCGCCCGGTTCCCCGAACGCCCCCTTCAAGCTTTCGTCAAAGCTTACTCAGCCGCAATCCCCGAGGCTTTTGCCTCAAGATACTTCAGTAGGTTCTCGGGCGAGCTTTCACCATATGGATCTTCGCCGTGGTTGTCACAGCGACCCGGCTCTTCGAACCACGCCTCGACAACACCGTTGTTGATCACAGCGGCATAGCGCCAGCTGCGCATCCCGAATCCAAGGTTGTCCTTGGCCACCAGCATTCCCACCTTGCGGGTGAACTCGCCCGACCCATCGGGGATTACTTTGACCGTTTTGATACCCTGCATCTCGGCCCACTTGTTCATGACAAAGCTGTCGTTAACTGACATGCAGTAAATCCCGTCAATGCCCAGAGCGGCGAACGTCTCGGCGTTCTTCTCGAACCCCGGCAACTGATAGGTCGAGCACGTCGGCGTAAACGCCCCCGGCAACGAGAACAGAATCACGCGCTTTCCGGCGAAATAATCGGCGGTGGTCATGTCCTGCCAGCGGAACGGATTTGTGCCGCCTACGGCTTCGTCGCGGACACGAGTGCGAAAGGTCACATCGGGCAGTTTCAGGCCTGCTTGCATAACAGAGATCCTTTTTTTTACAGAATTTTCGCAGCACACCTAGACCGGATTGGCCACATTGGCCAGCATGTTTTCTGCACTTGCACAAATATGAAATGCGATGCGAATCAACGAATTAGTCCGAAAACTGTTTGAAAAATATGAAAAATTTGCACACGCAGCATGATTGTCCTTCGCCACACGCATGCCCCCCATGCAAAGCTGGTGCTTTTTCTGGTGCCGTTTTATGATAGATGCTGAAAAAACAGCAGGAACAGTACTGTGCGTGATCTTAAAATCCCCCAGCAACGGCACCCTGAAAAGGCGCATCGCCCTGACAATGCCCAGCCGAAGAAACCGGATTGGATCAGGGTCAAAGCGCCCACCGGCGACGGCTACCGCGAAACCCATAAGATTATGCGCGAGCACAAGCTGGTCACGGTCTGCGAAGAGGCCGGATGCCCCAACGTCGGCGAATGCTGGTCCCAGGGCCACGCCACCATGATGATCATGGGCGAGGTCTGCACCCGCGCCTGTTCCTTTTGCAACATCGCCACCGGCAAACCGCCTGAGGCGCTGGATGTGTTCGAACCGGGCCGCGTCGCCGATGCGGTGAAAAAGCTGGGTCTGAAACATGTGGTGATCACCAGCGTCGACCGCGACGACGTCGAGGACGGCGGCGCCGAACATTTCGCCCAGACCATCCGCGCCGTGCGCCGCCAGTCGCCCGATACCACCATCGAGATTCTGACACCCGATTTCCTGCGCTGCGCCCCTGAGGTGCTAGAGGTGGTCGTCGCCGCCAAACCTGACGTGTTCAACCACAACCTTGAAACCGTTCCTGGCCTCTACCCCGAGGTGCGCGTCGGCGCGCGGTATTTCCACAGCCTGCGGCTGTTGCAGCGCGTCAAGGAAATTGACCCGACCATGTTTACCAAATCCGGCATCATGGTCGGTCTGGGCGAGGATAAACAGGCGGTGCAGCAGGTGATGGATGATATGCGAGCCGCTGACATCGATTTCCTGACCATCGGGCAATACCTGCAACCGACGTCCAAACACCACGCGGTGGATCGGTTCGTGCATCCCGAAGAATTTGCCGCCTATGAAAAAGCCGCCTATGGCAAGGGATTCCTGATGGTTTCGGCCACGCCGCTGACGCGCTCGTCCTATCATGCCGGTGATGATTTTGCCCGTTTGCGCGCCGCGCGTCTGGAAAAGATCGGCCGCGCCTGATTTGAGAATGCGCCGCCCGGTCAAGGGCGGCGAAACGGCCCCAAGGCAGGCAGCCTACATGTTACCGCGCAACCCGCGAGCCACGCTCCGGTGTTAGTGTCAGAAACTCCGGCCAGCCGATCCAGCGTTCCACCGCATACAGTGCCAAACAGGCGGCAATCACCGCCAGCAGCAGCTTCACCCGCCGTGCACTTGGCGGATGCCGTGCCCATTTGGACATCCGCAGGAAATGCCGCGGGTTCATGCCTCGTCCGTGAACCGCACCTTACCGATAAAGGGCAGGTTGCGATTGCGTTGGGCGAAATCGATGCCATAGCCGACAACAAATTCATCGGGGATCTCAAATCCGGTCCAATCCGCGCGCATGTTGGTCTCGCGCCGCGACGGCTTGTCCAGCAAGGCGATGGTTTTCAACCGCTTCGGGTGGCGTGAATTCAGCAGATGCAGCACATGGGTCAGCGTATGGCCAGTATCGACGATATCCTCGACAACCAGCACATCGCGCCCTTCAATTTCGCCTCTTAAATCTTTGAGAATACGCACTTCCCTGCTGCTTTCGGTCGAATTTCCGTAAGATGACGCCTCCAGAAAATCCACCTCAACCGGCAGGTCCAGCTCGCGCACAAGATCGGCGATGAAGACAAAACTGCCGCGCAACAGCCCGACAACCACCAGCTTGTCGGTGTCGGAAAATTCGTCGTGTATTTCCTGTGACAGCGCCTCGATCCGCGCTGCGATCCGCTTGGCCGAGATCATTTCGTCGATGACATATGGACGCTCTGGCATAACACCCCCTTGAATTTCCGGCCTCAGTCTACGAAATGGAAGCCCACTGTCCACGCGAAAAAGGGGCGACATGCCTACCCACTCCGAGATACGCCGCCTGCCATACACAGCGCAACAAATGTATGACCTTGTCGCCGATGTTGCGGCCTATCCGCAATTCCTGCCGTGGTGTTCGGCGGCGCGTGTGCGCTCGGTCACGCCACGCGACGATGGCGCACAGGTGATGGAGGCAGATCTGGTGATCAGCTTCAAGGTGTTCCGCGAACGCTTTGGCAGCCATGTCGTGCTCTGGCCCGAGACGAAGAAGATCGACACCGAATATCTGGATGGGCCGTTCAAATACATGAAATCCACTTGGGGCTTCGCCGACACCGATACCGGTTGCGAGGTCGATTTTTTCGTGGATTTCGAATTCAAGAACGCCGTGCTGCAAGGCATCATCGGCCTGGTTTTCAACGAAGCGATGCAGCGGATCGTGCGCGCGTTCGAACGCCGCGCCGCCGACCTTTACGGGACAAGCGCGGCCTAAAGGCACCCCGAACAAAAACGCTGTTTTCCCGCAAATGGCCAATGGATTTGCGATGGCGCTGCGGGGTATGCCGCCCCGATTGTGGGCGGGCTTGTTCTTAGCTGACCTTAGTAAGAAGGCCGCCCGAACTGGACGGCCTTTGTTGTTTTGCGCGATTCCCGCTTACGACCGGTGATCGTAGGCGCGTTCGCCATGCACCGACAGGTCAAGCCCGTTGGTCTCGGTCTCGGCATCCACCCGCAGCGGCGTGATCATCCCCACCACTTTGGCCAGCACCGCCGACACCACCAGCGTGAACACGCCAACAATCACCAGACTGCCCAACTGTGCCGTCCATGTGCCCACGCCAAAGGCCGCAATCATGATCGTGCCGAAAATCCCGCCAACGCCGTGCACGGCAAACACATCCAGCGTGTCATCAATCTTGGCCTTGTTGCGCACCAGATTGACCGCCTCCTGACACAGAACCCCGGCAATCGCGCCAATGATCAGCGCCTCAACCGGGCCGACAAAACCACTTGCGGGCGTGATCGAAGCCAACCCCGCAATTGTGCCCGTGACGATCCCCACCAACGAGGCGCGCCCGAACTTGATCTTCTCCCACAAGGCCCAGCTCAGTGACGCCGTTGCCGCCGAAATATGCGTCACCGTCAGCGCCATCGCAGCTCCGCCATCAGCGGCCAGCTGCGACCCACCGTTGAAGCCGAACCAGCCGACCCACAGCATCGCGGCCCCGATCATCACATATCCGGGGTTGTGCGGCGGGGTGGTGTGGTTCTGCCGCGCGCCCAGCATCACGGCCAGCACCAGCGCCGCGATCCCCGCGGTCTCATGCACCACGATGCCACCGGCGAAATCCTTCACCCCGGTTTCGCCAAAAATCCCACCGTCCGACAGCATCCCGCCGCCCCAGATCCAATGGGTCACGGGCGCATAGACCAGCAGCATCCACAGCCCCGAGAACAACAACACAAAGCCAAAGCCGATCCGCTCGACATAGGCCCCGACGATCAGCGCCGGGGTGATGATCGCAAAGGTCATCTGAAAGGCAAAGAACAGCACCTCGGGCAGGGTGCCCGACAGGCTGTCCGCATCGACGCCGGACAGGAACACCTTGTCCAACCCGCCCCAAAGCGCATTGCCGTCCCCAAATGCGATCGAATAGCCCGCGATGAACCACAAAACGCTCATCAGGCAGGCAATCGCATAGCAGTGCATGAACACGCTCAGCACGTTGCGCGCCCGCACAAGCCCGCCGTAAAACAGCGCCAGCCCCGGCAATGTCATGAACAGCACAAGCGCTGTTGCGGTGATGATCCAGGCGGTATCCGCTCCGTTCATTGGTTGTTCCTTTCCGTCCCTTTAACTCTGATTGGGGCGGATCAAACGGAACAGGAGTGCAAATTAAAGAGGCGTAGAGCAAATAAAGCGTCTATAACTTCGGCGTTAATTAAATTGCTACAAAGTTACGCAATATTAGGTGTGTGTGGCGCAAATATAGGCATCATTTTGTCGACGCAAAAAGCAGCAAGTCGAGCGCCTTTTCAACAGCCCCGGCGCGCACCTTTGCCCGCCCCAGCGCCCCGAACTCCACCGTTTCGCTGCGCACAGGTGCATTTCTGACCGCCAGTCCAAAGCAAACCCGCCCCTCGGGCTTGAACTCAGATCCGCCCGGTCCGGCAATGCCTGTGATTGCCACTGCCACATCCGCCTCGGACCCGGCAAGCGCCCCATGGGCCATCTCGCGTGCCACTTCTTCAGACACAGCGCCAACCGCGTTCAGCGTCTCTTCCTCCACGCCCAGCATCTGCACCTTGGCCGTGTTGGTATAGGTCACGAACCCGCGCTCGAACACATCCGACGACCCGGCCACATCGGTCAGCGCCGCCGACACCATGCCGCCGGTGCAGCTTTCCGCCGTGGCGATACGCCAGCCCAACGCACGATAGCTGCTCAGAATCTCCTCGGCCTTGCTCATAACCCCAGAACCCCGTGCGAAATGCCCGCGCCGATCACCACAACCACTGCGGCAAACAGCCCCGCGATCACGTCATCCAGCATCACACCCAAGGCATCGCCGCGCCGATCCGCCCAACCGATCGGGCCGGGTTTCCAGATATCGAACAACCGGAACGCAGCAAAGGCCGTGACCCAGCCGGGCCAAAGCGCCAGCACATCCGCCCCTGCATGCGCCGCCCCGATCAGCGCCGGCGCCAGCGCGATCCACTGGCCCGCGACCTCGTCGATCACAATCTCGGATGGGTCGTGATCGGCCTTGCCTGCGGTCTCGATTCCGGTCGCCCACCACCCCAGCGCAAAGACCACGACCGTCGCGATCAGGAACAGCGGCACCCCGCCCAGCATATACAGACCCCAGCCCACCGGCAGTGCCGCCAGCGACCCCCACGTGCCCGGCGCCGGGCGCAGGTGACCGATATAGAAGAATGTCGCAATCAGATGTGTCATGATTTCACCAATGTTGCCGTGGCCAGTGCCGCGATGCCTTCTTCGCGGCCGGTAAAGCCCAGCCGCTCGCTTGTCGTCGCCTTGACCGAAACACGGTCGGGCGACAGCCCCATGATCCGTGCCATTTCGGCCTGCATTGCCGCCGCATGTGGCCCGACCTTGGGGTGTTCGCACACAAGTGTGCAGTCCACATTGCTGATCTTAAACCCTTTTTCCGCCACCAGCGCCACAGCATGACGCAAGAAGATCTCACTCGCGGCGCCTTTCCACTGCGGATCAGAGGGCGGGAAATGGCGGCCGATGTCGCCCTCGGCCAGCGCGCCATACAGCGCATCCGTGACCGCGTGCATCCCTACGTCGGCGTCCGAATGTCCCTGCAACCCGCGCCCATGCGGCACTGCTACCCCGCACAGCATCACGTGATCACCCGGCCCGAACCGGTGCACATCATAGCCATTGCCCAACCTGACATCCATCTGTCGGCTCTCCATCCTATTGTTCAATATCGCCTCGGCCCGCGCAAAATCCGAGGGCTGAGTGATCTTCAGATTGTCCTCATCTCCCGCCACGATCGCAACCTCGATCCCGGCGGCACGGGCCACCTCGACATCGTCCGCCGCGCCGCCCGGATGCGCCCGGTGCGCCGCCAAAAGCGCACCAAACTGAAACCCCTGCGGGGTCTGCGCCCGCCACAGCCCGCTGCGGTCCTGCATCCCGGTCACCGTGCCTGCCGCCCCGCGCCAGAGCGCATCATTCACTGGCAGGGCCGGCGCTGCCCCCGCAACATGCTGCAACGCCTCGATCACATCGCTGATCACCCGCGCCGACACGCAGGGCCGCGCCACATCATGCACCAGCACCCGGTCGATCCCCTGATCTGCCAGCGACTCCAGCCCGTTGCGCACCGATTGATCGCGCGTGGCACCGCCGATGGCCGTGCTCAGTTTCGGGTGGCGCATCCCGGACACCATCCCGGCATCGTCTGGATGAATCACCAATATCACCCGGTCGATTCCCGAATGCTCCAGAAACGCCGCCAGGGTCCAGTCCGCCACCCGCTGCCCGTGCAACGCCCGCCATTGCTTGGGCGCGCCATCGCCCGCACGGGTACCGCGCCCGGCGGCCACGATAAGGGCGGCTGTAATCGTGGTTTTTACTGCGGATTTGGCCATCGCATCTTCCGATCTGCTGTCGTTTTATGTGCATAGGCTTTGTAACAGTTAAGAGCAATCCGGCAGGCCGCCCGCAGATGTGCGCCTATTTTTTAGGCAACTGCCCGCATTGGGTTCAAATTGGGGTCCGATTCATTGAAGCACCCGAAGCGATGAGTTAGCCATAGGCAAACGCACAAGGATTAGGCATGTGCCCCTGACATTCGCGGACGACGCGCTCCTCCCACCGGTTTTTCTGGCCCCGCTCGCGGGAATCACCGATCTGCCATTTCGCGATCTGGTCGCGAAATTTGGGGCAGGGATGGTTGTTAGCGAAATGGTGGCAAGTCAGGAAATGGTGCAGGCCAAGCCCGGCGTGCGCGAACGCGCCGAGCTGGGGTTTGGCAAGGCAAACACCGCCGTGCAACTGGCCGGACGCGAGGCGCATTGGATGGCCGAAGCTGCCCGTATGGTCGAGGCGAACGGCGCGCGGCTCATCGACATCAACATGGGCTGCCCCGCCAAGAAAGTCGTAAATGGCTATTCCGGGTCGGCGCTGCTGAAAGACCTCGATCACGCGCTTGGGTTGATCGAGGCCGTGGTCGAAGCCGTCGCCATTCCCGTCACGCTCAAAACCCGCCTTGGCTGGGATGATGCGCTGCTGAACGCGCCGACACTGGCGCGCCGCGCGGAAAATGCCGGTATCCGCATGATCACCATCCACGGTCGCACCCGGTGCCAATTCTACAAAGGCCACGCCGATTGGTCTGCGATCGCGCGGGTGAAACAGGCCGTCTCGATCCCGGTGATCGCCAATGGTGACATCACCAACAGCGCCGATGCCCGCCGCGCACTGGCGCTGTCGGGCGCCGATGGCGTGATGATCGGGCGTGGTGCGCAGGGCCGCCCCTGGGCGCTGGCACAGATCGCCCATGATCTTCATGGCGCGGCACAGCCCGATGTTCCGCAGGGCGATGCGCTGGCCGATATGGTGATCGCCCATTACGAGGCGATGCTGTCCTTCTACGGTCCCGATCTGGGCCTGCGCGTCGCGCGCAAACATCTGGGCTGGTATATGGATCAGGCAGGCGCCGATCCGGTCAGCCGCCGCGCCATTCTGACCGCTCGTGCCCCGGCTCAGGTTATCGCGCTGCTTCCTGCAGCACTGTCGCAACCGCAAAGGGCCGCCGCATGACCGACTATTGCACCATCTGGTCCTCCTTGCCTGTGCCCGGCCTGATCGTCGATCCGCAGGACCTGATCCTTGACATCAATCCCGCGGCCGAGGGCTTCCTTAACGCCTCGGCCAAGTCGATCATTGGCCAACCGGTCTGGGATCGCGTGACCATTGATGCCCAGCTGGAAGAGGCGTTCTCGCGCGCCCGATCCAGCGACACGCCGCTGTTTGTCAACGATGTTGATGTCGGCACGGGCGAACGCGCGCCGCTGCATTGCAACCTGCAAATCGCGCCGTTGCAGGACATGCCCGGCCATATGATCTTTCTGATCTCGCCGCGTGAACTGGCCGGTCGGATGACCCAGAACCACTCGGTCAAGTCCGCCGCCAAATCCGCCATCGGTATGGCCGAAATGCTGGCGCATGAAATCAAGAACCCGCTGGCGGGCATTACCGGTGCGGCGCAGTTGCTGTCGATGAACCTGTCCAACGACGATCTGGAACTGACCGATCTGATCGTCGAGGAAAGCCGCCGCATCGTCAAACTTCTCGAACAGGTCGAACAGTTCGGCAATCTCAGCGCGCCCGACCGCAAACCGGTCAACGTACACGACGTACTGGACCGGGCGCGGCGTTCGGCTCTGCTGGGGTTCGGCGCCCACATGAAAATCATCGAGGATTACGACCCCTCGCTGCCCATGGCCTATGGCGACCCCGACCAATTGCTTCAGGTGGTGCTGAATCTGGTCAAGAACGCCTCCGAGGCCGCCAGCAAAGATGGCGGCACCATCCGGCTGCACTCCTATTATGAACACAGCTTCCGGCTGCGCCGTGCCGATGGCACCGGACAGTCGCTGCCCCTGCAAGTCGAAGTCATCGATGATGGCCCCGGCCTGCCCGAAGAGATTGCCGGCGATATCTTCGACCCCTTCGTGTCGGGGCGTGAAAACGGCACCGGGCTGGGCCTGGCGCTGGTAAGCAAAATCATCTCTGACCACGGCGGCTGGATTTCGGTCACATCCGTCCCCGGCCGCACGGTCTTTCGCATTTCCCTGCCCATGGCGCCTGACCTCAAGCGGCGCAAAAAGAAGGAGAGCCTCTGATGGACGGCACTGTACTGGTCGCAGACGACGACCGCACCATCCGAACTGTTCTGACACAGGCTCTGACCAGAGCCGGTTGCAAGGTGCACGCCACTTCCTCTCTGACCACGCTGATGCGCTGGGTCGCCGAGGGCAAGGGCGACGTCGTGATCTCGGACGTGATGATGCCCGATGGGAACGGTTTGGAAATGCTGCCGAAAATCGCCCAAGATCGGCCCGGCCTGCCGGTCATCGTGATCTCGGCGCAAAATACCATCATGACGGCGATTCAGGCGGCCGAGGCCGAAGCCTATGATTATCTGCCCAAACCGTTCGATCTGCCGGACCTGATGAAACGCACAGCTCGCGCGCTGGAACAGCGCCGTCGCGCGGCCCCTTCCGCGCCAGTGGTAGAGGAGCATGACCGCCCCGACGAGCTGCCCCTGGTCGGGCGCACCCCCGCGATGCAGGCGCTCTACCGGCTGGTCGCACGGGTGATGAACACCGATTTGCCGGTTCTGATCGCAGGCGAATCCGGCACCGGAAAGTCGCTGATCGCCCGCGCGATCCATGATTTCTCTGACCGGCGCACGTTGCCCTTCATTTCGGTCACGGCTGCCGATCTGCAAGACATCGAAGGCCCGGCACGAGTACTGGCGCGGGTCAAGGGCGGCACGATTTTGTTCGACGAAATCAGTGACATAGACCCCGAACTTCAAGCGCGTATCGTGCGGATGATGGACAGCCCCGGCGATCACGTTCCGCGCTTCATGGCCACCAGCCAAAACGACCTGTCCGACGCGATCGACAAGGGCCGGATGCGGCAAGATCTCTACTACCGGCTCGGCGGGGCGACGCTTCTGGTGCCGTCCTTGCGCGAACGGGTCGAGGATATTCCGCTGCTTGCCGAGCATTTCCTGATCCGCGCCGAACGTGATGGCGCGCCCAAGCGCTACCTGTCGCGCGACTCGCTGGAACTGATGCGCGCCTACAGCTGGCCCGGCAACGTCCGGCAGCTTGAAAACGCGATTCGCCGTCTCGTCCTGACCTCGCGCGCGGATGAAATCAGCCGCAGCGAAGTGGAAATGGTGCTGGGCAACCAGCCCGAGATGGAGCCGGTTCTGGGAGGGGGCGATTCGGAGAAACTCTCGGCCTCGGTCGCTCGCCATCTGCGGCGCTATTTTGATCTGCACGGCAATATGCTGCCGCCTCCCGGCCTGCACGGGCGGATTCTACGCGAGGTGGAACAGCCCCTGATCGAAATCGCGCTTGAAGCAACAGGCGGAAATCAGGCGAAATGCGCCGACTTGCTTGGGATCAACCGCAATACTTTGCGCAAGAAGATCACCGATCTGGATATTCGCGTGACACGGCGCCGGAAGTTGATGTAAAACAGCAACAGAACCGTGGCAAATGGGCGGCACAAGCCCGTAAGACCACATGATCTGGCGGTAAGCCGCGACAGCGGCACATCAGGAAGAAGGTGGCGGGTGGCAACCCGGACACAGCAAAATAGTTCCTGGATCAGGCTCAGTCGTCTGCGGCGTCAAAAACGCGTGCAGACTCTGGCCACATTCGGGCTTGTCTTCCTGGGGCCGGTTCTGGTGATCAGCACCTTTCTTGTGCTCGGTCCGCTGGATCAGGGCTCGTCTGCGCCCAGCCTGCGGCTGATCCTGCTGACGGATTTCGTGTATGTTCTGCTGGTCGCGGCGCTGGTGATGCAGCGTGTGGTGGCCATGATTTCGGCACGCCGCGCCAAATCCGCCGGATCGCGCCTGCACATGCGCCTGACTGGGGCTTTTGCCATTCTGGCGTTGCTGCCCACGGTGTCGGTCGCGATCTTTGCCGGGCTGACCGTTAATATCGGCCTCGAGGGGTGGTTCTCGGATCGTGTCCGGCAGGTTGTGGGCAGTTCGCTCGATGCCGCCGTAGCATATGAAAACGAACACCGCCGTGATTTGACCAATGATGCCAAGGCTCTGGCGGGCATTATTGATGCAACCCGCAAGGTCACCGTTTTCATGAGCGACGCTGATGTCCGGCAGGTTCTGACCTCTGGCCAGTCGCAAATTCAGCGCGGCCTGCGCGAGGCTTATGTCATCGACGGCACCGGCACCATTCGCGCGCGTGGCGACCGCAGCTATCTGTTCGATTTTGAAAAACCCACCGCCGCCCAGATCGCCCAAACTGACACTGATGGCATCGTGATCATTCAGGACTGGACCAACAATGAATTCCGCGCGCTGGTGCGGCTGACCGAATTTGTCGATCGATTTCTCTATGTCAGCCGCGAGGTTGATGGCGAATTGCTCAGCCTGCTCGATGACACCCAGAAAACCGCGCAATTCTATCAGCAGCTCGAAAGCGAACGCGGTCGGGTGCTGTTTGAGTTCGGGCTGATTTATCTTGGCTTTGCGGTGATCCTGATTCTGGCCGCGATCTGGCTGGGCCTGTGGTTCGCCGAACGCCTGTCGCGCCCGGTCGGGCGCCTGACCGGTGCCGCGCAGCGCGTCGGGGCAGGGGATCTTGATGTGCAGGTGGTCGAGGAAGACGGCGATGACGAAATCGCCATGCTCAGCCGCTATTTCAACCAGATGACCAAACAACTCAAGGCGCAGCGCGAGGCGTTGCTCGACAATACCAGCCAGATCGAGCGACGCAGACGGCTGTTCGATTCCGTGCTCAGCTCGGTTACCTCCGGTGTTGTTGGCGTCGATACCGAGGGCAAGGTCGCCTTCGTCAACCGCTCGGCCGAGCGGTTGCTGGACTGGCAGGACGAACAGCAATCTCTGGCGCTGGCCGTGGCCGTGCCGGAGTTCGGCCCGCTGTTCGACAAGCTCGCCTCGGGCCAAAACGAAGTGGCGCAGGAAGAGATCAAAGTCAGCCGCAACGGGCGGATGGAAAACCTGCTGGTGCGCATGTCCACCCGCCGCGCCGAAGATGGCCACCGCGAGGGTTATGTGGTGGCTTTCGACGATGTGACCGATCTGGTCGCCGCACAGCGCATGGCCGCATGGGGCGATGTTGCCCGCCGTATCGCGCATGAGATCAAGAACCCGCTGACCCCAATTCAGCTTTCCGCGGAACGGATCAAACGCAAGTTTTCGCGCCATCTGGCCCCAGAACTGGTGCCGGATCTGGAGCAGCTGACCGAGGTGATTGTCCGTCAAACCAATGACTTGCGGCGCATTGTTGATGAGTTTTCGAAATTCGCCAGAATGCCGGAACCGGTCCGGCGCTCCGAAAGCCTGACCCAATTGCTACGCGAGGCGGTGCTGCTGCAACAGGCAGGCCAGCCCGACGTCACGATCACCACCGAGTTCGACGACAGCCCGTTGTCGGCCGATCTGGACAGCACCATGATCAATCAGGCGCTGACCAACCTGATTAAAAACGCAGGCGAAGCCATAGAAAGCTACAAGAAAAAGGGCGCCGAAGATGGATTTTCGGGCGCCATCCGCATCACGTCGGCCATCGAAGGCCAGCATGCGGTGGTGCGGATCAGTGACAACGGCATTGGCCTTCCCGAAGATCGCGCACGCCTGTTCGAACCCTATGTGACCACGCGGGCCGAAGGCACCGGGCTGGGCTTGCCAATCGTCAAGAAAATCATCGAAGAACACGGCGGCACTCTGGTGCTGGAAGACGCGCCGATGTTCGCCGGAAACACCCATGTTGGCGCGATGGCCTTGCTTCGACTCCCGTTGAGCTTCGCGCCACAAGACGCTGATAATAAAAATATTTGAGGGCAATATGAGTGACATTTTAATCGTTGACGATGAACGCGACATCCGCGAACTAATCTCGGATATCTTGCAGGATGAAGGCTATACCACCCGCGTTGCCGGCAATTCCGACGACGCGATGGCGCAAATCAACGCCGCCCCCCCGGCGCTGCTGATCCTCGACATCTGGCTGAAAGACAGCCGGATGGATGGCATCGACATCCTGAAAACCGTCAAGCGCGACAACCCGGATGTGCCGGTGGTGATCATTTCCGGCCACGGCAATATTGAAATCGCCGTCGCCGCGATCAAGCAGGGGGCGTATGATTTCATCGAAAAGCCCTTCAATATCGATCAGCTCATGGTCGTGATCCGCCGTGCGATGGAAACGTCACGCCTGCGTCGCGAAAACCTTGCGCTGCGCCGCAAGGATGTCACCACAGCCGAGATGATCGGCAGTTCCGCCGCCTTCCGAACGCTGCTTGGGCAGCTGGAAAAGGTGACCAAATCCAACGGTCGGGTCATGCTTTCAGGCCCCGCCGGCGTTGGCAAAGAGGTGGCCGCGCGCCATATCCACAGCAATTCCAACCGCGCCAGCGGGCCCTTTATAACCGTCGGCTGCGCCACCATCGAACCCGACCGGATGGAGGACGTGCTGTTCGGTCGCGAAACCCCCGAGCGCGGCATCGAACCCGGCCTGCTGGAGCAGGCGCACGGCGGCGTGATCTATTTTGACGAGGTCGCCGATATGCCGCAGGGCACTCAGGGCAAGATCCTGCGGGTGCTGGTCGATCAGCAGTTTCAGCGCGTTGGCGGCACCGACAAGGTCCGCGTCGATCTGCGCGTGATTTCCTCGACCAACCGCGATCTCGAGGTCGAAATCGCCGCCGGGCGTTTCCGTCAGGAACTGTTTCACCGGCTCAACGTGGTGCCGATCGCCGTGCCCTCACTCGAAGAGCGGCGCGAGGATATTCCGGTTCTGGCCTCCCATTTCATCGACATGTTCCACCGCACGCAGGGCCTGCCGCACCGCAGCCTGAACGAAGATGCTGTGGCGCTGATGCAAACGATGGTCTGGCCGGGCAACGTGCGCCAGTTGCGCAACCTGATCGAACGGGTGCTGATCCTCGGCGACGGCACCGGCCCGATCGAGGCGCGCGAATTTTCCGCCGAGGACGAGACAGGCGGCGATGACGGGCGCGTGGTGTTGACCGGCTCGCTGGCGACGCTGCCATTGCGCGAAGCGCGCGAGGTGTTCGAGCGCGAATACCTGCTGACCCAGATCAACCGTTTTGGTGGCAACATCAGCCGCACCGCCAATTTCGTCGGCATGGAGCGCAGCGCGCTGCACCGCAAACTGAAATCGCTGAATGTGGTGACCACCTCGAAATCCGGCGCCCGCGTCGCCCATATCGACAGCGAGGACGACGATCAGGAAGGCTGAGCCGCGTCAGCCCGGCGTCACGATCTGCCAGCTGCCATCCGCATTGCGGATCACGCAAGAGGTCGGCGCCAGCCGCGGCAGAACCGTCGTGACCGCCTTCGGCGCGGCGTTGGATATGGCGCTGCTGCATTGCGGCAGCTCGACCGGGGCATATCCCTTTTCGGCCATGCATTGCGCCTCGACCTTGTCACGCAGCCGTTTGTTGGCATCAACCGTATAGGTCTGCCCGCCCATGATCTCGACCGAGGTATAGCACCGCCCATGGCGGTCACAGACCGTGCGCGGAAAGGTCTGGATCGGTGTCGTGCGGATCTGTGTATTCACCGGCACCTTCGACAGGGCACTAACCTGACATTGGGTCAGGTCGCCGTCCATCTGCACCACGGCCACGCCGGGCTTGTGATACAGCGACAGCGGCGCACAACCGGTTGCGGCTGCGGTCAGACCAAGCGCAAGAAACAACGGCATACGGGACATTTGGGGCCTCCTTGTGTGCCGATAGACTGCCCCGCGCGGCGACGGATTACAATTCAATTGACCATCTTCTGGGCGCGTGCGATCCAAGGCACCTAAGACAGAGGATCGGGGATATGAAAGTCATCATCTGCGGTGCCGGTCAGGTCGGCTGGCAAATCGCGCGCCACCTGTCGGGCGAAAAGAACGATGTCACCGTGGTGGATAACAATCCCGACCTGGTGCGCCGGGCGACGGATACGCTCGACGTGCAGGGCATTGCCGGCTTTGCCAGCTACCCGGATGTGCTGGACCGGGCAGGGGCCCGCGACGCCGACATGATCATCGCCGCCACTTACTCGGACGAGGTCAACATGGTCACCTGTCAGGTGGCCCATTCTGTGTTCAACATCCCGCGCAAAATCGCCCGCCTGCGCTCGCAAAGCTATCTCACCGCGATCTACTCCGATCTCTACCGCCGTGATCACATGCCGATCGACGTGGTGATCAGCCCCGAACGCGAGGTGGCCGAGGCCGCGCTGCAACGTCTGGCCTCGCCCTCGGCCTTCGACACCGAAACATTTCTGGGCGGTCGGGCGAACCTGCTGGGCATCTCGATCGAAGAAGATTGCCCGGTGGTGAACACGCCGCTGCGCCAGCTGACCGATCTGTTTTCCACCCTGCGCGCCATCGTGGTGGGCATCCGCCGCGACGGGCGGCTGTTTGCCCCCGAAGCCCGCGATCAGATCTTTGTCGGCGATGAATGCTATATCTTTGCCGTCAACGAAGACATCCCCCGCACCATGGAGATCTTTGGCAAAACGGCCAAGAAACAGGAACGCGTGGTGATCATCGGCGGCGGGAACGTCGGTCTGGCCGTTGCCAAAGCGCTCGAGGATCGGGTCGACCGTGTCCGTGCCAAGGTGATCGAAAAGAACCGCAAGATCGCCGAACGTGCGGCGGATGCGTTGGAACGCACCATCGTGCTGAACGGTGACGGGCTGGATGCCGCCCTGCTGGCCGAGGCCAATATCAGCCGCGCCGATGCGGTGCTTTGCGTCACCGACGACGACAAAACCAACATGCTGGCCGCCGTCCGCGCCAAGGCCGAGGGGTGTCCGATGGCGATTGCCCTGATCAACGACCCGACGCTGGTGCCGATGATGGCCCCGCTGGGGATCGACGCCTATATCAACCCGCGCGCCACCACCGTCAGCTCGATCCTGCGCCACATTCGCCACGGTCGGGTGCGCGGCGTCTATTCCATCGGCGACGCCGAGGCCGAGATGATCGAGGCCGAAGTCCTGTCGACCTCGCCCATTGCCGGCCAACGGGTCCGCGACATCGATTTCCCCGAAGGCGTGCTGGTGGGCGGCATCCTCAAGGGCGACAAGGTGGTCAAACCCGCCGCTGACACCCGCATTGACGAAGGCGACGTGATCGCGCTGTTCTCGATGGCCTCTGACGTCCCCGAGGTCGAAAGGCTGCTCCAGGTCTCGATTGATTTCTTCTAAGCCATGAAACCCCGCATCCTCGACCAACCGCTGTTTCTGCTACTGACCGGGATCGGGGCCGCGGCGATGTTCGTGCCCGCCATCCATGCCTCGGTCCTGAACCAGCATCACGAGGCGCGGGCGTTCTTCTATTCCGGTGCCTTGGGGCTGTTTGTCGTGGCAATGGTGGCGCTGGCCATGTCGTCGCGCAACCGCAAACGCGGCGAGATGGGCAACCTTCTGGCGCTGTTCGCCTGTTTCAGCGTGCTGCCCGCCATGCTGGCCGTACCGTTTTACGAGGCGCTGCGCACCACCAGCTTCCTCAACGCCTATATGGAAATGGTCTCAAGCCTGACCACGACCGGCTCCACGCTCTTCGCCCCCGAACGCCTGTCGTCCACCCTGCATCTGTGGCGGGCACAGGTCGGCTGGATGGGCGGGCTGCTGATGTGGGTCGCGGCGGCGGCCATTCTCGCCCCGCTCAATCTGGGCGGGTTCGAGGTCACGGCCTCTGCCGAACCCGGCCAGTCCGAAACCCGCCACAGCCAGTTCGAGCGCGCGGACCCCCAACGCCGCATCATCCGCGTCACCGCGCAGCTGCTGCCGATCTATGCCGGGCTGACACTGGCGCTCTGGATCATGCTGGTGGCCGCAGGTGACAGGCCGCTGGTGGGTCTGTGCCACGCGATGTCCGTGATGGCCACCAGCGGTATTTCCCCCATCGGCGGCGTGCAAAACGCAGGCTCCGGCATGGCGGGCGAGGCGGTGATCGCGCTGTTCTTGCTGTTCGCCCTGTCGCGCCTGACCTTTTCCAGCGATACGATCACCACCGCCCGGCGCGGCATCCATCACGACCCCGAGTTCCGCCTTGGTATGCTGATCGTGATCGGCGTGCCGCTGGTGCTGTTCCTGCGCCACTGGCTGGCGTCCTATGGCGCGCAAGACGGGCAGGACGGCCTGCTGACCGCGCTGCGTGCCCTTTGGGGCGGGATCTTCACAACCCTGTCGGTCCTGACCACAACCGGGTTCGAAAGCGCCGACTGGACCACCGCGCGCGACTGGTCGGGGCTGACCACGCCGGGGCTGATCTTTCTGGGGCTGGCGCTGACCGGCGGCGGGGTGGCCACCACGGCGGGCGGGGTCAAACTGCTGCGGGTCTGGGCGCTCTACCTCAATGGTCTGCGCGAGATGGAGCGACTGGTCCACCCATCCTCGGTTGGGCGCGCCACCGGCCTGTCACGGCGGATCCGCAAACAGGGTGCCTATATCGCATGGATCTTCTTCATGCTGTTCGCCCTGTCGCTGGCCGCAGGCACCGTGGTATTTTCCGCCCTCGGCTCCAGCTTTGAAAATGCCATCATCCTGTCGGTGGCGGCGCTGTCCACCACCGGGCCGCTGATCTCGCTGGCGCCGGAAACCAAGATCGTGCTGGCTGATCTGGCAGGCTCTGCCAAACTCGTGTTCTGCGCCGTGATGGTGTTGGGACGGCTGGAAATGCTCGCGATCATCGCGCTTTTGACCAGCGATGTCTGGCGGCGCTAGACCTATGTCGTACACGCTCGGGTAACAGACTGATTTTTGGGCTGGAAACTCACCTCGCCGCGCGACATACTGCCCCACGAGGGCGAAGGGATGGCCGAGCCGCGGCCACCAGCAAGAACAAAGGTTATTTGAATGGCTTCCGACAAACAGAATCTTCAGGATGCATTTCTGAATCACACCCGGAAAACCAAAATTCCGGTGACGATATTCCTGATCAACGGCGTCAAATTGCAGGGCGTTATTACATGGTTTGACAATTTTTGCGTACTCTTGCGCCGTGACGGGCAGTCGCAGCTTGTTTACAAACATGCGATTTCCACGATCATGCCCTCGCAGCCGATCAACCTTTATGATGGCGAAGACAATAATTGATGACACATGAACGGGACGCCACCCGAGCCTGGGTGCTGCATCCCGAGATGAAATCCGACCAACACCGACGCCCGGCGCATTTTGCGCTGGACGAAGCCGTCGCTCTGGCCGCCGCCCTGCCGGAAATTGACGTTGTCGGCTCTGAAATCGTTCGCCTTCCCAAGGCCCATGCCGGGTATCTGTTCGGCAAAGGCAAGATCGCCGAGCTGAAGGACCGGATGAAGGCCGCCGAGGTCGATCTGGTGCTGGTCGATGGCACCGTCACCCCGGTGCAGCAGCGCAACCTGGAAAAGGAATGGGGCGTCAAGCTTCTGGACCGGACCGGGCTGATCCTCGAGATTTTCAGCGACCGCGCCCGGACCCGCGAAGGTGTGTTGCAGGTCGAAATGGCCGCCCTCAGCTATCAGCGCACCCGGCTGGTCCGCGCCTGGACCCACCTTGAACGCCAGCGTGGCGGGCTTGGCTTTGTCGGCGGCCCCGGCGAAACCCAGATCGAGGCCGACCGCCGCGCGATCGACGAACAACTCGTGCGCCTGCGTCGTCAGCTCGACAAGGTGGTGAAAACCCGCGAACTGCATCGCGCTGCGCGCGCCAAGGTGCCGTTTCCGGTGGTGGCTCTGGTTGGCTATACCAACGCTGGAAAATCCACGCTGTTCAACCGCCTGACCGGCGCCGATGTCATGGTCAAGGACATGCTCTTTGCCACCCTTGACCCGACCATGCGCCGCGTTGATCTGCCCCACGGCGGACCCGAGGTGATCCTGTCCGACACCGTGGGCTTCATCTCGGATCTGCCGACCGAACTGGTTGCCTCGTTCCGTGCCACCCTGGAAGAGGTGCTGGGCGCCGATCTGATCTGCCATGTGCGCGATATTTCGCATCCCGAAACCGAAGGGCAGGCGCGCAACGTCAACGACATCCTGACCTCTCTGGGGGTGAAATCCACCACCCCGATGATCGAGGTCTGGAACAAGATCGACCTGCTGCCCGAAGAGCAGCGCACCGCCATCGCCCAGCGGGCCGAGCGTGAAACCCAGGTCTTTGCCATCTCCGCGATCTCTGGCGAAGGCATTCCCGCGCTCATGGACGAGGTTACGCGCCTGCTGGAAAGCGAAACCCATATCAGCGAAATCGTGCTGCCCTTCGCCGAAGGCCGCAAACGCGCATGGCTGTTCGACCAAGACGTGGTCGAGGCCGAAACCCAGACCGAAGACGGCTTTGCCCTGACCCTGAACTGGACCGCACGACAGGAAAAACGCTTCCGCGAGATGTAAGACACGGGGCCACGACACCAACCGAGGCTGACAATGAAAGACGCCGCATTTCTTGAACTGGAACAGGCCCTTGGAACAACCACATCCGGGGATGCGTGCTGGTCATTATGCACCGACGCCTTTGCCGACATCGGCGTGAGCGGCATTGGCTACGGCGTCGTGCCCTTGCGGGGTGAAGCCGCAGCCATCGGCAACACGCAGGCCGTCTTCTTTCGCCACAGCTACGGCCCCGAGTGGGAAGCCACCTTTGGCGCCTCCGAGGTGCTGGACAATGACGTCACCGTCGATCTTCTCGCCGCCGGGCATTCCGAGGTCTTCTGGCACCAAACCCCAGAGGACGGGATCTCAGAGGCGCAGAAGCGTCAGTGGCACATCGAAGACGACCTTGGCATGGCCTTCGGAGTCAGCCTGCTGCTGGTCGATCCCCGGCTTGGCAGTGTCGCCTCGGGGCTGGGCCTGTGCATGAGCGATGTCGCGGGCAAGGATTTCGACCGCTACTGGCAAAGCTACGGCAGCACCGCCCGGCGCATGGCGCATACGCTGGATTACGCCATGCGCGGCATTGCGCGCGACGCTCTGGTTCAGCTCAGCCCGCGCGAAACCGATTGCCTGACCTATCTGGCGATCGGCCTGCGCCCGGATGAAATCGCCTTTCGCCTGCGGATCAGCCCGAAATCTTTGGAAAAATACGTGGCATCCGCCAAGGTCAAACTGCGCGCCCGCACCCGCGATCAGGCCGTCGCCAAGGCGCTGATGTTGGGCGCAATCCGCCCCTGAACAGCCCGATCAGATCGCGCCGGACTGGGGATTTTTCCCCAATCGACGCGACCACAACAATTTTGTATCGCTGCACGGTAATTGGTAAAATTTTAATTTCTGTTTCCCACCCCCCGGATCGTCCGTGAGTGGTTTTTTCCGGGGGGACATTTACCGCCCGCCCCGCCTTCACCTTCAGTCAGGGGTCAGATGGGTAATCCCCACCGCGGCTGCCCGCGCCAGACCGGCATCCAGTGACATCGGAATATATTCCCCGCGCCGCCACAGCTCTCCCAGATCGTCATAATGGCGTGACAGGAAATGCCCCGATTGCCCCGTCGCAGTGACAAAAACCGAACTGTCGGGATCGGCAAAATCATATACGCCGCGATACCCCGCCCCGTGCACATTCTCGAACGGGGCCTCGGGCGCGCCACTGGTCAACCCACGCATCAGCGTGTGATCGCCGCCGCTGGTCGACTGACGAATGTTCACGAAATAGCGCAGCAACGGCAGCTTGCCCAATACCGGATGGTCATGCGTCGCCTGATGCGCATCGCCCCAGCGCAGGCTTTCCAACGCCGGGCCATAGCGTTCGGTGATCCAGATCAGCGCATCATCCAGCGCCAGCCGCGCCATGTCGGTGCAAGTCTCCACCGGCGCACTCTGGATCACATCACACCACACCGCCGCACCGTCCACATCGCGATACACCCGCTCGATAAACAGCGGCTCGACATGCAGAAACTCATCCGCCAGTGGCCCCAGGTCGTCGCGGATCAGCCGATCCTGCAACGCCCGCAGCCACGCCGCATACAGCAGCGGCTCGGGCAGATGCTCGTTCATCTCGCCGTTCCAATCCGCCAACAGCGCCAACGCCCGCTGGCGCTGTGCCTCGGGCGTGCCCTTCGGGGCCGCCTCGCCGGTGAACCACAGATCGGCCCCGATCAGCGGCAACAGCGTGCGCGCCGCCGGGCTGACCGTGTCCAGCTGCGCCTCGATGAAACTGTCGCGCGTGTGCACCTGCCGCGATTGCATCAACCGCTGCCAGCGCAGAACCCGCTGGCTGTCGCCCCAGTCGAACGAGATGTGCAACGGAAACGGCCGATCGACGATCTTGTTGTTGGTATTGCCCAGAATGCCGCCCAAAGGCGCCACGAATTCTGGGTTCGCCGCATAAGACAAACGCCCCTGCCAGCGGTTTGCCTCGATCCATCCCGGCGAGGGCATCCGCCCCCGGCTTTGATGCGCCACCGACCGACGCGGCATCGCGCCGATGGTTTTCAGCGCGATCTGCGTCTTGTCCACCAGCGTCAGGTTCTGCGCTGGCGCGACAAAGCTTACCGTCGCCGCGATCGCCGCCTGAACCGTGCGCGCAGACATCAGCCCGATCCCGGCGCTCATCGTGGTGTCCTTCGGGCTCAGCGCGGTCCAGGCCAGCGCCGCCACATGCCCCGGCGGCGTGATGGCCTCCAGATTGTAATGCGTCCCCGGCAGAACCGGGCCATTGTCGGTCCAGCGCAGGGTCAGCGTGACCGGCTGCTCATCCTTGATCTGGATGATCGACTTGCGCGTCACGAACGGCTTGAACCCGTCCGGCGTGCGATATTCCTCGGGGTTTTCCGGGTTGATCTGCTCGATATAGACGTCCTGATCATCCACATAGGCCGAGGTAAGCGCCCAGCCCAGACTGTCTGACCGCCCCGACAGCACCGATGGAATCCCCGGTATCGTCGCGCCGATCACGCCGCCGCCCTGCAACTCCAGCCGCGCAAGATACCACATCGTCGGCGCGCTGAACCCCAGATGCGGGTCATTCGCCAGCAACGTCCCCCCCGAGGCCGACCTTGACGCCGCTGCCGCCCAGGCGTTCGACGCCCCGGCAAAGGCGCTGTGCCGGAACGGCGACAGCGGATGCTCCGGCAGCGCGACCGAGGCGGTAAACTGCGGCAAAGGGGCGTCGATCAGACTGGCATAGGCGGGCAGGGCGGCCACGCCGCTGCCCGGCGCATCCGGCAGCAGATCCGACAACCGCGCAAGGTCGGGCAGCAACAGCGAACTGCGCGCCCGCATCACTTCGGTCTCCAACTGCCCCGACATCTCCAGCGCCATCAGCTTGACCATGGCCAGCGAATCGGCGGGCTGCCAGAGGGCAATCGGCACGTCGAACAGGAACATCTCGGGCGCACCACGCCCCAGCGCATCCCGGTTGATCTCAGCCAGCCGCGCATTCACCCCGGCGGCATAGCCCTCAAGCGCCACAATCGTTTGCGCATCCTGAGCCGCCACCGATCTTTGCGCCAACGTGTACAGATCCAGCCGTCGCATCAGCTTGTCCACCGCCAAGGTGCGGGTGCCAAATACCTCGGACAGCCGCCCTTGCACCGTGCGGCGCATCGTCACCATCTGCCACAGCCGGTCCTGCGCATGGGCATAGCCCAGCCCGAAAAACACGTCCCGATCAGCCGCGCCAAAGATATGTGGCACATTGGCGTGATCGCGCACGATCTCGACCGGCGCGGACAGGCCCGCCACCTCCAGCGACTTGGAATAATCCGGCAACGACCGCGACGCCAGAAAATACACCGCCGCCACCGCCAGCGCCGTCAGAATGACCGTGCTGCCTGTCAGTCTCAACAGCCATCGGAATAGAAGCGCCATCTGAGTCCCCTGTTGACCCTTGCCTTTGCGGCGTTAGCTAGCCACAAACCTAGGGAAACACAAATGCAAGGGGGGCGATACAATGGCGAAACTGGCGTTTCTGGGGCTTGGCGTGATGGGATACCCGATGGCGGGGCACCTTCAGGCGGCGGGCCACACGGTCACGGTCTTCAACCGCACGGCGGCCAAAGCGGAAAAATGGGTGGCGCAACACGGTGGCGCGTCGGCTCCAACCCCGCGCGAGGCGGCCGCAGGGGCCGATTTCGTCATGGCCTGCGTTGGCAACGATGATGACCTGCGCTCGGTCTGTCTGGGCACGGATGGGGCCTTTGCGGGCATGGATAACGGCGCGATCTTTGTCGATCACACCACGGTCTCGGCCAAAGTCACGACCGAACTTTACGCCGCAGCCAAGGCACTAGGCGTGTCCTTCGTCGACGCGCCAGTATCAGGTGGGCAGGCGGGGGCCGAAAACGGCGTACTTTCCGTCATGTGCGGCGGCGACGATGCCGCTTATGCCAAGGCCGAACCGATGATTGACGCCTATGCGCGCATCTGCCGCCGCCTGGGCGACAGCGGTGCCGGGCAAATGACCAAGATGTGTAATCAGATAGCCATTGCCGGTCTGGTGCAGGGCCTGTCAGAATCGCTGCACTTCGCCGAAAAAGCAGGCCTCGACGGCGCCGCCGTGATCGAGGTCATCAGTCAGGGCGCTGCCGGAAGCTGGCAAATGTCCAACCGCTACAAAACCATGATCGAGGATCATTTCGAACATGGCTTCGCGGTCGATTGGATGCGCAAGGATCTGGATATCTGCCTGTCCACCTCGGACGAGATCGGCGCAACCCTGCCGGTCACCGCGCTGGTCGATCAGTTCTACAAAGACGTGCAGCAGATGGGCGGCGGGCGCTGGGATACCTCCAGCCTGATCAAGCGCCTGCGCGCGCTGTCCGCCTAAAACCGCTCGGCCACCTTGCCCTCAATGCGGCGAGGTGGCCGAAAACAGATGGATCACCAGGATCCCGCTCAGGATCATCGCCATGCCCAGCACCGCTGGCCAATCCAGCCGCTGACCAAATACCAGCAGGCCGATGACCGCGATCAGCACAATCCCCAACCCCGACCAAAGCGCATAGACAACCCCCACCGGCATCACCTTCAGTGTCAGTGACAACAACCAAAAGCTCAGCCCATAGGCCAGAACCACCAACACCGACGGCCACAGCCGGGTGAATTGCTGACTGGCCTGCAAGGCCGTCGTGCCAATGGTTTCGGCCGCGATCGCCAAAATCAAAATCAGATAAGTCTGCCCCATGTCCGTAAATCCTGTAAACCCAGTCTCAGGTCGCGACATACCAATCGCGGCGGTGATTGATGGCAATGGTCAGATTGACCACCAGCGATCCCAGCATGGAATACAACACCAGCGGCGCGTCAATCACCGCAAACGCCAGTCCGAACACACAGGCATCAAACAACAGCTGGGTATAGCCCGCCCGAAACCCGGTGCTATCCTGCAAATACAGCGCCAGAATGCCAACCCCGCCCAGACTTGCGCCGTGCCGGAACAGCGCAAGCAACCCCGCGCCGGTCATCATCCCAAAGATCACCGCGCCCACGCCCGGCTCCAGATAGGCAATCTGAAAATACGGCGGCAGCAGCGTTGAAAACGCCGACAATAACCCGACCGCGGCAAAGGTCTTGAGCGTGAACCGCAGCCCCATCCGCCGATACCCGAACCAGTAAAACGGCAGGTTGACCACGAAAAACACCGCACCAAAGCCATATCCGGTGACATAGCTCAACAACACCGCAAGGCCCGCCGTCTGCCCGGTCACCAACCCCATATGGGTCAGAATGGTCAACGCGGCGGCGGCCATGCCGCTGCCAAAGAGAATTCCCTGCGCATCGGCAAGGATGCTGTGGCGGTTCGGGGCCGGTTCATCTGTCGGCAAGGTGTCTGTGCTGCTCATGCCCCCGTTCTGCCGCACCGCGGCATCACGCGCCAGCCCCCGCGCGCATCGACCCTGTCAAAATCTCCTCAACGCGGCAATTCTGTCCGATCCTTGATCGCGTGCCCCAAGTCCCCGCCTGACCGCTCTGCGCCCGGTTTCTTTCTGATGAAAATACTCAAACCCACAGCACCACCATCACCGCGCCGCCAAAAGAAAACGGGGGCCGCCAAGCCCCCGCTTTAATCTCATACAGTGAACAGTCGGGATTACCCCGCCAGCGCCTTGTTCAGGTTCTCGTTGACCTTCTCAAGGAAGCCCATCGTGGTCAGCCAGCTCTGATCCGGCCCCACCAGCAGCGCCAAATCCTTGGTCATCGATCCCGCCTCAACGGTATCCACCACGGTTTTCTCCAGCGTATCGGCAAAGCGCATCAGAGCGGCATTGTCGTCCAGCTTGGCCCGGTGCTTCAGCCCCCCGGTCCAGGCAAAGATCGACGCGATCGAGTTGGTCGAGGTTTCCTCGCCCTTCTGGTGCTGACGATAGTGACGCGTCACGGTGCCGTGCGCCGCTTCTGCCTCGACGATCTTTCCGTCCGGCGTCATCAGTTGGCTGGTCATCAGACCCAGCGAGCCAAACCCCTGCGCCACGGTGTCCGACTGCACGTCGCCATCATAGTTCTTGCACGCCCAGACAAAGCCGCCGTTCCACTTCATGGCACAAGCGACCATGTCGTCGATCAGGCGGTGCTCATAGGTGATGCCCTTGGCTTTGAACTGCTCTTCGAACTCGGCCTCGAACACCTCCTGAAACAGGTCCTTGAACCGCCCGTCATAGGCTTTGAGGATGGTGTTCTTGGTCGACAGATACACCGGCCAGCCGATATTCAGACCATAGTTCAGCGACGCCCGCGCAAAATCGCGGATCGAGCTGTCGAGGTTATACATGCCCATCGCCACCCCGGCCTCAGGCGCGTCGTAAATGACTTTCTCGATCACCTGACCATCTTCGCCGACGAACTTCATCGTCAGCTGGCCCTTGCCAGGAAAGCGGAAATCGGTGGCCTTGTATTGATCGCCAAACGCATGGCGGCCGATCACGATCGGCTGGGTCCAACCGGGCACAAGCCGCGGCACGTTCTGGCAGATGATCGGCTGACGGAACACAACCCCGCCCAGAATGTTGCGGATCGTTCCGTTGGGCGACCGCCACATCTCTTTCAGGCCAAACTCTTCGACGCGCTGCTCGTCCGGGGTGATGGTCGCGCATTTGACGCCAACGCCATATGTCTTGATCGCTTCCGCCGCGTCGATGGTGATCTGGTCGTTGGTCTCATCGCGTGTTTCGATGCCCAGATCGTAATATTTCAGGTCAATATCCAGATAGGGCAGGATCAGCTTGTCCTTGATGAACTGCCAGATGATGCGGGTCATTTCGTCGCCGTCAAGTTCGACGACCGGGTTTTCCACCTTGATCTTGGACATGGGTCAGATCCTTCTGGGTATGGGTTGAAATGAGTCTCGCTGCGTCATAGCGCAAACCGGCTTCTCCGCATAGACGGTATGCAATCGCATACCGCACAAATTTAACGCAGGTCAGTCGCGGCCATATATCCGCTCGACCCGTTTCATCCACAGCATTGTGGCAAAGGCCACCGCTGACGCCGCGCCAATCCCCAACGACAAGGGCAGCGGCGTGCCATCAAACGCCAGCCCCACTGGAATGGCCAAAGCCGCCCCAAACACCGTGGCCACCGCGCCGCTGACGCTGGCCGCCATGCCGGCAATATGCCCCATTGGCTCCATCGTGATTGCGTTCAGATTGCCCAGTGTCAGACCGGTCTGGAAAAACACCGTCGTCTGCCAGGCCACGAACACAAAGAACATCCCGTCGGTGCCGAAAAAACCGCTCAGCCAGATCAGCGTCATCAGCGTCGAAAGCACCACCTGCGCCCCCAGCGCCACCGACGCCAGTTTCCGCATCCCGAACCGCATCACCAAGGCCGCGTTCAACAGGCTGGCGCTGCCCGACACCAGAGCGATCGCGGCGAACCAATAGGCAAAGCTGTCGGCCCGACCAAACACCGTGTCAAACACCGGCTGGATTACACTGATCGACATGAACAGCAGCGAAAAACAAAGCGTCTGTGCCAGAATTGCCAAACGCACGGTGTGGTGGGAAAACATCTCTTTGACCCCGTCCCACATCAGGCTCAACCGTAAGGGGCGCCGCGCCTCGGGCGGCAGGGATTCAGGCTGACGCAAGCCCAGCCACCCCGTCGACAGGATCGCAAACCCGATGAACGAGATGAAAATCCCGCGCCAGCCCGCGACCGCGATCACCGCCGACCCCAACAACGGCGCCACGGCGGGCACCAGCGTGAAGACCATCATCACAAAGGACATGATCCGCGCCATTTCACGGCCCGAATACAGGTCGCGCACAATCGCCATGCCCACAATCCGCGGCCCCGCAGCCCCCAATCCCTGCACAAACCGTGCGACCAGGATCATCTCCAGCCCCTGCGCCGAAAACGCCATCGCCGCACCGACAATATACAGCGCCGCCCCGGCCAGAATCACCGGCTTGCGCCCGAATGTGTCCGACAGTGGCCCGGTAAAGAACGTGCCCAATCCCATTCCCAGCACAAAACTGGTCAGGATTAACTGCGCCTTGTTCAGGTTGTCGGGGCTCAGCTCTGCCGCGATTTGGGGCAGGGCGGGCAGCATGGAATCAATGGAAAAGGCGACAGTGGCGAATAACATGGCCAGAAGGGCGATGAACTCGACACGGGACAGGGGCGCGCGTGCTGACATGGATGAGCTTTCAGGTGGTTACCTGTAGGCGCTAACACAGCCAAACCGGCGGGGCCAGACGGGGTTTCTACGGTATCCCGTCGGGTAAGGCGCGCACAGGCCTATGCCTCGGGCCGGTCATCCTCATTCGCGGCGCGTGGCTCTTCGCTGGCCTGATGATGCCCCAGCCGCGCCACCAACCACTCGGTATGTTCCTCGCGTTTGCGCATGGCAAAGGCGCCGAATTGCTGAATCGTGACGGCAAACACCCCAAGCCCGACGAAAATGAACACCGTCGTTCCGATCTTGCCCGCCACCGTCGCCGGCACCAGATTGCCATATCCCACCGTCGACAGCGTCACGACGGTGAAAAAATATGCGTCGATCCAGTCCCAGCCCTCGACATGATGAAAATAGATCGTGCCGCCGATCACGATCAGCATCAGCGATGCCAGTAAACTCAGAACCCTCAGCAATTGCACCCGATTACACCTGCTGCGCGACCATTTCGTCCATGACCTTCAGCCACAGCTCGGTCGGCTGCGCGCCGGGCACGGCATGCTGGCTGGCGACAATAAAGGTCGGCACCGCACTCACCCCCATCTCGCGCGCCGACACATCGCGGTCGCGGATCTCCTGCTCGTCCGAATCCGACTTCAGCAGGCGCTGCACCAGCGAGGCATCCATGCCACAGCTATCAGCGATGTCCGCCAGCACATCGTGGTCGCCAATATCGCGCCCCTCGCGGAAATAGGCCGCGAACAGCGCCGAAACCACCGCCGTCTGCCGCCCCTCGATCCCGGCCCAATGGATCAGCCGATGCGCATCCAACGTGTTGGGTGTGCGGTCCATCGCCTCGAAATTGATCTCAAGCCCCGCGTCCTGCGCATGTTGCGCGATCTGCGAATAAACCTTGATCGCCTTTTCCTTGCCGCCAAACTTGGCCTCAAGATAGGCCCGCCGATCAACGCCTTCGCGCGGCATCTCGGGGTTCAACTGAAACGGGTGCCATTCGATCACAAACGGATGGTCCGGCCGCGCCTCCAGCGCCCGGTCCAACTGTGTCTTACCGATATAGCACCAGGGACAGATCGGGTCTGACAGAATATCGAGCTTGACCGCTTTGTTCATGACATCATCCTCTTTTGCGCTTCTTAGGTAGTGGCCCAGCCCCGAAAGGAAAAGAAAAAAACCGGCTTTTCCTTACCCCGCCGGATACAGCGCCTTCAGCGCCCGGCGCGACAGCTTGCCATTGGGGTTGGTCGGCATCGCGTCGATCCGCACCCAAACCCGTGGTTGTTTGTACCGCGCCAATCGGTCCTCAGCATAGCGGCGCAAGCTGTCCTCGTCCAATGCCGCGTCCGAGGTGTAAAAGGCGGCGATGATCCGCGCATCCTCCTTCACCTCGATATCGGTCACGCCGACATCGCGCAGCCCCGGCGCATGATGCAGCACCGCCTCGACCTCCAGCGGCGACACCCGGTACCCGCCCGCATTCATCATGTCATCCACCCGCCCAAGATAGGCGATCTGCCCATCCTCGGCCATCGCGCCATGATCGCCGGTCAGAAACCACGCCCCCTGCATCCGCTCGGCGGTTTCCGCCTCGGCGCCGTAATATCCCAGCATCAGCCCCGGATCGCTGCGCGCAATCGCGATCGTGCCTTCCTGGCCGATCTCGACCGGGCCATCGTCGTCCACAATCGCCACCCGTCGCCCGACCTGAGGCCGCCCCAGCGTGCCCTGCGTCGCCAGCGCCGTCGGGCTGGCCGAGATGAAAGTGGAGCATTCCGACATGCCGTAAGCCTCGAAGATCAGCTTGCCACCCGTGGCTGCATTCCACTGCGCCCGGATGGTCTCTGACAGCTTTTCACCCGCCGACAGACCATGACGCAGATTTGGCAGGTCCAGCTTCGGGTGATGGTTCAACAGCTTGCGGTAAACCCCCGGTGCGGCTGCAAAAATCGTGGCGTCATTGGCTTTCAGAAGCTCTGGCAAGGCCTCGATCGCAACGCCCTCGGCCGGGATAAGCGCCGTCGCCCCCACGCTCCACGGGTCCATCAACCCGGTGCCCAGCGTATAGGTCCAGTTGAACGCCCCCGCATGTAACAGCCGGTCGTCACTGCGCAAGCCGCACCAACCATCATGCATCATCCGCCGCGCCCAGACCGCGCGATGGGCATGGCACACCGCCCGTGGATTGCCCGAGGTGCCAGAGGTGAAAATGATATATGCCAGCCGCTCCGGGTCGCCCATCGCATAATCCGCAGGCGGCAGATCGCGCATCGCCAGCAACTCGTCCGTGCCGATTACCGGCAGGCCGGTGTCGTCAGGGCAGGCCACCCCCGCATCGCGCAAGATCCCCGCAGGCGATAGCTGCGCCACCATCTTGGCCACCTCGGGCGCCGTCAGCATCGACGAGGTTGGCACCGGCACGATCCCCACCGCGATCGCCCCCAGATAGGCCAGCGGAAACTCCACCGTATTGCCCAGCCGCATCAGTAAAATATCACCGGGCCGAAACCCACGCGCCAGCAATCCCGCGCCGGTGCCCAGCACCGCCGCCTTCAGCCGGGCATAGCTCCAGATATCCGGCCCCGCCGGTGACAGTACCGCCAGCGCTGTCTTCTCAGGCAACGCATCGGCACAGCCCAGCACATAGGCGGCCATATTGAACGGGACGGGGCAGGGCGCGGGGGCACCGCGATCAAAAACAGCAAGCATGCCCCCGATCTACGCCGCCATCAGGGGGCTTGCAAGCCGCCTTCAGAACCAGCCCTGAACCCGACGCGCCCCGCCGGAAATATCCTGCCCGACACCATCAACCGTGGCGCACCCTGCCACAAAACTCACGATCAGAACCAAAAACAGTTTTTTCATCTCGCTCACTCCTCAGACCACCAGACATCTGGCATCCACCCGGTCCGGTCCCCATAGATCGGGGTATGGTCCGGGAATTTCAATCCCTTACGATGCGCAATCCGGTCCGGTCCAGTGCCCCAGATCGGAATCACATAACGCCCCGCCATCAGCACGCGGTCAAGGGCCCGCGCCGCATCGGTGAATGCCGCACGGTCCTGCGCTGCCAAAAGCGCCTCGATCATCGCATCCGCCGCCGGGTCGGTCATGCCCATCAGGTTGCGTGATCCCGGCTGATCCACCGTCGCAGCCCCCCAATACAGCTTTTGCTCATTGCCGGGGCTCAGCGACAGATCCCGCCGGATTGGCATCATGTCGAAATCCTGCGCCGCCTCGCGCGCTGCATATTGCGCGTTGTCCACCGCCCGCACCGTCATCGTGATCCCCAGCCGCTCCAACGCGGCGCGGTAAATCTCCATCACCGACTGGCCGGTCTTGTCGCCCTGCCGCAGCAGCACTTCGAACGTGAACGGCGTGCCCGCACCGTCGACCAGGCGGCCCTCGACCACGTGCCACCCCGCCGCTTTCAACAACGCCACCGCCTCGCGCAGGTCGCGCCGGTTGCGCGGCGCGGCATCGCCCTTGGGCAGGGCAATCCCTTCCAGCGTGCCGGGCGGCAGCTGCGCCGCAAAGGGCAGCAACAGATCGCGCACGGCGCCTTCGGCCGGGCCGGGGCGCATCCCCAAGTCCGAGTTGCTGAAATATGACGCGATCCGCGCCTGCCGCCCGCCCGTCACCGTGCCGTTGATATAGGGAAAGTTGAACGCCAAAATCAGCGCCTGCCGCACTCGCCAATCGGCAAGCTGCGCCCGCCGTGTGTTCATCACATATCCGGTCATCCCGGTCGGGCGCTGATGGGAAATCTCGGATTTCACCACATCGCCCGCGCTCACCGCCGGAAAATCATACTGCGCTGCCCACTTTTCGGCATTGGTCTCGCGGTAAAAATTCAGCGTGCCCGCCTTGAACGCCTCGAACAGCACGCCCTCGTCGCCGAAATACTCGATCCGGATTTCATCCAGATTGTTCATCCCCCGCCGCAACGGCAGATCCTTGCCCCAATAATCGGGGTTGCGCCGCAGGGTCACATGATGGCCCTGCTCGAAATCGCTGACCACATAGGGCGCGCTGCCCACCGGCCTGTCGTGGATCGAGGAGGCGGCGAAATCCTTGCCCTCCCATCCCGCTTTTTTCAGGATCGGCCGCATCCCGGCAATCAGCGCCAGCTCGCGGTCGGGCACGGTAAAGGTGATCCGCAAGCTGCGCGGCCCGGTCTGATCAATCGCCGCCACCTGCCGGGCAAACCCCAGATACCGCGGATGCCCCTCACGCCCCAGAATGTCATAGGACCACAGCACATCCTCGATCGTCACCGGGCTGCCATCCGAGAAACGCGCGCCTTCGCGCAGGGTGAATTCCACCCAAGTGCGGTCCTCGGCCACCTCCACCGATTCGGCCAAAAGACCGTAAAGCGTGAACGGTTCGTCCAGACTGCGCCCCATCAGCGATTCGTAGGCCAGAAACCGCAACTGCCAGGGCGCGGTCCCTTTCAGGATAAACGGGTTGAGCGAATCGAATCCCCCCGTCGATCCCTCGATCAACCGCCCGCCCACCGGCGCATCGGGGTTGGCATAGGGCAGGGACACAAAATCCGGTGGTAGCGCCGGGCTGCCGTACATAGCTATGCCATGCGCAGGGTCAGACCGACCAACAGAGCCCAACAAAACAAGTGCCAATCCAAGGCTGGCCGTCCTCACGGGGCGGAAAATATCTGATCCCATATCGGCAACAATCCTGCTCTGCTCTTTTTTTCTTGACGCTCAGACTAACGCCGGATTCATGCCTTTTCAAACTTTTAGCTTGGAAGCGCGCGGCAGATTGCTTATAAAGACCTCACTGCTCGATAGGTTTCTTGCCTGTATGAAACCTGCCTCAATAACTTAACGCCAGCTTCGTGCTGGCGTTTTTTTTTGCATCCATCACTGGCACTCTATGCTATTTGCCACAGGTAATGCTGCAAGTGCATAATGGATCACAGGAGAACACCATGTCGTTGAAAGGCAAAACCGCCATCATCACCGGATCGAATTCCGGGATCGGTCTGGGCGTCGCGCGCGAACTGGCGCGAGCGGGGGCCGATGTGGTGCTGAACTCTTTCACGGATCGCGACGAAGATCACGCGCTGGCGGCCGAAATCGGCGCCGAATTCGGCGTCACCGCGCGCTATATCAAAGCTGACATGTCCAAAGCCGCGGAATGCCGCGCACTGGTCGAACAGGCGGGAAGCTGCGATATTCTGGTGAACAACGCGGGCATTCAGCACGTTGCTCCGATCGACGAGTTCCCGACCGAGAAATGGGATGCGATCATCGCCATCAACATGTCCTCGGCGTTTCACACCACCGCTGTCGCACTGCCGATGATGCGCAAGGCCGGATGGGGCCGGGTGGTCAACATCGCCTCGGCCCACGGGCTGACAGCGTCGCCGTTCAAATCCGCCTATGTCGCCGCCAAACACGGCGTTGTCGGCCTGACCAAAGTGACTGCCCTGGAAACCGCGGAAGAGCCGATCACCTGCAACGCGATCTGCCCCGGATACGTCCTGACCCCGCTGGTCGAGGCGCAGATCCCCGACACGATGGAAAAATACAACATGGGCCGCGAAGAGGTGATCAAGAAGGTCATGCTCGAACGTCAACCCTCGCGCGAATTCGCCACGGTCGAGCAGCTGGGCGGCACCACCGTTTTCCTGTGCTCAGAGGCCGCGACCCAGATCACCGGCACCACCATCAGCGTCGATGGCGGCTGGACCGCACTTTAATTGGCGGCGCAGGGGGGCTGTCTGCCCCCCATGTTCAAAACCTTCGGATTTTGAACGCCCCCCGAGAGTATTTTTGTCAGAAAGAAGCAGGGGAAGAACATGGCGGTAAAGAAGCGGATCAATCTGGCGCTTCAGGGGGGCGGTGCCCACGGTGCCTTCACCTGGGGCGTTCTGGACCGACTGCTGGAAGAACCCGAGATCGAGATTTCGGGAATTTCCGGCACCTCTGCCGGGGCAATGAACGGCGCGGCGCTGAAATCGGGCTGGATCGACGGCGGGGCCGAGGGCGCGCGCGAACGTCTGGACTGGCTCTGGAGCAAGCTTGGGTCGGTGCATGACATGCGGATGACCACGTGGCTGGCAGGATTTGTGCCCGACACCAGTTTTCTGGATACCGCGCTGGAATATTCGCTGCCCTACACCTTTGCCGATTCCGTCGCGCGGATGACCTCGCCCTATGCGTTCGGGCCGTTCTACAAGAACCCGCTGCGCGCCGTGGCCGAGGCATTTGAGTATGACAAGGTCTGCGCCGAACATGGCCCGCGCCTGTTTATCGGTGCGACCAACGTGCGCAGTGGCAAGATCCGGGTGTTTTCCGGCTCTGAAATCTCAACCGACGTGCTTCTGGCCTCGACCTGTCTGCCGACGTTGTTTCAAGCGGTCGAGATCGACGATGCCGCCACCGGCGAGACCGAAGTGTATTGGGATGGCGGCTATACCGGTAATCCGGCGCTGTTCCCGCTGTTCGATCGCGACCTGCCCGATGACATCCTGATCGTCAACATCAACCCGCTTGAGCGCGCCGAGGTGCCCGTGACCCCGCAGCAGATCCAGAACCGGATCAACGAGATCAGCTTCAATTCGTCGTTGCTGCGCGAATTGCGGGTGATTTCCTATGCGCAGCGGATCGGGGCAAAGAAGACTGGTAAGCAAGCAGACCGGATGGCGCAGATCAACATGCATATGATCGCCGATGATGTTCTGATGAATGACCTGTCAGTGACCACCAAGATGATGCCCAGCCCGTTCCTTCTGGTGCGGATGAAAGAGGCCGGACGGGTCGCCGCCGATGCCTTTCTCGAGGCGCACCTTGGCGATATCAACAGGCGCGGCACCATTGATCTTGAAGAGATGTTCGGCTGAGGCCGACGACTGCCCGCTTGGCCGGTTTTACCGCTTAGCGGGCCGCCGCACTGCCCTTGACCGGTTTCTACGGGTCCTTGGCATTGGGATAGACCAGCCCGGCCGAAATCACCAGTTTGGCCGCATCTTCGACCGTCATATCCAGCTCGATCACGTCCTCTTGCGCTACGTACAGCAAAAACCCCGAGGTCGGGTTTGGCGTGGTCGGGACAAAGATGCTCATCAGCTTCTCCCCGGTTCTTGCATGCGCGGCGATCTCGCCCTTGGCTTCGGTCGAGACAAACCCGATCGCCCAGATCCCCTTGCGCGGATATTCGATCAGGCAGGCCTTCTCGAACGAACGTTCAGACTGGGCAAACACCGTTTCGGCAATCTGCTTCGCCCCGGAATAGATCGAGCGCACGACCGGCATCCGGTCCACCAGCGACTCGGCCCAGCGGATCAGGGACCGCCCCAACAGCCCTTTGGCAATCCAGCCCATGAGAATGGTGAAAAACAGGAAAAAGATGATCCCGACACCGCGCAGGTTGATGCCGATGTATTTTTCAGGCTGAAAGGTTTCCGGAACCAGCGGCAGAACCACGCCGTCAACCCAGCCCGCAAGCGCCCACACCAGCCAGATGGTCAGCCCAACCGGCATGATTACCACCAGACCGGTCAGAAAGCTTGAGCGCAGCCGGGCAAACAGCCCCGGCCGCCGCAATGAAATGTCTTCCGAAGAACGCTTGGTCATGACTGTGAGAGGCTTTCGCGCAGGTATTGCCGCTGCAACTTAGGGGCTTTGCACAGACGCTACAATGGGCGCCCGTGCGCTAGTGCGCCGATTGCGGGGAATTGACCAGTTCGGTGGCGATCGCCGCCGCCAGACGCGCATTGTTCAGCACCAGCGCGATATTGGCCTCCAATGATCGCCCGCCGGTCAGGTCGAAAATCCGTTGCAGCAAGAACGGCGTGACCGCTTTGCCGGAAATGCCCATCGCGGCGGCATCCCTGGTCGCCTGGGCGATAACGGGGGCCATCTCGGCCTGGCTGATTTCGGCGCTGGCGGGGATCGGGTTGGCAACCAGCTGCCCGCCGGGCAGCTCAAGCGCCACGCGCATCTGGTGTGCTGCCGCGATCTCGGCGGCGCTGTTCATCCGCAGCGGCGCGGGCAGCTCGGATGTGGCCGACCAGAACGCCGGAAAGCTGTCCTGACCATAAGCGATCACCGGCACCCCCAGCGTCTCCAGAACCTCCAGCGTTTTGGGCAGGTCCAGAATGGCCTTGGCGCCCGCCGCAACCACCGTCACCGGGGTTGCCGCCAGTTCGTAAAGATCGGCCGAAATGTCAAAGGTCTGCTCGGCGCCCTGATGCACGCCGCCAATGCCGCCGGTGGCAAATACCGCAATGCCCGCCCGCGCCGCCGCAATCATGGTCGAGGCAACAGTCGTGGCCCCGGTGCCGCCCGTGGCCATGCAGGCCGCCAGATCGGCACGGCTCAACTTGGCCACGCCCTTGGCGCGTGCCAACCCTTCCAGCTCGGGATCGGTCATGCCCACATGCAACCGCCCCTCCAGCACCGCAACGGTTGCAGGAACGGCCCCCGCGCTGCGCAGCTCAGCCTCGACCCGGCGGGCGGTCTCAAGGTTTTGCGGAAACGGCATGCCATGGGTGATGATCGTGCTTTCCAACGCGACAACCGGGCGGTTTTCGAACAGGGCCGTGGCCACTTCGGGCGACAGGGTGATCATGCGGGGGGTTCTCCTGCGACATAGGTTGCGGCGGCCTGCAAGGCGCGGTTCAGCGCCGCCTCGTGCGGCATGCCGCTGATTTCAGCAGCCATGTGGGCTGCCATGAAGGTGTCGCCCGCGCCGGTGACCCGTGTCACCAGAACCTCGGGCGGGCAGGCACTGATCACGCCCGCTGCGCTTGCATCACTGGCCGACCGTCCGCCATCCGTCACCAAGGCGCGCGCGGCCCCGCGACTGACCAACCCCACCGCTGCGGCCTCCGAGGTGTCAAACACCTGCTGGCACAGCAGCCCGGCTTCTTCCAGATTGACATACAGCATGGCGCGCGGATGACGCAGAAACGGCAGCAACCGCTCGGCCTTCCCCGGAGAGGCCGGAGCCACCCGCAGATCCGCCGCCGCAAACGCCGCGCTGACCGCGATTTCTTCCAGCAAGGCCGGGGTCAGATTGCCATCCAGCGCCACCCGCCCGGCATAGGGCCGCTCGACCGATCCAAGCACGCCACCCGTCAGTGGCTGCAGAATCTTCGACCCCGCCGCCTCCAGCGAATGGGCATCCGCGATCGCCGCGATCAACCCGTTGGTCCCTTCGACCGCCATATACACATCTGTCGGTAAATCTTCAGACCGATAGGCAAGCTGCGTGTCGACGCCCAACCGCTCGCAGGCCGCGATCAGCTCTTCGCCCTCGACGTCCCGCCCGATCGCGGTCAGAACCCTGGGCCGCAGCCCGAACCGCCCCAGCGCCATGGCGATATTCATCGCGACGCCCCCGGGCAACCGGGTGATCCGCCCCGGCACATCCGACCCATGTCGCATCGGGCTAGGTGCCCGCCCGATCACGTCCCACAGCACCGATCCGATGCACAAAATATCCGTTTGCTCGCTCATGCCACCGTCTTGGCCCGATCCGCGCCCCAAGACAAGCCCCGCCGATGTTTACCCCGGCACCGCGAAACTCAGCGCCGCCCACAAGCTTTCCCAAACCGCATTGCGCGCTTCGGCCAGATCCGGCGCCGGGTCGCGCAAAATGACCGCATCCAGCAAATAGACATGCCCCGGCGTCACCGGCACATGCACGACGCCCTCTGCATCGGTCCGCAGCAGGCTGATCACCACGGCACCATCCGGCGCGCGTTCAAACACCTCGACCTGCGCCGCCGCCCGCGGCGCCCCGTCAAAGCTCAGACGCACCGGAAACCCGTCCGACAGATCATCAACATAGGGATTGGCCAAGGCGACAAATTCGGTCTCGAACCCCATCGCGCGATCCGCGCCGCGGCCATGACCAACCCCGACCAATGCCTTGGAATAGCGCGTATAAACCTCGCGGAACGGTGCCTCTGGCAGACCGCGCGCCAGATGCCGCGCCCGCACATCGCCAAAATCCTTATGCTCGACGAAAGCCTGAAACTTCTCCCACGTCGGATAGCTGACCACACTGGGCTGCGACTGATAGGCCATGACCGCCAGCCCATCCTCCAGAACCAACCCCTGAACCGCCGGAATATCACCGGCCCGCCCGGTGATCGGCGCGCGCTGATCGCCCTGCACCCAATCAAACACCGCGATCCGACTGTCATACCAGGCCTGTTCGGCCCCTTCGAATTTCTGACCGTTTTTCAGCGATGCCACCACCGGCGCGCCGCTTTCGACTTGATACTGCTCCGGTTCAATCCATAACTCGTGCGACAGGGCAGGGACCGCAGGCAGCAGCAGACAGACGAGGGCAAAGATGCGCAAAACAGTGTTTTTCATACAGACCAAGCTGGCGTTGGCGCTGCTTTTGTCAAGTATTCTCGGCACACCCGCCCATGCGCACGAGGTCACACCCGCCATTGCTGACCTCAGCACCGCCGAAACCACCGTCACGCTGCGCTTGCGGTTGAACGCCGAAGCCCTGCTTGCCGAAATCGACCTCGACGGGCTCGAAGATACCAACGAGGCCGAAGGCGCGGCGCAATACGACAGCCTGCGCGCGCTGCCGCCTGCCGCGCTTGAAACCCGGCTGCGCCGCAGCTGGGATCGGTTGGGGCAGGGGCTGTCGCTGTCGATGAACGGCACCGATCTGCCGCTTGCCCCGGACACCATCCAGATCCCCGAGGTTGGAAACCCCGACCTGCCCCGCGCCAGTATTCTGACGCTGACGGCCGACCTGCCCCCGCAAGACGGTGATCTGGTCCTCAGCTGGCCACGCGGCTTCGGCACGCTGATCCTGCGCCAACAAGGGGTCGAGGCGCCCTATACCGGCACCCTGTCGGGCGGCGACAGCTCGCCGCCGATCCCGGTGGTCGGCGGGCGCCAGATCTCCGCTTGGCAGGCCTTTGGCCAGTATATCCCGGTTGGCTTCGATCACATTCTTCCCAAAGGCCTGGACCATATCCTGTTCGTGCTCGGGCTGTATTTTCTGTCCACCCATATCAAGCCGCTGCTGTGGCAGGTGTCCGCCTTTACGCTGGCCCACACCGTGACGCTGGCGCTTGGGGCCATGGGATGGGTCAGTATTCCTGCGTCGATTGTCGAGCCGCTGATTGCGGCCTCGATCACCTTTGTGGCAATCGAGAACATCTTTGCTCACGGGCTGAATCCTTGGCGGCCCATCATCATCTTCTGCTTCGGCTTGCTGCATGGGCTTGGCTTCGCATCGGTCCTGGGGCAATTCGGCCTGCCCGAGGATCAGTTCTTTCCGGCGCTGATCGGCTTCAACGTCGGGGTCGAACTGGGTCAGATCACCGTCATTGCGCTGGCATTTCTGGCCGTCGGCGCGTGGTTCCGCAACAAACCGTGGTACCGCGCCCGCATCGCCATTCCGGCTTCGACCGTGATCGCGCTGGTGGGCGGCTGGTGGTTTATAGAGCGTGTGTTCCTGTGAACAAGCAGCCGCAGGTCTCAAAGCGTCATACATCCTCCTTCATATCGGTGGCAGGTCGGGGCAGGGGCAGTGTTGCCCCAAAACCGTAAATAATCCGTTCACGGTGGTCAGGTCGTCCCGAAAAAAGTAAACGGCGCGCAGACCCGGCCAAGATGCCACGCCCGGTGCACAGGTGGTGCACGCCCGGTGCACATATTGCGCCGCCCTCGCGCGGGCGCTCTGAGGCCGGTAAACAAAGCGGCCGCAACCTCTTGCCTTCGCCGAAAATCCGATCTATATGCGCGCCATTCAAACCCGCAGACGGGGTTGGGCCTATGAGGGAGAAATCCTCATATGTCCGCCGGTTGGAGCATCCGCTCTGAACCCCCGTCGAGGCGAAAACCGGAAAGGAAACAAAGACATGGCTCTTCCTGAGTTCACCATGCGCCAGTTGCTTGAAGCAGGCGTTCACTTCGGCCACCAGACGCAGCGTTGGAACCCCCGCATGGGCGAGTACATCTACGGCGCGCGCAATGGCATCCATATCATGGACCTCACTCAGACCGTTCCGATGCTGGATCAGGCCCTGAAAGTCATCCGTGACACCGTCGCCAAAAACGGCCGCATCCTGTTTGTCGGCACCAAGCGTCAGGCCGCGCAACCCATTGCGGATGCAGCGGAAAAATGCGCTCAGTACTACATGAACCACCGCTGGCTGGGCGGCACTCTGACCAACTGGAAAACCGTTTCGCAGTCGATCTCGCGTCTGAAAAGCATCGACGAGCAGATGGAAACCGGTGCCGAAGGTCTGACCAAGAAAGAGCGCCTGAACATGGAACGCGATCAGCTGAAGCTTCAGGCTTCGCTGGGCGGGATCCGTGAAATGGGCGGCGTGCCGGACCTGCTGTTCGTCATCGACGTGAAAAAAGAGCAGCTGGCCATCGCCGAAGCCAACAAGCTGGGTATCCCGGTTGTGGCCGTGGTTGATACCAACTGCTCGCCTGCCGGCATTGACTACATCATCCCCGGCAACGACGACGCGGCCCGTGCCATCGCTCTGTATTGCGATCTGGTCAGCCGCGCTGCTCTGGACGGGATGACCGCTCAGATGGGCGCCGCCGGTGTCGATCTTGGTGCGCTGGAAGAGGCCCCTGTTGAAGAGGCCGTCGCCGAGGCTTAAGGCCCCGCGTCACAAAACTGATACGGGGTGCGGGCTATGCCGCCCCCGGACCACTCAATTCTATCCTAGGAGAGCCACGATGGCGATCACTGCTGCACAGGTAAAAGAGCTGCGCGAAACGACTGGCGCGGGCATGATGGACGCGAAAAAAGCGCTGACCGAAACCGACGGCGACATGGAAACAGCAATCGACTGGCTGCGCACCAAAGGTCTGGCCAAAGCCGCCAAGAAATCCGACCGTACCGCAGCCGAAGGTCTGGTTGCAGTTTGCGTCGAAGGCGGCAAGGGCGTTGCGGTTGAAGTGAACTCCGAAACCGACTTCGTTGGTAAAAACGCTGATTTTCAGGCGATGGTTCGCGGTATCGCGTCGGTTGCCATTGGCGTTGATGATGTCGAAGCCCTGAAAGCGGCGGACATGGGCGGCAAGCCGGTTTCCGAAGTTCTGACCGACAAGATCGCCACCATAGGTGAAAACATGTCCGTGCGCCGTATGGCTGTGCTGAAAGGCGAAACCGTTGTGTCCTATGTGCACAATGCCGCCGCCGAAGGCATGGGCAAAATCGGTGTTCTGGTCGCGCTGACTGGCGGCGACGAGGCATTCGGCCGTCAGGTCGCCATGCATATCGCTGCCGTCAACCCGGCCTCGCTGGGCGAAGCGGATCTGGACCCGGCACTGGTCGAGCGTGAGCGCAATGTTCTGACCGAGCAGGCACGTGAGTCCGGCAAGCCCGAAGCCGTCATCGAAAAGATGATCGTTGGCCGGATGCAGAAATTCCTGTCCGAAGTTACGCTTCTGGGTCAGAATTTTGTCGTCAACCCCGACCTGACCGTCGCTGCAGCCGCAAAAGAAGCTGGTGCCGAGATCACCGGCTTTGTTCGGCTTGAAGTTGGTGAAGGTATCGTCGTCGAAAAAGAAGATTTCGCCGCCGAGGTTGCCAAGGTCGTCAAAGGCTGATTCCTTCAGCTCTAGCGAAAAGAAAAACGGTGCCGTCAGCGATGACGGCACCGTTTCTGTGTCGACCCCACCCCCGGACGATTGGGGATGAACAAGGGGCGGGCCAAGGTGCCAGCTTGCGAATGGACTATACATTCGCAAACTGGCGTCCGGCAGAACCGGCCGGGCAGGAGAGCCTTGAAATCACAAGGGGTCCTTTCCGATGTTCCTTTGGCTAAAGCCACCACTCACGGAACATGATCAGGTTGCCCCTTTACGCTGCGTTAAGAAAGTATGGGATTCCTTACTCGACGTCATTTAGAGCCAAATTCCGCGAAAAACTATGGAATTCCATACCTTTGCACCCTCATCTTGAGAGTCGATGCAATGGCTGGCAGATCGCGGCCCGAAAGGGCCTCAGGCTTCCAGAACGAACATCTGGTTCTGCAATGCAGCCTTCAGAACGGCCTGCGCGGTGGTCTCAACGTTAAGCGCCTCTCGCGCCAGCCGCAGATGCTTTTCAACCGTCGCCGGGGTCAGCCCCATGAGCAAAGCTGTGTCCTGCGTGGTCTTGCCGTCTCCGACCCATTCCAGCGCTTCGCGCTGACGCTTTGTCAGAGTACGGCTGGGACCAGAATAGGGCAGGGTCAGGATTTTCAGATGCGCCACGTTGTTGATCGCCAGAATGTC
Organism: Thalassovita taeanensis; assembly: GCF_900110775.1. Taxonomy (GTDB): domain Bacteria; phylum Pseudomonadota; class Alphaproteobacteria; order Rhodobacterales; family Rhodobacteraceae; genus Litorimicrobium; species Litorimicrobium taeanense. The sequence continues at coordinate 315,506 of NZ_FOEP01000001.1, read as the reverse complement.
GGGCCCGTGTTTTTCCCAAATCGCGTCGACGGTATCTTGGGTCAGGTCAGCGCGTCCGGTCAGCGCTATCGCGCCCTTGGCCCGCGGCGAAATTGACTTGAAGCTGATCGAATAACCGCAATGCACTTTTTGGGTCAGGTTGAACTCGATCACCCGGCGCTCGCTTTCTGTAAGGGTCCCGGTGCTGATCATCTCGCCAATGATGCGCCAGCTACACGCGCCTTCGTTCTCCAGAACCCATCTGACCATCGGCGCATGAAAATACAGGCCTTGGCCCATGAACACATCCGTATAGGCCTCGCTGTGGTTGGTCAGAATGACAAAGTCCTCTGGGTCACCAAGTGAGGTGTTCGTCTTGTAGCGCGTGAACCCATAAAGCAGCCGATCAAACCCGTAAGAGGCCATTTTGCGCGTATGCAGGTCCCAGAGCTCTTCAATGCTTTGGGTGTTCGTCAGGGCTTCCAAATAGCGGCTAATGCTCATTGGTGGTCTCCGGCGTCGTCCGGCCTGTACGTCTGGTCACAGATGGCATGAAATTTGATTAACATAAAAATGTCTAACCTCATGTCGCACAGTATGTCGAGCGGTTGAAATGTGCATTTTGCTGATATTATTGCAATCTAGGTGCCGCATAGGAGCGGTTCAGTGAAATAGTTTACATAATACTGATTACGCGACTCAGGCCTGGCAAAGTGGTCGTTTGTTCCAAAATACTCTATTGCTTTATTGCTTACCACACACAGCGCCCTGCAACGAAGCCCACCTAGGAAATCGCATAAGTGATCCCTACCAAAAAGCGGTAGTTTTTTGACGATAAAAAATTTCAACTTTCGATTTCTGAAAAAAATGAAATTACCATTGTCTGAGCAGAAGCTGCGCCTTGTTTTTGAGGTTCAGCGCCCTGCCAAAGGATGGCGCGTGTCTGGATTATATCGTAATACTGGTGACTACCTTTTCAAGGTGAAAAGGTATGTACGCCCAGACGGCGAACGCTTTGCGACAGTCGTCGATCGGTTCGGGGTGCCATCCTACTATCCTACAGCACTGATGTTGTCGCGACGTCCCAAGGGCATCTCCGTAAAGACCATGGAGGCCACCGCCGCTGACTTGGTTCATGTTGGTCTATGGACGCAGAGAGAGCGGATCGACCTAAACGCTCGCCTCGAAGCTTTGGCGGATATCGAATACGCTGGAGGCCGACAACATCTTTGTCGAGCGGATCTGGCGGGCGATGAAATACGAACGCGTTTATATGCACGCTTGGGAGACAGGCTCTGAGGCCAGGGCTGGCGTCAAGACCTGGATGGACTTCTACAACAACAAACGCCCACATTCCGCGCTTGGCGGCAAACCACCCGCTGTGATCTACTGGCAGCGAAATGAAGCAACACAACTCGATCAGCAGGAGCAAAGAGTAGCTTAAATCACGCCAGATCCTGTCCAACTATCGGGGAGTAGCTCAATCAATATGCGAATTTCTGTGCGTATTCTTTATGAACTTGTCACAAGCCGAGAATGTTACACGCAGCAGTCACAATCCCATCCCGCGATGGCAATGTGGCAGCATATGCCGGGCCTGTCGCAATGAAGCTGTCCTCGGCAGTGATCCGCGCTGCGTTAGGGGTTCCATTTTCGGCAAACAGCGCCATCAATGCTTCGCTCTGCGATCCGGTGCGGCGGCATTCATCGACGATCAGAATGGCACCGCAGCCTGTAACGGCATCCAGCAGCGCATCCTCTGCCAAGGGCGCCAGCCAGCGCAAATCGACGATCCGCGCATTAACGCCTTTCTGAGCCAGTATCTTCGTCGCTTGCGATGATAGATACACACCATTGCCATAGGTCACGATCGCCAGATCACGCCCGGCACCGATTACCCCAACCTCGCCGGGCGGCAGCTCAAGCCCGGCCTTGGGATAGCGCTGCATCCAACCGCCATCTCCGTCCTCGTGCAGATCGCGCATCGGATACAGTGCAATCGGCTCGACCATGACAACAACGCGCTGCTCCTCGTGCGCCAGACGCACGGCAGCGCGATACATCGCGACCGCATCGGCCCCGTTCGAGGGGCACCCGATGACCAGTCCTGGAATGTCTCGCAGTACCGCCAGCGAATTGTCGTTGTGAAAATGGCCCCCAAAGCCTTTTTGATACCCAAGCCCCGCGATCCGAACGACCATAGGGTTGGTGAACTGCCCGTTCGAGAAGAAAGGCAACGTCGCGGCTTCGCCCCGCAGCTGATCTTCGGCGTTGTGCAGATAGGCGAGAAATTGAATTTCGGGCATGGGCAGATAGCCCGCCTGCCCCAAACCAAGCGACAGCCCAAGAATGCTCTGCTCGTCCAACAGCGTGTCGACCACACGGGTCGCCCCGAACCGGTTTTGCAGGCCTTTGGTGATGCCATATACGCCGCCCTTGCGCCCGACATCCTCGCCCGTAACGACGATATCGGGATTGGATAGCATCATATCCGTCAGGCCAAGATTGATCAGCTTGTTCATCGGCTGGGGCTCGGCGAAAGCGCGCAGATCTGCGGCGCCGAACACCTCGGCGCGATCCGCCTCGGACGGGCCGTTTTCTGCTGTCCGGGAGCGTCTGGGCGGGATGATCGCTGCCATAACTTGTTCAGCACTGGTCAGCTTCGGCCGCACAATGGCGCGCTCCGCAAACTCTGAAGTCCGGCTTTCAATAGACTGATAAAGCGAAATAATATCATCTCGTCCAGCTACACCTTCGTCGATCAGGCGCGCGGCAGAATGCAACAGGGGATCGTTTGCCTCTTGTGTCTCAATCTCGGATTTGGGGCGATAGACCGCTTCAACATCCGCTCCCGCATGGCCATAGAGCCGCACACAGGACAGGTGCAGAAAGCCTGGCTTGCGACGGGTGCGCACCCACTCGGCCAACGCCCGCGTTTTCACATAGGTTTCAACAAGATCAAGACCGTTGCACGCAACATATTTCAACCCCGGACGTCCCCGCATCGAGGCTTCAACCCATCCCGACGGCGTCTTGACCGATATGCCGATCCCATTGTCCTCGCACACCATCAGCAAGGGCATCGGCACCCCCTGAAACGCCGCCCATCCTGCCGTGTTGATTGCACCCTGCGCCGTTGAATGGTTCAATGAAGCGTCACCAAAGCTACACATGGCGATGGAGTCACTTGGGTATTCCGGTTCCGCAGGTGGGTTCTTGCGTGCCATACCAAACGCATAGGCCATTCCCATCGCCTTGGGCAGATGGCTGGCGATGGTAGAGGTCTGCGGCGGAATATTTAGCTGCTTCGAGCCAAGCACTTTGTGCCGCCCGCCGCTGATCTGGTCCTCTGATGATGCGGTGAAGCTTAGTAACATGTCCCAGATCGGGTCTTGCCCTGCGACCTGCCCTGCGCGCGCGATCTGAAATGCAGCATCGCGGTAGTGCAGAAACGCCGGATCTGTCACCCGCAGAGCCGCCGCAACTGCCGCGTTGCCTTCATGGCCGGAAGATCCGATGGTATAGAACCCCTGCCCGCGCGCCTGAAGCTTGCGCGCAACGCGGTCCAACTGACGGCTGGCGACTTGCGCCTCGAACAACGCCAGAAGCTGCGCCTTGCTCAGCCCGCTCCCCTCAAGCGCGGGGCCGACAACCTTGGGAAGGTCGCCGGTTTTCACGCGCCTGAGGAAATTTGTGTGAACAATTTCAGATCGGTCCACGGCTCACCTACTGTATTTCATCGTCATTGACGCAGTGCGATCAAAAGAACGCCTGCAAACCTGTTTGCGCCCGACCAAGGATCAGCGCGTGCACATCATGCGCGCCCTCATAGGTGTTCACTGTTTCAAGGTTTACCATGTGCCGGATTACGCCAAATTCCAAACTGATCCCGTTGCCGCCGTGCATGTCGCGCGACATGCGGGCGATCTCCAATGCTTTGCCACAGTTATTGCGTTTTACGATGCTGATCATCTCGGGGGCCGCCTGTGCCTTGTCCATCAACCGCCCCACTTGCAGGCTTGCCTGAAGCCCGAGCGCAATTTCGGTCTGCATATCCGCGAGTTTTTTCTGATACAGTTGTGTCTGCGCCAGCGGGCGCTTGAACTGATGACGATCCAGGCCGTACTGCCGCGACGCATGCCAACAGAATTCCGCCGCGCCCAAAGCGCCCCAACTGATACCATAGCGCGCCCGGTTCAGACAGCCAAACGGCCCTTTCAGGCCCTCCACATACGGCAGGAGGGCGGCTTCGGGGACTTCTACGTTGTCCATTACGATTTCGCCGGTGATTGACGCGCGCAATGACATTTTGTTGAGTATTTTCGGAGCGCTGAGGCCCTTCATGCCTTTTTCCAACACGAAACCGCGGATCTTGCCGCCGTGCGCGTCGGACTTGGCCCAGACCACAAAAACATCTGCGATCGGCGAATTGGAAATCCACATCTTCGCGCCGTTAAGGACATAGCCGCTATCGGTTTTTACCGCGCGGGTCTTCATGCCTGCGGGGTCGGAACCGGCATCGGGTTCGGTCAAACCGAAACAGCCAATCCATTCACCCGAAGCCAGTTTCGGCAAATATTTATTTCGTTGTTCCTCGGAGCCATAGGCGTAGATCGGATACATCACCAGACTGGACTGCACCGACATCATCGAGCGATAGCCGCTGTCGACGCGCTCGACCTCGCGCGCAACGAGGCCATAGCTGACATACCCGGCGCCGATACCGCCGTATTGCTCGGGCGTGGTTGCGCCCAAAAGCCCCATTTCACCCATTTCGCGGAAAATCTCGGGATCGGTGTATTCTTCGGAAAATGCTTTCAAAACGCGCGGTTGCAGCTTTTCCTGACAGTATGCGTGGGCGCTGTCACGGATCATCCGTTCGTCTTCGGTCAGCTGATCGTCAAGCCGGAACGGATCGGTCCAGTCAAACGCGCTCAGGTCGGGGGCATCTTTGGCGCGGACGGTGGGCTTGTCAGTCATTTTTCGGCTCCGTGGGGCTGGCACGGATGGGTTAATATCCGATGCATGAGTTTTTCGGTCGATTCACCAGAGGTTAGCGTTGGAATTGCGATAAAAATAGCGAATATTCCGCATCATCTTATGAGGATACCGCATAGATGCAAACGCCGCGCCGATTTTTGCCCTCAATCGCCTCGCTTCGGGCGCTGGAATCGCTGGACCGGCTGGGCAGTGCCACAGCGGTTGCGGACGAGCTAAACCTGACCCAAAGCGCGGTCAGCCGACAGTTGCAGACGCTGGAGGCGCAGCTTGGCGTGTCGCTGATCATCCGCGACCGCAAGGTGATGCGCCTGACCGAGGCGGCCGCGGATTATGCGGCGTCAGTCAGAGAGGCGTTACAGCAGATCACGCAGGCCTCGCTGAAGGTGCAGGTCAATCCAGAGGGCGGCAGCCTGAATTTGGCGATCCTGCCCACGTTTGGGATGCGTTGGCTGGTGCCACGTCTGGCCGATTTCGCCAAGCGCCATCCAGAGATCACAATCAACATGGCGACCCGCCTGTCGCCCTTCAACTTTGGCACGCAACCATTTGATGCTGCGATACATTTCGGACATGCGGAGTGGCCGGGCACCGGGAATTTGCGGCTGAAGCCGGAACATGTCGTGCCGGTCTGTGCGCCGCAGGTTCTGGAGCGAACCACGATCGCGCACCCGCGCGATCTGTTGGCGTTGCAGTTGTTGCATATTGAGACCCGCCCCTATGCCTGGGCGCAGTGGTTTGCCACATACGGGGTCGATGCGCAGGGGCTGCAAGGCACGCTGTACGATCAGTTTTCAACGATCACCCAAGCCGCAATTCATGGCTTGGGCGTGGCCTTGTTGCCGGATTATCTGGTTGAACAGGATCTGGCGACCGGGCGGTTGGTTGTGGCCTATGGCGGGCCGACGCGGTCGCTGGGGTCGTATTATCTGGTCTGGCCGTTGGAGAAGGCGCGCAATGCCTCGTTGCAGGTGTTCCGCGATTGGCTGGCGACGCAGGCCGAGGATGAAGACGCCCTGCCCCGTTAACGAGAAATGAATGAGCATTTGGAATGGACGTCGCAAAAAGCCGACGTGTGATTTGCGTGCACAACCTGTGCACCCCCCGTGCACCGGCTGCGCAGACATCGCCTAGCCCAGAGCATACCCCGCGCCGCGCACCGTGCGCAGCGGGTCATCGCCACCATGCAGGGTCAGCGCCTTGCGCAAGCGGCCGATATGCACGTCGACGGTGCGGGTATCGACATAGATGTCGCGCCCCCAGACCCGGTCGAGCAGCTGTTCACGCGACCAGACGCGGCCGGGTTTTTCCATGAAGGTGGACAGCAGGCGAAATTCGGTCGGCCCGAGCTTCAGCGGCAGGTCCGAGCGTGTGACCCGGTGGGTTTCGGCATCAAGCACGATATCTTCGTATTCCAGCCGCTCGCCCACGGTTGCCGGCCGGGTGCGGCGCAACTGGGCGCGCACACGGGCCATCAGTTCGACCAGAGAATAGGGTTTGACGACATAATCGTCGGCCCCGGTTTCCAGCCCGCGCACGCGGTCCACTTCCTCGGACCGGGCGGACAGCATGATGATTGGCACGTTGCGGGTTTCCGACCGGGTTTTCAGGCGGCGGCACACTTCGATCCCCGAAACATTCGGCAGCATCCAATCGAGAACGATGATGTCCGGCTGTTCTTCATCCACCAGAATCAGCGCCTCTTCGCCATTTTCAGCGCGGGCGACGCGGAACCCTTCGGCTTCGAGGTTGTAGGCCAGCACTTCGCGCTGTGCTGGCTCATCCTCGACCACAAGCACGGTCGGCTGAGTGGTGGACATTTGGTCAGACCTTTCCGAGGGCTACGTCGACCGAGGTCTGATCGCCTTTGGGGCGGTTGTCCTCGGGCATTTTGCCGGTCACCAGATAAACCACCTGCTCTGCGATCGAGGTGACGTGGTCGCCCATGCGCTCGGTGTTCTTGGCGATGAAATGCAGGTGCATGCAGGCGGTGATGCTGCGCGGGTCTTCCATCATGAAGGTCAGGAATTCGCGGAACAGGGCGTTGTACATCTGATCGACGTCCTGATCGCGGTGGATCACGTCCATCGCCAGTTCGGCGTCGCGCTGAATATAGGCGTCAAGCGCGTCCTTGAGCATCAGCTGCACTTCGCGGGCCATCCGGCGCAGGGCAGAGTACGAGCCGTTGATCGGCGTCATCTGCACCAGAACACCGGTGCGTTTGGCCATGTTTTTCGCGTAGTCGCCGATGCGTTCGAGGTTGGAGGCGATTTTCATCACCGTCAGGATGACACGCAGGTCCACGGCGGCGGGCGCACGCAGGGCAATCAGCCGGGCGGTGTTTTCGTTGATCAGGTCCTCGAGCTCGTCAATGGCGATGTCGGCGGAGCGGACGCTTTCGGCCAGCTCTTCGTCGCGCTCTTCCAGCGATTGGGCGGCTTTGAGGATGGACTCTTCGACCAGCCCGCCCATTTTCATGATCTGGGCCTGGATGGTTTCGAGATCGCGGTCAAAGACCGATGCGATGTGTTTGTCTGACATGGGAATGTCTCCTTAGCCGATCCGGCCGGTGATGTAGCTTTCGGTGCGCGGGTCCACCGGCGTGGTGAAAATCTGGCTGGTGTCGCCGTATTCCACCAGATTGCCGAGGTGGAAGAAGGCGGTTTTCTGGCTGACACGGGCGGCCTGCTGCATCGAGTGAGTGACGATCACGACCGAGAAATTCGCGCGCAGTTCGTCGATCAGCTCTTCGACCTGAGCAGTCGCGATGGGATCGAGCGCCGAGCAGGGTTCATCCATCAGCAGCACTTCGGGTTCGGTGGCGATGGCGCGGGCGATGCACAGGCGCTGCTGCTGGCCGCCGGACAGGCCGGTGCCGGGCGATTGCAGACGGTCTTTGACCTCGTCCCAGATGGCGCCGCGACGCAGGGATTTCTCCACGATCTCGTCCAGTTCCGCCTTGGTGCGGGCCAGGCCGTGGATCTTCGGGCCATAGGCGATGTTGTCGTAGATCGACTTGGGGAACGGGTTGGGTTTCTGAAACACCATCCCGACCTTGGCACGCAGCTGCACCGGGTCGACCTTGGGGTCATAGATGTCTTCGTTGTCGAGCAGGATCTTGCCTTCGACGCGGCAGATATCGATCGTATCGTTCATCCGGTTCAGACAGCGCAGGAAGGTGGATTTACCACATCCCGACGGGCCGATGAACGCGGTGACAGTATTGTCCTGAATCTGAACGGACACATCTTTGATGGCGTGGGTGTCACCGTAATAGACCTGAACATCGGTCGCGGCGATCTTGATTGCTTTCTGGTCCAAGGTGTTCTCCAAACTGGGCGCGTCATACATGGTGTGTTTACCTTCTACCAACGGCGTTCGAACCGGCGGCGCAGGATGACCGCGATCGTGTTCATGGTTACGAGGAATACGAGCAGGATGATGATACCACCCCAGGCGCGTTCATAGAATGCAGGGTCGGCGCGCTTGGCCCATTCATAGATCTGGGCAGGCATGGCCGAGTTGGGCGACAACAGCCCCTCGGAGATACCACCGGGCGCGTTCGAGGCGATGAAACCGATCATGCCGATCAGCAACAGCGGCGCGGTTTCGCCAAGCGCCTGTGCCAGACCGATGATGGTGCCGGTCAGGATACCGGGCGCGGCCAGAGGCAGCACATGGTGGAACACCGACTGCATTTTCGAGGCCCCGAGCCCCAGTGCCGCATCACGGATCGACGGCGGGACCGCCTTGAGCGAGGCACGGGTCGAGATGATGATGGTCGGCAGGGTCATCAGCGTCAGCACCAGACCCCCGACAAGCGGCGCGGACTGCGGCAGGTGCATGTAGTTGATGAACACCGCAAGGCCAAGGATACCGAAGACGATCGAGGGCACGGCGGCAAGGTTGGAAATGTTCACCTCGATGATATCGGTGATCCAGTTCTTGGCGGCGAATTCTTCGAGATAGATCGAGGCGGCGACACCGATGGGCAGCGCCAGCGCCAGCACCACCAGCATCATGAAGAACGAACCGGCCATGGCGACGCCCATGCCTGCGGCCTCGGGGCGTTGGTCCGAGGCGTCGGCGCCAAGGATGAAGTCCATGTTGAAGCGCTTTTTCAGCACGCCCGCCTGTTTCAGCTGATCGACAAAATCCAGCTGCTCGACCGAGATGTTTTTGTCGTTGGCGATGCTTTCACGGGTCACGCGACCTTTGAGATAGCCATCGACGCGGCTGTTGGCGAGAAATTCAAACTCGATGGTCTTGCCGATCTGATCGGGGTCGTTCAGCACATAGTCGCGCAGCTGCGCGGGGGCGCTTTTGGACAGGATGCCGGACTGATCCTTGGGTTTCAGCGTGGTTTGAATGCCAGTATCGGCAACAACCTTGTTGAACCCGCCGGCGATCAGCGGCGCATAGCCGAAGGTCGAGACCTTTTTGATCAGTTCGAGGTCGCGGGCCCCGGTTTTGTCGAGCTTGTTTTCCAACAATTCGACCTGAAGGGTAATGAAGGTCTGCTGGAATGCGCCCACACCTTTGGTGAGGATTGTGAACATCAGCACCAGCAGCATGGTAAGGCCGATGCCGATGGCCACCATGCCATAGAAGCGAAAGCGGGCCTCGGAGGCGTTGCGTTTCTTGGTGCGGGCGTCGGGGCGCAGCAGGGTGCTGGCCTTGGGGATCGAAGCGTCGGTCATTCGTACTGCTCCCGGTATTTGCGCACGATATAGAGGGCGAGGACATTCAGCCCCAGCGTCAGGACAAAGAGCGTCAGGCCAAGGGCGAAGGCGACCAGCGTTTCAGGGCTGGAAAAGTCGCCGTCGCCGGTGAGCTGGCTGACGATGCGGGTGGTGATCGTAGTCATGGTTTCAAGCGGGTTGAGCGAGAATTTGGCAATCGCCCCTGCCCCCATCACAACAATCATGGTTTCGCCAATCGCGCGGCTGGCGGCGAGCAGGATGGCCCCCACGATGCCCGGAAGGGCGGCGGGGATCACCACCTGACGGATGGTTTCGGACTTGGTGGCGCCAAGGCCAAGCGAACCGTCGCGCATGGATTGCGGCACCGAGTTGATGATGTCATCGGACAGCGAGGACACGAAGGGGATCAGCATGATGCCCATCACGATGCCAGCGGTCAGCACCGAGGTGGCACCGCCCATCCAGCCAACACCCAGCAGGCCTTCGGCGCCGAAGATGTTCAGCAGCAACGGGCCGACGGTCAGCAGGGCAAACAGGCCGTAAACGATGGTCGGGATACCTGCGAGGATCTCGAGCAGCGGTTTGGCGAAGGCGCGGACTTTGGGGCCGGCATATTCCGACAGGTAGATCGCGGCAAACAGCCCGATCGGCACGGCAACCAGAAGCGCGATGATCGAGATATAGAGCGTGCCCCAGAGCAGCGGCAGGATCGACAGTTCGCTATCGCCGCGAAAGTTGGGCGCCCATGTGGTGCCGAAGAAGAAGTCACGCCAGTTGTGCAGTTTGAAGAAGTTCACGGTTTCGAACAGCATCGACAGGACGATGCCGACCGTGGTGAGGATCGCCAGCGAGGCGGCGGCCATCAGCAGCACCTTGATGCCTTTTTCGACAACGTTACGGGCGCGGAAATCCTTGTGGGTCCGGCTGTACGACAAGACAAAGCCGACCAGAGCGATCAGGATCACCACGATGTTACGCAGCAGCGCGCCGGTGGAATTGAGCGCCCGGTAGCGTTGGGCGGCATAGAGCACCTCGGGGCGGACATCGGAGCCGAGGGCCACGCCGACATCGCCCAGGCGGCGACGCACGTCGGTCAGCCCGGCGCGCACGTCGTCGGCCTCGGCGTTGGTCATGGCGCCTTGGCGCACGGCCTCGTCCAGACCATCAGCGACGCGGCGGACATCCGACATCACCAGATCCAGCGATCCGCTTTGTTCCAGCACATGGTCGGGAATAACGCGCGCGACGGAAGAGTTGATCACGCTGGGCTGCGCCAGCAACCAGATGGCCAGAACCAAAAGCGCGGGCACTGCGGCGCTGAGCGCACCGTTGGCGGCATAGAAATGCGGCAGCGAATGTAATTTCCGACTGTCGCCTTCGGCGGATTTCATCGCGCGGGCACGGCTTAGAACATAAGCAACTGCGGCGATGGCAAAAACAATCAGGACAAGCCAGAAAACCGACATTTCCGCTCCGATTTATGTTTGGAAAATTGTCAAAAAAGATGGACAGGGCAGCGGGGGGCTGCCCTGTCCGGGTGGGTCTTACATGTTCGAGCCGAGAACGGCTTCGTCAGCAACCAGAGTCTGGGTTTTGGCCAGCTCGGGGTCGGAAACCAGACCGTATTGGGCCAAGGGGCCATCGGGGCCTGCGATTTCGTCAGACACGAAGAACTCGGCGTATTCTTTCAGGCCGGGGATCACGCCGATGTGGGCTTTCTTGATGTAGAAATACAGCGGACGCGACACCGGGTATTCGCCGGTTGCGATCGATTCAGTCGACGGCAGGATGCCCGACATGGTTGCGACTTGCAGCTTGTCGGTGTTGTTCTCGTAGAAGGCCAGACCGAAGACGCCGATGCCGTCTTTGTTGCTTTCGATGCGGGCCAGAGTTTCGGTGTAGTCGCCGTCGATGTCGACCGATACGCCGTCGGTGCGCAGGCTGATGCAGGCTTTCTCGGCGGCTTTCTTGTCGTCGCCGTTGGACGCTTTGATCACGTCGAATGCGCCGGTTTCTTCGCAGCCAGCCAGAATGACTTTGTCTTCGAAGACTTCACGGGTGCCGTGCTTGGTGCCGGGGATGAACGCCTGGATCGGCTGTGCCGGGAAGGAGGGGTTCACGTCGGCCCAGGTTTTGTTGGGGTTGGCGACCAGCTTGCCGTCAACCAGGATCTGGTCGGACAGGGCCAGGAACCAGTCGTTCGGCGTGAAGGCAAAGCTGTTGCCATTGATGTCGGAGGCGAAGACGATGCCGTCATAGCCGATTTTAACTTCGATGATGTCGGTCACACCGGCTTCGGCGCAGGCTTTGATCTCTTTGTCTTTGATCTTGCGCGAGGCGTTGGCGATGTCGATGGTGGTTTCGCCCACACCTTCGCAGAAGCGCTTCAGACCAGCCGAGGAGCCGCCCGATTCAACAACGGGGGTCGGGAAGTCGAAGTTTTCGCCGAAGGCTTCGGCAACGATGGAAGCGTAAGGCAGCACGGTGGACGAACCTGCAACCTGCACCTGATCGCGCGCGATGGCGGCGGTGGCGGAAACAGCTGCGATCGCCAGCGTGGAGGCGGTCAGTTTCACGAATGACATGGGGAAACTCCTGATTTCGAGTGGTGGATCATCTTTGTGATGACCTCTGAGTGGCGGCGTAAGCCCGTTCAGCAATGCTTTTGTGACAGTTGTGTAACGTTTTTATGACGCTCGCTTTTGTCGTGACGTCAGCTTGGAGTGCTTAAAGAATAATCGTTCCCAAGTTTTTGTTTTCATGAGGTTTCATCGGCCACGATTTATAACAGGCGCGAAAGTCGGCACCATTGATCGAATCCCGCCGACCCCGGCGAGGCTGAAAACGGTGCCTTAATCGAGTGCCGGAAGAATCACCGTAAAGGTGGTGCCCTGTTCCTGCCCGCTTTCGATTTTCATCCGGCCGCGGTGACGGTTGACGATGTGTTTGACGATCGCAAGCCCCAGCCCGGTGCCCCCCATTTCACGCGAACGGTGGCTGTCGACGCGGTAGAACCGTTCGGTCAGGCGGGGGATATGCACGGGGTCGATGCCCGGCCCGGTATCAGAGACCTCGAGCCGCACTGCGGGGCTGCGCAGGGCCGGATCGCGCATCATATGGCTGAGCCGCACGGTCACCGTACCCTGTCGCCCGCCATATTTGATCGCATTTTCCAACAGGTTGGTGACCACCTGCCGCAGTTGATCGGCATCAGCCGGCACGGCAAGCGGCGCGTCGGGCAGTTCGGGCACCAGCGTCACCTCGGATTTCTCGGCCAGCGGCGCCAGAGAGCGCAATGTGGACTGCACCAACCCGACCAAATCGACGCTTTGACCGGGGCGGATCCGCTCTTCGGCCTCGACATGGCTGAGCGACAGCAGGTCGCGCACCAGACGGTTCATCCGGCCAGACTCGGTTGCCATGATCGCCAGAAAGCGGTCGCGCGCAACGGGGTCGTTGCGGGCCGGGCCTTGCAGGGTTTCAATAAAGCCCATCAGTGCGGTCAGTGGCGTGCGCAATTCGTGGCTGACGTTGGCGACGAAATCGCGGCGCATCTGGCCGGCGGTTTCGAGGTGGGTCACGTCATCAAAGGTGACAAGCACGCCGTTGGCCGGCGGAAAGGACAGATAGCCGCAGTGCACCTGATAGGTGTTTTCGCTGCGCCCGTCGGTCATCAGATAGCGCGTGGTTCTGGGTTGGCGCGAGGTTGTGCACGCCTCGATCGCGTCCAGCACCGAGGGTTGGCGCAGCACGGTGACCAGATGGCGGCCGGTGATGCCCTGCCCCAGCAGCGCCTCGGCCCGAGTGTTGGTGCCGACGATGCGTTCGCCGTCGGCCACCAGAACGGCGGCCAGTGGCAGCGCCTCGAGCAGGCTTTGGATTGCGGCTTCGGTCATGGTCCCTGCCCGGCCCTAGTCCGCGACCGTGAGGCCCGCGCGGAACCGGCGCATGTTGTCCTGATAGTGCAGCGCGCTGCCACGCAGGCCGGCAATCGCGGTCACGTCCAGTTGCCGCACGACTTTGCCCGGCGCGCCCATGACAAGGCTGCCATCGGGGATTTCCTTGCCTTCGGTCACCAGAGCCCCGGCGCCGATCAGGCAGTTCTTGCCGATTTTGGCGCCGTTCAGGATGGTGGCCCCCATGCCGATCAGGGTGTTGTCGCCGATGGTGCAGCCGTGCAGCATCGCCTTGTGCCCGATGGTGCAGCCCGCGCCGATGGTCAGCGGATACCCCTTGTCGGTGTGCATGACGGTGTTTTCCTGCACGTTGCTGCCGGTGCCGATGTGGATCAGCTCGTTATCGCCGCGCAGGGTGCAGCCGAACCAGATCGACGTGCCGCTGTCGAGCCGCACGTTGCCGATCACGTTGGCATCCGGAGCGACCCAGAAATCGCCGTCTTCGGGGGTTTGCGGCGCGGTGCCGTCAAGCGCATAGAGTGTCATGTCAGGTCCTCGAATTCCAGTTGCAGGTTGCGCACGTGATCCATCAGGGCGGGTTGTTGCAGGCGGCGCAGACGGGTGGCGGTGACGATGGTCTTCAGGTCGGCGGTGGTCTTGGTCAGGTCATCGTTGACCAGCACGAAATCATAGCCATCCCAGTGGCTGATCTCGTCCCAGCTTTTCTGCATCCGGCGGGCGATGACGTCGGGGCTGTCCTGATCACGGCTGACAAGGCGGCGGTGCAATTCGGTGATCGAGGGCGGCAGGATGAAGATCGACAACGTGTGCGCCCCAAGGGCGGAGTTGCGAATTTGCTGCGCGCCCTGCCAGTCGATATCGAACAGCACGTCCTGTCCGGCGTCGATGGCCGCCTGGACCGGGCCTTTGGGCGAGCCGTAGAAATTGCCGAAGACATGCGCGTGTTCCAGCATCTCGCCGCTGGCCACATCGCGTTTGAACTGATCTTCGGTCAGGAAATGATAGTCCTGCCCGTCGATTTCACCGGGGCGTGGCGACCGGGTGGTGGCCGAGACGGAAAAGCGGATGGTCGGATCCCAGTCGCGCAGGGCACGCGACAGGGTGGATTTGCCCGCGCCCGAAGGCGAGGACAGGATGATCAGAAGGCCGCGACGCTGGCTCATGTCTTACTCCACATTCTGGACTTGCTCGCGCATCTGGTCGATCACGGTCTTGAGGTCCAGCCCAATTCGCGTGAGCGCCGCAGATTGCGACTTGGAGCACAGAGTATTTGCCTCGCGGTTGAATTCCTGCATCAGGAAGTCGAGCTTGCGCCCCACGGGGGTGCATTCGTGCAAAAGCGTGCGGGCGGCGGCGACATGGGCACGCAGGCGGTCGATTTCCTCGGTCACGTCGGTTTTGACCGCGATCAGCGCCAGTTCTTGCGCGACGCGCTGCGGATCGGCGCCGTCGGTATTGTCCAGCACCCGCGCCAGTGAGGTACGCAGGGCCGCGGCCATTTCGGGCTTGCGGGCGGTGGCAGTCGTGGCCGCAGCCTCGACCAGATCGCCAATTTCGCCGACCTGTCGGGCCAGCACCGCGCTTAGCGCCTGCCCCTCGCTGGCGCGCATGTCCAGAAACGTGGCCAAGACCGGATCAAACCCGGCCAGAAGCGCCTCGAGCAGGGCGGCGGTGCTTTGTTCGGGCGAGGTTTGTTCCAGCACGCCGCGCACCGACAGGATGTCAGCCGGGGTGGCGGGCGCCAGCGACAGGCCGACATCCATCGCCTGCTCTTCGATCCGGGCCATGGCCGTCAGCACCGAGGCAAGAACCGCCTCGTTCACGGCCAGATCACCGGCGGTTTCGTCGCGCTGCACCCGCAGCGACAGGGTGACGCTGCCGCGCCCCATCGCCCGGCTGAGCCGCGCGCGCAGGGCCGCTTCGAGCCCTTCGATCCAGTCGGGCACGCGCAGCCGCAGGTCCAGCCCCTTGGCGTTGACGCTGCGCAGCTCCCAGCTCCAGTTGAAGGGCGGCGCAGTGCCGGTACCCGATGCAAAGCCGGTCATTGATTGTATCACGCGCACCTCCCAATGCTTGTGCCACAGACCTAGGCCATTTCGCCCCCAAGGGGCAAGCACGGGATCGGTGCACGGAGCGGGCGTTGGGGTGTCGAAGGGTTAACCAATGGCTGCGAATTTATGCCCAAATTGCCTCAAACCATGGCACATTAAGACTTAGGTAACCTTTGCCTCGGTAATCTGTGTTAACAGATCATGAGCGCCTGGGTTTTGTATCAGTCGAGGGCGAAAACGTGTGGTGTGGTGTAGAACGCGGACGAAATGTGATCGAGATGAGCCGGTTTCACAAGGACAACAGATTTCCGGAAATCGCAGAGGTTGAGGCCTATTGGACCGCGCTGCGCGGGGCGCGGGCGGTGCCGGCACGGATCGACATTGATCCACGGGGCATAGAAGGCGCGCTGTCGCATACCTTTTTGCTGGAGCGGGTCGCCCCCGGTGTCGGGCGGCTGCGGCTGGCGGGGATGCATCTGAACGATCTGCTTGGCATGGAAGTGCGCGGGATGCCGCTGAGTGCGCTGTTTGCGCCGCAGCATCGCGCCCGGATTGCTGATCTGATGGAACAGGTCTGTGCCTGCCCCGCCATCGCAGATCTGACGCTGACCGCCGAGCGCGGCATTGGCAAGCCTGCGCTTGAGGCGCGGATGAAGATGCTGCCGCTGACGGATTCGCAGGGCCGGGTGACGCGGATATTGGGATGTCTGTCGATGCTGGGCCATGTCGGGCGCGCGCCGCGCCGCCTGATGATCGCGTCGGACCGGCTGACGCTGCTGGACGGGCGTGTGGTTCAAGCGCCGCAGCCCGAAGCGGCCGGGTTTGCAGAGCCCGCGCAGCCGTTTGAGCGGGCTGATCGGCGGCATTTGCAGGATGTGGCGGACAAGCACCCGTATCTGCGGCTGATCAAGTCCGAAGGATAAGGTTCTGTTTTAGCTTCTACTTTTCCGATCTGACATACCAAAGGCGCGCCCGGTGAGGCGCGCCTTTGGTATGTGTTGAGCCGCGATTTCTAAGCTTGGCTTAGACCGCTTCGGCCTGACGTTCCTGACGCAGGGCGGACAGTTCCTCGGCCACGAGGAAGGCCAACTCCAGCGATTGGCTGGCATTCAGGCGCGGATCGCAGGCGGTGTGATAGCGGTCGCTCAGATCCTCATCCGTCACGGCGCGGACGCCGCCGGTGCATTCGGTCACGTCCTGTCCGGTCATCTCGAAGTGCACGCCGCCGGGAACGGTGCCCTCGGCCTTGTGGACGGCGAAGAATTCACGCACTTCGCGCAGCACCGATTCAAACGGCCGGGTCTTATAGCCGGTCGAGGATTTGATCGTGTTGCCGTGCATCGCGTCGCAGGTCCACAGCACGTTTGCACCCTCTTCCTGCACCGCCTTGATCAGGCGCGGCAGATGCTCGCCGACCTTACCGGCACCAAAGCGCGCGATCAGGGTCAGTTTGCCGGCCTCGTTGGTCGGGTTCAGCTTGGCCATCAAGATCTTGAGGTCATCGGTGGTCATCGTCGGGCCGCATTTCAGCCCGATGGGATTGAGCACACCACGGCAGAATTCGACATGCGCGCCGTCGGGCTGACGCGTGCGATCGCCGATCCAGATCATGTGGCCAGACCCGGCCAGCCATTTGCCAGAGGTCGAATCGTTGCGGCACAGGGCCTCTTCATATTCCAGCAGAAGCGCCTCGTGGCTGGTGTAGAAATCCACGGTTTGCAGGGTATGCGCGCGGGTGCTGTCAACGCCGGCGGCCTTCATGAAATCCAGCGTATCGCTGATCCGGTTGGCCATATCGCGGTACTTGGCGGCGTTTTCACCTTCGGTGAAGCCCAGCGTCCAGGCGTGGACCTGATGCACATCGGCATAGCCCCCGGTCGAGAACGCACGCAGCAGATTCAGTGTGGCGGCGGCCTGCGTATAGGCTTGCAGCATCTTGGCGGGATCGGGAATGCGGGATTCGGGGGTGAAGGCCAGTTCGTTGATGATATCGCCACGATAGCTGGGCAGCTCGACGCCGTTCACGGTCTCGGTCGGGGCCGAGCGCGGTTTGGCGAATTGCCCGGCCATGCGGCCGACTTTGACCACCGGTACCTTGGCGCCATACGTCAGCACCATCGCCATTTGCAGCATCACCTTGAAGGTGTCGCGGATCGCATTGGCGCTGAACTGATCGAAGCTTTCGGCGCAATCGCCGCCCTGAAGCAGGAACGCCTCGCCGCGTGAGGCCGCGCCAAGGGCGGCCTTGAGCTTGCGCGCTTCGCCGGCAAAGACCAGCGGCGGATATTTCGACAGTTGCGCCTCGACGGCGTTCAGGGCTGCCATATCCGTATAATCGGGCATTTGAACCCTGGGCTTGGTGCGCCAATCGGCTTTTTGCCACTCGCTCATCATACTACTCCGCTTGGTCTGATCAGGTGCCCTTCTATACAAAAGCGCGTCGGGTCATGCCACAGCGGATTTGCATCAGGCTTTCCCGACGTGTTTGCGTCGCTTTCATGCCTCTTGAACGTGACAATCAAACCTGCTCAAGTGTCGGGCACCAGCTAAGGACCGCAGCGATGCAGAGCTCTCGTCAGACCGTCAAACTTTCCGACACGCCCGTCAAACCGCGGCGCTTTGTCTTTGTGTTGATGGAAAATTTCACGCTTTTGAGTTTCGCCTCGGCGTTGGAGTGTCTGCGGATTGCCAATCGGATGGCGGATGCAAAGCTGTATGAATGGGTGCTGTCCGGCGAGGGCGGCGAGACCGTGACCTGTTCGGCGGGCACCGAGTTCAAGCTGGATAGTGATCTGGGCGAGCTGACGCGCGATGACACTGTGCTGCTGTGCGGCGGAATCAATGTGCAGAAGTCCACCACCAAGCGGTTGATCGGCTGGATGCGGCGCGAGGCGCGCAAGGGGGTGACCATGGGCGGGCTGTGTACGGCCACCTATGCGCTGGCCAAGGCGGGGCTTCTGGATGGCAAGCGGGCGACGATCCACTGGGAAAATCAGGACAGCTTTTCCGAGGAATTCGAAGAGGTTATGCTGACGAAATCGGTGTTTGTGGTCGACGGCAACCGGATGACCACCGCCGGGGGGACCTCGTCCATCGACCTGATGCTGAAGCTGATTGCCGATGACCACGGCGAAGAGTTGGCGAATGCGGTGGCGGACCAGCAGATTTACTCGTCGATCCGCACCGATCAGGACACGCAGCGGCTGTCGGTGCCGACGCGGATCGGGGTGCGGCATCCGAAGTTGAGCCAGGTGATCCAGAAGATGGAAAGCCATATCGAGGAGCCGATCAGCCCGTCGATTCTGGCGCGGGATGTGGCGATGTCGACCCGGCAGCTGGAGCGGTTGTTCCGGCGGTATCTGAACCGCAGCCCGAAACGGTATTACATGGAGTTGCGGCTGAAAAAAGCGCGCAACCTGTTGATGCAAACGGATATGAGCGTGATCAACGTGGCACTGGCCTGCGGCTTTGCCTCGCCCTCGCATTTCTCGAAATGTTACCGGGCGCATTACGACACGACGCCCTATCGCGAGCGCGGCAGCCACGCGGCGCGACTGTCGATCTGACGTCTGTTGGCCGCAAAAGGCCCGTCGGTAAAACGTCGGTATTGCGTCGGTAAACTGTCGGTGGGCAGAGGGAGCGGGCCGGTTGCACGCCCCCTGCCCTTTTTGATGATGCAGAGCGTGACCATTGGGGCGCCGCAATTGACAGGCGCGCATCGGGGGACTTCGGGAAAACGGGTCATTCACAGAAAACGGCCCACCATCGACATGGCAATGATCGGGCATCGGTCAAAGCGGGCATTCAAAACAATCCATCGAATGCCCGCTTTGGTTTGCGCGCAGGGCGGCCTTTTAGTCGACTTTGGTGACAATGGCGTCGAGTGGCTTGCGGACCTTTTTCATAGGCAGCAACCAATCAGCCGACGCGTCACGATACCCAAGGGGCAGAAGCACGACCGAACGCAAGCCGCGCTCTTTCAGGCCGAGAATTTCGTCAACTTTGCTCGGGTCGAAACCTTCCATCGGAGTGCTGTCGACTTCCTGCTCGGCGGCGGCAACCAGTGCAATTCCCAAAGCAATATAGGCTTGGCGGGCGGCGTGTTCATAATTGACCTGAGCGTCACGCGGCAGGTAGTTCGCTTTTAGGTTTTCATAATATGCGTTCAACATTGGCAACTAGCCACGCGCTTGGGTCAACAATTCAGTGACCTCGTCGATACGCTCGGCTGTGTAATTGTCCCACGCGGCAAAAACCAAAAGATGAGAGCCATCCGTAATCTGAGCTTGATCGCCGGCGGCGGCGCGAATTTTGCGCAATACCTCGGGGTTGGTCACCACTATGAGCTCGAACGGTTGGGTGCCGCTTGACGTCGGCGCCATGCGGATCGCCTCGATGATTGCATCGACTTTGTCTTGGGGCACGGCGGTGTTTGGGGTCATTTTCTTTGTGGCATAACGCCAGTTCAACTGGTCTATCAGGGTGCTGTTCGTCATTCTTTGATCCTATTGTCGGCACCTGAAAGGTGCGGTATACTTTTGTAACCGACGACATATAAGGAACCTGATTTCCCCACAAGTAGGCACAAATATGAGCCTCGGTTACACGAAGGGAACCGACATGCTAGATTCCGAACAATGCCCCGATTGCAAACGCATCAACGAGGTTCTGTCACGTGTTGGCGACCGTTGGAGCGTTCTTGTCGTCATCTCACTTTCCCGATACGGGACGTTGCGTTTCAATGAGTTAAAGCGGCATTTGGGTATTTCACAGCGGATGCTGAGCCTTACTTTGCGTGAATTGGAACGAGACGGCCTTGTCAATCGCACCTATCACCCGACGATACCGCCCAAGGTGGAATACAGCCTGACACCGATGGGCGAGTCATTTCGCGAACCTGTGCGCGCGTTGGGGCATTGGGCGCTGGAGAACCAAGCCATCATCGACGCCGCCCGTGAGACTTACGATGCTGCGGCGGAAGGGCAAAACGCGGGCAAACCCGCCGTGCCGTCAATCTGACTGTTGGCCGTGCGATGCTGCGCGTAAGCGGCTGTTTGACCGGGCGTACTGCGACAAGATGCGGGCAGATATCGCATCCAGCGGCATATCAGTGCAGTCATGCGATCCGTGTTGGCCAGGCAGAAAATGCCGCCTTTTCTGCCCCCGATGTCGGAGGTTTCCCCGGAAACAAACAGCAGCGCTGCACACCCCGCTTCTGGGCACTTTTCTTTTCCAAAAACCGGAGATAGGCTTCGCATCGGACCTTTGTTCCAACCTGGGAGTTGAAAGATGAAAAAGTTTCTTATGGCCACAGCAGCGACGGCGCTGATGTCTGGCAGCGTGATGGCGGCAAGCCATTCGACCGAAGTCAAAATCGGCGTGATTCTGGGCTTTACCGGGCCGATTGAATCGCTGACCCCGGCGATGGCCGCCGGCGCCGAAATGGCGATGAAAGAAGTCAGCGACAGCGGCAAGCTGTTGGGTGGTGCGATGGTGACGCCAGTGCGCGCCGACAGCACCTGTGTTGATGCCGGTGCGGCGACCGCCGCGGCAGAGCGTCTGATCACCTCGGACGGGGTCAAGGGCATCATGGGGGCGGATTGCTCGGGCGTGACCGGGGCGATTCTGGCCAACGTGGCAGTGCCGAACGGTGTTGTGATGATTTCGCCCTCGGCGACCTCGCCTGCGCTGTCGACCGCTGAGGACAACGGTTTGTTCTTCCGCACCTCGCCTTCGGATGCGCGTCAGGGTCAGGTTCTGGCCGATGTGCTGATGGAAAAGGGTCTGACGTCGGTGGCTGTGACCTATACCAACAACGACTATGGCAAGGGTCTGGCCGACAGCTTTGCGGCGGCTTATGCGGCGGCGGGCGGCACTGTGACCGCGACCACCGCGCATGAGGACGGCAAGGCCGATTATTCGGCTGAAGTTGGCGCGCTGGCCTCGGCTGGTGGTGATGCTTTGGTTGTGGCGGGTTACGTCGATCAGGGTGGTCCGGGGATCATCCGCGCGGCGCTGGACACTGGCGCGTTTGACACGTTCGTTCTGCCCGACGGCATGATCGGGGCGGCGCTGGAAGAGAAGTTCGGTGACGAGCTTGACGGATCGATCGGCACCGTGCCGGGCACCGAAAGCGAAGGCGCTGCGATGATCCTGACGATGGCCGAAGCGGCCGGGTTCAGCGGCGAAGGCCCCTATATCGGCGAAAGCTATGATGCGGCGGCGCTGATCATGCTGGCGATGGAAGCGGCGGGTTCGGTTGAGCCGGGCGATTACAAAACCAAGATCATGGATGTGGCCAACGCACCGGGCGAAAAGATCTATCCCGGTGAGCTGGCCAAGGCGCTGGAGATCCTCGCAGGTGGCGGCGACGTCGATTATGTCGGGGCGACAGCGGTTGAGCTGATCGGTGCCGGGGAGAGCGCGGGGTCGTACCGCGAGATCCTGATCGAAGGTGGCAAAATGACCACGGCGGCCTATCGCTAAGGCGCGCGCAATATCATTCGTCAGCCCGGTCTTTGTGCCGGGCTGACTCGTTTTTAATAAGGCGCAAAAATGTGCCATGACGGGGGACGCCTATGATCGTCGTTGAAGACGTGCATAAGCATTTTGGCGGGTTTCACGCGGTTGACGGGGCCTCGCTTACGATTGAACAGGGGTCGATCACCGGGTTGATTGGTCCGAATGGCGCCGGGAAAACCACGTTGTTCAATGTGATCGCGGGGGTTTTGCCGCCAACATCGGGGCGGGTCACGATGGGGGGTGAGGATATCACCGGGTTGCCGCCGCACGCGCTGTTCCACAAGGGACTGCTGCGGACCTTTCAGATTGCGCATGAATTTTCGTCGATGACTTGCCGCGAGAACCTGATGATGGTGCCGGGCGGGCAATCGGGCGAAGCGCTGTGGAACACCTGGTTCGGGCGCAAGCGGATTGCCAACGAGGAACGCGCGCTGCGGGCCAAGGCCGATGAGGTGCTGGAGTTCCTGACGATCACGCACTTGGCCGATCACAAGGCCGGGCAGGTTTCGGGCGGGCAGAAAAAGCTGCTGGAGCTGGGCCGCACGATGATGGTCGACGCCAAGGTGGTGTTTCTGGATGAGGTCGGCGCCGGGGTGAACCGGACGCTGCTGTATACCATCGGCGACACCATTTTGCGGCTGAACCGCGAGCGCGGGTACACCTTTGTGGTGATCGAGCATGACATGGATTTCATCGAGCGGCTGTGTGATCCGGTGATCTGCATGGCCGAGGGCAAGGTGTTGGCGCAGGGCACGCTGGCCGAGATCAAGGCCAATGAGCAGGTGATCGAGGCCTATCTGGGCACGGGGCTGAAGAACAAGGACAAGGTGGGCGCATGAGCGGCAATCCCTATCAGGACGACCGGGGCAACAACGACGCGTCGATCACCAAGCCCGGTGGGCAGAGTCGTATGACGCCGGGCACGAGTACGCAAACCGGCGGCAGGAAGGAACAGCACACTGGCGACGCCTTTCTGATCGGGGACAGCATGACCGGGGGGTACGGCAAGGGGCCTGATATCCTGCATGACTGCACGATTGCGGTGAACAAGGGCGAGATTGCCGTGATTGTTGGCCCCAATGGTGCGGGCAAGTCCACGGCAATGAAGGCGGTATTCGGGATGCTGGACGTGCGCAGCGGCTCGGTGTGGCTGGACGGTGAGGATATCACCGACCTTAGCCCGCAGGACCGGGTGGGACGGGGCATGGGGTTCGTGCCGCAGACCCAGAATATTTTCACCTCGCTGACGGTAGAGGAAAACCTTGAGATGGGGGCCTTTATCCGGCGCGATGATTTTTCAGACACGATGGCGCAGGTTTACGAGTTATTCCCGATCCTGAAGGACAAGCGCAAGCAGGCCGCAGGCGAGCTGTCGGGTGGGCAGCGTCAGCAGGTGGCGGTTGGGCGCGCCTTGATGACCAAGCCCAAGGTCTTGCTGCTGGATGAACCCACGGCCGGCGTGTCGCCGATTGTGATGGACGAGCTGTTTGACCGCATCATCGAGGTGGCCCGCACCGGCATTCCGATCCTGATGGTGGAACAGAACGCGCGTCAGGCGCTGGAGATTGCCGACAAGGGCTATGTTCTGGTGCAGGGGGCGAATGCCCATACCGGGACCGGCAAGGAATTGCTGGCCGACGCCGACGTACGCAAATCGTTTTTGGGGGGCTGAGGGATGTTTCGAAATCATGACAGGCTGCCCTGTGTGGGGCCGGATGGCGGGATTGCGCCCGCGTTGTGCTTGGATTTGAGGGGGCTGGCATGGAGCTTCTGAACGCGTTTGTGGTGCTGTCCAACTTTGTGCTGATCCCGGCGATTGCCTATGGCAGTCAACTGGCGCTGGGCGCTTTGGGTGTGACGCTGATCTATGGCATCTTGCGGTTTTCCAACTTTGCCCATGGCGACACGATGGCCTTTGGCACCATGGTTGTTGTCTTGGTGACGTGGTTGTTCCAGTCATGGGGCATCAACCTTGGGCCGCTTCCGACGGCCCTGCTTGCCCTGCCCTTCGGGATTGCGGGCTGTGCAGCGCTGGTGCTGCTGACCGACCGGATGGTGTATCGGTTCTACCGGGTGCAAAAGGCCAAGCCGGTGATCCTGGTCATCGTCTCCATGGGGGTGATGTTCATCATGAACGGGCTGGTGCGGTTCATCATCGGGCCGGACGATCAGCAATTTGCCGATGGCGAGCGATTTATCGTCTCGGTGCGGACGTTCAAGAAACTGACCGGGCTGGACGAGGGTTTGGCGATCCGCACGACGCAGGGCATTACCGTGGTGACTGCGGTGATCGTGGTGGCGGTGCTGTTTTGGTTCCTGAACCGGACCCGCACCGGCAAATCCATGCGCGCCTATTCCGATAACGAGGATCTGGCGCTGCTGTCGGGCATCAACCCCGAGCGCGTGGTTCTGTACACTTGGCTGATCGTGGCGGCTTTGGCGACGGTGGCGGGTACGCTGTACGGGTTGGACAAGACCTTCAAGCCGTTCACGTTTTTCCAGCTGTTGCTGCCGATCTTCGCGGCGGCAATCGTCGGTGGGCTGGGCAGCCCGCTGGGGGCAATTGCGGGCGGGTTTGTGATCGCGTTCAGCGAGGTGACCGTGACCTACGCGTGGAAAAAGGTACTGGGCTATGCCCTGCCCGAGGGGTTGGAGCCGACCGGGTTGGTACAGCTTTTGTCGACGGATTATAAATTCGCGGTCAGCTTTGTGATCTTGCTGGTGGTGTTGCTGTTCAGGCCAACGGGTCTGTTCAAGGGGAAATCGGTATGAGCGATACTGTGAAGAAATTCGGGCTGTTCGCCGGGGTCGGCGCGCTGATCCTGCTGACCGGGGTTTTGCAAAGCTGGAACTCGGCTTTGCTGATCCTCAACATGGGGTTGATCAGTGCGGTTATGGCGCTGGGCGTAAACCTGCAATGGGGCTTTGCCGGGCTGTTCAATGTCGGCGTGATGGGGTTTGTGGCGCTGGGCGGGCTGGCGACGGTGCTTGTCTCGACCGATCCGGTGCCGGGCGCCTGGAGCAGCGGCGGCGTGCGGATCGTGCTGGGGCTGATCCTTGGCGCGGCCACGGTTGTGCTGGCGGCGCTGGCGCATCGGCGCATGGCAAAGGGCAAGACGCGGGCAGTGGTGGTGCTGGCGATTCTGGTGGTCGGGTTTTTCCTCTATCGCGGCGTGTTTGATCCCGGTGTGGCCGGGGTCGAGGCGATCAACCCGGCCGCAGCGGGCAATCTGGGCGGGCTTGGCCTGCCGGTGCTGCTGGCGTGGCCGGTCGGCGGAGTTCTGGCGGCAGGCGTGGCGTGGATCATCGGCAAGACGGCGCTGGGGCTGCGGTCGGACTATCTGGCGATTGCGACGCTGGGCATCGCCGAAATCATCATTGCCGTGATGAAGAACGAAGACTGGCTGGCGCGCGGGGTGAAGAATGTGATCGGCCTGCCGCGGCCGGTGCCCTATGAGGTGGATTTGCAAGCCTCGTCCGCGTTTGTTGAACGAGCGGCGGGGCTGGGGCTGGACCCGACAACCGCGTCGACGCTGTGGGTCAAGCTGCTCTATGCGGGCCTGTTCACGGTGGTGCTGCTGATCCTGCTGTGGATGGCGCAGCGCGCGCTGCATTCGCCCTGGGGCCGGATGATGCGGGCGATCCGCGATAACGAGGTCGCCGCCGAGGCGATGGGCAAGGACGTGACCCGGCGCCACCTGCAGGTATTCATTCTGGGCAGCGCGGTCTGTGGCATTGCCGGTGCAATGATGACAACGCTGGACGGGCAGCTGACGCCCGGCACCTATCAGCCGCTGCGCTTCACCTTTCTGATCTGGGTGATGGTGATTGTCGGCGGCTCCGGCAACAACCTGGGCGCGGTGCTGGGCGGGTTCCTGATCTGGTTCCTGTGGGTTCAGGTCGAACCGATGGGCCTGTGGCTGATGCAGACAATCACGTCGAACATGGCCGATGGCAGCGCTTTGAAGTCCCATTTGATCGACAGTGCGGCGCATATGCGGCTGCTGACGATGGGGGTCATTCTACTTCTGGTGCTACGGTTCAGCCCACGTGGGTTGATCCCGGAAAAGTAACCCGCCGCCCCTGCCCGTGCGCAAGACATCTTGGGCGCCTTCGGTTTCTTTCTGAGCAAAATACTCCCCCGCCGGAGGCGTCCTGAGCCTGCGGCGGGGGACACGTTTTGTTGGGTCAGCGCCCTTTGAACAAGCTGCCCAGAATGCCACGCACCAGACGGCGGCCGGTGGTGCCGGTCAGTTCCTTGGCCACCATCTTGCCCATCTTCTCGCCAAAGGTATCGCCGCGTGAATTGCTGCGGCTGTCGCGCGCGGTAGAACGCCCGACGCGCGTGCCGGAATAGCGCCGCCCGGCTTTGTATTCGCGCTCGGCGGCTTCGGCTTCAGCCTCACGCTTTTCGGCCTCTTCGGCGGCTTTTGCGGCCTCTTGCGTGCGCTGGGTCAGGATCTCATAGGCCGAGCGGCGGTCTTGCAGGGTCTCGTATTTGCCTGCGACCGGCGAGGTGTTGATCAGCGCATCGCGGGCGGCATCGCTGATCGGGCCAAGTTGCGAGGATGGCGGGCGGATCAGGGTGCGTTCGACGATGCCGGGCACGCCCTTTTTCTGCAGCATCGAGGTCACGGCCTCGCCGACGCCGACTTCGCGGATCGCCTGTTCGGTATCGAAGCGCGGGTTGTCGCGGTAGGTTTCCGCCGCCATGCGCAGTTCCTTGCGGTCCTTGGCGGTGAAGGCGCGCAGGGCGTGCTGCACACGGTTGCCAAGCTGCCCGAGGATATCTTCGGGCACGTCGGCGGGGTTCTGGGTGATGAAATACACGCCCACGCCTTTCGACCGGATCAGGCGGGCGACCTGTTCGACTTTGTCGACCAGCGCCTTGGGGGCGTCATCGAACAGCAGGTGGGCTTCGTCGAAGAAGAACACCAGCTTGGGTTTGTCGGGGTCGCCGACCTCGGGCAGGTCTTCGAAGAGTTCCGACAGCAGCCACAGCAGGAAGGTGGCATAAAGCCGGGGGCTGTGCATCAGCTGATCGGCGGCAAGGATATTGATGCGGCCGCGCCCGTCGGGGTCGGTACGTATCAGGTCCGAAAGCTCGAGCGCCGGCTCACCGAACAGCTGCGTGGCGCCCTGATTTTCCAGCACAAGCAGGCGGCGCTGGATGGCGCCGACCGATTGCACCGAGATATTGCCATAGCGCAGGCTGAGTTCGGCCCGGTTTTCGCCGGTCCAGACCAGCAGCGCTTGCAGGTCTTTGAGGTCCAGCAGCGGCAGGCCCTGTTCATCGGCCAGGCGGAAGGCGATGTTAAGGATGCCCTCTTGCGCCTCGCTGAGTTCAAGCAGGCGCGAGATCAGCAGCGGGCCCATATCGGCCACTGTGGTGCGAACCGGGTGGCCTTGTTGGCCGAAGAGATCCCAAAAGGTCACCGGGAACGCGGCATACGTGTAATCGGAAAAGCCGATTTTGGCGGCGCGTTCGCTGAAGGCGTGATGCAGTTTGAACGTGTCCGAGCCAGCGGCGGCCAGCCCCGACAGATCGCCTTTGACGTCGGACAGGAACACCGGCACCCCGGCGGCAGAGAAGCCTTCAGCCAGAATTTGCAGGGTCACGGTTTTGCCGGTGCCGGTGGCCCCCGCGATCAGCCCGTGACGGTTGGCGTATTTCAGCGCCAGGTCCTGTGGTTCGGCGTAGTCCGTTCCGCCGCCTCCGATGAATATACTGTCCTGCACGCGGTTGCCCCTTTTTTACGCAAGTGTTCGGGGTGAAAATACAACCTTAACCTCTTTGCGCCACACTGAAATTGGTCCTTATCACATGTCCTCTGGGATTTGGGCCGACTTCCTCCCTGTCAGACTGGCCGCGCCTTCGGGTGCGGCCCTTTTTGTCGCAGGGGGTCCAAAATCGCTGTTGACCGTTGACACTAAAAAATCTAGCTTTCGTGTAATGATAAGTCGGCCAGTCCGACGGGGAGAAAAAGAATTGGGAAAGGGGCCGTTGGCCCCTTTTCTCATTTTCCGGGGTGCTTTGATATTTCGATGTGTCGGGCGCGGGTTGCGGGGCGGGCGCGCTTTGAAAACCGAATGGCAGGTTTCCGCTGTAAAGGGATATTTTGCACCCTGACAGCGCCCTATGGCCGTGTTAAACCCTCGCGCGACATGAACTGAGTAACCAATGGGGACCCCATGCCCGGATTTCTGAAAACACTTCCTTTGCTGGCCGCGCTGGCTTTGACTGGACCGGCCTTTGCGCAGGAC
This sequence comes from Thalassovita taeanensis, assembly GCF_900110775.1. Classification (GTDB taxonomy): domain Bacteria; phylum Pseudomonadota; class Alphaproteobacteria; order Rhodobacterales; family Rhodobacteraceae; genus Litorimicrobium; species Litorimicrobium taeanense. The sequence goes on along the minus strand of NZ_FOEP01000001.1, from coordinate 287,072 downwards.
ACCACCACGACGCCCCCCGCCGAAGCGGACGCGCCCGCCGAGACCTTGAGCATGGGGGAAGATGTACAGGTCGAGCCCTATGTGCGCGAAACCTCGGGCGATTGGTCGTTGGAGTGCATCCGCACCGGCACCGACGAAGAACCCTGCCAGCTGTTTCAGGCGCTGAATGACGCCGATGGCAATCAGGTGGCCAACATCCGCATTTTCCGCCTGAAAGAAGGCGGTCAGGCCGAGGCTGGTGCGCTGGTTGCCGTGCCGCTGGAAACGCTGCTGACCTCGAAGCTGACGATTGCGGTCGATGGCGCCAAGGGCAAGCGCTATGACTTTTCGGTCTGCGACCGTCTGGGGTGCTATGCGCGCGTCGGGCTGACGAGCGAAGATATTGCCTCGTTCAAGCGTGGCGCCAAGGCGACCGTATCGCTGGTGCCGTTCGTTGCGCCGGATCAGAAAGTGATGCTGGACCTGTCGCTGAAAGGCTTCACGGCGGGCTATGAAGAAGTGTCGGTCGTCAACGCCCAGTAAGCGCTGCGCGACTGCAACAAGAAAAGGCCGCCCTGTGATGGGCGGCCTTTTTCGTTGTGAGGTCGGGTGGGATCAGATCTTTTTCAGGGCCAGCACCGCGTTCAGCCCGCCGAAGGCGAAGGCGTTGGACAGGACCACGTCGACATTGGCCTCGCGCGCTTCGTTCGGGACCACATCGAGGGCGCATTCGGGATCGAACTCTTCATAGCCGATGGTGGGCGCGATCACCCCGTCGCGCAGTGCCATGATGCAGGCCAGCAGTTCGACCGCGCCGGTGGCGCCGATCAGGTGGCCGTGCATCGCCTTGGTCGAAGAGATCATCAGCTTGTCGGCATGCGGGCCGAAGACATCGGCCACGGCGGCGCATTCTGTCTTGTCGTTGGCAGCGGTGCCGGTGCCGTGGGCGTTGATATAGCCGACCTGATCGGGGTTGATCCCGGCATCCTTGAGCGCGCCGGAAATGGCCCGCGCGGCCCCCTGTTTCGAGGGCATCACGATGTCGGAGGCGTCGGAGGTCATGGCGAAGCCGACCACTTCGGCCAGAATCTCGGCGCCGCGGGCGCGAGCGTGTTCGTAATCCTCGAAGACGAAGATGCCGGCGCCTTCGCCCTGCACCATGCCGTTGCGGTTGGCGCTGAATGGGCGGCAGGCGTCCTTGGACATGACGCGCAGCCCTTCCCAGGCTTTGACGCCACCGAAGCACAGCATCGATTCCGAGCCGCCGGTGACCATTGCCTTGGACATGCCGGAGCGGACCATCTGATAGGCCTGGCTCATGGCGTGATTGCTTGAGGCGCAGGCGGTCGAGACCGTGAAGGACGGGCCTTTGAGGTTGTATTCCATGCTGATGTGCGACGCGGCGGCGTTCATCATCAGCTTGGGCACCACGAAGGGATGCACGCGATTTTTGCCCTCTTCATAGACAGCGCGGTAATTGTCATCCCAGGTCGAGACCCCGCCGCCGGCGGTGCCCAGCACCACGCCACCTTTGGCGGCCAGTTCGCCGGTGAATTCGAGCCCGGATTGGGTGATCGCCTCTTTGGCGGCCATCAGGCTGAATTGGGTGAAGCGGTCATAGAGCGTCATCTGCTGACGGTTGAAATGGCCTTCGGCCTCGAAGCCCTTGACCTGACCACCGATTTGAATCGAGAGGCGTTCAACGTCGCGGAACTCGAGCTGCTCGATGCCGCAGTGGCCTTCGCGCATCGCTTCGAGGGTTTCGGCGACGTTATGGCCGAGCGCGTTGATCGTGCCCGCGCCGGTAATGACAACCCGGTTCATGCCTGTTCGGCCACCAATTTTTCGATGCCTGCGATGATGCTTGCCACCGAGGAGATATCGAAGTCGCTCTGCTCGGGTTCGTTGGCGTTGAAGGGCACGGTGATGTCGAATGCTTCTTCGATGGCGAAGATGCTTTCGACCAGCCCGAGGCTGTCGATGCCCAATTCCTCTAACGTGTTGCCCAATGTCACGTCCGACGGCTCTAATACGGCCTGCTCGGCTATGATGTTGATCACCTTGTCCTTGATGCTCATTGATCCCGGCCCTTCCCTCGTGATTGGGGTTGATTTAGTCGGTCTTTCCCAACTTGGAAACAGCTTTCTGCAACGCCGCAACATCGCGGAACAGGCGCGGCAGGCGACGCAGGCCTTTGTAGGCCTCGATGTGGCTTTCCATCTTCATCGCCGGATAGCCAAGCATGACCCGGCCTGCGGGCACATTGGCCAGCACCTTGGTCGCGCCGCCGGTGATCACGTGATCACCGATAAAAAGATTGTCGGACACGCCCGTCTGCCCCCCCAGCACCACATTATTACCAATTCGTGACGATCCCGCGACACCGACCTGCGCGCAGATCAGGCTGTCATTGCCGATCTCGACGTTGTGGCCGATCTGGGTCAGGTTATCGACCTTGACGCCATTGCCGATGCGGGTGTCGCGGACGGTGCCACGGTCGATACAGGTGTTCGCACCCAGTTCGACATCATCGCCGATGGACACGCTGCCCAGGCTGTGGATGCGGGCATAGCTTTGGCCGCGCAGCTCGCCCTGATCGCCAAGGCTGTCGCGGGCGCGTTCGACGCTGGATTGTTCGGGGGTCACGAAGGAAAAGCCGTCGCCGCCGATCACGGCACCGGGTTGGGCGATGAAGCGGGCACCGATGCTGACACGCGCGCCAATACGCACGCCTTCGCGCAGGAAGGCGCCCTGCCCCAGTACGGTATCAGCGCCAATGAAACACTGCGGACCGATGACCGAGCCCGCGCCGATGCGCACCCGAGGGCCGATCACGGCAAGCGGGCCGACGGCGACATCGGCGGCCAGATCGGCGGTGGGGTCAATCACGGCAGAGGGGTGGATGCCGGGGGCATAGCCTTGGCCGGGGTCCATCATCGCGCTGAGCCCGGACATCGCAAAACGCGGACGCGGGGCGATGATCGCTGCCTGAAGCCCCAGCGCCTGCCAGTCGGCACCGGGCCAGAGCATAGCGGCGCGCGCCTGACCGGCGGGCAGGGCTTCGGCGTATTTCGGGTTCATCGCCAGCGCCAGATCCTGCGGCCCGGCCATGGCGGGTTCGGCCACGCCGCTCACGCACAGATCAACAGCGCCGAAGGCCTCGGCCCCGAGCGCGGCTGCGATTTGCTTGATAGAATGGCTCATGATCCACGTCCCCAGATCGGTCTGGGGCATGACTTAGCTTTGTTGTGCCTGCAAGGCCACCCCTGCCTGCGCCAGTGCTTTCCAGATCAGCGCATCGCGGCCGTAAACATCACGGCGGAAATTGACCTGACCTTTGGCCTGCGTGAAGGCGGTGCGGTAGTCCAGATGCACCGGTACGGGTTGTTCCAGCGGCAGCACCGATTCAACCCCGGTTTTCAGATAGCTGTGAAACAGGCCCTTGGGGTCGTTGGTTTGCTTGGCCAGCAGCGCATAGGCGAATTCGAACGGTTCATGCAGGCGGATGCAGCCATGGCTGTAGGCGCGGCTTTCGCGGCCAAACAGGTTTTTGGCGGGGGTGTCATGCAGGTAGATATTGTATTTGTTCGGGAAGATGAATTTCACCAGCCCCAGCGCATTGCGGTCCGACGGGGGTTGTTTGATCGCAAAGGGAAAGGTCCGCTCGGTATACTGTGAGAAATTCACCGAGTTGCGGCTGACCACACGGCCGCGGCTGTCGATGATCCGCAAATGGCTGACCGCGTTGGGGTTGCGCTTGAGCATCGGCAGGTATTCCTTGACCGTGATCGAGCGGGGCACATTCCAGGTGGGGTTGATCACCATATGCTCCATCACATCGGAAAATTCCGGGCTGCGGCGGTCACTGCTGTTGGCGCCGACGACCGAACGGGTTTCAAACGTGACCTTGCCGTTGTCGATGATCTTGGCGCTGAAATCGGCGAGGTTGACCAAGACGTGACGCTTGCCCAGCGGCATGTTGATCCAGCGCTCGCGCTCCATCGCGACGATCACCGACTTCAGCCGTTCTTCGACGGGGGTATTGATTTCGGTCAGAGTTCCCGCGCCGGCGACGCCGTCGGGTTGCAGCCCGTGGTCCAGCTGGAACTGCTGCACGGCGGCCTGCATGTTGGCATCATAGACCTGTGTGGCGTTGCGGCGCAGATAGCCCATCGCAATCAGCCGGTTGCGCAGTTGGACCACGCCCGCGCCCTGCTCGCTGGGCTTCAGGGATTTGCCGGGCACGGTATCGCCCCAGCCGCCCTTGGCCAGAAGTGTTTCCAGCCGCATCTTTTCCTTCATCAGCCGGGAATATTCGGCCGATTGCGGTGGCAATTGGCGCAGGAAGGCGGCGGGGGTGCTTTTCTCGAAACTGGTCAGATAGGACAACCGGGCGCGGTAAGGCACCTCGCGGACGATGCCGCTGTCGATCTTCGAGGGCACCAGCAGTCCGGTTTGCACATCGCGGGCATAGCGCAGGAAGGTTTTGGACAGCGCCACCTCGGCCAGCCCCAGATCGCGCGGTGTCTTGGCGGCGCGCATCTGTGCCAGCAGCCCGCGCGCATCATAGCGGCGCGCAGACAGGCCGTGCGCATCGACATCGGCCAGCGCGGCAAACAGCGCCTTGCGCCGCGATGCATCCTTGGATCCGCGTCCGGTCCACAACCCCTTATAGTCGGCCTCGCGGTAGTATTGCGCCAGATCGCGATCATCGGACGCCGCTTCGGCCACGGCCTGTTTGAAGGCTGTGACCTGCGCCTGAGCCCCCTGAGGCGACACGAACAGGCATGTAAGCAGGGTTAAAACCGTCAAAAACAACCGGACAGAGCCGGTACGGGTCCGCGTATGCATGGGCACGCCCTCTTTTTAGTTTACCGCATAAAAAATGTTACATCCCTGTGTCTTGAATTGGGCCGATCAAGTCCATTCACAAATGCACTATCACAAAACGCTCCCGAAAAATGGTGCAAGCCTGCACCGGGTTTTGCGCAATCCCGTCACTATTCAAATTTTTTCAGCAAAAAATCGCCTAAACCTCTTGATATCGAAAATTCGAGTGAATCGAAGCTTGGTCGATTGTTTCTGTTGTGTAATAAAACTTATGCATCTGGGGATGACATGGCTGAAATCACGTAACATCGTGGTGAGCAGCTTAGCGACGGGACACAGGCGCTACTATGACAAATGACAGCTCATTGAGCTTTACACGGCGTGCTTTGCTGGGCGCCTTCGCAGCAACAACTGTTGCCGCAGCACCGACATTCACGAAAGCCGCGGGCTTTCTGAGAGGGGCCGGGGATATCCGGCGGATCAAGATGTTTTCCGGGCGCACCGGCGAGCGGATTGACATGATTTACTGGATCGAGGGGGATTATATTCCCGACGCGGCCAAGGAAATCACCTATTTCATGCGGGACTGGCGGACCGATTCAACCAAGGGCGTTGACCTGCGCACGGTGGATATCATGGCCGCCGCGCATAACCTGCTGGATATCAACGAGCCGTTCATGCTGTTGTCGGGCTATCGCTCGCCTCAGACCAACGCGATGTTGCGGTCGAAATCCCGCGGCGTTGCAAAGAACTCTTTGCATATGAAGGCACAGGCGGCGGACCTGAGGCTGGCGTCACGCTCGGTCAATCAGATGGCGCGAGCGGCTTTGGCCTGCAAGGCCGGGGGCGTTGGCCGGTATTCCGGATCAAACTTCGTGCATATGGATTGTGGCCCGGTGCGCAACTGGGGCGCTTGAAGCCATTCAAAACGATGAAGAAAAGAAACCCGCCTGTTCCGGCGGGTTTTTTGTTGTAACATCGTCCAAAATCGAGAGATGTGATGACAAAACCCTTTCTGATCCTGCAACTGCGCCCCGAAACCGAGGCCGCTGATGATGAATATGCGGCGTTTCTGGCCAAGGGCGGTCTGAGCGCCGAACAGACCCATCGGATAAGGCTGGATCAGGAAGACCTGCCGGATCTGGATTTGGCGGGCTATGCCGGGGTGATTGTCGGCGGTGGGCCGGGCTGTGTGTCGGACCCCGCCGCAGGCAAAGACCCGGTGGAGGCACGGATCGAGGCGCAGGTGCTGGGGCTTATGCCGCAGATCACCCAGGACGACGTGCCGTACCTGGGCTGCTGTTACGGCATTGGCATTCTGGCGCATCATCTGGGGGCCAAGGTGAGCAAGGCGCACTTCGGCGAGCCGACCGGCACCAGTCGCTGCGAGAGAACCCGGGCGAGCCAAGGCGATCCGCTGTTGGCGGGGGTGCCGGATCAGTTTGATGCGTTTGTCGGGCATAAGGAAGCGGTGCAGGACCTGCCCGAGGGGGCGGTGCATTTGCTGTCGTCGGCCCCCTGCCCGTTTCAGATGATCCGTTACAAATCAAATGTTTACGCGACACAGTTCCACCCCGAAGCCGACAGTGACGTCTTTTCACTGAGGATCCGGGTGTATAACAGCAGCGGTTATTTCCGCCCCGAAGAGGCCGACGACCTGATCGCCATGTGTCAGGCCGCTGATGTGACCCAGCCGGAGCGGATTTTGCGCAACTTCGTGGGGCGCTACGCCGGGTAATCCAAACCGCGCAGGGCATCGGCCGCGATCTGGAATGAACGGATGCGGGCGGTCTGATCGTGGATCTGGCCGTTCACCATCACCTCGTCCGGGCGGTGACGGGCGATCAGGGCGGCAAGCTGTTCGGCAACCTGATCGGGACCGCCAACTGCGGCGACGGACAGCGCATGATTGACGTTGCGCAACATGCCCGGGTCAACGTGATCCTCGATCCGGTCAACCGGGCGCGGCAGTTTTCCGGGTTTTCCCGAGCGCAGGTTGGCAAAGGCCAACTGCATCGAAGTGCGCAGGAATTTGCCCTCGGCCTCGTCCGCGCCGGCGAACACATTCACCGCGAGCATGAAATGCGGCTTTTCCAGATAATAGGACGGCTGGAAGGTGCGGCGATAGACATCGGCGGCCTCTTCCAGCGCGGCGGGGGCGAAATGCGAGGCAAAAGCGTAGGGCAGCCCCAGATAGGCGGCCAACTGGGCGCCGTAAAGCGAGGAGCCGAGGATCCAGACCGGAACATGGGTGCCGCTGCCGGGATAGGCGCGGACTTTTTGGCCCGGCTTGGGGTCCTGAAAATATTCGACCAGTTCCATGACGTCCTGCGGGAAATGGTCGCCGCCTTGCAGGGTGCGCCGCAGCGCTTGTGCGGTCACGCCGTCGGTGCCGGGCGCGCGGCCAAGACCAAGGTCGATCCGGTCGGGGAACAGCGTGGCCAGCGTGCCGAACTGTTCGGCAATCACCAGCGGCGCGTGATTGGGCAGCATCACCCCACCCGAGCCAACGCGGATGCGGCTGGTGGCGCCCGCCACATGACCGATCAGCACCGAGGTGGCGGCGCTGGCGATGCCGGGCATGTTGTGATGTTCGGCCAGCCAGAAACGGTGATAGCCATAGCTTTCTGCCGCCAGCGCCAGCGCCACGGTATTTGACAGGGCGGTGGCGATGCTTTCGCCCTCCGGCACGGGGGACAGATCAAGCACGGAATAGGGGATCATTGGGGGTATCCTTTGGGGCTTCTGCCGGGCAACCTAGCACGCGCGCGTGCGGTGGCCAGTCCGATCAGAGCTGCGCCAGAAGCAGCGGCATTTTCGCCTTCATCGCGGCATAACCGCGGGAGATCGCCAGATCGGCCTTGCTGAATTCCAGAACGGTCACGTCGCGCAGATCAAGTTCGACCATCACGTTCGGCGGCTCGCCCGCAAGGCGGCTGCGGCGGATCTGATCGGTCATCACGTCGATCGAGGTCGACAGGACCTCGAGATAGCCGGGGGTCCGGCGGCGGGTTTTCTTGGGTTCGAGATAGGATTTCAACGCGGGTTGCACGGCGGCGGGCATGTTCTGAAGCAGCATGTCGAGCCCGAAACCGTTGCTGTCGGTCGTGAGGTCAGGCGCACCGTGGCGCGGCATGTAGAGTTTGGAATTGGGATCGACCGCGATGATGATCTCGGCCCCCAGCGCGCGGGCGGCGCTGACCGGCACCGGGTTGCTCATGCCGCCATCCAGCAGCCAGCTGCCGTTGTGAAACACCGGCGCAAAGATGCCGGGAATGCCGATCGAGGCGCGCACCGCGTCAAGCAGATCACCATCGCGCATCCAGACCTCGCGCCCGGCGTAAAGGTCAGTGGCCACCGCCATATAGGGCCGGTCGAGCGCTGCAATCGTATCCTTGAAACCCAGTTCGTGCAGCTGCTGCATGATCGCGTTGCCCATGATCAGCCCGCCGGAATTGACATCAATATCGATCATCCGGGCGATGGTAAGCTGACGCAGGCCGCGCGCGAAGGCCTCGAGCTTGTCGAGGATGCCGGAGGCTTCGGCGGCGGCGACCAGCGACCCCATCGAGGTGCCACACAGGATGTCGGGGCGAATGCCCTCTTCGGCCAGCGCGTGCAGCACACCGATATGGCACCACCCGCGGGCCCCACCACTGCCAAGCGCCAAGCCGACTTTCAGCTTCATTCGACTGCGCCCTCCTTGGGCGGTTTGACCCCATAGACCAATAGATACAGGGCCGGGACGAAAATCAACGTCACCAGCGTGCCCGCGATGATGCCGCCCATCATCGAATAGGCCATCGGCCCCCAAAACACCTGCCGCGCGATCGGGATTAGCGCCAGCGAGGCTGCCGCAGCCGTCAGCAGGATCGGGCGGGCGCGGCTGTCTGAAGCCTCGAACACGGCATCCCAGCGCGAGCGGCCCTGTCGGCGCAGCTCTTCGATTTCGTGCACCAGAATGATCGAGTTTCGGATCAGGATTCCGACCAGTGCAAGCACGCCCAGAATCGCCACAAAGCCCAGCGGTGCCCCCGACGGCACCAGTGCGGCGACCACCCCGATCAGCCCCAGAGGTGCTGCGCTGAGTACGATCAGCGACAACCGGAAGCTTTGCATCTGGATCATCACCAGGAAGGTCATCAGCAACACCATGATCGGGACGACGGCCACAATCGGGCCGGTGGATTCATTGGTGTTTTCCAGCGTGCCGCCCACTTCGATCTTATAGCCGATCGGTAGAGTGCTGCGCAGCGCGTCGATCTGTGGGGCGAGATCCTGCACCACCGAAATCGGCTGATCCTTTGTTGCCACCGAAGCTTTGACTGTGATCGTTGGCAGGCGGTCGCGCTGCATGATCATCGGCTGTTCGGTGTCGTATTTGAGCGTGGCAAGGCTGAGAAGCGGGACCGAGGCGCCGCCATTGCCCTGCAACTGCATGCCGTGAAGCGCATCAACTGACTGCCGGTCATTGGTGTCGCCGCGTGCCACCACACTGACCAGATAGGTGCTGTCGCGCAGCTGCGTCACCGTTTGGCCGTTGAAGACCCCGTTCAGCACACTGGAGATATCCGATGCCGACACGCCAAGCTGGCGCGCCTTGTCCTGATCGATCTCGACCCGGACCACGCGGGCGGGTTCGCTCCAGTCCAGCGAAATGTTGGTCAGGCGGTCATCTTGCGACAAGGCTGCAGCCAGCAGCCGGGCCTGATCGCGCACAATGCCGGTTTCGGGACCCGAAAGGCGATATTGTACCGGCTTGCCGACCGGCGGCCCGAGTTCCAGGAGCTTGGTGAACAGTTCGACGCCCGGGAACTGATCGGCCAGCCCGTCGATCTGCGCGCGCACCCTGTCGCGGGCTTCGGTATCCGTGGCCTGAATAACCAGCTGCCCCAGATATGGGCCGGGTGTTGGGCCTTCGAGGGTCAGCAGGAAGCGCGGCGCGCCGCGACCGACATAAGAGGTCCAGTGATCAATGTCAGGATTGCCTTGCAAGGTGGCCTCGAGCCGGTCCATCTGGGCTTCGGTTTCGATGATCGAACTGTTTTGCCGTGCGGTTACATCCACGATCAACTCGGGGCGGTCAGAGCTGGGGAAGAACTGAAATTCGACGAATTTCATCCCCCAGATCGAGCAGGCAAAGATCGCCAGTGTGGCAATCACCGTCAGCCATTTTGCCCGCATCGTCCTGCGCAGCAGAACGTGAAAGGCGCGACGGATACGGCCGGGGCCAGAGTCGTGGTGGTGGCCCTTTTCGGGCAGGAACGTCACGCCCAGCAGCGGCGCGAACAGCACCGCGACAACCCACGAGACCATCAGCGACACCGCGATCACGACGAACAGCGAAAAGGTAAATTCGCCCGCCGCCGAATTGTTCAGGCCGATCGGGATAAAGCCGACGACCGTCACCAGCGTGCCCGACAGCATCGGAAATGCGATCGAGGTCCAGGCATAGGAGGCGGCCGTGGTCAAGCTTTCGCCCAGTTCCAGCCGGGAAATCATCGTTTCGATCGCGATCATCGCGTCGTCCACCAGCAGACCCAGCGCGATGATCAGCGCACCCAGCGAAATCCGCTGCAGGGTGATTCCATAGTAGTCGAGGATCACGAAGGTGATCGCCAGTACCAGCGGGATGGTCAGCGTGACCACCACCCCTGCCCGCATGCCCAGACTGACAAAGGTGACCAGAAGAACGATGCCGATCGCCTCCATCAGGGCCTGAATGAAATGGCCGACGGCGTGTTCCACCACATCGGGCTGATCGGCGACCTGCTGCATTTCGATGCCGACCGGCAGCTTGGCCTGAATTTCTGTCATCATGTCTTTCAGCTGTTCGCCGAAGTCCAGGATGTTGCCGCCCTGTTTCATGCCGATGGCCAGCGCGACGCCTTCCTTGCCATTGACCCGGAACAGCGCATCCGCAGGGTCTTTGTAGCCACGGGTGATGGTCGCGATGTCGCCCACGTTGAAAAACCGGTCGCCGACCCGCAGGTTGACCGCGGCAAGGCTGTCGGCATCATCAAACTGTCCGCTGACGCGCACGATCACCTGTTCGTCGCCCGCATCAATCACGCCCGAAGGCACAAGTGCGTTCTGACTGGCCAGCGTTGCCACGACCTGTTGCTTGTTCAGCCCCAGCGCCGCCATCCGCCGCACCGAGAATTCCATATAGATCACTTCTTCGCGCACGCCGATCAGGTCGATCTTGCCGGCATCAGGCAGCGACTGCACCTCGGTCCGCACCGTTTCGACATAGTCGTGCAGTTCGCGCGGGGTGAAGCCGTCAGCGGTGAAGGCATATATGTTGCCAAAAACATCGCCGAAGCTGTCGTTGAACTGAAACCCGGCAAATTCCGCCGGGAAATCAGCCTGAATATCTGTCATCATGTTGCGAACGCGTTGCCAGGTGGCAGGGATCTGCGCGGCCGGAGTGGTTGGCAGCAGATCGACATAGACAACCGTGCGCCCGGCCGCCGTGACCGAGCGTGTGGCCTTGAGGGTATCGAGCTCTTCGAGCTTTTTCTCGATCCGGTCGGTGACCTGAGCGCGCGTATCCTCGATATCCGCGCCCGGCAGGGCGGCGGCGATAATCATGGTCTTGATCGAGAAGTTCGGGTCTTCCTCGCGGCCCATGTTCATATAGGAGAAGGAACCCGCGATCAGCGCAACGATCATCAGATACCACACAAAAGACCGGTGCCGCAGCGCCCAGTCGGACAGATTGAACCGCGTCATTCCTGCACCCGTTCCCCGACCATCTGGCCGTCTTTCAGCGAATTCACGCCCTTGATTACTATTTCATCGCCGGGGGTGACCCCGCTCAGGACCCGCAGGAGGCCATCGTCCAACGGTGCCACCGTGATCGGCACAGCGCTGACTTGGCCGTCAGGGCGGCTGACGCGCCAGACGCGCGGCGGCTGCCCCGAGCCGATCAGCGCCGTGGTCGGCATTGACACGATCTGTTCGCCGCCCCCTGTCAGTCGCACCAGCACCAGCGCGCCCAACCGCATTGCCTCGGGTTGGTCGGCCAGTTCCAGATGCACCCGCCGGGTACGTGTGGCGGTGTCGGCGACCGGCTCGATCTCGGACACGCGGCCCGAGGTGCGGATGGTCGGCGACGAGCGCAGGCGGATGTCGAAGGCCGCGTTGCGCCCCAACGCCTCGATCGCGCTTTCGGGCAGGTCGATCACCGCCTCGCGCCGGGCCGTGCCCGCAAGCCGCACGACGGCCTGACCGCTGGACACGACGGTGCCCGCTTCGGCAAAAGCCTGCGTCACCACGCCGTTGACCGGCGCGACGAGGGTGGCAAAGCTGCGGGCGTCTTCGGCTTTCAGCAGCACGGCCTGAGAGCGGTCCTGTTCGGCCTTGGCCGCAGACAGCGCCTGTTCGGCCAATTCTTGCTTGGAGACCGAGGCGATGCCGCGCGCGGCCAGTTCGCGCACGCGTTCGGCGGTGCGCTGTGCCGTTTCCAGCCTCACTTCGGCGGCAGTGACACCTGCGAGCGCCGCCCGCCGGGTGTTTTCAAGATCCGCAGGGTCCAGTTCAGCCAGAACCGTGCCGCGCGTGACCACATCACCGACCGAAACCGGGCGCCGGATCATCCGGCCCGCAGCCTGAAACCCCAGATCGGTTTCAAAGACTGCAGCAACGGTGCCAGTGAATTCGCGCGCCTCAATCGGGTTGGCCTGAATAATCTCGGACACCACCGGGCGCGGCACGAATTCGACGTGCGCCTCTTCTTCCTTGCAGCCTGCCAAGACGGCAAGTGCCAGCAATACAACCAATTTGCGCATCAGTGCTCTCCTGTCGGGATGACGTTGCGACCGGGGTAAAGTTGGTGCGACCCGCGGGCCACCACCAGTTCGCCTTCGTTGAGGCCCTCGCTGAGCAGCACCCGCCCAGACAGATAGCTTTCAACCATTACAGGGCGCAGCGACACGGTTTTGGCCTGTGGGTCCATGACCCAGACGGCCGGCCCTTCGACCGTTGCGGTCAGCACGCTCCAGGGCAGCTCGAACGCGTCGCCCGCGCCATACTGTGCCACGCCTTTGATCGGCGCACCCAAGGGGACCGCGCGGCCTTCGGTTTCGATCCCGACGCGCACGGTGACGCTGCCGCTTTGTGGATCCAGAATCGGAGAGACTTCGCGCAGTCGGCCAATCATCTGAACGTCGGGCTGATCCAACAGCGTCAGAATAAGTTCGTTGTTTTCCGGCGGCTCTGACAGGAAGGTGTCGGGGAACGAAAACACCGCATCCACCCCCCCGTCGGCGGCAATCGTGATCACCGGTGTCGAGGCGTTCACAATCTGCCCCGGATCGGCGTTGCGGTCGGTCACGGTGCCGTCAAACGGCGCGCGCAGCACGGTTTCATCCAGATACGTCTGCGCCTGTTCGACCTGAGCGGTGACCTGGTCCAACGAGGATTGCGCTGTTTTATACTCTTCGCGCGCGGCATCCAAAGCCGCACGCGTGGTCACGCCGCGATCAAACATCGCGCCCTGACGTTCATATTCCTTTTGCGTCCGTTCGGCTTGCGCGGTGATGGCGGCGCGGCTGGCCTCGGCCTCGCGCAGGCGTTCCAGCGCTTGTGTGGCATCAACGCGGCCCAGTTCCTGACCGGTCGTGACCATATCGCCAACGTCCACCTCGATTGACAACAGCCGCCCGCCGTCGCGGAATGCAAGGCCCGCGCTGTCGCGCGGTTCGGTCACGCCGGTCAGGACGACCTCCATCAATGCGGGGGAATGGCGTGCGGTGACCACAGTGATCGGCAACGCATCGCTGGCATAGCCCGCACCGGACATCGCCAGTAGCGCGGTCAATGTCAGCATTTTGGTGTGAAACCTCATGGGCGTAAGCCTCCGGTTGTATTTGCTACTTCACTCGTGCCGTTGCGGGCCGAGTGCCATATTCTGGCCTGCCCTAGCAGGATTTCGCAGCGGGGGTCAATATAATATGGAACGCCCGTTCCAGAAGCTTGCATTCCGTCGCGCGCTGACGCAAAATAGTGACATGAAAATCGGATCGCCCTGCAAAGCCAATAAACAGCAAGCCCGCAGCGAAGCCAAGCGTGCTGCGCTGGTGGAGGCTGCGATCGACGCATTTGGCGCGCAGGGGTTCGAAGGCGCAAGCCTGCGTGACATAGCCCGCAACAGTGGCGCCGGGTTGGCTGCGGTTTCCTATCATTTCGGCGGCAAGGCCGAGCTGTATCTTGCCGCCGCCGACGCCATTGCCGCACACCTGCAAGAGATGACCCAACCGGTTCTTGAGAACCTGACCGACCCCACGGGCCCTGCCCCGGCGCGCCGTGTGGAACAGGCGTTGGATGCGGTGATATCTTTGGTGTTGTCGGATATTGCCCCTGCCAAGTGGTTGCAGTTCTTTTCACGCTGCGAGATGGAAAACGATGAAAGCTTCGGTCGGATCTATGGCCGGGTGATGACGCCGCTGATCGTGGCGCTTTCGGATGTCCTGAAGCAGGCCGGGCCGAGCCACGACAGCCCAGGGGAAACCCGCACCCGGATCGGGGCGCTTATTTTGCTGATCTTCAGCCTGCGCAGTCAGCGGAACTTTTCAACGCTTGTGTTGGGGTGGCGTGACGAGCCGCTGGATCTGAGCGTGGTTCAGGCGCTGGTGAAACAGGTGTTCCTGCCCGATCTGTATCAAGTGCGCGGATAACCGAGCGGCCCGAAAATCGCGGCGGTGCGTTCGCCCATGCGGCGCCTGAAATCAGTCGCCCGTGTTCTTTTGGTTTAGCGGCGCGAAATCAGATCTTCGAGCCCCACCGCACCGCGCGGTGTGAAGCCCACGACACGGGTTTTGGGATCGCGCGTGGCCCAGCCCAACTCTTCGATCCGGTGCAGCATCGCGCGGCCAAGACTTCCGGCGAGATGCGAACGCCGCTCGCTCCAGTCAAGGCATTCGCGACACACTGGGGTGCGTTTTGCCTCCAGCGCCGCGAGGTCAATCCCGAAATCCTGGACGAAGCGTGTGCCCGCCGGGGTCAGGGTCAGGCTCTCGTCAGACAGCGAGAGAAAGCCCCGCTCCATCATGCTGTCGAACAGGCGTGTGGCCTTGTCGCCGGCAAGGTGGTTGTAGCAAACCCGCGCCTGTCGCAGGGCCGCGTTTTTGGGCCCGGTGCGGGTCCGCAGATGGCCCATGCCTGCCGCCAGCCCCATCAACGCCTCAAGCACATGCGCGACGTCGTCGTTTGCCAGCGAGACATATTTGTGCCGCCCCTGTTTGCGCAGGCGCAGCAGCCCGCCGTGTTCCAGCTTTCCCAGATGAGAGCTGACCGTTTGCACGGTGATCCCCGCTTCAAGGGCAAGTTCACTTGGGGTCAGCGCCTTGCCCGCCATCAGGGCGGTCAGCATGTTCGCGCGCGCCGGATCACCGATCAGGCTGGCGATATGGGCGATATCGGGACCTTCTTTCATAGTTCGACCTTAATCGAAGCATGGGCATGGCGCAATCGGCTAGGTCTGTCGCATCAACAGAAAGGATACCCGATGCTGACCTGCGTAATCCGCTACGAGATCGACCCGACGAAGAAAGACAAGTTTGTTCAATATGCGCGCAACTGGGGGCAAGCCATCCCGCGGTGTGGTGCCGATCTTGTCGGCTATTTCGCCCCGCACGAGGGGTCCAGCACGCTGGCCTATGGGATCTACAACGTCGAAAGCCTTGCCGAATACGAAGCCTATCGCGCCCGGCTGGCGGTCGACCCTTTGGGGCGCGAGAACTATGAATTTGCACAGGCAGAGAAATTTCTGTTGCGCGAAGACCGTACCTTTCTGAAACTGGCCTCTGCACCGCATGGAGGACCAGAATGATCGCCGTCATATTCGAAGTTGAGCCGCAAGAAGGCCGGATCGATCAATATCTTGATATCGCGGCCGGTTTGCGCCCGATTCTGGAACAGGTTGAGGGGTTCATTTCCGTCGAACGCTTCCAAAGCCTGTCGGACCCGCGCAAGCTTCTGTCGCTGTCGTTTTTTGAGGATGAGGACGCGGTTCTGCGGTGGCGTAACATTGAAAAGCACAGGTCCGCGCAAGCCCATGGGCGGGGCGGCGTATTCGCCGACTATCGCCTGCGCGTGGCGCATGTGATCCGAGGTTACGGAATGAATGACCGCGATGAAGCCCCCGCAGATTCCCTGCAGCGTCATGACGGGGGCTGAGATTGCCGGGCAGCGAACGGCGGAAAGGTCTGCATTCAGGACATATCAACACAACGCGGCGAATGTCCGGTCCGAGCCCAGAACGACCGATGCTGCGCGGCGCATGAATGACCGCTTCTGTGATATGCTCCAACCACGGCCTATGCACAGCATGGCTGGAGCAGAAGCTTCCTATTCTAGAGAGCCGAAATGTTCCTTAAGGTCAGACATCGCGGTGAAGTACGGGCCCGGCCCATAGCTGGCCCGTGACACGCCAATATCAGCGACAGCACGGACGGACGTCAGGTCACCCATCATCATTACGTTCACGGGCAGGCTAAGAGCGTCCACAATTTTGTGAATCAGCGAGTGATCGGCCAGCCCTGGAATAAAGAATCCGTCTGCGCCAGCAGCTTTGTAGGCGGCTTCGCGTTCGATGGCTTCGCCGATCCGCGCATTGTGGGTTGATGGATCGCTCCCAAGAAATACATCCGTCCGCGCGTTGATGAATAGATCGATCCCTTCCTGGTTTGCCACCTGACGTACTGCTTTGATCCGATCGACCTGATCTTCGACAAGATAGAGACCTTCCCCCTGCACAATCCTGTCTTCGAAGTTGATACCAATTGCGCCAGCCTTAATGATCCGGCGCACGTTCTGCGCAACCTGTTCGGGCGCGGCAGCGTATCCGCCTTCAAAATCCACGGTGAGAGGCAATTCAACTGCCGACGTGATGCGCTCAACCACTTGAATGACCAAATCGAGCGGGATGGCTTCGCCATCTTCATAACCATGCGCTGCCGCCATCGACCAGCTTCCGGTTGCAGTTGCCTTAGCACCAGCTTCGGCCAAAGCTTTTGCGCCACCGGCGTCCCAGATGTTGTAGAGGACAAGCGGATTGCCTTTTACATGAAGCGCCCTGAACTGCTCTGCCTTGATTTTTTGATCTGTCATTCTGCATTTTCCTTTGACGTTTTCCGGTAGTGCTTCTCGATTTCGAGGAGCTTCTGCTTTCGCCAAAGACCACCGCCATATCCCGTCAGCGATCCGTCCGCGCCGATAACCCTATGACACGGGACAACGAGCGCGATTTGATTGGCTCCATTAGCGCGCGCGACCGCACGTGTGGCTGACGGGCGCCCTATGCGTTTTGCGATTTCCGAGTAACTACGTGACTGTCCCGGCGGGATTAATCGCAGTTCATCCCAAACGCTTTGCGCAAAGGCTGATCCACCATAAGCCAACGGTGTGGAGAAATTGGCTGATGTTCCATCAAAAAACGCGTCTAGCTCGCTACTGATTTGCGCGCCCGGTTGTGTCTTCCCGATCCCGATCTTGCCTTTGGCAAGTTCATCCAGCTTGCCAAGCTCAGTTTTCAGGGCCTTACGATCCACAAATTCCAGAAGATGCATCTGAGACTTGCTGCAAACTGTGATCATGGGTCCAAGCGACGTTTCAACCCAGTCAGCAAAAAGGATAGGTGTACTGTCCAGCTTACCCGGCGCTCGCCCTAGGAGCTTTGCAAATGCAACCCGGAACGCACTGGCAGACTCAAATCCCGCGTCCAACTGAGCATCAATCACCTTGCCCCCATTCGACATTGTCTCGAAACCATCGCGAAGTCGGCGTTGTCTTGCCATCTCAAGAAACGTCACCCCGAATTGCCGTTTGAAACTTCGCCTCACCGTCGAAATGTCAAAGCCCATACTGCGAATGTCACCCTCGGACCAGCGATACTCTGGACGCTCATCCAGTGCCGCCAAAAGCGCGGCAATCGCAGGGTCGGCGGACGCCATTGGTTGCAGCGGATGGCAGCGTTTGCACGCGCGAAAACCTGCCTCTATGCACTCACCAACTGATGCGTAGAATGTGCAGTTCTCCGTCTTGGGCTTGCGCGCAGGACAGGTCAGCCGACAGAAAACACCGGTTGTCGAAACGCCAACATAGGCATGCCCGTCATAGGCCGCGTTGCGGTCTAGAAGCGCTTGATAGAGCGTGTCGTGATCTGGAAGGTCAAATAACATGCCTGAACCTTAGCAGTTGGGCCAGTGACATGCCGCCGGAAATCAGGCGTCTATTCTTCTTTTGCAGACATTGGCGCAGCGGCAGCGAAATGGTGCTTTGTCCGCACAGCCGACCTCGAGCACTTCACAATGCTGCGCCGATTGTAAAAGCTGCGTCGCAGCGACAGACTGGGCGGCTAGGGTCGGCTGCTTAAACACGCGCATTTAGACGCAAATTCCAAAGCTGTCAGGGGGCGCCTACAACTTCGCGCCAACCGTCCTCGTCGATGGCGCGCAGCCGTTCCAACGCGGCCTTTGCGTCTGCGCGGATGGCAGCCCGGCTTTTTTCCTTTACCGCCTCGATCCCGGTAACCAGTGCCTGGATCTCTGGCAGCGGCGTTTCGGTGGCGGCAGCGAGGGTTTGCAATGCTTCCAGGACCTTGCCGAGTTGCTTGCCATAGCTGGCAACCTCGGTTTGCACTTTGTGCTCGATTTCAGGAATACCCTGAATGTCGGGGGAAAACAGGCGCGGCACGATTTCCTGTGTCACGTCGCCTGAAAAGGGCGCGCGAAACATTGGCGCCCAAACGTCAAATGGGGTAATCATTTTTGAAACTCCTTGCGCGAAATAGCTAAAGTTTCTCTGCATCTCAGCCTTCTGTCAAACCCATCTATCAAGGCTTCGCCTTCATCCCGTCGGCTGAGGGGGCAAGCCACCACAGATGCCTGCGAAACAGGCGCAGGGCGCTGTAAACGGGTATTTTCAAACTTTGGCGGACAGCACCTTGGTCGGCCCCATGGGACATCGGCCAGAGAACACGCATTTCGTGCTGCTATTGAACGTCTTGTACCGCGATTTCAGCCATTTTCAAGATCACCTCGCGTGTGCTGGCAACAGCGATGAAGCGCGCGTTGTGGCAAAATTTGGCGCCCTTGACACCAACCACATCTTCCAGCGCGGTATCCGTCAGCCCAGCCCAAGCGGCTGGCAGATCGGCGCGTTGGTCGAAGGTGTCACTTGAAAGCTTGATGCCGTTGAGCGACCAGTCGTCGCCGCGCGGATGGATCACGAACAGGATGTGGTCTGCCTCTGCCTGATCAAGCGCCGAACGGTACGGCATGCCCATCGGAAGCTCGAGTATGGGCGATGTGCCCGCTTTGGCGATTGCCGCGAGCACGATGCTTTGCGCCCGCGCTTTCGCTGCGAGATTGTGGATTTGAGCTTCGACAAAGCTTTGCGCAATGGGCAAGGCTGCAAAGAACGCATCATCGTCGGCCGTTGGCGACGCGTCGTCGAATACCGGCTTCAGGCTTCCCAAAAGCGCGGGCAGCGTTAGGATCGACAGTGGCCCCGCGACAGACGGGTCCATTGCGCCATTGTCCAGCAGGTCAATCGGCAGCACAAATTTGGTGTCGAACTTGGTATGGATGGCCTCGGCGTCGTCCTCAGGCACGCCCATCGCCGTCAGATACGCCCGCCCATACTGCGCCCAGATCAGACCGAACGAGCTGTACGGCTGGCCATCCTCGCGCAGCGGGCCGGGACGTTGGTGATGGTCAAATATCTGCGCCGCGACGTCATATGCGCCCCCCACATCGTAAATGATCTTGTCAGCAGCTGGCGTGATCCATTGCCGGTCCCGACTGCGCAGCAGCTTCGCCTGCGGAAACAGGCGCATGAGCACGGCAGAAGACAACAACTCGTCCGCATGAAAGCCGCCAGAATGGGTGACAAGATGGGTGATGGTCATGGGCGCATTCCAATGGTTCAGTCAAATGGAAAGGCGATCAATTCGGTCGCCCTGACATGGATGTCAATGGGCGTGTGTCAAAGCTGTGCAGCCAGATCAAGATTTAAGTTGCAGGAACGCAATTTACTTCAACGGAAGGTGTACGGAACTGCGGGGCAATGCGACCGCAGACACCTGTAACGTGGTTCGACATTCGTCGCAGCGACTGGATTTTTCGATTTCAATGAGGGAAATTTGGTGCACCCGACAGGATTCGAACCTGTGGCCTCTGCCTTCGGAGGGCAGCGCTCTATCCAGCTGAGCTACGGGTGCCTGAGCGCGTCTTTACCCAATGGCCGGACGGGGCGCAATCCGTAACGCGCCCCTCGGTCATTTTTTCGTGTTACGCGTCGCCGAACAGGTCATGCGCCAGTTCAAGCGCGTCGATCAGCGCGTCCACCTCGGCGCGGGTGTTATAGAGACCAAAAGAGGCGCGGCATGTGGCCGAAACGCCCAAATGGTCCATCAACGGCCCGGCGCAATGTTGACCCGCACGCACGGCGACGCCTTTCTTGTCCAGAATCGTTGAGATGTCATGCGCATGCGCCGAGCCTTGCATGGTGAACGAGAAGATCGCCGCCTTGCCCGCCGCCTGCCCTTGCACCGAGATCCAGTTCAGCCCCGTCAGCCGTTGCTCCGCATAGGCGGCCAGATCAGCCTCGTGCGCAGCGATGTTCTGCATCCCCAGATCCATCATGTAGTCCAGTGCCACGCCCAGCCCGATGGTCTGCACGATGCCTGGCGTGCCGGCCTCGAACTTCATCGGCGGGTCGTTATAGGTGACGGTGTCGCGGGTCACCTCGCGGATCATATCGCCACCGCCCATGAAGGGGCGCATTTCGGCCATGCGCTCTTTGCGGACATAGATTGCGCCGGACCCGGACGGGCCATAGAGCTTGTGACCGGTGATCGCATAGAAATCACAGCCCATATCTTTGACATCCACCGGCATGTGCACCGCGCCTTGGGAGCCGTCAACCAGCACCGGAACCCCCCTGTCATGCGCCGCCGTGCAGATGGATTTTACATCAACAACGGTCCCCAACACATTGGAAACGTGGGTAACGGCGATAAGTTTTGTGCGTGGCGTGATGGCGTCAATGACCGCCTGTGGGTCCAATGCGCCGCTGTCGTCGGTTTCGACCCACTTGAGCACCACGCCCTGACGTTCGCGCAAGAAATGCCAGGGCACGATATTGGCGTGATGCTCCATCACGCTCAAAATGATCTCGTCGCCCGCCTGAAGCCGGGGCATCGCCCAGCCATAGGCGACCATGTTGATCCCCTCGGTGGTGCCCGAATTCAGCACGATTTCATCTTCATCCGGCGCGCCAAGGAAGCGCGCGATGGTGCCCCGGACGCTTTCGTATTTGTCTGTCGCTAGATTAGAAAGATAGTGCAAGCCACGGTGAACATTGGAATATTCATGGCTGTAGGCGTGGCTGATCGCGTCGATCACCACCTGCGGCTTTTGCGCCGAGGCGCCGTTATCAAGATAGACCAGCGGCTTGCCGTTCACCTGACGGTGCAGGATCGGAAAGTCGGCGCGGATTTTTTCGACATCGTACATGGTCAGGACAACCCCATGGCAGTGGCCCCCAGAAGGAGCAGAAAAACGGATAGGCCAAATCCGACACCCAGCGTCGCCAGCACCAGAACAAGGATGGATTTGCCGATTGAGCCAAATCCCTGTGCTTCGTCCATGAAATTAATCATGATCCACAGGCCAAAAATCCCGGCGACGATCGCGGCCAGATCGGCCAGACCGGGCAGGACAAAATAGAGAAGCACCACCACAGCCTGTAGAGCCAGCCGCAGCATCTGTACCCAGACCACCAGTACCAGAATCTCGTCCAACTGCGCCTTGCCGCCCAGGGCCTGACCGATCCAAGTCAGCAGGAAGGTGGAAATCACCATCCCCCCCGCCAGGAACAGCGCGAACAGCAGCGGCGATCCCAGAACTCCGGGCAACATCTGTGGCGAAGGCAAGGTCAGAAGCGTGAACCCGTGCAGAACCGCATTCAGCACCGCGATCAGCGCCAGCGCGGGCCACAACACCGATGTGTTCAGCCGGAGCGCCAGCAAAGTGCGCGCCGCGCCACGCGGATCACGCAGGGTCTGCGCGGTCAGCGCCTGAGCATCAGGCAAGGTCATGCGGTCTCTCCCCATTCGGCGCGGTACAGCCCGGCCAGCCAGAACCAGCCAAACACCGCCAGCCACAGCACGCCAACGGCCTGAAGCCCCACGCTCGGCCCGATAAAGCCAGCGATCAGCCCATACAACAGCATCAACGGCGACGCGGCAAGCAGCGCCCAGAACAGCGCCAGACGCGCGCCGAATGACGTGCCCTTGGCCCCGATTGCCCGCGCGATCCAGTGGCTTAGCTGCGCCAGCACATACAGCATCAACGGCGCGACAAAGACCCAGGCCAGCAAGGTCGAACCCAACAGCATGTTCAACTCCGACCCCTCCAGGTGCGCCTGCCGGGCCAGCCGTGGCCATTGCGCGACAAACACGATGACGCAACCGGCCATCAGAATGGCCAGCGCACGATCTTCACGCAGCCCCATTCCAAGCAACCGGCCGATCACCCGGCCCGGTCCACGATAGGTGGCCATGATCTCTCGGGTCACGGCCATCAGCCGCGCCTGCGGCTTAGCCAGGCATCCAACCGACCGGTGATTTCGCCACGCAGGACGTCATCTTCGATCTCATCCACCGCTTCGGCCAGAAACGCCAGAACCAGCAGATCCGTCGCCTGCGCGGTCGGAACCCCGCGCGTTTTCAGATAGAACAGCGCCTCTTCGTCGATCGCCCCCGAAGTGGACCCGTGCGAACAGGCCACGTCATCGGCATAGATTTCAAGCTCGGGTTTGGCCAGAAACTGACTGTCGCCATCCAGCAGCAACGATTGGCTGATCTGATAGCCGTCGGTTTTCTGAGCGTCCTTCTTGACCAGAATTTTGCCCTGAAACACACCGGTCGCCCCGTTGCGCAGCACCTTCTTGAACACCTGACGGCTTTCGCAACCCACCGCGTCGTGGGTGATGAACACGGTGTCGTCGTGGTGAAAATCGCCGTCGCCCATCGCGGCCCCCGCGACATGCGCCACCGCGTCATCGCCGGTCAGCTCGATCACGCAGTCGTTGCGTGTCATCACGCCATTGGCGGTCACGGTGAAGGACTTGAACAGGCTTTCCGCCCCCAGTCGGGCGAAGATATGCGTCGCGGCCCGACGTTCGTGGTCGCGGCCCTGCGCGCGGATGTGGTGGAACTTCGCGCCATCGGCCACGTCCACTTCCATCACCTTGTTGAACCGTGCCGCCGCCGGACCGTTTTCCAGAACCGTCAGTTCGGCCCCATCTTCCAGCCGGATCACATGATGCATCATCACGTCAGAGGTTTCGGATCTGTGATGATACACGAGGCTGATCGGCTTTGCTGCTTTGCCCGTCACGCGGATCAGAATACCATCGGTCGCAAACGCCGAGTTCAGCGCCGCAAGAGGCCGTGCGACCGGTGTCTGCCCATTGATTTCCAAAGCGCCATACACGTCCTTGGCCCAATGAATGTCCTTGGCCGCCGCGGTTTCCAGACGTTCGATCTCGACCCCGGCAAGCGATAGATCATCCGAGGCGGCAGGATCGAAAACGCCATCGACGAACACGATCTTGATCCGGTCGATAGCGCCAAAAATCGGCGCCTCATCGCTGACGTCGAACAAGGCCGCCTGTGGCGCCTCGGGTTGAACCAGCGTTTCGGGTCGGGTGTATTTCCAATATTCATCGCGCCGCGTAGGCAGGCCCATCGCCCGCACCCGCGCCAGTGCCGCCTGCCGCAACCCGGTCAGCCATGCCGCGCCCTCAGGCAGGGTCAGCGCCGAAAGCCGCGCTTCGGTCGCGTCTAGCTTTGCCTCAGCCACCGCCATTACATCACCTCCGCCAGAATATCGGCATAGCCGTTCTGTTCGACCTCAAGCGCCAATTCCGGCCCGCCGGTTTTGACGATCCGACCATCGGCCATGATGTGCACCACGTCCGGCTTGATATGGTCCAGCAGGCGCTGATAATGCGTGATCACCAGGAACGAGCGGCCTTCGCTGCGCAGTGCGTTTACGCCTTCGGCCACCAGTTTCATCGCGTCGACATCCAGACCGGAATCGGTTTCATCAAGGATGCACATTTTTGGCTCAAGCATCGCCATCTGAAGGATTTCGTTACGCTTTTTCTCGCCGCCGGAGAAGCCGACGTTGACCGGACGCTTCAGCATGTCAGCGTCGATCTTCAGCGTCTTGGCCTTGGCACGCACCACCTTGAGGAATTCAGCCGCGCTCATTTCCTCTTCACCGCGGGCTTTGCGCTGTGCGTTTACGGCTGTGCGTAGAAACGTCATGTTGCCCACGCCGGGGATTTCGACCGGGTATTGGAACGCCAGAAACAGC
The DNA here is from genome assembly GCF_900110775.1 of Thalassovita taeanensis. Lineage (GTDB taxonomy): Bacteria > Pseudomonadota > Alphaproteobacteria > Rhodobacterales > Rhodobacteraceae > Litorimicrobium > Litorimicrobium taeanense. The sequence goes on along the minus strand of NZ_FOEP01000001.1, from coordinate 262,869 downwards.
CCAGCCGCAGCGCGATCTTCGGGCTCCATATCCAGAAGCTCTTTACCTTCCAGCAGGGCCTCGCCGCCAGTCACCTCGTATCCATCCTTGCCGGACAGAACATAGGACAGCGTTGATTTACCCGATCCGTTCGGCCCCATGATCGCATGTACTTTGCCGGTCTCGACGGTCAGGTTCAGCCCTTTGAGGATCTGCTTGTCCTCATCTTCAAGTTTGACCTGAAGGTTCTTGATTTCCAACATGTTGTCTTCCTTTTCCTGTTCGCTCGTCCGCCCCCTCAGGGGCGCATCATCAGTTGCACCACCCGCAGCAGCCGATCGGCCGGAACGGGGGTGGGTGTCAGATCAAACCGGGCCATGCGCCCGGCCAGTTTGGGCAGGACTGCCCAGAAATTTCGCGACCTCGTGAAACCGCTTGCGGGTCGGGCCGATGTCCGCCGCGCCAACCTGAGCCCGGCCTTTGGGCAGGGCCAGATCGGGCCGATCCGGGATATTTAGCATGCGTTCCAAAGGCTTATTCCACAACCACAGCGGTGCCAGAGGCCGAAACCATCAGCATGGAGTTGCCCACGACCTCGTAATCGAGATCGACGCCGACCACCGCCGTGGCCCCCAATGCTGCCGCACGTTGTTCCAGCTCGCGCAGCGCGGTGTCGCGGGCATCTTGCAGCTTGCTTTCATAGGCGCCCGAGCGCCCGCCGACGATATCGGTGATGCTGGCAAACAGATCGCGCACGACGTTGGCGCCCATGATCGCCTCACCCACGACGATGCCGCGATAGTCGACGATCTTGTGACCTTCGATGAAATTCGTAGTGGTGATGATCATCGAAACGCTCCGTGAAATTCGTTGAAAATCGGGATGCACGCAGCATGCACATCACATGCACATAAGATGCATACGCGGGATACACAGGTTTTCGCGGCGCCCATCATGCGCGCAACCCCTTTGGCAACAGATCGACATAGCCCGCCGCCATGGCCGCATCGACCCGACCGCGCGTGGCCAATTCATCCAGACACAGCAACGTCAGGTCGTGGCTGTCGAACACGGCGCACGCCAGCAAGGCCAGATGCGCCAGTTGGTCATCGGACCAGCCTTTGCGATCCTCAAAGCTGCGGATATAGACCGCGTCGCCATCTATCAACTGGCTGCCCATCGCCTTGCGGTCCACGCGATCGGCCTGCGAATGCCGCAGCATCCGGGTTTTCTGATGCAGGAACCGGTGCAGCACAAAGCCCTGCGCGCGCAGTTCCTCGTCCAACTCGTTCAACATCGGTTCACCGTCATAGAGCCGGTAAAACCGCATCTCGGCCACCACGGCGACGGCTTGCGCCAGCTTGTCGCGTGCGCTGGAAATCACCGCATATTCCGACCCCTGCGCATCAATCTTGAGCAGGTCAAGCTGCGGCAGCGCCTCAAGGTCATCCAGCGCGTGCAAGTCCACCGGCAGTTCGGTTTCGGTGTTCAGGTGCCGCTTGAAATGCCCCAGATAGCCAATGCTTTTTGCGCTCAGTTTATAAACCGAGGACATTTCCGAAGCCGGATAGGCGTTGAACACGGCCTTGCCCGGAAACCCCACGGCCTTGTCCAGCACATGCAGCCAATCGGGTTTCTGCGCCATCAGGGCTGCATGGGCTTCTGGGTTGGGTTCAAAGCCCCAGACCTCTGCCAGCCCGGCGCGGGCCAGCGCGCGGTACGGCGGCGCCTCGATCGGGTTGGCCCCCACATCGGCAATCCTTACCTGCCGCAGGGGCGCAAGCCCCTCCGCCAGATAGGATATCAGATCACCGCTGCGCATGTTCATACCGTTCCGTTGCGGAAAGCCGTGGCGCGTGCGCCCTAGCCCACCGACCCTTCCAGCGAAATCGCGACCAACTGCTGGGCTTCCATGGCGAACTCCATCGGCAGCGCCTGCAACACGTCTTTGCAGAAGCCGTTGACGACCAGCGCCACGGCCTCTTCTTCATCCATACCGCGCTGACGGCAGTAGAACAGTTGCTCGTCGTCCACCTTGCTGGTGGTGGCCTCGTGTTCGACGCGCGCGGTGTTGTTGCGCACCTCGATGTAGGGCACCGTGTGGGCGCCGCAATTGCCGCCAATCAGCAAGCTGTCGCATTGGGTATAGTTGCGGCCGTGCTGCGCCTTGGGGTGCATCGAGACCAGACCACGATAGGTGTTCTGCGCCTTGCCGGCGCTGATGCCTTTGGACACGATGCGCGACTTGGTGTTCTTGCCCAGGTGGATCATCTTGGTGCCGGTATCGGCCTGCTGCATGTTGTTGGCGATGGCGATCGAGTAGAATTCGCCCTGGCTGTCATCGCCGCGCAGGATGCACGACGGGTATTTCCAGGTCACAGCCGAGCCGGTTTCAACCTGCGTCCACATCACCTTGGCGCGGTCGCCGCGGCAATCGGCGCGCTTGGTGACGAAGTTATAGATGCCGCCCTTGCCTTCTTCGTCGCCGGGATACCAGTTCTGCACCGTGGAATATTTCACCTCGGCGTCTTCTTCGATGATGATTTCCACCACGGCGGCATGCAGCTGAGCCACATCGCGTTTCGGCGCGGTGCAGCCTTCCAGATAGCTGACGTAAGAGCCCTTGTCGGCGATGATCAGCGTGCGCTCAAACTGGCCGGTGTTTTCGGCGTTGATGCGGAAATAGGTCGAAAGCTCCATCGGGCAGCGCACGCCGGGCGGCACATAGACGAACGAGCCGTCGGAAAACACCGCCGAGTTCAGCGTGGCATAGAAGTTATCCGACTGCGGCACGACGGTGCCGAGGTATTTCTTGACCAACTCGGGGTGGTCGCGGATCGCCTCGGAAATCGAGCAGAAGATCACGCCGGCTTTCTTCAGCTCGGCCTGAAACGTCGTGCCGACGCTGACGCTGTCAAACACCGCATCGACCGCGACCTTGCGGCCCTCGGCGGGCATGTCTTCGGCGCCCTCGACCCCGGCCAGGATCATCTGTTCCTTCAGCGGAATGCCCAGCTTGGCATAGGTCGCCAGCAGCTTGGGGTCGACCTCGTCCAGCGACTTGGGCTTGACCTCCATGCTTTTGGGCCGGGCATAGTAATACAGGTCCTGAAAATCGATCTCAGGGTAATGCACCATCGCCCAGTTGGGCTCTTTCATCTTGACCCAACGCTCCAGCGCCTGAAGCCGCCAGTCGGTCATCCACTGCGGTTCTTCATTCTTGCCGCTGATCAGGCGCACGATATCGGGGTTCACGCCCTTGGGGGCGTATTCCATCTCGATCTCGGTTTCCCAGCCGTATTTATAGCTGCCACCGACCTCGCGCACCGCATCGACCGTTTCCTGATCGACGCCCTCTTTTACCTGTGTCTCGTCCAAAGCAGCCATATCCGTCTCCTGTTCGCGTCTTGTGTCACGCCGCACGGGCGTTGAATTTCTGTCGTTTCGCCAGCCAGATATCGGCAAAGCGCATCACATCCTCTTCGGTGCTTTCCAACCCCAGCGACACGCGGATCGCGCCCCCGGCCAGATCGTCACCATACCCCATTGCGCGCAGCACCCGGCTGGCGCGGACCTTGCCGCTGGAGCACGCACTGCCCGCGGAAACCGCAAAGCCCGCCAGATCCATCTGCATCACCTGAGTTTCGCCCTTCCACCCCGGCGTGGCGATGCAACTGGTGTTGGGCAGGCGCGCAGTGGCTTTCCCAACAAAAATAGTATCCTTTGCCCCGGCCTCAATGGCGGCCTCAAGCGAATTTCGCAAGGCTTCGACACGGGCCCAGCGACCTTCCGCAAGGTCACGCGCTGCTGCTTCTGCCGCCGCGCCAAATCCGGCGATGCCAATCACGTTCTCGGTGCCCGCACGCCGACCCATTTCCTGCCCGCCGCCCTTCATCTGTGCCGCCAGATCGGTGCCGCGCCGGATCACCAGCGCCCCCACACCCTTCGGCCCGCCCAGCTTGTGCGCCGAGACCAGCGCCGCCTGCGCCCCCGACCAGTTGAACGCCAGCGGCAATTTGCCAAACCCCTGCGTCATGTCACTGACGGCCAGCCCCTCGGGCAGGTCCTGCACCACGCCGGTTTCCGAATTCGCCAGCTGCAAGACCGATCGCGCCGGATCGCTGACAGCCACCCGGCCCAACGCATCAACCGGCAGGTTGGTTTCAACCCAGGCCGCCACCGCCTCATGCTCGACCTCAGCCCCCAGCAAGCCGCGCCCGGCACAGATCAGCGCCGCCGCTTCGGTCGCGCCCGAGGTGAAAATGATATCCGCCCCTTCCGCGCCCAATGCCGCCGCCACCTGCGCCCGCGCCTTTTCCACCACGGCCTTGGCCGCGCGCCCTTCGGCGTGTACGCTCGACGGGTTGCCGACCACATCCATCGCCGCGATCATCGCCGCCCGCGCCTCAGCCCGCAGCGGCGTCGTCGCGTTGAAATCCAGATAGGCCCGGCTCACAGATCCGCCCCCTTGGTTTCTTTCTGACCAAAATACTCCCGCCGGAGGCGTCCTGCCCCCTCGGGTCCCGCATCGGTCATTCTTCATCCACCACAGAAAATAACGAGGGCACAGCCGGGCACGGCGCCAGCGCATTGTCGATCACATCGGACAATCGCGCCTGATGCAAAAACACATAAACATGCGCACTCAGGCTCTGCCACAGCCGGTTGGTCACCGATTGCGCCTTGCTGCCCGACAACCCGCCCGAGGCACCTGCCCCCTTGTGCATCGCATCCACGCTTTCATCCACGGCACTCAGAACTTCAACCACCCGAATTTCGCTGGGATTGCGTGCCAAGCGGTATCCACCGCCGGGACCGCGCACCGACTCGACCAATCCGGCCCGGCGCAGCTTGACGAACAACTGCTCAAGATAGGGCAGCGAAATATCCTGCCGCCGCGCAATATCGCCCAATGTGACCAGCGCGCCCTTAGGCTGCAGGGCAATATCTACCAATGCGACCATGGCATAACGACCTTTGGTACTGAGCTTCAAAACCCTATTCCCTTGCGAACTGATTGACGATACGGCTTGCAAAGCTTATCTCGCTTGCACCCGCCCGGCGCATTCACCGGGATTTAGAAACATTCTAAGGTGCTTGAGCAAATTCGTCAAGAATATAAGCCGCACCAACAGCAGGAGACAGGCACATATGCCCGAGGTCATCTTTCCCGGTCCCGAAGGCCGTCTCGAAGGTCGTTATCATCCGCAAAAGGACCGTGACGCGCCGATTGCCATCGTGTTGCACCCGCATCCGCAGTTCGGCGGGACGATGAATAACAAGGTTGTCTATAACCTGCATTACGCCTTCTACAATATGGGTTTCACCGTGTTGCGGTTCAACTTCCGCGGTGTCGGGCGCAGTCAGGGCGAATACGATCAGGGCATTGGAGAGCTGAGCGATGCCGCCTCGGCGCTTGATTACCTGCAGTCGATGAACAACAATTCCAAGCATTGCTGGGTCGCCGGCTTCTCGTTTGGTGCGTGGATCGGAATGCAGCTGTTGATGCGCCGCCCCGAGATCACCGGCTTCATCTCGGTCGCGCCACCGGCCAATATGTATGACTTCTCGTTCCTGGCGCCCTGCCCCTCGTCGGGTTTGGTGATCAACGGCACCGCTGATCGCGTGGCACCGCCCGCCGATACGGTCGCACTGGTCAACAAGCTGCACGAGCAAAAGGGCATCACTGTCACGCACAAGCAGATCGAAGGCGCTGGCCACTTCTTTGAAGACCCAGAGCACATGGACGAGATGATCGGATCAGTCAGCGAATACGTCAAACGCCGCCTGACCGAAAGCACACGCTGAGGGCACCATGGGGATCACCGAAGATCTGGCCGACGAGTTGGCCATCGAAACAATCAAAGCTGCGGCGGAGCTGGGCGACGATACTCTGTTCGACCAGATCGCCCAAGCGCTTGGGGCCACCTCAACCACCACACAAGAGGCGTTTCTGACCGCCGTGCGGGTGCGGACAGCCCAACAGCGCGCGCAGAAAATGCTGGCCGACAAGCTGGCCCGCGCGCGCGCCGCCAAACCGTGATACCGGCATGACCCGGCGGCTTGACGCACAGATGACGTTTCTGACCGAGGCGTGCAAACTCAAGTCGGTCAACCGTGCCACCACGCTTTGCGATGGATCGCGGCGCGAAAACTCGGGCGAACACAGCTGGCACATCGCGCTTTACGCGATGACCTTGGCCGAGCATGCGCCCGGAAACGTTGATATCTCTCGCGTCATTCAAATGCTGCTGATCCACGATCTGGTCGAGATTGACGCGGGCGATGCGCCGGTCTTTGGCAGCCATGATGCGACCGCGATCGAAGCAGAAGAGCGCGCCGCCGCGCAGCGGATCTTTGGCCTGCTGCCAGAGGGTCAAGGCACGGTATTTCTGGACCTGTGGACGGAATTCGAGGCCAACCAGAGCCCCGACGCGCAATTCGCCAAATCGCTTGATCGATTCCAGCCGCCAAACCAGAACCTTGCCTCGGGCGGCGGGTCATGGGTGGAATACAAGGTTGATTACCCAACCATCGAGGCCCGCGTTGGCAACAAGATCGCCAACGGCGCGCCCGCCCTGTGGGACTGGATCGCGCCGCGCATTCAGGCGTGGTTCGGCCGTTAACCGCGCCTTGTCGACCGCTGCCCCCGTTGGAACAAGGCGAGTGGTCACATGAAAGTCACGCTCTAAGCCTTTGCCTTTTTGCGTTTTTCTTCGGCAATAAGCTTCTCTGCCAAATCGCGGGCAATCGAAAACGCGCCCTTGATCTTGTCGGTGTCGCTTTTCCAATCCCGCCGCACGACGATCTTGTTGTCCTTGACCTTCGCCAGCCCGTTCTGCGCCTGAATGAATTCGACCAGCCCGGCAGGCGAGCCGAATTTGTCATTGTGGAACTGGATCGTGGCCCCCTTTGGCCCGCCATCCAGCTTGGCAATCCCGGCGCGTTTGCACATCGCCTTGATCCGCACGATCAACAGCAGTGTGTTGACCTCGCGTGGCAGTTTTCCAAAGCGGTCGATCAGTTCGGCAGCGAAACCTTCCAGTTCAACTTTGCCCTGCAAGCCACTGAGCCTGCGATACAATCCAAGGCGAACATCCAGATCCGGCACGAAGGTTTCGGGGATCAGAACCGGCACACCCAGATTGATCTGTGGCGCCCACTGGCCATCTTCCTCGGTCAGCCCTTCCAGCTCGCCCGAGCGGATCTTGGCAATCGCGTCTTCAAGCATCGACTGATACAGCTCGTATCCGACATCGCGCATCTGGCCCGACTGTTCCTCGCCCAACAGGTTGCCCGCGCCGCGAATATCCAGATCCTGCGAGGCCAGCGTGAACCCGGCCCCCAGCGTATCCAGCGAGCCCAGAACCCGCAGCCGCTTTTCCGCCGCTGGGGTCAGCTTGGCGCGCGGTTTGGTGGTCAGATAGGCGTAGGCGCGCGTTTTGCTGCGCCCCACGCGGCCCCGGATCTGATAGAGCTGGCTGAGCCCGAACATATCCGCCCGGTGGATCACCATCGTGTTCGCCGTCGGAATATCCAGCCCCGATTCCACGATTGTCGTGGCCAGCAGCACATCATATTTGCCGTCGTAGAACGCGTTCATCCGGTCGTCCAGCTCGCCCGCCGCCAACTGACCATGCGCGGTGATGAACGTGATCTCGGGCACCTGTTCGCGCAGGAACGCCTCGATCTCGGGCAGGTCGCTGATGCGTGGCACCACGAAAAAGCTTTGACCGCCGCGATAATGTTCGCGCAGCAACCCCTCGCGGATCGTCATCGCGTCGAATTCCGACACATAGGTGCGGATCGCCAGCCGGTCCACCGGCGGGGTGCCGATGATCGACAGGTCGCGTACCCCCGACAGAGACAATTGCAACGTGCGCGGGATCGGCGTGGCGGTCAGCGTCAAAACGTGGATGTCACTGCGCAGCTGTTTCAGCCGCTCTTTGTGGGACACGCCGAAGTGTTGTTCTTCGTCGATGATCAGCAGCCCGAGGTTTTTGAATTTCACCGCCTTGGCCAGCAACGCGTGGGTGCCGATGACGATATCCACCGTCCCGCGTGACAGACCATCGCGCGTAGCGGCGGCGTCTTTTGCTGTAACAAAGCGCGATAACGGTCTGACCTCCAAAGGAAATCCTCGGAACCTTTCGGCGAATCCCTTGTAGTGCTGGCGTGCCAAAAGCGTGGTCGGCGCGATCACCGCCACCTGTACGCCAGACATCGCCGCCACAAAGGCCGCGCGCATCGCCACCTCGGTTTTGCCAAAACCAACATCGCCGCAAATCAGCCGGTCCATCGGACGGCCAGAGGACAGATCATCCAGCACATCCTCGATCGCCTTCAGCTGATCATCGGTTTCCTGATAGGGGAAGCGCGCTGAAAACGCCTCCCACGCATGATGCTGCGCCTCCATCACGGGTGCGGTGCGCAACGCGCGCTCCGCCGCCACCCGGATCAGCCGGTCCGCCATCTCGCGGATCCGCTCTTTCAGGCGGGCCTTCTTGGCCTGCCATGCACCGCCGCCCAGCTTGTCGAGCAAGCCATCTTCGTGGCCGAACTTCGACAGCAGTTCGATATTCTCAACTGGCAGGTAAAGCTTTGAACTTTCTGCATATTCCAGCGTCAGGCATTCATGGGCCGCGCCCAAAGCGGTGACAACCTCAAGCCCCAGATACCGGCCGACTCCGTGATCGACATGCACCACCAGATCACCGGGGGACAGCGATTGCGTCTCGGTCAGGAAATTCTCGGCCCGGCGCTTTTTCGGCGTTTTGCGGATCAAGCGATCGCCCAGAACGTCCTGCTCGGAAATCACCGTCAGGCCGGGCGCTTCGAACCCGTGCTCCAGCGGCCATACCGCCAGATGTAGCCCGTGTTTGCCAACGCCGCGCATGTCATTGACCGGCACTGCACCCAGCACGCCCTCATCCTCGATCAACCCATCCAAACGCTCGCGCGCGCCTTCGGAATACGAGGCGACCACCACCGGACCCTTGGCAAATTTCGCTTTAATATGATCCGCCAGAGCGCTGAAAAGATTTATGTTTTCCTGCTGTCTTTCGGGCGCGAAATTGCGCCCGATCCGCCCGCCCGCATCCACGACATTGGGACCAGAGGCCTGCGCCAGCGGATGAAACTGGATCACCCGGCGCCCTGCCACGGCCGCGTTCCACCCGGCGTCATCCAGATACAGCAGCCCCGGCGGCACAGGTTTGTAAACCGTGCCGACCCGGCCCTTCTGCGCCATCGCGATGCGGCGGGTTTCATATTGATCGACAATGCCGTCGTGACGGCTGATCCGGGTCGGGGTGACCTGATCATCCAGCGTCACCGGCGCGCCGGGCAGATAATCGAACAGCACCTCCAGATGATCGTGGAAAAACGGCATCCAATGCTCGACACCTTGATGCTTGCGCCCGGCGCTGACAGCCTCGTAGAGCGGATCATCGGTGCCTGCCGCACCAAATTCGATCCGGTAATTCTGCCGGAACCGCAGGATCGCGGCCTCGTCCAGAATAACCTCGGACACCGGGGCCAGCTCGACCACCTCAAGCTTTTCCGTGGTGCGCTGGCTGACCGGATCAAACCGCCGCGCCCCGTCCAGCACATCCCCGAACAGATCCAGCCGCACCGGCCCGGAATCACCCGGCGGATAGATGTCGATGATCCCGCCACGCACCGCGTAGTCGCCCGGCTCCATCACCGTTGGCGCCTGGGTGAAGCCCATCCGCACCAGGAACCCGCGCAACGCAGCCTCGTCAATGCGTCCGCCGACGCGGGCGCTGAACGCGGCCTCGCGCAGGATCTCGCGCGCAGGCACGCGCTGCATCGCGGCGCTGACCGTGGTCAGCAGCACAAACCGGCTGGGCATCCCGTGCACCAGCCCCGCCAGCGTTGCCATCCGCGCCGCCGAAATGTCAGCATGCGGCGAGGTCCGGTCATACGGCAGACAATCCCAGCCGGGAAAGCCTATCACTGGCATGTCGGGTGCGAAAAACTTCAGCGCCGCCTCGGTCGCGGCCATGCGTTTATCATCGCGCGCCACATGGATGACCGGCCCGCCACGGGTTTCGACTTCGTTCAGGATCAGCCGGGCGTCAAAGCCCTCGGGCGCGCCACCAATCGTCAGTGAATGCGCCGGTGCTTGCGTAATCTTCGTCATGGAGAGAGATCGATCCCTGATATTTGAAGTTGTGATCCGGAAACATGAACGACAGGTTTTGATAGATGCCCCACATGGTCGTAACGAAGATAGATATCATTCCGATCACCTGGGTCCAGATCCGATGCCGCGTCAATCTGCGCCGCAGCTCGGCGCCTTCGGCCCCGTCGGCCCGGATCTGCCGCGCGGTGCGCAACCGCAACACCGCAACGATCGTCAGCGGAAAGGCCAGCAGGAATAGCGCCTGCGCCAGCTCCACATCATAGACAAATCCAAGCACGATCAGAGTGGCCAACAGAAAGCTGGTGAACCCCAGCAGCCACACCCCCGCCGTGCCGAAAATATACAGCGTCCGGTTGATGTTGACCCGCACGACGTCGTCCAGATCGGTCTCGGCCTCGGCGCCATGTTTGGCGGCGCGCACCACCATGTCATACGGCACGCCCAGCACCCAATGGCTGTTGGTGGACCACGTCACAGCCAGCGCGATCCAGAACCAGAGGTTGGAAAAAGACCGCATATCGATCATCTCGTTCAGCAGCTGATACCAAGTCACATTCGTCGTCCCGTAAAAAGTGTTCCGCATCCTTACTTTGCCCGCGCGGCAATTCCTACCCTTGAGATACGCGAATTTCCGTGCCACCCATGGCGCACTCAGCAAGGAAGACCCGATGTCCCATACCAGCCAGGCCCCCTTTCCGATCACCCGGTTTCGCCGCACCCGTCAATCGCCACAAATCCGTGCATTGGTGCAGGAAAACACGCTGAGTGTTGGTGATCTGATCTGGCCTGTCTTCGTGCGCGATGGCGACGGCGTAGAAGAGCCCGTGCCCTCGATGCCCGGTGTGATGCGCCGCTCGGTCGACAAGGTGGTCGAAGCCGCGCGCGAGGCCGCCGATCTGGGCATTCCCGCCATTTGCCTGTTTCCCTATACCGATCCGGCCCTGAAAACCCCCGATTGCGCCGAGGCCTGGAACCCCGACAACCTCAGCAACCGCGCCACCCGCGCAATCAAGGCCGCCGTGCCGGGGCTTGCCATCATGTCCGACGTGGCGCTCGACCCCTATAATTCCGACGGCCACGATGGCTTTGTCCGCGATGGCAAGATCGTGAACGACGAAACCGTCGAGGCGCTGGTGAAACAGGCGCTGGCACAGGCCGAGGCCGGGATCGACATCATCGGCCCCTCCGACATGATGGATGGTCGCATCGGCGCGATACGCACGGCGCTGGAAACCGCGGGGCACCGCGATGTGATGATCCTGTCGTATGCCGCCAAATACGCCTCGGCCTTCTATGGCCCGTTCCGCGATGCGGTGGGCGCGTCGGGCGCGCTGAAGGGCGACAAGAACACCTATCAGATGAACCCCGCCAACAGTGACGAGGCTTTGCGCCTGGTCGAACGCGATCTGTCGGAAGGCGCTGATATGGTGATGGTCAAGCCCGGCATGCCTTATCTCGATATCTGCCGCCGAGTCAAAGACACCTTCGGGGCGCCGACCTATGCCTATCAGGTGTCCGGCGAATACGCGATGATCATGGCCGCCGCCCAGAATGGCTGGATCGATGGCGACAAGGCGATGATGGAAAGCCTGATGTGCTTCAAGCGCGCGGGCTGCGACGGGGTGCTGACGTATTTCGCACCTCAGGTCGCCCGGACATTGCAAAACCTGCGATAAGCCGCCGATTCCGGCATTGCGCAGGTGACAGGACGTCGCGCAACGCCTATAGTTTTCCCGTGACCGCTCAGACAAGATCGGCGCAGCAGTCAGGCAATTCTAACGACAGGCAACAGACATGACACAGCTTTCCCGACGCAGCTTCACGCTGGCCGCTTTGGCTGGTGCAGGCGTGACCGCAGCCTGCGGTAACGGCATCGGCACCAACAGTGCCAGCAAGATCGACGCGCGCGTCGATGCAACGCTGAACCATCTCTACAGCAAATACCCCAACGCCCGCGCGGTCGGTGAGAAATCCAATGGCCAGCTGGTCATGCCGCTGGTCACCGAAGCCGGATTCGGCTTTGGCGGCGGCTATGGCCGCGGCGCGCTGCGGGTCAATGGCACCACTGTCGACTATTACTCTGCCACCAAAGGCAGCTTCGGACTTCAGATCGGCGCACAGCAATATGCCCACGTGCTGTTCTTCATGACCGAAGACGCGCTCAGCCGCTTCCGCCACTCGTCAGGCTGGGCCGCCGGGGCGGATGTGGAATATGCCTTCAACGATCTGGGCGAAAACATGCGCGCCGAAACCACGACATCGACCGCGCCCGTGATCGCGGTGATCTTCGGTCAGGCCGGTCTGCTGGTCGGCGCCACGCTGGAAGGCGTGAAATACACCCGCATCATTCCCTGACAGACAGATTCAGGCCAATCAAAGGGGCGTTCCGGCCCCTTTTTCTTTCCCACGTCCGGCTTCTTTCTGATCCAAATACTCAAATCCCGCCCGCACCACAGGCGCGGCGTGTGCAAAGTCAGCGCTCGGCCTTCTTTTCCCAGCGCCCTGACTCTTCGGACCAGTATTGCGCGCTGCATCCCGCATCGGTCAGCGCCTTCCACTGCACCCGCGCCGCCTGCACCGCGTCGGGATCGTTGCCGTCAAACAGCACACAGACCCGCTCCAGCGCCTTCACCTCGTCGGGGCTGACGGCGGCACCGTCCAGCGTCATCAGACAGGCCGCGTCATTCGTTGCCGCCTGCCCGACCGCACACAGCAGAACTGGCTGCAACGCATCATGCGGCCCACCGGCCTGCCCGTGCGGTAAAAACCCCTCTGCGGCGCCCAGCCACAACCGCTGATCCAGCCAGTCCAGCCGCGCCGGATCGGAGCCGCGCACTTCCACCCGCCAGCCCGCTGCCATGGCCTTGCCCAACAACATGGGCAAGGTCACCTCCAGCGGTGCCCGCGTCAGATGATAGAAATACGCAGCCCCCATCGTGCTCAGCCCTCGTAACCGTCCGCAATCAGCCGGTTCAGCGCCATCACGCCCCAACCGGTCGCGCCCTTGGGCGCCAGCGCGGTGTCGGCCTTCACGCTGGCCACACCTGCGATATCCAGATGGATCCACGGCGTGTCGGGCTTGACAAACCGTTGCAGGAACTGCGCTGCCGTGATCGACCCGGCATCGCGCCCGCCGGTGTTCTTGATATCGGCAATCTCCGACTTGATCTTATCGTCATAGGCCTGCCCGAGCGGCATCCGCCACGCGCCTTCGCCCTCGGCCTGCGCCGCCTTCAGAAAGCTTTTGCAGAAGTCATCGTTGTTGGAAAACACGCCGGCATTTTCATGCCCCAGCCCGACGATGATGGCGCCGGTAAGGGTCGCCAGATCAATCATCCCGGTCGGCGCGAACCGCTCTTGTGCATACCAAAGCACATCGGCCAGAACCAAACGGCCCTCGGCGTCGGTGTTGATCACCTCGATCGTGTCGCCCTTCATGGATTTCACCACGTCACCGGGCCGCGTTGCATTGCCCGAGGGCATGTTTTCCACCAGTCCGACCAGCCCGACCACATTGGCCTTGGCCTTGCGCAGCGCCAGCGCGCGCATCACGCCCGCCACCACGCCGGCGCCGCCCATGTCCATGGTCATGTCTTCCATGCCCGCAGCCGGCTTGATCGAAATCCCGCCGGTGTCGAACACCACGCCCTTGCCGACCAGCGCCAACGGCGCCGCATCCGCTGCGCCGCCCTTCCACTGCATCACAACCACTTTCGACGGGCTGTCACTGCCCTGACCGACGCACAGCAGGCTGCCCATGCCCAGCTTTTCCAGCGCCGGTTCATCCAGCACCTCGACCTCAAGCCCCAGATCGCGCATCGCCTCAAGCCGGTTGGAAAATTCAGTGGTGGTCAGCACATTTGCAGGCTCGCTGACCAGATCGCGGGTGAAAAACACCCCCTCGGCCACCGCCAGCATCGGCGCTGCCGCCTCGGCCGCCTCTTCGGGTTTCGTGGCCATGACAACCACACCCGCCTGCGGCTTGGTCTCGCTGGTCTTGTGGTCGGTGAAGGCATAGACCCGCATCACCAGACCCAACGCGATCTCGACCACCTTCTGAACATTGCCTGCCAGCAGCAACACCGCCGCCCCATCCTTGACCTTGGCCAGCGCCGCCCCGGCCTTGCGCGCATCGTCCAGCGCGGGACGGCGCGACAGCCGCACCACGTCCAGCGCCTCGGCGGCCATGCCCACCGGGCAGGCCAGCGTCGTCACGTCGCCGTCTTTCATCTTGCTGAACTTGTCCGAGCCCACGAACCGCTCCAACGCGCCTTTCGTCAGCCGATTGACCCGGCGCGCGGCAGGATCAAGCTTGCCCTCGGCGTCCACAATCACGGCCACGCGGCCTTCTGTGGTGGCGATCTGATCCAGATCGGTGGCCTGAAAACGGATGGAAACGGGGGTGGTCATCGGCATGCTCTCCTGTTTGCTTGCCCTGAGTCCTAGCGCGCGCCCGCCGACATTGCCAGATAGCAGTTTTCCCCCGCGATTACATCCTGTAACACTTACCACAATATGTGGTTCCCTGGGGGGTATCTGTGACCAGATTCGACAGATATATGCTGTCACAACTGATGGTCCTGTTCGGATTTTTCGCGCTGGTCCTGGTATCCATTTACTGGATCAATCAGGCTGTGCGACTGTTCGACCGGCTTGTCGGCGATGGGCAGTCGGCGTTTGTGTTTCTGGAATTCACCGCGCTGACCCTGCCCAACGTGATCCGACTGGTACTGCCAATCGCCTCGTTTGCTGCTGCCGTTTATGTCACCAATCGGCTGTCCAGCGAAAGCGAGCTTGTGGTGATGCAGGCCACCGGATTCAGCCCATGGCGGTTGGCGCGGCCTGTGGCCTATTATGGCCTGTTCGTCGGGTTGATGATGTCCGCGCTGACCCACGCGCTGGTGCCGATCAGCCTTGGCCAGATGAAACTGCGCGAATCCGAGATTGCCCAGAACATCACCGCCAAGCTGCTGACCGAGGGCACATTCCTGCACCCGGCCGACGGTATCACCTTTTATATCCGCGAAATCACCCCCGAGGGGGCGCTGGAAGACGTGTTCCTGTCGGATCGGCGCAGCGCGGACCGGGCCCAGACCTATACCGCCACCCGCGCCTATCTGGTCAATGACGAAGGCCGGGTGAAACTGGTGATGATCGACGGGCTGTCGCAAAGCTTTACCCGGCAGGGCAACCGCCTGTTCACCACGCATTTCGCCGATTTCGCCTATGATATCAGTGCGCTGATCGGCACGCCTGACACGCACGTGCGTCTGATCCGCCACAGCCCCACGTGGGAGCTGATGCGCGACCCGGCGGGCATTGCTGCGGAAACCGGCGAAACCCTGGCCCGCGCGATCGAGGAGCTGCACAGCCGGATCAATCAGGCGATCCTATGTGCGGTCACCGCGATGATCGGCTTTGCCACGCTGCTGATTGGCGCCTTTTCACGGTTCGGCGTCTGGCGGCAGATCGTGGCGGCGCTGGTCCTGCTGGTGCTGGTCAAGCTGATCGAGGGATTGGCGACCGATGCCGTGCGCGCCAATGCGGACCTGTGGCCGATGGTCTATCTGCCGTCGCTGTTCGGGACCGCGATTGCGGCCGGGCTGCTGGCCTGGGCGGCACGTCCGCGCCGCCGCAAGCGCAACCTGCCCGACCTGCCCGAGGTGCCCGCATGATCCTGCACATGTATTTCGCGCGCAAATTCACCTATACGTTTCTGGGCATTACCGGCGTGTTTTTCCTGTTGATGCTGCTGATTGATCTGGTCGAACAGATCAGCCGGTTTTCCGCCGAGGGCGTCGCGCTGCGCGATATTGTCGAGCTGACCCTGCTCAACACCCCCGAGGGGCTGTACAACATCCTGCCGCTGGTGATGATCCTGGCCACGATCACGCTGTTTCTGGGGCTGGCGCGGTCCAGCGAACTTGTCGTGACCCGCGCGTCGGGCCGGTCCGCGCTGCGGGCGCTGCTGGGGCCGCTGGTGGTGGCCGCGATAATTGGCGGGCTGGCGGTGGCCATGGCCAACCCGATCGTCGCCGCGACCTCGAAGCGCTATCACGAACTTTACGAGACCTACCGCAGTGGCGGCAACGACGTGTTTTCGATCAGCTCAGAAGGGTTGTGGCTGCGTCAGGGCGACAAGGAAGGTCAGACCGTGATCCGCGCCGCCCGCGCCGATCCCGAAGGGACAAGCTTCTATGATGTCACCTTTCTGTCCTATGCCCCCAAGGGCGGCCCGGTGCGCCGCATTCAGGCCGACACCGCCGTTCTGACCCGTGGCGCATGGGCGCTGACCGGCGTCAAAGTCTGGCCGCTGGGCGCCGGGCTGAACCCCGAAGCCGAAGCCGCCATCCACGACACGATGGAGCTGCCCTCCAGTCTGACCCAAGACCGGATCCGCGACAGTTTCGGCCTGCCCAATTCGATCCCCATCTGGGATCTGCCCGGCTATATCCGACAGCTGGAAGAGGCCGGATTTTCCGCGCGCCGCCATTCGGTCTGGTTGCAGATGGAACTGGCCCGCCCGCTGTTTCTGGTGGCGATGTTGCTGATCTCGTCGGCCTTCACCATGCGGCACACAAGGTTTGGCCGCACCGGCATATCGGTTCTGGCCGCGATCATGCTGGGGTTCGGGCTTTACTATATCCGCAACTTCGCGCAAATCCTTGGCGAGAATGGCCAGATCCCGATCATGCTGGCCGCCTGGGCGCCGCCAGTGGCCTCGGTCCTGCTGGCCGTCGGCCTGTTGCTGCATATGGAGGACGGATAATGCCGCGCCGTCTTTTATCTTTGCTGCTTGTGGGGCTGATGCTGCTGCCGATGGCGCCCCTGCGTGCGCAAAACACCGCCAAACCTGACAAAGCCCCCGCCGATGCCGTATTGGTCGCCGACAGCCTGCGCGTCGAAGGCCGCAACCGCCTGATTGCCGAAGGCCATGTCGAGGCGCTGTATGACAATATCCGCCTGCAAGCCGATCGCGTCGAATACGACCGCGACGCCGACCAGCTGATCATCGCCGGGCCGATCACCCTGACTGATGGCGATCAGGTCATCATCCTTGCCAACTCGGGCGAGCTGGACTCGCGGCTGGAAAACGGCTTGCTGCGCGGCGCGCGGATGGTGATGGACCGCCGGGTGCAACTGGCCGCCAATCAGATCAGCCGCGTCGGCGGGCGCTATACCCAGCTTTACAAGGTCGCCGCCACCTCCTGCCGGGTCTGCGGTTCTGACACCGCCCCCCTGTGGCAGATCCGCGCCACCCGCACGACCCACGACAGTCAGGAACATCAGCTCTACTTTGAAAACGCACAGCTGCGGGTGCTGGATGTGCCGATCTTCTGGTTGCCGCGCATGCGCCTGCCCGATCCCACCCTGAAGCGCGCCTCGGGTTTCCTGATCCCGTCGCTCAGTCAGACGTCGCAACTGGGTCTGGGGCTGAAAATGCCGTATTTCATCCGCATGGGCGATCACCGCGACCTGACGCTGACGCCTTATGTCTCGGCCGAAACCCGCACGCTGGAGCTGCGCTATCGTCAGGCGTTCCGCACCGGCCGGATCGAATTCAACGGCGCGGTTTCGGATGATACCATCGTGCCCGGCGACACTCGCGGATACCTGTTTGGCACCGCCCTGTTCGACCTGCCGCGCGACTTCAAGCTGACCTTCAACCTCGAAGCCGTCACCGACCGCGCCTATCTGCTGGAGTATGATTATTCCGACAAGGACCGGCTGGAAAGCGAACTGGCCGTCACCCGCGCCAAACGCGACGAATATGCCCGCGCGGCGCTGATTTCCTATCAGACCCTGCGCGAGGGCGAAGACAACTCCACCCTGCCCACGATCATCGGCGACCTTTCCTATGAACGCCGCCTGTTCCCCAAGGCCCTGGGCGGAGAGCTGCGGATGTCGCTGGGCGCGCATTCGCACTATCGGTACTCCGATCTGGACATCGCCGGGCGCGACATCAGCCGCGCCGATGCGGCGCTGAGCTGGCAACGGATCTGGACCCTGCCGGGCGGCGTGCGCGCCGAATGGATGAGCGGCCTGGCGATTGATGCCTTTTCCGTGCATCAAGACAGCTCTGCCATCGACAGCGATACCACCGTCACGCCGCAAAGCGCGCTGACCCTGCGCTGGCCACTGCTGAAAACCACCCGCGCAGGCGCGTCACATGTGATCGAGCCGCTGCTGATGCTCGGCTGGGTCGGCGGCAGCAATTCCAACCTGCCCAACGACGAAAGCACACGGGTCGAGTTTGACGAAGGCAACCTGCTGTCGCTCTCGCGCTTTCCATCCTATGATCTGCGCGAGCGCGGCACCTCTGCCGCCGTTGGCCTCAGCTGGACCCGGCTCGGGCCGCGCGGCGGCAGCTCGTCGTTGGTCCTCGGGCAGGTGTTCCGCGAAAACGCGATCACCGATTTTTCCACCACCTCCGGCCTGTCAGGGCGCAGCTCGGACCTGCTGTTTGCCGGACAGATCAAATCCGCCGCCGGGCTCAGCCTCAGCGCGCGCACCCTGCTGTCCAACGACATGGATTTCTCCAAGGCCGAGGCCCGGCTGGGCTGGCTCGGCACCAATTCGGCGCTTGGGGCGTCGTATATATGGATGGGAACGGATCTGGACGAAGATCGCGCCTCGACCGTGTCTGAATGGCTGGTGGACGGGCGCTATCGCTTTTCGCGGCACTGGTCCGCCACCGCCGACTGGCGCTATGACGTGGCCGCTGATCGCACCGCCGAAGCCAGCCTTGGCTTTCTTTACACCAACGAATGCGTGCAGGTGAACCTTTCCCTCTCGCGCCGCTTCACCTCTTCCACTATCGTCGAGCCGTCAACGGCTTTTGGCTTTACTGTCAATCTCACCGGGTTTAGCGCTGGCACGACCGACCAAAGCTATACCCGCAGTTGCAGGAACTAAGGACAATGAAACAGACCATGCGCCAGATCATTTTCGCCGCCGCCACCATCGGGGGCCTGCTGATCTCCCCCGTGACGGCCCTGGCTCAGGGGCTTTTTGCACCGGTAATTCAGGTCAACGACCGGGTTATCACCCAATATGAGATCAACCAGCGCGTCGCGCTGCTCAAGGCGCTTGGCGTGCCGGGCAACCCGTCCGAACTGGCCCCCAAACAGCTGATCGAGGATCGGCTGAAGCTGGATGTCACCAGTGCCGTCGGCCTGACGCTGACCGAGGAAGGGATCGACGCCGGGGTCGCCGAGTTCGCCGGGCGCGCCAATCTGACACCCGATGCCCTGTTCGCCGGACTGGCCACGCAGGGCGTCGACCGTCAGACCTTCATCGACTTCATCGTTGCCGGCGTCAGCTGGCGCGAGTTGATCCGCGCGCGCTACAGCGGTCGTGTGTCGATCAGCGATGGGGATGTGGACAAGGCGCTCAGCGCCGTGTCAGGTGGCAGCTCGGTCCGGGTTCTGCTGTCGGAAATCATCATCCCGATCCCGCCGGAGCAAGAGGCAGAGGTGCAGGCCGTGGCCGAACGCATCAGCCAAATGAAATCGATCACTGAATTCTCCTCGGCCGCGCGCAAGTATTCCGCCACCGGCACCCGTGGTCAGGGCGGTCGGCTTGGCTGGATGCCGATCACCAACCTGCCCGTGGCCCTGCGCCCGATCCTGCTGGGTCTTGCCCCCGGCGAAGTGACGGACCCGCTGCCATTTCAGGGCGCCGTCGCCCTGTTTCAGATGCGCGCGATCGAGGAATCCGACTACAAGGCCCCCGAAATTGCCGCCATCGAATATGCCGCCTACTATATCCCCGGTGGCCGCACCGAAGCTGCCCTTGCCACAGCCGCCAAGATCAAAAACCAGGTCAACACCTGTGATGACCTCTATGGCATCGCCAAAGGCCAGCCCGCCGAAGTGCTCGAGCGCGGCGCGAAGAAACCGGACGAACTGCCCCGCGACATCGCCATCGAACTGGCCAAGCTCGACAAGGGCGAGGTTTCGACCAACCTGACCCGTGCCGATGGTCAGACGCTGGTGTTCTTGATGCTTTGCGGCCGCACCCCGGCAATTGCCGAAGACGCATCGCGCGATGATATCTCTCGCCAACTGCGCAATCAGCAGCTGGAATCCTACGCCAACGGCTTTCTGGAGGAACTGCGCGCAGACGCGCGGATCATCTATAAATGACCCAAGCCCCCAAACTCCCGATCGCGCTCAGCTGCGGCGAACCTTCGGGCATTGGCCCTGAAATCGCCGCACACGCGTGGCGGATTCTGGGCGACAGCCTGCCGTTTTTCTACATCGGCGACCCGCGCCACCTGCCGCCCGGAACCCCGATTGCCGAACTGTCTGACCCCTCCGAGGCCGCGCAGGCCGCGCGCCACGCCCTGCCGGTGCTGCGCCACGACTTCGCAGCCCCCAGCACGCCCGGCCAGCCCGATCCGGCCAATGCTCAGGGTGTAATTGACGTGATCGCCCGTGGTGTCGACCTCGTGCAATCCGGTGCCGCCGCCGCGCTCTGCACCGCGCCGATCCACAAAAAGGCGCTCAAAGACGGTGCGGGCTTCGCCTATCCCGGCCATACCGAATATCTGGCGGCGCTGGCCGACGTCGACCGCGTGGTGATGATGCTGGCCTGCGACGCGCTACGGGTCGTGCCCACCACCATCCACATCCCGCTGTCAGAGGTGCCCACCGCCCTCACCGCCGACCTGCTGGCCGACACGATCCGCATCACCGATGCCGCCCTGCGTCGCGACTTCGGCCTGACCGCGCCCCGGCTTGCCGTCGCAGGCCTCAACCCGCACGCGGGCGAAGGTGGCGCCATGGGCACCGAGGAACAAACCCTGATCGCCCCCCTGCTCGACCGGCTCCGCACCGAGGGCTATACCCTCGCCGGGCCGCTGCCCGCCGACACCATGTTCCACCCCGCTGCCCGCGCCCGCTATGATGCGGCGATCTGCATGTACCATGATCAGGCCCTGATCCCGATCAAAACGCTGGATTTCGCCAGCGGCGTCAACGTCACCCTCGGCCTGCCGTTCATCCGAACCTCGCCCGACCATGGCACCGCCTTCGATATCGCGGGCAAGGGCGTCGCCGACCCCACATCGCTGATCGAGGCGCTGAAACTTGCCGCCCGCATGGCCGCATCCCGCCACCCCGGCTAGTGCTTCACATTTCCCAAATATCCCCGCCGGAGGCGGCCTTCCTCGCCCCGCACGCAACCACAAGGATCCAACCGACATGAGCGCCATCGACACCCTTCCGCCGCTCAGTCAGGTCATCGAAACCCACGGTATTGCCGCCAAGAAATCCCTCGGCCAGAACTTCCTGCTCGACCTCAATCTGACCGCCAAAATTGCCCGGCTCGCGGGCGACCTGTCGGGCTGTGACGTGCTGGAAATCGGCCCCGGCCCCGGTGGCCTGACGCGCGGCCTGCTGGCCGAAGGCGCCCGCCGGGTGCTGGCGATCGAAAAAGACAGCCGCTGCATGCCCGCTCTGGCCGAAATCGCCGCCGCCTATCCCGGTCAGCTCGAGGTGATCAACGGTGACGCGCTTGATATCGACCCGCTGGCGCATCTGACCCCGCCGATCCGCATCGCCGCCAACCTGCCCTATAACGTCGGGACCGAACTGCTGGTCCGCTGGCTCACCCCGAAAGACTGGCCACCGTTCTGGTCCTCGCTCACCCTGATGTTCCAAAAAGAGGTGGCCGAGCGGATCGTGGCCCAACCCGGCTCCAAGGCCTATGGCCGTCTCGCGCTGCTGGCGCAGTGGCGCTGCGATGCGCGGATCGTGATGCACCTGCCGCCCAGTGCCTTCACGCCGCCGCCCAAGGTTTCCTCGGCCGTGGTCAACCTGACCGCCCTGCCCGAACCGCGCTTCCCGGCAGACGCCCGCGTGTTGGAGCGCGTCGTCGCCATGGCCTTCAA
This sequence comes from Thalassovita taeanensis, assembly GCF_900110775.1. GTDB lineage: Bacteria > Pseudomonadota > Alphaproteobacteria > Rhodobacterales > Rhodobacteraceae > Litorimicrobium > Litorimicrobium taeanense. The sequence continues at coordinate 240,826 of NZ_FOEP01000001.1, read as the reverse complement.
CCAGCGCCGCAAGATGCTGCGCTCGGCGCTCAAAGGCCTCGGCCCGGATATCGAAGACCACCTGATCGCCGCAGGCATTAAGCCCACCGACCGGGCCGAAACCATCGGGCTGGAGCAATTCTGCGCCCTCGCCCGGTTTGTCGCCGCCGCCTGATCCGTCCCCCGACACTGCGGCGTCATCCGCCGCACCCCAGCCCTGAAACGAAAAACGCGACCCCGAAGGGCCGCGTTTTGCGTATTCCGTGTCATAGGCTTAGCAACAGGCCAAGCCTATGGGCCGATCACTCCGCCGCATCCGGTGCGGCAGGCTGGCTTGCTGGCTGAGCCTCCGACGAACCCTCGGTGCTGCCATCCACCGCCGAAGCCTCGGGCTTCTTGGCGCGCGGTTTGCGCGGTGCACGCGGCTTGGGCTTGGGCTTTTCTGCCTTGCTCTCCGGTGTTTCCACCAGACCGCTTTCCTCGTCGTCACCACGCAGATCCACCACATCGGGCTGATCGCCGCTGGCATCCACCGCGGGCGGCGCTTGCCGCTGACGCGGTGCGCGGGGCTCGCGCGCAGGTTGGGGCTCACGCGGCTCACGCTGCGGTTGTGCCTCGCGCTGCTGCGGCTGCTGCTCACGCTGCTGTGGTTGCTGATCGCGCTGCTGTGGCTGCGACTGGCGCGGTTGCTGTTCAAACCCCGGCTGCCCGCCTTCAGATGGCTCGCGTTCCTGCCGCTGAGACCGCTCGCGGTCCCGCTCTGCCTGACGTTCGCGGTTCTCGCGATCCTGCTGGTCGCGTCGCGCGTCCTGTTCGCGCTGCGCCTCGGACAGCAACCGCATATAATGCTCCGCATGCTGCTGAAAGTTCTCAGCCGCAACGCGGTCGTTGCTCAGCTGAGCATCGCGCGCCAACTGGTTGTATTTATCAATGATCTGCTGCGGCGTACCGCGCACCTTACTCTCTGGGCCAGAGCTGTCGAAAACGCGGTTAACGATATTGCCAACCGTGCGACTATTGTTGTTACGGTTCGATTTCGACCGCGAACGGGATTTTGATGATCTCATCGTGTGACTGTCCAGCCTTTGGATTTGACAGTGTTGGACCCGTCTCGCGCCTCTTGCGCTCAAAAAACCAACCGGGTTCACAACATTTGTGGCTTGGCGTCGAGCGGGACCGCGCTGTGGCATCCACCGGCTCGACTACACCTGAGTAATCATGACAACCCGGCCCTGACAAGAGAAAACCGCGTAAATTTTTCAGATTTTCGAAAATTTGACCAATCCGCCAAGGAATTTCAGCCGTGCCGCGCTACAACAACCCGGTCGCGCCCGTCCAGATCTGGCAAAACCCGCACGTCCACCAGCCCGGCATCCGCAAAAATTCGCGCCACATCCGCCCCCTGTTGCCAGCCGATTTCCACCATAAGCCGCCCGCCTTGCGTCAGATACCCCGCCGCCTGCGCCGCGATGATCCGGTACGGCGCCAAGCCGTCGCCGCCGGGGCTCAGCGCCATCAGCGGATCATGCCCGCGCACCTCCGGGCTCAGCCCGGCCATCTCGGCCTCGGAAATATAGGGCGGATTGCTGACGATCAGGTCAAACCGCCCCTCGACGGCCGAAAACCAGTCTGACCGGATCAGCTCCAGCCGCTCTGCCACCCCCAGCGCGGCGGCATTGCGCCCCGCCACGTCCAGCGCCGCATCACTTAGATCCACCGCCACGCCGACGGCCTGCGGCCATTCTGCCAGCAATGTCACCACGATACAGCCCGACCCGGTGCCAAGATCCAGCACCCGCCCGGGCACATCCCCGGCCAATGCCTCGGCGATCAGGCTCTCTGTCTCTGGTCGCGGGTCCAGCACATCCGGCGTCACGATAAACGCGCGTCCCCAGAACGCCCGCCGCCCCAATATCTTCGACACCGGCTCGCGTGCCGCCCGTCGCGCCAATGCGGCCGTGAAGGCCGCCTCAGCCGCCTCGGGCACCGCATCCGGCCCCATGATCAGCAAACGCTCGCGCGCCACGCCCATCGCACCGGCCAGCAAGACCCGCGCATCCGACCCGTCAATCCCGGCCGCTTTCAGCTGCGCAGCACCCGCCCGGATGGCCTCGGCCACGGTCCGGCTCATGCCTCCATCTCGGCCAGCAAGGCCGCCTGATGTTCGGCTGTCAGCGCGTCAATTACCTCGTCCAGATCGCCCTGCATCACCTGATCCAGCTTGTACAGCGTCAGGTTGATCCGGTGATCGGTCATCCGCCCTTGCGGGAAATTATAGGTCCTGATCCGCTCGCTGCGATCGCCTGACCCAACCTGCGATTTGCGATCAGCCGAGCGCGCGTCATCCACCTTCTGCCGTTCCAGATCATACAACCGCGCCTTCAGCACCTGCATGGCGATCTCGCGGTTGCGGTGTTGCGACTTCTCGGAGCTGGTCACCACGATGCCGCTGGGCATATGGGTAATCCGCACCGCCGAATCGGTGGTGTTCACATGCTGCCCGCCGGCGCCCGAACTGCGCATCGTGTCGATCCGCAAATCATTGGCGTTAATGTCAATATCCACGTCCTCTGCCTCGGGCAACACCGCCACCGTCGCCGCCGAGGTGTGTATCCGCCCGCCCGACTCGGTGCTGGGCACCCGCTGCACCCGGTGCACGCCGCTTTCATACTTCAGCCGCGCAAACACGCCCTCGCCTTTGATGTGCGCCACGACTTCCTTGATACCGCCCAGCTCGGTTTCCTGCATCTCGACAATCTGAAAGGTCCATCCCCGCGCCTCGGCATAGCGCTGGTACATCCGCAGTAGATCCCCGGCAAACAGTGCTGCCTCATCGCCGCCCGTGCCGGGCCGGATCTCGATCATCGCCGGGCGCGCGTCGGCGGCATCCTTGGGCAGCAGCGTCAGTTGCAACGCCTTTTCCACCTCGGGCAAACGCGCCTTCAACGTGGGCAATTCCTCCTCTGCCAGCGCCCGCATCTCGGGGTCTGACAGCATTGCCTCGGCCTCGTCCATATCCCGCACCAAGCCCATATAGACCTCGATCTGCTCGACCACCGGGCGCAGCTCGGCATATTCGCGCCCCAAAGCGGCGATATCGCCACCGCCCTGGGCCATCTGGGCCTCAAGGAACTGAAAACGACGGGTGATCTGCTCTAAGCGTTCAAGGGAAATCATCCCGCACCTGTCCCCTATCATCAGGATTTGGTCAAGAGGGCGTTCTGTGCTAAACTCTTCGCATGTGGAAAGCCCTGCCCCTTCTTCTGGCGGCTACACCCGCCCTGTCCGACGCTACGATCGGCGGCAAAACCGTTGACTGTTACTGTACCAACAGCACCGGCGCCCGGGTCGAGCTTGGCGAAACAATCTGCCTGCAAGTCGATGGCCGCATGTTCATGGCGCAATGCCAGATGTCACTGAACGTGCCGATGTGGCGCGAGGTGCAACACGGCTGCCTCAGCTCATCCCTGCGCCGCCAAAGCCTGCAACCACCCGGCTACACGCTTGCCGTTCACCCCAAGATCTGAGCGCCCGAACCGCAGCCGCGCAAAAATCGCCAAATCGCCGTTGCGGGCCTCAACTGTTGTGTAATCCGGAAACCCCCAAACGACCGAGCGCGTTACATATGTCACCCGCCCCTCGGCGACCGAACCCGTCAATACCCGCGTCCGCGGCGTCGCCCGGATAATCCGGTCCAATGCCGCCAGATCCCCCGGCACGACCCGAACCACCCCACCGTCAAAATCACGATCCGCATCGCCGTCTACCGGCTGATGCCACCGCGCTGCATCCGATGGCGCCACCCGGATCCAAATCATCAACCCCACCAGCGCCAGAACGATCACACCCAACCATTTCATCGCCAAACCCTTTCAGCTGTCGCCGCGCGCCCAATCGCACCGTGCATTCACATGTCCCAAATATCCCCGCCGGAGGCATCCCGCCGCACAGGGCCTTACGCCCCGGTCGCGCGCCGGGTCCAGCCCCACAGGCAAATCAGCTCCATCGCCACATGCGCGCCCGCCACCGCCGTCGCCCCGGTGGTATCGAACGGCGGTGACACCTCGACAATATCGCCGCCCACCATGTTGATCCCGGCCAGATCACGCAGCACAATGGCCGCCTGCCCCGAACTCAGCCCGCCCCAGACCGGCGTGCCGGTGCCCGGCGCAAATCCGGGGTCCAGCGCGTCAATGTCAAACGTCACATAGCACGGCGCATCGCCAACAATCGCGCGCGCCTTTCTGGCCGCCGCCGCCGCGCCAATTTCATGCACCTCGCGCGCGTCGATCACATTCATTCCCAGATAATCGTCGCACTCCGTCCTGATCCCGATCTGGACCGAGCGTTTAGGGTCCACCAACCCCAGCTTCACCGCCTTGTACATCATCGTGCCATGGTCGATCCGGGCGTAATCGTCATCCGCCCACAGATCCGAATGCGCGTCGAACTGGATCACACTCAGCGGGCCATAAACCTCGGCATAGGCCTTGAGGATCGGCAGCGTGATATAGTGATCCCCGCCCAGCGTCACCGTCCCCACGCCCGCCGCCAAAATCTTGCGGAAATGCGCCTCCAGCGTCTCGGGAAACTCGGACACCTTGGCATAGTCGAACGCCAGATCTCCGTAATCCACGATGCTGAACGTGCCCAGCGGGTCAAAGCCCCAGCCATAGGGCGGATCATAGGGCTGCAAACTGCTTGCCTCACGGATCGCGCGCGGGCCAAAGCGGGTGCCGGGCCGGTGCGTCACCGCCTGATCAAACGGCACGCCGGTGACCGCCAGATCAACCCCGGTCAAATCCTTGGTATATTTGCGCCGCAGGAACGAGGTCGCCCCACCAAACGCATTCTCGTAACTCAGCCCGCGCAGCTCTGTGCGGGTAAAGGCCTGATCCACCTGGGTTTTTGCATCTTCCAAAGCCATCTCTCAGCCCTCCACCGGCAGCGCCATTTCGGCGATGCGCGCAAAGAACGACGCCCCCACCGGCGCAATCGCGTCATTGAAGTTGAACCCCGGCTGGTGCAGCCCGACCCCGTCGCCCGCGCCCAGAAACAGATAGGCCCCCGGCCGCGCATTCAACATGTACGAGAAATCCTCGGCCCCCATCTCGCGGCCGCTGTCGCCAATCACCCGCTCCGCGCCAACCACGTCGCGCGCCACGTCGACCGCGAACGTGGTCTTGTCGGGGTCATTCACCGTTGCCGGATACCACACCTCATACTCCAGCGTCGCCTCGACCCCGTATACCGGCCCCATGCCTTCGACGATCTCGCGCATCCGGCGCATCACCATCGCCTGCACCTCAGGGTCAAACGTGCGCACCGTGCCATTGATATAGGCGCTTTCGGGAATGATGTTCTCGGCACTGCCAGTGTGGATCTGCGTGACCGAGATCACCAGATCGTCCATCGCATAATGGTTGCGGCTGCTGATGGTCTGGATCGCCTGCACGATCCCCACCGCCGCCACCACCGGGTCGCGGGTCTCATGCGGCATCGCGCCATGCCCGCCCACACCCTTGATATTGATGTGAAACGTGTCCACCGCCGCCATAATCGGGCCGGGGGTGGTGTAAAACTCGCCCTCTGCAAAATCCGGCGCGTTGTGGATGGCGTATACTTCGTCGATCCCGAACCGATCCATGATGCCCTCATCGACCATCACACCGCCGCCGCCGCCATTCTCTTCGGCGGGCTGAAAAATCAGCGCCACTTTGCCGGCAAAATTCCGCGTCTCGGCCAGGTACTTCGCCGCCCCAAGCAACATCGTCGTGTGCCCGTCGTGGCCGCAGGCATGCATCACCCCCGGCACGACCGAAGCGTAATCGGCCCCAGTATCCTCCAGAATCGGCAGCGCATCCATATCGGCGCGCAGCCCCACCACAGGCCCCTCGCCCCGACCCTCGATGATGGCCACGATCCCGGTCTTGGCGATCCCGGTGTGCACCTCGGTGATCCCGAATTCCGCCAGCTTTGCCGCAACGAATGCTGCGGTTTCATAGCACTCGAATCCCAGTTCGGGATGCTGATGCAGGTGCCGCCGCCATCCGGTCATTTCATCTGCAAATCCGGCGATGCGGTTGATCACGGCCATGGGTGGACTCCTTGGTGCCTTGGGTTCAGGGTCATACTCAACCTCAATAACGGAGCCGCCGCAATGCCCGATGATGCCCTGATCCACGACCCCGACGGCGGGATGCCGCGCCTGCTGGAAATCATGCGCCGCCTGCGTGATCCGGCCACGGGCTGCCCATGGGATATCGAGCAGGATTTCAGCACCGTCGCGCCTTATACCATCGAAGAAGCCTATGAGGTGGCCGACGCCATCGAGCGGCAGGATTGGGCCGACCTCAAGGGCGAGTTGGGCGATCTGCTGTTCCAATCGGTGTTCCACGCCCAGATGGCCGAAGACGCGGGCCTGTTCACCTTTCACGACATCGCCAACACCATGTCGGACAAGATGGTCGCCCGTCACCCGCATGTGTTCGGCGATGAAAGCCGTGACAAATCGGTCGATCAGCAGACCGCCGATTGGGAAAAGATCAAGGCCGCCGAACGCGCGGGCAAGGCGCAGGGCGGCACGCTGGACGGCGTCGCCGTCGGCCTGCCTGCGCTGCTGCGCGCGATGAAACTGCAAAAGCGCGCGGCCCGCGTGGGCTTTGACTGGCCGCAGATCGATCAGGTGATCGACAAGATCCATGAAGAGGCGGCCGAGTTGGCCGAGGCCCGTAACACGCTGACCCAAAAGGAAATCGAGGAAGAATACGGCGACCTTCTGTTTGTCATGGCCAACTTGGGCCGCCACCTGCATATCGATCCAGAGGCGGCCCTGCGCGCCGCAAATGCCAAATTCACCCGCCGGTTCGAAGGCGTCGAGGCAAAGCTGGCGGCGATGGGCAAAACCCCGGCACAATCGGACCTGGCAGAAATGGATGCGCTATGGGACGCGGTCAAAACTGACGAGCGCAGGGCCGCCGGGAATACCTGATTCTATCAATCAGATATTGACCCGACTAAAACGCTCAGGTTACAAGGCGCCATCCGAAACACGACCACGAAGATCACACGAGGATCACGATGTTTGCCAAAATGAAACCCACCGCCTTTGCCCTTCTCGCCGCCACCATCGCGGCGCCCGCACTCGCGGACGAGGTCAACCTCTATTCCTATCGCCAGCCAGAGCTGCTCAAGCCGCTGACCGATGCCTTCACCGCCGAAACCGGAATCAACGTCAACGTCGCCTATCTTGAAAAAGGCATGATCGAACGCCTGACCGCCGAAGGCACACGCTCGCCCGCCGATCTGGTGCTGACGGTCGATATCGCCCGTCTGGCCGCCGTGGTCGATGCCGGGCTGACCCAACCCGTCGACAGCGCCGCACTCAGCGCCAACGTGCCTGCCGCCTTCCATGACCCGGACGGGCACTGGTGGGGCCTCAGCACCCGCGCCCGCGTCGTCTATGCGTCGAAAGAGCGTGTAAAACCCGGCGACGTGACCACCTATGAGGATCTGGCCGATCCCAAGTGGAAAGGCCGCATCTGCACCCGCTCGGGCACGCATGCCTATAACGTCGCGCTGACAGCGGCTGTGCTGCACCACCTTGGCGAAGACGGCGCGCGGGCTTGGCTGGAAGGCGTCAAAGCCAACCTGGCGCGCAAACCCCAAGGCAACGACCGCGCACAGGTCAAGGCGATCTGGGCCGGCGAATGCGACATCGCCATCGGCAACACCTATTACATGGGCGAAATGCTGAAGGACTCGGAGCAGAAGGAATGGGCCGACAGCGTCAACATCGTCTTCCCGGTGTTCGAAGGCGGCGGCGCACATGTGAACATCTCGGGCGTGGCGATGACCAAAGCGGCACCCCACCGCGAGAACGCGCTGAAAATGATGGAATTCCTGACCTCGCCGCAAGCGCAGGAAATCTATGCGCACGCCAATTTCGAATACCCGATCGCACCGGGCACCGAACCCGATGCGCTGGTCAAGGGCTGGGGCAGCTTCACCCCCGACAGCGTCAACCTGATGGAACTGGCCAAACTGCGCCCCGCCGCGCTGAAACTGATCGAAGAGGTCGATTTCGACGGCTGAGCCCGCGCAGATGTGACGGACCTGAAAGGCGGCCCCACCGGGTCGCCTTTTGCATGTTCCCCCAAGCGCGGCACCCGGCCGACCTGTTGCGCCGTGAGTATTTTTTTCAGAAAGAAGCCCGGGGTGGTGTATTCCCGCTTCCGGGGATCTGGCTTATGGACATCCGGGCGCGTGCTTGACAGTCTCGCCGCGAAACGCAGGAGACCCCCATGGCCCGACACAGGATCATCATCGACACCGACCCCGGACAGGACGATGCGGTCGCCATCCTTCTGGCACTGTCCAGCCCGGACGAGATCGAGGTTCTGGGGATCACCGCCGTGGCGGGCAACGTGCCGCTGGCCCTGACCGCGCGCAACGCGCGGATGATCTGCGAACTGGCCGGGCGTCGCGATGTGAAGGTCTATGCCGGGTGCGACCGCCCACTGGGCCGCGAGTTGGTGACGGCAGAGCATGTGCACGGCAAAAGCGGCCTTGACGGCCCCGATCTGCCCGAGCCGACCATGCCGTTGCAAGATCAGCACGCGGTGGATTTCATCATCGACACCCTGCGCGCCGAGCCGCCGGGCACCGTAACGCTGTGCCCGTTGGGGCCGCTGACCAATATCGCCATGGCGTTCGAGAAAGCCCCCGACATCATGACCCGCGTCCGCGAGGTGGTGCTGATGGGCGGGGCCTATTTCGAGGTGGGCAACATCACCCCCGCCGCAGAGTTCAACATCTATGTCGATCCGCAGGCCGCGCGCATCGTGTTCAAATCCGGCGCGCCGCTGGTGGTGATGCCACTGGATGTCACCCACAAAGCGCTGGTCACCGCCCCGCGCAACGAGGCCTTCCGCGCACTAGGAACCCCTGTGGGCATTGCCGTGGCCCAGATGACCGAGTTTTTCGAACGTTATGACAAGGAGAAATACGGCAGCGCAGGCGCGCCGCTGCATGACCCCTGCGTCACCGCCTATCTTCTGCGCCCGGATCTGTTCACCGGCCGCCAGATCAATGTCGAGATCGAGACCGGATCGGAGCTGACCATGGGCATGACCGTCGCCGACTGGTGGCGTGTCACTGATCGGCCCGCCAACGCGCTGTTCATGGGTGGAATTGATGCGCCTGACTTCTTCGCGTTGCTGACGGAACGGCTGGCCCGGTTATGACCGCGCTTCACCTTGCCGGCCCCGAAGATGCCGCCCGCCTGCTGCCGATGATCGCCGCTTTTCACGAAAACGCCGCCCCCGCCCAAAGCCCCGAGGCCCTGAGCGCCGCCCTTGCCCCGCTGCTGGAAGGGTCGCCGCATGGGGTTGCGTATCTGATCGGGCCACAGCGCGCGCCGATCGGTTATATCCTGCTCAGCTTTGGCTGGTCGCTGTCGCTGGGCGGCCTGACCGGCCATGTCGAAGAGGTGTTCATCCGCCCCGGCGTGCGGGGTCGCGGCATTGGCACCGAGGTGCTGAATGCCCTGCCCAAGGCCCTTGCCGACGCCGGGCTGACTGCGCTGCACCTGACGACCCCGCATCACGATACCGCCCTGCAACGTTTTTTCCAGCGGCTGCACTTTGATCCGCAGCCCGATCAAATCCTGATGACCCGCAAAAGCTGACCCTTGCCACCCGGCTGTGCCGCCTTAAGTGATGCCCATGACCCTGACCATTCCCTTCGACAACAGCTATGCCACTCTGCCGCCGCGGTTCTTCACCCGGCAGGTGCCCGAGCCTGTCCGCGCGCCGCAGTTGATCCGCTTCAACACCGCGCTGGCGACCGAGCTTGGCATTACCCCCGGCACGCCGACGGAAATGGCACAGGTCTTTTCCGGCAATGCCGTGCCGCAAGGCGCCACGCCGCTGGCGCAAGCCTATGCCGGGCACCAGTTTGGCGGCTTTTCCCCGCAACTGGGCGATGGCCGCGCCATCCTGCTGGGCGAGGTGGTGGACCCCACCGGCCAACGCCACGACATTCAGCTCAAAGGCGCCGGGCGCACGCCCTATTCGCGCTCGGGCGACGGGCGGGCGTGGCTTGGTCCGGTGCTGCGCGAATACCTGCTGAGCGAGGCGATGCATGCACTGAGCGTGCCCACCACCCGCGCACTGGCCGCCACCCTGACCGGCGAAAGCATATATCGCGAGGGCGCAATGCCCGGCGCGGTGCTGACCCGTGTCGCGGCCAGCCATATCCGCGTCGGCACATTTCAGTACTTCGCTGCCCGACGTGATACCGACGCAATACAGACGTTATACCGACATACCCGCGACCGGCATTATCCGACCGCCGAAACCCCGGTGCAGATGCTGGAACAGGTCATCGCGCGCCAAGCCCGGCTGGTCGCCAAATGGCTCAGCCTTGGTTTCATCCACGGCGTGATGAACACTGACAATACCGCGCTGTCGGGCGAGACGATCGACTATGGCCCCGCTGCCTATATGGATACCTATCATCCGGTCACGGTCTATTCCTCGATCGACCGTCAGGGGCGCTATGCTTATGATAATCAAGCCAATATCATCACGTGGAACATGGCCCAACTGGCCAGCTGCCTTGTCCCGCTGATGCCCGACACCGATGCCGCAATCCAACAGCTGACCGCCGCGGTTCACGCCATGCCTGACCTGATCCACGCCGAATGGCTGACCGCCTTCCGCGCCAAGATCGGCCTGAGCACCGCACAGGAGGGTGACGAGGCGCTGATCACCGATCTGCTGACCCGTATGGCCAACAACCAAGCTGACTTTACCAATACTTTCCGCGCCTTATCAGGCGAAGCTGCGCGGGATCAATTCACCGACCCCACCGCATTTGATGACTGGAAACCGCGCTGGCAGGCCCGGATCGCCAGCGAATCCGCCCCCCAAACCACGATGCGCGCCACCAACCCCGCCTTCATCCCGCGCAACCACCGGGTCGAGCAGATGATTCAGGCCGCCGTCGCGGGCGATTACGCCCCGTTTGAACGCTTGCTCACCGTGCTGTCACGCCCCTATGACGATCAACCCGAGGCCGAGGACCTGACCCGCCCGCCGCTGCCATCCGAAGTTGTCGAAAACACCTTCTGCGGCACCTAAGCCACTCATATCTCTCGAAATACTCAATTTTGCCGCTTACGATGCGGGCCTGCGGTTGATCAGCACGATCCCCAGCGCCACCAGCACCAGCGCCACGATGACGGCCCCACCAATCTGCTCGCCCAATATCAACCAGCCCAGCACCACGCTGATCACGGGCGACAGAAAGCTGAAGCTCGCCACGCTGGAGGCCGGATAGATCTTCATCAAGAAGAACCAGAACAGAAAGCCGAAACTGGCAACGGCGATGATCTGATACATCAGCCCCGCCACATGCCATAGCCCCGGATCGCGCAGCAGCGGCCCGAACAGCGGCGCCAGCCCCAGCAGCAGCACAGACGAGACCACCAGCTGCCACCACAGCTGCATCTCGGGCACAACCTTGCTGATCGAAGTCAGCCGCACGCTCAGCGCGATCCCGGCCCAGCCACACGCCGCCCCAAGCGCTGCCAGATCGCCCAGCAGGCTGGCCTGCCCGCCATTGCGCTGTGACAGTACCACTGCCACCCCCGCCATCGCCAATCCCAGCCCCAGCAAACGCAGGGGCGTCAGCCGCTCGCCGGGCAGCGTGAAATGCGCGGCCAATGACAAGATCACCGGCATCGAATAAAACAGAATCGAGGCGCGCGCCACGCTGGTATGATCTAACGCCCAGAAAAGACAAACAAATTCAAAGGCGAACAGCCCGCCCAGCAAAAGCCCGGGCACCACTGTGCCCACAGGAAAGCTCAGCCGGACCCCTCGGATCCGCATCCAGACCAGCAGCACCACAAGCGCGCCCAGCGACCGCAGCCCCGCCATAAAGACCGGTTGAAACCCGCCATTTCCCAGCTTGATGACGACCTGGTTAAAGGCCAGCACAATGGCGAATCCCGTCAGCGCGAGTGCGCCAATGGCGTCTATTCTGTCTTTGCGTTCCATCGCGCCACATGAGGCCCAGATACCGGCCCCGTCAACGGCTCTATTTACGCCTGCGTGAGAAATATTTTGGGTTGCGGCGCACGAAATCGTCGATCACCCCCATCGGCCCGACCCGTTCGCGCCCTTTCAGATAGGCCCAGCCAGCCCCCGCGCCAATCAGCGCGCCAACCGTATTGACGATCATATCCCCCATCGTGTCCAGCAGGCCGGATTTCTGCATTGCCGTGCCCATCGCCTGATCGACGCTAAACTCGAAAATCTCCCACATTCCGCCCATTGCCAGCGCGAAACAAAAGGCGAAAAATGCCACCGCAATCGGAGGGGCCGCATAACGATCGCCCTGAAACATCATGAAAACCAAGACAAATCCGATAAGTCCAAAGCCAACAGCACTGCCGCCATGCATGGCGATGTCCCACCACCAGAAGCGCTCGTAGAAATCATATACCTCGCCCAGAAACAGCGTGCCGCCAACAAATGCCACCACCGCCGCGATAAAGCTGGGCGGCACCACCACCTCGGCCCAGCGGGCCACGGCCACCGGCAAAAGCGACAGCACCAGCGTCGCCGCTGACACAAACGCCAACGACCAGCGCCCGGTGATCAGGGCCCCCGCCGCAAAAATGAACAGCAACAGCCAAATTCCCCGCGCCAGCCAAGTCTGTTCCGCAAACACCTCGTGACTTCCTCATTGCCGCATGTTGATAGTGCAACTATGACCGCATCCCCCTGCCGAATAGCAAGCTACAACCTGCAAAAATGTGTCGGCCTTGACCTGCGCCGCCGCCCTGACCGGTCCTTGACGGTTATCGCGGCGCTACAGGCCGATATCGTCGTGCTGCAAGAGGCCGATAAACGGCTGCCGCCGCGCCCCGCGGCCCTGCCGCACGAAATGATCGAGGATGACGGCTGGCGCATCCTGCCCTTCGGTCAGCCCGGCGGCTCGTTGGGGTGGCACGGCAATGCGATGCTGGTGCGTCCCGGTGTCGGGCTGCTGTCCACCGCGCATATCGAACTGCCGGGGCTCGAGCCGCGCGGCGCGATCCGCGCCGATCTTGACACCTCGATCGGCCCGCTGCGGGTGCTGGGCCTGCACTTTGGACTGATCCGGCGATACCGGCTGTTGCAGATGGCGGCGATCATCCGACACCTGCGTGACCTGCCGCACATGCCCACCGTTCTGGCAGGGGATTTCAATGAATGGGGCTCGGGCATGGCGATGGATACCATCGCGCAGGGGCTGAGCTTTCTGCCTGCCCGCGCCAGCTTTCCGGCGCTGCGCCCAGTGGCACCGCTGGATCGCTTTGCCCTGTCGCCGCAGCTCAAGGCTCTGGCCACCGGCGTGCATCTGGCGCAGCCCGCGCGCATCGCCTCGGATCATCTGCCGATCTGGGCCGACCTCGGGCACCACCCTAAACCCTGACCCTTTTGCGCTGTCGCAACCTATGCTAGTTCAAAGAGAATTCAGCCAAAGGAAAGCCATCACATGACCCTGCTCCAGATCACCTCGCTTCTGATCGTTCTGGCCGGTGCCTTTGGCGCGATCAACTATCTGTTCCTGAAACTTCCCTCGGCGATCGGCATTCTTGTGGTGTCACTGCTGGCCTCGCTTTCGGTGCTGGGGCTGGATCTTCTGTGGCCCGCGCTTGGTATGGCCGACACGGCGCGTTCGGTGGTGCTGGGGATCGACTTTTCCGACGCGCTGCTTGAAGGGATGCTGGGCCTGTTGCTGTTTGCCGGGGCGCTGCATGTCAAGCTGGCCGACCTGCGGGCGCAATGGCCTGTTGTGGTGCTGATGGCGACGCTGGGCGTGGGTCTGTCGACAGTGGTGGTTGGCTTTGGGTTCAGCTGGGTAACCGGGATGCCGCTGATGATCGCGCTGGTCTTTGGCTCGCTGATTTCGCCCACCGATCCGGTTGCTGTCATGGGGGTCCTGCGCGAGGCCAACCTGCGCAAATCATTGGAAACAAAGATCGCGGGCGAATCCCTGTTCAACGACGGCGTCGGCTATGTCGTTTATCTGGTGCTGGTCGCCATCGCATTCCCTGCGATCGCGGGCCACGGCGCAGGTCACGGTGCCGATCCAAATGGCAACGTCTATCAGGACGCCGCGATGCTGTTCTTGCAAGAGGCCGTCGGCGGCGCCGTTCTGGGCATTGTTCTGGGCTGGCTGGTCTTCCGCGTGATGCGCCAGATCGATGATTATTCGCTTGAGGTACTGCTGACGCTTGGCCTGGCCTTTGGCGGCTATGAGCTGGCGGTGTTCTTGCATGTTTCTGCACCGATCATGGCGGTCTGCTCGGGGCTGCTGATCGGCGATATCGGCGCCAAACACGGCATGTCCGAGGAAACCCGCAAATACGTCGATGCCTTCTGGAAACTGATTGATGAGATCCTGAACGCCGTCCTGTTCCTTCTGATCGGGTTCGAGGTCTTTGCCGTCGCCTTCGACATGCAGGTTGTCACTGCCGGCGCCTTTGCGATCGTGCTGGCGCTGTTCGCGCGTCTGGTTGCCGTTGCGGTGCCGGTGATGCTGCTCAGCCCTTGGCGTGCCTTTGGCCCCGGCGTTATCCCGATCATGACCTGGGGTGGGCTGAAGGGGGGCATCTCGGTCGCCCTGGCGCTGGCCCTGCCCGACAGTGAATGGAAACCGATGATTCTGACCGCGACGTTCATGGTCGTGATCTTCTCGATCATCGTGCAGGGTCTGACCGTGGCCAAGCTGGCCAACAAAGTGGGCCGCGAACCCGATCTGGTCTAAGCCGCCATGCCGCGCTGGGTTCTGTTGCTGCGCGGTGTGAATGTGGGCGGCCATGGCAAGCTGCCGATGGCCGCACTGCGCGATCTTCTGACACAAAACGGCGCATCTGCCGTACAGACCTATATTCAGTCCGGCAATGTGGTGATGGACCACCCCGAACCCGATGCCGCCGCCCTGTGCAACAACATCGCCGGACAGATCGCGGCCCAGTTCGGCTTTCGCCCCGCCGTGCTGGCGCTGTCCCTGCCCGACCTGTCGAATATCGTTGCCGAAGCGCCCTTCGTGGAACAGGCCGATCCCAAGAACCTGTGGTTCCATATCTTCGCCGACGCCCCCGCCGACGATACCCTTGCCCGCCTGACACCCGACTGCACATCGGATGAAGTCTTATCGCTCAAAGGCCGTTGCCTGATCGTGCACGCGCCGAAGGGGATCGGGAAATCGAAACTCCCCGCGCGGATCGAACGTGCCGCAGGCAGTGTGTGCACCGCCCGCAACCTCAACTCGCTGCGCGCGGTTATGGCTCTGGCGCACAGCTAGGCTGACATGAAAACGGGGGGCGAGACCGCCCCCCGTTTCATCTTGTTCAAATACGCTGGGGGTGTGGGGCCACGCCCCACGGCCACCCTTGTGCGGGGTATTAGGATGCCGCCTTGGCACCACCGCGCGCACCGCGGCCCGCACCGCCACCGCCGCTCCGACGCCGGAACGGACGGCCCTGCTCGCCACCGGGCTTGCCACCGCCACCGCCGCCACTACGACGACGATTGCCACCGCCCGAAGGCTTTTTGCCGGGCTGATCCACAGGCTCCCACGCGCGCCCCGAGGCGACGGGGATCGAAATCTTCATCACCTTCTGGATATCACGCAATTCGCCCATTTCATCCGGGCTGCAAAATGCGATCGCGGCACCATCACGACCGGCCCGCGCTGTGCGGCCAATCCGGTGGACATAGTTTTCCGGCACGTTGGGCAGTTCGAAGTTGTACACGTGCTTGACGTCCGGAATATCCAGACCGCGCGCCGCGACATCCGTCGCCACCAGCACCCGCGCCTCGCCCGAGCGGAACGCCTTGATCGCGCGGTCGCGCTGACCTTGGCTTTTGTTGCCGTGGATCGACACCGCAGCAAACCCGGCATTCTCAAGCTGTTTCGACAGCTTTTCCATCCCGTGCTTGGTGCGGCCAAAAACCAGCGCCAGCTCGTCACGGTGCTTGTCCAGCAGCTCGATCAGCAGTTTCGTCTTTTCCGACTTGGCGATGAAATGCACCGACTGTTCAATCTTTTCAGCGGCTTTGCCCGGCGGATTTACCTGCACCCGCACCGGGTTGTTCAGATACGAATCGGCAATCTCGGCCATCTGCTTGGGCATGGTGGCCGAAAACAGCATGGTCTGACGCCCAGCAGGCAGCATTCCCGCGATCTTGCGCAGCGCGTGGATAAAGCCAAGGTCCAGCATCTGGTCGGCCTCGTCCAGCACCAGGAACTTCGTCTCTGCCAGCGACAGCGCGCGACGATCCAGCAGGTCGATCAGGCGGCCGGGTGTGGCCACCAGAATATCAACGCCGCGCTCAAGCCGTTTTGCCTGTGCGTTCAGCGACATGCCGCCCACAACCAGCGCCACTTTCATCGGGCTGCCCTGCACGAACTCCTGCAAGGCTTCCATGATCTGTTTGGCAAGCTCACGAGTCGGCGCCAGTACAAGACCGCGCACCGCTTTGGGCGCAGGCCGTCCCTGACCCGACAAAAGCGTGACCAGCGGCAAACCAAAGGCCGCCGTCTTACCGGTGCCGGTCTGCGCCAGCCCCATCACGTCTTTGCCGTCCAGCGCGACCGGAATGGCGTGGGTCTGAATCGGGGTCGGTTCGGTGATCCCCATCTTTTCCAGACGGTTCACAAGAGTGGTGGGCAGGCCCATCATTTCGAATTGGTTCACAATATATCCTTCCGGGGCCCGGCAGACATGCCAAAAGCCCTCGTGTTGCAGCCCAATCAGGACCGCCTTCGTGGTTGCGCGCCGGATCCAGCTTACGGGCCTCTTGCCCTGCAAACCGCCGAAACGCTCCTCCCACGCGTGATTTTGGGAAAATACCGTGATGCCCTTTGACCGCGGATGTTGCCCTGTGGCAAACAACCATAGCGGCCCCTGCTCACGCGGCAGAGGGCATCTCTTGATGCAGCACATGACCCTTGTCGCGGCCAAAGTCAAGTCACAAGCACATATGCCGCCGCGTCCGCCGCGGCTCATTTGCGTCAAAATCGGTGGAAATGCCCGCGCCCAACAGCTACACCCACGCACAGGACGACGATCAGGAACAGGCCATGACCGACACAATCATCACGCGTTGCGAAGCCAAGGGCCTGCGCATGACAGACCAGCGCCGCACCATTGCCGCCGTCTTGCAGGACTCCGACGATCACCCCGATGTTGAGGAGCTGTACGCCCGCGCCAGTGCCAGCGATCCGCGCATTTCCATCGCCACCGTGTATCGCACCGTGAAGCTGTTCGAAGAGGCCGGGATTCTCGACAAACTGGAATTCGGTGATGGCCGCGCCCGGTACGAGGACGCCGACCGCGAACATCACGACCACCTGATCGACATGAACTCGGGCGAGGTGATCGAGTTCTGCGACCCCGAGATCGAAGCCTTGCAGGAAAAGATCGCCGAGAAGCTGGGGTATCGCCTGAAGGGGCATAAACTGGAACTTTACGGCGTGCCGATCAAAAAACCTGCGCGCGGCTGAACTCGCTTTACCATCTGGTCAAACCCGCCTAAGCGGAGGCCACAAGACCTGGTGAACGGACACCCCATGAACAACCTGCGCGGCATCTTCCTGGTCATCCTGTCCATGGCCTTTTTCTCGCTTGAGGACATGTTCATCAAGCGCATGACCGAAACGATCCCCACGGGACAGGTCATGGCCACGCTTGGCTTGGGCGGCGCGCTGGTATTCGGGCTTTTGGCCGCCCGGCAGGGCCAGCGACTGTTCGGTCCGGCCACCATTCGCAACGGCGCGCTTGCCCTGCGCACCCTGTCCGAGGGCTTTGCGGCGCTGTTTTTCATCACCTCGCTGTCGCTGGTGCCGATATCAACGGTATCAGCCGTGTTTCAGGCCACACCGCTGGCCATTACCCTTGGTGCAGCGGTGTTTCTGGGCGAACAAGTGGGCTGGCGGCGCTGGTCGGCGATCCTTTTGGGCTTTGTCGGCGTCTTGATCATCATCCGCCCCGGCATGACGGGGTTTCAACCCGCCTCGCTGTTTGTGTTGGGGGCCGTTGTGGCCATCGCGACCCGCGATCTGACCTCGCGCAGGCTGCCGCAGGCGATGTCTTCGACCGTCGTGTCCTTTTATGGTTTTGCGGCGATTGGCGTGGCCGGCCTGCCACTTTTGCTGATCACCGGCGCAACGCCGCAGGCGATGACCCTGGTGGACGTCGGCCAAATGGCCTGCGCGCTGGTGTTCGGGGTTCTGGGGTACTATGCCATCGTGTCTGCCACCCGCATGGGTGATGCGGCGGCCGTCACCCCGTTCCGCTATACCAGATTGATCTTTTCCATCGCGCTGGGGATGCTGGTGTTTGGCGAACGCCCCGATCTTCTGACCTATGTCGGCTCTGCACTGATTATCATCACCGGGCTCTATACGTTCCTGCGCGAACGCCGCGCCGCCGCCCGTCTGGTGCCAATGCTCGACGAATAAACAGACCAAAGCGCGCCAATTTCCGACCGTTTGCGCAAACGTCGGCTCAGGCCCTTTCCCTTGGGTCGTGGGCGCTCTAAAAGCGGCTCAACGGCCTTAGTCAACCCAAGGGAACAAAGCCCAATGAGCACCATTATCGACATCCACGCCCGCGAAATTCTTGATAGCCGCGGCAATCCCACCGTCGAGGTGGACGTGATCCTCGAAGACGGCACCATGGGCCGCGCCGCCGTGCCCTCGGGCGCCTCGACCGGCGCTTACGAGGCAGTCGAGCGCCGCGATGGCGACAAAAGCCGCTATATGGGCAAGGGCGTTCTGGAAGCCTGCGCCGCCGTCAACGGCGAAATCGCCGAAGAGCTGCTGGGCATGGACGTGACCGAGCAGGTCGCCATCGACATGGCGATGATCGAACTGGACGGCACCCCGAACAAAGCCCGCCTTGGCGCCAATGCCATCCTCGGCGTCTCCATGGCCTGTGCCAAAGCGGCCGCCGACTTCACCGCGCAGCCGCTGTACCGCTATATCGGCGGCACCTCGGCCCGCACCCTGCCGGTGCCGATGATGAACATCATTAACGGCGGCGAACATGCCGACAACCCGATCGACATTCAGGAATTCATGATCATGCCGGTCTCGGCCACCTCGATCCGCGAGGCTGTGCGCATGGGGTCCGAAGTGTTCCACACCCTGAAAAAAGAGCTGTCCGCCGCAGGTCTGTCCACCGGCATCGGCGACGAGGGCGGCTTTGCTCCCAACATCAGCTCTGCCCGCGACGCGCTTGATTTCATTCTGAAATCTATCGAAAAAGCAGGCTACAAACCGGGCGAGGATATCTATCTTGCGCTCGATTGCGCCGCCACTGAATATTACAAGGGTGGCAAGTACGAGCTGAAGGGCGAAGGCCTGTCGCTGACCTCCGAAGAAAACGTTGCCTATCTGGCGGCGCTGGTCGCGGATTACCCGATCATCTCGATCGAAGACGGTATGTCCGAGGATGACTGGGACGGCTGGAAAGCCCTGACCGAGGCGCTTGGCGACAAGATCCAACTGGTCGGCGACGATCTGTTCGTCACCAACCCCGAGCGTCTGGCCATGGGGATCGAGCGCGGCTGCGCCAACTCCATGCTGGTAAAAGTCAACCAGATCGGCACCTTGACCGAGACTCTTAAAGCGGTAGACATGGCGCATCGCGCCCGCATGACCAACGTGATGTCGCACCGCTCGGGTGAAACCGAGGACGCAACGATTGCCGATCTGGCCGTCGCCACCAACTGCGGTCAGATCAAGACCGGCAGCCTCGCGCGCTCTGACCGGCTGGCGAAATACAATCAGCTGATCCGCATCGAAGAGGCGCTTGGTGAAACCGCCGAATATGCCGGGCGTTCGATCCTGCGCTGAACCGCGCCCGACCTGACAAGAAAAACCCGTCGGCCCTCCGGCGGGTTTTTCTATTCATGACCCGGCAATGACGCTAACAATAGTCCGAGATTTACAAAACAGATCCGGGTATGATGTTTGAAGGTTCAGAAACGAAACTGATCACGCTACACGCCGATTTCATCGTCAAGCACCCCGGAAGTCTTGCGAAAGATCCCGCACCGACCGCGGCGCATGTTTATCAGGACGCTGTTACAGAGCTTCTTTCCGGTCATCGAATTCTGACCGCCACGGACTGGGCCCGCTCGTCAAACTCCAAATCTTTTCGGCCGCCGAACGATGACGACCGCAAAGCCCTGATCATCTCGATCAACGCGGCCATTGCAAAGCTCGACGAGGAACTCGTAAACCTTCTTCCCGACGGCGTCCCGTTCCTCGTTCTGTCCGACGTGGTGCTCAGCGTCCGCTTCGGCTGCGTGTCTGGCCGTGTCCAAAGGATCATACTGGTTGGTGGTTTCGTCACCGCGACCCTCTCCGCAGTGGCAACCGCGGATGGCGCGTGGCGCCAAGACTTTTTCACGCGCCCGAACGTCAGCACGACGTGCTCGGCGCACATTACCGGCCAAGCAGAAATCGCGCATCATATGCGAACCCAATTGCGGTATGAAAATCCATCGCTGCTGGACCCAAGCAACACAGCCTGCGTCGCCCTTAGACAAGGGGTCCTGCAATATTCAGGCGCCAGAAATCTAACAATCGATGGTCTCTACGGACCGGCCACAGCTCGGGCGGAAATCGAAATGGCAGCAAAGAACGGCGTTGAAAGTGACGACCTTCTACAACTCTACGCCATTCTGACCGAGGAGAAAAAAACAACAGGCAAACGCAAACGCAAGCATTGACCCGGCGCGCCCCGTCATGCGGCGCCCGTGATATGCATGCGTTGTGCATAGTTTGTGCATGCTTTGTGCAGGGGCATATCGCACCGAATGCCACCCGTGGCTGCCGACCGGATCATCGTGCACCTGCCCCTTATGCAGCGGCAACCGCCAGCCCGCAGGGCGCCAATAAAAGCCGCACGCAATAGGGTCGCATACAGGATCGGGGGCCGTTCCTCTCGACTTTCAGGGCGCGGGCTTTGACATGTCCGGCTGATCCGTCATTGCAACCTTGCCGAAAACCCGCTCCGCATTCCTTGTTTGCACGTCGCGGCGCGCGCCATGCTGGAAGGCAAGATACGGCTATCGCGCAGCATTACCCATCATATAGGCCACCAGCATCCGCGTAGAGCCATCCTTGCCATCTGCCGCCTCTTCTCCCGACAGGATTTGACCCAGCCCTGCCGCCAGTTCCTTGCCAAGCTCCACCCCCCATTGATCAAAGGAATTTATGCCCAAAATCACGCCTTCGACAAAAACCCGATGTTCATACAGCGCCACGATTTGCCCCAAACGGCGCGGCGTCAGACGATCATAGGCCAGCGTGGTCGAAGGACGGTTGCCCGGAAAAAACCGGTGCCGCGCCTGGCGTTCCAACTCGGCATCGTCAAAGCCCATATCCGAGATCATGGCGCGGGCCTGATCCAATGACCGCCCACGCATCAGCGCCTCGGATTGCGCCAGACAATTGGCCACCAACAGCGTGTGGTGATGCGCCAGATCCGGCTCATGGCCCTGCGCGCCAACCATAAATTCGCACGGTACGATCTCCATCCCCTGATGGATCAGCTGATAGAACGCGTGCTGGCCGTTGGTGCCCGGCTCGCCCCAGATCACAGGCCCGGACACCCGGTCCAGGTCGCTGCCATCCATTGCCACGCGCTTGCCGTTGCTTTCCATCTCCAGCTGCTGAAGATAGGCAGGCAGCCGTAGCAGCCGCTGTTCATAGGGCAGAACCGCCCGCGTGGCATAGCCCATCACCTGATGATGCCATAACCCTACCAGCGCCAGCAGCACCGGCAGGTTGTCCGCCAGCGCGGCCTCGCGGAAATGCGCGTCCATCGCGGCGCCGCCGCGCAGGAACGCGGTGAAATCCTCAGGCCCGATGGCGATCATCATGCTCAGCCCGATTGGCCCCCACATGGAATAGCGCCCGCCAACCCAATCCTCGAACCCGAACACCTGCTCGGGCGCGATACCGAAGGCCGCGGTATTTTCCTCGGCTGTAGAAAGCGCGACGAATTGCGCGCCGACATCGGCCACCTTGGCTGCCATCCAGTCGCGCGCGGTGGCGGCGTTGGTCATGGTTTCGCTCGTGGTGAAGGTCTTGGAGGCCACAATCACCAGCGTTGTTTCCGGGTTCAGCCCCCGCAGCGTGTCGGCGATATGCGCGCCATCCACGTTCGAGACGAAATGCACCCGCGGCCCATCATGATAAGGCGCCAACGCCAGCACACCCATCACCGGGCCCAGATCAGACCCGCCAATGCCGATATTGATCACATCGGTGATCTTGCCGCCCTGCGCGGAAAACGCGCCATCACGCACCGCCTGTGCAAACGTCGCCATGCGGGCCCGCGTTGCCAGAACCTCTGGCATCACGTCCTGCCCGCCCACCTTGATCACTGTTCCCTCAGGGGCACGCAGCGCGGTATGCAGCACGGCGCGGTCTTCGGTTATATTGATCAGATCGCCCCGAAACATCGCATCGCGCCGGGGTTCGACCTGCGCATCGCGCGCCAGCGCAACGAGCGCCGACAGTGTCGTTTCGTCAATATTTGTCTTGCTGAAATCAAATAGTAGCCCGTCAAATGTTCTTGAGAAAACCTGATCCCGATCATCCTTTTCAAATAGCTCCAGAATGTGCCGTGACCGGGCTTTTTCGCCCAGATCCGCCAGTCCGTTCCAATCCATTTTCACTCTGCCCAATGTACGATTGCGTAATCCAAAATAGCTGCGACCGGTGCTTCCTGCGGGGTCAGGTGCCGGGCGCGTTCCAGTGCATCGCGCTTGTCGTTCCCGGTGATCACCACGTGCAGCGAAAGCGCCTCGCGTAGAACCCGCGCGCTCAAGCTCAGCCGCTGATCTTCGGTCCCGTCCGCGCGCATCGGTATCAATATCGGCGCATGCGGATCCAGCGCCAGCCGCAGGTTGTCGCCCCTCGGAAACAACGACGCGGTGTGCATATCCGATCCCATCCCCAACAGCGCCACCGAAATCGGCAAACAGGGCCGCAAAGCAGCCTCCAGCTCGGGGATCGCCTGTTCTGCCTGGTCGGTCTGCGCATACATCGGCAACAGATGCGCCGCCGCGGCGCGCCCGACCAGCAACCGTTCGCGCAGCAACCGCGTGTTCGAGCGTGGGTGGTCGAGCGGCACCCAGCGCTCGTCGCTCAGCAGCACATCCACCCGGTCCCAGTCCAGATCCGCCGCACATAAGCTGTCGAATACCGGGCCGGGCGTTGTACCGCCGGGCACCACGAAGCTCGCCCGCTCCTCGTGCATCAACACGCCTGAAAGCTCGGCCGCCAGGCTGTTGGCCAGATCAATCGCCATCATCTCGCGGTCGGGATATTCAAGAAAGGTCATGCTCGTACCTCGCGCCACTTCCGCCCGTCGCGGTGCATCAGCGCCAGCGCTTCCTCGGGGCCGGAACTGCCCGACTCGTAAGCAATCGGGTCGTCGCCGCGCGTCTCCCAGCCTGCGATGATCGGATCGGTCCAGGCCCAGGCGGCCTCGACCTCGTCGCCGCGCATGAACAGCGTCTGATTGCCCCGCACCACGTCCATGATCAGCCGCTCATAGGCATCCGCCACATCCTCGGCGTCGGGTCCCAGCGCTTCGGTAAAGGTCATGTCCAGCGGCACGTCGATCAGCCGCATCCCGCCCGGCCCCGGCTCTTTGATTGTCACGTCCAGATCAATGCCCTCGTTGGGCTGCAACCGGATCGTCAGGATATTGCGGTGGCGCCCTGCCTCGGGTCCGAAAATCGAATGCGGGGTCGCTTTGAACACCACTGCAATCTCGCTGCTGCGGGCCTTAAGCCGCTTGCCGGTGCGCAGGTAAAACGGCGTGCCCGCCCACCGCCAGTTGCTGATGTGCACCTTCAGCGCGATGAAGCTTTCGGTGGTCGAATCCGTGGTTTCCACATGGTCCAGATAGCCCGGCTTGTCCCCCTCAGCGAGGTATTGCCCACGCACGATCTGATCCGGCAGAACCTCGTCCAACGCCCGGATCACCTTGAGCTTTTCATCGCGCACCGAGTCGGGTTCGAACTTGGCCGGCGGCTCCATCGCGATCAGGCACAGCAGCTGCATCAGGTGGTTCTGTACCATATCGCGCATCGCGCCCGAGCGGTCGTAATATTCACCGCGCCCACCAACGCCCACCGTTTCGGCCACGGTGATCTGGATGTGATCCACGTATTGGCTGTTCCACAGCGGCTCAAACAGCATGTTGCCGAAGCGGATCGCCATCAGATTCTGCACGGTTTCCTTGCCCAGATAGTGATCGATCCGGTAAATCTGACCTTCGTCGAAATGATCCGCCAAGGCCCGATTCAGCGCCTTCGCCGTGGACAGATCGCGGCCAAAGGGCTTTTCCACCACGATCCGGGTGTCGGAATCGGCCATTCCGTGTTCGTGCAGCTTTTCAGCCAGCGCCCCAAACAGGCTTGGCCCGACCGAGAAATAAAACGCCCGCACCCGTCCGTCATGCATTTTTGCGGCCAAATCAGCCCAGCCATTTTCGCCAAGCGCATCCAACGTTACATAGGACAAGATGCGCTGAAAAGCGGCGATCGTCCCCTCTTCGCAGCCGTGCCCATCGTTGAATTCAATCAACGCCTCGGCGACGAAAGCGCGGTAATCGACATCGTCCATCTCGGCGCGGGCGGCCCCGATGATCCGCGTGCCTTCCTGCATCTGACCCGCGCAAAAGCGGCGAAACAGGGCGGGCAGAATTTTGCGACGAGCCAGATCGCCAGTGCCGCCGAAGATCACCAGATCAAACGGGTCCACCGGAATAACGCGCGAAACCATACCATGTCCTTCGTTATACACCGGGCCCCTTGGGGGCATCAGGGCAACTTTACCATGCCCGGCCCGGTTCACAATGGTGTCAGGCGCAAAACCTGTGCTTCCAACAGGCCTATCTGCACGATAGCCTGCCTAGCAATCACCGAGGACTGATACCCCGCATGAAAGACACCAATACGCCCGCTGCCAATCAGGGAAAGTTTCGCAACCCCGACCTGACCGCAGATGGCCAGCCCCGCGCCCGCGTGCCGTTGAACAAGCCGCAAACGCTGTGGTTCAACACCGGGACGCTTTGCAATATTACCTGCGCCAATTGCTATATCGAAAGCTCGCCCAGCAATGATGCGCTGGTTTATCTGAGCGTATCCGAGGTGTCGGAGTATCTGAATCAGCTTGAGCATCGGGCCTGGGGTGTACGCGAGATCGGCTTCACCGGTGGTGAGCCCTTCATGAACCCCGAGATGATCGGCATGGCCCGCGCGGTGCTGGAGCGGGGGTACGACGTGCTGATCTTGACCAACGCCATGCTGCCGATGATGCGCCCGGCGATGCGCGACGGCATCGTGGCACTGAACGCAGCCTTCCCCGGAAAGCTAACATTGCGGGTGTCGCTGGATCACTGGGATGCCGCGCAGCATGACGCCGAGCGCGGTGCGGGAAGTTTTGACAAGACATTGGTCGGAATGGACTTTCTGCGCGACGCAGGCGTGCCGATGGCCGTGGCCGGCCGGGCGTTGTGGCACGAATCGGATGCGGCGGCGCGCGCGGGCTATGGGCGCCTGTTCCAGGCGCGATCCTATGCGATTGCGGCAAGCGATCCGGGGCAATGCGTGCTGTTCCCCGAAATGGACCTCACGGCCGAAGTGCCAGAGATCACCACCGCGTGCTGGGGCATTCTGAACAAGTCGCCCGACAGCGTGATGTGCGCGTCGTCTCGGATGGTGGTCAAACGCAAAGGTGCGGCGCGCCCGGCGGTTCTGGCCTGCACGTTGTTGCCCTATGATCCGCAGTTCGAACTGGGGGAAACCTTGGCACAGGCCGAGGGGGACGTGGCGCTGAACCACCCGCATTGCGCCAAGTTCTGCGTGCTGGGCGGGGCGTCCTGCTCTGCGTGACGCCACCTGAGGTGCGCAGTTCGGGGGCGCTGCCCCCCACGTTGAAAATCGGTGATTTTCAACACTCCCCCCGGAGTATTTTCATCAGAAAGAAGCCGCATATTTAAAGAGTTATGTGCCGCTGACGGTGCCGCCACCGACCAGCGCGCG
Organism: Thalassovita taeanensis; assembly: GCF_900110775.1. Taxonomy (GTDB): domain Bacteria; phylum Pseudomonadota; class Alphaproteobacteria; order Rhodobacterales; family Rhodobacteraceae; genus Litorimicrobium; species Litorimicrobium taeanense. The sequence continues at coordinate 214,703 of NZ_FOEP01000001.1, read as the reverse complement.
CACGCCGGTGGTTGTGGGGCAGGATGTGGGCAGACCGCGTGCCACCCGCACGGCGAGATAGGCAAAGGCCTGCGCTTCCAGCATGTCACCGTTGAGGCCGACCGCTTCGACCGGATCGACCGGGCAATCGAGGCCTGCGCGCAGCATCTGCATCATCACCGGGTTATGCCGCCCGCCGCCGGTGACCAGCAGACGATCAGGCGGGGTTGGGCAATGCTCCATCGCTTGCATCACTGCGGCGGCGGCCATGCCGGTCATGGTGGCGGCGGCATCGGCGTCGGCAAGTTCGCGGACGAGATCAAGCATGTCTGAAAATGCGTCTCTGTCCAGTGACTTAGGCGGCATTTTGCGAAAATAGCCATCATCGAGGAACAGCTCCAGCGCACCTGCGACGACCTCGCCCGTGGCGGCCAGGGCGCCGTCTTTGTCGAAGGCCTGACCGCGCCGTTGCTGCATCAAATCGTTGAGTGGAGCGTTTGCCGGGCCGGTATCGAAGGCCAAAAGTGCGCCTTGGTCCTCGGGGCGGGTCTTGCGCGGATCGACCCAGGTCAGGTTGCCGACACCGCCAAGGTTCAGAAAACACAGAGGCATTTCGGCCCCGATCCACTTGGCGCAGGCGAAGTGGAAAAACGGTGCCAGCGGCGCGCCCTCGCCCCCCAGACGGACATCGTTGGTGCGAAAATCCCAAACCACTGGGCGCCCCAAAGCCTGCGCCAGACGCGCCCCGTCCCCGGCTTGATGCGTGCCGCGTCCGTGCGGATCATGTGCGAGGGTTTGACCGTGGAACCCGACCAGATCGTAGCCCTCGAACCCAGCCAGAGCCTCGAGATGTGCGTCTTCGACGAGGCGCGTCGCGGCCTGAATGTCATCGCCGGGCCACATGCCCAAAGCGCCGCGCAGGGTTGTCTGTTCTACGTCGGTATAACGTCGGTATTGCGTCGGTCCAAATGCCACGATCCGTTCGCCGTCGGTTTCCACCAACGCCGCATCGACCCCATCAAGCGAGGTCCCCGACATCGTGCCCAACGCCCGCACCACCTGCCCGTTCCACATCCGCATGTCCCCCGCAACAAAACCACCCGAAAAGCGGTTCCCACTTTTTCCAATGCACTCTATACAGTGCTCCGCAACGCTGTAAGGGACAAGAGCAATGACCTACCACCCCAAATCGGACTTCATGCGTGTCATGATCGAGCGCGGTTTTCTGGCCGATTGCACCGATTACCAGGGCCTCGACGAGGCGCTGAGCAAGGGTGTGGTGCCCGCCTATATCGGCTTTGATGCGACGGCGAAATCTTTGCATGTGGGCAGCCTGATTCAGATCATGATGCTGCGCTGGTTGCAAAAAACCGGGCACAAGCCGATCACCCTGATGGGCGGCGGCACCACCAAGGTAGGCGATCCGTCGTTCCGTGCGGATGAACGCCCGCTGCTGACGCCCGAACAGATCGACGCCAATATCGCGGGCATCAAACAGGTGTTTTCGGCCTATATCACCTATGGTGACGCGCCGACGGATGCCTTGATGCTGAACAATGCCGAATGGCTGGACGAGTTGAATTACCTGGATTTTCTGCGCGATATCGGGCGGCATTTTTCAGTCAACCGGATGCTGGCGTTTGAAAGCGTGAAATCGCGGTTGGACCGGGAGCAGTCACTGTCGTTCCTGGAATTCAACTATATGATTCTGCAGGCCTATGACTTTCTGGAGCTGAACAGGCGCTATGGCTGTTTGCTGCAGATGGGCGGATCGGATCAGTGGGGCAATATCGTCAACGGCATCGACCTGACCCGGCGGGTTCTGGACCATCAGATTTTCGGACTGACCTCGCCGCTGCTGACGACCAGCGACGGCAAGAAAATGGGCAAGTCGCAGAATGGGGCGGTCTGGCTGAACCCCGAGATGCTGAGCCCCTATGAGTTCTGGCAATTCTGGCGCAACACCACGGACGCGGATACGGGGCGTTTTCTGAAGCTCTATACCGAGCTTCCGGTCGAGGAATGCGACCATCTTGGGGCACTGGATGGGGCCGAGATCAACGCCGCCAAAATCATTCTGGCGAATGAGGTGACCACCCTGCTGCATGGGGCAGAGGCCGCTGCGGCCGCCGAAGCCACCGCGCGCGAGGTGTTTGAAAAGGGCGGTGTGGGTGACGATCTGCCGACGCTGGAGCTGAGCCGTGAGGAGCTGGGCGATGGCATTTCCATCGTGCAGTTGATCGTGCGCAGCGGGCTGGCCAAGACCGGGAAAGAGGCCAAGCGGCTGATTTCGGAAAACGGCGCGCGGATGGATGATGCGCCGCTGAGCGATGCCGGGCTGATGCTGGACGCCGCCGCGCTGGCGGAGCCGGTCAAGCTGAGTGCGGGCAAGAAACGCCACGCGCTGATCCGGCTGGCCGAGTGATGTGAGGTTAGAGGGGGCTGTCAGCCCCCGACGTTGAAAGCCTTCGGGCTTTCAACGCCTCCCCCGAGGATATTTTGAAAATGTGAAAATGGGGCTCAGCGGTTTTTCAGGGCCGCTGTCAGGATGCTGTGCACCAAGGCCGGATCGACATCGGCGGTCACGAATGCCTTGCCAATGCCGCGTGCCAGAATGAAACGCAGCTTGCCATCAACGACCTTTTTGTCCTGAGCCATGAGAGCAATCAGCCCGTCCGCATCTGGTAAATCACCTTGGATATCAGAAAGATCGACCTTGGTTTTCATGTCGCGCAGGTGGGCGCGAATGCGGCTTGGGTCTTCTTGCGCGCACAGGCCCATTTGCGCGCTCAGCTCGAACGCCAGCGCGCAGCCGATTGCCACGCCTTCGCCGTGCAGCAGCCGATCAGAATAGCCGGTAGCGGATTCCAGCGCATGGCAAAATGTGTGCCCGAGATTCAGCAGCGCGCGGTCGCCCTGTTCGGTTTCATCGCGTTGCACGATTTCGGCTTTCATCTGCACCGAGCGTTTGACAGCATAGATCCGTGCGGCCATATCACCTGCGGCAGCGCGTGAAGCATTGGCTTCAAGCCATTGAAAGAATTCAAAGTCCCCAAGGAGACCGTATTTGACGACTTCGCCGTATCCGGCGAGGAAATCGCGTTCGGTCAGCGTGCCAAGCACCTGCGTGTCGGCCAGCACCATTGACGGCTGATGAAAGGCGCCGATCAGGTTTTTGCCTTGCGGGGCGTTGATCCCGGTTTTGCCGCCAACCGAGCTGTCGACCTGTGCCAGCAGGCTGGTGGGCAGTTGCACGAACCGCACCCCGCGCCGCAATACGGCGGCGGCAAAGCCGACCAGGTCGCCGATGACGCCACCACCAAAGGCCACGACCACGTCGTTACGCTCGACCTTCTGTTCGAGCAACCATTCAACGGTTCGGGTGAAATGCGGCCAGCTTTTGGTCGCCTCTCCGGCGGGGAGTGTCAGGGAAACCATTTCAATACCAGCAGCTTGCAGGCCAGACTTAAGGCTTTCGAGGTGCAGGCGGGCCACGTTTTCATCGGTAACAACCGCCACGCGGGGGCGCCGCAGCAGCGGTGCGATCAGCGCGCCGGACTGGGCCAGAAGCCCCGGCCCGATATGAATGTCATAGGACCGCGCGCCCAGATCGACGTGAACGGTTTCCATCATGGTATTTTCTCCAACACATCCGGGCGGGTTTCCAGCGCTGCGATTACGCGTTCGGCCGTTTCCTCGATAGAAAATCGATCCTCGACAATCACTTGCAGGTCAGACTTCATATAGATAGGCGTGCGCTGTTCAAACAGGCCTGACAGGGTTGCGAACGGATCTGCCGTGCGCAGCAGCGGGCGGCTGTCCTTGTGCCGCACACGTTGCCACAGCAGCTTGAGGCCTGCGTTCAGCCAGACCGATACGCCTTTTTCAGAAATCATCTTCCGGTTGCGGTCTGCCAGAAACGCGCCGCCGCCGGTGGAGAGGATGCAGCATTCGGTGTCCAGCAACCGCTCGATCACCTGACTTTCCTTCTGGCGGAAAAAGGCTTCGCCGTCGCGGGTGAAAATCTCGGCGACGGACATGTTTGCCGCGGTTTCAATCTCGGCATCCGAATCGAGAAAGGGAACCTCTAGCCGGGCGGCCAAGGCCTTGCCCACGGCCGTTTTCCCTGCGCCCATCATCCCGACCAAAACGACAGTTTTCTTCAATTCCCAGCTCATGCCGCGCCCAATTCGGCCATCCTCTGCCGTTTTTTGAATTTCACGACTGAATGACGTGATCTTATCGAAAAGGCCAGTTATAAGTTCAGGAAAATCACCATGAACGGGCAGTTGACCATGGGGCGCATCATCAAATGGCTTTTTATTCTGGCGATTCTGGCGGTGATTGCGCTGGCGGTCTATGCCTATCTCGGGCCGTTTCTGGGGGCTGATTTTTCCGCCCCGCAGCAGGAGATCCGGCAATCGGTGGTATTGGATGCGGGCTAGCCTGGCGGTTCTGGCGTTTTGGCCCGCTGCGGCATTGGCCGGGCCACCGCTGTCTGCAATTGACTGGTTGAACGACCCGGCGTTGGCGCCGGTGGTGCAACATGCTGCGCCACAAACCGGCGCAACGCAGGCCGAACCGCCGGTGACCGATACCGCAACAAGCCCAAGTGTCGACGTTTCGACGCTGGATCAGCCCGCGCCCGATTCAGTTGGGTTATTGTCCTCTTCCATGACGGGGCTGCCGGTCACGCTGTGGCAATCCAGTCAGGCGGGCGAGTTGGCGGATCTTCTGCGCGCGCAAAAGGTTGATGACCTGCCCGCGATGCAGTCGCTGCTTTATACCCTGCTGCTGACCGAAGCCGAAGCGCCGCAAGGATCGGGCCCAAGCAGCCGGTTTCTGCTGGCGCGGCTGGACAGCCTGATGGCTTTGGGCGCGGTGGAGCCGGTGCAGGCGCTGCTGGACCGGGCCGGGGCAACGACGCCCGCGTTATTTTCGCGCTGGTTCGATGCCACGCTGCTGACCGGAGATGAAGATCAGGCCTGTGCGGCCCTGATGCGCGCGCCGCATCTTGCGCCATCCTATGCGGCGCGGGTGTTTTGCACCGCGCGCAGCGGCGATTGGATGACCGCCGCGCTGACGCTGGATACCGCACGCGTGCTGGGCTTTGTTTCCACCCAGGAAGACGCGCTTTTGTCGCGGTTCCTTGACTCGGACCTGTTCGAGGCCGAGCCGCTGCCGCACCCGCCGGTGCGCCCCTCGCCGTTGATTTTCCGGCTGCGCGAAGCAATTGGCGAGCCGATGCCCACCGCCCCGCTGCCGCGCGCTTTTGCGGTGGCTGATCTGCGTGGCACGGTCGGTTGGAAGGCCAAGATCGAAGCAGCCGAGCGGTTGGCGCGCACCGCCGCGCTGGCCGATAACCGCTTGCTGGGGATCTATTCCGAGCGTCTGCCGGCCGCGTCGGGCGGGATCTGGGACCGGGTCGAGGCGGTGCAGAGGTTCGACACCGCCATCAAAGCGGGCGATCCCGGCGCCGCCGCGCGGGTGTTGCCGCAGGTCTGGGTGGCGATGCAGGCCGCGCGGCTGGAGGCGCCGTTTGCCCGGCTGTTCGCCGACGCCCTGCTGCGCCTGCCGCTGACCGGCGCTGCCGCTGAAACCGCCTATCGCATCGCGCTGCTGTCGCCGGGATATGAGGCCGCAGCGAAAGCCAAGGGCGCGAGCCTGCCGCAGATGGCGTTTCTGACCTCATTGGCGCAGGGGCAGCCGCTGAGCCCGTCGGCGTCGCCCACCGCGACCGAGCGCGCCATTCAGGACGCGTTCGCCAGCACCGTCGCGCCCGCGACGTTTGCCCGCGACTTGCAGGATGGCAAGCTGGGCGAGGTGATCTTGCGGGCGATGCTGCTGTATCAACAAGCGGTGCGGGGCGAGACAAAAGAGCTGGTTCCGGCGCTGTCGACCTTTCGCGCGCTTGGGCTGGAGGACATGGCACGCCAAGCCGCGCTGCAAATTCTGCTTCTGATGCGAGGCGTTTGATGAAAGATATCAATTGGATATCCGCCTTTCTTGAAGCACAGGCCGCCGAGTTGGGCGCCGCACATAACACGCTTCTGGCCTATGCCCGTGATCTGAAGGATTTTGCCGGTTGGGCGGCGGATCAGGGCCTTGGGTTTGACGAGATCGCAAAAGCGCAGATCGAATCCTATCTGGTGCATTGCGACGCGCAGGGCCTTGCGAAATCCACACGCGCGCGGCGGCTGTCCGCGATCCGGCAGTTGTTTCGGTTTGCCTTTGACGAGGGGCTGCGCCCCGACAATCCGGCGATCCAGATCAGCGGGCCGGGCCGCGACAAGCGCCTGCCGAAAACACTGTCGGTGATCGAGGTTGACCGCTTGCTGGACGCTGCCCGCACCCACGGCCGCAGCCCCGCCGACCGGCTGCGCAACACCTGCCTGATGGAGTTGCTGTACGCCACCGGGATGCGCGTGACCGAGCTGGTGTCGCTGCCGGTCGCGGCGGCGCGCGGCGACCCGAGGATGCTGCTGATCACCGGCAAGGGCGGCAAGGAGCGCATGGTGCCGCTGTCGCCGCCTGCCCGCGCAGCGCTTGGCGTCTGGCTGGCCGAGCGTGACAGCGCCGAGGACAAGGCCCGCCAGAAAGGCGCCCCGCCGTCGCGCTTTTTGTTCCCCAGCCGGGGCAAGGCCGGGCATCTGACGCGGCACCGGTTTTTCCAGATGATCAAAGGCTTTGCGGTTGAGGGCGGCGTTTCGCCCGACAAGGTCACGCCGCACACGCTGCGCCATGCCTTTGCGACGCATCTTTTGGCGAATGGGGCTGATCTACGCTCGATCCAGACGCTGCTGGGGCATGCGGATGTCGCCACGACCGAGATTTACACCCATGTGCTTGAGGAGCGGCTGAAAGAGCTGGTGCTGGAGCATCATCCGCTGGCCAAAGACCCGCCGCGCACCTGAGCGCACAGGAAAAATCGCGCGCGGGATCGGGCCGTTGCCGCGCATGGTCCCTTGATTGCCGCCCGGCATCCCCCCATAACCCTCGCGAACGCACAGGAAAATGAACGCTATGGAACCTGCAACGACTGTTCTTGACGGAGCCTTTTGGATGACGGCGGCGGCGATAGTTCTGCTACTGGTTTTGTCTGGGTTTTTCTCGGGCTCGGAAACCGCGCTGACGGCAGCGTCGCGCGGCAAGCTGCGGGCGCAGGCTGACAAGGGCTCGACCGGGGCGGCGCGGGCGCTGGCGATCACCGAGGACAACGAGCGGCTGATCGGATCGGTCCTGCTGGGCAACAACCTTGTGAATATCCTCGCGACCTCGCTGGCGACAGCGCTGTTCACGCGGGCCTTTGGCGAAAGCGGTGTGGCGCTGGCGACGCTGGTGATGACGCTGCTGGTTCTGATCTTTGCCGAAGTGCTGCCGAAAACCTATGCGATCACCAATGCCGAAACGGCCGCCGCGCGGGTTGCGCCGCTGATCCAGGCAGTGATCACGGTGTTTTCGCCCATGGTGAACGCGGTGCGCTGGCTGGTGCGCGGGGTGCTGCGGCTGTTTGGTGTGCAAGCCGATCCCGACAGTCAGATTCTGGCGGTGCGCGAAGAGATCGCGGGCGCGCTTTATCTGGGCCATTCCGAGGGCGTGGTCGAAAAAGAAGACCGCGACCGTATCCTTGGGGCGCTGGATCTGGGCGAGCGCGCGGTGGAAGAAATCATGCTGCACCGCAGTCAGATCGAGATGATCAATGTCGACAGCGACCCTGAAACCCTGTTGAAACAATGTCTTGAGAGCAATCACACGCGGCTTCCTGTGTTCAAGGACAACCCGGATAATATCGTTGGCGTGGTCCATGCCAAAGATCTGCTGCGCGGGATGCACCGGATGGCGTTCGGGGCCGAAGCCTCGGCGCAGGGGATGCGCGACTTCAAGATTTTGGACGTGGCGATGCCGCCCTATTTCATTCCCGACACCACGACGCTGGACGATCAGATGCGGCAATTCCTGCGCCGCCGGACACATTTCGCGCTGGTGGTGGATGAATACGGCAGCCTTGAGGGGCTGATCACGCTGGAGGACATTCTGGAAGAGATCGTGGGCGAGATCACTGATGAATTCGACCCCGACGCCGATATGGCGATCCAGAAAAGCAAGGACGGGCATTTCCTGATCGACGGGGCAATGACGATCCGCGACCTGAACCGCGCCACCGATTGGAGCCTGCCGGATGACGAAGCCAATACTGTAGCCGGTCTGGTGATTCACGAGGCGCAGATGATCCCCACCGTGGGGCAAGTGTTTTCGTTTCACGGATTCCGGTTTGAGGTAACGGGTCGCAAGGACAACCGGATCACCAACTTGAAGATCCGGCCGCTCTGAGCCGCGCTGTCGGAGCCTCCGGCGGGATATTTTGAAAATGTGAAGGGTTGGCGGGCTCAGGCCCGCAGGCGTTTTCCTTCGGGGTCGAAGGGGGGCTGTGCCAGAATGCGGGCCTTGTGCGGGCGACCGAGGATCATCACCTCGACCGTATCGCCGGGGGTGGCGGTTTTGACATATCCCAGCGCCAGTGACGTGCCGACGGAATAGCCATAGGTGCCGGAAGTCACGCGGCCAATGCCCTGCCCGTCCTTGAAGATCGGCTCGCCGCCGGTGGCGTCGGCCTGATCGACCTTGATGTCCAGAATAACCAGCGTTTCGCGGGCGGGTTTAGCCATGACCTCGGCGGCGGCGTCGCGGTTGAGGAAGGGTTTATCGAGCTTGACCAGCCGGTCCAGTCCGACCTCTTGTGGCCAGTATTCGGGGCTGTATTCGCGGCCCCACGAGCCATAGCCCTTTTCGATGCGCAGCGACATCAATGCACGGCTTCCAACCGGCCCGGCACCGAAGGGTTCGCCCGCCTTCAGTAGGGCTGCGTAAAGCCGGGGTTGATCGGCGGTGCCGCAGTGCAGTTCCCAGCCCAGATCGCCGGTGAACGAGACCCGCAGCGCCATCACCTTGATACCGTCGATGTCGATCCGGCGGCTGGCCATGAAGGGGAAATCAACAGTATCCAGCGAAGCGGTGGTGAGCGGCGCCAGCATGTCGCGTGATCGTGGCCCGGCGACATTGAAGCCGCAAATACTGTCGGTCAGACTGTTGAATGTGGTGCCCTGCGGCAGCGGCACCTGCTTGAAATAGCGCTGGTGATAGCGTTCGGCCATGCCCGATCCGATCACCCAGAATTCATCGTCGGCCAGACGGGTCACGGTGAAATCCCCGGCAATGCCGCCACGTTTCGAGATCAGCGGCGTCAGGCAGGACCGGCCCACGGCGCGCGGCATCTGGTTGGCGAAAACCGCGTTCAGCCAATCCTCGGCCCCAGGCCCTTTGACGCGGTATTTGGCGAAGTTGGAGATGTCGATGATCCCGGCGGCCTGCCGCAGCATCTGCGCCTCGTGGCCCACCGGAGCGAACCAGTTCTGCCGGGTGAAGCCGTTGGTTTCCTGAGTGTCGGGGGTGTCAGAGAACCAAAGCGGGTGTTCCCATCCAGTGTTCAGGCCAAAGACCGCGCCAATTTCGCGCTGGAGCTGATAGATCGGGCGGGTGCGCGCCGGGCGGCCAGCGCTGCGTTCTTCGTTGGGGAAATGGATTTTGAACCGGTGGGCATATTGATCCTGCACGCGGGCGCGGGTGAAGGCCTTGTCGGCCCAATCGCCGAACCGCGCCATATCCCAGGCGAACATGTCATAGCGGGTTTCGCCCTGAATGACCCATTCCGCCGCCAGCAATCCCATGCCGCCCGATTGGCTGAACCCCGGAATGATGCCGTTGCAGCAGAAATAATTCGACAGTTCAGGCACCGGGCCAAACAACACGTTGCTGTCGGGCGACCAAATCATCGGGCCATTGATCACCCGCTTGATGCCTGCCGCGCCCACTGCGGGCACCCGCGCGATGGCGCGCAGCATGTTTTCCTCGATCCGGTCCAGATCATCGGCGAAAAGCTCGTGACCGAAGCCCGGCGGCGTGGTGTCTTCGGCCCAGAAGCGCATGTCGCGTTCATAGGCGCCGACCAGCAGGCCCTTGCCCTCTTGCCGCAGGTAATATTCGCCGTCGCGGTCCGCCACCGACGGCAGCCGCCGGTCGAGTGCGGCGATTTCGGCAATGGTTTCGGTCACGAAATACTGATGCTCGGTCGGCATCAAAGGCAGGGTCAGCCCGGCCATCGCGGCAACCTCGCGGCCCCACAGCCCGGCGGCGTTGATCACCCATTGGGTGTGAATATCGCCCTTGGGCGTGCGCACGACCCACGTGCCGTCGGGTTGCTGTTCGGTGGCGGTTACGGGGGTGAAGCGGTGAATTTCGGCGCCGCGCGCCCGTGCGCCGATGGCATAGGCGTTGGTCACGCCAGAGGGATCGACATTGCCGCCATCGGGTTCATACATGATGCAGCGGATGCCGTCGAAATCGACCAACGGGTGCAGGCGCTCGGCCTCGTCGCGGGTCACCTCGTGGAAATTCATCCCGTAAAGCTTGGCCTTGGCCGCCTGAAGCCGCAGCTGGTGTTCACGGTCCTCGGTCTGCGCCAGATAGAGCGAGCCGGGTTGGAACACGCCGCAGCCCTGCCCGGTTTCCTGCTCCAGTTCCTTGTACAGGTTCATCGTGTAGTGCTGAATGCGACTGATATTGGTGCTGTCATGCAACCCGTGAATATTCGCCGCCGCGTGCCAGGTAGAGCCTGATGTCAGCTCGTCACGTTCGAGCAGCATCACGTCGGACCAGCCCAGCTTGGCCAGATGATACAGGATCGAGCAGCCGATGACGCCACCACCGATGACAACTGCCTGAGCATGGGTTTTCATATTGCACTTCCTGCTATGACCTTTGGCTCAGATTGAGCCAGAGCCAACCCCGCGAATTGCCCGATCCCGACATGCCGCGTCGGTCCCGGACCATTTCGGAGAAATCCCTATTGCGACAGGAAATGTCGTGAAATGACTTGCCGTTTGCCCGCACCGGCGCGACGCTCGACCAAACTTGCAAGCGGAGGCCTGCCATGAAAACCACCACCCGTGTTGTCGTTATTGGCGGAGGCGTCGTTGGCTGCTCCGTGCTTTATCACCTGACCAAGCTGGGCTGGTCCGACGTGATGCTGCTGGAGCGGTCGGAGTTGACCAGCGGATCAACCTGGCACGCGGCGGGCGGGTTTCACACGCTGAACGGCGATACCAATATGGCGGCGCTTCAGGGCTATACCATCCGGCTGTACAAAGAGCTGGAAGAGATCACCGGCATGTCGTGCGGGCTGCATCATGTTGGTGGCATCACGCTGGCCGACAATCGCGACCGGTTTGACATGCTGTTGGCTGAACGCGCCAAGCACCGCTATATGGGGCTGGAGACCGAGATCATCTCCCCCGAAGAGATCGCCAAGATCGCCCCGATCACCAATCTGGATGGCATCATTGGCGCGCTTTATGATCCGCTGGACGGGCATCTTGACCCTTCGGGCACCACGCACGCCTATGCCAAGGCCGCGCGGATGGGTGGCGCGACGATCGAAACCCACTGCATGGTAAAAGAGACCAACCAGCGCCCCGATGGCACGTGGGATGTGATCACCGACAAGGGCACGATCCATGCCGAACATGTGGTCAATGCCGGTGGGCTTTGGGCGCGCGAGGTTGGCGCGATGGCCGGGGTGTATTTCCCGCTGCACCCGATGGAGCACCAATATGTCGTCACCGACGACATTCCGACGATCTATGAACGCGACAGCGAACACCCGCATGTGATGGACCCAGCGGGCGAAAGCTATCTGCGGCAAGAAGGCCGCGGGCTGTGCATCGGGTTCTACGAACAACCCTGTCGGCCCTGGGCAGTAAAGGGCACGCCGTGGAATTTCGGGCATGAACTGCTGCCCGATGATTTCGACAAGATCGAAGACAGTATCGCCTTTGCCTATAAGCGCTTCCCGGTGTTGGAAACGGCGGGCATCAAATCGGTAATCCACGGGCCGTTCACCTTTGCCCCCGATGGCAATCCACTGGTCGGGCCGGTGCCCGGATTGCGCAATTACTGGTCCGCCTGCGCGGTGATGGCCGGGTTCAGCCAGGGCGGCGGTGTCGGCCTGATGCTGGCGCAGTGGATGATCGAGGGCGAGACCGAGCGTGACACCATGGCGATGGATTGCGCCCGCTTCGGCGACTGGATCACGCCCGGCTATACCCGCCCGAAAGTCATTGAAAACTATCAAAAACGGTTCTCTGTCAGCTATCCGAACGAGGAACTGCCCGCCGCCCGCCCGCTGCGCACAACGCCGATGTATGATGTTTTCGAGGGCATGGGCGCAGTCTGGGGCGCGCAATATGGGTTGGAGGTGCCAAATTATTTCGCCACCGGCGACGAGCCGTCGTTTGAAACCCCGTCGTTCCGCCGCTCCAACGCCTTTGCCGCCACCGCGCGCGAGGTCAAAGCGGTGCGCGAGGCCGTCGGCATCAACGAAGTGCAGAATTTCGGCAAATATCTTGTCACCGGGCCGGGTGCGCGTGACTGGCTGGACCGCATCATGGCGGGGCGCATCCCCAAGCCGGGGCGGTTGTCACTGTCGCCGATGCTATCGGACAGCGGGCGGATCATCGGCGATTTCACCATCTCTTGTCTCGGACCCGACGCGTATCAATTGACCGGATCATATGGCGCGCAAGCCTTTCACATGCGCTGGTTCGAACAGCACGAAGCCGCTGATGTCACGGTGGAAAACATCTCGGACCGGCTGACCGGGTTTCAGATCGCCGGGCCAAACGCCCGCAAGGTCTTGCAATCCTGCACGCTTGAGGATGTATCGGACATCGCATTCATGGATCTGCGCAAACTGACGCTGGGCATGGTCGATTGTCTGGTGCAGCGGGTCAGCTATACCGGCGATCTGGGATTTGAAATCTATTGCGATCCGATGGCACAGCGCGCGCTTTGGTCGGCGCTGTGGCAGGCGGGGCAACCGCATGGGATGACCCCGTTTGGGATGCGCGCGATGATGTCGCTGCGGCTGGACAAGTTCTTCGGCGGCTGGATGCGAGAGTTTTCGCCCGACTACACCCCCGCCGAAACTGGGCTGGATCGGTTCATCAGCTTCAAGAAACCCGCCGATTTCATTGGTCGTGCTGCAGCCGAAGCCGAACGCGCGACGCCGCCCGCGCGACAGCTTTGCGCGTTCGAGGTGGACGCGACCGAGACCGACGTCTCGGCCTATGAACCGATCTGGCTGGATGGCGCGGTGGTGGGGTTCTGCACCTCGGGCGGCTATTCGCACCATGCGGGAAAATCCATCGCGCTTGGCTTTGTGCCGCGTGATCGCGCCACCGAAGGGCTTGCGGTCGAGATTGAGATCCTTGGCGAAAAGCGCCCCGCCACGCTGATCACGACGCCGTTGTTTGATGCCGATGGGGCGCGGATGCGCGGAAGTTAATTGCGCCTGCGCGGTCCTGTCGTCATGCTGAGGCACCCGCCCTTCGCCAAAGGCCAGCCATGCCCGAAACAACCGCCATTTTGCTGCTTGCCGCCGGCTCTTCCTCGCGGATGGGGCCGGGGCGCGACAAGCTGTTGGAACTGCTGGACGGTACACCGCTTCTGAGCCGGATGATCGCACGGGCCAGCGCCACGGGCCTTCCGGTCTGGGTCACATTGCCCGGTCCCGATCATGCGCGCGCGGCGGTGCTGACGGGCACAGGTGCCACGCCGGTTTGGGTTCGGAACGCGGCGCTTGGCATGTCCGCCTCGATCCGCGCCGGGGTGGCCGCGCTGCCGGATCACATAGAGGCCGTGATGATCCTGCCCGCCGACATGCCCGACCTAAGCCGTGACGACCTGCGTCAGGTCGCAGATTGTCGGCGTGATTTTCCGCCCGATGCGCTGATCCGCGGCAGCTCATCCGAGGGGCATCCCGGCCATCCGGTTCTGTTTCCACGCTGTTATTTCAATGACTTGCTGCAACTTGGCGGCGACGAAGGCGCGCGGGCGCTGTTGCGCCAGCACCGCGACCGCGTTCACCTGTGCCCCCTGCCCGACCAGCATGCGCTGACTGATCTGGACACGCCCGAAGCATGGGAAGTTTGGCGCGCCCGCCAATCCTGACGGCCACAACACAGCCAAGCGCTGGCGGATTTATCTCAGCAACACCCGTGCCTCTTGTGCGCTCAAGGTCGAACGAGCCGCTGGATATTTCCGTGTATCGGCCCCGTCCTGCAATGCAGGAAACAACGCAAAAAGCTCGTCTCGCTGTGCTTGATCCATGCCCATCAGGGTCAGATCACCGGGCTGAAAACTCTCGCTCCAGGCGCCATCGCCCTGAACGATCTGATGCTGATCGAACATGAAGTGCACATAGGTCACCGTGGGCAGGAGGATCTGTTCAACCCCTTCAAGACAGCGCAGGTGGATTGCGGCCACGAACACTTCTTCTTCGCCGAACCACAGCTGCGTGTCCGGGCCACTGATCAGCATTCGGTGCTGCGGCGAGACCAGCAAATCACGTTCGGGCAAGTGCGGCCCCAACACGCCCGCACTGATCAGCACCGGGCGCAGTTCGGGCTGGCGGATCAGATCCTGTTCGCACAATTCCTTGCGGCCGATCCAGCGCACCGGCTGAAATCCATCATCGCGGGTCAAGACCCGCTCGCCGACCTGCAATTCTCCGGCCCGGATCTCTCCGCGAATGGTCTTGATCCGGGTATTCATGGTAAAGCACGGAACATAAATGACATTTTCGATATCATCAAAGCGCAGGATCGAACCGTCGAGCCATTCGACGGTGCCACCTTCGGGGTCCAGCGCATCATAGGTGATCGTGGCGGGGCCGGTCACATGCAGGGTATCGCCCAGCGTTTCGCCGCCAGCACCGCCGTCGATCTGAAACGTCGTGGTATCCAGCAGGGTGTTGTCGACGTAAAACACGTCGTCGCCATCGCCGCCGGTGCCCAGATCGCCGCTGGACACGGTCAGCGTATCATTGCCGGCGCCACCGCTCAGCGTGTCGCCGCCTGCGCCGCCATCCAGCGCATCATCGCCAATTCCACCGTCCATCGAATCGTCGCCAAGCTCGCCCAAAACCTCGTCATTTCCGGCGCCGGCCAGCACGGTATCATTGCCTGCACCAGCCTGAATGATGTCGTCATCGCCGCTCTCGCCGGGCAGGTTGGCGTCGCCGCCGTCCACCACGTCGCCCTGCGGATCCCCGTCATAGCCCACGTCGATCAGGTCATCGCCGACCGAGCCCGATACGATCCCGTCCGAGGGCTCCGGCGGAATGCCGATCGCCTCGAGCTGTTGCGGCGAGGATACCGCCTCAGGCGCCACGCCGATCAGCGTCAGTTGCTCGCCATTGGGGAATCTGAGAACCGCGTTGCCCGCACCATCATCGCTGACCATGACATCGCCGGTATCGACCAGATTGCCATCCTGATCATGCAGCGCGCTGACGTCGAGCCGATCAACGCTGCTATAGCTGCCATCGGTGTTCAGGGTCGGGCCGCTGAACGCCTCGACCGTGTCAGAGCCGGACACATCGCCCAGCACCAGCGTATCGCTGCCGCTGCCCAGCACCAGATGTTCAACGCCCTCGAAGGTCGCGGTTGAAACGCCGTCGGAAATTGTGCCGACGCCTTGCAACGACGACGTCAGATCAATCGTCAGGTCATCGGTGACCGAGCTGATATCAAGGATATCCCCTGTGACCTCTTCCTGGCCTTCCATCTCGATCGTGTCGTTGCCGAAATCGTTTTCCAGCCGGATCGTATCGTCGCCATAGCCCGACCAGATATAATCGTCGCCCGTTCCGCCTTCGAGGGAATCGTTCCCATAGCTGGCGCGCATCCAGTCGTCGCCCGCGCCGCCGAACAGCGTGTCATCGCCGCGGTCGCCATTGACCCAATCGTCGCCATCGCCACCGTAAAACACGTCGGCGCCGTCGTATCCTTCAAACGAGTCAGCGCCGTCACCGCCAATGGCCAGATCGTCGCCAACCCCGCCATACATGATGTCATCGCCCGCGCCCCCCGCCAGCGTGTCATTGCCCTCGCCGCCTTCAAGCTGGTCATGGCCCAGCCCGCCTTCGATGGAATCGTCGCCCTCTCCGGCCAGAACCGTGTCGTCGCCAGCGCCCGCGATGATCACATCATCGTTCGATCCATCCAGCGCGTCTGCCGCATCGACCATGTCGCCATCAAGATCGCCAGTATAGAAGGTGTCGATGACATCGGCGCCATCCGTGCCTTCGACCACGTAATCCAGCCCGCCGTCGGGAATGCCCATCGCGATCAGTGCCGGGCGGCTGTCGATATCACCCGGTGCAATGCCGATCAGCGTCAAGCTTTCGCCGTTGGGAAAGCCCAACACCGCATTGCCCGCGCCATCATCACTGACGGTCACGTCCTGCGTATCCACCGGCGCGCCGGTGGCATCGGTCAGCCCGGCGACGTTCAGCTGATCATAGCCGGTATAGGTGCCGTTCCAGTTGTTGGTCGGCGCGGTGAAATTCTCGACCACCCGGGCGCCGCCCGCATCGCCCAACACCAGCGTATCGGTGCCCGCGCCCAGAACCAGGTTCTCGATCTCGGAAAAGCTGGTGGTGCCGGTGCCGTCGCTGACGGTGCCCGCCTCGGTGTCGGAGCCGCTGAGGTCGAAGGTCAGATCGCTGGTGACCGTGCTGGCGTCCAGCACATCGCCGCTGACTTCGCCGGTTTCGCCGCCGGTAATCGTATCGTTGCCGAACCCGTCGGTCAGCGTAATCGTATCATCGCCGCCGCCGCCAAGGATCACGTCATCGCCGGTCTCGCCGTTGATCTGATCGTTGCCGCCGCCGCCATCAATGGTGTCGTCGCCCGTCGTAATCTGATCGCCATCACTTGGATCGGTATAGCCCAGCGACATCACATCGCCGCCCGCAGATCCGGTCACGATCCCGTCCGCCGTGGGGCCATAAACCAGTTGGGAATAGTTGGCGTTGAACTGACCGTTGGCTGTCTCGATCGTGCCGGGATCAATCGTGCCATCGCCGTCGAAATCGGTATCGGTATACCGGTCTATGGTCAGCGACCCCAGATGGTCATTCGCATCCGTGCCCGGCGCGATCAGCAGCGAGTTGAGCGGTGGTGCGCCCGGATCGGAAGAGATCAGCACATTCGAGTTGAACCGGATATAGCTGTCGCCCAACCCATCCAGCGATGACTGCACGTTGGCATATTGGCCCGGATTCTGCGGCTCGTAAGTATAAAGAACGGTGCCGCTGTCGAAATCGGCCTGGCTGTCATAGACCCGGATCCCGACGATCCGCGCAGAGCCGTCAAGTTCACCATTGGGCTGTTCGTTTTCGACCAGAACCTCGATGATTTGCGTGTCGGAAAACGGCTGCGACCCGCCGGTGACGGTGATCTGCCCCTGCCCCTGATTGCCCGCGCCGGACAGCGCGTTGATGCTGGGATTTGCGACAACATCGATCCCGTAGGCAATGAATGACGTGCTCATGCGTCACCTCGGCTTTCCGAGGTGGATGCCGAAGGACGCCCGCATTCCGTTGCGCACAGCAGCGCGCGCCTGTTGGCGGTTTGCAAGCCTTGCCGTCGTGCGGTTATTGCCTGAATGCGTCTCATATCTGCCTCAACACCTGCTCGTTACACTCCGATGTCTGGCATCGGAACTCTGGACCCTACGTCACGTTCCTTTAGACAGGGTTTATTCGGCAAGAATTCGGCGGAATACGGGTCATTCCAGTACAGCACCCGCAAATTGCCCCGAACGCACCCCGTCATACGGGCAGGCACGCAACAAGACAAAATCGTTATTATTCAATGATCTGAAATCCGATCGCCGCTTTTGTGGGCAGTTTTGGCCACGCCAAACATGGCAAACATGCGTCACACACCGGGCACAAGGGGGCGAACATAAGCGCAGCCTTTGACAAGAAAAGCGCTCAGTTGACGGAAAAGGAGCACAGGCCCCCGGCTCCTTTTCCGGTCCCCGCCCGGTCAGACCGGAGGGGAACACTGCAAAGCCAACAACCGTGTGTTACCGGACCAAAAGCTGCACTTCATGCCGCTTCAAAGACCGCCGCGCCGAGTGGTATCCCTTGATCCCGTCCTGTGTCGCCAGTTCGGGGAAGAGTTCCAGAATCTCGTTGCGCTGCGCGTTTCCAATCCCTGCCAGCGTATAATCGCCGGGCTGGAAGCTTTCGGTCCAGGCGCCGTTCGACAACACCACTTCGTGCTGATCGAACATGAAGTGGATATAGGTCGTGCTTACCACGTTCACTTCCTGAATGCCTGCGCCGCCGATCAGATGCTTGGCCGCCGCAAGAACTTCGCGCTCTTCAAAGTACAGCGCGGCTTTGTCGTTGTTGACCAGCATCCGGTGGTTCGGGCTGACCAGCATATCCCGCTCGGGCAGATCATTGCCAAGCGCCCCGGCCCGGATCAGGACCGGTTTCAGGTGCGGTGCCCGCGCCAGTTCAAGCCCGGTCATCTGACGCGCGCCAACCCAGCGGATTTCCTGAATGCCGTTGTCACGGGTGATGATCCGGTCGCCTTCGCGCAGTTCTTCGACCAGACGCTCGCCTCTGGGCGTGGCAATCGTGGTGCCCGGCGTGAAGCAGGGAATGACGTTTTCGATGTTCTGGAACGCCATCGTCCCGGTCGAGGCGCCAGTTGCGTCGAAATATTCAACCGTGCCGTTTTCGGGATTGGTCTCATAGGTGACGTGCAGGGATCCGCCCGTTTCGGTGGTTCCGCGCAGATCCAGCGTATCGAAATCGTCGCCGCCTTCGTTACCGTCAACGAAATCATTGATATTGGCCCCAAGGAACGTGTCGCGATCATCACCGCCGCTTAGCGAATCCTCGCCAATGCCGCCGATCAGCGTGTCGTTGCCAGCGCCGCCATCCATCGTGTCGTTGTCGGCACCCGCCGTGACCGCGCCGTGGCTGGTATAGTCACCGCCATCGCCGCCGACCAGCATGTCATCACCGGCACCACCGGACACCAGATCGGAACCGGCGCCGCCGTACAGCCGGTCAAACCCGCGTCCGCCGCTCAGCGTGTCGTCGCCGCCTTCGCCGACCAGAACGTCGTCGCCCAACTCGCCGTACACAAGGTCATTGTCCGCACCGGCATAAATGACGTCGTCGCTGTTGCCGCCATAAATGGTGTCATCGCCTTCATAACCGAGCACCGCATCGCGGTTGTCACCGCGCACCGGCCCGCCCAGAATTTCGACGAAAGTACCGGGATAATCGGCATCGTCGGGGCTGTCGGTGAAGACCTCAAGCGAATCCACGTGGTCGATCCGGTCCCCTTCGGGGTCGCCGACATACGCCACATCGATCAGGTCATCGCCTGCCGTGCCCTCGACCACACCATCAAGCCCGGAGGCGTCGGCAATCACCACCTGTTCGATATTGATGAAGCGCACATCGGCACCGACGATCGGGTCGCCTGCACTATCAAGGAAGGTGATGATCCCGGCTTCGCTTGCCGGGTCACCGCCGTCATAGGTCACCGTCGCCGGGCCCCAGACGTTCAGCGTATCGAAATCGTCGCCGCCTTCGCCGCCATCAACGTAATCTGTCTGACCGGCATAGAAGACATCGCGGTCATCGCCACCAAACAGTTCGTTGGTGCCGGTGCCCGACAGAATTTCATCGTTGCCAGCGCCGCCTTCAATCATATCGTCGCCGTCGCCACCCGACAGGTGGTCATCGCCCGCGCCGCCATAAAGGCTGTCGTCGCCGACATCGCCAAACACGCTATCGTCGCCCGCACCGCCCAACAACGTATCATCGCCATCGTTGCCGGTCAGCGTGTCGCTGTCGTTGCCACCGTCGATGTAATCCGCACCGATATCACCGTCGATATAGTCATCCCCGTCGCGGCCATAGGCGGTATCATCGCCCTCGCCCAGTTCGCCAAGGTCGTCGCCCTCTTCGAGGTTTACAAAGTCGTTGCCGGCGCCGCCATAAACCTCGTCGTCGCCCGCGCCGCCGATCACCAGATCGTCGCCGTCATTGGCGTTGATCGAATCGTCGCCTTCCTGGCCAAGGATGGTGTCGTCGCCAACACCGGCATCAACCAGATCATTGCCCACACCGGCATAGATACGGTCGTCGCCCAGGTTCGAGATGATGCTGTCATCGCCTGCACCGGCGATCACCAGATCGTCGTCCGGCGCCGCCCCCGGCAGGATCGCATCGCTGGCGTCGATCATGTCGCCATCCGGATCCCCGGTATAGTTGACGTCGATGACCTCGCCCGCTGCGGTACCCTGAACAATTCCGTCAGGCCCGCCGGTTGAATCGGTGATGATCGTTTCGATATTGCGGAACGACACCGTCTCGCCGGTGTCGAGGAAGGTAACAACACCGTCCTCGTGATCATCGCTTGTGTATTCGATATAGACCGGGCCTTTGCCGGTCAGGTCCAGACGGTCGAAATCCACGCCACCTTCGTCACCGTCGACGCGGTCGATATCCGTGACGTCGTTGAACAGATCCTGATCGTCGCCACCAAACATCCGGTCGCGGCCTTCGTCGCCATAAATCGTATCGTCGCCGACGCCGGCAAATACCGTGTCATTGCCATCATCCGCGTGCACCAGATCGTCGTTCGGTCCGGCCGCCGGGTCGATCGCATCGTCGTTGTCGATCATGTCGCCTTCGGGATCGCCGGTATAGAGCACGTCGATCACGTCGTCGCCTGCGGTGCCTTCTACAATCCCGTCCAGTTCAATGGGATCGGCGGGCACGGTCGAAAAATGCACATCGCTGACATAGACCCGCTGAGCGTCATCGCCCAGATTGGCATATTCAATCTCGATCCGTGCCACCGGGCCTTCGATGCTGACCAGTGCCGAGGCATCGGCGTCAGTCGGGCTGTAGCTGTCGGGATCGTCAGAATAAACCCGATCCGGCCCAAGGGTCACATCGGCGCCGGGGGTGAAGACCACAGGCACTTCGTTGCCGTCGGCGTCATAGGCGTGAATAATGACCTTGTCGAAGTGGCTGCCCGCCACGTTGTCCGGGTCGGCGCCGCCATCAATGTCGTTCAGGCGGAAGCTGACGTTCTGGACACTGTCGCTGAAGGCATCGTCGCTCGCCGTAAAATCAAGCGTCGTCACCGAGGTCGTGTCAATTCCGCCCTCGCCGCCCAGCCCCAGAAGCTTCAGAGCCGAGTTGGGATCGAAAGCCTCGCCCGGGGCCACATAGTTGTCCGTGTTCACAGTGAACGCGGTGGCCCCCTCGTCAACGGCCGCAAAGCCCACGTTAACCGCGACACCGCCGGTCTCAACGGTTGTCGTACCACTTACACCGGTGCCATACGCACCCAACAGTGACCAATCTAGAACCAAGTCAGCCATTTTTACCCTCTTTCACCATTGCGACGGGGGCGTTCCCCATACAGCACAGACAAAGTGTTCAACTGAACGACACTCCGCCCGAAACCAAATTTTCACGCTATCCATCGTGTTTTGGCACAAGATACACTTTCCCCGCCCCGTTCCCACGTGGAACAGGCCAACTCGACGAGCCGAGCAGCTGAAAACCAGCAAATCCGCCGCGCCGTCGTGCATCCGACCGGATGAATAACATTTTTTTTGGCCGCCCCCGCAGCCAGCAGACTTCAGCCCCCCAGTTGGGCTGTACTCAAACTATCCGAGGCGCCGCGTCGCACAAAGCGAAGAATTTCACACAAATGCCCAAGTTCTCGCGGTCGCGGCAATTTTCTGCAAACGCATTGGTTCCATATCCGGGAAAGTTATCCACAGACTCCGTCCAGTTTTCTGTGGATTATCCCACCTGATGAAAATAATTTCTGCCGATACGGGAAATTTTCGCGCCTAGGTTGCTGAACTGTTTCCATGCCAGAGACCGGGATCACCTTAACCTTTCGGGCGAATTTTTGTCATCTTTGAGACGAACCGAAAACTTTACGTTAAGTAAACGGAACCAATCTCCTGAAATTAAGGGGATTATTTGCCCTCTTGGAACATGCGACCTGCCCTTGCGTCAGGTATTGGGCCGAATCAATCAGGGTGAAACCGACGAGAACACGCGAAATTTGGCAAAATTGTGGTCGCCCAAGGCCGAAGGCAACAACCCGCCCCTATGAATACCGCTATCGGATGAACGTTGCTGACCTCAAGACCCGGAAACATGCGGCGAAGATCCCGGCAGTTGGGCTCGCTTGACTGGCGGCGTGCTGTCCGCCCGGCAGGCATTTGGCCCCACTGTACGGTTGCTCTCTAGTGACCTTGGATGCGGTCGGATCAGCCTTGAACGGGTCGGCGTGTCGGTCGCGGGGGCATCGCGGCCTTCGGGCGATCAATGCTCTGCCGCCCTGGGCGTGTGAACGTCCTGTAATATAGCAACAGAAATAACTGAAAGAGTTGGCTGGTACCCAAGGCCGGACTCGAACCGGCACGCCTCGCGGCGGGGGATTTTGAATCCCCTGCGTCTACCATTCCGCCACTTGGGCACGCGACGGGATCTCTAGCGCGCTCTTGCTGCCTCGTCCAGAGGCAAAGTGCGCCGTTTTCACACTTCTGTTGCATCCAGCGCGCGCCTTGCGCACCGCCCGCAAGACTGCTGCGTTCCTGCCAGGTTCCTGAGCCCGTAATCAGACCCCGCCACAATCAGGCTAAATTCGGTTGACCCCAGCCCGCCCGCGTGGCGTAACACTGGGAAACAAAGGTGCGAACGGCATGCTGACCTCTCTCTACCGCTGGACCATGTCATTGGCCGAGCACCCCCGCGCCCTTTGGGCACTGGCGCTGATCGCCTTTATCGAGGCGTCAGTGTTTCCGATCCCGCCCGATGTTCTGATGATCCCGATGATCTTGGCCCGGCCCTCGCGCGCTTGGCTGATCGCCGGGGTGGCGCTGGTGGCCTCGGTGCTGGGCGGGCTGCTTGGCTATGCGATCGGGGCGCTGTTCTATGAACAACTGGGCCGTCCGATCCTTGAAACCATGGGCAAGACCGACGCCATCGCCGAATTCAACACCCGTTTCAATTCGTTCGGATTCTGGCCGGTGCTGATCGCGGGCATGACCCCCTTCCCGTTCAAGGTGATCACCATCATGTCGGGCTGGACCGGCCTGCCGCTGGTCACGTTCGTCGTTACATCAATCATCGCCCGCGGCGTGCGGTTTTACCTGGTGGCGGCGTTGCTGTGGAAATACGGCCCCCCCATTCGTGATTTCATCGAGCGGCGCTTGGGCTTGATGATCACCCTCTTCCTGCTCATCCTGCTGGGCGGCTTCTTTTTGGTGAGATACCTATGATCCTTGACCGTAAAACCCTCATGCTGATCGCGGCCCTTGGCTCTGCCCTGCTACTGGGCGGCGCGTTTGTGTTTCAGTTCCTCGGATATCCGCCCTGCGCGATGTGCCTGTGGCAACGCTGGCCGCATGCGGCGGCGATCGTGATCGGGCTGATGGCCTTTGCCCTGCCGACGCAAACCCACCGGGCGCTGGCCCTGTTGGGGGCACTGGCCGCCGCAATCACCGGCGGGCTTGGCGTTTATCACACCGGGGTCGAGCGCGGATGGTGGCAAGGTCCGACCAGTTGCACCTCGTCCGGCGGCTTGAACGGGCTGACCGGCGGCGATCTTCTGTCAACGGTCGGCCCAAAGCTGGTGCTGTGCGATCAGGTCAGCTGGCAGTTGTTCGGCCTGTCGATGGCCAGCTGGAATGCGCTGGCCTCGTTCGTGCTGGTGGCGATCTGGATCTGGGCGGCACGCCGCCCAGCCTGATCTACCCAGCCCGATCTGCCCGACCTCAGACCCCGGATTTCCGTGTCGCCAGCAGCAGGTTCGTTTCGCTGACCGAAATCCCGTCCAGCCGCCGGATCGCCGTCAGCGCCGCGTCCAACTCCTCCAGCGTGCGTGTGCCCAGCTCCACAATCAGATCCCAACGGCCATTGGTGGTATGAACCGCCCGCACCTCGGCCATGCCGGTCAGTTGCCGCACGATCCGATCCGCGCCGCGCCCCTCGATCCCCACCATCATCAGCCCGCGCACCGGATCGCGCGCCACATCGCCGCGCGTGACCACGCTGAAGCCGACAATCTCTCCGCGTTGCTGCAACCGCTCGATCCGCCCGCGCACCGTGGTCCGCGACACGCCCAGCTGATCCGACAGCGTTGACAAAGACGCCCGCGCATCATGCCTGAGCGCCGAAATCAGCGCTTGATCCAAATCATCCATTTCGGGCGTTTCTCCATCCGTTTTGAAATATTTACAGCCATTTTGTACAAATTATCGGCTTCACTCCACCCCAATTCGACTCCAAAACCCTATTCAACCTCTTCATCCCCGGTAACAGGACAGACCCTATGCAACATTGCATCCTCGTCGGTGCCCCCGTCGACAGCGGAAAACGCCGCCCCGGCTGCCTGATGGGCCCCGATTCCTATCGCACCGCCAATCTGACCCGCGCCCTGCGCGATCTGGGCCATCACGTAACCGATATGGGCAATCTCAAGCCCGCGCCCTTTCCGGCGGAAACCGACGCGCATCTGTATGCCCGCAACGAAACCATCGGCTGGACCAAAACCCTGACCGCCGCCGCCCAAAACGCGATGGCGCTTGGCGTGCCGATCTTCATGGGTGGCGATCACAGCTTGTCGCTGGGCACAGTCGCGGGCGTTGCCGCGCATGCCGCCGCGCACGACCGGCCGCAATTTGTGCTCTGGCTTGATGCCCACAGCGATTTCCACACGCCCAAGACCACAACGTCGGGCAATCTGCACGGCACACCGCTGGCCTATGTCACCGGGCGCGACGGGTTTGATGGCTTTCCGCGCGTGCCCGCCCCGGTGCCCGAGGATAACATCTGCATCATCGGCCTGCGCTCGGTCGATGCGCCTGAACGGACAGCGTTGCAGGCCAGCAATATCCACCGCCACGACATGCGCGAAATTGACGAAACCGGCATTGCCGTCCCCCTCGCCGCGTTCCTCAGCCGTGTCGCCAAGGCGAACGGCGCATTGCATGTCTCGCTGGATGTCGATTTCCTTGACCCGTCCGTGGCCCCCGCCGTCGGCACCACCGTCCCCGGCGGCGCCACTGCCCGCGAGGCGCATCTGGTGATGGAAATGCTGCATGATAGCGGGTTGATGACCTCGCTCGATCTGGTTGAACTCAACCCATTTCTGGATGAGCGCGGCCGCACCGCCCAGTTGATGGTCGATCTGGCGGCCTCGGCCTTGGGTCGCCGCGTCTTCGACCGCCCCACCCGCGCTTACGCCTGAGGACCCCAACATGACCACTCCTTCCTCCAAGGCCCTCGTGCCTTTCGTCTCGGTTGATCACATGATGCAGCTGGTGCATCACATCGGCCTGCCCGCGATGCTGCGCGGTCTGGCTGACTATATCGAGGATGATTTCCGCCGCTGGGCCGACTTTGACAAAACCCCGCGCATCGCCAGCCATTCGGCCGACGGCGTGATCGAGCTGATGCCAACCTCGGACAGCGAATCTTACGGGTTCAAATACGTCAACGGCCACCCCAAGAACATGAAGAATGGCCTGCAAACCGTTACAGCATTTGGACTTTTGGCAGATATGGATACCGGGTATCCGGTTCTTCTGACCGAAATGACCCTGCTGACGGCCCTGCGCACGGCGGCCACCTCGGCCCTCGTCGCGCGCTATCTGGCGCCGAAAAATGCCACCACAATGGCAATGATCGGCAACGGGGCGCAGTCTGAATTCCAAAGTCTGGCGATGCAGGCGATCTGCGGCATCACCCATGTGCGGCTCTATGATATCGACCCCGCCGCCACCGCCAAGGTCGTGCGCAACCTGACCGGCACCGGCCTGCATGTCACCGCCTGCACCACGCCGGAACAAGCCATCGAGGGCGCACAGATCCTGACCACCTGCACTGCCGACAAGCAACAGGCCACCATCCTGACCGACAACATGGTCGGCGCGGGCGTGCATATCAACGCCATCGGCGGCGACTGCCCCGGCAAGACCGAACTGGCCGCGGCGATCCTGCATCGCTCTGATATATTTGTGGAATATCCGCCGCAAACCCGGATCGAGGGCGAGATTCAGCAACTTGCAGCCGATCATCCGGTAACGGAAATCTGGCAAGTGATCACTGGCGCCGCCACCGGCCGCCGCGATGCCCGTCAGATCACCCTGTTCGACAGCGTCGGCTTCGCGACCGAGGATTTCAGCGCCCTGCGTTATATCCGCGATCAGATCCAGGGCAGCGCATTCTTTCAGCCGCTTGACCTGCTGGCCGACCCCGACGACCCGCGCGACCTGTATGGTATGCTGACCCGCGCGGCCAACTGAGCCCGCAGAAACAGACGGCCCCCGGAGATGCGCCGGGGACCGCCCTTGCCTCAGCTGTCTGATGGCATTTTGATCAGCCCGGCCTCTTGCGCTGCGGTAGTTTCGGCATCATCCAGCGCCCCATCGCCGTTGGCATCCATGGTGACAAAGGTTTCCTCCGTCACTTCGGGGTGAACCGCCTGCACCTCGTCGAGGGTCAAAATCCCGTCGCCGTTGGCATCCATCCCCGAAACGCCTGCCCCCATTGCCAGCGCAGAGGTCGCCGCAGCAATCAGCACAGCCGTCAGTCCTGTCATGGTCTTGGTCATGTTCTCGTCTCCTGTGAACGTTGTCGCGAAGGTTCAGTCCTTCAGGACACATCTGGCGCCGCGCCACGATCCGCGTCCATCACGGGCACTGCTCCCCGGCCAAACCTGCCAAAACATGCCGGATTGCCCCAAAACCGACGGCGAACAGACGCCGGGCAAAATCCTGCCGCGCCAGTTTCAGCGGGAAATCTCCACGCGGAGATACAATTTAAGCGGGAACTGGCTCTGTTGCGGGGCAGATGCACGGCGGCGAAACATCGCCACGCCCGCGACTCAGCCGAATCGACAGAAAAACGGGGGGCACAAGGCCCCCCAGTTTCGCCGCTCAGGCTACTCTATAGTTTACCGCTCGTTTTTTGCCTGTGGCCTGAGCGTCGTCGGGGCAAGCGCACTTGCCCCGTGACCCGTGTCAGCTACACCCGCTTGTCCCGCCGCAGGTGTTGCATTTCATGCAGGTGCCGTTGCGCACCAGCGTGTAGTTTCCGCAATCGCCGCAGGCCTCGCCCTCATAGCCCTGCATCTTTGCCTTGGCGCGCGCGTCCATCGTGATCGCACCCGACGAGATCGCCGTGGTGGCGGTCATCGTCACCGTGCCGGGGGCCGCCGAAGTTGCGGGCACCAGCGTTTGCAACGCTGCCACCGGATCGGTCCCCGTCAGGGCCATGCCGCCCATCGTCTGACCGCCTTGCAGCACCACCAACTCTTGCGGGAAGCGCTTGCGCAGATACCCGGTCGAGCTGATCTGCCTAAGCACCTCCAGCGATTTCGACGCCGCAGTTTCGCTCAGCTCTTCGACGTTCGACACGCCTTCTTCAGCGCCACGCCCCAGATCGTCAAACGCGGCTCCTTGCGGTTTGACATGCGCCAGATCGGTCCGATCCAGATATGACACCGCCAGTTCGCGGAAGATATAGTCCAGGATCGAGGTCGCATTCTTGATGCTGTCGTTGCCCTGCACCATGCCGGCCGGTTCGAACTTGGTGAAGGTGAACGCGTCCACGAACTCTTCCAGCGGCACGCCGTATTGCAGGCCCACCGAAACCGCGATGGCGAAGTTGTTCATCATCGCCCGGAAACCGGCGCCTTCCTTGTGCATGTCGATGAAGATCTCACCCAGGGTGCCATCCTCATACTCGCCGGTGCGCAGGTACACTTTGTGCCCGCCGACATTGGCCTTCTGGGTATAGCCCTTGCGCCGCTGCGGCATCTTCTCGCGGTGGGATTTGATGATCTCCTTGACGATCACCTTCTCCACGATCTTTTCCGCCAGAACCACGGCCTTTTCCTGTGCCGATCCGCTTTCCAGAATCTCGGCGGCCTCGTCATCATCCTCGATCAGCGCTGACGCCAAAGGCTGGCTCAGCTTCGATCCGTCGCGATACAGCGCATTCGCCTTGATCCCCAGCGACCAGCTCAGCTCATAGGCTTTCTGACAATCGGTGATCGTCGCGTCGTTGGGCATGTTGATCGTCTTGCTGATCGCCCCCGAGATGAACGACTGCGCCGCGGCCATCATGGTGATGTGGCTGTTGACGCTCAGATACCGCTTGCCCTTCTTGCCGCAGGCATTGGCGCAATCGAAGATGTGGTAATGCTCTTCCTTCAGATGCGGCGCACCTTCCAGCGTCATCGTCCCGCAAACATGGTCGTTGGCGGCCTCGATGTCGTGGCGGCTATAGCCAAGATGGCGCAGCAGATCGAAGGTCGGGTCGTTCAGTTTTTCGGTCGGGATGCCCAGCACATTGGTGCAGAACTCGGTGCCCAGCGTCCACTGGTTGAACACGAACCGGATATCGAAGGCCGAGCCAAGCGCCGCTTCGACCTTTTCGATCTCGTTGCTGCCAAAGCCATGGCCGATCAGGCTGGTGTGGTTGATCCCCGGCGCATTGCCGATGCTGCCATGCCCCACCGCATAAGAAACGATCTCTTCGATCTGAGCCGAGCCATAGCCCAGGTTTTCCAGTGCCGCTGGCACCGACTGGTTGATGATCTTGAAGTATCCGCCACCGGCCAGCTTCTTGAACTTCACCAGCGCGAAATCCGGCTCGATGCCTGTTGTGTCACAATCCATCACCAGACCGATCGTGCCCGTCGGGGCAATTACCGATACCTGCGCGTTGCGGAACCCGTGCGCTTCACCCAGCTTCAGCGCCTCGTCCCAGCTGGTCAGCGCCAGCTCTGTCAGACGTGCGTCGGGGCAATTCGCCAGATCCAGCGGCACCGGCTTGATCGCCAGCGTCTCATAGCCCTCAGTCGCGCCATAGGCAGCGGTGCGGTGGTTGCGGATCACCCGCAGCATGTGTTCGCGGTTGCGAGCATAGCCGTCAAACGCGCCCAACTCGCCGGCAATCTCGGCCGAGGTGGCATAAGCCACACCGGTCATGACCGCCGTCAGCGCGCCACACAGCGCCCGGCCCTCGTCGCTGTCATAGCCAAAGCCCATGTTCATCAGCAGACCGCCGATGTTGGCATAGCCAAGGCCCAGCGTGCGGAAATCATACGACAGCTGTGCGATCTCTTTCGACGGGAACTGCGCCATCGTCACGCTGATTTCCAGCGTCAGCGTCCACAGACGGGTCGCATGCATGTAATCCTCGGCCTGAAACACCCCGTCCTTCAGGAAGGTCAGCAGGTTCATCGAGGCCAGGTTGCATGCCGTATCGTCCAGGAACATATATTCCGAGCACGGATTCGAGCCGCGAATGGCGCCATCTTCCGGGCAGGTGTGCCAGGCGTTGACGGTGTCATGATACTGGATCCCCGGATCGGCACAGGCCCAGGCCGCGTGGCCGATGTCTTCCCACAGATCGCGCGCCTTGATGGTCTTGGCGACCTTACCGTCGGTGCGGCGGATCAGCTCCCAATCGGCATCGTCTTCAACCGCTTTCAGGAAGGCATCCGTGACCCGAACCGAGTTGTTCGAGTTCTGGCCGGAAACGCTTGCATAGGCCTCGCTATCCCAATCGGTGTCGTATGTCGGAAACTCGATGCTGCCATAACCCTGCTTGGCATAATCCAGCACGCGCTTGACATAAGTTTCTGGGATCGCGACCTTTTTGGCGGCGCGAATGGCGTCTTTCAGCTGAAGGTTCTTGCTGGGATCAACCGAATCATCGCTGCTGCCGTCCCAGCCCTTGATCGCGGCAAAGATCAGGTTCAGCTTTTCTTCGTGCATCTTTGACCCGGCGACGATCGAGGCAACTTTCTGTTCCTCTTTCACCTTCCAGTTGATGTATTCCTGAATATCCGGGTGATCCGCATCCACGATCACCATCTTGGCCGCGCGCCGCGTGGTGCCGCCCGATTTGATCGCGCCCGCGGCCCGGTCACCGATCTTAAGGAACCCCATCAGGCCCGACGATTTTCCGCCGCCAGACAGGCTTTCCCCCGCCGCCCGCAGGCTGCTGAAGTTGGTGCCGGTGCCCGAGCCGTATTTGAACAGACGCGCCTCGCGGACCCACAGGTCCATGATGCCGCCATCGCCCACCAGATCGTCCTTCACCCCTTGAATAAAGCAGGCATGCGGCTGCGGGTGCTCATAGCTCGACGCCGATTTGGTCAGCTCTTTGGTCTGATAATCCACATAATAATGTCCCTGCGCCGGGCCATCGATGCCATAGGCCCAATGCAGGCCGGTGTTGAACCACTGCGGGCTGTTCGGTGCGGCGCGCTGGGTCGCCAGCATGAACCGCATCTCATCATAATAGGCGCGCGCGTCTTCCTCGGTGCTGAAATATCCACCCTTCCAACCCCAATAGGCCCAGGCCCCCGCCAGACGGTCAAACACCTGCTTGGCGCTTGTTTCGCCGCCCAGTTCAACCGATTTCGACGCCGGAACCGAACGCCACAGGAACTCGGGCACGCCTTTTTCGGCCACCGTCTTCATTTTCACCGGCACGCCGGCCTTGCGGAAATATTTCTGCGCAATCACATCAGAGGCCACCTGGCTCCAGCTCGAGGGCACTTCGACCTCGTCCAGCCGGAACACCACAGTGCCATCAGGGTTGCGGATCTCGGAGACCGTCGTGACGAAATCCAGATCGGCATATGCGTCCTGACCGGCTTTGGTGAACTTTCTTTCGATTTTCATGCGTGCTGCCCCATATTTCCAGCTTTTTGTCTCAAAACCGGGTGTCTTTGCCCCCGGCGCCAAGCTGAAACAACGTGCGCAGACAAGTCTTCATCAGCAAAACCGCACCGCAGCTGCACCAGAATTCGGGCCATCGCCCGGCAATCAAAAGATGTGTCCCCGCTGACCGCGCCGCCACCATATCTTGTGGCTGATCCAGCTAGCCCACACAATCTGGCGTATTCAACCATGAGGGGTCAACGGGTTTTTTACAATTTATTCAGCAAATAGCTGTTGACCTAACAGCGGAAATATCGGGCCGTGATTCAAGAGGTTAACAGCCCGTCAATGCCCGCTGTGGGCAACTCTGTGGGAAACCCGGGAAAGGCGTTGAATTCGGCACGTTTACCCCTCATCCTTAAAAGCATCGGTGAACTGTGTGCCCCAAAGACGAGCCGCAAAAATACATGTGACAAAAACCGCGCAAATATTGTGCCCGCTCGAAAAGGTGCCACCAGATGATGATATTTCGGCGAATCTGTCTGGTCGGATTGCTGTTCCTGCCTATGTCTTGTGCAGATTTCACGCCGCCACCTGCGACACAACTGACAGCCCTTCCCGAAATCAGGGCCCGTTTTGACAGTTTCCCGCCCCGGCTGGCCCCGGCGGTCGAAGCCGCCTGCAATCGGCCCGAGCAGCGCGTGATCTATCCCACGCCCGAGCTGATCGAGTGCCGAACCCTGATGCCGCCCGACCCGACAGGCTCGCTTATTATGGCCTATGACGGCACGTTGACCGATCTGCCCGAAACCGTGATCCGCTTTCACAGCACCAGCGATGCCGACGGGCTGATTCTGGCGGTGTCGTTTTTCATTGATGTGCCACAGGCGTCAGGTGGGCACTTGTTCGTCGCCCTGCGCAGCCCTGCGCTGACCCGCCGCTTCACGGCGATTCTGCGCGAACTCGGCGGCACGCCAATCTGAAGCTGGCTGCCGCGCCGCACCCATCGCAAAGATGCGTTGTAAAAACTCTGGCTGTGGTGAAGTTGGTCGGGGCGGAGAGATTCGAACTCCCGACCCTCTGTTCCCAAAACAGATGCGCTACCAGACTGCGCTACGCCCCGATCCGAGGCCGGGTCTAAACTGGCTGCGCGGAATTGAAAAGTCCTAAAAGGCCGCCAAAAGCCCTAATTGTCACAGGGCCATGCGGCCGTGTCCTGTTCGAAGGCCGGATGGCGCAGAACCGTGCCCGGTTTGATGCCCATCGCCCGCGCCAGCCCGCCGTTGATCTCCAGCACAGCCAGAATCCCCCGCCCGCCGGGAATCGGTGTCAGGTCGCCGGGAACCGCGCCGTGATGCACACGCCGCACCACCCCGGTTGCGTCGGCGAAAATCATATCCAGAGAAATCAGCGTATTTTTCATCCAGAACGCCACCATTTGCGGCCGTTCGTATATAAACAGCATGCCCGCACTGCGTGGCATACTGTCCCGGTGCATCAACCCCTGCGCGCGCGCAGCCTCGGTGTTCGCGACCTCGACCGAGAATCGCGCCTGCCCCCAGTCACCTTTCAGAAGCACCGCGTCATCGCGGCACCCTGCGGCCCAACCCTGCGGCGCAAGCAGCAGCACAGAAATGGCGGCCAGCGCCCGAAGGGCCAGCCGCACATTCAGCATTCTACGATTTGCTTCAGGGCAGCTTCCCAGGCACAGACCTCGGTGGCCATGCGCCCGCGCTTGCCGTCGATCACCCGCAGGCCGACCGCTTCGCCGGCTTGCAGATCCGCAAGCCCCGACCGGCGCAGCACCTCGATATGCACGAACACATCTTCGTTGCGCCCAAAGACATTGGCAAAACCAAAGCCCTTCGCCTTGTCGAACCACTTGACGCGTGCAGGCTCCAACGGGGCTGCACGAATGATTTCGGGGTCGATCTCCTCGAAATCAGCGAGTGTCACGATATCGCTGCCCGCAGGCGGCTCTACCCCGAACACTTCGGTTGCTTGTATTCCACGGTCCGTTTCCTGAACCGCAATCTCTATCTTCGCACCATCCGCAACCGAGCTTTGCCCAAAGTTGCGCAATACATTCGCATGCAACAGAATGTCCGGACCGCCATCATCGGCGACTACAAACCCAAACCCTTTAACGGGGTCAAACCATTTCACCTGACCAAACACTCTGCGGGTGCCGCTCACATCATTCTTCACAGCATTCATACCCACAAGATCGCCACTCCCCCGGCTTTTCATGAGACAAAGCGACATGGTCATGCAAGGTAAAAATTGAAATTTTTTCAATCATTTGCATTTCACGTCACGCGAGTGTCACGGGTTTAGCCGGGTTATTTCCCACATTTCTTCCAAGGTCTTACGCCGCCACACGAACCTGTCGTGCAAGCGAAACGCCCCGTCTGCCCAGAACTCAATCTCAAGCGGTGTGATTCTGTAACCTCCCCAAAAGGATGGTCTGGCGGGATTCGGCCCATGACGCATCGTCACCTTGGCTACCTCCGCCATCAACGCCGCACGCGACTCCAACGGCCGCGACTGTTGCGAGGCCCAAGCCCCCAGCCTGCTCTTGAGCGACCGCGACGCATAATAGGCATCCGCCTTCGGTCCCTGCTCTTTTGTCACCAGCCCGCGCACCCGGATCTGACGCCGCAGGGATTTCCAGTGCATCACGAATGCCGCCTTGCCCGCTTGATCCAACTCCTGCGCCTTGGCACTTTCATAGTTGGTGTAGAACACGAACGCTTCCGCCTCGATTTCCTTCAGCAGCACCATCCGCGCATTGGGCAGACCTGCCGCATCCACCGTCGACAACGCAATCGCATTGGCATCGTTCACCTCTGCTGCCTCGGCCGCTGTCAACCAGCGCCGGGCAATCTCGAAAGGGTCGTCGCCCGCAAACAGTTCTGTTCGATCGCTCATTTCTTTACCTTATGATCAAAATCCGCTACAGCAAGCTGCCGACGGATTAAAGCGGGAATCTTAAAAGAGTTTCCCCCTAGACGATGCGCCTGTAAAGCGTTCGCTTCAACCCGCCCTTGATGCACCACCGCCTATCGCTTAAAGGATTTTGACAGAACATTTGGGCAGGGAATACGCAATGTCGAACCAATTGATGGCGGGAAAACGCGGGCTGATCATGGGGCTTGCCAATGACAAGTCGATCGCATGGGGCATCGCCAAAGCCTGCGCCGACGCCGGCGCCGAAATGGCATTCACCTATATGGGCGAGCCGTTTCGCAAGCGCGTGGCCCCCTTGGCCGAGCAGTTGGGCGTGACCCAGCTGATTGATTGCGACGTATCTGACGCGGCCTCGATCGACGCGGCGTTTGCCCAGCTCGAACAGGCCTGGGGCAAGATCGACTTTCTGGTCCACGCCATCGGATTCTCCGACAAAAACGAATTGCGCGGGCGGTATATCGAAACCAGCCGCGACAATTTCCTGATGACGATGGACATCAGCTGCTATTCCTTTACCGCCGTCGCACAGCGCGCCGAAAAGCTGATGACCGAAGGCGGCTCGATGCTGACCCTCACCTATTATGGCGCCGAGCAGGTCATGCCGCACTATAACGTCATGGGTGTGGCCAAGGCCGCGCTTGAGGCGTCGGTGAAATATCTGGCCGAGGATCTGGGCAAGGACGGTATCCGCGTCAACGCCATCAGCGCCGGGCCGATCAAGACACTGGCCGCCAGCGGCATCGGCGATTTCCGCTATATCCTCAAATGGAACGAGCTGAACTCGCCCCTGCGCCGCAATGTGACCATCGACGATGTCGGTAAATCCGCGCTCTACCTGCTGTCTGATCTTGGCTCGGGTGTCACCGGCGAGAACCTGCATGTCGATGCCGGCTATCACGTCGTGGGCATGAAAGCCGTCGACGCGCCTGATATTGATGTGGTGACAGGCCGCAAGGAATGACGCTTGCCGCCTTCCTCGCCGTTGCCCTGTTGCATCTGATGGCCGCGATCAGCCCCGGCCCCGCCGTTCTGATGGCCGCCCGCACCGGGCTGACCGAGGGGCTGCGCACCGGGGCGTTTCTGGCCATGGGCATCGGGGCGGGTGCGGTGATCTGGGCCGCCGCCGCCCTGTTCGGGCTGGCGCTGCTGTTTCAGGCGGCGCCCGTCCTGCTCTGGGCGCTCAAACTGCTGGGAGCGGCTTATCTGCTGCATATGGCTTGGGGCATGTGGCGCAATGCCGACGCGCCGCTTGATATGTCACAAGCCGCGCAGCTGCCGCGCTCGGCCAGCGCGGCCTTCCGGCAGGGGCTGCTGACGCAGCTGGCCAACCCC
The DNA here is from genome assembly GCF_900110775.1 of Thalassovita taeanensis. GTDB lineage: Bacteria > Pseudomonadota > Alphaproteobacteria > Rhodobacterales > Rhodobacteraceae > Litorimicrobium > Litorimicrobium taeanense. The sequence continues at coordinate 179,765 of NZ_FOEP01000001.1, read as the reverse complement.
AAACCGGCAGTGCTGTTTTCGGCGATCTTCATCGGCACGGTCCCACCGGGCACCGCGCCATGGGTCTTCGCCGCACTTCTGCTCGTGGTGTTTCTGAACGAAGCCCTGTGGAATATCCTTGTCGCACGGATTTTTTCACTCGACCGCACCCGAACCAGCTATATTAACCTCAAATCCGTGATCGACCGCAGCTTCGGCGCCCTTCTTGCCGCCCTTGGCCTCAAGATCGCTGCAAGCTGATCGCCCGATCCACGACAGAACAGACAGACAAAAGAGAGACCAGCATGACCGACCGCCTGCCGCATGAAAAAGGCTTCCACATCAGCTGGGATCAGATCCACCGCGACAGCCGGGCGCTGGCCTGGCGGCTGGATGGCCACGGCCCCGACGATGGCGCCTGGCGTGCTGTTGTGGCGATCACCCGTGGCGGCATGGCCCCGGCGATGATCGTCGCGCGCGAGCTGGATATCCGCACCGTCGATACCATCAGTATCAAATCCTACAACAATCAGGAACGTACCGAGGCCCGCGTGCTCAAGGCCCCCGACGCCACGATCATGGGCGACGGCACCGGAATCCTCGTCGTGGATGACCTGGTGGACAGCGGCAAAACCCTGGAACTGGTGCGCAAGCTTTACCCGCGTGCGCATTTTGCAACAGTCTATGCCAAACCGCAGGGCCGCCCTCAGGTGGACACATTTATCACCGAAGTCAGTCAGGACACATGGATATTCTTCCCATGGGACATGGCGCTGCAATATGTTGAACCCTATCGCGGCAAGGATTGATACCGCGGCTCGGCTTTGCAGCGCGTCCGCTGAATAAACTATTCAAGGACGACACATTTGCAATGACGACCACGCAAGGCACAGCCATGCCAAGCCAAGCCATACCCCGCACGAAAAAACGCCAATCGCTCGAGCTGCTGCGCTTCCTTGCGATGATCTTTATCGTCATGGGGCATCTTGGCGGGACCGGGGCGCAGCTGGGCAATACCGCGCTGTCGCTGTTCATCCTGCTCAGCGTGGCCCTGTCCGGTGCCTCGGTTGCGCGCCACGGGTTTCGCCGCTTTGCCATCAGCCGCCTGCAGCGCATCCTAGTGCCCTGGCTGATCTGGTGCGGGATCTATCTGGCGCTGTTCACCCTTCTGGATGGCCCCGCCGCCACGTTCCGGCTGACCAACCCCCTGTCGTTGCTGATCGGCCCGGCGCTGCACCTGTGGTTCTTGCCGTTCATGCTGCTGGTCTCGCCGCTGATCTATGTGATCGCGCTGGTGCCGCGCACCATCGCCGCACAGGCCGCGCTTTGGATCATCTGCAGCATTACGGCCTGCGTCGCGCTCTATCTCTATCTGACGGCCGAACTGCCGCAACCGCTCATTCAATGGTCCTCGGTGTTTCCGACCCTGCTCTATGGCCTGCTGCGCGGGCGCGGCACGCCGATCTACTATGCCTCCTTTCTGGTGTTCATTTGCGCGATCGGTGTCGGCATGGGCGCCGAGCTGCCAATCGTCTACCTGACATTGGCCGTGATCCTGTTCGAGGTGTTCATGGGCCTGCACATCAACGCCACATGGCCCTCGCGCCTCGGCTCCACCGCCTTTGGCATCTATCTGGTGCACCCGGCCTTCATCGTGTTTTTTACCCACTTCATCCCGTACGAATCCAACAAGAAACTGCTGACGGGGCTGGTGTTCGTGACCTCCTGGATCGCGGTCGACCTCTATTATCAGGTCACGGCGCGCCTGTCGCGATAGGGGCGCGCACGGGCTTCCCTTTCCCGCGCCACGGCGCTAGCGTCGCTTGGCACAACAACTCCGAGACTGACCATGCCCTTGCCCCGTACTGCCACCACATTCTCTCCTCCTGTGATGGAGGCGCGGCGCTGGCTTGATGGCATCTCGTTCCCACCCGAGCGTCCGCTGATCAACGTCAGTCAGGCCGCCCCCGTCGACCCGCCGCCGCAGGCCCTGCGCGAAGCAATCGCCGAAACCGCCCTGACCCTGCCCGAGGCGCACCTTTACGGCCCCGTCCTTGGCCTGCCCGAGCTGCGCGCCGAGGTGGCCAGCCAGTTTGCCGAAGCATACGGCGGCGAGATCGCCGCGCAGAACGTCTGCATCACCTCGGGCTGCAATCAGGCGTTTTGCGCCGCCCTGATGACCCTGACCACCGAAGGGGATGAAGTTATTCTTCCAACCCCCTGGTATTTCAATCATAAAATGTGGCTCGACATGACCGGCGTGCGCGCCGTGGCCCTGCCCACCGGATCGGGGCTGCTGCCCGACCCCGATCTGGCGCAGGCGCTGATCACCCCGCGCACCAAGGCCATCGTGCTGGTCACGCCGAACAACCCCGGCGGCGTCGAATACCCCGCCGATCTGGTCGCCGCCTTCCGTGATATCGCCCGCGCCGCAGGCATTGCCCTGATCGTCGATGAAACCTACCGCGATTTTCACAGCCAAACCGGCGCGCCGCATGACCTGTTCACTGATCCCGACTGGGACGATACGCTGATACAGCTCTATTCCTTCTCCAAGGCCTACCGGCTGACCGGCCACCGGGTCGGCGCGATGATCGCCTCGCCCGCGCGCCTGGCCGAGGTCGAGAAATTTCTCGATACCGTCACCATCTGCCCCAACCAGCTGGCGCAGCACGCCGCCCTGTGGGGGATGCGCAACCTCGGCCAATGGCTGGCCGGTGAACGGGCCGAGATCCTTGATCGCCGCTCCGCCATCGAACAGGGCTTTCCCGCGCTCGAACATGACGGCTGGAAACTGCTCGGGGTCGGCGCCTATTTCGCCTATATTCAACACCCGTTCCGCCGCTCGTCGCATGATCTGGCGCAGGCGATGGTTGGCACTGCGGGCGTTCTGGCCCTGCCCGGCACCATGTTCATGCCTCATGATGACCCCGCAGGTCAGCGTCAGCTGCGCATCGCCTTTGCCAATATCGACCGGGCGGGGATCGGACAGTTGTTTGACAGGCTCTCGGGCCTGCGCTCGGCCCTTGCCCCCATCCAGCACTCGTCGTAGACACGGGCGACATTTTTCAACGACCCGGCGAGGCGAAGACCATGGCGAGCGGCGCAACAAAAACTCTGGTATGGGGCCTGATGGGCCTTCTGGTTCTGGGTCTGGGCGGCTTTGGCGTGACCAACCTGTCGGGCAACGTCCGCACCATCGGCTCGGTCGGGGATCAGGAAATCGACATCAACGATTACGCCCGCGCCCTGCAAGAAGACATCCGCGCGATCGAGGCCCAGACCGGGCAGTCGATCACCTTCGAACAGGCGCAATCCTTCGGCTTGGATAAAAACGTGCTCGGCCGCCTGATCGGTCAGGCCGCTCTGGATAACGAGGCCGCAACGCTGGGCCTGTCAATCGGTGACGAAAACCTGCGCCGTCAGATCGTGGCGATTGACGCCTTTCAAGGCCCCGCCGGTGACTTCGACCGCGAGGCATACAAGTTCACCCTGTCCCAAGCCGGGCTGACCGAATCCAAATTCGAGGCGCAGATCCGCGCCGACACCACCCGCGCGATCCTTCAGGGTGCCGTGATCAAGGGCGCGCCCGTGCCCGCCGCCTTTGTCGACACGCTGGTGGCCTATGCCGCCGAACGGCGCGGTTTTGTCTGGGCTCAGATCACCCCCGACGATCTGACCACGCCCCTGCCCGCCCCGACCGAAGATCAACTGGCCGCCTACTATGCTGCCAACGAACCGGCCTTCACCACGCCCGCCAAAAAGCGACTGACCTATGCGTGGCTGTCGCCCGACATGCTGCTCGACACGGTCGAGGTCGACGAGGCTGACATTCAGGCGCAATACGATGCCCGCAGCGCCGAGTTCAACCAACCCGAACGCCGCCTTGTCGAACGCCTGTCCTTCCCCGACATGACCACCGCCGAGACCGCCAAAGCCGCGATCGAGCGTGAAGAAACCGATTTCGAGGCCACCGTCGCCGAACGCGGCCTTTCGCTGTCCGATATCGACATGGGCGACGTCTCCCGCGCCGATCTCGGCCCCGAGGCCAGCGCCGTGTTCAACGCCGACGTTGGCGATATCGTCGGCCCGTTTGAAACCACGCTCGGCCCGGCCCTGTTCCGTGTCAACGGCGTGCTGCCCGAACAAGCCACCGCCTATGACGACGTCCGCGATGACCTGCGCGACGAACTCGCCACCGACCGCGCCCGCCGCCAGATCGAAACCACCGCTGAAACCGTCGATGACCTGCTGGCCGGCGGCGCCACATTGGAAGAACTGCATGCCGAAGCGGGCATGACCGTCGCCCAGATCGACTGGTTCGATGGCGCGCCCGAAGACATCGCCGCCTACACCGGCTTCCGCGACGCCGCCCTTGCGGTGCAACCCGGCGACTACCCGCAGGTGATCCATCTCGATGACGGCGGCATCGTCTCCCTGCGCCTCGACGAAGAGCTGCCGCCACAACTGCAATCGCTCGACACCGTGCGTGACGATGCCATCGCAGGCTGGACCGCCGCCGAAACCACCAAGGCACTGGCCGAACAGGCCACCGCGCTGCTCACCCGCCTGACCGCAGGCGAAGACATGGCCGCCCTCGGCCTGACCGCGCAGATCGAAACCGACGTGACCCGCAATCAGTTCATGCCCGGCACGCCCAACGGCTTCCTGTCGCAGGTCTTCGGCATGACCCCCGGCGATGTCACCGTGATCAGCGGCGACGAGGCCGTGGTGATCGTCCGCCTCGATGACATCCTGCCCCCCGACATGACCAACCCCGAGGTCGAGACCCTGACCGCCTCGCTCACCGACCAGACCGAGGCCGGGATCGCGCAGGACATCTATGCCGCCTATGCCCGCGACATTCAGAATCGCGCCGGGATTTCGCTCGATCAGGCCGCGCTCAACGCGGTGCACGCGAACTTCCGCTAAGGACACGAACCGTTGGAACTGACCCCCACCTTCGAAAGCTTCGCCCGCGCCTATGAGGCGGGCGAACATCAGGTCGTCTATGCCCGGCTGGCCGCCGACCTCGATACGCCCGTATCGCTGATGCTGAAACTGACCGGCGCCCAGAAAGACGCCTTCATGCTCGAATCCGTCACCGGGGGCGAGGTCCGCGGCCGCTACTCGATCATCGGCATGAAACCCGATGTGATCTGGCAAAGCCACGGGACCACCAGCCGCCTGAACCGCAACGCCCGCTTCGATACCGAAGCGTTCGAAGATCAGCCCGGCGCCCCGCTGGACAACCTGCGCGCCCTGATCGCCGAAAGCCGCATCGACCTGCCCGAAGACCTGCCCGCCGCCAGCGCAGGCCTGTTCGGCTACCTCGGCTATGACATGATCCGGCTGGTCGAACACCTGCCCGACGTCAACCCCGACCCGCTCGGCCTGCCCGACGCGGTGATGCTGCGGCCCACAGTCGTGGCCGTACTCGATGGCGTCAAGGGCGAGGTGACCGTGGTCTCCCCCGCCTGGGTCTCTGGCGGTCAATCCGCCCGCGCCGCCTATGCCCAAGCCGCAGAACGGGTGATGGATGCGCTGCGCGACCTCGACCGCGCCCTGCCGCAAGCCACCCGCGACCTGGGCGACGCCCTTGAACCCGGCACGCCAGTGTCGAACTTCACCAAATCCGGCTATATGGCCGCCGTCGAAAAGGCCAAGGATTACATCCGCGCCGGCGACATCTTTCAGGTGGTCCCGTCGCAACGCTGGACGCAGGATTTCCCGCTGCCGCCCTTCGCACTCTACCGCAGCCTGCGCCGCACCAACCCGTCGCCGTTCATGTTCTACTTCAACTTCGGCGGCTTTCAGGTGGTCGGCGCCAGCCCCGAAATCCTCGTGCGCGTCTTCGACCGCGAGGTCACAATCCGCCCGATCGCAGGCACCCGCCCGCGCGGCGCCACCCCGGCCGAGGACAAAGCCCTCGAACTTGACCTGCTGGCCGACAAGAAAGAGCTGGCCGAACACTTGATGCTGCTTGATCTGGGCCGCAACGACACCGGCCGCGTATCCAAAATCGGCACCGTCAAACCGACCGAGCAATTCATCATCGAACGCTATTCTCACGTCATGCACATCGTCTCGAACGTCACCGGCGAACTGGCCGACGATCAAGACGCCCTGTCGGCCTTCTTCGCCGGCATGCCCGCAGGCACGGTCAGCGGCGCCCCGAAAGTGCGCGCCATGCAGATCATCGACGAGCTGGAACCGGAAAAGCGCGGCGTTTACGGCGGCGGTCTGGGCTATTTCAGCGCGGGTGGCGACATGGACATGTGCATCGCGTTGCGTACCGCCATCGTCAAAGACCGCAAACTCTATATCCAGGCCGGCGGCGGCGTTGTCTACGACAGCGACCCCGAGGCCGAGTATCAAGAGACCGTGCATAAATCCAACGCCATCCGCCGCGCCGCCGCCGACGCCGCGCGCTTCACCGGAAATGGCAACGGCTGACAGACACCGCGACCAAAGGCCCGGCGACGCCGGGCGATCCTTTCACCGCCCCCGCGCTCAGCCCCACCACCGGGCACGCACCACACCCACGCCCCCGACTCCTCGGGCTTCTTTCTGAGCAAAATACTCCGGGGGAGGCGTTGAAAATTCCTTGGATTTTCAACGTCGGGGGCAGCGCCCCCACCCAGCATCGCGATCTGCATCGCATGTGCATGAGATGTGCATGTCCTGTGCATGCCGGTTTCGCGCCCCCAGCCCCCTTTTCGCGCTCCGCAAAACCGGCTAGGACGCAGGCATGACCCGTGTGATCCTGTTCAATAAACCCTATGATGTGCTGTCACAGTTCACCGACCGTGGCACCGAAGGGTCTCCGCGTAAAACCCTGTCAGATTTCATCGACGTGCCAAAGGTTTACCCGGCGGGCCGCCTTGATCGCGACAGCGAAGGCCTGATGATCCTGACCGATGACGGCAAGCTACAGGCCCGGATCTCGGACCCGCGCCACAAGCAGGAAAAGACCTATCTGGTTCAGGTCGAAGGCGAGATCACCGATCAGGCCCTGCAAAACCTGCGCCAAGGCGTCGCCCTCAAAGACGGCCCCACCCGCCCCGCAAAGACGCAACGCATTGAAAATCCACAGGTTTGGGACAGGTCTCCGCCGATCCGTGTGCGCAAATCCGTGCCCGACTGCTGGATTGAGCTGACGATTTCCGAAGGTCGCAACCGGCAGGTTCGGCGGATGACAGCCGCTGTCGGCTTCCCCACCCTGCGCCTGATCCGTGCCCGCATCGGCGACTGGTCGCTCGACGGTCTGGCCCCCGGTCAGTGGCGTGACGTCAAAGCCCCGCTCTAACGCACGACCTCTTTCAACACAGCCGAAACCGGCGCCAGCGCCACCCGGCTCGCCCGGTCCTGCAGGCCCCAAAGCAGCAGTGCGGAAATCGTCTCGGGCCGCAGCCGCCCGACCATGATCACGCCGCCCTCTTCCTGCCCGGCGCGAAACGCCGCCTGATCCAGAAACCGCCGCACAGACGAAGCATTCTGTCCCTTGCTATCAAAGTCACGGAATACCGTCGCCGCCACCACGCCGGATTTCGCCGCCAGCTTCTGCGCCGTATTCAACCCTTTGGGAAACAACACCAATCCGTGTCCTGTCTCGGACAGAATGCCCGTCACCTGATCGGAAACCGCCTTGTCAGACTGCAGCCCCGAGCCATCGCCTTCCATCACCGCCACGACCTCGGGCAGCTCGCGCAGCGTGGCCCGCAGCAGCATTTCCGTGTCCGCAGGCGTGGCGCCCAACGGGATGTCGGACAGGGCCAGAACCTCGAACCCGGCCTTACGATACCGCGCCATTGCGGCCTGTCCCATCGGGCTTGTGGCATCCACCGCGAAGCTCAGCGGATAGGGAAAGCTCGACAGAGCTTCGATCCCAATCTTGCTGTCCCCCCGGTCGATCAAGACAATCGCCATCACAGGCTTGCCCTCGGGGTTGGCAAACGGCTCGGCATAGGTTTCGAACGGCGTGGCTGGCGTCATCACCACTGGCGCGGTCTGTGCCGTCTCGGCCCGGTCTGTCAGCGTACCGACTGGCGTGCCAATACGCGGCCGTGCCTCATCCGGCGCGGCCGGGTCCGTCACCGATGGCAACGGCACGGCCTCCCCGGCTCGTGGCGCGGGCGGCGCGCCTTCTTCGGCATCCGGCGTGGCATCTTCGGGCGCTGGCTGTTCCACTTGATCATCAGGCAAAGGCACGATCACCACAGGCACCGGAATCGGCTCGGCCTTTGGCGGAACCGGCTGCACCGGCTCGTCGGTCGTGACGTTCGGGGGGGCGGTCTGCGCAAAGCCGCTGTCCTCAGGTTGCGCGGGCGGCGCGGGCTGCGCAGGTTCGGTCGAGATCGAAAGATCCGCATCCGGCACCGGCGCCTGTGGGGCGGCGCCCGGTTGGTCGGATTGCACCGGCATATCGGCACCGGCGGGGGCATCGGGGCTGTTGCCATTCTCGGTGGGCGCTGTCAGGCCGCTGTCGGGACTGCCGGTTTCAGGCAGACCCGCAGGCAAGGTATCAGCTTTATCCAGCGGTCCCAGATCGTCCAGCCCCGGCGCTTCGGCGCGCGGTGCGGCGGCTGGCGTTTCAACCGGCTGAGCCCCCGGCAGGTCGGCCTCTTTATCCTCGCGCGCGCCATCGAAACCCGACCCGGCGGGCACATCCACGGCTTCGGCTTCGGGCCGCGGCGCATCAATCGTGCCAACAATAAGCGAGGCCATACCAACCCCAACCACGGCAAAAACCGCTCCCCAGACAAATCCGCTTACTACGCCGCGCGCCAATATTCTGCCCCTTCGACTATTCCGTCTCATTGTGCCTTGCAGGCCTTGCCCCCCTTGACGGTCCGGGGCAAGACTGAACAAGTATACCGCGACGATGCGACGGGCCTCTAGCCCCCAAAACACAAAGATAGGCCAGATGCTGCTTCTGATCGATAATTACGACAGTTTTACCTATAATCTTGTTCACTATCTGGGTGAACTTGGCGCCGATATCGTGGTGAAACGCAATGATGCGCTGGATGTACAGGCCGCAATGGCGATGAACCCAGCCGGGATTTTGCTGTCCCCCGGCCCGTGTGACCCGGATCAGGCCGGGATCTGCTTGGCGCTGACGGCAGCGGCGGCGGAAACCAAAACGCCACTGATGGGCGTCTGCTTGGGCCATCAGACCATTGGGCAGGCCTTCGGCGGCAAGGTCGTGCGCTGCCACGAGATCGTGCATGGCAAGATGGGATTGATCCGCCACAGCGGCAAAGGCCTGTTTGCCGGGCTACCCAGCCCGTTCGAGGCGACGCGCTATCACTCGCTGATCGTTGAGCGTGCCACCCTGCCCGACTGTCTTGAAGTCACGGCAGAGCTGGAAGACGGCACGATCATGGGGCTGCAACACCGAGACCTGCCGATCCATGGCGTGCAGTTTCACCCCGAATCCATCGCCTCGCAGCATGGGCATAAACTGTTGCAGAACTTCCTGAATGTTATGAAGGTTCCAGCATGAGCGATGCGTTGAAACCACTGATCGGGGCCGCGGCTGACCGCCCCCTGACCGAGGCCGAGGCCGAAGCCGCCTTTACCATCCTGTTCGAGGGCGAAGCGACCCCGGCCCAGATCGGCGGGCTTTTGATGGCGCTGCGCACGCGGGGCGAAACCGTTGGCGAATACACTGCTGCCGCCACCGTGATGCGGGCGAAATGCCACAAGGTCCGCGCCCCGGAAGGCGCGATGGATATCGTTGGCACCGGGGGCGATGGCAAGGGCACGCTGAACATCTCGACCGCGACCGCGTTTGTGGTGGCGGGTGCGGGCGTACCGGTGGCCAAGCATGGCAACCGCAACCTTAGCTCAAAATCCGGTGCGGCGGATGCGCTTACGCAAATGGGCGTGGGTGTGATGGTTGGCGTGCAAACCGTTGAAAAAGCGCTGGAAACCTGCGGGATCGCGTTCATGATGGCGCCAATGCACCACCCGGCCATGGCGCATGTCGGCCCGGTCCGGGCCGAGCTTGGCACCCGGACAATTTTCAACATCCTCGGACCGCTGACCAACCCTGCGGGGGTCAAGCGCCAGCTGACCGGCGTCTTTACCCGCGATCTGATCCGGCCCATGGCGGAAACCCTTGGCCAACTGGGCAGCGAGAAAGCCTGGCTGGTACATGGCAGCGACGGCACTGACGAGCTGGCGATTTCGGGCCTCAGCTGGGTCAGCGCGTTGAACGAAGATGGCAGCATTTCGGATTTCGAGGTGCACCCCGACGATTTCGGGCTGCCGGTGCATCCGTTCGAGGCGATCGTTGGCGGCACCCCTACGGAAAACGCTGTGGCCTTTCGGGCGCTGCTGGCCGGTGTGCCGTCGGCCTACCGCGACGCGGTGCTGCTGAATTCCGCCGCCGCCCTGCTGGTGGCGGGCAAGGTGACCGACCTGAAAGATGGCGTTGCGATGGCGCGCGACAGCCTTGACAGCGGAGCCGCAAAACAGAAACTCGACGCGTTGGCGCGCATCACATCGGAGGCATCATGACCGGCACCGTTCTGGACAAGATCAAGGCCTATAAGCTTGAGGAAATCGCGGCCGACAAGGCCGCCAAACCGCTGGAAACGGTCGAGGCTGAGGCCCACGCCGCGCCGCCCGTGCGCCCCTTTGCCGACGCTTTGTTCGAGGCGAGCCGCATCGGATATGGCCTGATTGCCGAGATCAAAAAGGCCAGCCCGTCCAAGGGGTTGATTCGTGCCGATTTCGACCCGGCGACCCTTGCCAAAGCCTATGAGGCCGGTGGGGCAACCTGCTTGTCGGTACTGACAGATACCCCTAGCTTTCAAGGCGCCAAAGAGTATCTGGTGCAGGCCCGCGCCGCCTGTTCGCTGCCGGTGCTGCGCAAGGATTTCATGTACGACACCTATCAGGTGGCAGAGGCCCGAGCACTTGGTGCCGATTGCATCTTGATCATCATGGCATCGGTCAGCGACGCGCAGGCAGCCGAGTTGGAAGAGGCCGCGACCCGTTGGGGCATGGATGCGTTGATAGAAGTGCACGACGCCGAAGAGATGAGCCGTGCCGCACTGCTGAAGTCGCGGTTGATCGGTATCAATAACCGCAATCTGAAAACCTTTGAAACTACGCTCGACACCACCCATAAGCTTTCGAAATACGCGCCGGGCGATCGCCTTCTGGTTTCCGAAAGCGGGCTGAGTACGCCCGAGGATCTGGCAGATCTGGCCCGATACGGCGCGCGCTGTTTCCTGATCGGCGAAAGCCTGATGCGTCAGGAGGATGTGACCACCGCGACGAAAACGCTGCTGGCCAACCCTTTGACCGCGCACGGGATGTAAGTATGAGCGGGCTGACACATTTCGACGCCAAGGGTGACGCGCATATGGTCGATGTCTCGGACAAGGCCGTGACGTCGCGGGTGGCTACGGCTGCGGGGTGGATCAAGATGGCACGCGAAACCTTTGATATTATTTCAGAAGGCCGCGCCAAGAAGGGGGATGTTCTGGGCGTCGCGCGTCTGGCCGGGATTATGGGTGCCAAGAAAACCCCCGATCTGATCCCACTCTGTCACCCGCTGCCGGTCACCAAAGTGGCGGTGGATCTGACGTTGGACCCCGACCTTCCCGGCGTGCAGATCGAAGCAACGGTCAAGACCACCGGCCAGACCGGGGTCGAGATGGAGGCGCTGACCGCAGTCAGCATCACCGCGCTGACTGTCTATGACATGTCCAAGGCCGTGGACAAAGCAATGGAGATCGGCGGCATTCGCGTGGTCCTGAAAGATGGCGGAAAATCAGGGCGGTACGAGGCGAAATGATCACGGTTGACGAAGCGCTTTCGCATCTTTTCTCACTGGTTTCGACCCTGCCGGAAGAGCTGATTCCGCTGACCGAGGCCGCAGGCCGGGTTCTGGCGCACGAGGTGCAGGCCACCCGCAATCAACCGCCCTTTGCCGCCTCGGCGATGGATGGCTACGGCGTGCGCGCCGATGAGGTTGCGCTGGACGCCAAGTTCAAAGTCATCGGAGAATCCGCTGCCGGACTAGGTTTTGACGGGGATGTGCGCGCAGGCGAGGCCGTGCGTATTTTCACCGGTGCGCCGGTGCCGGACGGCGTTGATTTCGTCCTTTTGCAAGAAGATTGCGACCGCTTCGGCTCGACCATCACGATCACCTCTGATCCGGGCGATAATGCCAACATCCGCCCCGCCGGGGCTGATTTTGTCATCGGTCAGCCCATCGCCGCCCCGCGCCGTCTGACCCCGGCCGACGTGGCGCTTCTGGCGGCAATGAACATCGCGCAGGTGCCGGTCCGGCGCAGGCCCGATGTGGCGCTGATCTCGACCGGGAACGAGTTGGTTATGCCGGGCGACACCCCCGGCCCCGATCAGATCATCGCGTCGAACACCTTCGGGCTTAAGGCGCTTTTGGATCAGGCGGGTGCGCACGCCCGTATCCTGCCGATCGCACGTGACAATGAAGCCTCACTGGCAATGGCCTTTGAGCTTGCCGAGGGCGCTGATCTGGTGATCACCATTGGCGGCGCATCCGTGGGCGATCACGATCTGGTCGGTCCAGTTGCTGCTGAATTGGGCATGGAGCAGGCGTTTTACAAAGTTGCCATGCGCCCCGGAAAACCGCTGATGGCCGGGCGCATGGGCAAGGCCGCGATGATCGGCCTGCCAGGGAACCCGGTGTCGGCCATGGTGTGCGGCCATCTGTTTGTGCTGCCGGTGGTTCACGCAATGCTGGGCTTGCCCGCCGGGCGGCGCGCAACACGGCAGGCTCGGTTGACAACGGATGTGGCGGCGAATGGCCCGCGCGAGCATTACATGCGCGCCCGCGTCGCCGACGGGCAACTAACGCTGTTTGATCGGCAGGACAGCTCGCTTTTGACCATCCTGAGCGAGGCCAACGCGCTGCTGTTGCGCCCTGTGGGCGATGGGCCGCGCGCGACGGGCGATCAGGTCGACTATATCCCGCTCTGAGGCGCAAGCGACCAGCCGCTTGACACAAAACAGGAACATGACTAGAACAAATCCAAACCGTCACACCGGAGGGAGATGTTCATGCTGACCAAAAAACAGCTCGATCTGTTGGAATTCATCCATAAACGGGTGCAACGTGATGGTGTTCCCCCATCCTTTGACGAGATGAAAGAGGCGCTGGATCTGCGCTCGAAATCGGGCATTCACCGGCTGATCACAGCGCTGGAAGAACGCGGGTTTATCCGCCGTCTGGCACACCGTGCCCGCGCCATCGAAATTGTCAAACTCCCCGAAGCCTTGGGCGGCGAAGCAAGCTTCACCCCGCGTGTGATCGACGGTGATCGCCCGACTGCATCACCGCGCGCTGCCATGCCGGTCAGCACGGTGCACGCGATGGAATTGCCGCTGGTGGGCCGTATCGCCGCCGGTGTCCCGATCGAGGCGATTTCACATGCGGCCACAACCGTGGCCGTGCCAGGTTCGATGCTGTCCGGTCAGGGCGAACACTACGCGCTTGAAGTAAAAGGCGATTCGATGATCGAGGCCGGGATCAACGATGGCGATGTGGTAATTATCCGCGAAACATCGGTGGCCAGTAACGGCGATATCGTCGTGGCGCTGGTCGAAGATCACGAGGCCACGCTGAAGCGGTTTTCGCGCCGCGGCAACGCGATCGCGCTTGAGGCCGCCAATCCCGCCTATGAAACGCGAGTGTTCCCCGAGGATATGGTCAAGGTGCAGGGCCGTCTTGTCGGGTTGATCCGCAGCTACTGAGCGGGCGCCGATGCCGCCTGTTTGCGCGGCTTCGGCCCAACACTCCAAAGCCGCACGCCCGTGAGGTCCCGAACCGAAATGATCCGCGATGGATCGCCGGAATACACCGCCAGCGCGCCGATTTGTGACAGGATATGTGGGTCAGTGACCCGGCACGGCAGGTTTTCCGGTAAAACCACATTGCTGATCAGCCACTCGCCTTGCAGACATGTGGCGTTTGTCGCCGCGCGTTTGCCGGACAGCGCCCGCAAGGTCAGCCCATTCACGCGCACCGTCTCAGGCCAGCGCACTGCTGCCTCGGCCTGATCCGCTCCGTCACCATCGTTTTCCAACCAGTTCCGTGCCGCAAAGCCTGCACCGCGCGGCTTGCTGAGCGCACGCCCCTGATCCGTCATCACTCCGACAAGGTTGCCGGTTGCGTCGATCAGAACCAAAGGGCGGTCCGCCCGCACCCACAGTCCTGCCGCCAGAAAACAGGCCCCCAAGCCGGTCCACCGCGCGCGCCCCTGCCACAAGATCACCACCAGCGCGCCAAACGCCATCGTCGGCAAGACCGCCCAAGGTGGGCTGACCACCTGCCCCAACGCGCCGTCCAGCCCCGCCACCCAATGCGCCACGCCCAAGATCCAGCGCAACCCAAGCCCCATGATCCACAGGGCCGGGCCTTCGGCGCCAAATGGCATCAGCAAGGCCGCCACAACAGCCGATGGCATCACCAACACCCCCATCAACGGCACCGACAACAGATTCGCAGGCAGGCCAAAATGCGATAGCTGATTGAAATGTGCGGCCCCCACCGGGCCTGTCGCAGCGCCCGCCACCGCAGAAGAGATCACAACCGCCATCACGGGGCGCAACCAGCGCGGCCCCAGCGTCCACCCTTGATCGCGGATCACGCCGAACACCGCGACCAAGGCGGTCGTGGCTGCGAACGACATCTGAAAACCGGGGCCAAGCAAAGCCTCGGGGCGCCAAACCAGCACGATCAATGCCGCGACAGCGACCGCCCGCAGAGACAACGCCCGCCGGTCGAACATCACAGCGATCAGCATGACGGCCACCATCACAAAGGCGCGCTCGGTCGCGATATTGCCGCCTGACAGCAGCAGATACCCCGCCGCAACGGACAGTGCGATGCCCGCAGACAACTTCTTGGCCGGTAAGCGCAGTCCGACAACCGGCGCCGCCGCAAACCCCAGTCGGAACGCAGCAAAAACGAACCCGGCCAGCAGCCCCATATGCAGCCCGGAGATCGCCAGAAGATGCGCCAGATTCGAGGCGCGCAGCGCCTCCAGCGTGTCCTGCCCCATTCCTGAGCGATCCCCGGTCATGATCGCGGCAGCAAATGCGCCGACTTCATCCGGCAAGGCACGCTGAACCTTATCTGACAGGACCATACGGGCCGCAAAAACCGGCATGCCCCCTTGGTTTGGTTCCAGCAACAGCACCGGCGTGCGACTGTAGCCCACGGCACCCACGCCTTGAAACCAGGCGTGGCGGCGGAAATCGAACCCACCGGGTTCAACCGGGCCAGAGGGCGGCGACAGGTGCGCGGTCAGGATCACTACCTGCCCCGGCGCAGGGTCATGCCAAGCCCGGTCACCGTGCAGCGACACCCGCACGCGCGCGGGCGTACGGGCTGGATCAGTGTCACGCAGAACCACCCTGTCCAGCGTCAACCTGAGCGCATCACTGCCCGAACGATCGATCCCGACCACGCGCCCCTCGACCGGGCCATAGTATCGCCAACCCAGAACCGGCTCCGCCACCGCATGCGCCCGGGCGCCCGCCAGCGCGACGCCCGCCGCAATCAGCATCACGGCCCAGATCAGCGGCGCCACCTCGGGCCGTGCGTGCCAGGCCAGCCCCGACAAAACCGTAACTGCAACTGCCAATCCGCCATAAATCGGCCAACCCGGCTCGCTCAGCAGCGCGAAATACCCCCCGATTCCGATCGACAGACAAACCGGCACCCAGTGAAAAAGATGGCCGCGCTGGCCAACAAGGGCCGCTCCGATCAGGGTGAACAGTTGCAACTCTTGTCCTCGCATCGGCGGGTCGATAGACAGGCGGCAACGCTAACCCCCACATGGTTACCGAAAGGTTAAGTCTCTCATGTCCTCGCAAATCGTCACCCGTTTCGCGCCCTCGCCCACGGGCTATCTGCATATCGGTGGTGCGCGCACCGCATTGTTCAATTGGCTCTATGCCCGTGGTCGGGGGGGAAAATTCCTGCTGCGGATCGAGGACACGGACCGCGAACGCTCCACTCCCGAGGCAACAGCCGCGATCCTGAAAGGGCTCGATTGGCTGGGACTGGACCACGACGGCGATGTGGTCAGCCAGTTTGACAGCGCGGACCGTCATGCCGAGGTTGCGCATCACCTTCTGGCCGAAGGCAAAGCCTATAAGTGCTTTGCCACCCAAGACGAGATCACCACCTTCCGCGATGCCGCGCGCGCCGAGGGGCGCTCGACCCTGTACCGCAGCCCTTGGCGGGACGCGGATTCCGCCAGCCATCCCGACGCGCCGTTTGTCGTGCGGATCAAGGCCCCGCAGGACGGCGCAACCGTGATCCGCGATCAGGTTCAGGGCGACGTGACCATCCGCAACGATCAGCTTGATGACATGGTTCTGTTACGTTCGGACGGCACTCCTGTGTACATGCTGGCCGTTGTCGTCGATGACCACGACATGGGTGTGACCCATGTGATCCGGGGGGATGATCACCTGAACAATGCCGCGCGCCAGATGATGATCTATGATGCGATGGGCTGGAACGTCCCGGTCTGGGCGCATATTCCGCTGATCCATGGCCCCGACGGCAAGAAACTGTCCAAACGCCACGGCGCTTTGGGGGTCGAAGAATATCAGGCCATGGGCTATCCCGCTGCCGGAATGCGCAATTACCTTGCGCGTCTGGGCTGGAGCCACGGAGATGACGAATTTTTCACCGATGCGCAGGCAAAAGAATGGTTTGATTTCGGCGGAATCGGAAAATCTGCGGCGCGGTTCGACTTCAAGAAGCTCGAGAATCTCTGTGGTCAGCATATCGCCGCATCGGATGATGCTGCACTGCTGCATGAGCTACAGGCATTTTTACGGATCACGAACCAGCCAGACCTAAGCCCGGCGCGGGCCACGTTGATACAGTCCGCGATGTACTGCCTCAAAGAACGCGCGAAGACCTTCCCAGAACTCGTTGAAAAAGCTGCATTTATCATGTCTGACCGCCCAATCGTACCAGATGACAAAGCTGCGGCTCAACTCGACAATGTATCCCGTGGTATACTGAAG
This sequence comes from Thalassovita taeanensis, assembly GCF_900110775.1. GTDB lineage: Bacteria > Pseudomonadota > Alphaproteobacteria > Rhodobacterales > Rhodobacteraceae > Litorimicrobium > Litorimicrobium taeanense. The sequence goes on along the minus strand of NZ_FOEP01000001.1, from coordinate 162,731 downwards.
CAATTGACGCCGCAGCTGCAAAATGCTAGCTGGACGCGTGACGATCTGGAAGCCGTCACCAACCGTTTCGCAGAAACGCAGGGCATCAAGTTCGGCAAGCTGGCAGGCCCCTTGAGGGCCGCTCTTGCGGGGCGTAGTGTGACACCCAGCGTTTTTGACATGATGCTGGTCCTTGGGCAGGCCGAAACGCTGGCCCGGTTGACCGACGCAGCTGCCTGAGGGGTGAATGAATTAACCTCTCCTCAAGGTAAATTGGAATAGCAAACGCCCATGTGGTCCGCACATGAGGCCAGTGATGAAGGGAACACCATGACTGAACCGACCAAAACGGCAACTCTGAGTTTTGACGGCAAGACCTTTGATTTGCCGATGTTCACCCCAACCGCTGGCCCGGAGGTGATCGACATTCGCAAACTTTACGGTCAGGCAGGCGTGTTCACCTACGATCCCGGCTTCACCTCGACCGCCGCCTGCGACAGCACCATCACCTATATCGACGGTGACGAAGGCATCCTTCTGCATCGCGGCTATCCGATCGACCAGCTTGCTGCGAAATCGCATTATCTCGAAGTCTGCTATCTGCTGCTTTACGGTGAATTGCCGACCGCGACCCAGCTGGAAGATTTCGAAACCCGCGTCACGCATCACACCATGGTGCATGAGCAGATGCACAACTTCTTCCGCGGCTTCCGTCGCGACGCGCATCCGATGGCCACGATGGTTGGTGTCGTCGGCGCCATGTCGGCCTTCTATGCCGACAGTGCAGACGTCAATGACCCCTGGCAGCGCGAGGTCGCCTCGATCCGTCTGGTGGCTAAACTGCCGACGATCGCCGCGATGGCCTATAAGTATTCGATCGGACAACCCTTCGTCTATCCGCGCAACGATCTGGATTATGCGGCGAACTTCCTGCACATGTGCTTCTCGGTCCCGGCCGAGAAATACGAGGTTGATCCGATTCTGGCCCGCGCCATGGACCGCATCCTGACCCTGCACGCCGATCACGAGCAGAATGCCTCGACCTCGACCGTGCGTCTGGCGTCGTCTTCAGGTGCCAACCCGTTCGCCTCTATTGCAGCGGGTATTGCGTGCCTGTGGGGCCCTGCCCATGGTGGCGCGAACCAGGCGTGTCTGGAAATGCTGCGCGAAATTGGCACCGTGGATCGTATCCCCGAATTCATCGCCCGCGCCAAAGACAAGAACGATCCGTTCCGTCTGATGGGCTTTGGTCACCGCGTTTACAAGAACACCGACCCGCGCGCCAAAGTTCTGAAAAACTCGGCGGACGAGGTTCTGGAACTGCTGGGCGTGCAAGATAACCCGCTGCTGCAAGTCGCCAAAGAGCTGGAGCATGTGGCCCTCAATGATCCTTATTTCATTGAGAAAAAGCTGTTCCCGAATGTCGATTTCTATTCGGGCATCATCCTCGAAGCGATGGGCTTCCCGACGTCGATGTTTACTCCGATCTTTGCGCTGTCGCGCACCGTCGGCTGGATCTCGCAGTGGAAAGAGATGATTGCAGATCCGCAGATGAAAATCGGTCGCCCGCGTCAGCTGTATCTTGGCGCCACCGCCCGCGACTATGTGGACGTCGAAAACCGCTAAGGTTTTAACAGCTTGAACTTAAAACGGCCGCCCAATGGGCGGCCGTTTTCATGCGTGGGCAAGCCTTCAATCAGCGGCTCAGCGGCCCTGATATTTCGCTGGGCGCTTTTCCAGAAATGCCATAACACCCTCTTGGAAATCACGGCTTTGCCCGCAAGCGCCCTGCTTGTGGCCTTCCACTGAAAGCTGCTGCTCCAGCGTGTTGTCCCAACTGCCACGGATCGCCTCTTTGACGTGACCATAGGCCAGCGTCGGCCCCTTCGCCAGATGTGCCGCCCGCGCCTTCCAGAGCGCTTCAAACTCGGCATCTGGCACGGCCTCCCAGATCAGCCCCCAGTCATCGGCCTGACGCGCACTGATCTTGTCGGCAAACAGCGCCGCGCCCATCGCCTTGGCCGAGCCCATATTCCGGGTCATCCAATAGGTGCCGCCCGCGTCGGGGATCAGGCCAATTCGGGTGAATGCCTGCAGAAAATAGGCGCTTTCCGTCGCAATCACCACATCCGCCGCCAGCGCCAGATTGGCTCCTGCACCGGCCGCCGCGCCGTTCACGGCACTGATCGTCGGGATCGGGCAATCATAGATCGCCTTGAGCATCGGCAGATATTCGTCACGCAGCGTGCGCTCCATATCCAGATTGCCCAAATTTGCCTGGTCGCTCAGATCCTGGCCTGAGCAAAACGCGCCACCGGCCCCGGTCAGAACCAGAACCTTGGCGTTGCGCCCGGCCTCTTGCGCAGCATGGGCAATCTCGGCTCGCATTTGGGTGTTGAGCGCATTCATCTTGTCTGCGCGGTTCAGCGTCAAAACCGCAATCGACTCGCTGATGTCCAGCGTAATGGTCTGATAATCCATGGATGGCCTCCCTGTCCGTTTGCGCGCAGCATATCCGCACGCCGGTCAGGGAAAAGCCAAAACCCCGCGTCACTCCTTCAGAATATCATTCAGGCGGGCCTGTTCCTCATCGCTCAACGCAGCACTGCCCTGCTCCGGTGCGGCCTGCCGTTTCCGCAGATACACCAGCCCCATCCCCAGCCCGCCCAACAGCATCAGCGGCCCAGCAGCCCAAAGCAGCCAGTTCGCCCCGCCGGTGGTCGGCCTCAGCAGCACATATTCGCCGTACCGATCAACGACATAGCGAACGACCGCCTCGTCACTGTCCCCCGCCACAAGGCGCTCGCGCACCATCAGGCGCAGGTCGCGGGCCAGTTCGGCATTGGAATCGTCGATGTTCTCGTTGCGACAAACCAGACAGCGCAAATCCTTGGAAATCGTCCGCGCCCGCGCCTCCAGCGCCGGGTCAGACAAAACCTCGTCTGGCTGCACGGCGAATGCAGGCGCGGCGATCAGGCACAGGATCAAAAATAGGCGCTTCATTCCGCAGGAACCCCCGCAACCTTGGCTTTGCGCGCCCCTGCCGCCACGCGATAGCGCCGGTCCGATAGGCTCAGCGCGCCACCAAGCGCCATCAAAATCGCGCCGCCCCAGATCCAGTTGGCCAGCGGCTTGAAGTAGGTCCGTACTGCCCACCCCCCGTCCGCCTGCGGATCGCCGATCACCACATAGATGTCGCGCAGAAACCTGCCGTCAATCGCCGCTTCGGTCGTGGGCATGCGCGCCACCGGATAATTCCGCTTTTCCGGGAACAGCTTGGCAATCGGGCGACCGTCTTTCGACAGGCTAACCGTACCGCGCGTGGCGAAATAATTTGGCCCCTCGACCTGCGCTACCTGATCAAGAACCAAAGTATAGCCCGAAACCTCGTAGGATTCCCCAAGCTGAACCACGCGAATATCCTCGGCCTCCCAAGCCATCATGCTGGCGATCCCCAGCATGGTAATGCCCAGCCCGCCGTGCGCCACGGCCTTGCCCCAATCAGCACGCGGCAAGCGCGTCATACGGCGCAACCGCCCCGCCCCTGCGCGCCCGGTGCGGCTCCAAAGATCCACCGCCGCGCCAAACACCAGCCAGCTCCCCAGAAACAGCCCGACCGGCCCCAGCAGGCTGCGCCCCGACTGCATCGCCCACGCCAGACCGGCCAACGCCAGCGCCAGCACAAATACCGGGATCAGTGGCTTTGCCGTCCGCGCGATCGACCCACGTTTCCACGGCATCATCGCGCCCACCGGCAGAACCAGTCCCAGCAGAACCATGAACGGCGTGAACGCCATATTGAAGAACGGCGCGCCGACGGACAATTTGCGATCAAAGGCAATTTCGGCCACCAGCGGCCAGATCGTGCCGATGAATACCACAAACGCACTGACAGCCAGCAGGATATTGTTCAACACCAGCGCGCTTTCACGACTGACCAGCCCGAATACGCCTTTGGCCTCCATCACACTGGCGCGCGCGGCATAAAGGATCAGTGCCCCGCCCATGAACACCGCCAGAATCATCAGAATGAACACGCCGCGCTCGGGGTCATTGGCAAAGGCGTGGACCGAGGTGATCACCCCGGATCGCACAATGAATGTGCCGATCAGGCTGAAGCCAAACGCCATGATCGCCAGCAAAATGGTCCAGCTTTTCAGCGCTTCGCGTTTCTCGACCACGATAGCCGAGTGCAGCAGTGCCGCCGCGATCAACCATGGCATGAAGCTGGCATTCTCAACCGGATCCCAGAACCAGAACCCGCCCCAGCCCAATTCGTAATAGGCCCACCATGACCCAAGCCCGATTCCGATTGTCAGGAAAACCCACGCCGCCAGCGTCCAAGGCCGCACCCAGCGGGCCCAAGCTGCATCGACCCGCCCCTCGATCAGTGCTGCCACGGCAAAAGAAAACGCCATGCTCAACCCGACATAGCCCAGATACAGGAACGGGGGATGAAACGCCAAACCCGGGTCCTGCAACAGCGGGTTCAAATCCTCGCCATCAAACGGTGGCACGGCCAGCCGCAAAAACGGGTTCGAAGTGAACAGGATAAAGGCAAAAAACGCCACCGAGATCGCCGATTGCACCGCAAGCACCCGCGCCCGCAGGCTGGGCGGCAAGTTGCCACCAAACCAAGCCGCCATTGCGCCAAACAGCGTCAGGATCAGCACCCACAGCAACATCGAGCCCTCGTGGTTGCCCCAGACGCCGGACACTTTGTACAGCATCGGCTTAAGCGAATGCGAGTTCAGGACCACCAGCCGCAGCGAGAAATCCGAGGTCACAAACGCATGCGTCAGCGCCCCGAAGGAAAAGGCCGTCAGCAGAAACTGCGCTGTTGCCGCAGGTTCGGCCACGGCCATCCACCCCGGCCAGCGCTTATGCGCCCCGATCAGCGGAACGACGGCCTGCACGCAGGCGACAAGGAAGGCGAGGATAAGGGCGAAGTGGCCAAGCTCTGTAATCATGACCTCGTTATAGAGCCTGGCATCGCGCGGGCCAATCGGTTTCAGCACGCACCGCGGTTCACATTGTCGCGGCCTTCACCGCCCCTCGCGCCCGCCACTTTCCCGCCAGTCTTCCAGCGCGGTATTGGCCTCTGGCGTGATCGCCTGTTGCTGCGCCGCCGCATCGCGCCCGGTATCTGCCGCGCCGGGGCTGCTGCCCTCAAGCGCCCGGATCGCGCCCACAACCTGCGGCACGCGGGTCATCGCCTCGGCCATACGAGCGTGGTACTCCTGCCCCTTGGTCTGATGTCGCGCCCCGAAATAGAATGACACGATCGCGCCCAGCAGCCACCACAAGGGCTCGGGGACGAGCGCGATTCCCTGCATTCGCGCCGCGAACCATACCGGATCGACCATCGCCGCCACGAACATGCCAAGCGTGCCAAGCGCCAACCCGGGTCGTGGCAGCCGGTTCAGTGCATCCATCAGACGGTCAAAAAGCCCACGTTGCGGGGCGATGAACTCGGCCCCGAACTGGTCCAGTGCTGCCCGCCGCACGATGACATCGCGCGCCGCACGCGCTTCGGTGTTTTCGTGAAACACCTCAACGGTGTCACGCAATACATTGCGATCATTGCCGAAAACCACATTGAACGCGCGCTCGATCAGCCCCATTTCGCCACCCTCTGACGGAATTCGGCGTCACTCAGATGATAGCGCGGGCTGATAAACGCCTCGGCCCGGTGGATCCAACCACCTTTGCCACCCGCCCGCGTGCGGGCGTATTTGCGGCTGGCCGGGCGCGAATCGGCCAGACGAAAGTAATAATTGCGCCGCGCGATCCCGTACGCATCAGCCAGATGCTTGGGCGCCGCCGCGTCCGCCACCTGCGCCGCCTGCGCCGTCTGCGCTCCAATCACCCCGTCCACCGCCACCTCATGGCCCATCTGCCGCAGCAGGCGTTGCAGGATCTTGACGGCATTCGCTCCGGCATTGACATACATGTCAAACACGCTGGGCCGCAGCCCCTCGGGCAAGGTATCAATCCGCGGGCGGGCATAGTATTCGGCAAGGAAAATCTCGACCGCCCGATCACGGCTCAGCGCGCGCACATCCGCCGTAGTTACCCGCCCGTCGCCGGTCAGATCCAGCCCAAGACGCCGCAGCGTATGAATGGTCACCCCGTAATTTGTCGCCCCGCCCGGATCATCCCGGTCATCTACAAAGCCACCCTCACGGGTGACGATCTCGTTCGCGATCTGCCTGACATCTTGCATGAAAAAACCCCGGCTTTATCCTGATACTTGGATAAGGCTGGGGCCAATTGGTTAATGCAGGTGCAATGCAGCGTGCGGGCGCGGCGAAATCAGCTGTCGGGCGCCTGATACACGCCCTGTTCCTTGAGCGCGTCCACGACCTCTTTCGGCATGTAGCTTTCGTCGTGTTTTGCAAGAATTTCAGAGGCTTCAAATACGCCGTTCACGTAGCGACCAGTGCCGATCATCCCCTGATTTTCCTCAAACAGATCCGGCAGAACCCCTGCATAGGTCACAGGCACAGACGCGCCGCCATCGGTCACGCTGAACCGGATCGTCTCGCCCTGACCGCGCTGCAATGTGCCTTCTTCAACCAGCCCGCCAATGCGAAACGTCTCGCGCGGGCCGGGCGGGTCCGCCATGACCTGACTGGGCGCGCGGAAAAAGTTGATGCCGTCCCGCATCCCATAGCCGATCAACCCAGTGGCCAGCAACAAGGCCACAGCCGCCAGCGCGACCACCTGAATCCGGCGTTTCTTTTTCAGCCCCTTCATCGGTCTCTCCCTGCCCGGTTACGGAAAACACGGAGCCAACATCAGCCCCGCCGTCTCTTCTTCACCTAACATCAGATTGGCATTCTGCAAGGCTTGCCCGCTGCTACCTTTTGTCAGGTTATCCAGCGCCGCGACCACAATCGCCCGCCCCGGAATACGGTCCGCCACCACCCCGATATGACAGAAATTCGAGCCACGGATATGCCGCGTGCTGGGATGCTGACCAAAGGGAAGCACCTGCAAAAAAGGCTCCTCGGCATAGGTGGCGGCCAGCGTTTCATGCACCGCGTCCGCATCGCCCCGCACATACACCGTCGCCAGAATACCCCGGTTCGCCGGAATCAGATGCGGCGTGAACTGCACCCTGACCGGCCGGCCGGCGACCGCGCTGAATTCCTGATCGAACTCGCCCAGATGCCGATGCGTGCCCCCGACGGCATAGGCGTGATAGCCCTCGCTCAGCTCGGCGTGCAGCAGGTTTTCCTTCAGGCTGCGCCCGGCGCCAGAGACCGCACATTTCAGGTCCAGAATGATCTCGTCCAGATCAATCACGCCCGCGGCGATCAGCGGCCGCAGCGCATATTGCCCGGTCGCCGCGTTGCACCCTGTGCCTGCCACCAACCGCGCGGTACGGATCTCATTGCGGTAAAACTCGGTCAGGCCATAAACAGCCTCTGCCTGACACTCCAGCGCGGCATGATCATTGCCATACCATTTCTTGTACTCCGCCGGATCACGCAGCCGGAAATCCGCCGAAAGATCGACAATTTTCAAGGACTTCGGCAAATCGCGGATCACTTCCTGACTGGTCGCATGCGGCAGCGCGCAAAAGCACAGGTCCACCCCCGAGAAATCAATTTCCTCGATCTTGACCAGATCGGGCAGCGCCAGATGGCGCAGGTGCGGAAACACGTCAGCCATTTTCAGACCGGCCTTGGAATTCGCGGCCATCGCCACGATCTCCATGGCGGGATGAGTGGCAATCAGCCGGACAAGCTCTGCTCCAGTATAACCCGAAGCCCCGAGAATGGCGATTTTATGCGGCATTCTTCTTGTTCCTTATGACGCGGGCCAATCGGGCCGCGCGGTGAGGTTGAAATATAACAGACGAACAGTAACCGCCTTGACCATGATCAATCAGGCGGCCTGAAACTCGATCTTTCGTCGCAGGAACTGCGTCGCCCGCGCTGAAACTGTGCGCGGGTCGCCTGTGGTCAAAAACATCGACTCGGTCCCGGTTCCGATCATCTTCGGGTGCCGGGTCAGGTAATCCGCCAGACTTTCAGCCACCAGATCAGCCTGTGAATAGACCTGCACATCCGGTCCAAGCGCGTCCTGAAACACGTCCTGCACCAGCGGATAATGAGTACACCCCAAAATCGCGGCTTCTGGCGTGGGCATCTTGCGCTTCAGCGCGTCCACATGGCCACGCACCAGCGCCTCGGCCAAGATCATATCGCCCTCTTCAATCGCATCGACAACTCCGCCGCAGGCCTGCGCCTCGACATCGACACCGATGGCGCGAAACGCCAGCTCGCGTTGAAAGGCGCGACTGGCCACCGTTGCAGGCGTCGCAAACAACGCCACATGCTTCACAGCCACCTCGCGCGGCGGCGAGTTGTCGCCCCACTGCCGCTCGGTCAGCGCCTCGATCAGTGGCACGAACACGCCCAAAACCCGCTTGTCGGTCGGGATCCAGCTTTCCTGCATACGCCGCAGCGCCGCCGCGCTGGCGGTATTGCAGGCCAGAATCACCAGATCACAGCCCGCCTCCCACAGCCGCGAAACCGATGCCGTGGTCAGATCATAGATGTCCTGCGCGTCGCGCACCCCGTAAGGTGTGTGCGCATTGTCGCCGAAATATACAAACGGCACGTCGGGCAAGCGTTTCGTGGCGGCATCCAAAACCGTCAACCCGCCCAATCCGCTGTCAAAAATGCCTACTGCCATGGCTCCGGCCTGTGTTGTCCCGGCTTACGCGCGGTGTTTCTCTTCGAACTCAAAGCCGTAGTCATAGGATTTGAGCGGTGTCGGAGACAGCTCATACGTCGCTTTGCGCAGGAAATCCATCATTGCTTTTGCATCCGAGCGTCGCGCCTGCAACTCTTCGCGCGCGATCGGCTGCCCGATGGCCACACGCACCGGTGTGTCCAACCGCTTGGCGAACTCCTTGATCAGCAACCCCATCCGCAGCGTCGAGTGCATGTGGCTTGCGATCTGAAACATCCGGCTGGTGTGGCCATCGAAGAACACCGGCACCACCGTGGCCTCGGATTTGGCAACCATCCGCGCGGTAAACCCGCGCCAGCCCGGATCCATCGGCTGCGCCAGCGGCTTGGCCGCGGTGGACACCGTGCCACCGGGGAAAATCCCGATCGCCCCGCCCTGTGCCAGATACCTCAACGCCTCTTTGCGGGTCTCAAGGTTCAGCTGCACCGCCTCTTTGGTCTGATCGAACGAGATCGGCAGGATCACCTTGCTCAAATCCTCGGCCTTGCGAAACACCTGATGCGCCAGAATGCGGAAATCGCCCCGCGTACGCGACAGGATATGCCCCATCATCAGCCCGTCCAGAATGCCATAAGGATGGTTGGCAATCAGGATCAGCGGGCCGGTTTTGGGGATATTGTCCAGTGATCCGGCCACCACCTCCAGTGACAGACCATAGCGTTCGACGATCACCTGCCAGAAATCCAGCCCATTCGCCACATCGACCTCGTACCCGCGCGCACGCTTGATCAGGCCAATGCGCCCGGTGACGTTTTCCATCACACGGATCATCGTCCGACCACTGCGGGTTTCCGCCGAATGGGCATAGCTTATGTCACGGGCAATATGACGGTGTTGTGTCATACGGATTATCCTCTGGAACTCGCCGCTTCAAATAAGCGGTTCGCGCGAGTCTGGCCAGCTTTTATGAACGTATTGTGAAGATCGGGGCCCAAGCCCCGATCCTGCGCCTTATTCCGCTGCGGTTGCCATGGGAGTTCCCCCAGCCCGAATCTGCGCCAACAAGGCTTCGCGGGTCTTGGCCGCCTTGGCCTCGTTTGCCTCTTTCACCGGGCCGAACCCACGGATCAGCAGCGGCAATTCCGCCAGCGCCACGATGCTGTCCAGCGTCGCGGGCGTCACCTTGGGCAGCACATCCGCCATATCTGCCTCATATTGCGCGATAAGCGCCCGCTCCATCCGCCGCTCGGCCGTGCGGCCAAACGGGTCCAGCGCGGTGCCGCGCAACCGCTTACCCTTCGCCAGAAGCCGCAACCACCGCAACATGCCGGGTCCGAATTCCCGCTTCACCGGGCGACCGTCGCTGCCCATCTTTGACAGGATCGGCGGCGCCATGTGGAAAGTCATCCGGTAATCGCCATCAAACTGCTCCGCCGCTTTCGCCTGCGTGTCCGACAGCAACCGCGCCACCTCGTATTCATCCTTATAGGCCAGCAACTTGTGATATCCCTTCGCCACAGCTTCTTTCAGGCGCGGGTCACTGACGCCGCCCACCAGCTTGCCATAGCGTTTCGCCAATCGGTTACCCTGATACGTCACCAGATGCGCCGCCCGGAATGCGATTTTCTCGTCCAGGGTCTTGGGCTTTTCGACCACCTTCGCAGGGGTCAACACCCGCGCGGCGTCCTGTGGGTAAAGCGCCGCCCAACGGCCAATCTCGAACGCGCGCAGGTTCTTCTCAACAGCCGCCCCGTTCAACTCGACCGCCTGTTCAATCGCGTCAAAGCTCAGTGGGATCAACCCGCGCTGCCACGCCGCCCCGAAGATCATCATGTTCGAGAAAATCGAATCCCCCAGCGTCACCTTGGCCAGCTCGGACGCATCAAACAGCATCACCCGATCCTGCAACCGCGCCTCAAGCGCCAGCGCCAACCGGTCCGACGGCAGCGAAAATTCCGTGTCGCGGGTGAAATCTCCGGTAATGATCTCGTGGCTGTTGACCACGGCCCCGGTCTGCCCGGTGCGCGTCAGCCCCAGCGTTTTCGCCCCGGCACTGACCACTAGATCGCCGCCGATCAGCGCATGCGCCTCGCCCGTGGCCACACGCACGGCGCTGATATCACCGGGCTGCTCGGCAATCCGGCAATGGATATGCACCGCGCCGCCCTTCTGCGCCAACCCGGCCATTTCCATCATGCCGGCACCCTTGCCATCAATCTGTGCCGCCTGCGCCAACACCGCGCCGATGGTCACAACGCCGGTGCCGCCGACGCCGGTAATCACCACGTTGAACGTGCCATCAATCGCGGGCAGCACTGGCATGGGCAGGTCTGGCAGGTCCAGCGACGCAGTCTGCGCCTTCTTCACCACCGCGCCTTCCAGCGTCACAAAGCTGGGGCAGAACCCTTTCACACAGCTGAAATCCTTGTTGCAGCTCGACTGATCAATCGCCCGCTTGCGGCCCAGCTCGGTCTCGACCGGAACGATCGACACGCAGTTCGACTGCACCCCGCAATCGCCGCAGCCCTCGCAAACATCGGTGTTGATGAATACCCGCTTGTCCGGGTCCGGGAACGTGCCCCGTTTGCGGCGACGGCGCTTTTCCGCAGCACATGTCTGGATATAGACAATGGCGGATACGCCCTTGATTTCGCGGTATTTCTCTTGAACAGACTGGAAATCCGCCCGCTCGAACTTTTCCACATCCTTGGGAAAGCGGTCCAGGTCCACCTCTTCCTTCGCATCATAGACAACAGCGATATTCCGCACGCCCATCGCCTTGATCTCGTCCACGATCCGATACGCTGTCAACCCGCCCTCATTCGGCTGCCCGCCAGTCATCGCCACCGCATCGTTGTACAAGATCTTGTAGGTGATATTCGCATCCGACGCCAAAGCCGCCCGGATCGCCTGCACGCCCGAGTGGTTATAGGTCCCGTCGCCAAGGTTCTGGAACACATGCCCGGTTTTCGAAAACGGCGCCTCGCCGATCCAGTTCGCGCCCTCTGCCCCCATATGGGTAAACCCAAGCGTCTCACGGTCCATCCACTGCACCATATAGTGACAGCCGATCCCGGCATAAGCGCGACTGCCATCCGGCACCTTGGTCGAGCTGTTGTGCGGACAGCCCGAGCAGAAATACGGCAAGCGGCTGGCGATCTCTTGCGCATTGTCATTGCGCCGTGCATCCGACAGCGCCGACAATCCGGCCTTGATGCCATCCGTGTCGCGGCCTTCCTCGATCAGGATACCGCCCAGCTTCTCAGCGATCCAGATCGGGTCCAGTGCGCCGCGCGTCGGAAACAGCTCTTCGCCGTGCATCGACCCCGCGCCGCCGCCCTTGTGCCAACCATAGACCCGCCGCCCGCGCCGGTCGTTAAAGATCGCTTCCTTGATCTGAACCTCGATCAGCTTGCGCTTTTCTTCGACCACCACAATCAGATCCAGCCCCTCGGCCCAGTCATGAAACCCGATCATGTCCAGCGGAAAGGTCTGCCCGATCTTATAGGTCGTGATGCCCAACCGCTCGGCCTCGGCTTCATCGATGTTCAGCAGGCTCAGCGCATGCAGCAGGTCCAACCAGTTCTTGCCGGCCGCCACGAAACCAATCTTGGCCCCCGGCTTGCCCCAAACCCGCTTGTCCATCTTGTTGGCGTGGCTGAACGCCTCGGCCGCGAACCGCTTGTAATCAATCATCCGCGCTTCTTGCGCGGTCGGCGTATCCACCAGCCGGATGTTCAACCCGCCCTCGGGCATCTCGACCTCAGGGAAAATCAGGTTCATCCGGTCGGGGCGGCCATCCACAACCGCAGTTGCCTCGACCGTGTCCTTCATGGTCTTGAGCCCGACCCAAAGCCCGGAAAACCGGCTCAGCGCATAGCCATAGATGCCATAGTCCAGAATCTCCTGCACACCTGCCGGGCTGACCACCGGCATATAGGCATCCACCATCGCCCATTCGCTCTGGTGCAACACGGTCGAGCTTTCACCGGTGTGGTCATCGCCCATCGCCATCAGCACGCCACCATGCTGTGACGTGCCGGCCATATTGGCGTGCCGCATCACATCGCCCGACCGGTCCACGCCCGGCCCCTTGCCGTACCAAAGCCCGAAAACACCGTCGAATTTGCCCTCACCGCGCAATTCCGCCTGCTGCGCGCCCCAAAGTGCCGTCGCGGCCAGATCCTCGTTCAGACCTTCGTGAAACTTCACATCCGCCGCTGTCAGCTGCTTGGCCGCCCGGTTCATCTGCATATCCACAGCGCCCAGAGGCGAGCCGCGATATCCGGTCACATATCCTGCCGTATTCAGCCCTGCGGCCGCGTCCCGTGCCTTCTGGATCAGCATCAATCGCACCAGAGCCTGTGTGCCATTCAGCAACACCGGCGATTTTTCCAGGTCGAAACGGTCATTCAAAGAAACTTTTTGGCTGGTCATGTGACGCCTCCCGCACGCAGTGTGACTTGCTCAAGTATAGGGCAACAATAGGTCAAATATACTGACCTTTGAAAGGAAAAAATGCGCATCCCCCAAGGGAACCCGCCGTTAAGACGTTTTACACCATAGTGTTTCGTGTATGAGGTGTGCGTGAATCGAAAGTTGCTGATATGGACTGGGACAAATTAAGAATCTTCCACGCGGTGGCCGACGCGGGCAGCCTCACCCACGCCGGTGATGTCCTGCATCTGTCCCAATCTGCGGTCAGCAGACAGGTGCGCGCGCTCGAGGAAAGCCTGAACACCACGCTTTTCCACCGCCACGCCCGCGGGTTGATTCTGACCGAACAGGGTGAACTGCTGTTTGAAGCCACGCGTGCGATGTCCAAACGGCTCGACTCTGCCGCCGCCCGTATCCGCGACAGCGAAGAAGAAGTGTTCGGCGAACTGCGTGTGACCACGACCACTGGATTCGGCTCGCTGTGGCTGGCGCCGCGCCTGCCCGCGCTTTATGAAAAATTCCCCGACCTGAAAATCGACCTGATGCTTGAGGAACGCGTGCTTGATCTGCCGATGCGCGAAGCCGATGTGGCGATCCGCATGAAAGAACCATCGCAGGCCGATCTGATCCGTAAACGGCTGATGTCGGTGCGGATGCTGCTCTATGCGTCGCCCGAATATCTGGCCCGCTACGGCACACCTGAGTCCATCGAGGACATCAATACCCACCGCCTGATCTGCCAGAATCCAACATCGGCGCAGGTCGGTGCCGGGGCCAACCTCGTGCAGCACCTGATGACCTACGACATCCGCTCGACCCTGACCGTGAATAACTATTTCGGCGTGCTTCAGGCGGTGATCAATCACCTCGGAATCGGTGTCCTGCCCGATTACCTGATGCAGGATTTTCCGAATCTCGTGCGCGTTCTGCCCGATGTTCAATCCGTCGAAGTACCGGTTTTCCTCGCCTATCCCGAAGAAATGCGCCAATCCAAGCGCATTGCCGCCTTCCGGGATTTCGTTCAGGACGAGATCATAACATACCGTAAACGGATGAAAGATCAGGCGCTTAGCTAACACCCTCCAAAGCTATGCACGCCATGCATACCGGGCATGCTGCACTTGCCGCATGAACGCGCTTGATCGTTTTACTTTCGCTGCCTATTTCAGCTTTCGACGATGATGGCGATGCAAATCACATCATCTTCATACCTCCCTGTTGGACTTCGGCCGAGCTTTACGCTCGGCCTTTTTTTTGGTCCCACCTGAGTGCAGAAAATTCCTTGCGCGGCGGTTTTCAACTTCCTCCAGCAGCGAATCCCCTCTACTGCTCCCCTTACGTTCCCCACTCCAAGGAGCCCGGAATGCCACAGACCGACACCACCAAACCCGCCTTCACCCTGCACCCGGCCTTTCACGTCACCGTGCAGCGTCCCGAGGCCCACCTGCCAGAGGTGCTGGAGGCAGTGCAGGCCGTCGATCCTCTGACCTATGGCTTCTATGATCAGGTCAGCTTCGCCACCACACCGGGCGTGCAGCGGTTTCGCTCGTGCCCCGGCGGGCGCAACCCCGCCAGCGAAACCGCCATGCAGGTGCCCTGCACTGAACTGTCCTTTGCCGTGCTCGACACCGATCCCGCGCATCTGAATCAGGTGCTTCAGGCGATTTTCGACAGCCACCCCTACGAAGAACCCGTGATCTTCGTCACGCAGGCCACTTATACCCGCCATGTCCCCGGCACCGGGCTGGATGCCCCCGCGAAATTCTGGAACCGTGACACGCCCGATTGGGTGCCCGCCACGCACCGCGACTAACTCAACACCGCCGCGCGGCTCTGTCCCCCTTCCCCCCCGCGCCCCCTTGTCGTAAAGAGACGCCGCAGCACCGCCTTCGGAGACATCACAATGCAAGACCCGGCCATCACGCCCGACCTGATCGCAGCCCATGGGCTCAAGCCCGACGAATACGCCCGTATTCTCGAGATCATCGGACGCGAGCCCACCTTCACCGAGCTCGGCATCTTCTCAGCCATGTGGAACGAGCATTGTTCGTACAAGTCCTCCAAGAAGTGGCTCCGCACCCTGCCCACCACCGGTCCGCAAGTGATCTGTGGCCCCGGAGAAAACGCGGGCGTGGTCGATATCGGCGATGGCCAGGCCGTCGTCTTCAAGATGGAAAGCCACAACCACCCCTCCTACATCGAACCCTATCAGGGCGCGGCCACCGGCGTTGGCGGCATCCTGCGTGACGTGTTCACCATGGGCGCCCGCCCCATCGCCGCGATGAACTCACTCAGCTTTGGCGCGACCGATCACCCCAAAACCCGTCAGCTGGTGCATGGCGTGGTCGAAGGCGTCGGCGGCTATGGCAACTGTTTCGGCGTCCCCACCGTGGGCGGCGAGGTTCGCTTTCACCCCGCCTATAACGGCAACTGCCTGGTGAACGCCTTCGCGGCCGGCTTGGCGGACGCGGATAAAATCTTCTACTCCGCCGCCTCTGGCGTCGGCATGCCCGTGGTTTACCTCGGCGCCAAAACCGGTCGCGACGGCGTCGGCGGTGCCACCATGGCCTCGGCTGAATTCGATGATACGATCGAAGAAAAGCGCCCCACTGTTCAGGTCGGCGATCCCTTCACAGAAAAACGCCTGATGGAGGCCACGCTGGAGCTGATGCAAACCGGTGCCGTGATCTCGATTCAGGACATGGGCGCCGCGGGCCTGACTTGCTCGGCCGTGGAAATGGGCGACAAGGGCGGTCTGGGCGTCAAACTGCAACTGGATGACGTGCCCCAGCGCGAACCCAACATGACCGCCTACGAGATGATGCTGTCGGAATCGCAGGAACGCATGTTGATGGTCCTGCGCCCGGACAAAGAGGCCGAGGCCCGCGCCGTCTTCGTCAAATGGGATCTCGATTTCGCCATCGTCGGCGAAACCATCGCCGAAGACCGCTTCCTCGTGCTGCATGGCAACGTGGTCAAAGCTGACCTGCCGCTGGCCACGCTCTCGGGCTCTGCCCCCGAATATGACCGCCCCTGGGTCGAAACCCCCGCCGCCGATCCGCTGACCGAAGTGCCCGAGATTGATCCCATCGACGGCCTGCGCGCGCTGATCAGCTCGCCCAACTATGCCGCCAAACAATGGGTCTATGAACAATACGACCAGATGGTCATGTCCGATACGGTCCGCACGCCCGGCCTTGGCGCGGGCATCATCCGCGTGCACGGCACCGAAAAGTCTCTGGCCTTCACCTCCGACGTGACCCCACGCTACGTCAAGGCCAACCCCTATCAGGGCGGCGCTCAGGCCGTGGCCGAGGCCTATCGCAACCTCACCGCCGTCGGTGCGACCCCGCTGGCCACCACCGATAACCTGAACTTCGGCAACCCCGAAAAGCCTGAAATAATGGGGCAGCTTGTTGGCGCGATCAAAGGCATCGGTGCCGCTGTCGCCGCCCTCGATATGCCCATCGTTTCCGGCAACGTCTCGCTCTATAATGAAACCGACGGCACCGGCATCCTGCCCACGCCCACCATCGGCGCGGTCGGCCTCATCGCCGCGCCCGAACTGGCCATCACCGGCACCGCCCGCGATGGTCACGTGGCGCTTGTGATCGGTGACACCACCGGCCATCTGGGCCAATCCGCCCTGCTGGCCGAAGTGTTCAACCGGGAAGAGGGCGACGCCCCCCACGTTGACCTCGCCGCCGAAAAACGCAACGGCGATTTCATCCGCGCCAACCATGTGCTGATCACCGCCTGCACCGACCTGTCCGACGGGGGCCTTGCCCTTGCCGCGTTTGAAATGGCCGAGGCTGGTGGCACCGGCGTCCACCTCGATACCGCCGACATGGCGCAGCTGTTTGGCGAGGATCAGGCCCGCTACCTCATCGCCTGCAACTTCGATCAGGCCGAGGCACTGATGACCACTGCAGCTCAGGCGGGCGTGCCAATCCACAGCGTCGGCAAATTCACCGGTGACACCGTGCGCTTTGGCCACGTCGAAGCCCCGCTGGCAGACCTTGCTGCGCTCTACCGGTCTGGATTTGAAACAGCGGTGGGCTGACCCGCCCCCGCCTTCACATTTGCAAAATATCCTCGGGGGGCGTCCGAATCCCGCAGGGTTCGGACGGTTGGGGGCAGACAGCCCCCTTGCCTCCGCGCTGACAGATTGCCGCCCTCTCCCTTGCGCCGCGACCCCTCCCGGCCTACATCTTGAACCGACGACGACAGGAGCATCCCCATGGCCATGCAAGCCCGCGAAATCGAAGACCTGATCCGCGCCGCCTTTCCGGCGGCCAAAATCACCATTACCGATCTGGCTGGCGACGGAAACCACTGGGCCGCCGAGGTGATCGACGAAAGCTTTCGCGGCCAGAACCGCGTGAAGCAGCAACGCGCGGTCTATGCTGCCCTCAAGGGCAAGATGGATGGTCCCAATGGCGACCTGCACGCGCTCGCCCTGACCACCAAGGCGCCCGAATGATCTCCATGGCCTGGATCGGCGGCACCCTTGCCGTCCTGCTCTTGGCCGCCATCACCGCCGAGGCCTGGATCAAGCGCAACCGGCCCCGCCGCCCGCTTGCCTCCTACCGCCCCGAGATGTCGCAAGCGCGGCGCAGCTTCAACTCCGGCGACGTGCTCCACGCTCCGTCGACCAGCGCCGCCTCAGACAGCGCCCGGCGCGACACTACGCGCAGCGAAGACCGGCACCCGCGCCTCGATACGAAAAACTGAACTGGCTGCGGCCATGGGACCACACCGCCCAGAACACTCGCAAGGACCAAACAAATGACCGACGCAAAAACCAACATCGACGAAACCGTGAAATCCAATGACGTGGTGCTGTTCATGAAGGGCACCAAGGACATGCCGCAATGTGGCTTCTCCTCCCGCGTCGCGGGCGTGCTCAACTATATGGGCGTCGCGTTCAAGGACGTGAACGTGCTGGCCGATGCCGACATCCGTCAGGGCATCAAGGATTATTCCGACTGGCCCACCATCCCGCAGCTTTACGTCAAAGGCGAATTTGTCGGCGGCTGCGATATCATCACCGAGATGACCCTCTCGGGCGAGCTTGACACCCTGTTCGAAACAAGCGGCGTTGCCTACGACAAAGACGCCGCCGAAAAGATCCGCGAAGCCAACGGCTAATCGCCAGGTCTGCACAAAGCAAAAGGCGGCCGGGGTTCCCCGCGCCGCCTTTTTTCTTGTCTCAAAGTCACGGACGGCCTCAGGCCTCTGCATCCTCCGGCGCATCCGCATCAGCATCCGCATCGGCCCCGGACAGCTTGTCCTCGACCTCGGCCGCCAGCGCCTCGGCGCGCGCGGCGATCTCGGCCAGCGTATCGGTGACAATCGCCGGGATCACCGGCACCTCCACCCGCTCCGGCTCTGGCGCAGGGGCTGCGCGCAGCCCCTCCAGCTCGGCGTCGCGCTCGGCAAGCGCCGCCTCGACCTCACCCAGCTTGTCCTCCAGCCCGGCCGTCTTGTCGGCCAGCATCAGCCCCGCCATCAACAGCATCCGCGCCTCGGGCAAGCGCCCGATCTGCGCTGCCAGAACCCCGGCCTCGGCGTCCAGCATCTTGGCGGCGGACTGCAGGTAATGCTCTTCGCCTTCCTGGCACGACACTTCAAAAGCGCGGCCACCGATCAGAATTTCCACCTCGGGCATCAGGTCTCCTCCCCGGTTGTGGCATCGCGCAACAGCGGTTCCAGCGCGATCACGATCGCGCCCGCTTCTGCGGCCTCTGCGGCGCGCGCGGTGTGCAGCGCTTCCAGTTCGGTCGCCATCGCCGCATTTATCAGGTCCGGCGCGCCCACGCCCTCGGCATTGGCCGCCCGCAGCGCGGTGTTGCTTTCCACCAACTGTTCGTTGATCTGACGCAGACGCTGCATTTCGCCGTCCAGCGCCGCCATCGCGGCGCGAGCCTCCGACAGCTCCAACTCAATCCCGGCCTCGCGCTTGTCCATCTTGGCCCGGATTGCCTTGACCCGTTCCTCCAGTTGCGCATTGGCCAACCGCTCGTCGTCCAGCGCCTGCCGCAGCTCTGTCAGCTCGGCTTCATCCACCACGGGCTCGGCCGCCTCGGGCGGAGCGGCGCTCAGCACCTCAACCCCGCGCGCAATCCGGTCCATCGCTGCGGTGATCCGGCGTTCCAGTTCGCTAATTTCGCTCATTCACCTCTGCCTTCTTACTGCTCAGGCTGCTCAACGATCCGGCAGCGAATCATTCTGGCAGCCCTTCAGGCCAAGTTTACCCAATGGTTCTAGAAAATGCGCCCCCTTCCGCGCCAATGGGTTACAGGGTGCGCTTGATCTTCACTCCCGGGCTGATATTGAGCACGCAACGATACGCCTAGATCAAAGGAAAGCCTCTCGTGGACATCTCTGCCCTGCGCACTGCAAACCCCGATCACTGGTCCAAGGCCGCGGCCATCCGCGCCCTGACGCTGGATGCCATCCACGCTGCCAATTCCGGCCACTCGGGAATGCCCATGGGCATGGCCGATGTCGCAACCGTGCTGTTCGAAAAGCACCTGAAATTCGATGCCGCAGCGCCGAAATGGCCCGACCGCGACCGCTTCATCCTCTCGGCCGGCCACGGCTCGATGCTGCTGTACTCGCTGCTGTATCTCACCGGCTATAAGGACATCACGCTAGAGGAAATCCGCAATTTCCGTCAGTGGGGCGCCAAAACCGCAGGTCACCCCGAATACGGCCATGCCGACGGGATCGAGACCACAACCGGCCCGCTGGGTCAGGGCATCGCCAACGCCGTCGGCTTCGCCATGGCCGAGGAAATCCAGCGCGCTCAATACGGCAAGAAGATCGTCGATCACTACACCTACGTGATCGCCGGTGATGGCTGCCTGATGGAGGGCATCAGCCAAGAGGCCATCGGCCTCGCCGGGCGTCACCAGCTCAGCAAGCTGGTCGTGTTCTGGGACAACAACAACATCACCATCGACGGCACCGTCGATCTGGCAGACCGCACCGATCAGGTGATGCGCTTCAAGGCCTCCGGCTGGCATGTGCAGGAAATCGACGGCCACGACGCCGCCGCCATCGACGCGGCGATCACCGCCGCCAAGAAGGCTGGCAAGCCCTCGATGATCGCCTGCAAAACCCACATCGCCCTCGGTTCCTCGGCGCAGGACACCTCCAAGGGCCATGGCGCGCTGACCGACGAGAAACTGATCGCCGACGCCAAAGCCGCCTATGGCTGGACCACCGGCCCGTTCGAAGTGCCCGCCGAGATCAAAACCGCATGGGAAGCCATCGGATCGCGCGGCGCCACTGACCGCGCCGCGTGGGACACCCGCCTCGCGACGATTTCCGAGCGTAAACAGGCCGAGTTCGCCCGCGCCTATGCGCTGGACGCCCCCAAGCGCCTCGCGCCGACCATTCGCGCGTTGAAAAAGCAGATCACCGACGAAGGCCCCAAGGTCGCCACCCGCAAATCCAGCGAAATGGTGCTTGAGGTGATTAACCCGGTGATGACCGAAACCGTCGGCGGCTCGGCAGACCTGACCGGCTCGAACAACACCAAAACCGGCGATCTGGGTGTCTTTGACATCGACAACCGTGGTGGCCGTTATATCCACTGGGGCATCCGCGAACACGGTATGGCCGCCGCGATGAACGGCATGGTGCTGCACGGCGGCATCCGTCCCTACAGCGGCACCTTCATGTGCTTCACCGACTACGCCCGCCCCGCCATGCGCCTCTCGGCGTTGATGCGCGTGCCGACCGTCTATGTGATGACCCACGACAGCATCGGCCTTGGCGAAGACGGCCCGACCCACCAGCCGGTCGAACATCTGGCCATAAGCCGCGCCACCCCCAACACCTATGTGTTCCGCCCCTGCGATACGATCGAAACCGCCGAGGCGTGGGAGATCGCGCTGACCTCCAAGGAAACCCCCTCGGTCCTGTCGCTGACCCGCCAGAACCTGCCGACCGTGCGCACCACGCACACCGCGAAAAACCTTGTCTCGCAAGGTGCTTACGTGCTGGCTGACTCCGAAGGCAAACGTCAGGCCATCCTGATCGCCACCGGCTCCGAGGTGGAAATCGCGCTGGCCGCCCGTGACCTTCTGCAAGCCGACGGCATCGGCACCCGCGTCGTCTCCATGCCCTGCATGGAGCTGTTCGAGGCGCAGGAAGAAGCCTACCGCAAGCGCGTCCTGCCCGCAGGCCCCGTGCGCGTCGGCATCGAGGCGTCGGTGCGTCAGGGCTGGGATAAATGGCTGCTGGGCGAGCGTGGCCGCGAAGCCAAAGCAGCCTTTGTCGGCATGAACAGCTTCGGCGCCTCCGCCCCGGCCGAGGTGCTCTATGAAAAGTTCGGCATCACCGCCGAGGCCGTCGTGGCACAGGTCAAAGCCCTGCTCTGATCCTTCCACAGCTACATCAAAGGCCCCGCGCGCCTGCGCCGGGGCCTTTTTTTGTGCAGCGACCATGCTCCAAAATCCAGCCAAGAACGGATGGGCTCAACTCAGACCACCTCACGCGGATTTCTGCAAAAGGCGCCTCGCTGTGTCAAATGTCGGCTTCGCGGACGAAGCGGACTTACGAGGCCTCGATATTCCAAGCATTGAACGGCTACGCTATTGTTGGCCGAAACCTAACAAGGGCGACATCTCCCATGCCAATGCCATGGACATACAGGCACGCTTCCAAGGAATGGCGGGCTTTTCTCGATGACGTGAAGGAGCGCATGTCGCTAGAGTCCGACAACATGGCTTATACGGCTGTGGATGCTGTTCTTCAGGTGTTTCGGCGCCGCTTGACGGCCCAGCAAGGCTTGGAATTCGCGGCTGTGCTTCCAAGCGTGCTTCGTGCGATTTTTGTGAATGGCTGGGATGTAAGCGAGGGTCCGGTGCCGTTTTCTGAACGCTCCGAGTTGATTGCCGAGGTAAAACGGGTTCGAGTGAACCACAATCTGACACCGGATAACGCAATTGAAGCGACAGCGTGGGCGGTCCGGCGCTGCACGAACAAGAGAGACTTCGAACGCGTGCTTCACATGATGCCAGAAGGCGCTGCCGCGTTTTGGCACGTCGATGTAGATGACCCAAAGGAGCTACAGCAACGGATCATCTAGCTGCGGCGCAGCAATCGACACGTCAGGCTCGAAGCCGCCAGTCACAAGATGACCACGCGCCTCAAGCCCTCAAGCCCCGCGCAGCCCCGCCACCGCGCGCCACAACGGCGTGATGATGCGGGTCACAATCGGGATCAGCACCAGACCCAGCGCCACGCCCAAAACGCCGTCAATTGCCGCCGTCGTCAGCCATTCCATCGCGGCTTCCATCTGCTGCGGCACCGCATGCCCAACCATCAGCGCAACCGCGTGGATCTGCTCGTACAGCCATGGAAGCCCCAAGACATCCAACCCGTGGATCACGATCGATCCGCCAACCCACAGCATCGCCGCCGTCCCCACCAGCGTCAGCACATGCAAAAACCCCGGCATCGCCTTCACAATCCCCCGTCCAAGCGAACGGGTCATCCCCAACCGGCCATTGTCCGCCATATGCAGCCCAACATCATCCGCTTTCACGATCAGCGCCACACTGCCGTACACCAGCACCGTAATGCCAATCCCCACCGCCGCCAGCACCGCCGCCTGCATCCAGATATTCCCGGTTGGGATCGCCGCCAATGCGATGGTCATGATCTCGGCTGACAGGATGAAATCGGTCTTGATCGCCCCCGCCGCCTTCTGCTCTTCCAGATGCGCCGGGTCATCGGGGATCGCCCCCTCCTCCTCATGCACCGCATGCGGGAACACCGCATGGTGGATCTTCTCCGCCCCCTCGAAACACAGGTAACACCCGCCCAGCATCAGCAGCGGCATGATCGCCCAGGGCGCGAAACTGGACAGCAGCAATGCAACCGGCAGCAAGAACACCAGCTTGTTCTTGAACGAGCCCTTGGCGATCCGCCACACGATCGGCAACTCGCGGCTGGCCTCGAAACCGTGGATATATTTCGGCGTCACGGCGGCGTCATCAATCACCGCGCCCGCCGCTTTGGCCCCTGCCTTGGCCGCCTGCCCCACCACATCATCCAATGAGGCCGCCGCCACCTTGGCGATTGCCGCCACATCGTCCAGCAATGCCAGAAGACCACTCATGCCCGTACCTCATTTTCAGCCGTTTCGCCCAACTTAGACGAAGCAGCCCTGCAAACAAGCCTTGATCCTGCGGCATCCTCCGGCAGGAAAGTCGTTAGCGCAACCAAGGCAGGTTTGCGCTAACACTTTAATAAATCTCTATTTTTTAACTTTCAGCAAAGCCAATGCCCGTTTATATCACGCATGAATTTCATTCGCTTCAGGAGTTGAGAACATGACCATCACCGTCGGCATCAACGGATTTGGCCGTATTGGCCGCAGCACCCTTTCGCACATTGCCGAAAGCGCGCGCGAAGATATCAAAGTGGTCAAGATCAACGCAACCGGCCCGCTTGAAACCGCCGCCCACCTGATCCGTTTCGACAGCGTGCATGGCCGTTTCCCCGGCACCGTGACCGTCGGCGACGGCACCATGGACCTTGGCCGCGGCGCGTTCGAGGTGATGTCGACCTATGACATGGATGAACTCGACTGGTCCGGCGTCGATGTCGTGCTGGAATGCACCGGCAACTTCAACGACGGCGAAAAAGCCGCCAAACACATCGAGCGCGGCGCCAAATCGGTGCTGATCTCGGCCCCGGCCAAGAACGTGCAGAAAACCATCGTCATGGGCGTCAACGACGACCAACTGACGGCGGATGATGTGATGGTCTCGAACGGCTCGTGCACCACCAACTGCCTGGCGCCGCTGGCCAAGGTGCTGCATGAAAGCATCGGCATTGAATCCGGCATCATGACCACGATCCACTCCTACACCGGCGATCAGCCCACCCTCGACCGCCGCCACAAGGACCTCTACCGGGCCCGCGCCGCCGCCATGTCGATGATCCCCACCTCGACCGGCGCCGCCAAGGCCCTCGGTGAGGTCCTGCCCACCCTCAAAGGCAAACTTGATGGCTCGTCGATCCGCGTGCCCACACCCAACGTGTCGGCCGTGGACCTGACCTTCATCGCCGCCCGCGACGTGACCGAAGAAGAGGTCAATCAGATCATCGCCGACGCCGCCGCCGGTCCGATGAAAGGCATTCTGGGCTACGATCCCGCGCCCAAAGTCTCGATCGACTTCAACCATACCGAGGAAAGCTCGATCTTCGCCCCCGACCAGACCAAAGTCATCGGTGGCCGTCTCGTGCGCGTTCTCAGCTGGTATGACAACGAATGGGGCTTCTCCTGCCGCATGGCCGATGTGGCCGTTGCGATGGGCCGCCTGCGGGGCTAAGCCTTCGCCACAGCTTGCACCTTTTGCGGCGCTTGGGCATAGTTCCCCCAGCGCCGCAATACGGGAACAGGGCCGGGCATGACCAATCAGATATCGATCGTGCTGGGGCTGTTGATTGTCTCACTGGTGGTGGCAGACATGCTGCTGACCGGGGGCGACACCATCCTGTTCCTTGCTCGCAAATTCGGCGATCTGATCGAATGGACCGCCTTCTGGCGCTGATCCCCGCCCCCGACGCCACGTTACCCCCGGCACCACTTGCCAGGCTCCGCCGCGCCGACCATCCTGCCCCCAATCACAAAGGGAACCGGTGATGAGCCTCATTTCGACACTTCTGGAACTGGCGCTTCCCGCCGCAGGTGCGGTTGGCCTCGGCTGGCCGGTGACCAAGACATGGCGCACCAAGCGCAAGGTCGAAGCCGCCGTGCCGCCACGCGGCAAGTTCATCCAGATTTCCACCGGCAAGCTGCACTATGCCGACAGGGGCACCGGCCCGGCCATTCTGATGATCCACGGGCTGGGCGGACAGCTGGGCAATTTCGACATGGGGCTGATTGATCTTCTGGCGCGCGACCACCGGGTCGTGGCGATTGACCGGCCCGGCATGGGCTGGTCCGAGCGTCCCGCCCATACCCCCGCCAATCCCCGCGCGCAGGCCGCGCAGATGATCGAGGTGATCGACGCGCTGGGGCTGGACCGCCCGCTGATCGTCGGCCATTCGCTGGGCGGTGCAATCGCCCTGTGCCTGGCGCTCGAGCACCCCGAGAAAACCCGCGGCCTGGCCCTGCTGGCGCCGCTGACCGTGGCCACCGCGGAACCGGCGCCGCCGTTCAAACCGCTCGCCATTCCCTCGGGCCTCAAGCGGTTTGTCCTCAGCTGGACCTTTGCCACCCCGGCCTCGATCCGCAATCAGCAGGATGTGTTCGATTATATCTTCGGCCCCGAGGACGTGCCCACCGGGTACAGCGTCGATGGCGGCGGGCTGCTGGGTCTGCGCCCGAAATCCTTCCGCAACACCTGCCGCGATTTCCTCGCCTCCGGGCGCGATCTGAAATGGATGAGCAACGGCTATGACGGGCTGCGCGTGCCGGTGCATATCCTGTTTGGCCGCGAGGACCGTATCCTTGATCCGCAGATACAAGGCGTCGAGCTGACCAACCACCATCCGGCGATAAAACTCACGCTGACATACGGCGGCCATATGCTGCCGCTGACGCAACCTGAGGCCTGCAACAGCTTCATCCGCACCGCCATGGCAGACGCGGACAGCGCCACAGCGCTGACCGCCTGACCAAACGCCCGGCGCATTATTTTCCCAGCTTGGCCAGCAGCTTGGCCTTCACAGCCGGGGTCACGAAGCGCGAGACATCGCCATCCAGCCGGGCGATTTCCTTGACCAGCTTGCTGGCAATTGCCTGATGCTTGGCCTCGGCCATCAGAAACACCGTCTCGACCGAACTGTCGAGCGCGCGGTTCATCCCGACCATCTGGAATTCATATTCGAAATCCGCGACCGCCCGCAGCCCGCGTACGATCACCTGCGCACCCACATCATGAGCGCAGTTGATCAGCAGGTTTTCAAACGGATGCACCACGATCTCGGTGCCGGTCTGCTCTTGCAACCGGGCCATCTCGACCTCGATCATCGCGACCCGCTCCTCAAGGGAAAATAATGGCCCCTTGTCACGGTTGATTGCCACCCCGATCACCAGCCTGTCCACCAAAGTGGCCGAGCGGCGGATGATGTCGATATGACCCAAAGTGATCGGGTCAAATGTACCCGGATAAAGTCCGATACGCATTTGCGCGCTCCTCCCTCAAGAAGCAAAAGGTATTGTCGCGCGCACGCAATATTATTGCGCCCCGGAATGCAAGGGCTAATGCCCCATAATCATCCCTTCCAAGGCATCCTTCTCCATTGCCAGCTCCTGAAGCCGCGCCTTGACCACGTCGCCGATGGTGACAATGCCGACCAGAACACCGTCTTCGACCACCGGCATATGCCGGAACCGGCCCTCGGTCATCCGCGTCAGCACCGTGTCGGCGCTGTCATTGCGCGCACAGCAGACCGGATTGCGGGTCATCATGTCCTCGACATGCTCGTGCAGACAGCTCGCGCCGCGCACCGCCAATGCCCGCACGATATCGCGCTCTGACAGAATGCCGCTGGCCACCTGCCCGTCCAGTGACACGATCACGCCCCCAATCCGGCGTTCCGCCAGAATTTGCGCCACATCGGAAATCAACGTGCCCGGCCTGACGGTCACCACCGCATCGTCGCCCTTGGCCCTGAGGATCTGATGAACAAGCATGTAGGCAACCTCCGCAATATCGTTTCATTACCCCAGCGTCCCCCGCCTGCGACAATCTGTCAAGTCATAGCTTCAAGCCGCTCCACCTCCGCCCGCAACCCCTCGGCCAGCTCCACCGCAAACCGGTTCAGCCGCTCCATCCGCCGGTCATCGGCATGGCGTATCAGGTAAAAACTGCGCGTCAGACTGACCTCCTCGGTCAGAACCTTGCGCAACCCCCGGGTCGAGGGAATGGCGAAATCGTGCACGATCCCGATACCGCCGCCCTGACGGATACAGTGGAACTGCACCGAAACCGAATTCGACGCCAGCGGCACCTTCTCCACGCCGACCTCACTCAGATAATCCAGCTCCTTGTCGAAGATCATGTCGGGAATATATCCGATCATCCGGTGCCCCTTCAGATCCTCCATCGTCTCGATCTTCGGATGCTGAATCAGATACCCGCGCGCCGCCGCCAGATGCAGTTTGTAATCGGTGATCTTCTGCACCGTCAGCCGCCCCGCCGTCGGCGGGCTGACCCCAATCGCCATATCCGCCTCGCGCTTGGACAGGTTGAACACCCGCGGCAGCGCCACGATCTGCACCTCCAGATCCGGGTTGGCCTCGACAATCTGCGCGCAGACCTGCGGCAGCAAATAGTTGGCACAGCCATCCGGCGCGCCGATCCTGATCTGCCCCGACAGATTGCCCGACTGCCCCGCCAGCTCCTCCATCGCCGCGCCCATCGCCTGTTCGGCACGCTCCGCATGCGCCAACAACCGTTGCCCCGCATCTGTCAGCGCATAGCCCTGCGGGCTTTTGCCAAACAACGGCGTGCCCAGTTCCTCCTCCAACCGCGCCACCCGGCGGCCAACCGTGGCCGGGTCCACCTTCAGGTCGCGCCCCGCCCCCGACAGGCTTTCCTCCCGCGCTACCGCCAGAAATACCTTCAGATCATCCCAGTTCATGCCCGCACCCTCTGCATTTTTGCAAAACCTTTTTGGAAACTTGCCTCTGTTCATCGGAAATTTGCAAGCCTAAGCTGCCGCAAATTGCGTAAGCGGAGGAGTCCCCATGCAAGAGCTGACCCACTACATCAACGGCGAGCACGTCAAAGGCACGTCTGGCCGTTTCTCGGACGTGTTCAACCCCGCCACCGGCGAAGTGCAGGCAAAATGCCCGCTGGCCAGTGTCGAAGAGATGAATCAAGCCGTTGAAATCGCCGCCGCCGCCCAACCCGCCTGGGCCGCCATCAACCCGCAGCGCCGCGCCCGCGTGATGATGAAATTCGTCGACCTGCTGAACCGCGACATGGACAAACTGGCCGAAGCCCTGTCCCGCGAGCACGGCAAAACCCTGCCCGACGCCGCCGGAGACGTGCAGCGCGGCCTGGAAGTCGTCGAATACTGCATCGGCGCGCCGCAGCTGCTGAAAGGTGAATTCACCGACAGCGCCGGCCCCGGCATCGACATGTATTCCATGCGCCAGGCGCTTGGCGTGTCGGCGGGCATCACGCCCTTCAACTTCCCCGCCATGATCCCGCTGTGGATGTTCGCCCCCGCCATCGCCTGCGGCAACGCCTTCATCCTGAAGCCGTCCGAGCGTGACCCCTCCGTGCCCTTGATGCTGGCCGAACTGATGGAAGAAGCGGGCCTGCCAAAAGGCATCCTGCAAGTCGTCAACGGCGACAAGGAAGCCGTCGACGCGATCCTGCACCACCCGGTCATCCAATCGGTCGGCTTCGTCGGCTCGACCCCGATTGCCGAATATATCTACGGCACCGGCTGCGCGAACGGCAAACGGGTGCAGTGCTTCGGCGGCGCCAAGAACCACATGATCATCATGCCCGACGCCGATCTCGACCAAGCCGCTGACGCGCTGATCGGCGCAGGCTACGGCGCTGCGGGCGAACGCTGCATGGCGATCTCGGTTGCCGTGCCCGTGGGCAAGGAAACCGCCGACCGCCTGATCGAAAAGCTGGTGCCGCGCATCGAAAAGCTGAAAGTCGGGCCCTATACCGCTGGCAACGACGTCGATTACGGCCCCGTCGTGACCGCCGCCGCCAAAGCCAACATCCTCAAGCTGATCGAAACCGGCGTCGAGCAGGGTGCCGAACTTGTGGTCGATGGCCGCAACTTCAACCTGCAAGGCTACGAAGACGGCTTCTTCGTGGGCCCGCACCTCTTTGACCACGTCACCAAAGACATGGACATCTACAAAAAAGAGATCTTCGGCCCCGTCCTGTCCTGCGTCCGCGCCAATTCCTATGAAGAGGCACTGGCACTGGCGATGGACCACGAATACGGCAACGGCACCGCGATCTATACCCGCGACGGCGACGCCGCCCGTGACTTCGCCAACCGTATCAATATCGGCATGATCGGCATCAACGTGCCCATCCCGGTGCCGCTGGCCTATCACACCTTCGGCGGCTGGAAGAAATCGGCCTTCGGCGACCTGAACCAGCATGGCCCGGACGCGTTCAAGTTCTACACACGCACCAAAACCATCACCTCGCGCTGGCCCTCGGGCATCAAGGACGGCGAAGAGTTCAACTTCAAGCCGATGGACTAAGACCAATACCGGGAAACGCCCTGTCCGGGGCGTTTCCCAACCACCGCTGACCCAACGGGGCGCCTTCGGCGCACAGGATAAGCCCTGCGGGCAGATTGGGGTTCCACCCCAAACCCCGGAGTATTTCTGTCAGAAAGAAACCTGCCTGCTTCTTTCTGATCCAAATACTCAAATTCCGGCAAACAGGTCGGGTCCAGCCGGTGCCGGTTGCCGAGGCGGCGACAAATATGCTGAAGTCATCAGGTCATCAAGCATTGTCAGGGAGGATTGTCATGCCCACAGCTCAGCCCGATTTCACCCTCGGCGTGGAAGAGGAATATCTGCTTGTCGATCTGGATACGCTTGATCTGGCCCCTGCGCCAGAAGCCCTGATGCAGCGGTGCGGGGCGGCCCTGCAAGGTCAGTTCAGTCCGGAATTTCTGCAATGTCAGGTCGAAATCGGCACGCGCGTCTGCGCTGATGTTGCCGAAGCGCGCGACGATCTGAAGCGCCTGCGCTCGACCGTGGCGGAGATTGCGCGCGACTTCAACCTTGCGCCCATTGCCGCCTCTTGCCATCCGTTTTCCGACTGGCGCGATCAGCATCACACCGACAAGGACCGTTACAATCATCTGCGTGGTGATCTGGCGGGCGTGGTGCGGCGGATGCTGATCTGCGGCATGCATGTTCATGTCGGTGTCCCCGCCCCTGATCAGCGTATCGACCTGATGAACCAGCTGCGGTATTTCCTGCCGCATCTGCTGGCACTCAGCTGTTCCTCGCCGTTCTGGCAGGGCGAGGATACCGGCCTGTCGTGCTATCGCCTGACCGTGTTCGACAATCTGCCCCGCACCGGTCTGCCGCCGCAATTCGACAGTTGGGGCAGCTATGAGCGGTCGGTTCAGACCCTGATCGATCTGAAGTTGATCGAGGACAGTTCGAAAATCTGGTGGGATCTGCGGCCCTCGGCCCGGTTTCCCACCATCGAAACCCGGATCTGCGATGTCTCGCCCCGGCTTGAGACCGCGCTGACCCTTGCCGCGCTGGTTCAGGCCCTGACCCGGATGCTGTGGCGGCTGAGCCAGAAAAACCAGCGCTGGCGGCTGTATGACAACTTCCTGCTATCGGAAAACCGCTGGCGGGCGCAGCGCTATGGTCTGACCGGCGGGTTGATTGATTTCGGCGCCCGCGCGATCACCCCATTTGAAGCCCTGATCGACAACCTGATCGAACTGGTCGCCGAGGATGCCGACGCGCTTGGCACCCGGCCCGAGATCGAGAACATGCGCAATATTCTGGCCACCGGTACCTCTGCCGATCAGCAGCGCCGCATTTATCAGGACGCTGTGCATGCGGGCGACACATCGCAAGCCGCGCTTGGCGCCGTGGTCAAACATCTGATCGAGGAGTTTCACGCCGATCTTTGATCCCCATTCATGGCCTGTCTGCCGTTGCTGGCGAACCGGCCTTCATCTCATCATCCGACCCCGCACTGCTCTGGGAGGAGCCTCATGGATTTCGCACTGACCGAAGAACAAACCGCCATTTTCGACATGGCCCGCGCCTTTGGCGAAGAACGTATCGCCCCCAACGCCCGCGCCTGGGAAGCCGCAGGCATCATCCCCAAAGAGCTGTGGCCCGAGATTGGCGCGCTTGGGTTTGGCGGCATATACGTGTCCGAAGACAGCGGCGGCGCGGGCCTCAACCGGCTTGACGCCACCCTGATCTTCGAGGCGCTCAGCATGTCCTGCCCCTCGGTCGCGGCGTTTCTGTCGATCCACAACATGTGCGCCAAGATGCTTGACGCCTTTGGCAGTGACGACATCAAGGCCCGCTTCCTGACCCCGGCGATCAGCATGGACACGGTCCTGTCCTATTGCCTGACCGAACCCGGCGCCGGTTCTGACGCCGCCGCGCTGAAAACCCGCGCCACCCGCAGCAACGAAGGCTATGCGCTGACCGGCACCAAGGCGTTCATCTCGGGCGGCGGATATTCCGACGCCTATGTCGTGATGTGCCGCACCGGCGACGACGGCCCCAAGGGCATTTCCACCGTCGTGGTCGAGGATGGCACCGAGGGGCTCAGCTTTGGCGGGCTCGAAGACAAGATGGGCTGGCGCAGCCAACCCACCCGGCAGGTGCAATTCGACGACTGCAAGATCCCCGCCAGCAATCTGGTTGGCGACGAGGGGGAAGGCTTCAAATACGCGATGAAGGGGTTGGACGGCGGGCGGCTCAATATCTCGGCCTGCTCGCTGGGGGCGGCGCAGGCGGCGCTGAATACCACACTGCAATATATGGGCGAGCGCAAGGCCTTCGGAAAATCCATCGACCAGTTTCAGGCGCTGCAATTCCGCCTCGCGGATATGGAGATCGAGCTGCAAGCCGCGCGCATCTTCCTGCGTCAGGCCGCGTGGAAGCTGGATCAGGGCACGCCCGACGCCACGCAATTCTGCGCCATGGCGAAAACCTTTGTCACCGAGGTCGGCAGCCGCATCGTCAACCAATGCCTGCAACTGCACGGCGGCTATGGCTATCTGGCCGACTATGGCATCGAAAAGCTGGTGCGTGACCTGCGGGTGCATGAAATCCTCGAAGGCACCAATGAAATCATGCGCATGATCGTATCGCGCCAATTGCTGAGTGACCGCACATGAGCGATGTTTTCATCCGCACCGAAGGCCACGCCGGCCGCATCACCCTGACCCGTGCCAAGGCGCTGAACGCGCTCAGCTATGACATGTGTCTGGCGATCGAAACCGCGATCGACCAATGGGCCAAAGACGAGGCTGTTCGCCTCGTGATCCTCGATGCTGAGGGCGACAAGGCGTTCTGCGCGGGCGGCGACATCGCCCAGCTGTATCAGACCGGCAAGGCGGGCGATTATGCCTATGGCCGCAATTTCTGGGCCGATGAATATAGGCTCAATGCCAAGCTGGCCGAGTATCCCAAACCCATCGTCAGCTTCATGCAGGGCTTTGTCATGGGCGGCGGCGTTGGCTTGGGGTGTCATGTCAGCCACCGGATCGTCGATACAAATTCGGTGATCTCGATGCCCGAAACCGGCATTGGCCTTGTGCCCGATGTGGGCGGCTCGCTGGTGCTTGCGCGCGCGCCGGGGCGGCTGGGCGAATACCTTGCCGCCACCAGCCTACGGCTGAACGGTGCCGATGCGGTCTATGCGGGCTTTGCTGACCACCTGATCCCCCGTGACCGTTGGCAGGACCTGATGCAGGCGCTGATCGCCACCGGCGACCCTGCCCCGCTGGCCGCCGCCGCCGATACCGACACCCAAGGCAGCTATCCGCAGATGCAGCACTGGATCGACCGGTATTTTGGCGGCGAAACCCTGTCTGACATCGTCAACAGCCTCAACGCCCCCGGCGATGACACCGACGAGTTGGCATTCGTCGCCAGTGCCCTCAAGGCGATCCGCCGCAATTCGCCACTGTCGATGGCCTGCGCGATCGAAATCATCCACCGCCTGCGCGGCCCCTCTGCCGATATCCGCCGCGCGTTGGAACTGGAATACCGCTTCACCTACCGCGCGATGCAGCACGGCGATTTCCTCGAAGGGGTCCGCGCCGCCATCATCGACAAAGACCGCAACCCGCAGTGGAAACATGGCCTCGACAGCCTTCCGGCCGTCGCCGTCTCGCAAATGCTGCTGCCACTCGGCAAAGACACACTCACACTGGAGGAGGACACCACCATGCAAATCGCATTCATCGGCTTGGGCAATATGGGCGCGCCCATGGCCACCAACCTGGCCAAAGCAGGCCACACCGTCACCGGCTTTGACACCGCAGGCACCACCGCCGAAGGCGTCACCAACGCCGCCACCGCCGAAGACGCGGTGAAAACCGCCGACGTCGTCATCACCATGCTGCCCAACGGCGCGATCCTGCGCAGCGTCGCGGCACAGGTGATCCCTGCGATGAAACCCGGCGCCACCCTGATCGACTGCTCCACCGTCGATGTCGAAAGCGCCCGCGCCGCCGCCGAAATGGCGACCGCCGCTGGCCTGCAATTCGTCGATGGCCCGGTCTCGGGCGGCACTGTGGGCGCGATCAACGGCACGCTGACCTTCATGGCCGGTGGCTCCGATGCTGCCTTCGCCACCGCCAAGCCGCTGTTCGACATCATGGGCCAGAAGGCCGTGCATTGCGGCGAGGCGGGCGCCGGTCAGGCCGCCAAGATCTGTAACAACATGATCCTCGGCGTCACCATGATCGCCACCTGCGAGGCCTTCGCCCTTGCCGACAAGCTCGGCCTCGACCGGCAGAAGATGTTCGATGTGGTCTCGACCTCGTCGGGCTACAGCTGGTCGATGAACGCCTATTGCCCCGCGCCCGGCATCGGCCCGCAATCGCCCGCCGACAACGACTATAAACCCGGTTTCGCCGCTGAACTGATGCTCAAGGACCTGCGCCTCAGCCAGCAAGCCGCCGAGGCCGCTGATGCCGACACCCCGATGGGTCAGGCCGCCGCCGCCCTCTATGAACAGTTCGTCGAAGCCGAAAACGGCAAAGGCATGGACTTCTCTGCCATGCTGCCCCGGTTCGAAAAACGCGGCCGCGGCTAAACCACTAAAATCGTGACACGCCCCCATTACCTGCGGTAGCATCAAATTACTGTTTTTGCATATAATGGGGTATTCGAAATGTTCACGAAAAACGAAGGAACCGTCGACCGCGTTCTGCGCGTGGTCGTCGGTCTGGCGCTGATCGCTGGTTACTTCCTCTATCCAGAGGGCAGCTACAGCGGGCTGTTCCTGCTGGGGATCATCCCCCTGGTCACTGGCCTTCTGGGCAGCTGCCCGCTCTACTCCATCTTCGGGATCAGCACCTGCCCGATGAAGAAGTAAGCCAAATCCCGCTGAGCGGCCCCCCGCTCAGCGGCCCCCCTGACCTTGAAATTCATATGCCGAACTCCGAATATATTACTATTCCAAGGAGGAAGCTATGACCAACACACTCAAAGCACTGATGATCACCGCCCTCGTTGCCCTTCCCGTCGCCGCATCGGCCGGGAATGGCGGTAACGGCGCTGGCGCCATGAAAGGCGCGACCCACGCCACCCAAAGCCTGTCGCAGGATCAGGTCCGCGCCAAGGTCCGCACGCAGACCAGAAGCCGCGAACAGGTCCAACTGAACACAATGCTGGACGTGCAGCGGCGGTTGCAGTTTCAGGACTCGCTCAAGATCCAACGCCGCAGCGAGACCCAAACCGGCTTCATCACCCGCTAAGGCGCCCGACACACGAAAGCCGCCCTTCGGGGCGGCTTTTTCTCAAACCCGATCAGATCGCGCGCCCGAAGCACGCCCTGCCCCCGCCGTCACCTGCCATTTTCCGCATAAGATCGCCAATTTTGGCGCAATCGCGGCATATCCCCAAAATTCAAATCCATTTCGCCGCAATTGCGGTATTTCGCCACCAAACCATCCCCGGCTCGCCCATTTTCGGCCCAAACCCGCCGCTACTCCATCCCGACCGGAGCGGCACACACGCATGTCTCATTTTCACCAATGAGGCCCACTTGGGCCTTTCATATTCAATTGCATTTCGCAGTTCAGTTAACGAGGAAAACGAATAAAAATGGCGACCATTTACGAAATCGGCGATTCTGACTATTTTCACCAACCCAGCCAGACCATGGCGGTCGGCGACACATTTGAAGCCACCTCGACCATCGGCGACTTTGGCGACAAGGTCTGGGTCTACCTCGAAGCTGGCCAAAGCTATACCATCTCCGCAACCGGTATTGTGCCCGAGGGCCAACAAGTCCTGTATTTCAACAACTACCAAGGCGCAAATGGTGCGGTCACCGAAACCGGCCACGTGGCTGATTCCTTCGGCATGATTTCCGACGCCAGCGTCGTCGACGGCACAACCTCCTATGTTCTGACCGCATCCATCTCCGGCAACTATGAAATCACCCTGTCGCGCGGCAACTGGGATTCGGGCGTGCTGACAACTCAGATCACCGTCACCGAGGCGACGCTTTTCAACTTCACAAATGGCGCCGATACCGACACCGGCACCAGTGCCGCCGACGATCTGAACCTGCTCAATGGCAACGACGTCTTCGCCGCAGCAGGCGGAGCCGACATCATCAACGGGGCCGCAGGTGACGATTCCATTCAGGGCGACGCAGGCAATGACACCCTGATCGGCTCGGGTGGCAACGACACGCTGGATGGCGGTGCCGATAACGACGTGCTGAACGGCGGCAATGACCTCGACGTTCTGAATGGTGGCGTGGGCAATGATACGCTCTCAGGTGGCCGCGATGCCGACACGCTTGACGGTGGTGCCGACAACGACGTTCTTGAAGGCGGCGCAGGCGCCGACATGCTGACCGGTGGCTCCGGTGCCGATGTCTTTGTCTTCAACACCACCAGCGGCCAGGACACCGTGACCGACTTCGAAAACGGCGTCGACAGCTTCGACGTGCAGGCCCTTGGCGTCACCGGCATGGCCGATATGACCCTGACTCAGGTCGATGCCGACGTTCTGGTTGATCTGGGCGGCGGCAACACCGTCACCATCGAAAACTTCGATCTGGCGGATATCGACCTGGCCGACTTCGGCCTCAGCGCCGCCCCGATCATGGGCAGCTCCGGCAAAGACAACATCAGCGGCGGCAGCGCGGCGGATGCGATCTACGGCGAAGGCGGCAACGACAAGCTGATGGGCAATGAAGGCAACGACACGCTCGACGGTGGCAACAACAACGACCGCCTGTATGGCGGAGCGAACGACGACAACCTGTCCGGCGGTCAAGGCAACGATCAGCTTTGGGGCGGCACCGGCGCCGACACCATCGACGGCGGTCGCGGTCGGGATGTCATGCACGGCGATGCGGGGGCCGATGTGTTCGTCTTCGCCGCCAACTCGGGCACCGACACCATCACCGACTTCGAAGCAGGCGTGGACATGCTCGACCTCTCGGCGCTTGGTCTGGGTGGGATCGGCGATGTGGCGATCACACAGTTTGGCGCGGATACCCTCGTCAGCCTCGACGCCGGGTCCGGCAACACCGTCACCTTGCTTGGGGTCGACGCGCTGGACCTCGACATCACAGACTTCTCGTTCTGATCAAACAAAGCAAACTCCCCCCGCCGGGTTTCTCGCGGGGGGATTTTCAGGTCGCAACCGGCTTGCCTCGCGGGTCGGCCGGACTTTGGCATATGCATGTCATGTGCATGCGATGTGCATGCAAATCACACACCGCTATTCAGCAGCCACCTTGCGCCCAGACAGCATCGCTTTGAGGTAGTGACCGGTATGGCTGCGCGGCTCTTCCGCCACCTGTTCCGGCGTGCCCACGGCCACGATCTCGCCGCCGCCATCGCCGCCCTCAGGACCGATATCGATGATCCAGTCGGCGGTTTTGATCACGTCCAGATTGTGCTCGATCACCACAACCGTATTGCCCTGATCAACCAATTCATGCAGCACTTCCAATAGCTTACGCACATCTTCGAAATGCAGCCCCGTCGTCGGCTCATCCAGAATATACAGCGTTCGCCCGGTCGATCTGCGCGCCAGCTCCTTGCTCAGCTTGACCCGCTGCGCCTCGCCGCCTGACAGCGTCGTGGCCTGCTGCCCGACCTTGATATAGCCAAGCCCGACCCGCATCAGCGCATCCATCTTTTCGCGGATGCTGGGCACTGCCTTGAAAAACTCCTGCGCGTCTTCGACATTCATATCAAGAACGTCCGCTATGCTCTTGCCCTTAAAGCGAATTTCCAAAGTCTCACGATTGTATCGCGCGCCCTTGCAGGTCTCGCAGGTGACATAGACATCGGGCAGGAAATGCATCTCGATCTTGATCACCCCGTCACCCTGACACGCCTCGCAGCGCCCGCCCTTGACGTTGAAACTAAAACGCCCCGGCTTGTAACCTCTTGCTTTTGCTTCAGGAAGCCCGGCGAACCAATCGCGGATCGGGGTAAAGGCCCCGGTATAGGTCGCCGGGTTCGACCGCGGTGTGCGTCCGATCGGGCGCTGATCAATGTCGATCACCTTGTCCAGATGCTCCAACCCCTTGATCGTCTCACAAGGCGCCGGCGTCTGCCGCGCCCCGTTCAGCCGCATCGAGGCGGTTTTGAACAGCGTTTCAATCGTCAGCGTCGATTTCCCCCCGCCCGAAACACCACTCACGCAAACGAATTTTCCCAAGGGAAATTCAGCAGTTACATCACGAAGGTTATTCCCGCTGGCCTTGACCACGGTCAGCTTTTTCTTGTTGCCCTTGCGCCGCTCGGTCGGCACCGCAATCTCCCGCGTACCGCTCAGATACTGCCCGGTCAGACTGGCAGGGTCGGCCATGATCTGCTCGGGCGTGCCCTTGGCCACCACCTGTCCGCCATGCACCCCGGCCCCCGGCCCGATGTCAAAGACATAGTCCGCCTCGCGGATCGCTTCTTCGTCATGCTCGACTACAATGACCGTATTCCCCTGATCGCGCAGGTTCTTCAGCGTCAGTAACAGCCGGTCATTGTCGCGTTGGTGCAACCCGATGGACGGCTCATCCAACACATACAACACCCCCGTCAGGCCCGAACCGATCTGGCTGGCCAAGCGGATACGCTGGCTCTCGCCGCCGCTCAATGTTCCACTTGAACGTGACATCGTAAGGTATTCTAATCCCACGTTATTCAGAAACCCAAGCCGCTCCCTGATCTCCTTCAGGATCGCGCGCGCAATCTCGTTTTTCTGTGCGGTCAGGTGTTCAGGGACGGTCTTGCACCACTCAAACGCCTCGCGGATCGACATCTGCACGACCTGCCCCACATGCAGCCCGGCAATCTTGACCGCCAGCGCCTCTTCGCGCAGCCGGTACCCGCCACACGCCCCGCACGGCCGGTTGTTCTGATAGCGCTCGAACTCCTCACGCACCCAGTTGGAATCCGTCTCGCGATACCGCCGTTCCATATTCGGAATCACGCCCTCGAACACCCGGCTGACCTGATAGACCCGCCCGCCCTCGTCATAGCGAAACTGTATCTCTTCCTCGCCTGACCCCCGCAGGAACACCTGCTGCACATGTGGCGGCAGGTCTTTCCATTTGGTGTTTTTATCGAATTCGTAATGCTTTGCGATGGCTTCGATGGTTTGCAGAAAATACGGGCTTTTCCCCTTGCGCCACGGTGCCAAAGCACCGTCGCTGATCTTCAGCGCGGCATCGGGCACGACCAGACGTTCGTCGAAAAACAACTCCATCCCCAAGCCGTCACAGGTCTGACAGGCCCCGAAGGGTGCGTTGAACGAAAACAGCCTCGGTTCGATCTCGGGGATGGTAAAGCCACTGACAGGGCAGGAAAAATTCTCGCTGAAGGTGATCCGCTCGGGCGTATCCGTCGCGGTTTCAAGGATCGCGATCCCGTCCGCCAGATCCAGCGCGGTGCGGAAACTGTCGGCCAGACGCGTCTCCAACCCCTCACGCACGACAATCCGGTCCACGACCACGTCGATGTCATGACGGAATTTCTTGTCCAGAACCGGCGGATCATCCAATTCGTGAAACTGCCCGTCCACCTTGACCCGCTGAAAGCCCTGTTTACGAAGCTCCAGAAACTCTTTGCGATACTCGCCCTTGCGATCGCGCACGATGGGCGCCAGCAGAAAGGCGCGCGTGCCCTCCTCCATCGCCATTACGCGGTCGACCATGTCCTGCACCTGCTGCGCCTCGATGGGCAGGCCGGTGGCGGGGGAATACGGCGTACCGACGCGGGCAAACAACAGCCGAAGATAGTCGTAAATCTCGGTCACGGTTCCCACGGTCGAACGCGGGTTCTTGCTGGTGGTTTTCTGCTCGATCGAAATCGCCGGGCTCAGGCCGCTGATGTGATCCACATCGGGCTTTTGCATCATGTCCAGAAACTGCCGGGCATAGGCCGACAAGCTTTCGACATACCGCCGCTGCCCTTCAGCATAGATCGTATCAAACGCGAGCGAGGATTTCCCCGACCCCGACAGGCCGGTGATCACAACAAGCTGATCACGCGGAATATCGACGTCGATGTTCTTTAGGTTGTGCTCGCGCGCGCCGCGCACCTCGATTTTCTTGAGATCAGCCATTCGTGCCCCCGTGTGACAGTAAACAGATAGTTGACGCGCCCGGAATTTCCAACAGAAAAATAAGAACATGTCAGGAACATTAACCATCCCTGACTCGAGGTTTCGCTGAAATATTCATCGCAAAACCCTATGCCGTGCTGGAAAAAGCCATTTACATTCCACTATTGGAATTTATATTTCGCACACATCTTGAATTCACCGAAGACTCGGCTCAAATCTCAGTCAACCAAGAGACTAGCGACAAAGGACGTTCCCATGTTCGGCTTCATGCGCCAATCTGCCCCGGCTTTGCCTTTGACCGAAGCGATTTCTCAGGTCGCGTCCGGCGAAATGATTCTGGTCGACATCCGCGATCACAACGAACTGACGCAGACGGGGAAGGCCGATGGCGCGCTGCATATTCCGCTGATGCGCCTATCGATGGTGGCAGACCCTCGGCATCCGGATTTTCACCCGGATCTCGACCTGACCAAGCCCATCGGGCTCTATTGCGCCTCTGGCGCGCGGTCGGCAATGGCGGTCAATGTGATGCGTAAACTGGGCTATGAAAACGTCCATAACCTCGGCGGGCTAAGCCACTGGGTGGCCGCTGGCGGGTGCTGCGTACCAAAATAAGAGCGAAAAGGCCCCCAAACAGGGGGCCCCTTTTGCGCAGTCAGACGTTCCGCATTTAGAAATGAATTGCTTTGCCAAAGGCGTCCAGAACGCTTTCGTGCATCATTTCTGACAGGGTCGGATGCGGGAAGACCGTTTGCATCAGGTCCTCCTCGGTGGTTTCCAACTGGCGCCCCACCACATAGCCCTGAATAAGCTCGGTCACTTCCGCCCCGATCATATGCGCGCCCAACAGCTCGCCGGTTTTGGCGTCAAAGATGGTTTTGACCATCCCCTCCGGCTCGCCAAGGGCGATGGCCTTGCCGTTGCCGATAAACGGAAAACGACCGACCTTGATGTCATATCCCGCCTCAACGGCCTTCGCCTCGGTCAGGCCAACGCTGGCCACCTGCGGATAACAATAGGTGCAGCCCGCGATGCTTTCGGGCTTCACCGGGTGCGGCGTCCCGCCCGCGATCAGTTCGGCGACCATGACGCCTTCGTGGCTGGCCTTATGCGCCAGCCAGGGCGCACCGGCGATGTCGCCAATGGCATACAGCCCGTCAACAGCCGTCCGGCAATAGGCATCGGTCACCACATGGGTGCGGTCGATCTGCACCCCAAGCGCCTCAAGCCCCAGATCCTCGACATTGCCGACGATCCCAACCGCAGAAATCACCGTGTCGAATTCCTGCGTCTCGACCTTGCCGCCGATTTCGATATGCGCCGTTACCTTGCCCTTGGCCCGGTCCAGCTTTTTCACCGCCGCCTTTTGCAGGATCTTCATCCCCTGCTTTTCAAACGCCTTCTTCGCAAAGGCGGAAATCTCGGCGTCCTCGACCGGCAGAATGCGGTCCATGACCTCGACCACAGTCGTGTCCGCTCCAAGCGTGTTATAGAAGCTGGCGAATTCGATCCCGATCGCGCCCGACCCGATCACCAACAGCTTTTTCGGCATCCGCACCGGCGTAAGCGCATGTTTATAGGTCCAGACCAGATCGCCATCGGCCTCAAGCCCCGGCAATTCGCGCGCCCGCGCACCGGTGGCCAGAATGATCGATTTCGCGGTCAATTCTTCGGTTCCGCTGTCGGTCGTGACGCTGACCTTGCCCTTGGCAGGCAATGTCGCCTGCCCCATGAACACCGTGACCTTGTTTTTCTTCAGCAGATGACCGACACCGCCGTTCAGCTGCTTGGCCACCCCGCGCGAGCGTTTCACCACCGCGTCCAGATCAAAGCCAATGCTGTCGGCGCTCAGACCAAATTCCTTGGCCCGGTGCATCAGATGAAAGACTTCGGACGACCGCAACAGCGCCTTGGTCGGGATGCAGCCCCAGTTCAGGCAGATACCGCCCATATGCTCGCGTTCGACCACGGCGACGCTCAGCCCCAACTGCGCACCGCGGATCGCCGCAACATATCCACCAGGTCCCGCCCCGATCACAATTACATCAAACGACTTGGCAGCCATGCGCCCCTCCGATTCCAAATTTAGTTTGATATTAAACTATTTTCAGAAACGCATCAACGCAGCATATCAAATCGCCGCGCTTCGCCACACAGCAAAGCGCCAACGTATTGATAACAAGAAAGGTTTCAGAAAACCCCGGCGCTGACAGGCTTACCCCTGCTGCAATTCTCGCACTTTTTTACCGTATCCGCCGGTCTCGAGAAACTCATTCTCCAACGCCGATCCATGACGATGCAGGGCATCATTGCGATACGGGAAACGCCCGAATTCCCGAATGACTTCCCGGTGCGCCTGCGCGTGCAACAGGTTGGCGGCACTATCCGCCGACATCCGCTCGTGCATCAGCCGCACACAGCGGTCCTGATCACACAGGTTTTCCGAATGCATCAGCGGCATATAGAAAAACTGCCGCGCGGGTTCATCAATCGCCAGATCCCACTTGCGGTCGATCGCCACCTTGGCCGCCGCAAGCGCCGCCTGATCGCTGGAAAAGGCCTCGGCGGAACCGCGGAACATGTTGCGCGGAAACTGGTCCATCAGAATGATGTAGGCCAACATCCCGCTGGGGTACGTCATCCACAGCCCATATGACCCCTCAGAGGCGGACGTCCACGCCGATTTGAAGCGGTCGGTAATCATCTGATCCAGTGCAGGATCTTCCTGATACCATCCTTTGGGTCCGACCTCATCCAGCCAAAATGCCAGAATCTCGTCCACGCTCACCATCGGGGTTCTCCTCTTTCCGCTCCGGTAATTTCCTTCATGTAAGTGTTACATATCAAAAGGCGAATAAGGACAGTAAAAAATTGCGACAAACCGGTTACATTACAACACGCTGCCGCTTTCCGCGTCATCGTGAGCGCTATCAATGGCGTATTCCCGCGCAAACTCGACCGCGACCGAGGTCGCAGACGGCGACACCGGCGCATAGGCCATCGAGTCGTCGTGCTTGGGCGACGCACGTTGGGTCATCCGGTATCCGGCATAAACCGACAGCGCGATCATCAGCCCAGCCATCAACAGGAAGTAACCCGGCGGGCCAAACGCTCCCATCATCCAACCGGTGATCAGCGGGCCTGCAATCGCCCCCACCCCGTTGATGAACACCATCCCCCCCGAGGCCGCCGCCATATCCTCATTGTCCAGAAAGTCGTTGGTATAGGCGATCAGCAGGGAATACAGCGGGTTCGACGTGCCCCCGATCAAGAACGCCGACACCAGCAGAATGGTGAACGACCCACCCAGCGCCATCCCGACGACCGCGCCCATCCCGCCCACGGCCGAGGTGATCAGGATCAGCATCCGCCGGTCCATCCGGTCCGAAGCCCAGCCCAGCGGATATTGCAAAAGCGTGGCCCCGATATAAAACGTGGCCACGAAGATCGAAATCTCGGTCAGCGTCAGGCCCACCTGCGCGCCATATACCGCCGCCATGCCGAATTGCGCCGCAAAGACGCCGCCCAACAGAAACATGCCAACACAGCCCAGCGGTGACACGTTCATGATCTGCCGCAGGTTCATTGGCTTGGTTGTGTCGAAGGCCGGCGTCGGACTGACCGACAACAGGATCGGCGCGACCGAGACCGAAACCAGAACCGACGGAATCACGAACAGCACATATCCCGAAGGATCGGCCACCAGCAGCAAGCCCTGTGCGGCGACAATCCCCACCATCATCACGATCATATACAGCGACAGCGCCTGACCGCGGGTCTCGTTCGTGGCCGCATTGTTCAACCAGCTTTCCGCCGTCACATAGACGCCCGAGAAGCAAAACCCGATGATCACCCGCCCCACGGTCCAGACCCAGGGGTTGGTGAACGTCGGATACAGGATCAGCACCGCCGAGATGAACGAGGCCAGCGCCGCAAACACCCGCACATGCCCCACCCGGCGGATCATTTCAGGCGCCATGCGCGATCCGCCAAGAAAGCCCACGAAATAGGCCGACATCACCACCGACATCTCGAAGGTGGTAAAGCCCTCCAACTGGCCGCGCACCCCCAAAAGCGTGCCTTGCAGGCCGTTGCCAACCATCAACAGCAAAATCCCCAGAAGAAGCGCCCAGGCATTGGATAGAAACTGAAACATCGGACTCTCCAGAGAGGGGATAAACGCGTCTGGCTGCAATAGGCCATTCCCAGATGCGCATAGGGGTTGATTGCGACACATCCGTGTCGCAGACCGAAGTGTTGCCTGTCAGCGCGCCGGGATCAACAGCGACGCATCACCATACGAGAAGAAACGATACCCCTCGGCAATGGCATGGGCATAGATATGGCGCACGGTGTCCTGCCCCATCAGCGCCGAAACCAGCATCATCAGCGTCGATTTCGGCAAATGGAAATTGGTCATCAGCGCATCGGCCACGTTGAACGTGAAACCGGGATATATGAAAATATCGGTGTCGCCTTGCCAGGGCGCGATCTGCCCGCCGCGCGCCGCCGTTTCGATCAGTCGCAACGCGGTGGTGCCCACAGGTATCACCCGCCCGCCTGCCGCTTTGGTCGCGGCAATCTCGGCGGCGGCCGTGGCGCTGACTTCGCCCCACTCGGCGTGCATCTTATGCGTGGTCACATCGTCAACCTTGACCGGCAGAAACGTGCCCGCCCCGACATGCAGCGTCACATGGGTGAACGCCACGCCCTTGGCCCGCAGCGCCGCCAGCAGCGCATCATCAAAATGCAACGAGGCCGTGGGCGCCGCCACAGCCCCTGAATGGCGGGCA
This sequence comes from Thalassovita taeanensis, assembly GCF_900110775.1. GTDB lineage: Bacteria > Pseudomonadota > Alphaproteobacteria > Rhodobacterales > Rhodobacteraceae > Litorimicrobium > Litorimicrobium taeanense. The sequence continues at coordinate 118,520 of NZ_FOEP01000001.1, read as the reverse complement.
AAGATCGTCTGGTAATCGGTCTTGTCCTGCTCATCCGCCGCGCGTTTGGCGGCAATATAGGGCGGCAACGGCATCGCCCCGGCCTGCGCCAGCGCCGCGTCGAAATCATCGCCCAGCAGGTTGAACTCCAGTACTGCCTGCCCGTCCTCCTTGGCCAGCAGCGTCGCCGACAGCGCATCCGAAAAGCGGATCACCTCGCCCTCGCGCACCTTCTTCAGCGGCTTGAGCAACGCCGCCCAAGCCCCACCCGCCCGCGGCTCCAGCAAGGTCGCCTCGATCCGCGCCTCGGTCTCGCCCTCGGGGCCCATGCGCCGCCGCGTGCCAGACAGGCGCGCCGGAATCACCTTGGTGTCGTTCAGCACCAGCCGGTCACCGGGGCGCAGCCAATCGGGCAGGTTGAATACCTGCGCATCGGTAATCTGGTCACCCTCGGCCACCAGCAACCGGGCGCTGCTGCGCGGGCTTACCGGGCGGGTGGCGATCAAAGCCTCCGGCAGATCAAAATCGAAATCACTCAGGTTCATTGGCTTACCTTGGGGGCTGGGCGACGGAATATGTCGCGGAACATCCCCGGTGTAAAGATCGACAATGGATTGACCTGCACTTTGGGGTTTTCCGCCGTCCCGCGCAGCCGGTAACTGAACCCCAACAGCCCCTCGCCCTTCCGCGTCAGGATCGAGCCGATGCCGTTGAGCAAATAAATCGGCGAGAACGTGCCCTGCATATCCATCGCCCCGCTGTTGAGGTCATATATCCCGTCCATCGAGATCCCGATCGACGCCCCGATCGCGCTGCTTTTGCGCACGATCACCTGATCCGGGGTCAGGCGAAACTTGGCGTCCACTTCGGAAAACAGAATGCCACGCCCGCCCAGCTGCTCCAGCAAGCCAATCACACTGACCGCATTCAACAGCTCTGCCATCGCCGGCGCGTCGCGCAGCCAGACATTGCCAACCTTCAACCGGCCATCGAAACTTCCCGCTTCGCCAACAGGTTTCAGCGTCAACACCAGCGCGCCCTTGTGGGCCTTCTTCAACAGCCCCGCTGCAGAGAACACCGCCCCAGCGTCATCGGACCGGATTTCAAACGCACTACGCCCGCCGCTGGGTTTGATCACGCCCGTGATCGGCGCGCTGCCGTTCACCCGCCCGGTAAAGCGGCCGTCCATCCCGCCCTTGGTGGTGAACTCCCCCTTGAACCCGCTCAGGCTGATGCCATCGGTGATCTGCAACCGCTCCAGCGACAATGACACCGGCCCACCGCCGCCTCCACCGCCGCCGCCGCCGCCGACCGCCGTCTGGCGCAAATCAATCCGCCCACCCGAGATCTGCACAGCCGGGGCCACGCCTTTGCCGCGCCCGATCAACGTGACCGGCGCATCCAGCCACCCCCCGGCCTTGACCCGCGAAAACGTGGCGCGGCTCAACTGGCCATCGGCGCCAATCTTCAGCGCGCCGGTGGCGCTCAGTCCGGGGGCGACCAGTGACAGACCGTCAATCACCGGCGGCGCCCCCAACGCGCCCGCCACCTCCAGCCGCCCTTTGCTGCGCCGCGACAGTGACCAGCCAATATCCGGCTGGCTCAGCCCCAGCCCCGCCAGATCGGTGCCAAGTCGAAATTGGATCGGCTGATCGCGCACAAGGTTCAGCTCGAACGCGCCGGTCCCTGCGCCCGACACCGTGCGCGGTGGCAAACCGATACCGAACTCGTCGATAAACCCCTGCGACAGCTCGACCGTCCCGGCGACGCGGGCCTTGCCCTGATCGGCTTTCTTCAGGCTGGTGTCATACGCGGCATCGAACGGCACCTGACCGATCCGCCCCTTGCCCGCGATCTGCAACGCATCATTGCTGGCCGTCACCGCCAGCCGCGCCGCCGACAGCACCCGACCCGGCACGATCTTGTCACTGCGCACCCCGCTCAGCTGCGCCGTGACCGCGAACTCCACCTCTTCGGGCGGCAGTTTCTTCTTCAACCGCAGCTTCAGAACGCCTTTCGCATCCGCCCGACCATCCGCCAGCGTCACCGGGCGACCCGCTTTGCTCAGCAGGTTCAGCGGCGGCGCATCCAGCAGCGCCAGGCTGGCGGTGATCGTGCCGGACGTGCGCAAGCGCACCTCGGCTGGCGTGTCCTTGATCCGCACATCCGGGATGATCAGGCTGGTGCCCGAAATATCCACCGCCCCGCCCTGCGCCGCCTGCACCTTGCCGCGATCCGCCGTCACCACAAAGCGCGTGCCCATCAACGAGGCATGACCAGACCCGCCGGTGATCGGCGGCAAGGTCTTGACGAAGGTGGCGCTGGCCTCGTCGAACTGGAACCCCAGATAGGTCTCTGCCGGTTCGGTCGGCGCCTTGCGAAACGCCAACTGTCCCTTGGACAACCGCGCCGAGTGCAGGTTTTCCGTGATCCACTTGCGGGTTTTCTCTTTCATCGCCTCAGGCCACAGCGACAGAACCAGCTCCGGGTCGATCCGCTCCATCTGGCCGTTCAGCGCTGCCTGCCAGCCCTCTGGCTCGGCCTTCAGCGACCCATCCAGAACCAGCACCTGCCCCGCCTCAGACAGGGTCATCTGCCCAAGCGTCAGCACAAACGGCTCCAGCCCCAGACGGATGTCCATCGTCGCCGCATCAAACTTGACCGGCTGTGGGAACATGCCCGCCGGGTTCGCCGTCACGCCCGACATCCTAAATTGCCCCAGCATTTCGCTCGGCCAGCCATTTTTCATCCCAAGCAACAGCGCCTGCCCCTCGATCCGCGCGCTGATCCACTTGCTGGTCACCGAAAGCTCGTCAAACTGCAGGGTCTGGGTGGCGGGCAAGTATGTGAAATAGGCTCGCGCAGCATCGAACGGCACCGGCGTGGTCTGATCGGTCGGCTGCAACGCACCCTGCGCAATCTGCAAGGTGCCACTCATCGGCCCGAAATTACCCGCCTCATCGATTGACGCCCGCAGCGCCCCCGAAATCGGCGCCCTCAGCGCGTGCAACCACGCCAAAGCCGCCGTCTGATCCGCAATGTCACGCGCAGCCATATCCTCGAAGTTCATGCCAAACTGCGCGGCGGGTGAACCGATACGGCTTTCGAAATTCACCGCCATCGTACTGACGTAGTCATAGCCCCCAAGCAGCGCCAGATCGCCGCTGATCCGCAAATCGTCGCCCGCACGGACCAACCGGACGCGCCCTCCATCCACCGTCCAGGCCCGCTCGGCCCGCATGTCCTCATAGTTGATCGTTAGCGCCTCGGCATCGACCTGACGCAGCGCAATCAGCTGCGGGCTCAGCATCAGCTTGTCCAGTTCTTCGATCAACTGGGGCACGCTGACGGCCTTTTCCACCGCCGGCAGCGCGGTGCCAAACGACAGGTCAAACGACCCATCCGCGCGGCGCCGCACATTGACCGCCGCCCCCGACAGGCGCACCCGGCCCAACTGAAACCGCCCGCGCAACAAGGGTTTCATGGCCAGTCCGGTTTCCAGATCGGACAGCGTCAGGAACACTGGCCCATCGGGCTGCGACAGCTCGACATCACGCAACCGCACGCGGGGCCGCCACCCGGAACTGACCACCATGCTCACCGCGCCGAATCTGATATCGACCCCCGGCAGCAATTGCGCCACGCGCGCCTCGATCCGCTGATGCAGCCATTCCGGCGCGCGCAACTGCCGATCCAGCGCCGAATACACCAAAGCCGCAGCCCCCAGCGCCAGCGCAAGCACAATCGCCGTCGCCCACAGCGACAGCCGCACCCACCGCCTTTTGCGGCGCGGATGTCTATGTGTGTCCGTCGTCGGGTTCATCTGCCCAATTGCCTTGTTCGCCTCATTGCCGCTGGCGGCTTTATTCTTTCGCTCACCACGTTATTACTACACCCGATCCAACATCTCAGGAATATCCCGTGACCGATCCGATTCAGACCGCCCCCGATTTCACCCTGCCGCAGGATGGCGGCCCGTCGGTGACCTTGTCTTCGCTTCGCCCAGCCCCTGTTGTTCTGTTTTTCTACCCCCGCGACAACACATCCGGCTGCACGACCGAGGCTCTGGCCTTCAGCAGCTTGCTTGATGCATTCAGCGCCGCCGGGGCGCTTGTCTATGGCATATCCAAAGACAGTCTTGCCAGCCACGAAAAATTCCGCACCAAACAGGGCTTGAGCGTTCCCTTGCTGTCGGATGCCGAAAACACCGTCTGCGAAGACTACGGCGTGTGGAAACAGAAATCCATGTACGGCAAGACCTTCTGGGGGATCGAGCGGTCAACCTTCCTGATCGGCGGCGATGGCCAGATCCTGCAGGCCTGGCGCAAAGTGAAAGTCCCCGGCCATGCCGAGGCGGTTCTGGACGCGGTCACCGCACTGTGACCGAGCTGACCCTGACCCAGATGGCAACCGAGGTGCTGACCACCGCCGACGGACGCGCCAAAACCGCACTGTCGCATCAGCACGCCGCCACATGGTTCGCCGCGCGGGCCGAAGGCCGCACGATCCCCGTGGGCACCGCCACTCCGCCCGACATGCCCGCGCGCCCGGCCCGGCCCGAACTGCTTGCCCCGCGCGATGTACCGCGTCGCCGTCCGGGCAGCCCGCAGGGGCGCATCGCCTTGGTCCACGCCGTGGCCCATATCGAACTGAACGCCGTCGACCTGCATTGGGACATCATCGCACGGTTCGGACATGTGCCGATGCCGATGGGCTTCTATGATGATTGGGTCAAAGCCGCCGACGAAGAATCCAAACATTTCAATCTGATGTGCGACTGTCTTGAAGCGATGGACAGCCACTATGGCGCACTCCCCGCCCACGCAGGCATGTGGCGCGCCGCCGAGGATACAGCGCAGGACCTTCTCGGCAGACTGGCCGTCGTCCCGATGGTGCTCGAGGCGCGCGGCCTCGACGTGACGCCCGGCATGATCGAGATTTTCCGCAAGGCCAACGACGACGCCACCGTGGCCGCCCTCAACGTGATCTACGCCGAAGAAGTGGGCCACGTCGCCTATGGCTCGAAATGGTTTCACTTCCTGTGCGGTCGCCACGACCTTGATCCCAAGGACGTGTTCCATGACCTTGTCCGCACCTATTTCCACGGCGCCCTCAAACCTCCCTTCAACGAGGAAAAGCGCGCCGAGGCCGGAATACCGCCCGATTTCTACTGGCCGCTCGCCGATCAAACCCCACCCCGGCGCGGCTAAGCCCTTCCAATCGGCAGGATTTTGCCAGTTGAGCGGGTTATCTCCGCTTTACTCGAATCGTTTGCCTAAAATTCTTGCCCTACAGTCAAGGTCTGGTTAAGCACCATTGACGCCATTCGCTTGGGGACAGGGCGAAGGTGTAACTGGGGACGGAATAAAGGACGGTTGGGTGCGAACACGACTGGCAATAAAATTTGATGCTCTTCTGGAACGCTCGTTCCCAGAACGGCGGCTTTTCCTGAGATCGGATACAGACACACGGTTCATTCGCCTGCGCCCGATCACGCAGTTGATCGGATTTACCGGCAGCGCTCTTGTTGTGGCCTGGGCGATTGTGGCAACCGCGATCCTGCTGATGGACAGCATCGGATCGGGCAATTTCCGCGAACAGGCCAAGCGCGATCAGAAAACCTACGAAAACCGCCTGAATGTGCTGTCGTCAGAGCGTGACACGCGCGCAACCGAGGCATCGGCCTCGCAGCAGCGGTTCAACCTCGCTCTGGAACAGATCTCAGTCATGCAATCGCAGCTGCTGAGCTCGGAAACCGCACGCCGCGAACTGGAAACCGGGATCGAGGTCATTCAGGCCAACCTGCGCAAGGCCCTGAAAGAGCGTGACAGCGCCCGTCAGGACACCGAAACCCTGCAACAGGCCAACGATGCCGCCCCGGCCGCCAACGGCGCACTGGCCGAAGCGGGCACATCCGTCGGCGACACGCTGGGCTTCCTGTCTGCCGCACTGGCCGACACCGCACAGGAACGCGACCAGATCAGCAGCGATGCCGTGGGCGCGTTGATGCAGGCCGACGATCTGGCGCTTCAGATCAAACTGATGCGCGATCAGAACGAACAGATTTTCCGGCAGCTCGAAGACGCGATGACCGTGTCGGTCAAACCGCTGGACAAGATGTTTCGCGCCGCTGGCATGAACACAGACACCATCATCAATCAGGTACGCCGGGGCTATTCCGGTCAGGGCGGGCCACTGACCCCGCTGTCCTTCTCGACCCAGGGCGAAGAACCCGGCGCCGACGAGCAGCGCGCCAACCGCATTCTGGGGCAACTCGACCGGCTGAACCTCTACCGCATTGCCGCATCCAAAGCGCCTTTCGCCAATCCGGTTCACAATGCCGTGCGCTATACCAGCGGCTTTGGCTATCGCCGCGATCCCAAAACCGGTGGCCGACGCCTGCACAAAGGCTCTGACTTTGCCGGTCCCGTGGGCACGCCGATCTATTCCACGGCTGACGGCGTGGTCGTTCACGCCGGGTGGGGCTCTGGCTATGGGCGGCTGATCAAGATCAAGCACGCCTTCGGAATTGAAACCCGCTATGCCCATCTGTCAAAAATTCGCGTGAGCGTGGGCCAAAGGGTCTCGCGCGGAGACCGGATAGGTGATATGGGAAATTCTGGACGTTCAACCGGCACCCATCTGCATTACGAAGTGCGTGTCGACGGCGCTGCCGTCAATCCGATGATCTATATCAAGGCTGCAAATGATGTTTTCTAAAAGCAAAATCAACGAACCCGGCCCCAAGGCCGCAGACGCTGCAAAGCCCGCAGCCCCCGATGCACCGGCGATGCCGGCGGCGAAACCCAGTGATTTCAAGGCCTCGGCACCCAAGCCCAAGCCCCCTGCCTCGGTTTTGTCTGCTGATCTGCACATCACTGGCAACCTCAAGACCACTGGCGATATTCAGGTCGAGGGCACGGTCGAAGGCGATATCCGCGCCCATCTGCTGACGGTCGGTGAAACCGCAACCATCAAGGGCGAAGTGATCGCTGATGATGTTGTGGTGAATGGCCGTGTCGTGGGCCGCGTGCGTGGCCTGAAGGTGCGCCTGACCTCGACCGCCCGTGTCGAAGGCGACATCATCCACAAAACCATCGCGATCGAATCCGGCGCCCACTTCGAAGGCTCGGTTCAGCGTCAGGACGATCCGCTCAGCACCAAAGGCGCAGCGCCCAAGCCTGCCGCACCTCAGGACGGCAACGCCTGATCTTACAGCGATCGCTGAAATAACAAACCGCCGCTTCGAGCCCGAAGCGGCGGTTTTGTTTTGTGCGGTGCTGTCTGCAAAGCAGATGATTACGCTTCCAGCTCTGCATCCCAATACAGAAAATCAAGCCAGCTGTCGTGCAGATGGTTCGGCGGGAACTTGCGCCCCATATTCTGCATCTCTTCCGCCGCAGGCACGCGCGGCGGCTTGCGCAGCGACATCCCCGCCAGCCGCAGGCTTTTCGAGCCCTTTTTCAGGTTGCACGGCGAACAGGCGGCCACCACGTTCTCCCAGCTGGTGATCCCGCCCGACGCGCGCGGCACCACGTGATCGAAGGTCAGATCCCCCTTGCCGCCACAATACTGGCAGCGGAACTCATCCCTCAGAAATAAATTAAAGCGCGTGAAGGCCACGCGCTTTTGGGGTTTGATGAAATCCTTGAGAACAACCACCGACGGGATTTTGATCCTCGTGCTCGGACTGCGCACCTCGAAATCATATTCCGCGACCACGTCCACCCGGTCCAGCCAGACCGCCTTGACCGCCTCCTGCCAGGGCCACAGCGATAGCGGATAATAGGACAAAGGCCGATAATCCGCGTTCAGAACCAAGGCCGGGTGATGCTTCAGCACCGCCTTCTCCCTGACAAATTCGCTTCTGAAATCTCCATCCATGAGGTGTAAAGTCTCCGTGCCCTGTCTACCCGTATCTGGCACCAGGGCGGGAGCCCCGCCCCAGCATGCCTTAACTATATATCGTGTTGTCTCCGGGACAAGCCCCACGAGATACAGTAGTTCGACCACGGGAGTAGCCGCCATATGCGACAAGGATGTGACGACAAGACCGCCCAATAAACAAGCAGCGCTGGATCGGCACGCCCCAAACACAAAGGCCCGGACCACCAAACCGGCGGCCCGAGCCTTCTTGCGATTCTGCTTCTTATCCTCGGGTTACAGGCTCAGCTTGTCGCGCATGAACGCCAACGCCACCGACAACCCGTCAGGGGCGATGCCATGGGCCGTGCCCTTCATGATATGGGCATAGACCTCCTTGAACCCGGCTTCCTGCAAAGCTTCGGCCGCTTCGGGCAACGACTGCACCGGCACAACATCGTCCTGATCGCCATGCACCAGCAGGATCGGCGGTCGGCTCACGGCCTCGTCCTTCAGCGCCTCGGGCGACAACAGCCGCCCCGAAAACGCAACGATCCCCGCGATTTCATCCTCGCGGCGCGGCGCCACGTGCAGCGACATCATCGTCCCTTGCGAGAACCCCAACAGCACCATCTGCTCGGGCAGCAGGTCTTCGTCCACCAGCAGCGCATCCAGAAAGGCGTTCAGGTCCTCGATCGCCGCGCGCATGCCGCGCTCGGCCTCTTCTTCCGACGAGCCGTCAATCCACGGGATCGGGAACCACTGGAACCCCGCGGGGCTGCCTGCGCAATTCTCTGGCGCATCCGGCGCCACAAACAGCGTATCGGGCAGATGATCCCCCAATGGGTCGGCCAGCCCCAGAAGATCGGCGCCATTGGCCCCATACCCATGAAGCAGAACCACGACCGAATGTGTGTCACCTGATTTCGGCCCCTTGCGGCCCGCCTGCAAAACCCGTGTCATCTGATCCCTTCCCTGTCCTTTGCCACTTTGTAATAGGCCCACAAAATCCGCGCCGCAACGCTGCGCCATGGGCTCCACTCAACCGCCATCTGTCTCAGCGCCTTTTCCTTTGGCCGCTCCTCAAGCTGGTAGAGGATGCGCGCCGCCTCTTGCAAGGCCAGATCGCCCGGCGCAAAGACATCCGCCCGCCCAAGCGAAAACATCGCATATACCTCGGCGGTCCAGACCCCGATCCCCGTCACCGCGGTCAGCGTCGCAATCACCTGCGGATCGGGGGCGTGTTGCAGCGCGGCGTAATCAATCCCGGCCCCCGCCAGCGCATGGGCATATCGCGCCTTCTGGCGGCTCAGCCCCAGCGCGCGCAGCTCTTCCTCGGACAGCGCCAGCACCCGCGCCGGATCGTCCAGCCCCACCGCAACCATCCGCGCCCAGATCGCATTTGCCGAGGCAACACTGACCTGCTGACTGACAATCGCATTCAACAACTGCCCAAACCCATCCGGCTTGCGGCGCAGCGGCACTGGCCCCGTCTCGGCGTAAGCCCGCGCCAGCACCGGGTCGCGGTCGCAAAGCCAGTTCACCCCCTCGGCCACACACTCGGGCGTCTGAATGATCCGCCCGATCACAGGCTTTCCACCCAGCTCAGCGCCTGTTCGACGGTTTCCACCTGTGGCGCATCCGGCTGTATTGGCCGGTTGATCACCGCCACCGGCAGGCCAAGCCGCCGCGCCGCAATCAGCTTGCTACGCGGCGCTTCGCCACCGGCGTTCTTGACCACCAGCCAGTCGATCTTCAACTTGGTAAACAACGCCATTTCATCCTCGACAGAAAACGGCGGGCGCCCCACCAGAAACCGCCCGTTGGCAAAGGGAAACGCCTGCTCGGGCGGGTCGATCTGGCGCAGGGTCAGATCGCAGGCCGACAGATTGGCGAACTGCGCCAAGGTCTGCCGCCCTGTCGCCAGAAACACCCGCGCACCCGCCGGAATGTGATCAACCGCCTCGCTTTCCTGCTCCAGAAACACCCAGCGATCCCCTGCCTCCGGTCGCCACTCCGGGCGCAGAAGCAGGCAATAGGGCAGCCGCTGTTCGCGCGCGATCCGGGCGGCGCGCTGGCTGATCCGACTGGCAAACGGGTGCGTGGCGTCCAGGATCGCGGCAATCCCCGCATGGCCAAGCCAGTCGCGAAACGGCTCATCGCCACCAAACCCGCCGATGCGGGTTTCCACCGGCAACGCCTCGGGGTCGCGCGTCGCCCCCGCAAGCGAGGCGATCACCGGATACCCGGTTTGCGCCAACCGCGCCGCAATCCGCCGCGCCTCGCCGGTGCCCGCCAACAGCAGCAGGGTCATGCGCCAGCCCGCGCGATGATACCGCCCGCGCGATCAATGATCACAACATCCGCCACCACGCTGTCCGGCAGCATGGCCCGCACGCACAACAAGGCTTGCTCTGCCACCATGTAAGCCAATTTTTCCCCCGCCATATCATAGGCTTGCAAAGCGGTATTACAGTCCCGCAACCGTGCATCCCCAACCATCTCGGCCAACGCCGAAAAGTCCACCTGGCTGCGCCCCGAATGCAGATCGCGCGCGCCCTGCGCCAACTTTGTGATCTTGCCGATCCCCCCGCCGACCGTCACCCGCGCGACCGGATGGCGCGCCAGATACTTCAGCATCCCGCCCGCGAAATCGCCCATGTCCAGCATGGCAGACTCCGGCAACCCATACAGCGCCCGCACCGTTTTTTCCGAGGTCGCCCCGGTGCACCCGGCCACATGGGCCTGCCCCGTCGCCCGCGCGACATCCACCCCCCGGTGGATCGAGGCGATCCACGCCGCACAGGAAAACGGCCGCACAATGCCCGTGGTCCCCAGAATCGACAGCCCGCCCTTGATCCCCAGCCGCGGGTTCCAGGTCTTTTCCGCCAAAGCCTCGCCGCCCGGCACTGAAATCGTGATGCGGATATTGCCCGCCTGCCCCAGCCGCGCCGCCATTTCCGCCACGGTGTCGCTCAACATCTGACGCGGCACCGGGTTGATCGCAGGCTCGCCCGGCGGGATCGGCAGACCGGGCTTGGTGACCATGCCCACTCCGACACCGGCAGCAAAGCTCACGCCCTCGCCGGCCGCCTCGACCCGCGCCAGAATCAGCGCACCGTGGGTCACGTCGGGGTCATCGCCGGCATCCTTGATCACCCCCGCTTCGGCCCAGCCCGGCCCCTGCGTGGCTTCGGCAATGGCAAACTCAGGGCGCTCGCCGCGCGGCAAGGTAATGCGCACGCGATCCGGCCGCCCCTCGCCCCACAGCATCATCAACGCCGCGCGGGTGGCGGCGGTGGCACAGGCGCCCGTGGTCCAACCCCGGCGCAGCTCTTGATCAGGTTTACGGCTCATCGGCGCGACTATAGGCCCGCGCGCAAGCCGCGCCAATATGTCGTTTCCAGACTTCACCGCCCCGACGAAGGCAGGCATATAGAGCGCATGACCGACTCGTTTTCCCTTCCCTTTGGCACCTGGCCACAGCTTGAACCCGGCTGGGTCTGGCTGTGCGGCGCAGGCCCCGGCGATCCGGGTCTGCTGACCCTGCATGCCGTCAACGCCCTGCAACAGGCCGATGTGGTGATCTATGACGCGCTGGTGCAGGAGGAAATCCTGACCTGGGCGCCGCAGGCCGAACACATCTATGCCGGCAAACGTGGCGGCAAACCCAGCGCCAAACAGCGCGACATTTCCCTGCATCTGGTCGAACTGGCCCAGTCCGGCAAGCGGGTGCTGCGCCTGAAAGGCGGCGATCCCTTCGTGTTTGGCCGCGGCGGAGAAGAGGCGCAAACCCTGATCCAGCACGGCGTGCCGGTGCGCATCATCCCCGGCATTTCGGCGGGTATCGGCGGGCTGGCCTATGCCGGCATCCCCGTCACCCACCGCGACGTGAACCAATCCGTCACCTTCGTGACCGGCCATGACCAGACCGGCGAAACGCCGTCGAACCTGAACTGGCGCGCCATCGCGCAGGGCAGTCAGGTGCTGGTGATCTACATGGGCATGAAACATGTCGACCGCATCGCGGCCGAGCTGCTGGCCGCCGGGCGCGCCGCCGATGAACCCTGCGCCGTGGTCTGCTCGGCCACCACCCCGCAGCAACAGGTGTTGGAAACAACGCTGGGCCGCATGGCCGCCGACATCGCCGAAAGCGGGCTGGAGCCGCCCGCCATCCTGTGCGTCGGCCGCTCGGTGCTGATGCGGCAGGTGCTCGACTGGCAGGGACAGATGCGCGGCGAAAGCCCGCGCAACCTTGATCCGCTGGGCCGGGGTCGCCCGACCGAGGCGTCGTGAACGGCATCATTCTGGCGGCCCCGTCCTCGGGCGCGGGCAAAACCACCGTCACGCTGGCGCTGCTCAGGCTGCTGGCGCGCGAAGGGATCGCGGTACGCGGTGCCAAATCCGGCCCCGACTATATCGATCCCCGCTTTCACGAGGCCGCCTGCGGCCAGCCCTGCCCCAACCTTGATGCCTGGGCCATGTCGCCCGCCCGTCTGCGCGCACTCGCGGCGGGCCCCGGCCTGTTGGTGATCGAAGGCGCGATGGGCCTGTTCGACGGTGCCCCCCCCGATGGCAAAGGCGCCGTTGCCGATCTCGCGCGGCTGCTGCACCTGCCGGTGATTCTGGTCGTGGATGCGGGAAAAATGGCAGGCTCGGTCGCGCCGCTGGTGGCCGGGTTCGCCCGCTTTGACCCCACCGTGCGCATCGCGGGCGTGATCCTGAACAACACCGGCAGCGACCGGCACGAAACCATGCTGCGCCGCGCCCTGACACCGCTGGGCCTGCCGGTTCTGGCGGCGCTGCGCCGCCAATCCGGCCTGACGCAGCCGTCGCGGCACCTCGGCCTGGTGCAGGCAAGCGAACACCCCGAGCTGACCGCCTTCCTTGACCGCGCCGCCGACGCGCTGGCCCGGACGCTCGACCGCGATGCCCTGTTATCGCTCACAGCCCCCTTGCCAGCCGCCGCCCCTGGCCCGCGCATTCCCCCGCCCGCACAGGTGATTGCCGTGGCACAGGACCGCGCCTTTGCCTTCGCCTATCCGCATCTTCTGGCCGACTGGCGCGCGCAGGGGGCCGAGGTTCGGCTGTTTTCCCCGCTCGCCGACGACCCCGCACCGACGGCCGGGTTCATCTATCTTCCCGGCGGCTACCCAGAGCTTCACGCCGGGACCTTGGCCACGGCAAGCCGCTTCCGCGACAGCCTGCAAAACGCCCCGCAAAACACTGTTATATATGGTGAATGCGGCGGCTACATGGCCCTGGGCCAAGGGCTGACCGACGCAGCTGGCACCCGGCACGAAATGCTGGGCCTGCTGCCGCTGGAAACCTCGTTCCAGACCCGTAAACTGCATCTGGGCTACCGCCACCTGACGCCGCTGCGCGGGCCGTTTTCTGGCACATTGGCGGCGCATGAATTCCACTATGCCACCACCCTAAGCGCCACCGGCCCCGCCCTGTTCGCGGCCACCGATGCCGAGGGCACGCAGCTGCCCGATATGGGCCTCAGCCTTGGCCGGGTGCACGGCTCGTTTGCCCATGTGATTGACCAGACACATTGACAGCACAGTAAGGGGTACAATTGCGCGCTTGCGAAGCCCCGGATCAGTGATTAGCAATCTCGTATGACAAGCCCTGAATTTATCCCCGATGATGCCCGCGCCAAGCGGAACGTGACCATTCTGGTACTGGCGCAGGCTATTCTGGGCAGTCAGATGCCAATGATTTTCATCATCGGCGGGCTGGCCGGTCAGACGCTGGCCACCAACCTGTGCTTTGCCACGCTGCCGATCTCGCTGATCGTTCTGGGGTCGATGCTGGCGGCCACGCCACTGTCGTATATCATGCAGCGCTATGGCCGCCGCACCGGGTTCATCGTCGGCACGATGGCGGGCGCGATTGGTGGGGCTGTCGGCGCCTACGGGCTGTATCTGGCCTCGTTTCCGGTGTTTCTTCTGGGCAGCCTGATCACGGGCACCTACATGTCGGCACAGGGGTTTTACCGCTTTGCCGCCGCCGATACCGCCAGCGACGCATTCCGCCCCAAGGCGATTTCCTATGTGATGGCGGGCGGGCTGGCCTCGGCGATCATCGGGCCGCAGCTGGTCAAGGTGACGGTCGATGCGATGGTGGTGCCCTTCCTTGGCGCCTATCTGGCCGTGATCGGCGTGAACCTTGTCGGGTCGCTGCTGTTCGTGTTCCTCGACATCCCCAAACCGCCGGTCCCCGACGCCGACGCACCGCGCGGGCGCACCCGGCTTGAGCTGCTGAAAACCCCGCGCATCGCCGTGGCAGTGATCTGCGCCATGGTCAGCTATGCGCTGATGAACCTTGTGATGACCTCGACCCCGCTGGCCGTCGTCGGCTGCGGGTTCGAGAAAAATACCGCCGCCGACGTGGTCACAGCTCACGTTCTGGCCATGTATATCCCGTCGTTTTTCACCGGCCACCTGATCGCCCGCTTCGGCGTGGAAAAGGTCGTCGCAGCCGGGCTGATCATTCTGGCCGGCGCTGGCGCCGTGGCGCTTCAGGGCGTCAATCTGGAAAACTTCTTTATCGCGCTGATCCTTCTGGGCCTTGGCTGGAACTTCGGCTTCATCGGCGCCACCACCATGCTGGCCGGCGCGCATGAACCGCACGAGCGTGGCCGGATGCAGGGCCTGAACGACCTGCTGGTCTTTGGCGGCGTGACCATGGCCTCGCTGGCCTCGGGCGGGCTGATGAACTGCTCGGGCGGCACGGCACAGGCGGGGTGGACCTCGGTCAACCTGGCGATGGCCCCGTTCCTGATGCTGGCTGGCGGCGCGCTGATCTGGCTGGCCTTCCGCCCCAAGGACGCCTGACCAGACAGCCCAAACCCCGGACAACCGCAAACGCCCCCGCTGCCCCCGCCTTGGGGCAGCAACGACCCGCCGAAAAAGATGTGCAACTGATCAGAATCAGCGCCTTGCGCATCACCTTGCGCCGCTGTATTCAGACACCCACGCGGGTGTAGCTCAATGGTAGAGCAGCAGCTTCCCAAGCTGAATACGAGGGTTCGATTCCCTTCACCCGCTCCATTCCCCCTTTGCCGATCCCACCACATCCTTGCGCACCGCGTCTTTGTGCCTCGGCGCGGGCGTACAGCCTTGCGGCCCCCCCGATAGTCCTGCAAACTGGCCTCTCACATGGGAATGCTCAGACGGCCATGACCTATCAAACTGCGCTTTTGACACTGGCCCTGACCGCCTTTTCCGCCGCAACCGGCTATGCCGCCTCGCTGATCCACCTGCCGCTGCCGTTCATGCTGGGCAGCCTGATCTGCTCGGGCACGATTGCAGTATTCTTTGCCCCCCGCCTGCCCGCGAACTATCGCTTCCCGATGAAGATCCGCACCGTGTTCATGGTCATCATCGGCGTGATGATCGGCACCCGCGTCACCGCCGACCTGCTGTCGTCGATCCCCTCCATGCTGCTCTCCTTCACGATGCTCACGCTGTTCGTGTTTGTCGCCCACGGTATGAATTACATGATCTTCCGCCGCATCGGCGGCTATGACCGCCCCACCGCCTTCTACTCTGGCACCCCCGGCGGGCTGATGGAATCGCTCGCCCTGGGGGAAGAGGCCGGCGCAGACGTGGCCATCCTGACCATGCAGCAATTCATGCGCATCATCGCGGTGATCACCATGGTGCCGCTGGGCCTGTCGATGTGGTACGGCGCGCCGGTCGGCAGCGCCTCGGGGCAAAGCCTGGCGCGCGCGGGGGCTGACCTGCATGCGCTGCCTCTGGTGCTGCTCATCGGCCTTGGCGGCATGTGGATCGGCACGAAAATCCACCTGCCCGCCGCCCAACTGACCGGGCCGATGCTGGCCGCCGCCATCGTCACCGTCAGCGGCGCGGCCGACCTGCCCCTGCCGCAATGGCTGATCAACCTGTCTCAGGTGGTGATCGGCACCTCGTTGGGCATGCGCTTCGCGGGCCTCAACGGCAGCCTGATGATCCGCGCCGCCTGGCTGACCGTGCTGTCGGTCGGCGGGATGCTGGCGCTCGGCACGCTCTGCGCGCTGGCTCTGACCCAGCTGACCGATACCCCCTTTGACGTGCTGCTGATTTCCTTCGCCCCCGGCGGCGTCACCGAAATGGGCCTCGTCGCGCTCAGCCTGCACGCCAACCCTGCGATTGTGACCCTGCACCACATCTACCGGATCATTCTGACCGTGCTTGAGATGTCCGTGATGGCCCGCTTCAGACCGATGAACAAACCCTGATCTGATCAACAAGCTTTGACACGCGAAACTCTGAGCAGTACTGAACAGTCAGGACTGAACAACCCTGTTCAATTTCGACGAAAGAGGACGTCCCATGCAAATGAAAGATACCGCCGCCATCATCACCGGAGCAGCTTCCGGCCTTGGTGAGGCAACCGCCCGCGCCTTTATCGCTGCTGGCGCTCAGGTCACCATTCTGGACCGCGACGCCGAGCGCGGCGAGAAAACCGCAGCCGAGATCGGCGCGACCTTCGTTCAGACCGATGTCACCAGCGAAGACTCGGTCCAGAACGCGGTCAACGCGGCCGTCGCCGCCATGGGCAAGATCAACACCGTCGTGAACTGCGCCGGGATCGGCACTGCCGAAAAGACCATCCACAAAGCTGGCGCTCACAACTTCGAGCACTACCAGCGCATCATCAACATCAACCTCGTCGGCAGCTTTAACGTCGCTCGCCTTGCTGCTGTTGAAATGGCCAAGAACGACGCCGACGAAGACGGCCAGCGAGGCGTGATCATCTCCACCGCCTCGGTCGCCGCGTTTGACGGTCAAAAAGGTCAGGTCGCCTATGCCGCCTCCAAGGCTGGCATTGCCGGCACCTCGCTGCCGATGGCCCGTGATCTGGCCCGCGAAGGCATCCGCGTGATGGCGATTGCCCCCGGCATCTTCCTCACCCCGATGCTGATGGGCCTGCCCGAAGAGGTCCGCGCCGAGTTGGCACAGGACGTCACCAACCCCAAGCGTCTGGGCGATCCGTCCGAATATGCCGCGCTGGCCAAATTCATCTGCGAATGCGGTTACCTGAACGGCGAGACGATCCGCCTCGACGGCGCTCTGCGCATGCGCTGAGCAACAAGGTTAACGGGTCCTCGGTCTGCCCCCCCGGTGTACGGGGGGTGCACAGGGGGTGCACGCTTTGCGCCCCCTGCATTTTCGGGCCCGTTAACTTTCTGCTGCGGCCTTTTCTTCCAGCTGCAGCCACTCTTCCTCGGCCTTCGCCAGCGCGTTCTGCCGTTCCACCAATGCTTCGGTGGCTTTGCGGAATTTCACCGGTTCCTTGGTAAACAGATCCGGCGCCATCAGGAATTCTTCCAGCTTGGCAATCTCCGCCTCCAGCTTTGAAATCACCGCGGGAAGCGCCTCCAACCGGTGCTTTTCAGCGAAGGACAGCTTGACCGGCGCCTTGGTGGCGGACTTGTCAGATTGCTTGGACTTTGCCGCTGAACCTTTTGTTTTTGCGGTGATTTTCTCGCCTTCGATCTCAGCCTTCTGGGCCTGATAGTCGCTCCAGCCCCCGGCATAGACCGTGGCCCGGCCATCGCCTTCCATCACGATGGTTGTGGTTGCCACCCGGTCCAGAAAATCCCGGTCGTGGCTGACCAGCATCACCGTGCCGTCATAGTCGTCCAGAAGTTCCTGCAACAAATCCAGCGTCTCGATATCCAGATCGTTGGTCGGTTCGTCCAGCACCAGAACGTTGCTTTCCTTCGCCATCAGCTTGGCCAGCAACAACCGCGCCTTTTCACCGCCCGAAAGGCTCTTCACAGCCGCCCGGACCTGCCGCTCGTCGAACAGAAAATCTTTAAGATAACCAACGACATGGCGCGGTTCGCCGCGCACCAGAACCTGATCTGCCTTGCCCGAAACCCGCATGTCCGGATCGCCGGTCAGACTGTCCCACAGGGTCATGCCCGGGTCCAGTTGCGCCCGCGCCTGATCAAATACCGCGGGCAACAGATTGGTGCCCTGCGTGATCGTGCCGCTGTCGGGTTGTTCGTCGCCCATCAGCATTTTCAGCAGCGTGGTTTTGCCCACCCCGTTCGGCCCAACAAAGGCCACCCGGTCGCCGCGCTGGATCTGGATCGAGAAATCCTCAAGGATCACCTTCTCGCCGTAAGCCTTTGAAATGTTTTTAGCTTCTATGACTTTCTTGCCGGACTTCGGTCCCGATTCCAGCGCCATCGCCGCCGTGCCCTGCCGCCGGATCTGTGATTTACGCTCGTCGCGCATCGCGTGCAGCGCCCGCAAGCGGCCTTGGTTGCGTTTGCGGCGGGCACTGATGCCTTCGACGGCCCATCGGCCTTCGGCTTTCAGCTTGCGGTCCATCTTGTGCCGCTGCATGTCTTCGTCTTCCCAGACCTTGTCGCGCCAAGCCTCGAATCCGTCAAAACCGGTTTCCTGCCGACGCGTCATTCCCCTGTCAATCCAAAGGGTTGCGCGGGTAAGTGCACGTAGAAATGCACGGTCGTGGCTGATCAGGACAAAGCCCGCGCGGGTGCTGCTCAGCTCGGCCTCAAGCCAGGCGATTGCCTCGATATCCAGATGGTTGGTCGGTTCGTCCAACAACATCAGCTCAGGCGCTTCGGCCATCAGCTTCGCCAGCGCCGCGCGCCGCCGCTCGCCACCAGAGGCGGTTGAGACCGGCCGGTCGGGGTCGAATTTCAACCCTTCACCCGCCATCTGAACCTTATAGACTTCATCCGGGTGCAGCCCACTGGCGGCATACTCACCCAAGGTGGAAAACCCTGCCATATCAGGATCTTGCTCCATATACCCGACGCTGACGCCGGGGGACACGACGCGGCTGCCGCGGTCGGGTTCCACCAATCCGGCCATCACCTTCATCAGGGTGGACTTGCCCGAACCATTGCGCCCGACCAAAGCGACACGGTCGCCCGGCTGAACGACCAATGACAGGTCATGAAATACAGGATCACCGCCGAAAGTCAGCGAGATGTCGGAGAGTTGAAGGAGGGGTGCGCGTGCCATGTGGGCGAGCTATCCTGCGGCGTCAAACCCGTCAAGCTCCGTTGCGGTATCACGTCGGTATTGCGTCGGTAAAACGTCGGTGCGGCGTTATCCCGCCACCCCGCGCAGCAGACGTTTGCGCGCCGGTGGGATTGCGTTGATCTCGAGCCCGGTAAAAACATGCAGCGTGTTCATGCTTGGGTCGACCACCGCATGATCGCTGACCCAACCGCCCATCAACAGATAGGTCCGCAGCAAGGGCGGCATCCGCAGCATCGCCTTTTTCGCATCGGGCTTGCGGCGCAGCTTTTGCGCAAAGCGGAACACCTGTGGCGCCTTGACCCGCGGCAACCAACGCTTGGGCGCCAGATGCCGGTGCTTGAGCATGGCGAAGGTATCCAGGTAATCGGCCTCGTCGGTGCCGTGGAACGACGAGCAGCCAAACAGCATCTCCACTTTGTTGTCGTCAACATAGCGGGTCATCGCCCCCCAGGCGACGCGCAGGATATCGGGATCTTTCACTGCCGGATGAATGCAGAACCGGCCCATTTCCACCATCGGACCGGGGAAATCGGCCAAGGCTGACAGCTCGTAATATTGCGCGGAATAGCTGCGGTTGATCTCGGCGCCGCCGGTCAGCGGCAAAACGCGAAAACAGCAGACCAGTTGACCCGAGCGTGCGTCTTCGACCAGAAAGTGGGTGCAAACCTTGTCGAAATCGTCGACATCTTCACCATCCTGCCCGCGAAAACACAGATGCCGCAGGCGCTGCGCCGCGCGAATGTCATCTGGCGCCGTCGCAAGACGTGTGACATAGCGGCCTTTTTTCAGTGACAGCATCCGAGTCGCCTCATCCTAGCCTCAGGAAAAACCTAAGTGCGCAAGGCCTAGCATACAAGATATGTCATCCGCGTGACGCGCCCGCAGGCGCGCCGCGTCTGCGATTATTCAGACAATCCCGTCGGGTTGAAATTGCCGATATTGCCAAGCAACTGCCGCAGGAAGCCCTTGTTGCTTACACCGGAGTTGGTCACGCGCCGTGTCAGTGGGACAACCTGCCCATCTTCCAGGGTGAAGCGCTCGATATTGCTGACAACGCCGCGGCTGTCGAAGCTGATCGCAAGAACCTGCCGGTCGACGACCTCGGGGCGGGTAAAGCTATAGTGACGCACGCGGCTTTGGACATAGTAATATCCACTGTCATTCAGCACACCACCGGTTGACGGGGTGCCGACGTTCTCGGCCACGCTGTCGCGGGTATCGACGCCAACGATGATTTCGGCCAGATCCTGTTCCTGCGGGACGTAGCCGTGATTGCGATACAGCGCCGTGCATCCTGCAATTGTCAGCATCGTGGCGCCGAAGATGACTGTTCTGAACCTCAAACCAATGCCTGACATGGTTGCCCTCTTGCCTTGACGCGTTGCGCCTTTTATCCCGCTTACAGAAGGAATGACTTCGGTTCAAGCAAAGGAAGCGTCCAGTTCATGACCAATCTGCCCAGCCACAGCCTGCGGGTCAACGATCTGCCACAGAACCGCCCGACGCGATTCGCGCTAACCCCGGATGCCGCCATGATGGCGGCAATCGCCACCGAATTGGGGCTGACCGGACTGCGCAAGCTGAGTTTCCGCGGTGAGATCGTGGCCGAGGGGCGGCGCGACTGGCGGATGACCGCGCGGCTGGGGGCGACCGTGGTGCAAAACTGCGTGCTGACGCTGGTTCCGGTGACCACGCGCATCGACGAAAATGTCGAACGGCGGTTTCTGGCCGAGATGCCCCCCGCGCCCGAGGGCGAAGAGATGGAAATGCCCGAGGATGACACGATCGAGCCGCTGGGCCCCGAGATCGACCCCGCCCGCGTGATGATCGAGGCGCTGGCGCTGGCGCTGCCGCTGTATCCGCGTGCCGAAGGTGCGACAATGGGCGAGGCAAGCTTTACCGAGCCGGGAAAAACCGCCCTGACCGACGCAGACGCCAAGCCCTTTGCCGGTCTTGCGGCCCTGCGTGCCAAGCTGACGGAAGATGACTAGGCCGCAGCGCAAAAAACCGCTTGCGCCTTTTGGTTTTCGCAGTATTTTCCGGCCTTCATCCGAATTTTGGGTTGGACATGTCGGCGACGACCGAATATGTGCCACGAACCCACATGAAACCGGGCCTTGTGCCCACAGGAAATTGAGGTTGTGACATGGCTGTCCAACAGAACAAAGTATCCAAGTCGCGCCGCAATAATCGTCGCGCACATGACGCGCTGGTCGCGGCAAACCCGAACGAGTGCACAAACTGCGGCGAGCTGAAGCGCCCGCATCACGTTTGCGCCTCCTGCGGCCATTACAGTGACCGTGAAGTCGTTGCCATGGTTGAGGAAATCGACCTGGACGAAGACGCGGCATAATATTCGGGGACAGGCGTCCGCATGACCGCTATGACAGATCAATTCACAGCGGGTGCCGGGCGCACCATCCTCTCCATTGATGCCATGGGTGGCGATCGGGGACCGGCAACAGTTGTTGCCGGTATTTCTCGTTCGGCCAAGAAAAACCCTGACATCGGGTTTATCCTGCATGGACCGCGCGCCGAGCTGCAAAAGCTGGTTGCGCGCCGCAGACCGTTGCAGGGTCGGGTCGAGATCCGCGATGCCACCGATGTGGTCACGATGGACGACAAGCCCAGCCACGTGATGCGTCACGGCAAGGGCACCTCGATGTGGTCCGCAATCGATTCTGTACGCTCGGGCGAGGCGGATGTCTGTGTCTCGTGCGGCAACACGGGCGCGCTTATGGCGCTGAGCATGGTGCGGCTGCGCAAACTGCCGGGGGTCAACCGTCCGGCGATTGCGATTCTGTGGCCGTCGCGCAATCCGCAGGGGTTCAACGTGATGCTGGATGTCGGCGCAGATATCCGCGCCGATGAACAGGACCTGCTGCAATACGCGCTGATGGGCGCCTCTTATGCCCGCAACGGTCTGGCGCTGGCGCGTCCGCGCATCGGTCTGCTGAACGTCGGCACCGAGGAACATAAAGGCCGGGCCGAGCTGAAAGCCGCACATGACCTGATCGGGGCAAATGCCGAGGCCGCGGGATTCGATTTCGTCGGCTTTGTCGAAGGCGGCGATATTCCGGGCGATGCCTGTGACGTGATCGTGACCGACGGCTTTACCGGCAATATCGCGCTGAAAACCGGTGAAGGCACCGCCAGCCTGATCGGCGATCTGCTGAAAGAGGCGTTCAAATTCTCGCCCCTGTCGCGGTTGGCCTCGGTGCTGGCCTATACCTCGATGCAGCGCCTGAAAAAGAAGATCGACCCGCGCCGGGTCAATGGCGGGGTGTTTCTGGGGCTGAATGGCACGGTGGTGAAATCGCACGGCTCTGCCGATGCGACCGGGGTGGCCGCAGCCGTCAAGCTGGCGTTTCAACTGGCACAATCGGGCTTTTCCGAGAAACTTGCGGCGCGGGTTGCATCTGCTGCTGCACAGGTTCAGATTACGGCAATGGACAGGACCGAAAGCGGTGATACAGAATGACTTTACGCGCCGTTGTTAAAGGCGTCGGGCACTACCTTCCTGAACGTGTGGTCCCCAACAGCGAATTCGAAGCCAGCCTTGAGACCACCGATGAATGGATCCGGGCACGGTCGGGAATCGAGCGTCGCCATTTTGCCGCCGAAGGCGAAACCACATCCGATCTGGCCACCCACGCCGCCCGCGCAGCGCTTGCAGATGCCGGGTTTGAACCAGACGACATTGACGCGATTGTCGTGGCCACCTCGACCCCGGACCTGACCTTTCCGTCAGTCGCCACGATGGTGCAGGACAAGCTGGGCATGACCCGCGGCTTTGGCTTTGATGTGCAGGCGGTCTGCGCCGGGTTCATCTTTGCACTGACCAACGCCAATGCGCTGATCCTGTCGGGTCAGGCCAAGCGCGTGCTGGTGATCGGGGCAGAAACCTTCAGCCGCATCATGGACTGGACCGACCGATCCACCTGCGTTCTGTTCGGTGACGGCGCCGGTGCGATCGTGCTTGAGGTCGCAGAGGGCGACGGCACCACTGCTGATCGTGGCATTCTGTCGGCGGACCTGAACTCGGACGGGCGCTATCGCGAGATGCTGTATGTCGATGGCGGCGTGTCCACCAGCGGCACGGCGGGTAAACTGCGGATGCAGGGCAATCCGCTGTTCCGTCAGGCGGTCGAGAAACTGACCTCGACCGCGGAAACCGCGCTGGAAAAGGTCGGTCTGCAAGACAGCGATGTCGATTGGATCGTGCCGCATCAGGCCAATATCCGCATCATCCAGGGCACTGCCAAAAAGATGGGCCTGTCGATGGATCATGTCGTGGTGACCGTGCAGGATCACGGCAACACCTCGGCCGCGTCGATCCCGCTGGCGCTGTCGGTGGGCGTTGCGCGCGGGCAGATCAAACCCGGCGATCTGATCGTAACCGAGGCAATCGGCGGCGGCCTGGCCTGGGGGGCCGTGGTTCTGCGCTGGTAACGGCGAAAACACGGTATAAACCCCGGCGCGCAAGCCATTGATATTGACTCGGAAAATCCATTCCCCCATGCTTACAAAAAAATGGGGGTTCTCAATGAGCGACAAAACTCTGACACGCATGGATCTGAGCGAGGCCATTTTCCGCGAGGTAGGTCTGTCGCGCAATGACTCTGGCCAGTTGGTTGAAAGCGTTCTCAACCATATGTCCGACGCGCTGGTGCGTGGCGAGCAGGTCAAGATTTCGTCTTTCGGCACGTTTTCGGTGCGCGAAAAGGCAGCACGCGTTGGGCGTAACCCCAAAACCGGCGAAGAGGTTCCGATCAACCCGCGCCGCGTTCTGACCTTCCGCCCGTCGCATCTGATGAAGGACCGGATTGCCGCCGGCAACGCCCAGACCAAGGGCTAATCCGAAAGGCCGCGCGACATGGGAAAATCCCCCGACGCCTTCCGCACCATCAGCGAAGTGGCAGACTGGCTGGACCGTCCCGCGCATGTGCTGCGGTTCTGGGAAAGCAAGTTTCCACAGGTCAAGCCGATCAAGCGCGCCGGGGGGCGCCGCTACTACCGACCGCAGGACATGATGCTGTTGGGCGGGATCAAGCGGCTGTTGTACGATGATGGCATGACCATCAAGGGCGTGCAGAAAGTGCTGCGGGATCAAGGGGTTCAGTATGTTTCCGACATGTCTCAGCCGCTGGATGATCTGGTTGACGGGGTGATCGAGGGGAAAAGTGGCCCGGCGATCGAAGTCCCGGAACAACCGGCCCCTGTGGCACAGGTTCTCAACTTCAAGCGTGATACATCCCCAGAACCGGAAAAGGCCGCGATACTTCCGGTGCAGTCCAAGGCCGGGTTCGCAACGCCGCCCACCGACGAAGATGAAGACGACGGCACCACCGTCGAGACCGCGCAGCCAGAGCCGGACCGCGAAGGTGTTGATACCACCGACGAAGACGACGCGACAGACCGGGATGGCTTGTTGGCCCCCGCGTCGGCTCTCTCGGATCAGGATCAGCCCGAGCTGTTCGATGAACCTTTGCAGCAAACGGCACCCGAGCCGACACACGCAGAGCCTGAACCGCCCGCGCCGGAAACCGAAATGCCAACTGAGCCAAAGGCCGCGCAAGAGTTGGCACCGGCAGAGGAGACATCTGCGGATGCGTCAGCCGATCTGCCGGAACCTGATCTGACTGAAGCCGCTGCGTCGCCCGCACCGGACAGCACCGCCGCACCGATCAGCGCCGAGACGCCCGAGGCTGCGGAACCGGTGCCGCCCGCGCCCAAGCCGCGCATCATTGATGTCCCGGTTGACGCTAACGCCGAAAGCCGTCCGGGGATCTTGTCGAAAATCCTGAACTTCGACCGCGCCCTGACCGCTGCCGAGGCTGCTGAGATCGCGCCGCTGCTGGAGCGGCTGACCCAGTTTCACCAGCGTTTGCAGGACACACACAAACCCGGCTGAAGAAATCGGCGAAAGCCCCTTGCCCCTGCCCGGAAAATCGCTAAGAAGGCGCAATCGTCGGGCTATAGCGCAGCCTGGTAGCGCGTCCGTCTGGGGGACGGAAGGTCGCAGGTTCGAGTCCTGCTAGCCCGACCATACACTCTACCCCCTTCTTAACATTCCGAAAATCGCCTGCCAGACCACCGCCCTCGGGCGGGTGGCGCAGCGATCCCTCCGCGCGTTTTCCGTGATGCTGATGTGACGAGATGAACCAGCCATTTGTCCGCATTTTCCGTTGTCCGGTGTTGACATCCTTCGCTCTGACCCGAAGCTGCGCCGCATACGCGCCCCGCGCGCGCAAACGGCTGGAGGAGAAGAAAATGAAACAAATCTCGGATTTCGCACTGGAAAATCTGACGGTGGACATGGACGAGGCCGGCATCACCACCGTGACCCTGGACCGCGCCGCCAAACGCAATGCGCTGAATGCGCAAACCGTCGAAGAACTGATCGAGCTGTTCGGCGCCCTGCCCCGCATGGGCGCGCGCGCCGTTGTGCTGCGCGCCGAGGGTGATCATTTCTGTGCCGGGCTTGATCTGGTCGAGCATCACTCGGAAGATCGTCGGCCCGAGGATTTCATGCATCTTTGTCTGCGCTGGCATGAGGCGTTCAACAAGATGGAATACGGCGGCGTTCCGATCATCGCCGCACTGAAGGGTGCCGTTGTGGGCGGCGGGCTTGAGCTGGCCAGTGCAGCGCATATCCGGGTCGCGGATCAGAGCACCTATTTCGCCCTGCCCGAAGGCCAGCGCGGCCTGTTCACCGGCGGCGGTGCCACGATTCGTGTGGCCGATCTGGTGGGCAAGGCGCGGATGATCGACATGATGCTGACCGGGCGGATCTATACCCGTGACGAGGCAATGCAGGTCGGCCTGTGCCAGTATCTGGTCGAAGACAGCGATGCCAAAGCCTTTGAAATCGCGCGGGCGGCTGCGGAAAACCCGCCACTGTCGAATTTCGCCATCTGCTCGGCGATCAGCCATATGCAGAATATGTCGGCGCTGGATGCGGCCTATGCCGAATCTGTGGTGGCGGGGATCGTCAACACCCAACCCGCCTCGCGCGGGCGGCTTGAGGCCTTTGCCAACAAAACCGCAGCGCGCGTAAAGCCGAAATAGGCCGTAAGCCACGGGAAAAGCCGGAAATCCGGCTTTTTCTATTCCGTTTGGCCGACAGCGGCTGCTATAGCGGGGCAATTCAACGGGGGTGAACGATGACCGGAGTTCTGGCCAGCCAACAGCTGCAAACCATGATCGCGCAGGGTGCGATTTCGGCGCAGCCTGCCATCATCCCCGAACAGATTCAGCCCGCCAGCCTTGATTTACGTCTTGGCAACCGCGCGTGGCGGGTGCGGGCCTCGTTCTTGGCCGGGCACGACCGGTCTGTCGCGGATCGGCTGGCCGAGTTCGAGATGCATCAGATCGACCTGAGCCAAGGCGCGGTTCTGGAAAAGGGCTGTGTCTATGTGGTGCCGTTGATGGAGCATCTGGACCTGCCCGAGGGCATTCAGGCAGTGGCAAATGCCAAAAGTTCGACCGGGCGGCTGGACCTGCTGACGCGGACGATCACCGATGGCGGCGAAGAGTTTGACCGCATCCCGTCCGGTTACAGCGGGCCGCTATATGCCGAAATCTGCCCGCGTTCGTTTTCCGTGCTGGTGCGGCCCGGAATGCGGCTGAACCAAATCCGGTTCCGGCAAGGCCAAGCGGTGCTGAGCGACGACGCCCTGCGCGCGCTACACGCGGAAATGCCGCTGGTCGATGGACCCGCGGTGATTGACGATGGGCTTGGGTTTTCCGTCGATCTGAAGCCCGCCAGCGGCACGTTGGTAGGGTACCGCGCCAAGCCGCATACCGGCGTGATCGACATGGACAAGATCGGGCAATACGACCCCGCCGAATACTGGGAAGAGGTGCACAGCGCCAACGGCCAGATCATCCTTGATCCCGGCGCGTTCTATATTCTTGTCAGCCGCGAGGCGGTGCATATCCCGCCCGCCTATGCCGCTGAAATGGCGCCCTATCTGGCGATGGTGGGCGAGTTCCGCGTGCATTATGCCGGGTTTTTCGACCCCGGTTTCGGCCATGATGCCGCGGGCGGTGCCGGGTCGCGCGGGGTGCTGGAAGTGCGCTGTCACGAGGCGCCATTTGTGCTGGAGCATGGTCAGGTTGTCGGGCGCCTGGTGTACGAGCACATGGCTCAGGTGCCAGACCAACTGTATGGCACCGGCATTGCGTCGAACTATCAGGGGCAAGGGTTGAAGCTGTCGAAGCATTTCAAGACCCCATGATCGCCCACCGGCACCGCCCGTAGAAACCGCAATTCCGCCCTGCGAAGGGTGTTTCCGCTTTCCTCTGGTCCTGCGCGGGACTACATCCGACAGCGTTCCTGACGGATTTTGCCATGCCCCTACTGACCCGCCCCGTTCCGCTTCTGACCGCCACCATTGGCGTTGTTGGCGCCAATTCATTGGTGTTGCCCCCGATCGCGACAATCGTCGCCGTCGATCTGGGCGGCGATCCTGGCGACATCCTGCGCGCGGCGGCAGCGTATGGTGCGGGCACGGCGCTGTCGGCGCTGTTGCTGGCCCCGCGTGCGGACCTGATCGGTGCGGACAAGGCGCTGCGGCAAGCGGCGTTTGTGCTGGTGTTGGCGCTGGTGCTGTCCTGGATTGCGCCAACGGCGATGCTGCTGATCGTGGCGCAGGCGCTGGCCGGTTTGGGCGCGGGCATGGCGCTGCCTGCGATCTATTCGCTGGCGGCACAGGTCGGCCCCAAGGGGCGCGAGAAACAGACCATAGGCACGGTTCTGACCGGCTGGACCATCAGCCTTGTCGGTGGCGTGGCGCTGTCGGCGTTTCTGGCTGATCTGGCCGGGTGGCGGGCGGTTTATGCGCTGCTGGGGGCGATGACGTTGATGATCTGGGTCCTGCTGGGGCGTTGCGACATGCAGGTCACGCGTATCGCCACGACCGCCACCAGCCCGCTGACCGGCCTGCGCGTGCCGGGCATTACCCGAGGATTACTGTCCAACGCCATGTTAATGCTAGGATTTTACGGCGCCTACAGCTTCATGGGTGCACATGTGGTTGAACGTATCGGCCTGACGACCTCGGCCGCGGGGGTGGTGACACTGTTCTATGGCTCGGGGTTTGGGATTGCAGCGTTTCTCGACAAATACCTTGATCGCCTGCCCGCGCGCCGGGCCACGGTTGTGGGGTTTGCCGGGCTGACGGTGGTTTATGTCACGATGGGGCTGGCGGCTGCATCTTATGCCACCCTGCTGGCAGTGGCCTTCTGCTGGGGCATCTTTCAGCACTTTGCGCTGAATACCGTGGTGGGCCGACTGACCGCGCTTGAGCCAACCCAACGCGGCGCGATCATGGGGCTTAATTCTGCCGTGACCTATTTGTGTGTCATGGGCGGATCACTGTTTTTCCGCCTGCCCTACGAGGCGGGCGGGCTGCGCGCTTGTGTCGCCTATTCGGCGCTGTTTGCCATCATTGCCACGATCGAGTCGCTGTGGCCGGAAAAGATCAGAACTTTCCCATCCGCCGGGTAAGCTTGGCCGCCTGCCGCGCGCGCTTGCCCGCCTGACGTGCCTCACCGGCCTGCTTGCCGCTGCCCGCCACCTTGTTGATCCCGGCATTGACGCCCTTGTTCACCACCTGGCGGACAAAGACCTTCATGACCATGTTGATAAGCTGATTCATATTCATGCGACTCTCCTGTGCCCGTTTGGGGACGATATAGGATGGAATTACGCCAGTTTCAGGGCGCACACCCAATCTTTACTTAATCTTCGAACAATTCGCTTTGGCCTTCGGTGGCCTCGGGCTCGTCCTCGCCCTCGGTCAGCGTGGGCATGGAACCCGGCGGCAGGCGGTTGTCCAGCAGCCCGGCCGAGCGCAGTTCTTTCAACCCCGGCAGATCGCGCGCGGTTTCCAGACCGAAGTGATCCAGAAACTCCTGCGTCACCACAAATGTCACCGGACGGCCCGGCGTCATCTTGCGGCGGCCAAAGCGGATCCACTCGATTTCCAGCAGTTGATCCACCGTGCCGCGTGACACCGATACGCCGCGGATCTCTTCGATCTCGGCCCGTGTTACCGGCTGATGATAGGCGATGATCGCCAGCGTTTCAATCGCGGCCCGGCTGAGCTTGCGGGTCTCGGTGGTTTCCTTCTGCATCAGAAAGCCAAGATCCGGCGCCGTACGGATCGCCCAGGCATCGCCGACCTTGACCACGCGCACGCCGCGCCCGTCATAGCGTTTGCGCAGGTACACCAGCGCCTCGGCGGCGTCACAGCCATGCGGCATGCGCGCTTCCAGATCGCGCACGGTGATCGGCTCGGCGCTGGCGAACAGGATCGCCTCGACCATACGCTCCTGTTCGGCAATGGGTGGCGCCTCAAACAGGCTTTCTTCCTGCATCCCGGTGTCAGCCATCGCGCGGCTCCCTTTTGCGCAGCTGGATCGGTTCAAACATCCCGCCCTGCCGCAATTCCACCTTGCCCTCTTTGACCAGCTCAAGCGAGGCGGCAAAGGTCGCCGCCGTGGCCGAACGCCGCCGCACCGGGTCATTGTCCCAGCCCTCGGGCATATAGCTGCTGATGTCCGTCCAAGCCCCGGCATAGCCGATCAGACTCCGCATCCGTTCAAGCGCCTGTTCCATGGTAAACACCGAGTCGCGGTCCATCACGAAGGGGCGAAATTCATCGCGGGTGCGGATCCGGGCATAGCCCTGCATCAGGTCCAGCAAGGTCGCGGTCCAGGTCACGCGCTTGACCCGCATCACGTCCTCGGGGATGCCGCGCACGAAGAAATCGCGCCCCTTCTGGTCGCGTGCCATCAGCTTGGCCGCGACATCGCGCATCGCCTGCAAGCGCTCCAGCTGAAACGCCAGATGCGCGGCCAGCTCTTCGCCACTTGGGCCTTCCTCTGAAGGGTCAGGCGGCAGCAGCAAGCGCGATTTCAGAAACGCCAGCCACGCGGCCATCACCAGATAATCCGCTGCCAATTCAATGCGTAACGCCTTGGCCTGCTCAACAAATCCCAGATATTGCTGCGCCAGTTGCAGGATCGAGATCTTGCGCAGATCAACCTTCTGCGTCCGGCTGAGCGTCAACAGCAGGTCAAGCGGGCCTTCAAAGCCGTCGACGTCAACGATCAGCGCCTCAGCGGCCAGCCGCTCGGCAACGCGTTGTGTCTGTATAAGATCCTCGAAGTCGTCGTCAGCCATGCCCGCGCCCGTTCAACAGCGCGTCCAGCTTGGCCGCAAGGGCCGGAATGTCAACCATATCAGGTGTTTTGCGCGCCGTAAGCGCAGCCTCGGCGCGGGTCTGAGCCTGCGGACCCATCCGGCCTGCGGCCTCGGCCACGGCGCGTTTTTCGTCCAGCGACCCGTTGCAATGCAGGACCACGTCGCAGCCCGCCGCGATCGATCCCTGCGCCAGATCGGCCAGACTGCCGCGCAGCGCTTTCATCGAAATGTCATCGGTCATGATCAACCCATCGAAACCGATCTGCTCGCGGATCAGCCGCATCATCACCGGCGACAGGGTCGCGGGCAATGTGTCCAGCGCGGCATAGACCAGATGCGCAGTCATGCCCATCGGCAGGTCGGACAGCGCCGCGAAGGGGGCGAAATCCACCCCGTCCAGCGCGTCCTGCGCGGCCTCGACCACCGGCAGGTCAAGGTGACTGTCCACCACCGCGCGGCCATGGCCGGGGATGTGCTTCAGCACCGGCAATACGCCACCGTCCAGCAAACCATTCGCCACCGCGCGGCCCAGCCGCGCCACCTGCCCCGGCGCGACCCCGTAACAGCGGTTTTGCAAAAATGGGTGTGTGGCGTCGCTTGCGACATCAACCAAAGGCGCACAATTGCTGTCGATCCCCAGCGCCCGCAACTCGTCCGCGATAATGCGATACCGCAGATACATTGCCTCTTCGGCGTGCTCACCTGCGGCGGTCACGTGGTCAAGCGGCGGCAACCACGCGCGGCCCAAAGGCGGGCGCAGCCGCTGTACGCGGCCGCCCTCCTGATCGATGGTAATCACCGCCTCGCGTCCGACCGCCTCGCGCAGATCGTCGCACAGGGCACGGATCTGATCGGCGCTGTCGATATTGCGCGCGAACAGGATGAACCCGAACGGGTCCGCATCGCGGAAAAACGTTTTTTCCTCGGGGCTTAGCCGCAGTCCAAGCGGGTCAAGAATCGTGGCTCCGAACGGCGTCACTTACTGGTCACCGGAATACACTCGGCCTTTTCCGCGACCAGAGCCGAGCAGAACCGCCGCGCATCATTCAGGTCGGCAAAGCCATGCGCCCGCAGTCGATAGAAGGTGCGCCCACCGCTTTCCGCCTTCTGGATGACCCGCTTCTTGCCCTCCAGATAATCCGAGAACCGCGCCGACAGCCGATCCCATTCGGTCTTGGCCACCTCGGGGCTGTCAAACGCGCCCAGCTGTGCCAGACGAGTGCCCGCAGGCAGGGTGCCGGCATCAACATCGACGCTCAGCGCCTGCGCCGTTACGGCCGGATCGACCGAGGCAACCTGACGCCCGCCTTTGGGGCGCATCTGCGGGCGCAGCGACGTGGCCAGCCCCTTTTTCGCCACCACCGGTGCAGCAGCAGGGCTTTCGGCGAGGACGGTCTTTTTATCGGCGGCTGGGGCCTGTTGTGCAGGCGCCTTGTTCGCTGATGTGTCTGGCGCGGTCCCCATCGGGGCCACGCCCTCGGTCAATTGCGCCACCAGATCGGTGACCGTCAAACTGGTCGGATCAACGGTTTCGGCGGTGTCGCTGCCCGCGTCATCCGGCACGGCGTCACGCGACAGCCGCACCTGGCTCAGCATGGCGACCGGGGTGTCTTCGTCGCTCAGATCAATTGGGCGCGGCGCCAGGATCAACCGGTCCGCGGGCGCTTCGGCCACGCCGATCGCCGCCACTTGGTTGACTGCCAGCCCCTGATTTTCCGCCGGTGCCCCGCCGGGATTTTCCGGCAAGACCCGCATCGGCCCTTCTGCGGCCCGCACCACCGGCACGCCGCTGACGTCGCGCATCAAAAGCTGATAGCCCCAGACACCCACGCCAACCACCAGCCCCAGCGATACAATCGCCCCGGCCCAGTTTGCCAATAACCCTATGGAATTTCCCGTCGCGGGCGCTGCATCACGCCCGTTCACCTGTAGCTCCGCCATACTCGCCTCTCTGACACCGGCAGGTTGCCCCGCCGTCATAATCTGCTCTCGGTCAGCCCGGCGATGTGTGCAGTTTTTACCGCATCTCTTCCGCCGGAGTTACACCCAGAATACCAAGGCCTGCGGAAATAACAACGGAAACGGCGCGGGCCAGGGCGATTTTCGCCTGACTTGTGGCCACATCGCCCTCTTGGATAAAGCGCAGCGCGACATCCTCGTTGCCACGGTTCCACAGACTGTGGAGATCGCTGGCCAATTCATAGAGATAGAACGCCACCCGGTGCGGTTCGTTGGTGCGCCCGGCAATCTCCACCAGACGCGGCCATTCGGCCAGCTTTTTGGCCACGGCCACCTCGGCCTCGTGGGTCATGCCGGACAGATCGGCCCCCGCCAGCGTGGCATCATCTGTCGGAATCCCGGCCTCGGCCGCTTTGCGCAGCACCGAACACACACGCGCATGGGCGTATTGCACATAGAAAACCGGGTTGTCGCGCGATTGCTCCAGCACCTTGTCGAAATCGAAATCAAGCGGCGCGTCGTTCTTGCGCGTCAGCATGTGGAACCGGGTCACATCGGGGCCGACCTGCTCTACCACATCGCGCAGGGTCACGAAATTGCCCGCACGTTTCGACATCTTGAACGGCTCGCCGTTCTTCCACAGCTTGACCAGCTGCGTCAACTTGATGTCCAGCGGCACACGGCCATCCGACAGCGCCGACACCGCCGCCTTCATCCGTTTGACATAGCCGCCGTGGTCAGCGCCGAACACGTCGATCAACATGTCAAAGCCGCGTTCGACCTTGTCGAAGTGATAGGCGATATCGGGCGCGAAATAGGTCCAGCTGCCATCGGATTTCATCACCGGTCGGTCAACGTCATCGCCGTGCAGGGTGGATTTGAACAGCACTTGCTCGCGCGGTTCCCAGTCCTCTGGCATTTTGCCTTTGGGCGGCTCCAATACCCCGCGATAGATCAGCCCCTTGTCGGTCAACGCCTTCAACGCCGCCTCGATCCGGCCCGAGCCATAGAGCGATTTTTCGCTGAAGAACACGTCCATTTCCACACCAAGCGAGGCCAGATCATCGCGGATCAGGTGCATCATCGCATCGGTGGCATATTCGCGGACCATCTCCAGCCACTCCGATTCCGGCTTGTCCAGCAGCGCCTCGCCATACGCCTCGGCCAGCGCACGGCCGACGGGCTCCAGATAGTCGCCGGGATACAGCCCCTCGGAAATCTCGGGCTCCAACCCGCACGCCTCGCGGTAGCGCTCATAGACCGAGCGCGCCAGCACATCGACCTGTGCGCCGCCGTCGTTGATGTAATATTCGCGCGTCACGTCATAGCCCGCGTAATCCAGCAGGCTGGCCAGCGCATCGCCGAACACCGCGCCGCGGGTGTGGCCCACATGCAGCGGCCCGGTCGGGTTGGCGCTGACGTATTCGACGTTCACACGGCGCCCGTGCCCCATATCGGACCGGCCATAGGCCGTGCCCTCGGTCAGGGCCGCCTTGACGATCCCCTGCCACAACTCCGGCGCCAGCCGCAGGTTCAAGAACCCCGGCCCGGCCACCTCGGCGCTGGTGATGCGCGGGTCTGACAGCAGACGCGCGGCCAGATGGTCGGCGATCTCGCGCGGTTTCATCCCTGCGGGCTTGGCCAGAACCATCGCGGCGTTGGTGGCCATGTCCCCGTGGGCGGCATCACGCGGCGGTTCGACCGCCACATTGGCATAGTCCAGCCCCTGCGACAGCTCTCCGGCTCCGGCCATCTGGTCCAGAGTTTCCAGCACAAGCGCGCGCACATCGGTGAACAGGTTCATTGCGTATATCCTTCTCGCTGGCGCGGGGTTTACCACGCAGGCGTCAAAGGTCAACGCCTGCGCGGGCTGGTTGCGCCCCCCGTCTCAGCCCGCCGGGGCCGGGTCTGATTTCGGGTCTGATTTTGGCTCGGTTTTCGTGTCGGGCTTCAGCTTGGGTTTGGGCGGTGAAAAATGCAACAATCGCGCGCCGTCGCCCGCCTTCAGCGTGCTACCCTCACGCGGGAAACGCAGCTCACCCTTGGCATAGATCGCCACGAACAACAGCGCATCGGGATGCGCGGCGTGCCACTGCTCCAGCCCGAATTCCTCGGTCAGGCCGGTGACGCGGAACTCCCACCCCGCGCGGCGCAGCGCCTCCAACTCGTCATAGCCCTTGCCCTGGCCAAACACCCGCCCGCCCAACGTGACCGGCAGCGCATGGCGCGCCTGCCCCTCTTTGCTGCGCGCCAGTTGGAACACGTTGTCGCGGCCGAACTCTGGCGCAAGGTCGGTGGTGACCAGCGTGTTATAGGCATCGTTATCCGTCACCGCGACCAGCCGCGAATACCGCGCCACTTCGACACTGTTTTCAGCGGCCTCGGACAAGATATCGCCGAAATAGGTCGGAATGCCGCGACTGCGCGCGCCGCGCAAATGGCCGTGGTTCGGGTCGGCCATCAGCACCGGCACCTCGGCCTTGATCATGGCCTCGGCCAATGCCGTGCTCCAGCCCGATCCGCCGACCAGAAGCACGCCGGGGCGATCCGCCCCCGCCAGCCCCAAGGCCCGCGCCATTGGGCGCAGCGTGAACCCGTGCAACACCACCGTGACCGCCACCAGCACAAAGGCCAGCGGGCCGACCAACGCGCCATCAGCAATGCCGACCGCCGCCAGCCGTTCGCCAAACAGCCCGGCCACTGCCACCAGCACCACGCCGCGCGGCCCGGTCAGCGCGATCAGCGCCCGTTCGCGCCACGGAATATCGGTGCCCAGCAGCGACATGATCACGGTAAACGGCCGCGCGACAAAGATCACCAGCCCCACGAACAGCGCCGCCCGCCAGGTCAGCTGCCCCAGCGCCGCAAAATCCAACGAGGCGGCCAACAGGATGAACACCCCAGACACCAGCAGCACCGTCGCGTGTTCCTTGAACCGCCTAAGTTCCTCGTACGAGGGCAAGCCAGCGTTGGCGATCACCACGCCCATGATGGTCACCGCCAACAGCCCGCTTTCATGCAGTACCGCGTCGGACAGCGCGAAAATGCTTAGCAGGACCACGAACAGCACTGGCACCTTCATATATTCCGGCACCCAGCCGCGCTTGAAGGCGGTGGCAATGCCATATCCCGCCACCACGCCCAAGGCGATGGCCACGACCACGCCCACCACCAGCTCTTGCGTCGCGTGCCCCACGGTCGAGGCCGTCTGCCGCACCATCACCACCTCGAACGCCAGCACCGCCGCCATCGCGCCGATCGGGTCGTTCAGGATCGCCTCCCATTGCAGCAGTGCCGCCGGGCGCCGTGACAACCGCGCCTGCCGCAGCAGCGGCGCGATCACCGTCGGGCCGGTCACGATCATGATACCGCCGAACACTGCCGCCGCATCCCAGCCCAGCCCGGCGCCATAGTGCAGCGCCAGCGCCGAGGTCAGCCAACCCAGCGGCGCGCCGACAAACACCAGCCGCCGCACGCCCTTGGCCGCATCGCTCAGCGAATGCCGGTTCAGGGTCATGCCGCCCTCGAACAGAATGATCGCCACCGCGATCGAAATCATCGGGCCGACCAGCGGGCCGATATCGCGCGCCGGATCCAGCACACCGGTCACCGGCCCGGCCAGGATCCCGGCCACCAGCATCAGCACAATCGCGGGCAATTGCATGCGCCACGCAAAAACCTGCGCACCGACGCCAAGCGCGCCCACCAAAGCGA
Organism: Thalassovita taeanensis; assembly: GCF_900110775.1. Lineage (GTDB taxonomy): Bacteria > Pseudomonadota > Alphaproteobacteria > Rhodobacterales > Rhodobacteraceae > Litorimicrobium > Litorimicrobium taeanense. Next base: position 82,751 of record NZ_FOEP01000001.1, on the reverse strand, counting down.
TCGCCGATACCGGGCTCAGCCCTATTTCTGCCACTGTCATTGTTGTTGCTCCTGCACCCTTAAACGCCGCGTCGCGCCGGAATTGCCTCGCGCCCGGTCAGCCGCTCGTATTCCTGCAAGGCAAACCGGTCGGTCATACCCGCGATATAATCTGAGACGATCCGCGCCAGATCCTGCTCGGTCCGCGCGTCTTCGACATCCTTGCGCCACTGTTTCGGCAACACATCGGTGTGCTGCATGAACAGTGGGAACAGCTCTTGCACCACCTGCGTGACGTGCCTGCGCATCTCGACCACTTCGGGGGCGCGGTACATCCGGTGAAACAGGAACTCGCGGATCACCTTCAGCTGCTCCCAGACGGGCGGCGAGAATTGCACCATCATCCGCCCGGCATCGCGTACATCCTGCGCGCTTTGCGGTGCAAGCGCGGCCAGATTGGTCCGGCTTACGCTGATCACATCCTCGACCAGAATACCAAAGAACCGCCGCAGCGCCTCGTGCCGCCGCCGATAATAGTTCAACCCCGGAAACAGCCCGTCGACCTCGGCGAAACAGCCCTGCAACAGTGGCAGCTCCGCCAGCTCGTCGGTCGAAAACAGCTCGGCGCGCAGCCCGTCATGCAGATCGTGGTTGTTATAGGCGATGTCATCCGACAGCGCCGCCACCTGTGCTTCGGCACTGGCGTGAGTGTGCAGTTCCAGATCGTGGCGCGCATTATATGCGGCCAACGCCCACGGAATATCCCCGGTGACAGGGCCGTTGTGCTTGGCGATCCCCTCCAGCGTTTCCCAGGTCAGGTTCAGCCCGTCCCATTCGGCATAGTGCCGCTCCAGATGGGTGACGATGCGAATGGCCTGCGCGTTGTGGTCAAACCCGCCGTAGGGCGCCATCAGCTCTGACAGCGCATCCTCGCCGGTGTGGCCGAACGGCGTGTGGCCCAGATCATGCGCCAGGGCCACCGCCTCGGTCAGTTCCTGGTTCAGCCCCAAAGTGCCCGCAATCGTGCGCGCCACCTGCGCCACCTCGATCGAATGGGTCAGCCGGGTGCGGAAATAATCGCCCTCGTGTTCGATGAATACCTGCGTCTTGTGCTTGAGCCGTCGAAAGGCGCTGGCATGGATGATCCGGTCCCGGTCGCGCTGAAACGGCGAACGGAAGGTGCTTTCCTCTTCCGGGTAAAGCCGCCCGCGCGATTTCGCCGGGTCCGATGCAAAGGGGGCTGTCATGCTCAACTGGTCCTTGTCGCCTGTCGTTACCGCCCATATATTCCATTCCAACCGAATGCGAAACCGTCAGGAGCCGCCAGATGCAATTGCCCCCCAAGGTCACCCCGCGCGCCTTTGCCCGCCTGCACGAAATCGGTGCCGCCGAACAGGGTCAGGCCCTGCGCATCGCGGTCGAGGGCGGCGGCTGTTCCGGCTTCCAGTATGAAATCAAGCTCGACACCCCCGCCGGGGATGACCTTGTGCTGGCCGGTCAGGGCGAAAAAGTCGTGGTCGACAGCACCTCGTTGCCGTTCCTGACCGGTGCGACAATTGATTTCACCGAAGAGCTGATCGGCGCGCGTTTCGTGATCGAAAACCCCAACGCCTCGTCCTCCTGCGGTTGCGGCACCTCCTTCGCGATGTAAACGCGCCCGCCCGGCCCCGTGCCGGGTTGCGCGCGCCCCTGCCAATAGGCGATAGAAGGCCAAAGCAGGAGAGCCGCCCATGAAAATCGCCACGTTCAACATCAACGGCATCAAGGCCCGGTTTCAGGCGCTGTCCGATTGGTTGGACGAGGCGCAGCCAGATGTGGCCCTGCTGCAAGAGATCAAATCGGTCGATGAAAATTTCCCCCGCGAGATGTTCGAGGACAAGGGATATCAGGTCGAAACCCACGGTCAGAAAAGCTTCAACGGTGTGGCGATCCTGTCGAAACTGCCGCTCGAGGACATCACCCGCGGCTTGCCCGGCGACGACAGCGACGAACAGGCCCGCTGGATCGAGGCCACCGTGGTGGGCAAACAGGCGATCCGGCTGTGCGGGCTGTATCTGCCCAACGGCAACCCCGTGGAACTGTCGGCCGATGGCACCCCGGTGCCGGGCGGCAAATACGCCTATAAACTTGGCTGGATGCAGCGCATGCAGACCCGCGCCGAAGCTCTGCTGGCCGAGGAGATCCCGTTTCTGATGGCGGGCGACTACAACATCATCCCGCAGGCCGAAGACGCCAAAAAGCCCGAGGCCTGGCGCGATGATGCGCTGTTTCGCCCCGAAAGCCGCGCCGCCTTTCGCCGCCTGATGAACCTTGGCCTGACCGAGGCCTTTCGCGCCCGCAACCGCGCGCCGGGGCAATATTCGTTCTGGGATTATCAAGCCGGAGCGTGGAACCGCGACAACGGTATCCGGATCGACCACTTCCTGCTCAGCCCACAATGCGCCGACATGCTGACCGACTGTCAGATCGACAAACAGATACGCGGGCGGGAAAAACCTTCGGACCACGTGCCGGTCTGGGTCGAACTGGACAACTGATCCCGGTTTACCTGCGGGCGGTTGGGGGCGCTGCCCCCACGTTTGCAATCCGCTGGATTTCAAACGCTCCCCCGGAGTATTTTTTCAGAAAGAAGCCAAAGCGACGTCAGCCGACGGGGGCGGTTTCGTCATGGGCATAGAGCCAGTCGAACTGATGCAGCATCGCGCCGGGCACCAGCGCGCCACCCAGCCGCAGGGCCATATGCGCGGCAAAGCGCAGGGGTTTGGGGCGCAGGTGGTATTTCCACGCATTGCCGTTGGCCGCGTCGATCACCCGGCGCGCCCGTGCCGCGCGGCGATTCTGATAGGCGGCGAGGCCTGCGGCGATGCTGTCGCTGCGGGCCAGTTCGTCGGCCAGCGCCCAGGCATCTTCAAGCGCCATACAGGCGCCCTGCGCCAGAAACGGCAGCGTCGGATGCGCGGCGTCCCCCAGAAGCGCGCATTGATCGCGTTGCCAGACCCGCGCCACCGGGTGGCGGAACAGGCCCCAAAGCTGCACATCGGTCACGCGCGACAGGATCGCCTGCGCCTCGGCGCCAAAATCGGCGAAGGTCGCGCGCAGGTTGTCGGGGTCGTCGGCGTGGTTCCAGCCCTCGTCAGCCCAGGCGTGGCGTTCTTGCACCGCGACGATGTTCAGGTCTTTGCCACCGCGCAGCGGATAGCTGACCATATGCCGCCCCGGCCCCATATGCACCCAAGCCTCGGGTCGGCGATTGTCGGTGTTGGGCACCACGGCGCGCCAAGCGACCTGTCCGGTGAAAACCGGTGCGTCATCGCCGTTCAGCGCCGGGCGCAGCCGCGAGTGCAGGCCGTCGGCGCCAATCACCAGGTCGGCCGTAAGCGTCGCCCCGTTGGCCAGCTCAACCTGTGCCGGTGCGCCGGGGAGAACGCGGTCAACCTGCTGCAACAGCCGGATTTTCACTCCGGCCTCGCGGGCGCCTGCGACCAGAATGTTGATCAGATCGGCGCGATGTACGAAATAGAAGTCCTGATCCTCAACCCGGCCCAGATCCAGATGCAGCACCTCGCCGCGGCGATAGTCGCGCAGGCTGACACCCCGCCCCCGCACCGCATCGCGCGCCAGATCCTGCGCCAGCCCCAGCGCCCGCATCACCGCGACGCCGTTCGGGCTGATCTGCAACCCGGCGCCGACCTCGGTGATGGCTTCGGCCTGTTCCAGCAAGGTCACATCGGCACCACGCAGCGCCAGGGCCCGCGCCACCGCCAGACCGCCGATGCCGCCACCGATCACAATCGTGTTCAGACCAAGAAGACTCATGCTCCACCTTGAAACGAAAAAACGCCGGAGCAAAAGCCCCGGCGTTTCAATTTCGTCACCCAAAACCTGCGGTCAGTCGTCGCGGTGCACTTTCTCGCGGCGCTCGTGACGTTCTTGGGCCTCAAGGCTCATGGTCGCGATCGGGCGTGCGTCCAACCGTTTCAGGCTGATCGGTTCGCCGGTCACTTCGCAATAGCCATATTCGCCCTCATCGATCCGGCGCATGGCCGCGTCGATCTTGGACACCAGCTTGCGCTGACGATCGCGCGTGCGCAATTCCAGCGCGCGGTCGGTCTCTTCGCTGGCACGATCCGTCACATCAGGAATGTTACGGGTCGAATCTTGCAGTGCTTCAATCGTATCGCGGCTATCGGACAGAATTTCATGCTTCCAAGCGACCAGCTTGCGCCGGAAATATTCCAGCTGCCTGTCATTCATGAATGGTTCATCTTCTGCCGGTCGATAGTCGTCGGAAATAAAGGTTTCCGCTTTCATATCAGCTCCCTCATCAAGGCCCAGGTCTGTCAATGTTTCGTCCTTTGACATGCGGTACCCTCCCGGCCGAGCATCTATCCGAACGGTTAGCGATTGTCACTACCCTTAACGCAGTAGATTGCAGGCCGAAGGTCTTCACGTTACTGTGCAGCCGCAATAGGGATCAAAGGGTTATTGTCCAGATGAAATTCGAAGGAACCGACGCCTATGTGGCCACTGATGACCTGACCGTGGCCGTCAATGCCGCCGTCACGCTGGAACGGCCGCTTCTGGTCAAGGGCGAACCGGGCACCGGCAAGACCGAACTGGCCCGTCAGGTTGCCAGCGCGCTTGGGCTGCGGATGATCGAATGGAACATCAAATCCACCACCAAGGCCCAGCAGGGCCTGTACGAATATGACGCCGTATCGCGCCTGCGCGACAGCCAGCTTGGCGAAGAGCGCGTGCACGACGTCAGCAACTACATCAAAAAGGGCAAACTCTGGGAAGCCTTTGATGCCGACGAAAAAGTCGTTCTGCTGATCGACGAGATCGACAAGGCCGATATCGAATTCCCCAACGACCTGTTGCAAGAGCTCGATAAGATGGAGTTCCACGTCTACGAGACCGGCGAGACGATCCGCACCAAGCACCGCCCGATCATGATCATCACCTCGAACAACGAAAAGGAACTGCCCGACGCTTTCCTGCGCCGCTGTTTCTTCCACTACATCCGCTTCCCCGAACCCGAGGTGATGAAGCAGATCGTCGAAGTGCATCACCCCAATATCAAGGAAAAGCTGCTGACCACCGCCCTGACGCAGTTTTACGAGGTGCGCGACACTGCCGGGCTGAAGAAAAAGCCCTCTACCTCCGAGGTGCTGGACTGGCTGAAGCTGCTGCTGGCCGAGGATCTGACCCCCGAGGACCTGCGCCGCGACGGGCCGAACGCCCTGCCCAAACTGCACGGCGCGCTGCTGAAAAACGAGCAGGACGTGCACCTGTTCGAACGCCTCGCCTTCATGGCCCGCAGCAAACGACAGTAGCCCCCGCCTACGCCGTGGCCGGGGCGATACCCGGCCAATATTCAGCGTATTTTTCGAAAATTTTCAACACAAGCCCAACTTCCGCCTCAAACAGCCCCTAGCGTGTTTGAGGTGGGCGGCTGCCAATTCCCGGCCCGCGCCTGTAAGTTTTATGATCAAGAGGTTCTGATATGCGCCGGTTTTGCGCGTTGCCCCGCCCCGCAATGCGAGGCATATTTCAAAAATGAAACCCATCTGGCTTTTGTCCCTTTGTCTGGCGTTAAGCGCCTGCGTGTCCGCCGAACCCGGCGATGTGGCCACCCGCGCCGCAACCGGCGCGGAAACCCTGCTGCCGCCGATGAAAACCTTCACGGTGCCGCGCCCCGACCGGCCGATGGTGTCGAATATCGACCTCAGACGCGACTTTCTGGATCTGGCGTTCAAGCTTGAATCAGGGCGCGACCTGCCGGTGCTCAGCCGCTTTGAGGGCCCGATCACCCTGCGCGTCACCGGGCAGGCGCCGGTCAATCTGACGATGGATCTTGACCGCTTGCTGCTCCGCTTGCGCTCCGAGGCCGGGATCGACATCCGCCGCACCGCCGACGCCGACGCCAATATCACGATCGAGGCCGTAACGCGCGCCGACATTCGTCGGCAGCTGCCGCAGGCTGCCTGTTTCGTGGTGCCCAATATCTCGCGGCTGTCCGAATATCGCTCGGCTCGACGGTCGGCCCGCACCGATTGGGCCAAGGTCACGCAGCGCAGCAAGCTGGCGATTTTCGTGCCCGCCGATGCCGCTCCGCAGGAATTGCGCGATTGCCTGCATGAAGAGCTGGCACAGGCGCTGGGGCCGCTCAATGACCTCTACCGGCTGCCCGACAGCGTGTTCAACGACGACAATGTGCACACGGTTCTGACCGGCTACGACATGCTGGTGCTGCGGGCGTATTATGCACCCGAATTGCAGTCGGGCATGACCCGCGCTCAGGTGGCCACGCGCCTTCCCGCGATTCTGGCGCGGCTTAACCCGACGGGGCAAACGCTGGCCCCGCAGAACCTGACCCCGACCCCGCGCGCCTGGATCGACGCGGTTCAGAGCGCCCTTGGCCCCGGCGCCAGCCCCGAGCAGCGACGCTCAGCGGCACAGCGCGCGGTCAATATTGCCCGCACCCAAGGCTGGCAGGATCACCGCCGCGCCTTTTCACATTACGCACTGGGGCGGCTGACCCAATCCTATGACGCACCGATCGCCATGTCGCATTTTCAGGCCGCACAGCGATTTTACGACCGCACGCCCAACACCGAACTGCACAGCGCCCAGGTCGCGCAACAGCTTGCGGCCTATGCCGTCAGCGAAGGCCGCGGCGCCGAGGCGCTGCGCTTGGTCGATTCGCATCTGAACGTCGCCGCCCGCCATGAAAACGCCGCGCTGCTGTCGACCCTGCTGCTGCTGCGCGCCGAGGCACTGGACCTGCTGGGCCGCTCTGCCGAGGCACGGACCGTCAGACTGGACAGTCTGGGCTGGGCAAGGTACGGATTTGGCGCGGATTGGGCCGTGCGGGCGAAGGTGCGGGAAATCACCGCGCTCAGCCCCCTGAAACGGAGAAACGGGCAAATATGATCGTAATTCTTGGGGCAATTCTGGGCGCGTTCTTTGGGGCGCTGCTGGCATATCGGCGCAAAGGGCGCAGGCTGGACATGCTGCAATATGCGGCGGGCTATGCGATCCTGTTCATGATCATCGGCTTGTTCCTGACCATCTTCGTGCATCGCGCGGCGGTCTGACCCATGTTCCTGCCCTTCTTTGAAAACCTCAGAAAAGGCGGCGTTCCGGTCTCTTTGCGCGAATACCTCAGCTTTCTCGAGGCGATGAAATCCGGGCTTGTAACCTATGATGTCGAGGGATTTTATTACCTCGCCCGCACCGCCATGGTCAAAGACGAGCGCAATATCGACAAATTCGACCGCGCCTTTGCCGCGACCTTCAAGGGGCTGGAAAACATTCAGCTCGGCGACGTGCTCGAAGCCGTGGATATCCCCGCCGATTGGCTGGAGAAAATGGCCGAAAAACATCTCAGCGCCGAAGAAAAAGCCGAGATCGAAGCGCTCGGTGGCTTTGACAAGCTGATGGAGACGCTGAAAAAGCGGCTCGAGGAACAACAGGGCCGCCATCAGGGCGGCAACAAATGGGTTGGCACCGCCGGCACCTCGCCCTTCGGCGCGCATGGCTATAACCCCGAAGGCGTGCGGATCGGCCAGGAAAAGGGCCGCCACGGTCGCGCGGTCAAGGTCTGGGACAAGCGCGAGTTCAAGAACCTCGACGACACCATCGAACTGGGCACCCGCAACATCAAGGTCGCGCTGAAACGCCTGCGCCGCTGGGCCCGCGACGGCGCCCATGACGAGTTGGACCTTGATGGCACCATCCGCGCCACCGCCGAACACGGCTATCTTGACGTCAAAACCCGCCCCGAGCGGCGCAACGCTGTCAAGGTGATCCTGTTCTTCGATGTCGGCGGCTCGATGGACCCGCATATCAAGGTGATGGAGGAATTGTTTTCCGCCGCCCGGTCCGAATTCAAACACCTTGAACACTATTATTTCCACAATTGCCTGTACGAAGGCGTGTGGAAAGACAACCGCCGCCGCTGGGATCAGCAGATCCCAACGTGGGAGGTCCTGCGCACCTACGGCTCTGATTACAAATGTATTTTTGTCGGCGACGCCAGCATGTCCCCCTATGAGGTCTCCTATCCCGGTGGGGCGAATGAGCATTGGAACGCCGAAACCGGCGAAACCTGGCTACGCCGCGCCCGCGATCAATGGCCCGCGCATATGTGGATCAACCCGGTGCAGGAAAAATACTGGGCCTATACCCAGTCGATCAAGATGATCGAAACGATATTCGAGGGCAATATGGTCCCGATGACCCTCGCTGGCATCGAAAAAGGCATGCGTGAGCTGACCCGCTAGGCCTGTCCGGCCTCCTCGGCTATGGCCGCAGAGTTTTTGCGCATCACCCGGCGCAGTGGCCACAGGCTCAGCAGCGCCACAAAGGCCAATGTCGCTCCGCCCAGAAACGTGCCCTGCGCGCCCCAGCCATCCCACAACACCCCGGCGATGACACTGGCCAGCAGGATTGCCCCGCCGGTCATCAGGTTCAGCATGCCAAAGCCGGTGCCGCGCAGCTCGACCGGGGCCGTATCGGCAACCAGCGCCGAAAATGCGCCCTGAGTGAAGCCCATATGCACGCCCCACAGCACCACGCCCAACCAGACTCCCGGCAGGCCCGGCACCAGCGCCAGCACAAGATCCGCCACCACCAGAAGCGCAACCCCAACCGCCAGCGATTTGATCCGCGATCCGCCCTTCTCGTCAGACATCGCCCCCGCCGGATAGGCCGACAGCGCATAGGCCACGTTCATCACCACCAAAACCACCGGCACCAGCGCCACCGTCAGACCGTCGTCATGCGCCTTGAGCACCAGAAACGCCTCGCTGAACCGCGCCAGCGTAAAGGCGGCCGCCACGGCCACCACCGCCCAATACACCCCGCCCAGCTTGCGCGCCGCCGCCCAGCTGAGCGGCGCCTTGACCCGCGCCGGGCCGCCTTCGCGTTCCGGCTCGCGCACCTGCGTCACCAGCAGCCAGACAGCGATCACCGCCGGAATAACGGCGGCCCAGAACACCAGGCGGATATCCCCCGCCAGCGCCCACATCAGCCCGATCGCAAGCAACGGCCCGATAAAGGCCCCGACCGTATCCAGCGATTGCCGCAGGCCAAAACTCGCCCCGCGCAGCTCCTCTGGCGCCAGATCCGCCAAAAGCGCATCACGCGGCGCGCCGCGAATGCCCTTGCCCACCCGGTCAATGAACCGCGCGCCGACAACCCAGCCCAGCGTCGGCGCCAGCGGAAAGATCGGCTTGGTCAGCGCCGCCAGCCCGTACCCGACAACCACAAGCACCTTGCGCCGCCCCAGCCAATCACTCAGCGCGCCGGAAAACACCTTGGTGATCGCCGCCGTTGCCTCGGCTATGCCCTCGATGAAACCGACCGCCACCATCGAACTGCCCATGACTGTCACCAGATAAACCGGCAGCAACGCGTGGATCATCTCGGATGAAATATCCATCCACAATGACACAAATCCCAGCGCCCAGACCCCACGCGGCAAGCGCTTCAGCGCGCTGCTGTCCCATGATAGTTTCATTCCGGTTCAACCTTCAGGCTGCGCAGCGCCCGATCTTGCTGCATGTGCATACAGTGTGCATGTAATGTGCATCGAAATCATACAGGTATTTTGAGCTATTTCGCGGCCAGATCGTCGCAAGGCGCCGACACGATGCGGCCTTGTCAGCGCCCGCGCCCTGCCCCATATCTTGACTATGCTACGCTTTGCCCCGATCCTTCTGGCGATCCTCTACGCTCTGGCGATGTATCGCTTTTCCGTCTGGCGCACCGCGCGCGAGCTTGATGCCCGCTCGTCCGAGCTGGCCGATCCCACGCTGTCACAGATCACCTCGCGGCTGGCCGCCGCGCTCGATCTGCCGCGCATCCGCGTGCATATTTACGAGATTGCCCCGGTCAACGGTCTGGCCGCACCGGATGGCCGCATCTTCATAACACGCGGATTTTACAACAAATTCAAGGCGGGTGAGGTCACGGCCGAGGAAATAGCCAGCGTTATCGCGCATGAATTGGGCCATGTCGCCCTTGGCCATTCCCGGCGGCGGATGATCGACTTTTCCGGCCAGAATGCCCTGCGCACTGCGCTGGCGATGGTGTTCTCGCGACTGCTGCCGGGGATCGGGACATGGCTGGCCAATATGCTGACCACCCTGCTGGCGGCGCGCCTGTCGCGCTCCGACGAGTACGAGGCCGACGCCTATGCCGCCGCCCTGCTGACCAAGGCGGGCATTGGCACCGCGCCACAAAAATCGTTATTTCTCAAGCTCGAAGCCCTGACGCAGTCCAACTCCGGCGCCGCCCCCGCATGGCTGCTGAGCCATCCGAAAACCGGCGAGCGGATTGCCGCGATCGAGAAGCTGGATCAGCGCTGGACCTAGGCCCGTGGGCCGGGCGTCAACGCCTTGCCCAAGCGCGGCAAACGCGCCTTTTTCATCAACGCGCGCATGTTCCACGCTTCGCCCGACAACCGCTCGGCCTCTTGCCGGACGGCCTCGGCCACCTCGGTCACCAGTTCGGGTTGCGCTTGCCAGATGCCGTGCAAAAAACCGTCCGGGTCTTGCCGGGTCAAACCTTCTTCGGTCAGGATATTCCCCGGAAAATCCTTTGCGTTCAGGGTGATAATCAGATCAGCCGACCCTGCGATCGCCGCTGCCAGCACGTGCACATCCGCCGGGTCCGGCAGCCACAGCCGCGCCTCAAGCGAAGGGGGCCATGTCACCTGCGCCCCCGGCCAACGGCTGCTGAGCAGCGCAATTTCGCCCCGTGCCTGCGTCTCGCCGCCCGGCCCCAGCTTGCGCGCGGCACGGGCCCATTCCTCAAGAATACGCGCCGACCACAGCGGAGTATAAACCCCCGCTCCGGCCACGCCCAACAACACCTCGCGCATAACCGTCGGATACAGCACGCAGGTATCGAGCAGCACCTTCATAGGCGGAAAAACAGCGCCTTGAGGTATCCGCTTTCGGCCAATTGCGGCATCAACGGGTGATCCGCCCCGGCGAAACCGGTATGCAGCAGTTGCGCATGACGCCCGCCCCGACCAATCCCGCGCACGCAAGCGCCGCGGAACTTCGCCAGATCAGCAGCATGGGAACAGGAGCAAAGCACCAGATACCCGCCCTCGGCCACCACGCCGGCCGCCAGCCGTGCGATGCGTTCATAGGCGCGCAAGCCCGCCTCAACCGATTGTTTTGACGGCGCAAATGCGGGTGGATCACAGATCACCACATCGAATTTTTCGCCCTCTTCGGCCAAGGCTGCCAATACGTCAAAGGCGTCACCCTTGCGGGTGGTAAAGCGGTCGGAAACGCCGGTCGCCTTGGCCCCCTCTTCAGCCAACGCAAGTGCTGCCTCGGAGCCATCAACCGCCAGCGCGGAACTGGCACCTGCGGCCAGCGCCGCAAGGGAAAAGCCGCCAACGTGAGAGAACACATCCAGCACGGTCACATCCTTGCACAGACGTGCGGCAAAGGCGTGGTTCGGGCGTTGGTCAAAATAAAGCCCGGTTTTCTGGCCGCCGGTCAGGTCGGCCATATAGGTAGCACCGTTCATCGGCACAGGAACCGGCGCCGCAGGGGCCGCGCCTTCGGTCACGCCGGATTCGTTGTCCAGCCCTTCCAAAGACCGCGCCCGGCCCGTGGCGCTTTTGATCACCGTGGTCACGCCTGTGGCCTCGATCAGCGCCGCGCTGAGCGCATCGAACAACAGATCGGCCCAGGCCGCGTTGGGCTGCACCACCGCGACATCGCCGAAGCGGTCGATGATCACACCCGGCAGGTCATCTGCCTCGGCGTGGATCAAGCGATAGAACGGCGCATCGAACAGACGTTCGCGCATCTGCAATGCCCGCGTCAGCCGCGCGGCAAACCAAGCCTGATCAACCTGCGCGGTTTCATCGCGGTCGATCATCCGGCAGATAATGCGGGAATTGGGGTTTACAGCCACAAGACCAAGCGTGTTGCGCTCTGCGTCCTCAAGCACCGCAAGGGTGCCAGGGATCAAGTTGCGCGACCGCCGGTCGGTGACCAGCTCGTTGTCATAGACCCACGGAAACCCATGCCGCACCGCTTTGGCGTTGGCTTTGGGACGAAGGCGGACAATAGGATAAGAGGGCGTCATCATGGCGCCCTCTTATCCCTGTTCGTTGTGCGGCGAAAGCTTAGATTTTTACGTTGGCCTCAAGACCGGCCACAAGCTCGGTCACGCCGGGCTGAACTGAACCGGGTGCGGCCAGTTCCTGTTCTACCACATTCACCAGATGGCGCGAGATGCGCACTTTCTGCGTCAGCCCCTGCTGCTCGGCGGCAATCGCCTTGGACCCGCCATAGCCCTTGAGGTCTGCCTTGATTTCGCGCGTCGGCACCAGAACGGCACCGGTTGCCGGGTCCAGAACGGTCATGTTAAACTCGATCGAGTGCACGCCGCCGATGGTATAGCGGGTTTTCTCGGTCAGCGCATGAAAGCGCAGGACTTCGATTTCGACCGCCACCGGCAGAGCGCCCTCGGCTGTTTCCTGCTGCACCTGCTTGATGCTGTTTTCGAAAATCCCGGCGACCTGAGCGTGACGATCCCCCATCGGTTCGCCGCGCCACACGATATCACCCATCGGGTAATACAGGTTGGCCTCGGACACACGCAGCCCGCGGGAGACTTTGATGTTGTAGGATTGTACCTGCACCGACGGGGCAGAAACCGCCATCTGCGGCATATCCATGGGCGCGTTCCGTGTTGCGGTATCAATCGCGCCGCATGCCGACAGTCCCAGACCAAGCGCCAAAATCAAACCGGTGCGAAATTGTTTCATCTTCATTCTCCCTGGGCGTTCTGCCTGTTTCGAGTTGGGGAGGTTATCCTGTCAGAGTTGGGCAGATTTGCGGCAAATACCGAACAATACGGCGACCATTGTGCAGCAACGCGCGCCAATCCCCGGTGAATTGCGGCTTTATCGATCCGGGCGGCCGACCAGCAGGAACGGCGCTGACTAGCGCCGGATGCGCCGTCTCCGGGCGTGCAAGCGTCTGTTGATGCCGCGAACCAAGCGCTGCCTCGGTCGAGCGGAGCAGTTGCAGCAACCGTGTCAGGGCTATGGCGAACACACTGCGGGCAAATGCCGCTTTGACCTCGGCCTGTGTCGCCTGAAACTGTGCCCCTGGGGATCAAACCTGTGGGCTGGACGGACGAGGAACCCGCCAAACGCACAAAAGAGAATAAAATGGCGTAACGTGGCCAAAGTTTAAGCGTCCGCATGCCTTCAGATCCAGCGCTGGCCGGTGGCAAGTCCCGCCACCGGCGCGCCCTTGAACCGTTAACGCTAACGGCCTATAGCTATTGCAAGACCACGGGAGAGCGAAAATGCCAATGCACGAGGTTATTGCCCGCGTGACCGACAGGATCGTCGCGCGCAGCCATCTCAGCCGCACCGCCTATCTTGATCGGATGCGCCGCGCTGCTGAAGACGGCCCGCGCCGGGCGCATCTGACCTGTGGCAATCAGGCCCATGCCTATGCGGCGATGGGGGCCGATCAGGGCGCGCTGGCGCAGGCGCGCGCGCCCAATCTGGGCATCGTGACCGCCTATAATGACATGCTGTCGGCGCATCAGCCGTTTGAACATTTCCCCGATCTTATCCGCACCGCCGCCCGCGCGGCGGGGGGCACCGCACAGGTGGCCGGTGGCGTGCCCGCCATGTGCGACGGTGTCACACAAGGTCAGGTCGGGATGGAGTTGTCATTGTTTTCGCGCGACGTAATCGCGCTAGCCGCCGGGGTGGCATTGTCGCACAACACCTTTGACGCGGCGGTGTTCCTCGGGGTCTGCGACAAGATCGTACCGGGATTGGTGATCGCGGCGGCAACCTTCGGATATCTGCCCGGCATATTCCTGCCCGCCGGGCCAATGACCAGCGGCCTGCCAAACGACGAAAAGGCCCGCGTGCGGCAGCAATTCGCCACTGGTGAAGTCGACCGCGCCGCGCTGATGGCCGCCGAAATGGCCAGCTATCACGGGCCGGGCACCTGCACCTTTTATGGCACCGCCAATTCCAACCAGATGCTGATGGAGTTCATGGGGCTTCACATGCCGGGGGCCAGTTTCGTCAATCCCGGCACGCCCCTGCGCGATGCGCTGACCGTTGCGGGCACCGAGCGCGCGCTGGCGATCACCGCCTTGGGCAAAAATTACCGCCCAGTCTGTGATATTCTGGATGAAAAGGCCTTTGTGAACGGCATTGTCGGGCTGATGGCCACCGGCGGCTCGACCAATCTGGTGCTGCACCTGCCCGCCATGGCGCGCGCCGCCGGGATCATGCTGAGCCTCGAAGACTTTGACGAGATCAGCGCGATCACGCCGCTTATGGCCAAAGTCTATCCCAACGGGCTGGCGGACGTGAACCATTTTCATGCCGCAGGCGGGCTGGGCTATATGATCGGCGAGCTTCTGTCAGCCGGGTTGCTGCACCCCGATACCAAAACCATCGCGGGCGATGGTCTGGAGCTTTATGCGCAGGACCCCCGGCTGGTCGAGGGCCGCGTTAGCTATGGCCCCGGCCCGCGCGACAGCCTGAACGACAAGATCCTGCGCCCGGTACGCGATCCTTTCCAACCCAGCGGCGGGCTGAAACGGATGGTTGGCAATCTTGGCAGCGGGATCATGAAAGTCTCGGCGGTCGCTCCCGAACGACATGTGATCGAGGCCCCGGCGCGGGTGTTTCACACGCAGGACGCGGTGAAAGACGCATTCAAAGCCGGTGAATTCACCTCGGACACCATTGTGGTTGTGCGGTTTCAGGGGCCGCGCGCCAATGGCATGCCGGAACTGCACGGGCTAACGCCCATCCTGTCGGTGCTACAGGATCGCGGGCTGAAGGTGGCATTGGTCACGGACGGGCGCATGTCCGGCGCCAGCGGCAAGGTGCCCTCGGCCATCCACATCAGCCCCGAGGCCAGCGCCGGTGGCCCACTGGCGCAGGTGCGCGACGGCGACCTGATCCGGCTGGATGCAACCACCGGCACCATCGAAAACCTGACCGAAGGCTTCGCCACCCGCCCCGTCGCCTTCCCCGATCTAAGCGCCAACAGCCACGGCATCGGCCGCGAGCTGTTCGAGGTGTTTCGCCAGAATGTCGGCCTTGCCTCGGATGGCGCGGCCGTTGTCATCTGAGAAAGGACACGCCATGACACCCGAACAGGCCAGCGTCTTCAGCGAAACCCTGTGCCGCACCGCGCCAGTCATCCCGGTGCTGGTGATCGACAATGTTGCCACTGCCAAACCCTTGGCTCAGGCGCTGGTGCGCGGCGGCCTGCCGGTGCTTGAGGTAACATTGCGCACCCCTGCAGCGCTTGAGGTGATCCGCGCCATGGCGGACGTGGCGGGCGGCATCGTCGGCGCGGGCACGGTGCTGACCCCCGAAGACGTGCGCGCCGCCAAAGCCGCGGGCGCGCGCTTTGCGGTTTCACCCGGTGCCACCGACCGGCTGTTGGACGCCTGCGAAGCCGAAGACCTGCCGCTGCTGCCCGGTGCGGCCACCGCGACCGAAGCGATGCGCCTTCTCGAACGCGGCTACCGGGTGCAGAAATTCTTTCCCGCCGAAACGTCAGGCGGCGCCCCGGCGCTCAAGGCGATCGGCGCGCCACTGCCACAGATCCTATTTTGCCCGACCGGCGGCATCACTCTGGCCAACGCCGCCGACTATCTTTCGCTTCCCAATACGGCCTGTGTTGGCGGCAGCTGGGTCGCGCCAAAATCCATGATCCAATCGCAGGACTGGGCCGGAATCGAAGCATTGGCTGCACAAGCGGCACAGCTCTCTCCGCGCTAACCCCGCTTCACATTTTCAAAATATCCTCGGGGGAGACGTTGAAAGCCCCAAGGCTTTCAACGTTGGGGGCAGACAGCCCCCTAATTTCGCTCGCGGCTGCGCCACCCCCCACGGCGGCGCGGCGCAGTGATGCGGGGTCGTCCGTGTACCAGAACCTGCATCATCGGATGATCCGGCGCGACCTGCTGATATTTCTCGGATAAAGCTTCAATGGCCGCCCCACTGTCCTGCCCGTCTGGCAGGCTCAGCGCCCAGTCCAGAAAGATCGAGCGGCATTCAGCTTCGGAAATCCCGTCAATCTGGAACGAATCTGCAATCAGCCCCTTTGGGTCCATCGGTGTGCCCTTCATGCGTTTTCTCCGTCCTTCTGCCGAGGCAATACTGCTGCGATCACTGCGGCCGCCGCACGACTTTGTGTCTCAAGTGCGCCCTGCAACGCCGCAATGCTGTCATACCCGGTCTCGCGCAGCAACAGCGCACAGCCGCCTTCGCCGATCGTATCCGGGTTCAGCGGTTTTTCCGTCAGTAGCTTTGAAACCATCTGTATTTTCCAGCACAAATCATAGCTCGCCAGCAGCGTATCCTGATCCTGCGCAGACAACCAACCGCCCGAGACCGCCGCCAACAGCCCCGCGGCCACGGACCGCTCCGGCGCGCCCGCGATCAGCGCGCCGGCCTGCGCCAGCAGCTCGATGTCTTGCAGCCGACCCGGACCCAGCTTGGCCTCCCACGGGTCTGAAACGGGCTTGGCCGCTGCGATCCGTTCGCGCATTTCGGCCACTTCGTGCAGCACTTTTGCGGCGCTGGGGCCACGCGCCAGAACCTCCTGCCGCACGGCGTCGACATCTGCCGCCACATCGGCGTTGCCTGCCACCGCACGCGCACGGGTCAGGGCCAGATGCTCCCACATCCAGGCTGCGTTCAACTGATACTCGCGGAAACTGGCCAGACTTGTCGCCACCGGGCCCTGCGTCCCGGAGGGGCGCAGCCGCATGTCGATCTCATAAAGCCGCCCCTCGGACATCAGCGCGGTCACCGCCGTGACCATCGCTTGGGTCAGCCGCGCATAGTAGGCCCGCGCCGCCAGCGGGCGACGGCCATCCGAGGTTTCGACGCCATCCGCATCATAAACCACGATCAAATCCAGATCAGAGGACGCGTGCAACCGCCCTGCCCCCAACGACCCCATTCCCAGCACCATCGCACCGCGCCCCGGCGGGATTCCATGTTTTGCGGCGAACTGTGCCTGCACTTCGGGCCAAAGCGCCGACAGTACCGCCTCGGCCAGATCGGCATAGTACGCGGCAGCATCATCTGCGCTGATCAGCCCGCGCAGATGGTGCACGCCGACCCGGAAATGCCACTCCTTGGCCCAGCGGCGCGCGCTGTCCAGCTTGCGCTCGTAATCCTGTTCGCGGCCCATGCGCGTTGACAACCCGCTGCGCAACGTCGCCAGCCCCGGCCAGGGCGCGAAAAAATCCCCGCCGATCACCGCGTCGAACACGCCCGCATTGCGCGCCAGATAGGCTGCCAGTGCAGGCGAGGTACCAACGATATCCACCAGCAGGTCAATGAGTTGCGGATTGGCCTCGAAGAGGGAAAACAGCTGCACTCCGGCGGGTAGCCCCGACAAGAATCCGTCAAAAGCCACCAGCGCCTCGTCCGGTCGCGCCACGCGCTTCAAACGGGCCAGGATTTCCGGCTTGAGCCGGTCGAATATCTCCATCGCGCGGGTCGAGCGGAGCGCCGGATAACTGCGCCAGCGCCGAAGCATCTCGGCCTCTGCGGCCGATATCTCGACCTTGGGCGCGACACCGTTGGTATCAGGGGCAAAGAAACCCTCGGTCAGATCATGCACTTCAAACAGGCGCGCGGTCACCTCCGCCTGCAACTCTGCCAGATCACGCCCCATGAAGCAGGCAATCCGCCGCATCCCCTCGTCGGTTTTCGGCAGGGTGTGGGTTTGCGCATCATTGACCATCTGCAGCCTGTGTTCGACCTCGCGGTGAAACCGGTAGTGGCCACTGAGAGTCTGGGCCACTTCCGGCGCGATCCAGTCCTTGGCCGACAGCGCCTCAAGCCCCTCAACCGTGCCGCGCAGACGCAGATCTGGATCGCGCCCGCCCGCGATCAACTGGCGGGTCTGGGTGAAAAACTCGATCTCGCGGATGCCGCCACGTCCCAGCTTCATGTCATGCCCGGCAAGTGTGATCCGCCCAGCCAGACCTTTATGTTCGCGGATGCGCAGGCGCATGTCATGGGCATCCTGAATGGCCGCGAAATCCAGATGCTTGCGCCACACAAAAGGCCGCAGCGCCGCCAGAAACCGATCGCCCGCAAGCAAATCGCCGGCCGCCGGACGCGCCTTGATATAGGCCGCGCGCTCCCACGTGCGCCCCAGGCTTTCGTAATAAGTTTCCGCTGCCGCCATCGCCATGCAAACGGGCGTGACCGAGGGATCGGGGCGCAGCCGCAAGTCGGTCCGAAACACATAGCCCTCGCCGGTCAGGTCGTTCAGCATTGACGACATCTTGCGCGTCGCCCGCACGAACGAGGCGCGCGCCTCGTGATAGTCATCCACATCAAAGCGAGTTTCGTCAAACAGGCAGATCAGGTCGATATCCGAAGAATAATTCAGCTCGAACGCGCCCATCTTGCCCATGGCCATCACCACCATGCCGCCAGCGGTCTCAATATCCTGATCCGTGGCACCGGGCAGCTTTCCGCGCCGGATTTCAGCCTCGATGGCCGCACGCAACGCTAGATGACAGGCCAGATCGGCAAAGCGGGTCAGCGTGGTGGTCACCTCCTCCAGCGTCCAGACCCCGGCCAGATCCGCCAGCCCGGTCAGCAGCGCCACCCGCCGCTTGCCCTGCCTGAGCCGTGAGGCAAGCTGATCCGGCGGGCATTCCGTCAGCGCATGAAACACCTCCGATATGGCCTGTTTCGGAGCATCAAACGCCCCCGTCAGCCAATCAGCCTCTTTCTCGATCAGGGATTTCAGATAGGGGCTGCATCCGCCTGCGCCGGTGACTAGCGCCGCCAGATCGCCCTCAAGCCCCGGCAAAACGGCCAGCGCCTCGGCGCCGCGGTCGGGGTCAAACGGATGCGGCAAGCGGGTGATTTGCGATGCGAATGTCATGAGCGCAAGATGCGGTGCCGCCGGGGGCTGGTCAATGGGGTCCAGATTGCGAATACTCCGACCAACGTAGGAGAGATCGCCATGAGCAAAAGTATGAAACGCGTGATGACAGCGCTTGAAGCGGCTGGCATCACAACCGAAATCCGCGAACTGGGTCTGGCCCGCACCGCCAAACAGGCGGCCGAGGCGGCGGGCTGTGCGCTGGATCAGATCGTCAAGTCGATCATTTTTCGTGGCGAAAACAGCGGCAAGGCGATCCTGTTTTTGACCGCAGGCGGCAATCAGGTGGACCCGGCCAAAGCCAGCGCGCTGGCCGACGAGCCATTGGGCAAGGCAGATGCCGCGCTAATCCGGGCGCAGACCGGCTTTGCCATCGGTGGGGTGTCTCCGGTCGGGCACTTGACCCCGATACGGGCATTCCTGGACCCAAAACTGTTGGAGTTTCCAACGATCTGGGCCGCCGCAGGCACGCCGCACCATATTTTCGAGCTGGAGTCGGAAAAACTTGCGCAGCTAACTGGCGCGCAAACATCTGATTTTACGTCCTGATTTGACATAATGTAAAAAACATTCACATACCCTCTTGTGCAAAGCCGCGCGAACCCCAATCTATTCGATGTGAAAGACATTCACATTTAACGCAACGATGGAGAGCTTGCATGACACCCGCCGCCGCCTATTCCTCGCCCACCGCTGCCCGCATGGGGTGGTTCACTCGTACCGAAGCCTGGCTGGACAGCAAAGGCAAAGGGGCGTGGATCGCCGCGATGGTTCTGGGCTTTATCTTTGTCTGGCCTGTTGGTCTGGCCATCCTCTTTTATATGATCTGGAGCAAGAAAATGTTCAGCAAACACCACTGCACACACCGCGCCCGCCATGGCTTCAAAGTGATGAAATCCAGCGGCAACTCGGCCTTTGACGCCTATAAGGCCGATACGCTGCGCCGTTTGGAAGACGAACAGGAAAACTTTGAAGCCTTCCTGCAGCGCTTGCGCGAAGCCAAGGACAAGGCCGAGTTCGACCAGTTCATGGATGATCGTGCCAAAACCGCCGCGCATGAACGCGAAGACGAAGACGCCTGATCACGGATCAGGACCACCGGCCCGGATGTACCGGGCCGGTTCCCCTTTGACGGACAATGGATATGACTGACTTCAACTGGGCCTTGCCCGACCCTGATACCCAACCGGAATTCTATGCCGATGTGCCGTTGAAGCGGCTGATCGCTTGGGTCGTTGACACCGTTCTGATCGCAGCGATCTGTGTGGCCATCCTGCCATTTACCGCCTTTACCGGGGTATTTTTCTTTCCGTTTCTTCTGCTTTGTGTCGGTTTTGCATACCGTGTCATCACACTGGCCAATGGTTCGGCCACGTTGGGGATGCGCCTGACTGCGATCGAGTTTCGCACGGCCACTGGCGCGCGCTTTGACTTGCCAATGGCCGCGTTGCATACGCTGGGGCTGACGATGTCTTTTGCGGTTCCGGTTTTTCAAGTGATTTCAATCGTTCTGATGATGACCACGGCCCGTGCACAGGGGCTAAGCGACCATGTGTTGGGAACGGTTGCGCTCAATCGGTCGGCACGGCGCTAGGACGTTAGGTTTGATTTTATTCAACACTTGGCGCATCGGGCGTTCATTGCTATCCTTGTGACCGAACTCTAGAAATATGTCATATGCGCCACACCCTTCCGCTTGCACCTCAGTTTTATGTCACGGCCCCTCAGCCCTGCCCCTATCTGCCTGGTCGGATGGAGCGCAAGTTGTTCACGGCCTTGCAGGGCGACGGATCAGGAAAGCTGAATGACAGCCTGTCCAAACAGGGGTTTCGCCGCTCGCAGAATGTGCTGTACCGGCCATCCTGCACCGATTGCGCGGCCTGCCTTTCGGCGCGGATCAACATTGCCGATTTTGCCCCAACCAAAAGCCAGCGCCGGACGATAAACAGAAATCAGGGGCTGACCCGCCGGGCAACCTCGCCTTGGGCGACTGAGGACCAGTACGACCTGTTCCGCCGTTATCTGGACAGCCGTCACGCCGACGGCGGGATGGCCGATATGGATGTGTTTGAATTTGCCGCGATGGTCGAGGAAACGCCGATCCGCACCCGTGTTGTGGAATATACAGACACCCAAACTGATGATCTGACTGCGGTCTGCCTGACCGACATTCTGGATGACGGGATCAGTATGGTCTATTCCTTTTACACCCCGGAC
The DNA here is from genome assembly GCF_900110775.1 of Thalassovita taeanensis. Classification (GTDB taxonomy): domain Bacteria; phylum Pseudomonadota; class Alphaproteobacteria; order Rhodobacterales; family Rhodobacteraceae; genus Litorimicrobium; species Litorimicrobium taeanense. Next base: position 61,593 of record NZ_FOEP01000001.1, on the reverse strand, counting down.
CGGCCTCGTGACAGTCTTGGCACCTATGTCATTCTGGACCATATCCGCATCGCACAAGAGGCCGGATTGCCTTATGTCTATCTGGGCTATTGGGTGCCGGGCAGTTCAAAAATGGGCTACAAGGCCAAGTTTTCGGGACTAGAGGTGTTTGTCGGCGGCAAATGGGAAAAAATGCGCGGCGAGGATGACTACTCTGCCGAATTGCACCCGCTGTCCACGGATCCGATTGCCGAGCAGGTGGCGAATATTTCGCTGCCCGACCTGAGCCGCCCCGCCGCAGTCAAACTCTGACCACCGTCGGCGACGTCCCGTCCCCAAATAGAAAAGCCGCCCCGAAGGGCGGCTTTTACGTTGTCATACTCTGATCCCGGATCAGTTCGGCATCAGTGCCGGAACGATGGTCACAATCGCCGGGAAGAACCACAGCAGCGCGAGACCGGCCACCTGGATAATCACGAAGGGAATGACCCCGCGATAGATATGGCCCGTCGTCACACTCGCCGGGGCCACACCGCGCAGATAGAACAGCGCGAAGCCAAACGGCGGCGTCAGGAACGAGGTTTGCAGGTTGACCGCGATCATAATCGTGACCCATTTCGGGTCAAACGTGCCACCATAAATGACCGGCCCGACAATCGGGATCACGATATAAATGATCTCGAGGAAGTCGAGCACGAAGCCCAGCACGAACAGCACCAGCATCACAATCAGGAAGACCTTGAATTCGCTATCAAAGCTTCTCAGGAATTCCTGAATATAATGCTCGCCCCCGAAAGAGATCACCACCAGGTTCAACAGCTGCGATCCGATCAGGATGGTGAACACCATCGAGGTAACCTTGGCCGTTTCCCGCACAATCGGTCCCAGCACGCTGGTGCGATAAAGCGTCCAGCAAGCATAGATCAGACCAAACGCCAGATAGAGATAGGACGAGTAAGCCACCAGAAACGCGATCCAGGTTTCGACAGAAACCGAGGCCGTGTTGATCCGCAGGTCAAAGTTGACCCCCACAAGGATCATGATCATCACCGCGAAGGTCGAATTGATGATGACCTTGCCCGATTTATCTTCATCCCGAAGCTTGCGGTAAGCCGCCAGCATGATCGCACCAGCCGCCCCCAAGGCCGCAGCCGGGGTTGGGTTGGTGATCCCGCCAAGGATCGAGCCCAGAACCGCAATGATCAGAACCAGTGGTGGGAACACCACGCGGATCAGCTCATTCTTGGCCAGACGGATAACCGCCTCTTTGCAGCCCCACAGCGCGATGATCACCGGAATGGCCATCAGGATCCAACTGACCCCAGAGCTCATGCCCGGTCCGATCAAAAGCGCATCCACCGCCAGCATCAACGCCACACCACCAAGACCGATGGCAATCGGGCGCATATCAGCCGAAGGGGAAACCCCGCGTGCGGTCGTCAGGATCAGCGCCAGCATGATCGCAAGGATCGCAACGCCGGTTCCAACCGGAGCCGCCGCAGCCGCCTTTTCCTTAACCGCCTCCGCGATCTCCTCAGGGCTGAGCCGCTTGCTTTGCACCATACCGCCGGCATCTTCGATCGCCTGCTGTTCGGCAATGGCCGTGTCCCACGCATCTTGACCGTGAAGTTCGATCATCGACGCCTGACAAGCCGGATCAACGTTGGTCCGCAACGACGCAGTTGCGCCCGCATCGGTGAAGGTATCCACCCGCAAGCTCTGGCTGCCGATCACGCCAACCATCGACAGCAGAATCGCGCCGCCGATCAAAGCAATCGGAACACCAAGGAACCAGGTCAGGCCCTCGACCCGACTGATCGGCTCGTGCGCGGAATGGCCCACATCAACGGCCGGGGCCTTGGACGGGTTGAACAACGCATACCCGAAGGCATAAAGCGCATAGAGCAACGCCAGCAGGATCCCCGGTAGCAGCGCCGCCTGGAACAGCGTTCCAACCGAAACCACGGCAGGTTCGCCAAGATAGGTCAGCGCGTCGGTACAGCCCGCGACTTGGGCCCGTGCCTCTTGTGCCGCCGAATACAGATCCCCCGCCAGGGTCCCCAGCAGAACGATCACGATCGAGGGCGGAATGATCTGCCCCAACGTGCCAGAGGCCGCGATCACACCCGTCGAAAGCTCGGGTGAATACCCATTGCGCAACATGGTCGGCAGCGACAGCAGCCCCATGGTCACAACAGTCGCGCCCACGATCCCGGTCGAGGCGGCAAGAAACGCCCCCACGACCACAACCGACACGGCCAGACCGCCAGGAAGCGGACCGAAAACGCGCGCCATGGTGGTCAGCAGGTCATTTGCGATCTTCGAGCGTTCCAGCGTGATGCCCATAAGAACGAACATCAGAACCGCCAGCAGCGTTTCGATCGACTGGCCGGCCAGAACACGCTCGTTCATGCGGTTGACGATAAAGCTCAGATTGCGATCCAGCGCGGTTTCCCAGCCCTTTTCGAACACATGCTGCGCGACACGCGGCAGTTCAGGGTATCGGAAGACCGAGATCGTATCGGGTTTGACCCCGGTGCTGACCAGATCATTATACATCTGCGATGACTGATCAATCGCCTGATGGATCAGCAGCCCCGAACTGTCGAGTACTGCGATGATCCCAAAGGAAATTGCGCCCGCCCCACCAATGGCAAACGCCACTGGAAAGCCGGAAAGAATACCCCCGAAGAGGCAGAGGAAGACGATGATCAGGCCGATCTCGACGCCATCAAGTCCGAATAGCATTGGTAACTGCCCCTAATTCTCAGTGAGTGCCTTCATAGGCTTCTTCGCCCTCGCCAAGGGTGTCCTTGTCGAGATACTTGTTTTCGCTTTCCTCGCCCTCTTTCCATTCCAGGTAAGACCGACAGAAGAAGGCAATGGCGTGCAGGAAGACCATGCCGGCAAACGCCACAAGCAGGATCTTGAACAGGAAATAAGCGGTAAACCCGTTCGGGCTGAACCCGATGGTTTCCACATTCCACCGCATCGCGCGCGATTTCATCAGCAAACGTTCCAGCGTATCGCTGGCCGATGGCTTGGGCACAATCAGGTGCCGCCACAGGAAGAACCAGCCATACATCCAGATCAGGATCGACATCGGCACCATGAAGAACAGCGAGCCCAGCATGTCGATTACCTTCTTGGTGCGGAATTTGACACCGGCATAGACCAGATCCACACGCACATGACCGCCCTGAACAAAGGTGTAGGTGGCACAAAGCGTCACGATCAGCGCGTTATAGAGCTTCAGCTCTTCTGCATACCAGCTGATGTCATATTGCAGCGGAATGCCAAAGCCGAACACGATGTCCGGTCGGGCAAAGATCCGCTGCATGAGGACGATGATCACCTGTTGCAGAACCATCAGCAGCCCCGCCCAAGCGAAAAACCGACCGACGGTGTTGGCAAACCCTTCCAGCACACGCACCATGCCCCACATGAAGGGGCGATGGATGAATCCGGCCACAAGGACGACCAGAACCAGCGCGACCACCGCGAAAAACAGCTCTGTAGAACCACCGTAATAAACAAAGCGCATAACCGCTTTTTTATCTGTCCAGTCCAGCCACAGGTTCGGGTGCGTCACCGCATAACCGATATTGTAAAATCCCATGGCGATGTTCTGCAAAACCCATACAGCGCCGCTGAATAGCGCGCTCAAGGCCCCCATCAGGCCCACAGAGGCTTCTTCTTGCATGATTTCCCCCGAAAAACCCCGGATACCGGGTTATTGATGCGGCACAACACGCCGCGAAGGGCCCCTGTTTGACAGGGGCCCTGGCATTGTCTTTCAAGTCAGATCAAGCGCCCAGAACGCGGGTACGCTGCTCGACATAGAAACCGTCCGACTTGTTGATCCAGCTGGCCGATTGCTTCATCGAGGTCTCGAAGCTGGCGCGAATTTTCGCAAACAGCTCGTCGCCCATGTTCTCATCCATCACCTCAGCCGAGGCGCGACCGAAGGCATCCCACACGTCGTCAGGGAACTGCAGCGTTTTCACGCCCTGCGCCTGAAGACGGGCCAGAGCGGCACCGTTGTTGGCCAGCGTTTCGGACAGCTGATAGTGGGTCACAGCCATGGCAGCGTTGCGCATAATGGCTTTGTTCTGGTCGCTCAGCTCGTTCCAGACATCAAGGTTGATGCCCGAGGACAGACCCGAACCCGGCTCGTGGAAGCCCGCAGTGTAATAGATCTTGGCGACTTCCTGGAAACCGGCGCGTTCGTCAGCCATCGGGCCAACCCACTCCAGACCATCAATCGCGCCCGAGGACAGCGCCTGATACAGTTCGCCGCCGGGGATGTTCTGAACGCTGGCGCCCAGTTTACCCAGAACCTTGCCGCCCAGACCGGGCATACGGAATTTCAGGCCGTTGAAGTCGTCAGCCGAGTTGATTTCCTTGCGGAACCAGCCACCGGACTGCGAGCCCGAGTTGCCAACCTGCAGCGACTTCAGGTTGAAGATCTCGCCCAGCTCGTCATGCAGTTCCTGACCGCCACCGTGGTGGTACCAGTTGGTCAGCTCCTGCGCGGTGCCACCAAACGGCACAGCGGTGAAATAAGCATAGGCCGGGTGCTGGCCGATGAAATAGTAATCCGCCGAGTGATACATGTCAGCCTGGCCCGACGACACGGCGTCGAACACTTCCAGCGCGCCAACCAGCTCGCCGGGGGCTTTCTTCTCGATGGTCAGCTGACCGTCGGACATTTCGCCGACCATCTGCTCCATATAGCTGGCTGCGTCATCAAGAACGGCAAAACCGCGCGGCCACGATGTAACCATGGTAAGGGTCTGTTTGCCCTGAGCGTAAGCAGGCGCAGCAAGGGTCGATGCTGCCGCGGCGGCGGTGCCACCAAGTGCCGACGTTTTCAAAAAAGAACGACGATCCATATGAGTCTCTCCTCCCGGTAATGATGCACGCACTGAGAGCGCACGCGCAGTTCGTTTCAAGTTTGGCGAAGGTAGCGGGGGAAAACCGCTTAGGGAATACCTACAACTGCGTAGTCCTGTATCAGTGACGGATATAATTGCCCCATTTCAGGCCTTTCTCCCCTTGCTTTGCCTGTTTTCCCGTCAGGCCCGTTCCGGTTTTGGGCTATGATTCGCCCTGATTCCCGCGTATCGAATCGTCTATGCGCCCTCTTCTCCACCGTCTGCGCCTGAACTACGGTCAGAAATTGTTCATTCTGGCGACCCTACCGCTGATACTGGCGGTGGCGGCTATTTCCGCGCTCGTTGCCATCCAATCACGCACTTTGGCAGAACGCGAAATTCACACGCTGGAAACCCGCCTGATCGAAGCCAAAAAGGCCGAGTTGCGCAATTATGTTACTCAGGCGCGCAACGGGTTCTATTTCATCTATGGCAGCGCCACCCCGAATGACGAGGCCGCAAAACAACAGGTCATGCAGATTTTGGCGGCAATGATCTACGGCAGCGAAGGCTTCTTCTTTGTCTATGACTATGATGGCACCAATCTGGTCAGCCCGCGCCAGACCTATATGATCAATAAAAACTGGTCCGGTCTGACAGACAGCGAAGGGACGCCCGTGGTGGATGAGATCATCAACATCGCCCGCGCCGGGGCCGGGTATCACACCTATCTGTGGCCCAAACCCTCGACCGGAGAAGAGGCGCGGATGATAACCTATGTGACCAGCTTTCCCAGCTGGCAATGGGCGGTGGGCACCGGGGTTTTCATTGACGACATCCTGTCGACCGTCGCCGCCGCGCGCGCCGAGGTGCAGACCCGCGTGCAACGCACATTCATCTATATTGGGGCGATCACGCTGGCGGCGCTTCTGCTGGTGTTCCTGTCAGGCATGGTGCTGAATATCCGTGAACGCCGTCTTGCCGACGCCAAGCTGAAAAAGCTGACCCAGCGGGTCTTCGATGCCCAGGAAGACGAGCGTGGCCGCGTCGCCCGCGAATTGCATGACGGCATCAGCCAGATCCTTGTCGGTGTGCGCTATGCTCTGGACAGCGCCCGCCGCCGTCTGGCGCAGGGCGACCCGCGCGCCAGCGAGCCGCTGGACAAGGGCATCACCCATTTATCCGGCGCGATCCAAGAGGTTCGCCGCATCAGCCGCGACCTGCGCCCCGGCGTGCTAGATGATCTGGGTCTTGGCCCCGCCCTGAAAACCCTGACCGAAGATTTCAGTGCCCACACCGGGATTGAAACCACGTTCACCACCGTCGTGTTCCGCAACCGGCTGGACGAAGACGCAAAGATCGCGCTCTACCGGATTGCGCAGGAGGCCCTGACCAATATAGAACGCCACTCCGGCGCGACGCAGGTTACGGTTGATCTGCGCGGTCATCGCAATGGTGCGACGCTACGGATTGCGGACAATGGATGCGGCATAAGACACACAGAAGTAACGCATCGCAGCAATGGCGGACTTGGTCTGCGCAACATGCAAGAGCGTATTGAGCAGTTGGAAGGCACCTTGCGCATCCTGTCCGGTCGCACCGGCACGCAGATCGAGGTCAAAGTCCCGCTCAGCCATCTGTTGGCGCCCAAAGACCCGCTTGATCCCCCGAGGAAAATATCCGCATGACAAAGCCCACCAAAATCGTGATTGTCGACGACCACCCCATGGTCGCGGAAGGTATCCAATCAATTCTGGAATCCTATGACGATATTGATGTGCTTTGCGCGCTGAACAACGGCCGCGAAATCATCGAACGGGTCGAAAGCCTGCGCCCGGATGTCATTCTGATGGATCTGAACATGCCAGATGTCGGCGGGCTGACCGCGACCGAGATCATCCTGGAACGCAGCCCAGGCACCCGCATTCTGATCCTGTCAATGCATGACAGCCCCGAATACATCTCGTCGGCGCTCAGCCATGGCGCGATGGGGTACATCCTGAAAGACGTGCCCACCGACGAGATCAAGACCGCGATCGATACGGTGATGAAGAACGAACGCTATTTGTGCACCGGAGCCAAAGGTTCGCTGACGCCACCGGACGGCACCGTGCGTGAATCCCTAACCGGACGCGAGCAGACCATCCTGCTGCAACTGGCACAGGGCAAATCCAACAAGGAAGTGGCGCTGACGCTGGATATTTCAGTGCGCACGGTCGAGACTCATCGCAAGAATATCAAGCGTAAGCTGGGCATCTCCTCGACCGCCGGGCTGACGCGGTATGCGCTGGAACATGGTGTATTGCAGGGCACCGGCGTCGACCTCTGATCCCGCGCCGCGCAGCACCGCCCTGCCCCATGGCTTGGAGAATCTGCCGTTTCGTGGTATGATCCATTATTATTCAATTTATTTTCTCATAACCCTCCGCGTCCAACGGCGCGGGATTTTTAGGGACATTCAAAATGGCATGGACAAGCAAGATCAGCCTTGTGCTGGGTCTGGTCGCCACTGCGGCCTATTCCCATCCTGACGGCACCGGCGACATGATCAACGACGTGATTACATTTGAAGAACTGACGGCGCTAAGCGATCAGGACGACGGCGGCGGCGAATCCGAATACTGCGTGCGGATCTCGTCTCGCCACGGCGACACGCACACCTTGATGACCACCGAGCGGCTCAGATGCTACGATGTCGACTGGGATGACCCCTCGACCGAAGCGGGCAAGCAATGGCACGAGCTGAAGGATATGCGCCTGCCGCTTATCGGCACAGCGCGGGCCGTGGATACCAACCTGATCATCGCCTACCATTTTCACGAATGTGTCCCCAGCGCCCCTTGGGTTGTCACCTCGCACCTCTACGAGGTCGATTATTCCCCCGCAGGCGAGATCCTGAATGACATTGCCAAACTGATTGAAGACGAAGGCAAGACTGTCGCATCGATCTTTGGCATCAGCGACCCGCGCGTTCTTGCCACGACAGGTGTCGCCGCCAAGTTCGCCCGCCTCGCCGGAAAATGGATCGACAAAATCGTGAACGATGCCAGCGACCTTGGCGTCTATGAAGCGGTGTTTCAGGATGGGATCGGCGACCCGGACAGCACGGTCCTGTCCAAGGCTGTACCAGATGGTCAACATTTCCGCGCACGCTTTTCCAAGGGCGTGGCCAAGGTCGGGCAATGCGCCGGCCCCCGCACCCGGTATTTTCTGGCTGACACCCACCGCAGCGTGGATGAAAGCGGCGCGGCCTGCCTGCGCAACGACAGCTCGCCGCTGTGCCTCAACAGTGGTGGGGCCTCAAAACGGCAGTTTGAAACGCTGCGCCAGATTTCCGGTCGCATTGACGATGTCGTTCCAGAGCCGGAAACTGATGCCACCGCCGAGGGGTCCTTTGCCATGCGCGTCGGGCTGATCGGTCTGACAGGCGAAATAGCCCGCTCCGCGGCGTTGGCCCAGCTGGACCAAGCGGCTGAAGCCCCCGCGGCGACTGACATTCTTTTGGAACTGGCGCCAGCCCTGACGGCGGCCGAGAAAGCATTTGCCATTGCGGTCGAAGAGGCCTCGACCGACCACCTGATCCAGAGCATCAACGGGTTTGAAACCGTCCACTCGGCGCTGGCCGGGTTCAATTACGACGAGGCGTTTCAAGCGCGATGGGCCGCAACCCTGGAAACCGGCATGGTCCGGGCACAGGGATTGGCCCGCACCGCGCTGGCCACTCAGGACCGGCCCGCCGCGCAGGGCCACGTCAGCGGAATGCTGATGACCTTCGCCATGCTTGACCCGCAAATGCGCGAACAGATGCTGCCCCTGATGCGCGAGCTTTTCGGCGTCAGCCTGACGGACTATTTCGAGCTTCCGCTTGGGATCGCGACCAATAAGCTTCTGGAACAGCTCTGAGCCACCGCTCGGCGCCCTCATCCGCCCCTGACCGCCCCCGGTTTTGGGGCGGAACTTTGCGTTAATTCCCAAAATTTCTGCATTTGCGCAACATGTGGAAAGCAAACTCAGGGGTCGCGACATGTTTTTTCCGGTTTTGCCGGTTGACGCTGCCGCGCGGCGCTCCTAATGTCCTGCTCGCAAGACGGAGCCTTTGAAGAATGACCAATCTAGTCGTCATCGTAGTAGGACAGTGGCGCATGGGCCGGTAACGGACTCCATAATGGAACCCCATGCGCCCCCGATTAACCCTCGGGGGCTTTTTCTTTGCATATTGTTGACGTCGTAAACGGAGCGAAAAGATGACACGGCAGATGACCGGAGCGAAAATGGTAGTCCAGGCCCTCAAAGATCAGGGCGTGGATGTCGTATTCGGATACCCCGGTGGCGCGGTGCTACCGATTTATGACGAGATCTTTCTTCAGAATGACATCCGTCACATCCTTGTGCGCCACGAACAGGGTGCCGTGCACGCCGCCGAAGGCTATGCCCGTTCGACCGGCAAGCCCGGTGTTGTGTTGGTCACGTCCGGCCCCGGTGCCACCAACGCGGTGACCGGCCTGACCGATGCGTTGCTCGACAGTATCCCGATTGTGGTTCTGACCGGGCAGGTTCCGACCTTCATGATCGGCACCGATGCCTTTCAAGAGGCCGACACCATCGGCATCACCCGGCCCTGCACCAAGCACAACTGGCTGGTCAAAGACACTGACACGCTGGCCGCGACCCTGCACGAGGCGTTTCATGTTGCCACTGCGGGTCGTCCCGGCCCGGTGCTGATCGACATTCCCAAGGATGTGCAGTTCGCCAATGGCACCTATACCCCGCCGCAGAAGATCTTCACCGGCCGCTATCAGCCGCAGGTCAAAGGCGACATGGAAGAAATCACCGAACTAGTCGAAGCGCTGGAATCCGCCAAACGCCCGGTTTTCTATACCGGCGGCGGCGTGATCAACTCAGGCAAGGCCGCCAGCCAACTGCTGTGCGAACTGGTCGATGCCACCGGCATTCCTGTCACCTCGACCCTCATGGGGCTGGGTGCCTATCCGGCGTCGGGCAAGAACTGGCTGGGCATGCTGGGGATGCACGGTCTGTACGAGGCCAACATGGCCATGCATGACTGCGACCTGATGATCAACATCGGCGCCCGCTTTGATGACCGGATCACCGGTCGACTGGATGCGTTCAGCCCGAATTCGAAAAAGGCACATATCGACATTGATCCGTCTTCGATCAACAAGGTGATCCGCGTCGATATTCCCATCGTCGGCGACGTTGGCCATGTGTTGGAAGACATCCTGAAGGTCTGGAAATCTCGCGGCCGCAAAACCAACAAGGAAGGTCTGGCCAAGTGGTGGAAACAGATCGACGCGTGGAAGAAGATCGAGTGCCTGAAGTACACCCAGACCGGCCAAACGATCAAACCACAGTACGCTTTGTCCCGGCTTGAGGCGCTGACCAAGGATCACGACCGCTATGTCTGTACCGAGGTCGGCCAGCATCAGATGTGGGCGGCGCAGTACCTGAACTTCGACGCCCCGAACCGCTGGATGACCAGCGGCGGCCTGGGCACGATGGGCTATGGTTTTCCGGCTTCGATCGGTGCGCAGATGGCCCACCCCGAGGCCTTGGTGATCAACGTCGCAGGCGAGGCGTCGTGGCTGATGAACATGCAGGAACTGGGCACCGCGATGCAGTTCCGCCTGCCGGTGAAACAGTTCATCCTGAACAACGAACGGCTTGGCATGGTGCGCCAGTGGCAGGAATTGCTGCACGGTGAACGCTACAGCCACAGCTGGTCCGAAAGCCTGCCTGATTTTGTCAAACTGGCCGAAGCCTTCGGCGCCAAGGGGATCCGGTGCAGCGACCCCGCCGATCTGGATGACGCGATCATGGAAATGATCAATTACGACGGCCCGGTGATCTTCGACTGTCTGGTCGAGAAGCATGAAAACTGCTTCCCGATGATCCCATCGGGCGAGCCGCACAACAAGATGCTTCTGGGTGAAGCCAGCACCAAAGGCGCGATCGGAAGCTCCGGCGCGGTTATGGTCTGATCAACAGCACCGGAGGCCTCCCGCCTCCGGTCCCCGAGTATATTTGCGAAAGTGGAACGACATGTCTGCCCTACACATCAAAAAAGGCTCGACCAAGCATTCGGCCTATAACCTGCGGCCCAACTTTTCCGACGTGACCGAGAAGCACACGCTGGCCGTTGTTGTCGATAACGAGGCCGGCGTACTGGCTCGCGTCATCGGGTTGTTTTCCGGGCGCGGCTATAACATCGACAGCCTGACCGTGGCCGAGATCGACCACGCCGGGCACCGGTCGCGCATCACCATCGTCACCACCGGCACGCCGCAGGTGATCGAACAGATCAAAGCACAGCTGGGCCGCATCGTGCCTGTGCACGAGGTCCACGACCTGACCGTCGAAGGCCCGTCAGTGGAGCGCGAACTGGCGCTGCTGAAGGTCAACGGCGATGGTGAAAAGCGGGTCGAAGCGCTACGCTTGGCCGATATTTTCCGCGCCAATGTGGTCGACAGCACCCTACACAGCTTTGTGTTTGAAATCACCGGCACGCCTGAGAAAATCGATGCGTTCGCCGACCTGATGCGCCCGCTGGGCCTTGAGGAAGTCGCCCGCACCGGCGTCGCGGCCTTGTCGCGCGGGCTGTAACCACCTGTTCTTGATCTTTCAAAGGGGCTGGCGATCACCGGCCCCTTTTTGCATTCACAAAGCCCGATCGCCCGCGCTGATAAGCCGGTACAAATGCCATGTCGCATGCCCCAGCAACGGCAGCACCACAAACAGCCCCAAAAACGCCGGGATCATCGCCGCAAATGTCACCACCGCGATAAACGCGGCCCACGCCAACATCGGCACCGGGTTGTGCACGACGGTCTGAAAGCTGGTGATCATCGCGGTGACAAAATCCACTTCGCGGTCCAGTAACAATGGCAGCGCCACCACCGTGATCATGTACAGCAGCAGAGCAAACAGCGCCCCCACCACCGTGCCCACGCCCAGCATCATCACCCCGTTCGTGCTTAGGAATACCTGAAACGACGACGAGACATTCGTCATCGTGCTCAGCCCCATGAACAGCGCGAAAATCATATGGGCAATGAAGAACCAGAACAGAAACATGAAGATGATGATGGCGCAGATCGAGGGTAGCTGTCGACGCGACTGCTTGGCCACGACGCCGAAGATCTGATAGATATCCATCGCCCGCCCCTGCTCGATCCGGCGGCTGACCTCATACAGGCCCACCGCTGCAAACGGCCCCACCAAGGGAAAGCCCACTGCCGCAAATATCAGCCAATAGCTCTTGCCCGTCATCCATGTAATCCAGGCGAAGACCAACCCCAGCACCACATAGACCGAAGCGAAGATCAGCCCGAACCCCGGCGCGCGCCGCATATCGGCCCATCCGCGCCGAAGCGCCTCTTTCAGCGTGGCAAGTGTCACTTCGCCCATCTCGGGCACACCGTGGCGTGGCGTATATGGCATCCTGTCCTCCCACAGACATATTCTTTTTTGCCTATGGGACCGGGTTTCGCCCGCAAAAGCAAGCGTCAGGGCAGGATCGGTGGCCGCCGTGCAGGCCAATTTGTCGCCTCGTGCCAGGCATGGCCAAGCTGCAACAGTCCCAGATCACCGCGCGCGGGGCCAAACATCTGCATCCCCATCGGCAAGCCATTCGTGCCAAACCCCGCCGGGATATTCAGGCAGGGCAACCCGATCAAACCCACGGGGATCACCACTTCCATCCAGCGATGATACGTATCCATCGCCTGCCCGTTGATCGCCTGCGGATAGGCCCAGTCCACCGGAAACGGCCACAGCTGCGCCGAGGGCAGGATCAGCGCGTCATACTGCTCAAACAGCGCGGCCGCCCGTCGGAACCATTCCGAGCGCACGGCGCTGGCGCGGTGCACCTCCATCGCGCTCATTGCGATCCCGCGCTCGGCCTCCCAGATCGCTTCGGGCTTCAGCCCTGCCCGCATCTTCCGATCGGCCAGCAGCGGCGCCAGATTGCCCGCGATCGCCCATGACCGCAGGGTGGTCCAGCTGTCCCACAGCTTTTGTGCCGGGAACGGCGCGGCCACCGGCTCAATCACGCAGCCCATCGTCGCAAACTCCGCCAGCGCACCCTCGCACAGAGCCAAGATCCCCGGCTCCATGGCGTAAGCCCCGCCCCAACCGCCCAGCCAGCCAATCCGCCGCCCGCGTACATCCGCCTTGATCCGCGACACATATGGCGCGGCCTCCAGCCCATGCGGCTGATGCCGATCCCATCCCGCCTGCACCTCAAGCAGCGCGGCAATATCGGCGGGCGAGCGTGCCATCGGTCCATTCGTGGCCAGCTGATGCAGAAACATCTCGCCCGCAGGCTCTGACGGCACCAGACCCCAGCTTGGCCGAAAGCCGTAAACGTTGTTCCAGCCCGCCGGATTGCGCAGGCTGCCCATCATGTCCGAGCCATCGGCCACCGCCAGCATTCTGGTGGCCAGCGCCACCGCCGCCCCACCAGATGAGCCGCCCGCCGAGCGGTCCAGCCCATACGGGTTGCGCGTCGCCCCATGCACCGGGTTGAACGTATGGCTGCCCAGCCCGAACTCCGGCGTATTGGTCTTGCCAATGAACAGTGCCCCCGCCGCGCGCATCCGCGCCACCATCACGTCATCGGCCTTTGGGATCTGCCCGGCAAACAGGGGCGAGCCCATCGAGGTCTCGATCCCCGCCACATTCGCCAGATCCTTGACTGCCATCGGAACCCCATGCAGCCAACCCTTGCGTGGCGTCGCATCCGCCGCCCGCGCTTCGGCCAGCAGGGCATCGCCGTCCCGCAACGATACCACCGCATTGACCGCGCCATTGACCGCCTCGATCCGCTCCAGCGTGGCGCGCATCAGTTCCTCGGCGCTGACCTCGCGCGCCTCCAGCATCCCCGACAGCTCCAACGCGTCCTTGTCCAGCAGCCCCATTCGCATTCCCCAAAATGTAAAAAAGGCAGGGTCACCCCTGCCTTCCAACTGTCCGCCATAATTCTTGCCAAAGGCAAGCGGGTTATGCGTCGCCCTGCGCCTCGGCCCGGCTTTTGCCCGCGACATCCATCGCCAAAGTCGCCGCCATCAAGCCGTCCAGATCCCCGTCCAGAACCCCTGCGGTGTCCGAGGTTTCATATCCAGTGCGCAGATCCTTGACCATCTGATAGGGCTGCAAAACATATGACCGGATCTGGTTGCCCCAACCCGCGTCGCCCTTGTTTTCATGCGCCTCGTTGATCGCCGCGTTCCGCTTGTCCAGCTCCATCTGATACAACCGCGATTTCAGCGCCTTCATGGCGATGTCGCGGTTCTGGTGCTGCGATTTTTCCGAACTGGTCACCACAATCCCGGTGGGATGGTGGGTGATCCGCACGGCGGAATCCGTGGTGTTCACGTGCTGCCCGCCCGCGCCCGAGGACCGATAGGTATCGATCCGGATATCGCTGGGATTCACCTCGATCTCGATATTGTCGTCGACCACCGGATACACCCAGACCGAGCTGAACGAGGTATGCCGCCGCGCCGCACTGTCATAGGGGCTGATCCGCACCAACCGATGCACGCCACTTTCGCTTTTCAGCCAGCCATAGGCATTCGGCCCACTGATCTTGTAAACGGCGGATTTGATCCCGGCCTCTTCGCCTGCGGTCGTCGATTGCAGCTCGACCTTATAGCCCTTCTTCTCGGCCCAGCGGACATACATCCGCGCCAGAATACTGGCCCAATCGCAGCTTTCCGTGCCTCCGGCGCCTGAGTTGATCTCCAGAAAGGTATCATTGCCATCGGCTTCGCCGTTCAGCAGCGCCTCCAGCTCTTTCTCGGCGGCTTTTGCGCCCAATGCCTTCAGCGCGGCCTCTGCATCGGCGATCACCTCGGCGTCGTCTTCCATTTCGCCAAGTTCGATCAGCTCGATATTGTCGGCAAGATCCTGCTTGATGCTGTCGTGCACCGCCATCGAATCCACCAGCATCTGCCGCTCGCGCATCAACTTCTGGGCGTTTTCGGGATTGTCCCACAGGGTCGGGTCCTCAACACGGGCGTTGAATTCCTCCAGCCGGTGCTGTGCCGTGTCCCAATCCATCCGCTGGCGCAACAACGCCAGCGATTTTTCGATCTCGGAAACGGTATTCTGAACCTCGGCGCGCATGGGGCATCCCTGAAACTATCATCTAGGTGTCGGGTGATAGACCAGCGCGCGACCCGGGGCAAGCCGGGCGCACGCTGTCACCAGCGGATCAATACAACCCGCCGGACGAAACCGAACCAAAGCTGGCCTTGGGACCAACCACAGCCTTTTTCCCGGTCGAGGTCGTGACCTCTCGCCCGGCAGTGCCAACGTCGTCGAACAGCGGCAGATTGGAGCCCATGGCAAACCCGCCGTCAAAGGTAATGCCGAAAACCGGTTCTTCGCCATCGCGGAAATACTCGGCCACCACATTTTCACCATCAGCGTCATCGCTCAGACGTGCGCCAGTGAACCGATCGATCTTGATGAAATGCCCACCCGGCGGCACCCGGAACGGCCCACCACCATATTTGGCCGTGGCCTTCTCCATGAACTCCTGAAACACCGGCCCGCACATCGATCCGCCATATGCACCCTTCCCAAGCGGGCGCGGCTGGTCGAAACCGATATAACAGCCAGCAACAATATTGCTGGTAAAGCCGACAAACCAGACATCACGCGCCTCGTTGGTGGTACCGGTCTTGCCCGCCACCGGCACGCTCAGATTGACCGTGCCCTTCGCGGTGCCACGGTCCACAACCCCCTTCATCATCGAAGTCAGCTGATAGGCAGTGATCGCATTCATTACCCGCTCGCGGTTCGAGATGATCACCGGGCTTGCACCGGCTGCAATACTGGCATCACCACAGTCCACACACTCGCGTTTGTCGTGACGATAGATGGTCTTGCCATAGCGGTCCTGAACCCGGTCCACCAGCGTCGGCTCCACCCGTTCGCCGCCATTGGCGAACATCGCATAGGCCGCAACCATCTTGAACAGCGTTGTTTCCTCGGATCCCAGCGAGTTGGCCAGAAACTGCCCCATATTGTCATACACGCCAAAGCGCTCGGCATAGTCGGCGATCACATCCATCCCGACCTCCTGCGCCAAGCGGATGGTCATCAGGTTTCGCGATTGCTCGATCCCGGTCCGCAACGGCGTCGGGCCATAAAACTTATTCGACGAGTTGCGCGGTCGCCAAAGCCCCTGCGGCGTGTTCACCTCGATCGGGGCGTCGATCACGATCGTCGCGGGGGTATAGCCACTATCCAGCGCCGAGGCGTAAACGAACGGCTTGAAGCTTGAACCCGGCTGCCGCTGCGCCTGCGTGGCACGGTTGAACACCGAATGCTGATAGCTGAACCCGCCCTGCATCGCGATCACCCGGCCGGTATTGACGTCCATTGCCATGAACCCGCCCTGCACCTCGGGCACCTGCCGCAGCGTCCAGCGGATGAAGCTGCCGTCATTGTCGGCCGTCATGGTGCGCACCAGCACCACCTCGCCCACCTCAAGCAGATCGCCTGCCACGCGGGCTTTGTTGCCCAGCTTGCCGTTCTTCAGTCGCTTGCGCGCCCACTGCACGTCCTTGGCCGGAATCCAGTGTCCGTCCTCGTCTTCGTCCACCGCCTCGATACCGATCCGTGCGTCGGTCTTGCCGACCTCCAGTACCACCGCAGGCGACCAGCGCCCGTTCAGCACGATGTCGCGCGGGACATTCACCTCCGCCAGCGCTTCGCGCCAGCTTGCCTCGGAAACCAGCGCCTCTGCTGGGATCGTCTTGCCGGTCCCGTTCCAAATCCCCCGCCCACGGTCGTATTTCTCAAGCCCGCGCCGCAGCGCCAGCGCCGCATCCACCTGCATCTCAGGCTCGATCGTCGCGCGCACCGTCATCCCACCCGAGAAAAACTGCTCCTCGCCGAAATCCACGCTCAATTGGCGACGGATTTCATCGGTGAAGTAATCACGCGGCGGCAGAGCAGTCTTGAAACTCTCGAAATCACCATTCTGCACCGAGCGCAGCGGCATCTGCACCTCGCTGTCATAGGCGGCTTGGGTGATATAGCCGTTCTCAGCCATCTCCCTCAGCACGAAATTGCGCCGCTGAATCAGCCGCTCCTTGCGCCGCACCGGATGGTAATCCGACGGGGCCTTGGGCAACGACGCCAGAAACGCAGCCTCATGCGGGGCCAGCTCGCCCAGCGTCTTGTTGAAATAGGTCTGCGCCGCTGCCGCCACACCATAAGAGTTCTGACCCAGAAAAATCTCGTTCAGATACAGCTCAAGGATCTTGTCCTTGCTCAGCGTTTCTTCCAACCGGGTCGCAAGGATGATCTCTTTGATCTTGCGCTCGGCCTTGCGCTCGCCGCCCAGCAGGAAGTTTTTCATCACCTGCTGCGTGATGGTCGAGGCGCCGCGCACATCGCGCCCGCGCGTCTTAACCGCATCAATCGCCGCTGCGACCATGCCGCGCGCATCATACCCCTTGTGGGTGTAAAAATTCTTGTCCTCGGCCGAGATGAACGCCTGCTTCACCAGATCAGGGATTTCATCCGCAGGCATAAACAACCGGCGCTCTTGCGCGAATTCATCAATGATATGCCCTTCGCCGGAATAGATCCGGCTGATCGTCGGCGGGGTGTATTGTGCAAGGCTTTCATGGCTGGGCAGATCGCGGCCATAGACAAAGAAAATCGCGCCGATGCTCAGCGCAACTGCGGCCAACGCCAGCGTCACCGCTGTGAATATCGCCCCGAAAAAGGATAGAATGAACCTCAGCACGCGCGCCGCCCTTATAGATTAGTTGCGTCTCTATACTGACCACCGCCGGGGGCGTCAAAACAAGAACCGTTGATCCATGCGCCGAAACCCGCCGTCAAACGCGCTACTGCCGCACCAGATGTGACAGCGCAGCATCCTCTGCCACCCAGGCCCGCAACCCATCGCGGATCGCGGCCGCCATACCGATGCGCCACTGCGTATTGGACAGGTTCTTCAGATCTCTCGGGCTGGACATGAACCCCACCTCCAACAGCAGCGACGGAATATCGGCGGCTTTCAGCACTGAAAACGCCGCCCGCCGCACCGGTCGGCGGTTCAGCGGCGCCCCCGCTTTTTCAAACCCCGCCACCAACGCCAGCGCCAGCCGCTCCGATCTGGGCTGTGTCTCCTGCCGTGCCAGATCCATCAGAACCCCGGCCACCACATCATCCTGCCCGGTCAGATCCACGCCCGACAGAATATCGTCGCGGTCGTGCCGTTCGGCCAACAGCGCCGTCGCCTTATCGGTGGCGCTGTCCGACAGTAAATGCACGGTCGCGCCATGCGCCTGCCCCTCTGCCAGGACATCCGCATGCAGCGATAAAAACACATGCGCCCCGGCCTCATGCGCGATGGCAATACGCCGCTCAAGCGAGACGAAACTGTCATCTTCGCGGGTAATCACCACCTCAAACCCGCCCGAGCGCAGCAATGTTTCCTTCAACTCGCGCGCAAACGACAGCATCAGGTCCTTCTCCTGATACCCCTCACGCTCGGCCCCCGGATCAATCCCACCATGGCCCGGATCCAGCACCACCACCAACGGCCCGTCCCCCGGTATCCGCGGCGGCATCGCCCGCGCCGAGGGCGGCGGCAGGTCCCAGCGCGGATCATGCGGCGCCCCAGATAGCGCGGCAAACGCCTCCGGCGCGACCTCGTCCAGCTCAGCCGTCAGCACCGCCTTGCCACTGTCCGGCGCGATGCTCATCCCCACCTTACTCAGCGCCAAAGGCCCGGACAGATCCACCACCATCCGGCTCCATCCCGGTCGGAACGTGCCAAACCGTAAATCCGTCGCCCGATCCGCGTTCAGCAACACCGGCTTGGTGACCCCCTGCCAATCCACCTCACGAAAATCCAGCACAAGCCGCGGCGGCCCATCCAGTGTATAGGCCCGAAACGGCACGCCCTGCGTCAGCGCCAGCCGCACCCGCAGCCCACCCCAACTGTCGGTGATCTGACTGCCCCCGACCTCGACCCGCGCAAGACCGCTCAGCTCCTGCGCCGCCACAGGCAGCGCCGTCAGCCCCAACAAGGCCCAAACTGCAATCGCTTTGAAAATTCTGCTCATCCGCCCTGTTCCGGCTGGTTCACCCAACCCTAAACCAGCAGGCCGGATTCGCCCAGCCCCCGGTTTGAACCGCAACCCGCTTCTTTCTGATCCAAATACTCACCGCACCGCCTGCCTCAGGCGCCACGTTCGCGCATGAATCGCCCCAGCCGCTCCAGCCCCTCAACGATATCCGCCGTCGCCCGCGCATAAGAAAACCGCAGCGTTCCCGCCCCCCGCACCGGATCGAAATCCAACCCCGGCGTGACCGCCACGCCCGCTTGCTCAAGGATCTCGGCGGCGAAGCCCCGACTGTCCGTCGTCAGATGGCTGATATCGGCATAGACGTAAAACGCCCCATCCGGCGGCGCGATCCGGTCAAACCCGGCCTTCGGCAACCCCTCCAGCATCAACCGCCGGTTCTCGCGGTACACCACCATATTCGCCTCCAGCTCGGCACTGCACTCCATCGCCGCCAACGCGGCGATCTGGCTGGCATGGCTGGGACAAATAAACATGTTCTGCGCCAGCCGCTCGATGATGCGCACATGATCTTCGGGCACCACCATCCAACCGATCCGCCAGCCGGTCATGCTGAAGTACTTGGAAAACGAGTTGATCACATAGCACTCATCCGTCACCTCCAGCGCGCTGACCGCCTTGGCCTCGTATTCGATCCCGTGATAGATTTCGTCGCTGATGAACGCCGTAT
The DNA here is from genome assembly GCF_900110775.1 of Thalassovita taeanensis. GTDB lineage: Bacteria > Pseudomonadota > Alphaproteobacteria > Rhodobacterales > Rhodobacteraceae > Litorimicrobium > Litorimicrobium taeanense. Next base: position 41,929 of record NZ_FOEP01000001.1, on the reverse strand, counting down.
CCGTCTCGGCGCAGGCCCCGACCAGCGCCTGCATCGCCCCTCGGTCCAGCATCGTCCCCGACGGATTGGCGGGCGAGGCGACCATCAAACCCGCCAGATCCATGCCCGCGAAATCCGCAGGCACCGGCTGCAAACGGTTGTCTGCACTGGCCGACAAACCAACTGGCACCAGATCCAAAGCCTTCAGGATCTGCCGATACGACGGATATCCAGGCTCGCCGATCCCGACCTTGTCACCAGCCTCGAACAGCGCGGTAAAGGCCAGCAGGAACGCGCCTGACGATCCCGGCGTGACCACCACCCGGCCCGGATCCAGATCGACATTGTACCACTCGCCATACAGCTGCGCGATTCGGCGGCGCAGCGCTGGCAGCCCCAACGCCACGGTATATCCCATCGCGTCGTCCTGCATCGCACGGGTCAGCGCCGTCCGCGCGCCTTCGGGGGCCGGTGTGCCGGGCTGGCCCACTTCCATATGGATAATATGCCGCCCCGCATCCTCTGCCGCGCGCGCGGCCTCCATCACATCCATCACAATAAAGGGATCAACCTCACCGCGCCTTGAGTTCCGCATCGCTTCTTTCCTATGGTGGTGTCATGTAAGGGGCCAATTCACAGGGAAACAGGCACGCCGTCAATGCGCACTCTTGTCCGATCTGCCTGCCTGCTGACCGTCCTGCTGGCGGTGCAACTGGCCACCGCCCTGCCCGCCCGTGCGGTCACGTTGCTGCGCGATCCCGACATCGAACACGCGCTTGGCGAACTGGCCCGACCGGTGCTGACCGCCGCAGGCCTGCCCGCCAACAACATTCAAGTGCTGGTGATCCGTGACGATACACTCAACGCCTTCGTGCTGGATCAGCGCCATATCTTCATCCATTCCGGGCTTTTGCTGCGCATGACCTCGGCTGACATGCTGCAATCGGTCATCGCGCACGAGGCCGCGCATATCGCCAATGGCCATATCTCGCGCCGGATCCAGAATGCGCAAGTGGCCAATACCATCTCAGGGCTGGGCATGGCGCTGGCCGTGGCCGCCGTGTCCTCTGGTGCTGATGCGCGTGCGGCAGGTGGCCTCAGCCTTGGTTTGGCCAGTTCGGCCAACCGGGTCTTCATGTCTCACACGCGGGCCGAGGAAAGCGCCGCCGACAGTTCCGGCCTGCGCTATATGATCAGCGCCGGGGCCGATCCGCACGCCTTCACCGAGGTGCTGGATATCTTCCGCGGTCAGGAGCTTCTGGCCGAGGGGCGACAGGACCCTTATGCGCGCACCCACCCGATGTCACGCGACCGGCTGCGCGCGATCGACGCGCTGGTGGCCGCCAACACCCGCGCGCCGCGCCCCGATCCTTCAGTGGCCTATTGGTTCGCCCGCGCTCAGGGCAAGCTGTCCGCCTTCCTGCGCGCGCCCAGTTGGACCCTGCGACGCGCCGCAAGCAGCGCCACGCCCGATATCGCCCTGATGCGTCAGGCCATCGCCTATCACCGTCAGCCTGACTCCAAAAAGGCCCTTGCCGCGATCGACAAACTTGTCGCCGCCCGCCCCAATGACCCCTTCGTGCACGACCTGCGCGGCCAGATCCTGCTGGAAAACCGCAAGGCGCAGGCGGCTGTCGCGGCCTATGGCAAGGCCGCCTCGCTGGCCCCGCGCAACGCGCAGATCCTTGGCGGTCAGGGCCGTGCCCTGCTGGCGGCGGGCAATCCCAAGGCCGCCCTCACCGTGCTCGAGAAATCCCGCGCGCGCGATTTTTCGGATGCCCGCGTGCTGCGCGATCTGGCCACCGCCTATGCCACGACCGGCCAACCCGGCATGGCCTCAGTTCTCACCGCCGAGCGTTACGCCCTTTCGGGGCGCTTTGATGACGCGCTCATTCACGCCAAACGCGCCGAGGGGCTTTTGCCGCGCGGCTCTGCCTCTTGGCTTCGCGCGCAGGATGTGATCTCTGCCGCCGAGGCCCAAGCCAGGAAAAGGAAGTAACCAATGAAACATGTACTCTCTGCCGCCGCATTTGCAGCATTTGCGATCGCAGCCCCGGCACAGGCCTTTGATCTGACCGCCATGTCCGCGTCAGAACGCACCACCCTGCACAGCGAAATCCGCGCCTATCTTCTGGAAAACCCCGAAGTGATCATGGAAGCGGTTCAGGTCCTCGAAGAACGTCAGGCCAACCAGCAAGCCCAAAGCGATGAGGATATGGTCAAGACCAACGCCGACGCGCTGTTCAATGACGGCTATTCCTGGGTTGGCGGCAACCCCGACGGCGATGTCACGCTGGTCGAGTTCACCGACTACCGCTGTGGCTATTGCCGCAAAGCCCACGCCGAGATCAGCGAACTGGTCTCGTCAGATGGCAATATCCGCTTTATCCTCAAAGAGTTCCCAATCTTGGGCGATGAATCCACGCTATCGTCGCGCTTTGCCATTGCCACCCGTCTTGTTGCCGGTGCCGACGCCTATAAAACCGCGCATGACGCGCTGATCACCTTCAAGGGCAATGTCACGCCGAAATCCCTGTCGCGTCTGGCTGACAAACTGGGGCTGGATGGCACCGCAATCCTTGCCAGGATGAACAGCGCCGAAGTGGAGCAGGAAATCGCCGCCAACCACGCGCTGGCCGGGCGGATGCAGATTTCCGGCACGCCGACCTTCATCCTCGATGGTCAAATGCTGCGCGGCTATGTCCCGCTGGCCAGCATGCAGCAACTTGTTGCCGCCACCCGCGCGGCCAACTAACCCGGCATGCGCGCCCGCCGCGCGGCGATCACCTGCTGCGCCGCCCTGATCGGGGCGGCGGCTGTGGCCGAGACCGATCTGACCTTGCTGACCCCGCCCGAGCGCGCCGCACTGGGCGCAGAAATCCGCGCGACCGTTCTGGCCAATCCTGAACTGGTGCAGCCCGCCTTGGCCCCGCCGCCGCCAGCCTTCTATGAAGACGAGATCAACGCCGATCTGGCCCGCATCCGCGCCGAGGCGGCGCAACTTTTCGCCCCCGGCCATACGGCATTCGGCCTGTCCAAAAATCCTGTTGCCATCGCATTTTTCACCCGCGCCAACTGCCCCGCCTGCGCACAGGCCGAGGCCGACCTGCGCGCGCTGGCAGAAACATCCCCGATCCGGGTGGCAATGTTCGACATGTCCGGCCCCGACGCGGCACTTGCCGCCCGGCTAGAGCTGGATACAGCCCCGTCTTATGTGTTTGAAACCATGATGATCCGCGGACACATGCCGCCGATCGTCTTGCAGAAATACATCGACAAAGCCGCCAAGCCCTAAGGCTTTACGGCATTTCAGCCACTTCCTCGGCCTCAAGCTGCGCCGCGCGCGCCTCAACCTGCTCGACGATGTGCTCGATCATCCGCTCATTGCCCATCTTGTGGCTTTGCTTGCCCGCCAGATACACCATGCCAGACCCCGCGCCGCCGCCGGTGAACCCGACATCGGTCATCAGCGCCTCGCCCGGGCCGTTGACCACGCAGCCGATGATGCTCAGGCTCATTGGCGTCTTGATATGCTCCAACCGCTTTTCCAGCGCCTCGACAGTCTTGATCACGTCAAACCCCTGACGCGCGCAACTGGGGCAGGAAATAATATTCACGCCCCGATGCCGCAGCCCAAGCGATTTCAGAATGTCATAGCCAACTTTGACCTCTTCGACCGGATCGGCCGACAAGGACACCCGGATCGTGTCGCCAATACCCATCCACAGCAGATTGCCCATCCCGATTGCCGATTTGATCGTGCCCGACATCAGCCCACCGGCCTCGGTGATCCCCAGATGGATCGGCGCATCGGTGGCCTCGGCCAACTTTTGATAGGCCGCCGCCGCCATGAACACATCGCTGGCTTTGACCGAAATCTTGAACTCGTGGAAATCGTTGTCCTGCAGAATGCGGATATGCTCCATCCCGCTTTCCACCATCGCATCCGGGCACGGCTCGCCGTATTTCTCCAGCAGATGCTTTTCCAAAGACCCGGCATTCACCCCGATGCGGATCGAACAATTGTGATCGCGCGCCGCCTGAATAACCTCTTTCACCCGCCGCTCGTCGCCAATATTGCCCGGATTGATCCGCAGACACGCGGCCCCGGCCTCTGCCGCCTCGATCCCGCGACGATAATGGAAATGAATGTCGGCCACGATCGGCACCGGGCTTTCGCGCACAATCTCTTTCAGCGCTTTCGAACTGGCCTCGTCTGGCACCGACACCCGCACGATATCCGCCCCAGCATCAGCCGCCGCCTGCACCTGCGCCACGGTCGCCTTCACGTCCGTGGTCAGCGTGTTGGTCATCGTCTGCACGGTGATCGGCGCGTCGCCCCCTACCGGCACATTGCCAACATGGATTTTACGGCTGGTGCGGCGATAGATGTTACGCCACGGGCGGACATGGTTCAGCGACATGGGCCGCTCCCTGTTTGTTCAATCTACCTGTTAGATAGTCCGCCTTGGCCCCGGCTGCAATCGCTGCACGGGCCTGGGATCGATCACTCTTGCGCGGGGACGCCAGTATTGGCTTCGGCCACGTACTGGGCCACGGTGCGCGCCAGATCGGTATCGCGCTCAAGATTGGCCACCGCATAGGCCCCGCTCAGATGCTCGACCGACAGCGCCAGATTAGAGGTCACAGTACCGCGCTGCCCCGCCGGGCCATAGTGCTGGCCGTTCATCGCAAAATAGATCGCACCGGATTCGCCCACCCGCAGGGTCGCAGGCTCTTCGGTCTGCGGCACGGTCCAGCGGTCGCCCGCCTCCATGATACCCTCAAAGATCACTGTGCCGTCAGCGGACCGCACCCGCACCCAAGCCGGACGCACCGCGACCATTTCGACCCCCGGCGCCGGGGTTTCGACCACCTGCGGCACGTTGGTCGTTTCGGGCGACGGCGTGGCCGAGGCCAGAACCCGCTCGGACATATCAGACACAAAGCTGCCCACCGTCGTCGGGTCCAACGTCGAGATCGGCGCATCGCGCGCGGTCAGAACCGGCACTTCCAACGCCTGAGGGCGGTAAATCCGGTCCAGCGCATCCGACGGCGGCGCGAACACCCCAGACGCCATGGCGCTTTGGGTCTCGGCCCCGGTCTGGCGCGCCTTCGGGCCCAGCGGGTCCAGATCGGCCAGAACGTCGGGCGCATTTTCCACCGGTGCAAACTGCACGCGCTGCACTTCGTTCAGCACGGTCCAGCCGCCAAAGCCAATCGCCCCGATCAACGCCAGCAGCACCAGCGAGGAACCAATCGCGCCCGGCTCGATCCGCGAGAAGAACGCGTCGCGCCCAGGAGCAAAGGGGGTGGTCGGCGCCGAGAAGGGATCACGTTCCTTCAACATCACCGGAATTGGGGCTTTCTTGACCGACGAGGCCGCAGCAGACATGCCATGCGCCGTGGTAAAGCCGCTTTCAGCGCAGAAGGTGGTAAACGCCTGCTCTGGGTCCATGCCCAGATATCGCGCATACGACCGCACATAGCCCGCGATGAAGCCCGGCGTGTCAAACACTGACGGATCGGAATTCTCGATGGCGGCAATATAAGAGGCTTTGATCCGCAATTCGCGTTGCACATCCAGCAGCGATTTGCCCAGCGTTGCGCGCTCTCCGCGCATCGTATCGCCCAAGCGCATCTCGAAATCGTCAAACCCCTTGGGTTCGACGGTTACGTCGTCAGAAACACGCGATGCCTTGCGCCTGATCATCCCCACTGCCCCATCCTGCACTCCGTCGTCTACGAAACCTGCTCGATTCGAGACGCGTCCTTTGTTGAACGCAAGCTAGCACACCGCAAGGCATTTTACACCTTAAGGCAGATCACGCGGTCATTTCGGCGCGATTCAGCGCACATTGCGACCACAGTGCGTCCATCGCATGCACCAGCGCATCGATCTCTTTCGGACCATGTACCGGCGAGGGGGTAAAACGCAGACGCTCGGTGCCGCGCGGCACGGTGGGAAAATTGATCGGCTGAACATAGATTCCATGCTGATCCAGCATCATGTCCGACAGCGCCTTGGTGTGCACCGGATCGCCCACGATGACCGGCACGATGTGGCTGCCATAATCGATGATCGGCAGGCCCAGCCCTTTCAAACGCATTTTCAGGATTTTCGCCTGCGCCTGATGTGCATCACGCAGCGCCTGATCGGTTTTCAGATGCCGCACACTCGCCGCCGCGCCGGCTGCGACCGCAGGCGGCAACGACGTGGTGAAAATAAACCCCGGCGCATAGGACCGGATCGCATCGCACATCTTTTCGGACGCCGCGATATAGCCGCCCATCACGCCATACGCCTTGGCCAGTGTGCCGTTGATGATGTCCAACCGGTGCATCAGCCGGTCGCGCTCGGCCACACCGGCGCCACGCGGCCCATACATGCCCACGGCATGCACTTCGTCGATATAGGTCAGCGCGCCAAATTCATCCGCCAGATCGCAGATCGCCTCGATCGGGCCAAAATCGCCATCCATCGAATAGATGCTCTCGAACGCGATCAGCTTGGGGGCGTCGGGATCATCCGCCGCCAGCAGCTCACGCAGATGTTCCACATCGTTATGGCGGAACACCCGCTTGGCCCCGCCATTGCGGCGCACACCTTCAATCATCGACGCATGGTTCAGCGCATCGGAATAGATGATCAGCCCGGGAAACAACTTGGGCAGCGTACTCAGCGTCGCGTCATTGGCGATATAGGCGCTGGTGAACAGCAGCGCCGCCTCTTTGCCATGCAGATCGGCCAGCTCGGCCTCTAGCCGCTTGTGATACACCGTGGTGCCGGAAATGTTGCGCGTCCCGCCCGAGCCCGCGCCCGTGGCGTCAATCGCCTCGTGCATCGCCGCCAGAACAACCGGATGCTGCCCCATGCCCAGATAATCGTTGCCACACCAGACCGTGATGTCCTTTTCCGTCCCGTCCGCCTGACGCCAAATCGCATGCGGGAAATTCCCGTTGCGTCTCTCGATATCGATGAACGTACGATAACGCCCCTCCTGGTGAAGATTACCAAGGGCCTGATCAAGTTTGGCAGTATAGTCCAAGCGGTCGTTCCTTCTTCTTATCCCGGTGCAGGCGCGTGTTCCGCTCCGGGCCGTCCTTGCAAACATATTCCGAATTTACAGTGCTATATTCTTCGCGCAGTTTCGACAACAGGTTACAAATTGCCGCTCCGCCAATCCTTGACCTGCATCAACCCTGGCACTGGACAGTGTCGGCCGCGGTGCTAGGGTCTGCCCAACCGTGCCACAGGAGAAACACATGTCGCTCGAAACCGTTCTCACCCGTATTGATCAGGATCTGCCGGACGCCACCGAAAGGCTGCTGGAATTGTTGCGTATTCCGTCGATCTCGACCGACCCCAAATACAAAGGCGACTGCCAGACCGCCGCTGACTGGCTGGTCGCAGACCTGCAAAGCATCGGAATCGAAGCAGAAAAACGCCGCACCCCTGGCCACCCGATGGTGGTAGGCCATGTCGAAGGCGACGGCCCGCACATCCTGTTCTATGGCCACTATGATGTGCAGCCGGTAGACCCACTTGGCCTGTGGGACCGCGACCCGTTTGACCCGAAAATCGAAACCGTGGCGGGCCACAAAGTGATCCGCGGGCGCGGAGCCTCGGATGACAAAGGCCAGCTGATGACCTTCGTCGAGGCCTGCCGCGCGTGGAAATCCGTACACGGCACCCTGCCCTGTCGACTGACCTTCTTCTTCGAGGGCGAAGAAGAATCAGGCTCGCCCTCGCTGGTGCCCTTCATGAAGGACAACGCCGACGAGCTGAAATCCGACCTCGCGCTGATCTGCGACACCGGGCTGTTTGGCGACAGCACCCCGGCGATCGTGACCATGCTGCGCGGGCTGCTGGGCGAAGAGCTGACCATCACCGGCCCGTCCAAAGACCTGCACTCCGGCATGTACGGCGGCATCGCCATGAACCCGGCGCGGGTGCTGGCAAAAATCATCGCAGGCCTGCATGACGACACTGGCCGCGTGACCGTGCCAGGATTTTACGATGGCGTGCCCGAACTGCCCGCCGACGTGGCGGCCCAATGGCAGGGCCTGAACTTCGACGCAGACAGCTTTCTGGGTCAGGTCGGCTTGTCCGCTCCCGCAGGCGAACAGGACCGCACCCCGCTTGAGATGATCTGGTCGCGCCCCACCTGTGAAGTGAACGGCATCACCGGCGGCTATACCGGCGATGGGTTCAAGACGGTGCTGCCCTCGCAAGTCAGCGCCAAGATCAGCTTCCGGCTGGTCGGCACCCAAGACCCCCACGCCATCCGCGAAAGCTTCCGCGCCTATGTGCAGTCGATGCTGCCGCCGGACTGCAAAGTCGCGTTCAAAAGCCATGGCGCCTCGCCCGCGTCAGTCATGTCCACCGACGACCCCGCGTTCGAGGCTGCCCGCAGCGCGCTGTCAGACGAGTGGCCCAACGCGGCGGCCTATGTCGGATGCGGCGGCTCGATCCCGATCGCGGGCTACTTCAAGAACATCCTCGGCACCGACGCGATGCTGATCGGGTTCGGCAAGGATGACGATCAAATCCACTCTCCGAATGAAAAGTATGACCTGTCCAGCTTCCACAAAGGCATCCGCAGCTGGGCCCGCATTCTCGAGGCTTTGACCAAAGACACCTGATCCAGCGGAGCGCCCTTCGGGCGCACAGGATCAGCCCTTCGGGCGGTTTGGGACGGCGCGCCACTCCCCCGAAGGGCAACCGCAAAAGCGGTTCAGAACAGACCGCTGAACCGCTCTGGCAGCAAAAATTGCGCCTCATAATCCGGCCGCGCGAATTCGTAATACCCGGTATCGCCACGCGGCCCGAAACTGCGGTGCATCTTGCGGCGGTACGCCCGCATGTCAAAGCCCTCGACAATCTCAAGATCGGCAAAAGCCTCGAACACCGCGCGATCTTCGCCGCGCGCCTCGGCAAACCAATGCCGCCCGATCGCCGTATCCTTCAGCCCGCCGCCGATCTCTTGCACCACTGCATTGCGCCGGTTCATCGCCGCCGCATATTCGGGGAAATCACAGAATTTCAGGTGCAGCAGATACAGGCAGTCGGGCGTATGTAGCTTGCCATATTGCGTATAATGCCCACCGCGCGCGATCTTGGTCCCCACCGACACCACGCAGGGTTTAGAGTAGTGCGGCGCAATCCGCACATGCCGACGCGGGCCAAGAATGCGGTCCGTGATCGCCTCTGGCTCCAGATCGATCCGGTGGACCACCTCCAGCCCCAGCGGCGTCAGCACGCGTTTTTCGGGCTGTTCCTCCAGAAACTCCAGCAGGGTCTTGCCCTCTTCGGGGTCCACCACGACCAGCTCGTCCACATCGCCGACAACCACATGTTTATAGTAACTTTTCAGACCAGCGACGAGGTTGTTCAGCAACCGCCAGCGCTTCATGTCGAAATTCTTGTGCGGATCGCCCGGAATGCCGATGATATTGCAGCCCTCGGCCAGCTTGGCCACCGCCTCGCCGCGCCCATGATTGACGATATAAAGGTTCTCGCGCCCGAACACCGGGCCATAATGGCGTAACCACGCGCTGAGAAAAAACAGATCGTCCCGAACCATGGTGACGACCGCGCCTGTCGATTGCATCTTGCTCTGCCCCGGTTTCTGACCGCTAATTCCTGCTTGGTGGCGACTGTAACCAGTTTCCTGCTATAAGAGAATCGAATTTTGCCGCATCTGCGCGGCGCACAAACCAGAGGCGCCCATGATCCCGGCGGATTTCGCAACACCCGGCCTGCATATCGCCTCGAACGGCACGCCGCCCACCCGGTTTCAGGTTCTGGGCGAACGCAGTTCGGGCACGAATTACGTCAAGCGCCTGCTGGGCCGCAACACCCCCCTGCGCCCGACCGAGGCGTTGGGCTGGAAACACGGCCCCCCGCATGCGCTGGCGATTCCCGCCGACCTGATCGTGATTGTGGCGGTGCGCCATGCCGCGCACTGGGCGCGCTCGATGCACGCCAAACCCTGGCACACGCCCGCCGCGATTCAGCAACTGACGTTTTCCGACTTCATCCGCGCGCCTTGGCACACCATCATCGACCGCGAGCGGTATTTCCAGCCCGAGGCGCGGCTTGGTATCCTTGGCCAGCCGCTGCAACTTGACCGCGACCCCGCCACCGGCCTCGCCTATGACGATCTGTTCGCGCTCAGGCAGGGCAAGCTGCGCGGCCATCTGAGCTTTGCCAATCGCGGCTGCTCTTTTGTGCTGGTGCGGATGGAAACCGCAATCGCCGACCCCGCCGGGTTCCTTGAACAGATGCGCCAGACCTTCGCCCTGCCCACGCCCGACGGCCCGCTGCGCCCGGTGGTCAAACGTCTGGGTTCAAAGTTCAAACCCGCAATCGAGCCGCGCCCGGAAACCCCCGCCATACTCTCATCCGATGATATGGCGTTCCTGCGCGGACGGCTCGACCTGTCACAGGAACAGGCGCTGGGATACAGCTACTAAGCCGAAACCACTGCTTCAGCGACGGGCGACGGCAACGCTGCGCACAGCTTTCAGCAGCGCCAGCCCCCAAGGGCTGCCATGCAGCACCATATCGAAGATATCCATCCCCGACCGCAGCTCTCCGGCCATCAGCATTTTCAGCTTTTCCCAGATATGCGGCTCGGGCGAAAATGGTGCCAACCCCAGCGTCAGACAGATCACCAGAACGGCGCCCCAGGATAGCCGGTCAAGAAATGCCATGATCTATCCCCTGTGTGTATCTGTAGTGTATCTGTAGTGTATCTGTTGTGTATCTGTCAGAATGTGGGAAAGTGGCGCGGTTGACGGGGCTCGAACCCGCGACCCCCGGCGTGACAGGCCGGTACTCTAACCAGCTGAGCTACAACCGCGCGAAACCTTTCGGTCTATGTGCCTTTATGCTTGGCAAAGCACCCAATCCTTGGGCGGGGACAGTGATGGCGCGGTTGACGGGGCTCGAACCCGCGACCCCCGGCGTGACAGGCCGGTACTCTAACCAACTGAGCTACAACCGCCCACTGTCCGCTCAGGTCGCCCCAAGCGTGAGAGGCTGTTTATGCGCCTCTCCCTGCCCCGTCAAGCGCATGATCGCGGAAAATTCGCATTTATTGCGCAGCCCCCGAAACCGACCCGGACCGCCGTTTCCGAAGCGGCTGCAAACTGTCCCAGACCACCAGCCGCTCGCGGACATTCACACCCGGCGCCACGACACGGGGCCCCCGGCCGCCCAACCAAAGCCGCCTATGGCAGCGCCCGGCACAGCCACAGCGCCCTCCGCACAGATGCAGTGCAGCAATCCTTGGCAGATCCCAAGCGGTGGTGGCTGCGGTCTTACCCATATCCGCTAGGGCAAGGGCACGAATTCGCTGTCGTCGCCGGGCGGCAGTCGAAACCGGCCATGTTGCCAATCCCCCGCGCGCCACGCCTCTTTCGCCGCCGTAATCCTGTCGCGGGACGAGGCGACGAAATTCCACCAGATATACCGCGGCCCTTCCAGCGTGGCCCCGCCCAGCAGCAACAGCCGCGCGCCCTGCGCGCCCGCCCGCACGCTGATCCGGTCACCGGGGCGAAACACCATCATCCGGCCCGCCTCGAACAGATCCCCCGCCACGCGCACCGCGCCCTCAAGCACGTAAATCGCCCGGTCCTCGTGATTGTCCGGCAATGGCAGCGCCGCCCAAGGCGCCAACGCCGCATCCGCGTAAAACCCCTCGGACGGCAGCGCCACCGGCGACTGCGCGCCATAGACATCGCCCAGAATGACCCGCACCTGCTTGCCTTCGCCCTCCAGCAACGGCAGATCGGCGCGCGCCGCGTGCTGGAAACTGGCCGGGGCATCCTCTTGCGACTCGGGCAGCGCCAGCCATGTCTGCACGCCGAACATCGAAAACGGGCTTTGCCGCATCTCGCCGTCGGTGCGCTCGGAATGGGTGATGCCATGCCCGGCATTCATCCAGTTCACCGCGCCCGGCTCGATCCACTGATCCGTGCCCAGCGAATCACGATGATGCATCCGCCCCTTCAGCAAATAGCTCACCGTGCCCAGCCCGATATGCGGGTGCGGGCGCACGTCAAACCCCTGCCCGGTCAGAAACTCCACCGGCCCAAGCTGATCGAAAAAGATGAACGGGCCGACCATCCGGCGCTCTGGCGCGGGCAAGGCGCGGCGCACTTCAAACGCGCCGATATCGCGGCTGCGCGGCACAATCACGGTTTCAATGGCGTCCACCGCGTCGCCAATCGGTGTGTCGGGATCAAGGATCGGGTTCCAGCTCATGCGCATATCCTCCTGCGCCCAACCTAGCGCAGCAGCCGCATTCCCCATAGCCCCGGAAACGGACAGCCCTTGTGCACAAAAGCACACACGACTCAACTCTGCGCGCGGATCAGCTCAATCTTCGGATCAGCCGCGACCAGCGCCTCAACCCACAGCTTTTCGGCCGCGAAATCATGCGGCACCTGCGCCGCGCTGCGCCCGCCGGTGGTCGACAGCGTGGCAAAGAAATCAAACCCGTATATCCGCAGGCTGGCCACCGGCAGCGACGCCGCCAGCGCGATGATCATCACCCCGGTCGACGGCCGACTGCCCAGCGTCGCGCGCAACCGGTCCGAGTGATCCTCGGGCAGCAGGCAAAACCGTGGGTCGCTGGCCACATGATACGGCAAACGCCGCCGTTTCGGCGTCACCCACAACAGCCGCTTCGGATCATGCGCGCGAATGATGTCGGGCGCCACCGGCACTGACATCGCCAGCCAATCGGTGCGCCGCCCCTGCCCCTCGGGTGCCGAGATCTCGCCCTTGTTCAGTCGGATCACAATATCGGCGGCGTCGATCTGCGGTCCGAACTGCGTGGTCGTCAGGCTGCGGGCATTGCCCACCACGGCCACGGTCTTGCCCGCCGCCTCAGCCGCCAGGGCCTCCAGCGGCGCGGAAAACCCGCGCAGCCGGGCCTCATCGCCTGACCGACGCGCCAGCCAAAACCGCGCCCTGTCCGCCAGAGCCTGCACATTCAAGAACGAAGATGACATCAAAACAGCCTGTATCAGGGAAGACCACGCGCCGCCTGTCTACTCCGACTTTGCCCCCGGCTTGAAGGTCTTTTCGCCCCACCCCCGCCGCATCCCGCAAACCCCGCCAGAAATCCGCAACAAAAAAGGGGGCCGAAGCCCCCCTTTTCAGATCACATCGGCCTCAGCCCCGGCGGGTTTCAGCGGAAACCGCCCCCTCCAGCCCGGTCGAGCCATAAAGCCAGTCAATCGTGTCATACCAGTCATCCGGCGTCTTCGCCTTCATCACCGCATTGCGCAGCTCGGCATGCGCGCCCGCCGGGTGATACACATGCTGGCCGATCTCGCGCGATTGCAGCTGAATGCGCGCGGTGCGCAGCTTGCGCATCGCCTGATACCGCTCCAGCACCACCTCGACCGCGCCACCCGTTGCCATCTCGTGCGACAGCGCCACAGCATCCTCCAGCGCCATGCAGGCCCCTTGGGCGAAATACTGCAACGTCGGATGCGCCGCGTCGCCCAGCAAGGCCACCCGCCCATCGACCCAGTTGGTCACCGGATCACGGTCGCACAGCACCCACAGCTTCCAGTCGCTGCCCTTCTCGATGATCTGCCGCGCCACCGGGGCCACATGCTCGAACCCGCGCGCGACCTCTTCGTTGCTCACCGGCAGACCCGCAACAGGCTCTGCGGCATCGTTGTGATAGGTCACCACGAGGTTGAACACCTTCCACCCCGACAACGGGTAATGCACGATATGACACTTCGGCCCGGCCCACAGCGTCGCCGCGTTCCAGCGCAGATCCTCGGGCATCTGATCAGTCGGAATGACCGAACGATACGTGGTATGCCCCGACACCCGCGGCGCGCCATCGCCCACCACCCGCTTGCGGATGTTCGACCACAGCCCATCCGCGCCGATCAGGGCCGATCCGGTCACCCGCTCGCCCCCAGCCAGAACCGCCGTGACCGAACGGCCATCCTGCGCGTAATCCTCGACTGCGGCACTGGTGCGCAGCTCGACCAGATCATGCGCGATACAGGCCTTCAGAAACACTCCATGCAGGTCGCCGCGATGCACCACCGCATAGGGATTCTTGAACCGCGCGCGAAACGCCTCGTCCAGCGGAATGCGGGTGATCTCGTCACCCGACAGCGCATCCATCAGCCGCAGACTGTCGATATACACCGCCATGTCGCGCGCCGCATCGCCCACACCCAGATAATCAAACGCATGGAACGCGTTCGGACCCAGCTGAATGCCCGCGCCGATCTCGCCCAGCTGCGCCGCCTTCTCCAGCACGACCGAACGGATGCCCTTTTGCGCCAGCCCAATCGCCGTGGCCAGCCCGCCAATACCGCCCCCGGCGATCAGGATCGGAAGATCGCTCATTCCGCCGCTCCGATCGTCAGGCTGATCGGGTCCAGCCCGTCAATCCCGCCGGTGATCACATCGCCCGGCAGCACAGCGCCCACCCCGGCAGGGGTGCCCGTCATGATCAGATCGCCGGGCTGCAAATGGTAATATTTCGACAGATCCGCCACGATCTCGGCCACATTGTGAATCAGGTCGCTCAGATGCGCGTCCTGCTTCACCTCGCCATTCACCTCCAGATGAATGCGCTGCGGCCCGACCGTGCCGAACTCGGCCACCTTGGTCAAAGGGGCGAACACCGCCGATTGCTCGACATCCTTGCCCAGATCCCAGGGCCGCTGCTTGGCCCGCGCCGCCAGTTGCAGATCGCGCCGCGTCATGTCCAACCCGCAGCCATAGCCATAGATCGCCGCCGCCGCATCCGCGACCGCACCCCGAAACACCGGCGCGCCGATGGCGATCACCAGCTCCATCTCGTAATGGTAATTCTGCGTCCCCGGCGGATAGGCGATGGTTGCCCCGCTCGCCTGCGCCGCCAATGGCGACTTGGTGAAATAAAACGGCGCCTCGCGGTCGACCTCCACGCCCATTTCAGCCGCATGTGCCGCGTAATTGCGCCCAACGCAAAAAATTCGCGCCACCGGATAGCCCTTGTCCTCGCCCTTGACGGGCACGGACGGGGGTGTGGGGGTGTCAAACAGATAGGTGCTCATCGCGCACGCTCCTCATAATAGCCCAGCTTGTCTTGCAGCGGGCGGTCGTGAATACGCACAAGGAACGCGTCCTCGGTCGCTGTGTGGGTGATTTCGGCAAAAACCGGCGCGGTGAACGTGTCCTTCGGACCCCATTCGATCCGCTCGCCATTCACCATTGTGACGCCGCGCCCCTTGACCACATGAAACGCCGCGGACGACGACCGCAGCGGCGGCGCCTCGGACTGACCGGCGCCAATCATCATCGCGGTAAAGCCCATCGTCGGCAGCACATCGGTGCCGGTCTCGGGGTTGACGTAATCCAGCTCGGCAATGCCCTGATCGCCGTATTTCGCCATCTCGCGCAGCGCCGCTTCGGTCCGCGCCCAGGGATAGCGCATCATCGGATACCGCCGCAGGCCCGCATTCAGCTTGCGCGACGGCGCCAGACCCGCCGACAGGTATTCCACCTGACTGGCATCAGGCCGGTTGCGCTGCGCCTGAAGCGGGCCTTCCTTGGCATAGGACCCCTCAAGATACACAAACAGCGGCAGATCCAGCGCATCCAGCCAGATCACCGGATCGGTGCCCTCGTGACCATGATCATGCCATTCGCCGCCCGGCGTCAGCACCAGATCGCCCTCTTCCATCGGCAGCTTCTCTCCGTCCACCACGGTGAAGCCGCCCTTGCCCTCGACAATGATCCGCACCGCCGACGGCGTGTGCACATGCGCCGGCGCGGTTTCGCCCGGCAGCAACAACTGCATCCCCAGATAGATCGACGAGGTCGCCTGCATCGCCCCCGCCCCGCGGCCCGGATCGGACAGCACCAGCACCCGGCGCTCGGCCTTTTCCACCGGCGTCAACTCGCCCGCGCGCAGCAACAGCGGCCGCAGCGCTTCAAACGTCCAATGCCCCGGCTTGGTCACCGGATTGGGCGCACCATGCGGCAGCACATTGCGCATCATCGGCCATAACGGCGCCACACCTGCCTGCGTCATCGCATCGCGATACTCCTGCGGCAGCTCCTCCAAAGTTCCCAATTGGTCACTCATGATGATCCTCCTCCCCTTGTGCGTCGGCCCGGCGACACTGCCGGGCGACTCTGTCTCGTATTTTATGAAGTGTACTTATCATTAGTGCACTCGTCAACATTCTGTTCCGGTGCTAAACTCCCGCAACCATCCCGGTACATCTGGAACGGAGACCACGATGCTTGACCTCTATAATATGGCAGGGCACCTGATCCGGCGGCTCAATCAGATCTCGACCTCGGTTTTCGCCGACCGGATGAAAGCCGAAGGCCTTGACCTGACCCCGGTGCAGTTCGGCGCCCTGGCCGCGCTCAAGACCCACCCGGATGTGGATCAGGCAACGCTGGCCGGGATGATCGCCCATGACCGCGTCACCATGGGCGCGGTGCTGGACCGGCTGCAAAACAAAGGGTTGGTGCAGCGCCAGATCAGCCCACACGACCGACGCGCCCGCGTGATCCGCCTGACGGATGCAGGCCACGCCGCGCTCAGCCGCGCCGACCCCATCGTCTGGGCCTTGCAAACCGATATCCTGGCCGGGCTGACCCCGGAGGAACGCACCACCTTCCTGCACCTGCTGCAAAAAGCCACCGAGGCCGGCAATGACCTCAGCCGCGCGCCGCTGCACCCGGCGGCCGACGCCTGACAGCACGCGCAAGGCCGCGCATACACCCGCCAAATACCCAAGGCGCACAAAAATTAGGCATCCACGGAAATAATGCCGCATTGCGGCGCAACACAAAGCCCCGTCCCTTTGCCCCACCCCCATCCGGCGCTAAACCCGGATCAGGCGACGCAGGAACCCGACCGAATTGGCCAAGAACCTCTCCATCATCATCGTTGAAAAAGACCGCGATCGCGCGTTGCAGATCGTGGACAGCCTGCGTGCGTCCGGCGACTATGAAATCTCGGTCATCTCCGAGGAATCCGGTCTTGCCCGCCGCATCGCCCAGATGAAGCCCGACGTGGTGCTGATCGACATGACCAACCCGTCGCGTGACACGCTGGAAGAACTGGCGCTGGCCTCTGGCCCGATGGACCGACCCGTCGCGATGTTCGTGGACCGCTCGGACGACGGGCTGACCAAAGCCGCGATCGAAGCAGGCGTGTCGGCCTATGTGGTCGACGGCATGCGCGCGGACCGGGTCAAACCGATCCTCGACGCCGCGATCACCCGCTTCCACATGTTTCAGCGGATGCGCGCCGAACTCGCCGCCACCAAACTGGCACTTGAGGAGCGCAAGACCCTGGACCGCGCCAAAGGTATCCTGATGAAGGCCCGTGGCATCGACGAAGACGCAGCCTATGCGCTGCTGCGCAAAACCGCGATGGATCAGGGCCGCAAGGTCATCGACGTCGCACAGGCGCTGGTCATGGCGGCGGGGCTGCTGGCATGAACGTGACCCTGAATGCCGGTTTCATCGCACTGGTCGATGCCGCCCCGCTGATCATCGCCCATGAACTGGGCTTCGCCGAAGAAGAAGGCCTGGACCTCAACCTGCGCAAGGCGCCCTCGTGGTCCACCCTGCGCGACCTGCTGGCGCTGGGTCAGATCGAAGCCGCGCATATGCTGGCCCCCACCCCCGTCGCCATGGCGCTGGGTCTTGGCGGCATGACCACCCGGCTGGATGCTTTGTCAGTGCTGTCCGTCAATGGCACCGTGATTGGTGTGTCGCCCGCGCTGGCCGCGACCCTGCGCAGACAGGGCTTCGGTTTTGACTTCGCTGATGCCGGGGCCGCAGGGCGGGCGTTGATTGCCACCGGGCAGCGGCTGCGCATCGGCGTGCCCTTCCCGTTCTCGATGCACGCCGAACTGCTGTACTACTGGCTCAGTTCTCTGGGCCTGCCCGCGCCGCAAGCGCTGGATATCCGCACCGTTCCCCCGCCTCTGATGGCTCAGGCCATGGCTGCGGGCGAGATTGACGCCTTCTGCGTTGGCGAACCCTGGGGCTCGATCGCGGTCGAAACCGAAGTGGGCGAATTGCTGCTGCCCGGCGCCGCGATCTGGGGCTTTGCGCCGGAAAAGGTGCTCGCCGTGCGCCACGACTGGGCCGAGGCCGACCCGGACCTCACTGGCCGCCTGATGCGCGCGGTCTGGCGGGCCGGGCGCTGGCTTGGCAGTCCTGGCAACAGCACCACCGCCTCGGAAATCCTGTCGCGCCCCGCCTATCTGGGCGTCCCCCCCGAGGTGATCGACCGCGCCCTGTCTGGCCGTCTGGTGATCTCGCCACGCGGCGAACAGCGCCTCGTGCCCCACTTTCTGGAGTTCTATTCCGGCGCCGCCACATTCCCGTGGAAATCGCAGGCCGCCTGGATTGGCGCGCAGATCGCCGCGCGGATGGGGCTGGACCGGGCCGACGCCGTCAACCGCGCCCGCGCCGTGTTTCGCAGTGACCTCTACCGGCTCAATCTGGCCAAAACCACCGCCGACCTGCCCGGCGCCTCCGAGAAGCTCGAAGGCTCGCTGAGCCGCGAAACCGCCGTCTCTTCGGATTCGGGCAAGCTGTTTTTGATGCCGGACCGGTTCTTCGATGGCCGAATTTTTGACCCCTCCCTTCCACAGGGATGAAAAAATAGGCACTTCATCGGCTCTGGCGCCGCATTGCAGCAATTACCGGCAAAATTCGGCCCGCGCCCCTTGCGCCCCCAGCGACTCAGGGCGCAATATGGCTTCACAAGACGGAACAATGGCGTTCCATCTTGGAAATTCCCCCGAAGATCGGGATACCCGGAGCAAAGCCGCTCGACCCTCTGTTCAATACAGAGCGCGTCAGCGGCTTTTTTTGTTTTTGCCCAAACCGACCCACAGTGAGGACAGACAGACCATGAAACGTATTGCTTCCATTCTTGCAGCCACCACCATGCTGGTGACCCCGGCCATGGCCGAAATGCTGGATGTCGAAAAAGACGAACTGAAGTTCGGCTTCATCAAACTGACCGACATGGCGCCGCTGGCTATCGCCTACGAGAACGGATATTTTGAAGACGAAGGCCTGTTCGTCACCCTCGAAGCGCAAGCCAACTGGAAAGTGCTGCTGGACGGCGTGATCGGCGGACAGCTTGACGGTGCCCACATGCTGGCCGGTCAGCCTCTGGCCGCCACGATCGGCTTCGGCACCGAAGCCCACATCATCACCCCCTTCTCGATGGACCTGAACGGCAACGGTATCACCGTTTCCAACGATATCTGGGCCCAGATGAAGGAATTCGTGCCGCACGAAGACGGCAAGCCGGTGCACCCGATTTCCGCCTCGGCGCTGGCGCCGGTTGTCGCGTCCTACAAGGATCAGGGCAAGCCGTTCAACATGGGCATGGTGTTCCCGGTCTCCACGCATAACTACGAACTGCGCTACTGGCTTGCCGCTGGCGGCCTTCAGCCGGGCTATTACTCGCCTGCCGACGTGACCGGCCAGATCGGCGCCGATGTGCTGCTCTCCGTCACTCCGCCGCCGCAGATGCCCGCCACAATGGAAGCTGGCACCATCTATGGCTACTGCGTGGGCGAGCCGTGGAACCAGGCCGCCGTGTTCAAAGGCATCGGCGTTCCGGTCATCACCGACTATGAGCTGTGGAAGAACAACCCCGAAAAGGTCTTCGGCCTGTCGGCTGAGTTCCAGCAGGAAAACCCGCAAACCACCATCGCCATCACCAAGGCGCTGATCCGCGCCGCGATCTGGCTGGATGAGAACGACAACGCCAACCGCCCCGAAGCGGTGGAAATCCTGTCGCGCTCGGAATACGTCGGGGCCGATGCCGAAGTCATCGCCAACTCGATGACCGGCACGTTTGAGTACGAAAAAGGCGACAAGCGCGAGGTCCCCGACTTCAACGTGTTCTTCCGCTATAACGCAACCTACCCCTACTACTCCGACGCGATCTGGTACCTGACCCAGATGCGCCGCTGGGGGCAGATCGCCGAAGCCAAGCCCGACAGCTGGTACGACGAAGTCGCCAAATCGGTCTACAAGCCTGACATCTATCTGACCGCCGCCAAGATGCTGGTCGAAGAAGGCCTTGCTGACGCCGCCGATTTCCCCTTCGACAGCGATGGCTACAAGGAACCGACCCCGGCCTCCGATGTGATCGACGGGATCGGCTATGACGGCAAAACGCCCAACGCCTACCTCGACAGCCTGCCGATCGGCCTGAAAGGCGCGCAGATCGTCGATGGCAACCAAGTCAAGGGCTAACCCCCCTCGCAGGCCGGGCGGACACGCGCCGCCCGGCCTCCCACTCTTTTCTCCAACGCCGACAGCGCAGGATTGACACCATGACCGCCATCGACCCGCAGACCCTGTCCGAGGCCGACAAGACCGCCGCCAAAGAGGCCCGCCGCGCCCGGACATTCACCCGCATCAACAAGCTTGACCCCTGGGTCAAAGTTCTGGGCCTGGCCTGGATCACCCCGATCCTCAAAGCCATCGCCGGTGACAACCCGCGCGCGCAGGGCAAGGAAATCTGGCAATTGCTGGGGGTGCCTTTGCTGGCCATTCTGGCCTTCCTGATGATGTGGAGCGTGCTGGCCCCCAAGGTGCAAACCTCGCTTGGCGCCATCCCCGGCCCCGCCGCCGTGTGGGAACAGGTCGAATACCTGCACGCCGACCATATCCGCGAGAAACAGAAAGCCGCCGCTTTCTATGACCGTCAGGATGTACGCAACGAAAAACTGATCGCAGCAGGCAAACCCGAAAGCGTGAAATACCGCACCTATACCGGCAAGCCGACCTATTACATGCAGATCTGGACCTCGATCAAAACCGTGTTCTTCGGCTTTCTGATCGCCACCGCCGTGGCCGTACCGCTTGGCATCGCCGCCGGTCTGTCGAAAACCGCCAATGCCGCGATCAACCCGATCGTGCAAATCTTCAAACCCGTTTCGCCGCTGGCCTGGCTGCCGATCGTCACCATGATCGTCTCGGCGGTCTATGCCACCAACGACGGGTTGTTTTCCAAATCCTTCCTGATCTCGGCCATCACCGTGACGCTGTGTTCGCTGTGGCCGACGCTGATCAACACCGCGCTTGGCGTGGCCTCGATCGACAAGGATCTGGTCAACGTCTCGAAGGTTCTGAAAATGAACACCTGGACCAAGATCACCAAGCTGGTGCTGCCCTCGGCCCTGCCGCTGATCTTCACCGGCCTGCGGCTGTCGCTCGGGGTTGGCTGGATGGTGCTGATCGCCGCTGAAATGCTGGCGCAGAACCCTGGTCTTGGCAAATTCGTCTGGGACGAGTTCCAGAACGGCAGCTCGCAATCGCTGGCAAAAATCATGGTCGCCGTCTTTACCATCGGCATCATTGGCTTCCTGCTCGACCGCGTGATGTTCGCTCTGCAATCGCTCCTTACCTTCAGCGAAAACCGGTGAACGCCATGACAGTCCTCTCATTCAAGAATGTGTCCAAAAGCTTCGGCGAAGGCGCGA
This sequence comes from Thalassovita taeanensis, assembly GCF_900110775.1. Classification (GTDB taxonomy): domain Bacteria; phylum Pseudomonadota; class Alphaproteobacteria; order Rhodobacterales; family Rhodobacteraceae; genus Litorimicrobium; species Litorimicrobium taeanense. The sequence goes on along the minus strand of NZ_FOEP01000001.1, from coordinate 20,422 downwards.
CGCGGCAGGATGTCCTCAAAAACATCACGCTCGATGTGGAAGAAGGCGAATTTCTGGTCCTGCTCGGCTTCTCCGGCACCGGAAAGACCACGCTGATCAACCTGATGGCCGGGCTGGAAATGCCCACCAGCGGCGCGGTCACCTTCAAGGGCCAGCCGATCACCGGCCCCGGCCCCGAACGCGGCGTGATCTTTCAGAACTACTCGCTGATGCCGTGGCTGACCGTGAACGGCAACGTCAGGCTGGCGGTGGACACGATGTTCCCGAACCTGTCCAAGGCGGAAAAGGCCGAAAAGGTCGCCCACTATGTCAACATGGTCGGGCTGCCCCACGCGGCCCAACGCCGCCCGGCCGAGCTGTCAGGCGGCATGCGGCAGCGTGTCAACGTGGCGCGTGCGCTGGCCATGAACCCCGAGGTCCTGCTGCTCGACGAGCCGCTTTCGGCGCTTGATGCGCTGACCCGCGCCAATCTGGCGGACGAGATCGAGCACATCTGGGAAGCCGACAAAAAGACCTGCGTGCTGATCACCAATGACGTCGATGAAGCGATCATTCTGGCCGACCGCATCATCCCGCTGAACCCCGATGGCACGCTGGGCGATGCCTTTGCCGTCGACATCCCCCGCCCCCGCGACCGGGTCGAGATGAACCACCACGACGGCTTCAAGAAACTGCGCGCACAGGTCACCAACTACCTGATGGATATCGGCATCGAGGCCAAGACCGAAGGCACCCGCACCCTGCCGAACGTCACCCCGATCCACGGCACCGCCGAAGACATTCCCGCCGCCGTGGCCAAGGCTCAGGACGGTATGATCGACCGCAACTTCCTTGACTTCTCGCAGTTGCACAAAGTCTATCCCACGCCCAAAGGCCCCCTGACCGTGGTCGAGGATTTCAACCTCAAACTGAACCGGGGCGAGTTCATTTCGCTGATCGGCCACTCGGGCTGCGGCAAATCCACCGTGCTGACCATGGCCGCCGGTCTGAATGACATCTCCAAAGGTGCGATCCGCCTTGATGGTCGCCACGTCGAAGGCGCCGATCCCGAACGCGCCGTGGTGTTCCAGTCACCCAACCTGTTTCCCTGGCTGACCGCCAAGGAAAACGTCGCCATCGGCGTCGACAAGGTCTATCCCCGCGCCAGTCAGGCCGAGCGTCAGGAGGTGGTGGAATACTACCTCGAACGTGTCGGGCTTGGCGATGCGATGGACCGCCCCGCCGTCTCGATGTCGAACGGCATGAAACAGCGCGTCGGCATCGCCCGCGCCTTCGCCCTCAGCCCCAAACTGCTGCTGCTGGATGAACCCTTCGGCATGCTCGACAGCCTCACCCGCTGGGAGCTGCAAGAGGTCCTGATGGAAGTCTGGTCGCGCACCAAGGTCACCGCCGTCTGCGTCACCCATGACGTCGACGAGGCCATCCTGCTGGCCGACCGCGTTGTGATGATGACCAACGGACCACAAGCCACCATCGGCAAGATCGTTGACGTAAACCTGCCCCGCCCGCGCACCCGAAAAGCGCTGCTGGAGCACCCAGATTACTATACATACCGTCAGGAAGTACTTGATTTCTTGGAGGAATACGAACACGGAGCCAAACCCGCACCGAAACCCAAACCCATCGCAGCGGAGTGAATGCCATGAAACAAAAACTCATCGTAATTGGTGCGGGCATGGCCTCTGGCCGCGCGCTCGAGCACCTGCTGGACACTGCGCCCGACGCGTATGATGTCACGCTTTTCAACGCGGAACCGCGCGGCAACTATAACCGGCTGATGCTGTCGCCGGTCCTGTCGGGCGAAAAGACCTACGAAGAAATCGTCACCCATGACGCCGACTGGTACGAGGCGCGCGGCGTCACCTGCCGCTTCGGCGAGAAGATCCTGAAGATCGACCGCGAGCGCAAGGTCGTGATCAGCGAAAACGGTGAAACCCCGTATGACAAGCTGGTGCTGGGCATGGGCTCGAACCCGTTCATCATTCCGCTGCCGGGCCACGATCTGGAAGGTGTGATCGCCTATCGCGATCTGGAGGACACCAACCGCATGATCGAACTGGGCGCCAAGCCCGGTGCCCGTGCCGTGGTCATCGGCGGCGGCCTTCTGGGGCTAGAGGCCGCCGCAGGCCTGAAAGCACGCGGTGTCGATGTAACCGTGGTGCATATCATGGGCCACCTGATGGAACGTCAGCTTGACGAGGCCGCAGGCTACCTGCTGCGCAAGGCTCTGGTGGATCGCGGTATCACCGTTATGTGCTCGGCCAACTCCAAGGAAATCGTTGGCGAAAACGGCCACGTCAAGGCGCTGATGCTGGATGACGGCACTGAACTGCCCTGCGATCTGCTGGTCATGGCCGTGGGCATCCGCCCGGCCATCGCCCTGGGCAAGGACAACGGTCTGGCCGTCGGTCGCGGCATCCATGTCGATGATCAGATGATCACCTCCGACCCCGACATTCTGGCGCTCGGCGAATGTGTCGAACATGACGGCGCCATCTTCGGCCTCGTCGCGCCGCTCTATGACCAAGCCAAGGTTGTCGCCAAAACCCTGCTGGGCGAACCAGCGAAATTCGTCAACAAAGAGGTCTCGACCAAGCTGAAAGTCACCGGTTGTGACCTGTTCAGCGCAGGCGACTTCGCCGAGGGCGAAACCCGCGAAGACATCGTGTTCCGCGATCCCTCGCGCGGCGTCTACAAGCGGCTGGTGATCGAGGACAACAAGATCGTCGGCGCGGTGATGTACGGCGATACCGCCGACGGCACCTGGTTCTACAACCTGATCAAGGACGGCGAGGACATCTCCGAGATGCGCGAAACGCTGATCTTTGGGCCTGCCTATCAGGGGGGGGCCGCATCGGACCCTTTGGCAGCCGTTGCAGCCTTACCGGCTGACGCAGAAATCTGCGGCTGCAACGGCATATGTAAAGGTCAGATCGTCACCGCCATCGAAGGCGGTGCCCATACCCTCGAAGACGTGCGTGCCCAAACCAAGGCCAGCGGATCGTGCGGCACCTGCACCGGCCTGGTCGAACAGGTTCTGGCGGTCACGCTGGGCGACGAATTCGTCATGCCCACGTCGAAATCCATCTGTGGCTGCACCGATCTGACGCACGAAGACGTGCGCCGCCTGATCAAATCGTCCGAGCTGCAATCCCAACCCGCCGTCTGGCAGGAACTGGGCTGGAGCACCCCCAACGGCTGCCATGTCTGCCGTCCGGCGATCAATTACTACCTGCTGGCCGACTGGCCGCTGGAGTATCAGGACGATCCGCAATCGCGCTTCGTCAACGAACGCAACCACGCCAACATCCAGAAAGACGGCACCTATTCCGTCGTTCCGCGGATGTGGGGCGGTATCACCACCCCGGCCGAACTGCGCGCCATCGCCGACGCGGCTGACAAATACAACGTCCCCACCGTCAAGGTCACCGGCGGTCAGCGGATCGACCTTCTGGGCGTGCGCAAAGAGGATCTGCCCGCCATGTGGTACGACCTCAATCAGGCCGGCATGGTCTCGGGCCACGCCTATTCCAAAGGCCTGCGCACGGTGAAAACCTGCGTCGGCTCCGATCACTGCCGCTTCGGCACGCAGGATTCGACCGGGCTGGGTATCAAGCTGGAAAAACTGCTCTGGGGCTCGTGGACCCCGCACAAGGTCAAACTCGGCGTCTCGGGCTGCCCGCGCAACTGTGCGGAATCCACCTGCAAGGATGTCGGCATCATCTGCGTCGACAGCGGCTATGAAGTGTCGGTTGCCGGGGCCGCAGGCATGGACCTCAAGGAAACCGAAGCGCTGGCCAAGGTCGCAACCGAACAGGAAGCGATCGACGTCACCACCGCCTATATTCAGATCTACCGCGAGAACGCGAAATATCTGGATCGCGGCTATAAATGGGTGGCCAAGGTCGGTCTGGACTGGGTCAAGGCGCAGGTTGTCGATGACCTCGACAATCGCAAAGCCCTGATCGAGCGCTTCGAACTGTCGCAAACCATCTATCGCAAGGACCCCTGGGCCGCCCACGCCGCCCCGGAAGAGGCACCCAAATTTGCCCCCCTTGCGGACCTGACACTGGAGGCTGCGGAATGAGCTGGCTTGATATTGGCGCCCTGGAAGACATCCCCCTGCGCGGTGCCCGCATTGTGAAAACCACGCTTGGCTGCGTGGCGGTGTTCCGCACGTCCGAGGCCGAAGTCTTCGCCACCTCGGACCGCTGCCCCCACAAGGGCGGCCCCCTGTCCGAAGGCATCGTGCACGGAAAATCCGTCACCTGCCCGCTGCACAACTGGGTCTTCAGTCTGGAAACAGGCACGGCTCAGGGCGCCGACGAAGGCCAGATCGACACCTTCGAAACCAAAGTCGAAGCCGGGCGCATCCTGCTGGATGCCGCCCGCCTGACCAAGCAGGCCGCCGCCTGAAGATCCTGCGCCCCGCCCCTCATGGGCGGGGATCCACGACCTGACCCAAGGGCAGAGCCATGAACAAGACCGTTGCGATCGACCCCCCCTGCGCCATCCGTACAACCTGTCCCTATTGCGGCGTTGGCTGCGGGGTTCTGGCCACGCCCGACGGCGCAAACGGGATGACCATCAAAGGCGACCCCGATCACCCCGCCAACTTCGGCAGGCTGTGTTCGAAAGGTTCGGCACTTGGCGAAACCACCTCGCTTGATGATCGCCTGCTGCACCCGCAGGTGAACGGCGAACGCGCCAGCTGGGACAGCGCGCTTGATCTCGTGGCAAAGAAATTCCGCGAAACCATCGCCCTGCATGGCCCCGACAGCGTTGCCTTCTACGTCTCGGGTCAGTTGCTGAGTGAAGATTACTATGTCGCCAACAAGCTGATGAAAGGCTTCATCGGCTCGGCCAATATCGACACCAACTCGCGGCTCTGCATGGCCTCGACCGTGGCCGGGCACAAACGCGCCTTCGGCACCGATACCGTGCCCGGGCTTTATGCGGATCTGGAACAGGCCGACCTGATCGTGCTGACCGGCTCCAACCTCGCGTGGTGCCACCCGGTGCTGTATCAGCGCATCGTCGCCGCCAAAAAGGCCCGCCCGCAGATGCAGGTCGTCAACATCGACCCGCGCCGCACCGCCACCTGCGACATCGCCGATCTGCATCTGGCGCTTGCCCCCGGCAGCGACGTGGCCCTGTTCAACCGCCTCCTGGCCGAGATCCAGCAACAAGGCGCGCTCGACGCGGCCTTCGTTGCCGATCACGTCGATGGGTTCGAGGCCGCACTGGACGCCGCCAGCAGCTGCGACAGCAGCATCACCGGCCTCAGCGAGGCGCAGATCCAGCAGTTTTGCAACATGTGGATCAGCACCGGCAAAGTCGTCACCGTGTTTTCCCAAGGCGTCAACCAATCCAACGCGGGCACCGATAAGGTCAACGCCATCACCAATTGCCACCTTGCCACCGGCCGCATCGGCAAGCCCGGCATGGGGCCGTTCTCTGTCACAGGACAGCCCAACGCCATGGGCGGGCGCGAAGTCGGCGGTCTGGCCAATATGCTGGCCTGCCACCTTGATCTGGAAAACGCCGAACACCGCTCCGCCGTCAAAACCTTTTGGGAAGCCCCCCAGATGCCGGAAGAGGCCGGGTTGAAAGCCGTCGACATGTTCCGTGCCGTCGGCGCGGGCAAGATCAAGGCGCTGTGGGTGATCTGCACCAACCCCGCCGTCTCGATGCCCGATGCCGATGCCGTGCGCGACGCGATCGCGGGTTGCGATTTCGTCGTGGTCTCGGACCTGACCGCCGATACCGATACCGCCAAGCTGGCGCATGTGATCCTGCCCGCCACCGGCTGGGGCGAAAAAGACGGCACCGTCACCAATTCCGAACGCTGTATCTCGCGCCAGCGCGCCGTGCTGCCGCCCCCCGGCGAGGCCCGCCACGATTGGGACATTCTGGCCGACGTTGGCCGCCGCATGGGCTTTCACGCCGCCTTCGATTACCAATCCCCGGCCGAGATTTTCCGCGAATACGCCGCCCTTTCCGGCATCGCCGGTCAACTGGGCCGCGATTTCGACATCTCCGGTTTGGTCGAGATGTCGGATGACGAATTCGACAACATGATCCCGCTCTACTGGCCGGTGAATGCCGCCCGCGCGGGCGGGCGCTTCTTTGGCGACGGGCGGTTCTTTACTCCCTCGGGCCGCGCGCGGATGCTGCCGATCCACTTCCGCACCGCCCTGACCCAGCCCACGCCCGAATATCCGTTCCGGCTCAATACCGGGCGGGTGCGCGACCACTGGCACACCATGACCCGCACCGCCAAATCGCCGCGCCTGTCGCAGCACCTGGCCGAGCCCTTCGTCGAACTGCACCCTGCCGAGGCCGAGGCCCTTGGCCTCAAACCCGCCGATCTGGCCCGCGTCACCAGCCCGCAGGGCAGCGCCCTGCTGCGGGTGCTGATCACCGACCGCATCGGGCGCGGACAGGCCTTCGCGCCGATGCACTGGACCGCGCAATATGCCTCCGCGGGCCGCGTTGATGCGCTGGTCGCCGCGATCACCGATCCGGTCTCGGGCCAACCCGCCTCCAAAAGCGCGGTGGTGCAGATCGAGAAATACGACGCCGCCTGGTATGGCTTCGCCATCTCCACCCGCGCCCCCGATCCGCGCAGCCCCTATTGGGCCAGCGCCCGCGCCCCGCGCGGCTGGCGGATCGAACTGGCCGGAACCGAAACCCCCGAGGATTGGGAGGCCTATGCCCGCGCCCTGCTCGGCACCCCCGACGCACAGGCCCTCTCGGTGCAGGACCCGGCCAAAGGCGCCGCCCGCATCGCGCTGGTCGAAGACGGCGCGCTGACCGGCGCGCTGTTCATCGCCCGCGCCCCGGTCCCGGTCTCGCGCAGCCACCTGGTGCACCTGATCGGCGGCGCGCCGCAAGATGCACTGGCCGGACGCCCCGCCGCCAACCGCCCCGACCCCGGCGCCACGATCTGCGCCTGTTTCGATGTCGGCGTGAATACCATCCTCACCGCCATCACCGAACAGCACCTGCTCAGCGTCGATGCCATCGGCGAGGCGCTGAATGCGGGCACCAACTGTGGCTCGTGCCGCCCCGAACTGGCCGCCCTTCTGGCCTCGACCCAAGTCCCCGCAGCTGCGGAATAACTCTTGCTCTGCGTCAATTTGGCGTTATGTGACCCCGGATAAGGAGAAAAGCGCGCATGAAATCCTTCCCGATGTTTCTGCGAATGGCAGACCGCCGCGTTGTCATCGCGGGCGGCGGCGAACAGGCCGCGCAAAAAGCACGCCTTGTCCTCAAGACCGAAGCCGCGCTGACCTTCCTCGCCCCCACGCTTGATGACGAACTTGCCGCCATCGTCGCATCGGGCCGCGCCAACCACGATGCGGGGCCAATCACCCTCGACAGCTTTGCCAATACCGCGCTGGTGTTCATCGGCACCGGCTGCCCCGGAAACGATGCCGCCCTGCACGCGCTGGCCAAACAGGCCGGTGCCACCGTCAATGTCGTCGATCAGCCCGACCTGTGCGATGCCACCACCCCCTCGATCGTGGACCGCGACCCGGTTGTCGTCGCCATCGGCACCGAAGGCACCGCGCCGGTGCTGGCCCGCCGCCTGAAAACCGACATCGAACAGATGCTCGACCCCCGCCTTGGCAGCTTCGCCGCCCTCGCAGGCCGTCTGCGCAGCGCCGTCGCCGCGCATGTCCCGCGGGATCAACGCCGCGCCTTCTGGCGCTGGACCTTCAACGGCACCCCGTGGCAAAGCCACAAACGCGGCGCCGAGCGTGAAGCCGCAGACCTGCTTAAAACCGCCATCGCCGGACACGGCGCGCCGGGCACCCCGGCACAGGGCCAGATCACCCTTGTCGGTGCCGGCCCCGGTGCCCGTGACCTGCTGACCCTGCGCGCGGTCGAACGCCTGCAAGAGGCCGACGTGATCTTCTACGACCGCCTTGTCGACCCCGATGTGCTGGAACTGGCCCGCCGCGATGCCGAACGGGTGTTTGTCGGCAAAACCCTTGGCACCACCCAATGGCCGCAGGACCGCATCAACGAGGTGATCCTCTCGGCCGCCCGTCAGGGCCGCCGCGTCGTGCGGCTGAAATCCGGCGACCCCTCGATCTTTGGCCGCGCGACCGAGGAGCTTGAAACCGCCCGCGCCGCCAATATCCCGGTGGAAATCGTGCCCGGTGTCACCGCCGCCAGCGCTGCTGCCGCCGCCCTTGGCCGCCCGCTGACCGAACGCGGCCAGACTGATCGCGTGACCTTCGCCACCGGCACCTGCCGCCCCGGCGACGATACCCCCGACTGGGCCGACATGGCCCTGCCCGGCACCACGCTGGTGCTGTATATGGCCGTGACCAAAGCCGCCGAGGTGCAGGACAACCTGCGCGCCTCCGGCCTGCCCGCCACGACCGAGGTCGAGATCGTCGGCAGCGCCACCCACGCGCATCAGAAAATCGCCCGCTGCACGCTGGACGCGCTGGCCGCCACCATTCAGGCCGAGGCCATTACCAACCCCGCCGTCCTGCTGATCCGCCACCCCAAGGCGCAACCCGCCACCAAGATCAGCCTCGCAACCTAAGGCCCAAACCGCCCAAGACACCGGCCCCGCTGCATTTGGCCTCATAGCCATCGCCGCCGTCCCGCGCTACACCTGCCTGCACCACCCGCCGGACGGACAGCACAAAGGCCACCAAATGCAGCCACAGATCCCCCTGACCCGCGACCTCGTTCTGATTGGCGGCGGCCATACCCACGCGCTGGTGTTGCGAAAATGGGCGATGCGCCCGCTGCCCGGCACCCGCGTGACCGTGATCAACCCCGGCCCCACCGCGCCCTATTCCGGCATGCTGCCCGGCCATATTGCCGGGCACTATACCCGTGACGAGCTGGAAATCGACCTCGTGCGCCTCGCCCGCTTTGCCGGGGTGCGGCTGATCCTTGATCGCGCCACCGGGCTTGATCCCGTCACCCGCAGCATCCGCTTGGAAAACCGCGCGCCGCTGCCCTATGACGTCGCCTCGGTTGATATCGGCATCACCGCCGAAATGCCTGACCTGCCCGGCTTTGCCGAACACGCCACCGGCGCCAAGCCGCTCGATACCTACGCCGCGCGCTGGCAGGCGTTTCTGGCCACCGCCCGCGCCACCGGCTCCGCTGCAGGCCCCGTCGCCGTGATCGGCGCAGGCGTCGCCGGGGTCGAACTGGCCATGGCCATGGCCCACGCCCTGAAGCAAGCCACCGGCAGCGCCGATGTCACGGTGATCGAGGCCTCCGATCAGCTCTCCGGCCTCGCCCCCGCGACCCAGGCCCGCCTGCGCCGCGCGCTGGATGAGGCCGGTGTAACGCTGCGGCTCTCGACCCGCATCAGCCAGATCACCGCCGACGGCCCGATGCTTTCCGGTGGCACGCTCTTGCCCGCCGCGCTCACCATCGGCGCCGCCGGGGCGCGGCCGCACGATTGGCTGCAGGCAACGCCGCTGCCGCTGACCGATGGCTTCATTGATGTCGGCCCCACCCTGCAAGCGACAGGCTTTGCTGACCTTTTCGCCACCGGCGACTGCGCCCACCTGACCCACGCCCCGCGCCCCAAAGCGGGCGTCTTCGCCGTGCGCGAGGCTCCGATCCTCTATCACAACCTGCGCGCCCGCCTGACCGGCCACCCCCTGCGCCCGTTCCACCCGCAAAAGGATTACCTCAAGCTGATCTCGCTTGGCGGCAAATCCGCGCTGGCCGAACGCTATGGCCGCCCCTTCGCCGGGCCGCTGCTGTGGCAGCTGAAAAACCGCATCGACCGCAAGTTCATCGACAAATTCCACGACCTGCCCGCCATGCCCCACCCCGATCTGCCGCCCGAGATCACCCTCGGCGTCACCGACGTGCTGAAGGGAAACCAACCGATGTGCGGCGGCTGCGGCTCCAAGGTCGGCTCGGCCACGCTGACCCAAGCCCTCGCCACCCTGCCCAGCCTGCACCGCCCCGATGTGCTGACCGGCGCGGGCGACGATGCCGCCGTGCTGGCCATTGGCGGCACGCAACAGGTGATCACCACCGACCACCTGCGCGCCTTCACCGAAGACCCCGCGCTGATGGCCCGGATCACCGCCGTGCACGCACTTGGCGATGTCTGGTCGATGGGCGCCGCCCCGCAAGCCGCCCTTGCCAGCATCATCCTGCCGCGCATGTCCGACACCCTGCAACGCCGCACCATGACCGAAATCATGACCGCCGCCACCGAGGTGTTCCACGCCGCCGGGGCTGAAATCGTCGGCGGTCACACCACCATGGGCCCCGAGCTGACCATCGGCTTCACCGTCACCGGCCTGACCGACCACGCCATCACCCACGCGGGCGCACAGCCCGGCGATGTGCTGATCCTCACCCGGCCGCTGGGCACCGGAACGCTGCTTGCCGCCGAAATGCAAAGCCGCGCACGGGGGCGCGATATCGCTGCCGTACTGCACGCCATGGCGCAGTCCCAGGCGCAATCCGCCAGTATCCTCGCCCGTGCCCACGCCATGACCGACGTGACCGGCTTTGGCCTTGCGGGCCACCTGCAAGCCATCTGCCAAACCTCTGGCACCGCAGCACAGATCGACCTCAGCGCGCTGCTGTTCTATGATGGTGCGCTGGATCTGGCCGCCACGGGCATCCGCTCCACGCTCTACCCGGACAATCTTGCCGCCGCCCCCGTCGTCACCGCCAACAATATCGCTGCCGATGATCCCCGCGTCCTGCTGCTGCACGATCCGCAAACCGCAGGTGGCCTGCTGGCCGCCGTCGCCGCCGATCAGGCCGACGCGCTGCTGGGCAAACTCCACGCCGCCGCGATCCCCGCCGCGCGCATCGGGCAGTTGACCGATGGCCCGCCCACAGTCACCTGCCGCTAGTCCGCTGCCGCCAATATCTGCGGCACCGCCGCCGCCAGCGCCGCATCATCCAGCGCCGCCAGCTCCAGCACCGCCAAAGGCGCGTTGGCCCGGCGCGACGACCGCAGATATCCCGGATCGTAATGCACCTGCACCAGATCCGCCGCCAAAGCCGCAAATTCACCCTGCCGTGCCAAGGCCTGCCACGCCTCGACCTGCGCATGACCGTGATACCGCGCCAACGGCGCCAACCGCGCGCACAGCGCCTCGGCATCGCTCAGAATATCGCCATAGGCCTGCACCAGATACGCGGCCCGCACCGCAATCGGCGCCTCGACCCGCAGATGATCGGCCTTCAGCATCGCCTGCCACAGGCTGGGCGGCACGATCAGCCGCCCGATCTTGTTGCTCTCGGCCTCGACAAACACCGGGCGCGTCGGGTCCAGCCGCACCAACGCCATCGCCAACCGCGATTCGAACATCTTCTGCGAGGGCTGCCCACCGGGCCACCCACCCAGCAACGACCCGCGATGCTCGGCCATCCCCTCCAGATCCAGAACCTGCGCCCCGGCCTGCGCCAGATGATGCAACAACCGCGTCTTCGCCGTGCCGGTGCCACCGTCAATCAGCACCAAACGCGGCACCACCGGCGCATCATACAGCGCCTGCACCACCAACCGCCGATAACTGCGATACCCGCCATCAATCAGCCCGACACGCCAGCCCACCTGCCCCAGAATCAGCGCGAACGATCCCGACCGCTGCCCGCCGCGCCAGCAATACACCAGCGGCCGCCAGCCACCGGACCGATCCGCCAGCGCGCCCTGCAAATGCCCCGCCGCATTGCGCGCCACCAAAGCTGCTCCGATCTTGCGCGCCAGAAACGAATCCTCCTGCACATAGATCGTGCCAACCTCGGCGCGCTCGGCATCGCTCAGAACCGGCAGGTTGATCGCGCCGGGAATGTGATCCTCGGCGAATTCCGACGGCGACCGCACGTCGATCACCTCGTCAAAAGGCAACTCCGCCAGTTCCGTCAGTGATGTCAGTGCCTGTTTCATCGACCGGCCTCCTTGCGCGCCCGGCCCTTCTACGCCAACGCCCCGCGCACCACCAGCCCACCCCCGGCCCGCTGCCGATACGCCATATTGACCGCGCATTAAGCACGCACCGGGGAAATTCAATCAGGGTGCGACACCTTGGCTTGACATACCTTACTATTTAAGTCACCTTTATTGCATATCCAGCCACCGCCCAGCGTCCGCGCCTTGGCGACAGCCCGATGCCACGTAACCAAGGGACGTTCGCAATGAGAAACGCGCAGACCACCATGGCCGGACCGCCCCGATACGCGGGTCCAGCCGCCCATGACCGACCACTTCTTCTGTCGCTCTGGACAGACTCCGGCATCGCCGGGGCCTTTACCCTCGAATGGCTTCTGGACCGGCTCGACCAGCAGGAGAAAACCATATGACCACCATGAGACTGAACCGCGACGGCGCCAGCGAAGTGCCGATCCCGCGCCTGCCCACCCATAACGCGATGGAGCTGACACAGGGCGGCACCCAAGCACAGATCGTGCTGGGCGATCAGATCTACAGCCTGCGCATCACCCGCGCCGGCAAGCTGATCCTGACCAAGTAACCATCGTACAGGCCCACAATGCAAAAACGGCGCCCCCGGATATGGGAGCGCCGTTTTCTGTTTGCCTGCCGTCTTACCCGGCATCCGTCCCTATGCCAGCGAGGGCAACCACAGCACGATCCACGGGAAGGCAACCAACAGCCCGATCGTCACCGCGTCGGCGATGAAAAACGGCGTCACGCCCCAGAACACATCCTGCACGCTCAGATCATCACGCACCCCGGCGACAACGAAACAGTTCAGCCCGATCGGCGGTGTGATCAGACAGAACTCGGCCATCTTCACCACCAGGATCCCGAACCAGATCGCGCACATCGGCCCCGACATGCCAAAGGCACTGTCGGCGGCACTGACGAATTCACCACCATTCAGCGCCATGACCGCCGGATACACCACCGGCAACGTCAGCAGCAGCATCCCGATCGCATCCATGAACATGCCCAGCACCGCATAGGCCAGCAGGATAAAGATCAGCGTCATCATCGGCGGCTGGTGCAGGCTGGTAATCCAGTCTGAAAACGCCCCCGGCAGATCGGCAAACCCAAGGAAGCGCACATAGATCAGCACGCCCCAGATGATGGTAAAGATCATCGCCGACAGCTTGGCCGTCTCCAGCAGCGCATCCTTGAACTGCCCCCACCGCATCCCGCGCAGCAAGGCCATCAAGAACACCACAAAGGCCCCCAATGCCCCGCCCTCGGTCGGCGTGCCCCAAGGGTCGCCGCCAAACGGGTTGTAGATGAAGAAGATGATCACCAGCACCACGAAAAAGATCGGAAAGGCCGGCGGCAACGACGTCAGCCGCTCTTTCCAGCTATAGCCGCGCACCGGCGGGCCGAAGCTGGGCCAAAGCACCGCCATCCCCATGATCAACGAGGCATAGACCACCGCCGAAAACGCCCCCGGAATGAAGCCCGCCAACAACAGCTTGCCCACGTCCTGCTCCACGATGATCGCATAGATCACCAGAATCGCCGAGGGCGGGATCAGACTGGCCAGCGTCCCCGCTGCCGCCACAACCCCGGCTGCGAACCGCTTGTCATACCCGACCTGCAACATCTCGGGGATCGCGATACGCGCAAACACCGCCGAGGTCGCCACGCTGGCCCCCGACACCGCTGCAAACCCCGCCGTGGCGAACACCGTCGCCACCGCCAAACCGCCCGGCACCCAGCCGACCCAGCGCTTTGCCGCCTCGAACAGCGCCTTGGTCAGCCCGGCATAATACGCCAGATACCCGATCAGAATGAAGGTCGGGATCAGGCTCAGCGCCTGACTGCTGACCTTCGAATGCGGCACCTGACCCGCGGTTTTCACCGCCACCGTCAACGCCCAGCCAAAGTCCTCGGGGTCGTACCCCTTCTTGGCCCAGAAAATCCAGACCAAGCCGATCAGCCCGGTCAGACCGGCGGCAAACGCCACCCGCATCCCCAGCAGCACGAACACCAGCATAAGACCCGAAACGACAATCCCAATTTCAACCGAGTCCATCAGCGGCCCCCTTCATCTTCAAAGCCACCAACATGCAGCGCCTCTTCGGCCGCCTGCGCTGCCGCCGACATCACCAACGGCACCGCCACCGGCTCGCTCAGCCCCAAGACCAACGCCCGGCCATAGCCCCAAACCTGCAACGCCATGCGCAGGCACAACACCGAAAACGCCACCGGCGCCAACAACTTGGCAGGCCACAGCGGCAGGCTGATGTCGATCGAACTGTCGCGGCTCCACAGCGGCGCGGTGAAATCAAAACTACGCTGGAAATGCGCCCAGCTGCCCCAGACCAACAGCATCATCAGCCCCAGCATCACCACCCCGGTAATCAGCTCGGCCGACCACAGCATGCGGCCATTCAGCCGTCCCACCAGAATATCCATGCGAATATGCCCGCCGTCGCGCTGGGTATAGGACACGCCCAAAAAGGCGATCAGCGGCATCGCCTGCTCGATCCAGTCCACATACCCCGGCAACGGCTGGTTAAACAGGTTGCGCCCGCTCACCGAGATCACCGCCAGCAGCATCAGCGAAAACACCGCCAACCCGGCGATCAATGCCATCCCGGTCTCGATCCGGTAAAGTTTCTGGTCCAGACGGCTCAGAATCGAGCCATCCTCCAGCACAGCCGAACTTCCCGCCATGCGTGCCCCCTGTTCTTATTGTTATCCCGAAAGACAGTAAGACCGCCCCGACATCCCAGATGCCGGAACGGTCCGCTTTCTCAAGTCGCTCAGTTTGCCGCGCGGGTCTCTGCCAGCGTGGTCATCATCAGATCGTACAGTTCCTGCGCCGGAATGCCCTGCGCCGTCATGTCTGCGATCCACTTTTCACGAATCGGATCGGCCGCGACCGCGTGGAACTTGGTCAGCTCCTCGTCGCTGATCATGACCTTCTGCACGTTCTTCTCGGTCAGAACCTCGTCCCAACGGGTCAGCAGCTTGCCATAGTTCTCGACATAGAAGGCAATCGACTCGTCAACCGAGCCATCCAGCGCCGCGCGGTGCTCGTCCGACAGATCCTCATAGGCGTCGATATTCACCACCACCGGGCAGTTGACCGTGCCGGGGTTCAGGTTCGCCGTCCACCAGGTCGCCTGATCAATGGTGCGGAACGACAGATGCGCGTGCGGAGCAAAGGCCACCGTGTCGACAACGCCGGATTCCATCGCGCTATACGCTTCTGTTGCCGTCACCGAGGTCGGTACCGCGCCGACTTTCTCGAACGCCTGCCCGATCCCGCCGGTTGCACGCACCCGCATGCCCGCCATCTTCTCCAGCGTGTCACGCGGCTCGCTGGTGCCCACAATGTTGTACTGCGGCATTGGCGAGGTCATCAGCAGCTTGGCATTCCAGCGCGCCAGATCCTTGGCTACTGCCGGGTGGGCATAAACCGCGTGGCTGATCGCCACTTCCTCGGTCAGGTTGTTGACGCCCAGAAACGGCAGTTCCAGAACGGTGATGGTCGGGTTCTTGTCGCGGTGATACCCGGCACAGAACTGCGCCATCTCAAACGCGCCGATGCTGATCCCATCCAGGTTCTCACGGTTCTTCGACAGACCACCATAGCTGATGTTCATCGTGAACTCGCCGTTGGTCTTGGCCGAAACCAGCTCAGCCAGCTTTTCGACGTGCTCGGTGAAGGCGCGGCGCTTGCCCCAGACCGAAACGTTCCATTCAACAGCCATCGACTCGGTTGCAAAACCAATGGCAAGGGCCGCAACAGCAGCCTTCGTCAGCAAATGTTTCATGCAATTCTCCCTTTCGTAGCCACTCCCATGGGCCACTTGCGGCGAAAGCTAGCCGACAGGGCTGCGCCTGCCAAGCCTTAAGCGCCCGATCCGGTCCTATCTACCGGATAGTGGGTAGGCCGCTCTGCCTGCTCTCGCGCCGCCCCCTGCGGCCCCGGCACGCAACCTTGCAAAGGTCGCTTGGAAAGGTCGCCTGGCCGGTGCACGGGCGGTGCACGCATGGTGCACGCCCTGTGCCCGGCGTTTTACGCCTCTCCCGCCGCCAGCAAGGCCGCATTTCCGCCCGCCGCGGTGGTGTCCACACAGACATGCCGCTCCAGCACGCACCGCGCCGCCAGATCGGTCCCGCACACCAGCGAAATCAGCGCCCCGGCGCGCTTGGCCAGCGCGTTCCGGGTGGCACTCAAGTCCTCATCCTCTCCATAAAGTGCCACAAGATCAACACCTTGCAGATGCTCCAGCGCCCCGCGCGGCAGCACGCCATCAAACCCCAGCGCCGCCGGAATGCCCGGTGCCACCGCCAGCGCCTGACAGCCATTGTCCATCGCGACCCGCGCCTGATCCATCGCCTCTTGCGCCGTTGGTCCCAGACACAAAACCGTGCCGCGCCCATAGGTCGACAACCGGTTCGATTCCCCCGTCACCCCCGGCAATTCCACCGCCGACAGCTTGGGAAGGTCAAGCCTTTTCAACACCTTGAGCCGCGCTTGCACCTCGGCCACATCCACCGCCTCGCCGTCCTGCGCGGGCGATTCCAGCCGCTCAACCGTCTTGAAGCGCGGCAGATAAGACGGCCCCCCAGCCTTCGGCCCGGTCCCCGACAGCCCCTCGCCGCCAAACGGCTGACTGCCGACAATCGCCCCGATCTGGTTGCGGTTGACATAAGCATTGCCCACCTTCAGCCGCGCCGTCACCTGCTCCACCCGTCCATCAATCCGCGTGTGCAGCCCAAACGTCAGCCCATAGCCGCTGGCATTCACCGCATCCACCACCGCATCAATCTGATCCGCCTTGAATGTCGCAACATGCAAAACCGGCCCGAAAATCTCGCGTTTCAAGTCACTTAGGCCCCGGACCTGAACCACGGCCGGTCCGATGAAATGCCCCGTTTCCGGCGCATTGACCCGGTGCAAAATCCGCCCCTCTGCCTGTGCCTGATCCAAATATGCTGCGAAATCCGCCTGCGCCCGCGCATCAATCACCGGCCCCACATCGGTCTCGTGCGCCCATGGGTTGCCCAGCGTCAGCTCGTCCATCGCCCCGAACAGCATTCTGGTTAAGCTTGGCGCGATATCCTCTTGAATATAAACACATCTCAAGGCCGAGCATCGCTGACCCGCCGACTGAAACGCCGAGGCGATGATATCGCGTACCACCTGTTCCGGCAGCGCCGTGCTGTCCACGATCATCGCGTTCAACCCGCCGGTTTCCGCGATCAACGGCGCATCTGCTGCCATGCCCTTGGCCATCGCCCGATTGATCCGCTGCGCCGTCGCCGTGGAGCCGGTGAAACACACCCCGTTCACCCGCGCATCCCCGGTCAGGGCCGCGCCCACAACCGCACCATGCCCCGGTAGCAGCTGCAAAACATCGCGCGGCACCCCGGCTTCGTGCAGCATCTGCACCGCCAGATGCGCCACCAACCCCGTCGCCTCGGCCGGTTTCGCCAGCACGCCATTGCCCGCCGCCAAAGCCGCGCCAATCTGGCCCGAAAAAATCGCCAGCGGGAAATTCCACGGTGAAATGCAGCTGAACACACCCCGCGCTGCGCGCTCGTCGTCCAACCCACGCGCCGCATAATAGCGCAGGAAATCAACCGCTTCGCGCAATTCCGCCACCGCGTCGCGCGGGGTTTTCCCTGCTTCACGTGCCAGAACCGCGAACAGCTCGCCAAACCGCGCCTCATAGAGATCCGCCGCCCGGTTCAGCACCGCCGCCCGCTCTGTCGCCGGGGCATCCCAAACCCGCGCCGCCGCCAAAGCCGCTTCTACGTCCTCCGCCGCGCACAGCACAACCTGCCCGACCACATCCGCCGGATCGGCCGGGTTGAGCACCTGATGCGCCTCGCCGCCGGTAACCCCGACCGCGATCAACGGCCCCGCCTGCCACTGATGCGCCCGGAACGGCGCCCGCGCCGCTTCGATCCGCGCCAGATCGCGCGCCTCGTGCAAATCGAACCCGATCGAGTTGGGCCGCTCTGGCGCAAACAGCTCCGCCGGTGCCACCACCCCACGCGCCTGCGCGCCCTCAAGCCCATCAAACGGATCGGCAGCCACAACGGCAGGCGGCACATCCTCATCCACGATCTGGTTCACAAAGCTGGAGTTCGCGCCGTTTTCCAACAGCCGCCGCACCAGATAGGCCAGCAAATCCCGATGCGCCCCCACCGGCGCATAGATCCGGCACCGCGTTTTTTCTGCCTTGATCACAACGTCATGCAGAACATCACCCATGCCATGCAAGCGCTGGAACTCAAACAATTTCCTGTCGTCTGCCATCTCCAGAATTGCCGCTACGGAATGGGCGTTATGCGTGGCAAACTGCGGATAGATCCGGTCGGTCATAGCCAGCAATTTGCGCGCGCAGCACAGATAGGACACATCCGTCGCCACCTTGCGCGTCAGCACCGGAAAGCCCTCCAGCCCCTCAACCTGCGCCCGCTTGATCTCGCTGTCCCAATAGGCGCCCTTGACCAACCGCACCATGATCCGCCGGTCCAGATCATCCGCCAGCGTATAGAGCCAGTCCAGCACCGGCGCCGCGCGCTTGCCGTAAGCCTGCACCACCACGCCAAACCCGTCCCAGCCCGCCAGCCGCGGATCGCGCAACACCGCCTCGATCACGTCCAGCGACAGATCCAGCCGGTCCGCCTCTTCCGCGTCAATATTCAGCCCCATGCCTGCGTCCCGCGCCGCCAGCGCAAGCGCCAGCGTGGCGGGCACCAGTTCGGCCAAAACCCGCTCCCGCTGCCCTTCCTCGTACCGCGGATGCAGCGCGCTCAGCTTGATCGAAATACCCGGGTTTTCGCGGATATCCCCCGACCGGCATTCCCCCGCCAGCCGCGCAATCGCATCGGCATAGGCCGCGTGATACCGCGCCGCATCCGCCGCCGTCAGCGCCGCCTCGCCCAGCATATCATAGGAAAACGTGTACCCCTGCGCCGCACGCGTGCCACCGCGCTTGACCGCCTCGGCAATGTCGCGACCCAGCACAAACTGATGCCCCAGCTCTTTCATCGCGCGACTGACCGCCGACCGGATCACCGGCTCGCCCAACCGCTTGACGGCCGCATGCAGCGTCTTCGCCACACCCGGCCCCTCATCCTCTTTCAACACCCGCCCCGTCAGCATCAACGCCCAGGTCGAGGCATTGACCAACGAGGACGAAGATTTGCCCAGATGCGCGCCCCATTCCGACGGCGCGATCTTGTCCTCGATCAGCTCGTCCATGGTTTCGCGGTCCGGCACCCGCAGCAGCGCCTCGGCCAGACACATCAGCGCGATACCCTCCTTGGTCGACAGCCCGTACTCCGACAGGAACACTTCCATCAACCCCGGCTTCCCCGCCCCGCGGATCGCCTGCACCAACCCCTTGGCGCGGTCATGTGCCCGGCTCCGCACGCCCTCATCGGGGGCGTCGGCCGCACACAGATCATTCAAAAGCGCGCCCTCAGGGCGATGCAGGGCCGCGCGGATCGCCGCACGCAGGGGAACAAGACGGGACATCAGGCAAAGCTCCGACAAATTGGGGGGATACCGCCATATATTAGCAGATAGCCAAAAGTCACATTTCCTGTAGAATGGAAATTCACAGCCATTCCGCCCGATTTCAAAATCAAATTCAGGCCACACCCATGCAGACCATTCAGAACACAGACGATCTGGACCGTATCGACCAAAAAATCCTGCGCGTGCTGGCAACCGATGGGCGTCTGCCCGTCACCGAACTGGCCCGCACCGTCGGCCTGTCCAAAAGCCCCTGTCAGGTGCGGCTCAAGCGGCTTCAGGATGAAGGGTTCATTCAAGGGTTTCGCGCGGTTCTGAACCCCGAACGTCTGGGGCTGGAGCACGTCGCCTTTGCCGAGGTCAAACTGACCGACACCACCGAAAAGGCGCTGACCGCTTTCAATCGCGCGGTCATGAGTGTCCCCGAGATCGAGCAGTGCCACATGATTGCAGGTTCCTTCGACTACCTGCTGAAAATTCGCACCGCAGACATTCAAGGCTACCGCCGCGTGCTGGGCGAAACAATTTCCGCCCTGCCGTACGTCGGATCAACCTCGACCCACGTATCGATGCAGGCGGTCAAAGACAGCGCCTTTTGATCCAAGCACCACCGCGCGCAAAACGCGGGCGGGGCGCGGCCCCCGCCCTTGCGCCAGCCTTTCAGCCAGCCGCCGTCACCGCCCGTCCCGTCAGCACGCCGATCAGATGCGCGCGGTAGGCTGGTGTGGCGTGCAGGTCGCCGATCAGCCCGTCTGCGTCCACGCTCAGCCCCGCCAGCGCCGCCGGGCTGAAATTCGCCGTCAGCGCCGCCTCGGCCTCGGCCCAGCGAAACACGCCGCCCTCGGACGCGCCGGTCACCGCCACGCGCACGCCGTCGGCGTATTTCGCCACGAACACGCCCACCAGCGCGAACCGCGACGCGGGCTGCGCGAACTTCTGATAATTCGCCGCCTCAGGCA